>SRSL01000011.1 GCA_009735695.1 Christiangramia bathymodioli
GTGGGAGACTACCACGTTGATAGGCTACAGGTGTAAAGGCAGTAATGTCATAGCCGAGTAGTACTAATACTCCGTAAAGCTTGATGCGTGATGGTCCTGGGGCCGCAAAACTCCAGGACCGCCAAATGCTTACTTTATTACATGTAAGTTCTCTACATTTCTTTGTTTCTTTAGATATGTCAACAATATTGGTCACGCCCAGGCGTGACAGTCTTAAGCAATCAGCTTTAAGCTTAAAGCTGTAAACTGAAAGCTTATGACTAACCTTTTAAGGTGGCTATAGCAACGGGGCTCACCTCTTCCCATTCCGAACAGAGAAGTTAAGCCCGTTAGCGCCGATGGTACTGCTATCATTTTGGGAGAGTAGGTCGCCGCCTTCCTTTGAAACCCCTTCAGGATTCCTGAAGGGGTTTTTTTATTGAATAAAGTGAGCCATGCCTGTAACCGTCTTTGATAAAATTCCCTTCTTTTTCTAGCCCATTAAATTCCTTCTTTTACTTACCCAATAGATATGATACATATCATGTTTAGCATCTTTTAAGGAATGCTTAAAAGCCTCGTCTTTCAATAAACCTTATTTTTGTCGTACAAATTAGCACTATGAACAAAGGGATTTATATTGCCACTTTGGAATCCCATAGCGGCAAATCGATGATCAGCCTTGGCCTAATGCGTACTCTTCTGGGTAAGATGATGAAGGTAGGCTACTTTCGGCCAATTATCAATGATACTTCAGAAGGTGAAAGGGATAATCATATCGATACCATTCTCACTTACTTCAATTTAAAGATTCCTTACGAGGACACCTATGCATTTACCAGAAGTGAGGTGATCCTCAAGCGAAATGAAGGAAAGGCTGGAGAAGTAATAGATACCATCATCTCCAAATACAAAAAGCTGGAAGATCATTTCGATTTTATTCTGGTAGAAGGCAGTGATTTTTCTGGTGAAGGAAACGTTTTTGAATTCGATGTAAATACCGTCATTGCCAAAAACCTTGGAATTCCTGTTATCATAGTGGTTAGCGGTCCGAATAAGACCTGGGAACAATTGCTGGGAAGTCAGCAAATGGCTTTCCAGGCATTCAAGGAGAAGGAGGTACAGGTAATGGCGATGGTAAGCAATAAGATCCTGGAAGAAAACCTGGAGCCTGCAAAGAAGAACATGCGGGGAATACTTCCAGAAGATGTAGGAGTGTTTGCCATTCCATTGATTCCTACTCTCAACAGTCCTACCTTAAAGGAAATCGTAAAGGCATTAGACGGAAAAGTTCTTTTCGGTGGTGATTTTCTGAATAATCAAAGCGGAAGTTTTGGTGTTGGTGCCATGCAATTGCGCAATTATCTTACCACTCTTAAAGATGAAAGCCTGGTGATCACGCCCGGCGACCGGGCAGATATCATTCTGGGCGCTTTACAGGCCAATATTTCGAGTAATTATCCCAGAATATCCGGAATAATTCTTACTGGTGGCTTAACGCCTGAGGAATCGATTCTGAAATTGATCGAAGGATTATCTGATATTGTTCCTATCATTTCGGTTCAGGAAGGTACATTTACCGTGACCAATAAAGTTGGCGATATAAAATCCAATATCTACGCCGATAGTATTCAGAAGATACAAACAACCATCAGCACTTTTGAGCGGTATGTATCCTTTGATTACCTTGTGGAACGGCTAACAGATTACAAACCTCAGGGGATCACTCCGCGAATGTTTCAGTACGGTCTGGTACAACGCGCCAGGAAAAGCAAAAAACATATCGTGTTGCCAGAAGGTAACGACGAACGTATCCTTACCGCGGCTAAGCGGCTTATTGATATGAATCTCGTAGATATAACCTTACTTGGGAATATAGATGAGATCAAAAAAATGGTCGCCAAGATCCAGTTAGATCTGGACTTTTCAAGGATCAATATGATAGATCCGGTAAAATCATCTCATTTCCAGGATTACGCTGAAACTTTTTACCAATTAAGAAAGCACAAGGGGGTAAATATGGATATGGCTAAAGATCGGATGAGCGATGTTTCTTATTTCGGGACCATGATGATCTACAAGGGGCATGCAGATGGGATGGTTTCGGGAGCCGCTCATACCACCCAGCATACCATATTGCCCGCGCTTCAATTTATCAAGACCAAGCCCGATGTTTCGGTAGTTTCATCAGTATTTTTCATGTGTCTGGAAGACAGGGTTTCCGTTTTTGGAGATTGCGCGATCAACCCTAACCCAACTTCCGAAGAACTGGCTGAGATCGCCATATCTTCTGCTGTAAGTGCCGCTGCCTTCGGAATTGAGCCTAAGATCGCCATGCTTTCGTATTCTTCAGGAACTTCCGGTAAGGGTGCCGATGTGGATCGGGTTAGGGAAGCTACCGCCCTAGTTAAAAAACGGCGTCCAGACCTAAAGGTGGAAGGCCCTATTCAATACGATGCTGCAGTTGATTTGAGTGTAGGAAAAAGCAAATTGCCCGATTCAGAAGTTGCAGGCCAGGCAAATGTGTTGATCTTTCCAGATCTGAATACGGGGAATAACACCTATAAAGCAGTGCAGAGAGAAACTGGTGCGCTGGCGATCGGGCCGATGCTTCAGGGCCTCAACAAGCCAGTGAACGATCTAAGCCGCGGTTGTACTGTGGCCGATATTTATAATACCGTAATTCTAACCGCCATTCAGGCACAGGGAATCTGATTCAGTATGAAAAACGTGTTAATAATAAATTCGGGAAGTTCTTCTTTAAAATTTCAGCTCATACAAATGCCTTCTGAAAAGGTGCTGGCCTCCGGAATGGTGGAACGAATAGGGCTTGAGAATGCCATGCTGCACTTTAAAACCGGTAATGATTCCATTTCTGAAGAAATTGAAGCCAGAGATCATGCCTTTGCATTAAAAGCGATTACAGATCATCTGATGAATTCTGAAAAGGGAGTTATTAAGTATGAGAATGAGATCGCTGCGGTAGGCCACCGCGTAGTCCATGGTGGAAACGTTTTCTCGGAAACCATTCGAATAAATTCCGAAGTCAAGAAAAAGATCAGGGACAACTTTTCACTCGCGCCCCTGCATAACCCACCCAATCTAAAAGGGATCGAAGTTGCTGAAAAGCTTTTTCCAGATTCGGTGCAGGTAGCGGTCTTCGATACCGCTTTTCACCAAAGTATTCCTCAAATGGCTGCACAGTATGCGATTCCTACTGAATTATATGAAAAGAATCACATACAGCTGTACGGGTTTCACGGCACCAGTCACAAATATGTCACCCAAAAGGCGATAGAGCTTCTTCAGAATAAAAATTCGAAAATTATAAGTATTCACCTGGGCAATGGCTGTAGTATGACCGCGGTGAAAAATGGAAAAAGCATGGACCATTCTCTTGGTTTTGGGCCCGTGAACGGCCTCATCATGGGAACCCGGAGTGGCGACATAGACCAGTCGGTTATTTTTTACCTGATAGATGAGCTTGGATATACTTCGCAAGAGGTTAGCGATCTGTTGCATAAGAAAAGCGGGATGTATGGTCTAACCGGCTACAGCGACCTTAGAGATATCGAAGAACAGGCTGAAAAAGGAGATAGACAATGTCAGCTGGCCCTGGATATGAATGCATACCGAATCAAAAAATACATTGGGGCTTATGTTGCAGCGATGAACGGAGTTGATGCGCTGGTTTTCACTGCGGGAATTGGAGAGAACAGCGATGTTATTCGAAAACTTGTTTGCAGTGATATGGATTTCTTCGGAATCAACATCGATGAGAAAAAAAATATGGTTCGGGAAAAGAGATCAAGAGAGATACAATCTGAAGACTCGAAAGTGAAAATTTTTGTTATTCCTACTAATGAAGAACTCGAAATCGCCCAGCAAACTTTTGAGTTGATGTCTTCGTAATTACCTAATCAATTCGTTTGAATTTTAAAAAAAGCAGTCGATAAGGGCTGCTTTTATTTTGGTGGAGCGTTTCCTTTCAGAATACAACTGGCCTTATTTTATATAGAATTCGTAATTTAAGCCGTGTTAAATTTCACTAATCTTATGGATATGCTTAAAAAACTGCTCTTCTTCTTATTTATCAGCGCTTCTATTACTGCCCAGAATATTCCGCACAGATGGGATGAACTAACAGCCAGCGACTGGCCGAAGGCCCTTAAAAAATCAAATAGAACTATAATTCTTCCTATCGGGATCCTGGAAAAGCATGGATTACATGGGCCTATTGGATCTGACCTTATTCGGGCCAGGCAATGGGCAAACAGAGCTGCGGAAAAAGAATATGCCGTAGTGTTTCCAGATTTTCTCTATGGCCAGGTAAACGAAGCCAAGCATATACAGGGAACTTTTTCTCTTCCCAGCGATCTTACCATGGAATTGCTGGAAGCTACCTGCAAGGAAATCGCGAGAAATGGATTCAATAAAATCCTTATTGTGAACGCTCATGGCGGGAACCCATATATGCTTAGATATTTCGTTCAGAATCAAATGGAAAGTCCGAGGGATTACGCGGTTTATTTTTTTGATCCTGATACTGATCCAGATTATGAGAAGCAACTTGCTGAAATGAGAAAATCTGATGCCTCAGGAGATATGCATGGTGGGGAACGAGAAACTTCAGAAATTCTGTATCTACGCCCAGAACTCGTGCAACAGGAAAGAGCTACCAACGAATCGGGTGCAGACCAGGAGCGGCTAAGTGAAATTCCGCATGTTTACAGGAGTATATGGTGGTATGCCTCTTTTCCTAATCATTATGCAGGGAAAGGGGAAACCGGTACTAAGGAATTGGGGGAACTGGTAACTACTCATACCGTTGATAATATCGTGGAGGCTCTAAAGGCGATAAAGAAGGATACTAAAACTCTTGAGCTTCAGAAGAAATATTTTGAAGATATGGAGGCCTCTTCAAAGAAATAAGTTACTTCTGAAAAATTAAAAAAGCCTTTCCGCGGTTTTGGAAAGGCTTTTAAGACAGATCTTATCTTAACTATTTTATACTACGGGGTTGGGAGATCACCTTCTCCCTTTACAGGAAGTTTGGATTTGCCCATTAAGTATTTATCTACATGATGAGCCGCTTCCCGGCCTTCTGAGATCGCCCAGACTATCAAAGACTGCCCTCTTCTCATATCGCCAGCGACAAAGATATTTTTAACATTGGTACTGTAATCTTTTTTTCCTTTGATGTTCGTTCGTTCATCTATTTCCAGTCCAAGTTGTTCGCTTAAACTTTTTTCAGGTCCGGTAAAGCCCAGGGAAAGCAGGGCAAGATCACATGGCCATTCTTTTTCGGTATTTGGAATCTCTTTGAGTTCCGGTCTTTGCCCAGGCTTTTTAATCCATTCTACCTGTACTGTTTTTAATGCCTTCAGCTTACCGGAATCATCCTTTACAAATTCCTTGGTTTGGATACTCCAGTTGCGTTCCACGCCTTCTTCATGGGAAGAACTCGTTTTCAGTGTGAATGGCCAGTAAGGCCAGGGATTTTCTGAAGATCGTTTTTCCGGAGGTAATGGCATGATCTCAAAATTGGTAACCGATTTTGCTCCATGTCGGTTAGAAGTTCCAACGCAATCCGATCCAGTGTCACCACCACCAATCACGATGACATCCTTGCCTTTCGCACTAAGCCTTTCATCTACTTCATGTAGCCCGTCTACCGCTTCGTTATTATGTTTCAGGAATTCCATCGCCTGTACCACGCCTTCAGCATCTGAACCAGGAATTGGCAGTTTTCGCCTTTCGGTTGCACCCCCACAGAGAACCACAGCATCAAAGCTTTTTAATTCTTCGATAGAATAATTTTTTCCTACTTCTGTATTAGTTTGAAATTCGATCCCTTCAGCTTTCATCTGGTCAAGCCGGCGATCTATCACATGCTTTTCCATTTTGAAATCCGGGATACCATACCGAAGCAATCCGCCAATTTTAGCATCTCGTTCAAAAATAGTCACCTTGTGACCAGCGCGATTCAATTGCTGAGCAGCAGCAAGGCCTGCAGGTCCCGAACCTATAACGGCTATTTTCTTATCGGTACGATGTGCGGGAGGTTCAGGCTTTATCCAGCCTTCTTTAAAACCTCGCTCTACGATATATTTTTCGATCATTTCAATGGCAACCGGAGGTTCTATAATTCCCAATACACAGGCCGATTCACATGGAGCCGGACATAGCCTCCCGGTGAATTCCGGAAAGTTGTTCGTTGCATGTAGTATTTTCAAGGCTTTCTGCCATTCATTTCGGTAAACGGCATCATTGAAATCGGGGATCAAATTTCCCAGCGGACAACCACTGTGGCAAAACGGAATACCGCAATCCATGCAGCGTCCACCCTGCTTCTGTAATTCCCCGGTGGGAAGTTCCTTATGGAATTCCTTATAATTTCTAACTCTTTCTTCTGGAACTATATTTTCTTCTTCTTTGCGCTCGTATTCTAAAAATCCTCGTAATTCTCCCATTCTTATGCAGTTTTAATCTCTACTTCTTCTTCCTTTTTATTTTTTTTCTCCATTTGCTGAAGTGCCTTTTTATATTCCGTAGGCATTACTTTGATGAAGTTATTTTTCTCTTCATCCCAATTATTCAGGATTTCCCTGGCAATTTCACTTTCGGTATACTGGTAATGATTCACGATGAGTTCTTCCAATTCCTGAAGGTTTTCTTCGGAAGCTTCCTCGAACTCGATCATTTCCATATTGAAATTATTGCGGTCCATATCATTATTAGGATCGTAGATATAGGCGATTCCCCCGCTCATTCCCGCGGCAAAATTTCTTCCTATTTTCCCAAGGATTACGGCAATTCCACCGGTCATATATTCACAGCCATGGTCGCCAATTCCCTCGATCACCGCTTTGGCTCCTGAATTTCGTACACAGAAGCGTTCGCCGCCAATTCCGTTAATATAAGCTTCACCAGTAATGGCACCATAAAGCGCCACATTTCCTATGATGATATTCTCATTGGATTTAAAGCTGGCATTCTTCGGTTTTCTTACTGAAAGAATAGCCCCGGAAAGTCCTTTTCCGAAGTAATCATTGGAGTTTCCTTCGATATTCAGATTTAAACCTTTTGCCGCAAAAGCACCGAAACTTTGCCCTGCTGAACCATTGAAGTTCAGGGTGAGCGTATTTTTAGGCAAGCCTATGGCACCATGAATTTTAGAGATCTCGTTGCTGATGATCGCACCCGTTGTTCGGTTGGTATTGCTTATCGGGAAACTAAGCGTCACCGGTTCTTTTCTGTAAATAGCCGGATGCGCCTGTTTCAAAATTTCAAAATCCAGAACACCTTCTATATTATGTAATTGTTTTTCGGTATTCGCCAGTGGCACACCTTCCTTGATATTCGGTTTATGGAGAATATTAGAAAGATCGATTCCCTGGGCCTTGTAATGTTTAATGGCGCGATTCATATCCAGTTTCTGGCACTGTCCCACCATCTCGTTCATGGTTCTGAAGCCTAATTGCGCCATGATCTGCCGCAACTCCTGTGCAATGAAATACATGAAATTGATCACATTTTCCGGCGTTCCTTTAAAGTTCTTTCGAAGTTCAGGGTCTTGCGTGGCGATCCCAACCGGGCAGGTGTTCAGATGGCAGGCTCGCATCATGATACAGCCCGTAGCCACCAGCGGAGCCGTGGAAAATCCGAATTCCTCGGCACCTAAAAGACAGGCTATGGCAACATCGCGACCAGTTTTAAGCTGTCCGTCGCATTCTACCACGATCCTGCTTCGAAGATTATTCAGCAATAGTGTTTGCTGGGCTTCGGCAATTCCCAGTTCCCAGGGTAATCCCGCGTGTCGTAAAGAGGTTAGGGGAGAAGCTCCGGTTCCGCCATCGTAACCTGAAATCAGGACAACATCGGCCTTGGCTTTCGCCACACCTGCGGCAATGGTTCCTACACCCACCTTGGAAACCAGTTTAACGTTGATCCTTGCGTCCCGGTTCGCATTCTTCAGGTCAAAGATCAGCTGAGCCAGATCCTCAATAGAATAAATATCGTGGTGCGGTGGTGGCGAAATTAATCCAACATATGGAGTAGAATTCCTGGTTTTGGCAATATCGGGATTCACTTTTGGTCCGGGAAGCTGTCCGCCTTCACCAGGCTTGGCTCCCTGGGCCATTTTGATCTGAATTTCCTTGGCATTGGTGAGATAATCGATACTCACACCAAATCTTCCTGAAGCCACCTGTTTAATGGCTGAATTTCGCCAGTTTCCGTTGATGTCTTTCTGAAAACGATCGGGATCTTCCCCACCTTCTCCAGAATTGCTTTTCCCTTTGATCCGGTTCATGGCAATGGCCAGGTTTTCGTGGGCTTCCTTGCTGATCGATCCAAAAGACATGGCTCCGGTCTTGAACCTTTTTACGATCTCGGTCCAAGGTTCCACCTCTTCGATGGGGATCGGGTTCAATTCCTTGAATTTGAACATTCCTCGTAAGGTCATAAGCTTTTCATTCTGCTCATTGATGATCCTGGAATATTCGGTATAGGTTTCGTAAGAGTTCTGTTTTACCGCCTGCTGAAGCTTGGCCACGCTGGCCGGATTGAAAACATGGCGTTCACCATTCCGTCTCCATCGATAATCTCCTCCCATTTCCAGGTCCAGATCGGTTTCTGTTTCGGGCGGAAAGAAGGCGTGCTGATATCGCTTCTGAATTTCTTTTTCCACTTCATATAATCCGATCCCTTCAATTCGCGTGGGTGTATTGGTGAAATATTTGTTGACGAATTTCTTGTTCAGTCCCAGGATCTCGAAGATTTGTGATCCGCGGTAGGAGAGAAGCGTTGAAATTCCAATTTTGTTCATGATCTTCACGATCCCTTTTCCGATGGCAACATTAAAATTTTCCACTGCCACTTCAGGATCCTGAACATCGATCTCTCTTCTTTCCACCAGATCATAGATCACCTCGTTCACCATATACGGATTGATCGCGCTGGCGCCATAGCCAAACAGTGCGGCAAAATGGTGCGGTTCTCGGGGCTCGGCAGATTCGATCACGATCCCGAATGAAGATCTTCGATTATGGTCCTTTGCCCGGTGATGCACAAAGGAGCATGCCAGCAGGGATGGAATTGGAGCCAGTTTTGGATTCACATTTCGGTCTGAAAGAATAATTACGTTACAACCTTCATCAACGGCATCCTTGATCTCCAGGATCATTTCCTCGAGGCGATCTTCCAGGCCGTTCATTCCTTTTTCAGCTTCATAAAGCATGGAAATCGATTTGGCCTTAAAGCCGGGTTGATCGATATATTTTATCTTGTCCAGGTCTTCATTTGAGATGACCGGATTCTGAATTTTTAATTTTCGGGCCTGCTCAGGGATGATATCGAATAAATTAAGATCCTCGCCAATCGATAGACTTATGTCGGTCACGATCTCTTCCCGTATTCCATCCAGCGGCGGATTGGTAACCTGGGCGAAAAGCTGCTTGAAATAATTGAATAAGAGCTGTGGTTTATCTGAAAGAACAGCCAGCGGGATATCGGTTCCCATAGAGCCAATCGCTTCTTTGGCTTTGGAAGCCATGGGAGAGATTATGGTGGTGATATCTTCGTAAGTATATCCAAACAATTTCAGCCTGGTGATATAAGGAATGTCTTCAACCGGAGTTTTATTCCCGGTATACGGAACATTGGCTAGCGGAAGCAAATTTTCATCCAGCCAGTTTCGGTAGGGCCTTTCCGAAACGATCTTTTCCTTCACTTCTTCATCTTCAATGATTCGACCTTCGATCATATCAACCAGGAACATTCTTCCCGGTTCCAGCCTTCCGTGTTTCAGAACGTTTTCAGGTTTTATATCCAGAACTCCGGTTTCAGAAGACATGACTACATAACCGTCTTTGGTAACCGTATATCTGGAAGGTCTCAACCCATTTCGGTCGAGAAGCGCGCCGATGTAATTTCCGTCGGTAAAAGGAATAGAGGCAGGTCCATCCCATGGTTCCATGATACAGGCATTATATTCGTAAAACGCTTTCTTCTTGTCGTTCATGGAAGGATTTTTCTCCCAGGCTTCGGGCACCATCATCATGATCGCTTCGGGCAAAGATCTTCCGGTTTGCAAAAGGATCTCCAGCGCCATATCCATAGATGCGGAATCTGATTTTCCTTCCATGGTGACGGGAAGGATCTTCTTGATATCTTCTCCAAAAATGTCACTTTCAAAAAGCTCTTCCCTCGCGCGCATACGGCTCAGGTTTCCGCGAAGCGTATTGATCTCCCCGTTATGGCACATATATCGAAAAGGTTGTGCCAGATCCCAGGTAGGGAAGGTGTTGGTAGAAAAACGCTGGTGTACCAGGGCGAGTTTGGTAATAAGGTCTGGATCGTTAAGATCTTTATAATAGTCATTGATGTCCTGAGGCATCAATAGTCCTTTATATATTATGGTATTGGCAGAAAGACTCGAAAAATAAAAATAATCACTTTGAGAAAGTCCGGAATTCTCGATGCTATGTTCAGCGATTTTGCGGGCCGAATAGAGTTTTGCGTTGAAGATCCGGTCATCCATATTTTCAGGGCGGACCACGAACACCTGTTCAATGGCAGGCTCTACCCTGCTGGCCATTTTTCCCAGGCATGAATGATTGACCGGCACCTTTCGCCAGCCAAGAATCTCAAGATCCTGATTTTTAATCTCGTCTTCAAACGTCTTTTTACAGAGTTCCGACTGGTTTTGATTTTTAGGAAGGAAAACCATGCCTACGGCATACTGCCTAAAATCGGGAATTTCGAAATCACATACCTTCTTAAAAAAATCGTGCGGAACCTCGATAAGGATTCCTGCTCCATCTCCTGTTTTTCCATCGGCACTTACTGCACCACGATGTTCTAGGCGAACCAGGATGTCTATGGCGTTATGTATTATTTTATTACTTCGTTCTCCTTTTAAATTGCATATAAATCCGGCTCCACAATTATCTCGTTCATACAGAGGGGAGTAGAGTCCCTGTTCTTTCATTCTCATATGTATTCATTCTAAATTATTCTTTTAAAGTTAAAGAAAAGCCTAGAAAACCTGCAAAAATTAAATGCCATTAAATCAAGTTTTTAGGATTTAATAATAGGATCAATCATAATTGAGAATTTGAAAATTGAGAGGCTAAAAAAAGAGAATTCTTCAACGGCAACTGAGAATTTTTTATACAAAGGGTTTTCCCTAGTTTTTTGTCAGGTTACACATTTAACGTGGTATTATCGAAATAATAAGTTAATTTTAAGTTGTTGATTCGAAATACCTTACTTCAATTTAGATCAAACAAAATAGTATTTACGCCCCCTAATCTTAGTTATTTATTGACGTTTTCCAGAGGCCGGTAGTTTTACCGCTCTGATTTACTTGCCCCAAACTTTAAGTTTTCTTCCCCCCCGGATGACGTGGTGTTCTTCGTTGAGCACCTTCCCTGGATTTATCCAGGTTAGAATCTATATACATATTTGGCTCCCCTTCTCTCCAATACTTTTCTGGTGGCTTAGGCTATGGCCTAACCTTTAAAATTCAGAATTATGAAAAGAATTACGATTAAGTTTATGTCGTTCAAATTGAACAGGTGTAAACTTTCCATTCTTATCTTATCAGTATTAACGCTTTGTTTGACAAACTTGTATTCTCAAGGTGGTCAACAACCTGCAGCTAATATAGATCAGGTTAGAAATGGAACTGTTGCTAACTTCAATGAACCAGGAGTATGGGTTAATGGTAACCTGGGATTCCAGCAATCTCATTATGCGGAGGGAATGTCCATACCATATCGTTTGATTATGACGAATATGCCCGCAAATACATCTGTAGATCTAATTCTTGGCTACGACGTAAAACACAGTGGAAAAAATGCGTTAGATTATCTTACCAGCTTTAATCGATTAGAGCCTCATGAATTAACATTTGGAGCTGGACATTTAGCCGAAACGATAGATCCTTTGATTGGCGTGTCCGGGCTTCCGGCTAGTCCTACCGAAAACAAATTTTATCTAACCGAGGTAAAGCATATTCCACCTGCCAAAAATTCGCCTGTAACAACCCCTGTTCAACCGGGAACCAGTTTTGGTCTTGTTAGAGATGCCGGCGGCGCATATTTTTCTATGTGGAATGGTACTATTACTGATGTAGACTTCGATATAGATAGAAACCCGGCTACTGATAACCGGGCCGATTTGGCTTTAGATAATTCCACCCAGGCAATTCGTATTACCTTTACCACAGGTTCTTCGGGAACTGTACTTCTGGCCTGGGGAGGACATATTGCCAGTAGAATAGATTGGGGAAGTACCAATGGTGTTCCTAATTCAGCTGGAGGGATCGAGGGTTCCCCATATCATATGAGGCTGCTTGACTGGAGCTTAAATAATCTTGGTCAACAAGACAGATCTTTGGCGGCAAAAGCAGTTATTCCTCAACCCCCGTGCTCTTTAGATGGGCCGGACGAAGTTTGTGAGGGCACTACTAGCACCTATATGGGGGCCGAAGTTGATCCGGCTTATAGCCCATCCTATATTTGGTCTATTGTGGGTGATGCAACATTCAAGGATGGGATGACCCCAACCGGAACTACAGCAGAGGTGGTCGCTGGAACTGATGATTATACTGTTAAATTAATGATTAACAGTCCTTTTGGCAGTGTAACCTGTATGAAAATGACAACAGTGAATTCTGCACCTGATCTTCAGAATGCGAGCGATACCTTCTGTGAGGATGACCAGTCACAAACAACTTTAAGTGATTATAACGATGATATCGGAGCCGATCCTGCAGATACTGTRGTWTGGTATAGTGATTCTGATCGTACCATGGTAGTGACTCAAACAGGAGACCTGGCGGTAGGAGAGCATACCTTTTATGCTACCGTGACCAATTCTGATACCTGTGATAGTGATGCAGAATTGACCATTACAATTGATGCTGCGCCTGATC
>SRSL01000064.1 GCA_009735695.1 Christiangramia bathymodioli
CAACGGGCCAATCAAGGAGGAGGTGTACGTGGAGCAACCCCCTGGCTTCGAGGATGAACGAGGATGAACGRTWCCCCGACCAYGTGTGTAAGCTCTCTAAGGCGCTCTATGGACTTAAGCAAGCCCCAAGAGCATGGTATGAATGCCTTAGAGAYTTYTTACTTGCTAATTCTTTCAAGGTTGGGAAAGCCGATCCAACTCTTTTYACTAAGACTTGYGAYGGTGATCTTTTTGTGTGCCAAATTTATGTCGATGACATAATATTTGGTTCTACTAAYCAAAAGTCTTGTGAAGAGTTTAGCAGGGTGATGACKCARAARTTYGAGATGTCGATGATGGGCGAGTTAAGCTAYTTCCTTGGGTTCCAAGTGARGCAACTCAAGGAYGGRACCTTCATCTCCCAAACRAAGTACACRCAAGAYTTGATCAAGMGGTTTGGGATGAAGGACGCCAARCCCGCAAAGACTCCRATGGGAACCGACGGACACACCGACCTCARCAAAGGAGGTAAGTCYGTTGATCAAAARGCATACCGGTCWATGATAGGGTCTTTACTTTATTTATGTGCTAGTAGACCRGATATTATGCTTAGCGTATGCATGTGTGCTAGATTTCAATCCAATCCAAG
>SRSL01000065.1 GCA_009735695.1 Christiangramia bathymodioli
CCAACCACCCCACCATTCAAAGTATCCAAGTTTTCCACTTCTCAACTACTACAAGAGCTCTAGCATTCAATTCTAGACACACCAAAAAGATCAAATCCTCTCCAACTCCACACAAAGCCYTAGTRACTAGWGAGAGTGATTTGCTTGTGTTCWTTTGAGCTCTTGCGCTTGGATYGCTTCTTTTCTTTCTCACTTGTTCTTGWGATCAMAACTCMATTGTAAYCAAGGCAAGAGGCACCAATTGTGTGGTGGYCCTTGCGGGGAAGTTTTGTTCCCGGYTTTGATTWGAGAAGAGAAGCTCACTCGGTCCGAGGGACCGTTTGAGAGAGGGAAGGGTTGAAAGAGACCCGGCCTTTGTGGCCTCCTCAACGGGGAGTAGGTTTGMRAGAACCGAACCTCGGTAAAACAAATCYMCRTGTCTCACTTSMKTATTCGCTTGSGATTTGTTTTGCGCCCTCTCTCGCGGACTCGWTTATATTTCTAACGCTAACCCGGCTTGTAGTTGTGTTTATATTTGWAAATTTCAGTTTCGCCCTATTCACCCCCCCTCTAGGCGACTWTCAATTGGYATCARAGCCCGGTGCTTCATTAGAGCCTAACCGCTCGAAGTGATGTCGGGAGATCACGC
>SRSL01000013.1:2500-5323 GCA_009735695.1 Christiangramia bathymodioli
CTCAGGATCCTGCTAGGATCATATCAACTTACCTATACCGGGCTGTCACCGTCTATGGCTCATCTTTCCAGATGATTCTAGTTCGTTATATAATCCATGTTGCAGTCCTACAACCCCAATAAGTCCGTAAACTCATTGGTTTGGGCTAATGCGCGTTCGCTCGCCACTACTAGCGCAATCACTGTTGTTTTCTCTTCCTCCGGGTACTTAGATGTTTCAGTTCTCCGGGTTCGCCCCCTTTCGGGTAATACGTCTTCAACGTATTGGGTTGCCCCATTCGGATATTCGCGGATCAATGTGTATGTGCCACTCCCCACGACTTTTCGCAGCTTATCACGTCCTTCATCGCCTCTGAGAGCCTAGGCATCCCCCATACGCCCTTATCTAGCTTGTATGCGTTTTGCTTAATGCTCGTTGATCAAGATTTACTCTTAATCAATATTATTAATGTATTATAACTTATAAATATTTCTATCTATATAGCGTCTCTCGTATTCTTTGTTTCTTCAATATGTCAATGAACGTTCTGCCCCCTAGCCCCCAAAGGGGGAACTAAGTTATATCTCTCTCCTCCCCATTGGGGAGGCCGGGAGGGGCGTGGTGGAGAATATCGGAGTCGAACCGATGACCTCCTGCGTGCAAGGCAGGCGCTCTAGCCAGCTGAGCTAATTCCCCTTTGTTAGTTGGCAGTAGTCAGTATTCAGCATGCAGTCTTTCATTACTGCCAACTGCTCCTGCTTACTGCAAACTGGGTGACCCAACTTCTAAAATTTCCTTCAAAATTTCAATCAATGAACTTCCTTTGTCTCAGGTTCAAAACTTTGAACTTTTCAACCTGGAACTTTGAACTCGCAAGCTTTGCTTGTGTCGTAGTCTCAGGCAGACTCGAACTGCCGACCTCTACATTATCAGTGTAGCGCTCTAACCAGCTGAGCTATGAGACTGTCCTTTGTAGTTGGTAAAGTCTGAAAGTTTTAAAGTTTATAAAGCAAATAACTTTTAAACTTGCCACTTTCAACTTGTAACTACAATAAAAATCGAATTGACGATAAGAATCAAGACCAAAGAGGTCTTCTCTGAACTTCCCTTTGACTAGTAATTGCGCTAGCATCTTAAAGATGCATTGCTCTAGAAAGGAGGTGTTCCAGCCGCACCTTCCGGTACGGCTACCTTGTTACGACTTAGCCCCAGTTACCAGTTTTACCCTAGGCCGCTCCTTACGGTGACGGACTTCAGGTACCCCCGGCTTCCATGGCTTGACGGGCGGTGTGTACAAGGCCCGGGAACGTATTCACCGCACCATGGCTGATGTGCGATTACTAGCGATTCCAGCTTCACGCAGTCGAGTTGCAGACTGCGATCCGAACTGTGATAGGGTTTGAAGATTCGCATCCCCTCGCGGGGTAGCTGCCCTCTGTCCCTACCATTGTAGCACGTGTGTGGCCCAGGACGTAAGGGCCGTGATGATTTGACGTCATCCCCACCTTCCTCGCGGTTTGCACCGGCAGTCTGGCTAGAGTTCCCACCATTACGTGCTGGCAACTAACCACAGGGGTTGCGCTCGTTATAGGACTTAACCTGACACCTCACGGCACGAGCTGACGACAACCATGCAGCACCTTGCAATTTGTCCGAAGAAGGGAGTGTTTCCACTCCTGTCAAACTGCATTTAAGCCCTGGTAAGGTTCCTCGCGTATCATCGAATTAAACCACATGCTCCACCGCTTGTGCGGGCCCCCGTCAATTCCTTTGAGTTTCATTCTTGCGAACGTACTCCCCAGGTGGGTCACTTATCACTTTCGCTTGGCCACCCAGCCCTCAATTAGGCCGGACAGCTAGTGACCATCGTTTACGGCGTAGACTACCAGGGTATCTAATCCTGTTCGCTACCTACGCTTTCGTCCATCAGCGTCAATGCATTATTAGTGATCTGCCTTCGCAATAGGTGTTCTGAGTAATATCTATGCATTTCACCGCTACACTACTCATTCCAACCACTTCATAATGATTCAAGATCTACAGTATCAATGGCAATTCTATCGTTAAGCGACAGACTTTCACCACTGACTTATAAACCCGCCTACGGACCCTTTAAACCCAATGATTCCGGATAACGCTTGGATCCTCCGTATTACCGCGGCTGCTGGCACGGAGTTAGCCGATCCTTATTCATACAGTACCGTCAGCTCCCCACACGTGGGGAGGTTTCTTCCTGTATAAAAGCAGTTTACAACCCATAGGGCAGTCTTCCTGCACGCGGCATGGCTGGATCAGAGTTGCCTCCATTGTCCAATATTCCTCACTGCTGCCTCCCGTAGGAGTCTGGTCCGTGTCTCAGTACCAGTGTGGGGGATCTCCCTCTCAGGACCCCTACCTATCGTTGCCATGGGGTGCCGTTACCACTCCATCTAGCTAATAGGACGCATACTCATCTTTAAGCCATAAATGTTTAATATAGTCTCCAGGTGAAGTCTATATACTATGGGACATTAATCCACGTTTCCATGGGCTATTTCCCGCTTAAAGGCAGATTGTATACGCGTTACGCACCCGTGCGCCACTCGTCAGCGAATTAGCAAGCTAATCCCTGTTACCGTTCGACTTGCATGTGTTAGGCCTGCCGCTAGCGTTCATCCTGAGCCAGGATCAAACTCTTCATCGTTAAATCTTAAATAATATAACAACTACTAAAGAAATTGCTCAGGTCTTGACGTCTTTTAGYCTTAATTCTTATACACTGGATCATATCTTTCTAAAAAAATATAATCCCTGTCAATTCAATATATCAATGAACGGCCCCTCTGTCCTTCGGACATCTCCCCA
>SRSL01000077.1 GCA_009735695.1 Christiangramia bathymodioli
AACTGCTGAGATACCTGGATGGTTTAGTCYAGGRGATTTTGTTMTAATACTRAAAAACTTCCTGCTCCTTTKGGAGAGGATGCRCTTTGCAAAAATACAAAATGTTTTWCAAAACAACYCTGCATAAAATATTGYTGTTTCTGCAAAATATCCTGAGCTCCACATATTCCATGCATTATATCTGATTTCCCCATTCCGCGGGTGAAGGTGGGCTGCTGAGTACGTTTGTACTCACCCTTGCTTATTTGTTGTTTTTCAGAAAAAGGAGATCGGGTAAGAGTTACGACTGTTCCCAACCTTGCCTGTGGCTGTTGGACCGCTGAWTTGCTTCGCTGCRTATATCGGGCTGCTTCAGCCCCACTCTGATGATATGTCCCGAGYTRTGGACCAACTCTTAAAGTTGWTCGCCACCTTTATAGGTTTGTMYYGTTTAAGCAGATCTRKAAYCATCTGATRTATAAATGTGTTTACTAGCCTYCTGGGACTAGTAATTGTATCACATTTGAGTCCCAGAGGATYGGGACGCTTCAATATGGACGCCCAAGTTGAACAGCTTCGATCAGAACTCCATCACAGGAACGATA
>SRSL01000080.1 GCA_009735695.1 Christiangramia bathymodioli
TAAGTCGGCGAGGGTTACGTAGGGATAAACTCAAGAGGTTYACTATCTTTYAGCTACTTGTTATCWTATCCACRTGTAMTGCCCCACGGTCGAGTATATAAGGCCTAGGGGGCACCCCTTCAGAWCGATCRACYCTRYTYTACTTAGCCACCCACRWMAACTCTCTGTGYCYTCAAYCCAGAGAGYCCTCTTGTAACCACRCTCAMATACTCAYCAGGACGTAGGGWGTTACGCATCTCTAAGCGGCCCGAACCTGYAAAYCTTGTCCAYTGTCCCTCGTGYGAYCGGCACGAACCATTTTGCTACAGTCGTYGACACCGTCCTACTCCTAAAAACACCTTGAGGGGCAACCCCGGGTGTGCGGTCGGACCCAAAACACCGACAGCTGGCGCGCCAGGTAGGGGGTGTGTCGACGATCCAAGCTAGCTCAATGGCCGTCACCTTCCACAGCAAGATCGCCGTGCGTCCCGGATCTATATTCTGCTTCGGGACAATCGCATCCGTGGCGGAATATGGATCCGGGACGCATGGTGATCTTGCTGTGGAAGGTGACGGCCATTGAGCAAGATCACCATGCGTCC
>SRSL01000014.1 GCA_009735695.1 Christiangramia bathymodioli
GGGGTAGGCAAGCCGATTAATAAAGATTTAACATTTTAATTTGATTAAAAAAAAAGGCAGCCAAAAATGGCTGCCATAAAAAGTTTCAGGTTTTAATTTCAGTACGATGGTTTTGTTAACTGGCTTTTCCTATTCCTGCTTCGATAAGTTTTTCTTTGCTTATACCATTGTTTGTACAGCACTCAAGCAATTTTCCATCAACCGCCACCGCGGGAATTCTCTTTACACCGTACTCCTGCACTTTGTCTACACAGGTCTTATCCTCACATTGTATAGGTGGTAATCTCGCAACTATCGCAGGACAACTCTTTCACCATTTTTACAACCGGATCACAAATCGGACAATTTGCCGTAAATATTTCTATTTGTCTTTTCATTTTTTTTTGAATTTAAATTAACAATCAGTTTTATCCTTCTTATTTAAAGAACAATCCAAAGATAAGAGCGGAATCGGGGTGGTCTCCAAATAAAAAAACCTGCTTTTTTACGACAGATTTTTATTAGTATTAAAATTAAATGGAAAATTTTTGAATGTTTTACTCTGATCTATTTTCAGAAATGTAAGATTCCAGTCTTCGTTTAAGTTCATCAATCTCCTTCATTTTATCGGTAAGGCTGTTAAGCTCAAGGTCAGGAAATTGTTTACGAATAAATTCAATTCGCTCTTCATTACCGCAGTTGCCGGGACAAGCTTCCACAGTTTCTGAAATTGTGATCGCCAGCGCTTTGCGGTACACTTCATCTAAAAGAAGAAAATGCGCCTTATCAAGCCCTTTTTGCGCCGCTTTGAACTGGATCAGAATCTTTTCTGGATCTTTATTTTCATCCAGCATTTTTATAAGTCCTTTAAGCTGGCCGCTGATGCTCTGCAAGCGAGTTTTTATATCTTTACTTAGATCTCTAGGAATCATACTTTTAATTTTCAGCAAGATACATCTGGAGTGGGGGAGGTCACCAAAAGTATTTTAAATTTTTAGCAGCAATTTGTTCCTTCCTGAATGGGTGGACAGGCAACAGTACCATAAGAACAATAAACACAGCAATCACCTTCTTTTGGTTTCAATAATTGACTGCAGTTTTCGCATTGGTAAAAAAACTGACAGGCTGTTATGAGCATTTCTTCTTCTTTTGTATGTCCGCAACCAGGACATGTAATGGTAGAAACTAGTTCTATTTCCATAATCTATTTATTTTTAAAGCATATGAGGGATATCTGATGACAGAGTTGGATACGTAAATATCATCGTCCTTAACTCATTAATTTTCATTTTGGTCTTTATCGCCATGGCGAATAAATTGATGGTTTCTTCCGCGTTAGGGCCTATTAGATGTGCGCCAAGAATAGTCTGATTTTCTTTATCAATGATGGTTTTATAGGCATATTCCTTAACATTCAGTCTTTTTGCATTGAACCAGCTTTCCGCATGGTTATAATTGACCTGATATTCTATCTGTTTTGATTTGGCTTCTGCTTCGGTCAATCCTACTGATGCCAGTGTGGGTAAAGTAAAAACTACGGAAGGCATTGGGGGATAATTGACTTTTTTCTTGTTCCCTTTAATGAGGTTTGAAGCCACAACATGTCCTTCCATCACCGCAACAGGGGTAAGGGGTAATCCTCTTGAATCTGCCGAATCTCCCGCTGCATAAATATTGGCGTTAGAGGTGCTTTGAAGATATTCGTTGACTGTGATTCCTTTTTTTGAAAAAGAGATACCTGCTTTTTCCAAATCCAAATCAAAAATCGCTGGAGGACGACCGGCCGAGTTAAAGACAGATGCTGTCTTGTAAATGGTCTCTTTTCCATTTGATTTTCCTGTTACTACATAATGGTCTTCTTTCTTTTCAATTTTAGAGACGTCGGTTTTCAAAACCAGTTTAATTCCCAGCTTTCGGGTTGCATTCACAAGATGTTGTACAATGTCACGATCAAAGTTTTCCAATGGAAATTCTCCACGATGTAATATAGTTACATCGGCACCGGCCCGCGCAGCGATATGAGCAAATTCAAAGGCAATGTAGCCACCACCGATAAAGAGCAATGAGCTGGGCAATTCCTCCAAATTAAGGAAATCTGTACTTGAAAGTGCCAAATTTCCACCTTCAAAATCCAATACCCGTGGTTTTGCTCCGGTTGCGATCAGGAATTTATCAGCTTCAATAACTTCATCTCCTACCTGCAAAGTGTTATCAGATAAAAATTTAGCTGAAGTGTGATAGGTATCTATGTCTTTATTCTTATATCCTTTTTCAATTTTAGGAGGCATGGCATCCACAAAAGATTGCTTAAAAGCCATAATATCTTCCCAATTGACTTCAGGCACTGTATCTATTCCATTTCCTTTAAGTCTTTGGGCAAAATCACGTACTTCAGTTGCTCCTATAATCACCTTTTTAGGATCACAGCCTCTTAGGGCACAGGTTCCACCGTAGAGAAGTTCATCGGTAATGCCCACCTGAAGGGCTTTGGAGGCACATTTATTAGCAACGGTCATACCTGACATCCCGGAACCTATTACAAATACATCATATTTTTTCATCTACTTCTCTTCTTTATTTTCTGTATCGATTACTTTATAACCAGTTTTATTTATTGCTTCTCGAATTGCGCCCAAATCAACTTTAGTTTTATCATATTCTACCACGGTATTAGTATCTGCGTAACTCGCCTTGACTGATAAAATACCATCCAGATTATTTACCTCACTTTCTACGTGGGCTTCACAGCCTGCGCAGGTCATTCCCTCAACTTCAAAGGTGTGCTTTATTATATTTGATTGAGAAACATACACTATATCCTTACTAGGCTGTGCATAAAATATATTGGAATAATAAGGAAAAGCCAGCATCAATCCGGCAAATACTGTAACTATGAACAGAAAATTTTTGGACTGCCAAAAAGATGGTTTTTCTTCCTCATCACAGGCACAATCTATTTCTTCTTGTGTTTTAGGTTTCAATTTTAAATACCAGGCCAAACCAAGAATTCCTATAGTAAGTGCAACCAAATAGGGACGAAAAGGTTCTATCCAGGAAAATGTGGTGACAAGTCCACTACTACCTGCTAAAATTGCCAAAAGGGGAGTAATACAACATACGGAAGCAGTTATCGCAGTAACTATGCTCAAATATGCCGGACTGTTTGATTTTTTGGAAGTTTTCATTTTAGGCAGTTTTTTTAACCATTTTGATAGTAGTGAAAACAGCATCAAGTACAGCTGTTTTATCCTTCACTAATGAATAATACAATGTTTGCCCATCTCTTCTGGAGGAGATAAAACCTGCATCTTTAATTTTACGGATGTGTTGGGATATTGCAGGTACACTCATTTCTAAAATATCAGCAATATCACAAGGGCATAATTCGTCTTCCATGTTCAAGAGGAATAAAATTTTTAAGCGTACCTCGCTACCAGCAATCGATAGTAGTTTGGTCATATCTTGAAAATTATCATCCATTCTTTCCAAAGTGTTTTTACAATTAAGAAGTTGTTGATGATCAGCTTGAGCTCTTGTACAGGTAATTTCCATGGTCAATCTATTATTTAGATTTCAAAGGTATAATAAAATAAGTATTTAAGCAAATGCTTAAATAATGTTATTAACATATTCTGCTTTATATATTTAAGAGATTATGACCATTATCTATGAGTTGTATAGCAGTCAGCACATTACCGCTTCATTTCGCTAAATACTCCATTTTGGGTAAAGAGCTTTCTTAAGAATATCTTGAGCATCCTTTTCATTTTTTCTCTTGATGCATTCGATAAATAAT
>SRSL01000084.1 GCA_009735695.1 Christiangramia bathymodioli
CCCTCGTTTTCAGCCCAGGCGCAAGGCCGAACGGCCCTGCCGCCCGTCGCCGCGCGCCTCCTCCCGTTTTCCCTCCGTTCCACCTTGYCCTTCACTCAAGACATGCACTTTAGGTTCGGTGTCTTTCCACACGCTTGGACTTAGCTTATTTTCGAGTTCGTGCCCGAGCCTCCGTTTTCGGCCCGTGCGCCATGGCGAACCCCTCGTTTTCAGCCCAGACGCAAGGCCGAACGGCCCTRCCGCCCGTCGTCGCGTGCCTCCGTGTCGTTTTCCCTCCGTTCCACCGTGCCCTTCACCCAAGACTTACACATTAGCTTCGGTGTCTTTCYACACGCTTGGACTTAGCTTATTTCCGAGGCCGTGGCCGAACCGTTGTTTTCGGCCCGCGCGCCATGGCGAACGCCTCGTTTTCAGCCCAAACGCAAGGCCGAACAGCCMTGCCGCCCGTCGCCGCGCGCCTCCGTGCCCGAGCCTCCGTTCGTCGCGTGCCTCCRTGTYGTTTTCYCTCCGTTCCWCTGTGCCCTTCACCAAAGACATAGACTTTATGTTCGGTGTCTTTCCACATGCTTCGAC
>SRSL01000086.1 GCA_009735695.1 Christiangramia bathymodioli
CCAGCAAGACCAGCAAGAATAAGGAGGACCAYCTCGCYGACCTCGCCGAGACATTCRCGAACATGCGAGAYGCACGACTCCGCCTGAACCCGGAAAAGTGCGTCTTCGGTGTTCGCCAGGGSAARATATTGGGYTACCTGGTRTCACACCGCGGCATCGAGGCCAACCCAACCAARATCCAGGCCATCGTCGACATGTCGCCTYCGCAGTCCGYCAGGGACGTCCAGCGTCTGACAGGCAGATTGGCCGCTCTCAACAGATTCATCTCCAGGTCCGCCGAGCGAAGTCTYCCCTTCCTCAAAACTCTCCGCGGYGCRAAAGACTTCGCYTGGGGACCRGAGCARGCAGCGGCCTTCGCCTCAYTAAAACAGTACCTGTCGGAGCTGGCCATCCTCACAAGCCCCGACTCCTCGCTCCCCCTATTGCTCTATGTCGCGGCTTCGCCGCACGCGGTCAGCGCGGCACTAGTGCAGGAGCAGACAGTCGAGGGCGCAGTCAGACAGTGCCCTGTTTACTATGTCTCCGAAGTCCTGACACCATCCAAATGTAACATGACAGAGCTGGAGAAGAT
>SRSL01000091.1 GCA_009735695.1 Christiangramia bathymodioli
TGGCACGGTGCTTSTGGGACTCTGCAATACACTCAGGCGATGCCCATCTCTTAGCCAACCACCTCCAGGCTTCCATGTCCTTCGCCAGCCAATCCACAACGCTCTCCAGGTACTGCTCCTCTGTGAGGTAGATCTCATTGGCCCCTAATGCTTTGCTCATKTTCTGCCCCTTTATCTTCTTGTAGTAGTAGTTGACGGCCGCGATGCGAGCATTGTACATGGCATCCTTGATTAYCTTATCAGCGCACTTCCGAAAGTGCCTCTTCACACGTGYCCACTGAGCCTGATCYTCCTCGATGTCATCCGGCAATTGGAACCTCCCCTACATATCAATGGAGAAGTTAAGTTAAAGTAAGATTAGGAGAAGCAATAATKCAGTGAATTGCTTATATACGAAAGTAAACTCACCCAGAACTCGTCCCACACAGCCACCTGACAAGTCCTTCGTYTTTKTTCCGAACTTCCCCCTCCGCTACTGCTTTCCCCTGRCTCCCCTGGCTSGACATAGTCCTTTAGACCCCAGTCRGCCCACTGCATAGCCRCGAACCTCTCG
>SRSL01000095.1 GCA_009735695.1 Christiangramia bathymodioli
TACTTTGAAATTTACTTTGAAATTGTCTATTTGGGACYGTGTGCCTACTYCATGAGATGCTGATTCCGCTTTTGATTGATTTGTCATAACTCTCCGCAATTTATGCAGGTAGCGTGMCACTGATTCTGACRGTTTCTTGACATCGTGAGTGGCGATTCGCTTATGAATTTTCTTTGAAATAGTTGGCCCTTCAACATTGGTGCCAACCTTTGSTTCCTTTTTGATGTTGACGTCGACATTCTGAGGAACAATTTTGTCTACGTCCCCCTCGTCGAGTTCCTTCGCAAGAGGCGATATGATTGTTTCAACGATTTTTTTGGAGGTCGGTGTCATATCTTCCTGCACCATGGGGTGTGGAATGATCRAACTAGCTTTTTGTTGCATTGGTGTTGAATTCGGCTCATCACCAAACTTGATGTCGCGTCGATGCCAAAGGACAAGCTCGTTMATTGCCTCCTGCAAAGTTATGATCCCCTCAACTGGAAAATCTATCTCCCAATCTTCACAACCATTGTCTGTGATTTCTAGAACTTGGACCGCAGCATA
>SRSL01000096.1 GCA_009735695.1 Christiangramia bathymodioli
ATAACGACCGTTCCTCCCTGAATTTCGGAATATTGTGAAACGACAGCTGTTGCATGGACCAAGGCTTTAGTAGCCGACAACGGATATTTCTTTGCTAAAAATCTTCTTGTTTGGTTATTACCAACGGCAAAAACGATGGATTCATTATCCACGTCCATTGGAAAACTGTGGAGAACTTTAAAACCCAATAATTCCTTTATTTGCGGATTATCGTCGATAATAAAATTAACTGTTTGTTGTTCATTTGACTGAACAATATCTATGATTACTTTGGAATGTCCGCTAGCTCCGTATACAATCATTAGTTTCGGCCGTTAAAAGGTTCAGTGGTTGCCATATTTTGGGTATTAATGCCTTCCGCAAATAAAACTTTTTTGATTGTCATCAATAGAATTTTCAAATCCAGAAAGAAGGATATATTTTCAACGTACCACACATCATATTCGAATTTTTGTGTCCAACTGATAGCATTCCTCCCATTCACCTGGGCCCAACCTGTAATTCCAGGCCTAACCAGGTGCCTTTTCTTTTGTCTTTCTGAATAA
>SRSL01000102.1 GCA_009735695.1 Christiangramia bathymodioli
CTTCAAAGCGGTTCTTGGCCTCCCGCGAGCTATATCACACATTTCTGTGGCCAAACAGGTGGCCAAAGAGCCAATTTCATGTATCCGACCTGCCACCTACGTTTTAGACCGGAGAGGCCGTTATGACATTTTTTTGCCACTMRTGAGCTATAGYACAYGTTTTTATGGAAWCCTWAACCCYAAATCCTATCCCTAAACCCTAATCGTAAACAYCGAMACTAAAGGATTTTAGTGTYGAAACCATTGTAAAATGAAATTTGAGTTTCCCAACCCTATCAACTTTGCTGACATAGTAGAATTTTAGTGTCCAAACCATAGTACACGTTTTGGTCCCCRKAGGCCGGTAAGGCTATTTTTGGCCTCCCGTGACACATGTTTTACTAGTCCAACRCCGATTTCATGCCTCCCGTCCGCCACCCATGATTTGGCCACTGAGACTGSTAAGGYTGTTTATGGCCTCYCGTAAGCTATARCACACGTTTTCATGGTCGAGCCACCATTTTTATGTACGTGTTCGACCACCCGTGTTTTGGTC
>SRSL01000104.1 GCA_009735695.1 Christiangramia bathymodioli
ATCCTTGAGGCTGATCCTTGAGGCTGAGGGAGGGGCAGAGGCCGCAGCCCGGCTCGCTTTCCCCCACCATCAAGCCGGAGGTCGCCATCTCGGGTGACCGCCGGTGAAGGGGTGCGACCGGGCTGCGTGATGAAAATCCTTGAAGCCGAACGATGGCTGAGAGGTACCAACTCCCATGGRGTTGCGTTCCTCCAACRAGGAGGCRGAAAGGCGGCGGATACCCCCCATCCGGGGGCTTGGAAGATGGAAAGACACGACGCWTARGGGAGGAAGAAGACATGGTYRCCTTCCGAAAGGRGTCACCCTCCTTTTAAAGGCAACTCTCCCTAYGTGCGCCCYCAAACGCCACGGGCTGAGTCTTCTCCAACACGCTCCAAGGYCCTCCCCTGCGRCKCGGGGGCTGGGTCCCRCAYGTCATGCAAACCGGCTCAGAGCAGAAGAAGCCAAACCGCCGTGCGCGGTGCGCCCAACCGCCCAGCGGTTACAAGTGACCCTCCACTTTTGCCCAGACCAACGGGCGGAAGGGGCG
>SRSL01000105.1 GCA_009735695.1 Christiangramia bathymodioli
AACACTTGCATTTAGGTCCCTAAGGCTATTGTTACTAACCTTGTAGGACCCAACAAGAGTTGGGTACCTAAAACCCAAGCYTAAATTTGYCTTGYAGGTTTATGCATCYGGGGGCTCAAGCTRGATYATYGAYAGCGGATGCACAAACCACATGRCGGGRGAGAAGAASRTGTTCACYTCCTACGTCAAGAACAARGATTCCCAKGATACGATYATCTTTGGAGATGGGAAYYAAGGCAAGGTCAARGGYTTGGGMAAGATAGCCATCACCAACGAGCACTCCATATCRAATGTATTTCTAGTAGAGTCGCTTGGTTACAACCTTCTGTCTRTAAGTCAATTGTGTCACATGGGTTACAATTGTCTTTTTACAAATGTTGATGTATATGTCTTTAGAAGGAGTGGTGGTTCATTAGCTTTTAAGGGTGTATTAGACGGCAAACTCTACTTAGTTGATTTTTTGAAAGAGGAGGCCGATCTAGATGCATGCTTAAGAGCTAAGACTAGTATGGGCTGGCTGTGGCATCGC
>SRSL01000107.1 GCA_009735695.1 Christiangramia bathymodioli
CGAAGGCTAACACCTACGRATTTTTGACCAAGAAATGGTCTCCACCAGAAATCCAAGAATGTGATCTATRGCAAGGAAACATATGTGGGGTGAGGTGTAYGAGCCTCTGGTCGAYGATCAATGGCCACACAACCCYMATTTTTGTCGAAAATAGCCATGAACGACCATTTTCAATGACACTGAAGGCTAACACCTACGGATTTTTGACCAAGAAATGGTCTCCACCAKAAATCCAAGAATGTGATCTATGGCAAGGAAACATATGTGKRGTGAGGTGTATGAGCCTCTRGTCGAWGATCAATGGCCACACAACCCCCATTTTTGTCGAAAATAGCCATGAATGACCATTTTCAAWAATACCRAAGGCTAACACRTWCGGATTTTTGMCCAAGAAATGGTCTCCACCAGAAATCCAAGAATGTGATCTATGGCAAGGA
This sequence comes from Christiangramia bathymodioli, assembly GCA_009735695.1. GTDB lineage: Bacteria > Bacteroidota > Bacteroidia > Flavobacteriales > Flavobacteriaceae > Christiangramia > Christiangramia bathymodioli. The sequence goes on from SRSL01000107.1 coordinate 438, forward strand.
AACATATGTGGGGTGAGGTGTAYGAGCCTCTGGTCGATGATCAATGGCCACASAACCCCCATTTTGYCGAAAATAGCCATGAA
>SRSL01000112.1 GCA_009735695.1 Christiangramia bathymodioli
ATGACGAACCACACGACGTGCACGACCACGACGATCTCCATCGTCCTGCTCAGTGTCACCGCCGTATTCTTGCTCCATCTTTGTGGTCAATGCATCAAGGCGTGCCAGGATGGTGTCGAGTGTGGTGCGAGTCGCSGTTTGAGCAAGGTCAARCTGGTTGAAACGCTCGGTCGTCGAAGTGATCGTTGAATCAAGCCGTTCATGCATCGTCCTAATGTCAKCAGCAAGTCYATCAACTTGTCCCCTTACTTCCTGCAACTGGGCATCCACCATGTCGTGTGCTCCTGCCATAGTTAGCGCAAACACCAAAASRMSAAAAAMMAACGACAAAAACAGGGGTGTAYTGCTCACAAGGCGCTCACACTAGTGCTGTTATCAARTTCTTATCCGTTCTTACCAAGCCACAGTGGTGAACTGCAACCAACAGGTRGAACCRGTGAAAGATTGGATGAGCGATTGCCWGGAGAAAYAGAAACCTGCTCRYCGTAGAAATATGTGGAGTTGTGGGTAGG
>SRSL01000114.1 GCA_009735695.1 Christiangramia bathymodioli
ATTTCACATATCTTAATAAAGCGTGTCCGAAGGATGAGTTTCCTCTACCCAGAATAGACTCTTTGGTGGATGCATGTCACACCCGTTTCTAATGGGGCAGAGCCGGGTGCATAGCATATGTGTGCCAGGATCTATTTCCACAMATATGTTGACRTCACAAGTGTAATATATCAAWAGAACAATGCATAAAAGCGTAAATAACGATTATATTAACATWTTACACTTCGAACAGACATARTGTCTTAACCTTTATTCATCAAAGTACAGCGAAACAWGGACATCCATCCACAGGAAGATGTCCGGGGGTATCACTAGACTAGCATCCATGGAGTTCAGAATCATATCTTCATCTGCAAACTTCTGATCAAAATTAAGCAAGGGTGAGCTCACTTATGGTCGGGGCTCAGCAAGTGGGGGAAAAACTAATGCARGTYTAAYAAGGTGAGGCTAAGGTTGAGCAGTAAGCATTTTAGTTGGTCAACATTTTATTAACAATACCTGTCTTA
>SRSL01000116.1 GCA_009735695.1 Christiangramia bathymodioli
AGATCACCCTGTCGACACCATCCTCGGCGACATTCATAAGGGGGTAACCACTAGATCTCGTGTTGCWCATTTTTGTGAACATTACTCKTTTGTTTCCTCTATTGAGCCACACAGGGTAGAGGAAGCACTMCAAGATTCGGATTGGGTGGTGGCRATGCAAGAGGAGCTCAACAACTTCACKAGGAAYGAGGTATGGCATTTRGTTCCACGTCCTAAYCAAAATGTTGTRGGAACCAARTGGGTMTTCCGCAACAARCAAGAYGAGCATGGTGTGGTGACAAGGAACAAAGCYCGACTYGTGGCCAARGGKTATTCACAAGTCGAAGGTTTGGATTTCGGTGAAACCTATGCACCCGTAGCTAGGCTTGAGTCAATTCGYATATTAYTWGCCTATGCTACTTACCATGGCTTYAAGCTTTAYCAAATGGACGTGAARAGTGCCTTCCTCAATGGACCAATCAAGGARGAGGTCTATGTTGAGCAACCTCCCGGCTTTG
>SRSL01000117.1 GCA_009735695.1 Christiangramia bathymodioli
AAACATCAAGCGAAATTCATTTTGAAATGCCCTAGGGGGCCACACAATTAGAGTGTTGCAAAACACGAGTCTACACGATTACCTCTCATACATGCAGGGCTCTAGCCAARGYGAAGAAAAACTTCACTACCCAATGCAYGCAGAGGACTGGGYATAACTAACTTCAGAYCWGGCAGCTTCTCTTYTGGCAAGGCTGGCRCACAACTTCAATCTGAGACATCTCCTGGATGGGTCAAGAGGGAGCTGATGTTGATGACTTCTTCTGGCGKCGACTGAGATGGCAAGACGGGGTYGAACTCTTCTTCAAGCTGGACTGGCTCTTGTAGCTCCTCAGAGGGCGRCGGTGCTGGCGGGGTGCTTGCAGCTTCTTCCTTGACTTCAAGGGATGGTGMTAGAATCTTCTTCATGGTGAGAGGCTCAAACAACTCYGGCGGGGGATCTTGGGAGGATTCRGGGTGCTCTTGCTTATCCATARCCTAAGGGAAGACTGGAATTCC
>SRSL01000121.1 GCA_009735695.1 Christiangramia bathymodioli
AAGTAGTAGATCTGAGAAGGGCACTTCTCAAAATCCACACACCAAAAAGATATAAACAATCTTCCAYGRAATGGTGAGAGAACGAAGAACACRAACAAACACAATGAGCAAGAACACAAGAGACACAAGATTTATCCCGAGGTTCGGTCACACCACCAAGGTGCCCTACTTCCTCGTTGAGGCRCCCACAAAGAGCCRGGTCTCTTTCAACCCTAATCCTMCCTTTGCCGACCACAAAGGTCAAGCCCACACAMTAATCTTTGCTCAAACGAGCGGGTAATACAAACTTTCTTGTGGTSTTCCACAAGATTTGGAGACTCACAAGAGACACCTAGTCGTCTAGGAGCTAGAAGCTCCAAGAGTAATGAATCCACAAAGAACTCGATGTAGTACCAAAGCTCGAATCAAGAAGARCAAKARRGATTTGGAGATGAAGCACAAAAACTGCAGCTCTTCAATCTCACTCAAAGATTTCTCTCCAAAGAT
>SRSL01000122.1 GCA_009735695.1 Christiangramia bathymodioli
TGGAATTAATGCGTAAGGTTGTTCGCCTTGTAAGGCTAAAGTATGGAATAAATCTTCCCCGAATTTTGGTAATTGCCCTGTTCCATAAAGTGTGGCGTGATTTACTAAATAAGGCACATAGGTTTCTAAATAGCCGTGTTGTTCAGTATGAAGATCTAACATGAATTGTGCCAATGCACGGTGCATTTTAGCGATTTGACCTTTCATCACGGCGAAACGCGCACCAGTTAATTTAGCCCCAGCAGCAAAATCTAAGCCATTTGCTTCTTCACCCAAAGTGACATGATCTTTCACTTCAAAATCAAATGTACGCGGTGTACCCAAACATAAGATTTCTTTATTTTCTGTGTCATCTTTGCCTAATGGCACTTCGTCTGCGGGTAGATTTGGAATACTTAATGCAATTTGATTGATTTCTGCAAGTACCGCATCTAATTGTGCTTTTGCTTCAGTCAATTGATTGCCCATATCATCCATTTCTGC
>SRSL01000124.1 GCA_009735695.1 Christiangramia bathymodioli
GTGTGTCCGTCTGTCCGTCGGTTCCCATGGGTGTCTTTGCGGGCTTGGCATCCTTCATCCCGAACCGCTTGAGCAAGTCTTGYGTGTACTTCGTTTGAGAGATGAAKGTGYCGTCCTTGAGTTGCTTCACTTGGAACCCAAGGAAGTAGTTYAACTCGCCCATCATMGACATTTCRAATTTYTGWGTCATCACCCTGCTAAACTCTTCACAAGACTTTTGGTTAGTAGAACCAAATATTATGTCATCRACATAAATTTGGCACACAAATAAGTCACCATCACAAGTCTTAGTGAATARAGTYGGATCGGCTTTCCCAACCTTGAAAGCATTAGCAATTARAAAGTCTCTAAGGCATTCATACCATGCTCTTGGGGCTTGCTTAAGTCCATAGAGCGACTTAGAGAGCTTACACACGTGGTCGKGGTACYGTTCATCCTCAAAGCCAGGGGGTTGCTCCACGTACACCTCCTCCTTGATTG
>SRSL01000125.1 GCA_009735695.1 Christiangramia bathymodioli
ATGACTTCTTATTTTCAGGTAATTCGTCTATTCTATCTCATCACGTGTCATTGAATTCAAAGTATARTGTTGCGATTCTAAYGTTTCATCCATTTGCAGGAAATGACTACTCGACTCGGCCCTGATATGAACTTGCCCGCTTTTCGCCCTCCCCAGGTAACACTATCTGAACACTTCAATTCCATAGCAACTCTTTTTTTATTATMAAAAATRGMTCRCAGGCACAAGGATGGGGACACTGGCCAGGACAAGCTCCAGCATCGCAGCCACACTGGACCGGTGTTGGGTGGACGCAGGCACCTCYAGGCACWTGGACRSCTCCACCACCCCARGGATCGCAGCMAGTCCCGGGATGGGTGCCACCGGTCTCCCAGCCACCGGCGGGCTCTCAGCCAYTTCAAGYGTGGATGSCAYCKCCACCGMCGGGGTGGGTGCCACCACCTCAGGGGTGGCCAGCACAACACTACCCGTGGATGC
>SRSL01000003.1 GCA_009735695.1 Christiangramia bathymodioli
GCGGCTGCAAATGTAAGGTGACTTTTGCTTTCAAACCAAATAAAATCTAAACTTTTTTCGGTCTTTATTTTCGCTGAGCCCTTGCACATAGCCTCCTCCAGTACTTTCAGTGAACATCACTTCGTTTCCAAAGCGGGTGCAAATATACGCCTAGAAAAAACTTCTGACCAAATAAAAAATGCATTTTTTTATGGAAATTTTAATACTCGAGCGCAAATAGCTGGAAGACAGAATAAACTACTTACTTCTTTTTTTAGGTCCCCCGGGTTTATTCCATTTATCGCTTAGATCCAGGTATTCGAAATCGAGCGCGCTGGCCTGTCTTTCCAGGATATTATCCCTGAACGATCGCTGAAGGATATCCTCAATCAAAAAGTCTTCCTGGTTAGATTCAGGATGATATTCTTCCTTTAAGGAAATATCGAACATACTGGCGGTAGTATTATACCAGAATGCGCGCCAGCCACTTTTAAGGTTTTTAACCAGGTTAAAAGCTGTAGTACCGGTTTGACGATGAATCAATTTAACCAGGATCTGCCCCTCTGTACGGGTTAGCTTCTTCAGTTCTGCAGAGAATTCTCTTTCGATATAATTCTCAACGATCTTGGTGTATTTCTTCTGGTCCCTTTTAGATTTGATCTGGTCCAGCCTGCTGTTCAGCTCCACCAGCCTTTCAGAGGCCAGTTTGGCATACGGATACACTTTCCTGGTCTTCTTCCTTAATATAAGGTAGCGCCTTCTTTCATTAATATCATCAAACTTCAGCTTCCGAAGAAGAATAACTTCCTCCAGATCGATAGTTTCCCTGGGCACCGTATCGCCAGCGATAAGCATGTAGGTGACTTCAGAAGTGTCAACTTCTGTAGTATCCTGCTGCTTTCTCGATTGATTTTCCTGTGAAATAACAGGCAGAAAGTTCAGTAGTATTATGATGAATAAAAATCGTCTCACGCGTTTCAAAATTCTAACTTCAGTTTGATTTTTTACCAAAACCATTCCAAAATTAATCAATCGCCAATTGTCACCAATCTAAAACTTTTTAAATTCGTGAAAATTATATTGAACAATGAAGAAAACCGAGATACTGGACAAAAAATCGATGAAGTTCCTTGAGAACTACCTTAATAATGCTGCACCTACAGGTTATGAAGCCGAAGGTCAGAAATTATGGATGGAATATCTTAAACCTTATGTAGATGAATTCATAACTGACACTTATGGAACGGCCGTGGGAGTGATTAATCCCGAAGCTGAATACAAGGTGGTAATTGAAGGTCATGCCGACGAAATTTCATGGTATGTGAATTATATCTCTGATGAAGGTCTTATATATGTAGTTCGAAATGGCGGAAGTGATCACCAGATCGCAGCATCAAAAAGAGTGAACATCCACACTAAGAACGGGATCGTAAAGGGCGTATTTGGCTGGCCAGCCATTCACACACGAGATAAGGAAAAGGAACAATCCCCAAAAATGGACAATATCTGCATCGATGTGGGATGTGCTAATAAAGAGGAGGTGGAAAAACTGGGAGTTCACGTGGGATGCGTGATCACTTATCCAGATGACTTCTTTATTCTTAACAAAGATAAGTTCGTTTGCCGAGCACTGGATAACCGAATTGGCGGATTCATGATCGCACAGGTTGCCAGGCTGCTGAAAGAAAACGGAGTTAAATTGCCATTCGGTTTATATGTCACCAATTCGGTTCAGGAAGAAATTGGTTTAAGGGGTGCAGAAATGATCACGCATCGAATTCAGCCAAATGTGGCAATTGTCACCGATGTGACCCACGACACCACTACACCTATGATCGAAAAGAAGACCAATGGTTTGACTAAGATCGGAGCCGGACCAGTGATCTCTTATGCGCCTGCCGTACAGAACAAACTAAGGGAATTAATTCTTGACACCGCCGAAGAGAAGAAAATTCCTTTTCAGCGTCATGCTTCCTCAAGATTTACCGGTACCGATACCGATGCCTTTGCCTATAGCAACGGCGGAGTACCTTCTGCATTGATCTCACTTCCTTTGAGATATATGCATACCACCGTGGAAATGGTTCATAAGGATGATGTTGAAAATGTGATCAACCTTATTTATGAATCCTTGCTGAAGATTAAATCCGGGGACAGCTTCAGCTATTTCGAATAAGCTATACGATTTCCAATAATATCATAAACTCCCTCAAATCCAGGGAGTTTTTTATTTTCCTTAATTAAGTTTCACAATTCTTTAATCCAGGTGAGATCTAATTCAGCTTATATTTAAATAAAAAATTATGACCCTGTCGCCTGATGATGTTGAAACGGTAATGACCAATCCGCATGAAGCGGTTAAAATTGCCAATCTTAGATATGTCTCAGAAAGGCATCTTTCCATTCATCGAAAAAAAGTTGGTAGAGGCTTTGCATATTATAAGGGGGAAGAAAAAATTTCAGATACCAAAGTCCTTGACAGGATAAAAAGCCTCGTGATCCCACCTGCCTGGAAGAATGTAAGGATCACTCACCTTCCCAACGGACATTTACAGGTGGTAGGCCGCGATGAAAAAGACCGAAAACAATATATGTACCACCCGGTATGGTCCCAGATCAGGAACCAAACCAAATTTTTTAAAATGGAAGCATTTGCTAAAACGCTTCCGAAGATAAGGCGCCAGGTAAGCAAGGATATTGAACTGGAAGGGATGCCTAAAAGAAAGGTTTTGGCCCTGGTGATTCGGCTTATGGAAGAAACCCATATTAGAATTGGCAACCGGTATTACGCGAAAAATAATAAGACCTACGGTCTTTCCACTTTCCGAACCAAACATGTAAAAACCTTCAAAAATGGGTTGAAATTCGAATTTATTGGTAAAAAAGGCAAGGAACATAGCATCACAGTGGAAAACAGAAAGCTGGTGGACCTCATCAACCAATGTGAAGAGATACCTGGCTGGGAATTGTTTAAATTTTATGATGAGAACAGTCAAAAACAGAGCATCGATAGCGGAATGATCAATGAATACATCCATGAGATCAGCGATGATATTTTCTCCGCCAAAGATTTTCGAACCTGGTCTGCTACCAAGATTTTCTTCGAAACACTTCAGGAAATTGGATATACTGAAGATGAAAAGGAGAATAAAAAAAATATTCTACAAGCTTATGATTCGGCCGCAGAAGGCCTGGGGAACACACGGGCTGTTTGCCGTAGTTATTATGTACATCCAAAACTTGTAAAAACCTACGAAACGGGAGAGATCGTACCTTATTTTAAAAAGGTCAAAGACGAGGATACCGTAGATTATACCCGGCTTTCAGAAAGTGAAAAAGCGATCTATAAACTTATTCAGGATTACGAGATAAATCTGGAGCAGCCTTAATTTAGGCTTCAAAAACTGGTTCGTTTTTCCAAATTCAGATAAATTTGGGGTATGACCAATAGTATTGCCGCCAGAATTGCCGATTTTCTTGGGAAATATCCACCATTTTCTCTTCTGGATGAAACTCAGCTGAATTTGATAGCCAGGGAGGTAAGGGTTTCTTACTTTGAACAGGGAAAAGCCATCTTTCTGAAGGACGAAAAAGTTCATGACCTTTTTTATATTGTACATAAAGGAGCAGTCGATCTTCAGAAGGTACTGGAAAACGGAGAACCTGAAACAATTGATAAATGTGACGAAGGGGATGTTTTTGGGTTACGACCTTTGTTCGCCCAGGAAAATTACCAGATCAATGCGATCACCGATGAAGAAAGCATTATCTACGCCATCCCTATTGGACAATTCAAACCACTGGCCACAAGCAATGCTAAAGTTGGAAATTTTCTAATCGAAAGCTTCGCCTCTAATACTCGAAACCCTTATTCTTCGGAACACCGGGGAAAGCTTTTTGATGATGAACAGGAAATAAGTTTTAAACAGGAAGCCCTTTTCGACCTTCAGCCTGTTGCTATCGTAAAAAAGATGGTTACCGTTTCGAGGGAGACCAGCCTTAAACAAGCCGCGATTTTGATGAGCAAAAAGAAGGTGGGCTCTGTGATCGTGGTTGAAGACAAAAAACCGGTGGGTATTGTGACCGATGTAGACTTCAGGGAATATGTGGGAACAGGAATTTCAAGTATAGACACTCCGGTAGAAAAGGTAATGACCTCCCCGGTGATATGTTATTCCAAAGGAATTACACTGGCACAGGCACAACTTACCATGATGAAGCATAATATCAACCATATTTGTATCACCAAGGATGGCACGCCTAATACGAAGGTAAAGGGAATAGTTTCTGAACATGATATCATGGTTTCCCAGGGAAACAATCCTTCGGTTCTAATGAAGGCCATCAACCGCGCTTCGAGCACTCCTAAACTGAACCGGATTCAAAGTAAAGTGCTTTATTTACTGGAAGGTTATATGAAAAATAACATTCCGGTTACCCATGTTTCCAAGATCATCTTTGAGCTGAACGATGCCACCATTAAACGCACTATCGTAAGATGTATTGACAAAATGGATGATCTTGCTCCATGTGATTTTGCCTGGATGTCTTTAGGCAGCCAGGGGCGTAAAGAACAGTTACTACATACCGACCAGGACAACGCGATCGTATTCGAAGATGTTCCTGAAGATAAGCTGGAAGAAACCCGCGCCTATTTTCTGAAACTTGCTAAGAGGGTTACCAAAAGACTGAATATTATTGGCTTTGAATTCTGTCCTGCGGAAATGATGGCCAGGAATCCAAAATATTGTCTGTCGCTTTCTGAATGGAAACAACAGTTCACCACCTGGATCACTAGTTCTGGAATGGATGATATCCTGCTTTGCCAGATATTTTTTGATTTTGATATCACTTACGGTGAAGTGAAACTGACTAATTCCATTTCAGATCATATTTTCAAAACCTTAAGTGAAAATAAGCTTTTCCTGAACCGTCTTGCAGTACAGGCCTTGCGTAACCCATCACCACTAGGCTTTTTCAGGCAATTCCTGGTGGAAGAAGGTGGAGAAAAAAAAGATCTATTCGACATCAAAAAAAGAGGGATCATGCCACTTACCGATGCAGCCCGTTTACTGATCCTTGAACACCAGGTTAAAAATATCAGCAATACCGCTGAACGTTTTGAAAAACTTGCCCAGCTCGAACAAAATAACAAGGAACTTTATCTAGCATGCGCCTATTCGTCTAAAGTGCTGCTGAAATTCAGAACGCGTCAGGGGCTGAAATATAAAAATAATGGCAGGTTCATCAACCTGGAAGACCTAAGCAAGGAAGATAAGGTAAAATTGAAACGATGTTTTAAAACCATCAAAGAAGTCCAGGAACTTATTAAAGTAAGATTCGAAACGGCTTACCATACATGATCAGGAAATGGTTTAAAAATAAAGACGAAGAGGACCTTCCAGGATTCTGGCAGAACTATTCAGGTAGTTTTGAAGAAAAACTGCCTCAGAAAGTTTCAGAAATTCGGTTCGTGGTATTCGACACCGAAACTACAGGCTTTGATTTTGAGGAAGACCGAATATTAAGCATAGGTGCTTTTAGAGTTCAGAAAAATCAAATCGAAATTGGAGATAATTTTGAAGTTTTTCTTGCACAAACCAGGTTTAATCCCGAAACCGTAAAGATCCATGGAATCATAAAAAAAGAGAAGTTCGAGAAAATTTCAGAACTGGAAGCATTGAAAGGTTTTCTAAATTATATCCAGAACTCGATTCTTGTGGCTCATCACGCTGGCTTCGATGTTAAAATGATCAATAAAGCTCTTGAGAGACATGGACTTCCGAAGCTAAGGAATAAGGTGCTGGACACGGCTGCACTTTACAGCAAAACAAGAATTACAAGTAATTTAATAGACAGGGACAAAACGTATTCCTTAGATGAAATTGCAGAAGCCTACAATATCGATCTGATTGAACGGCATACCGCGGCCGGAGATGCCTATATTACTGCTCTTATTTTTATGAAATTGCTCAATCGGCTTTCAAAAGGAAAGGATGTCGCATTGAAAAATATTTACAGGTTTTAAATTCAAAAATTTAAAAAGGTTTGATCCTGAAAATTTATTTCAGGATATCAATTACGCATTGCTATCATAAAACTTAAGTAAGTCCACAACATCTTCAGTTGATTTGATCTTGTGATCATCCAAATAATCCTTCATTTTCTTTGACGAGAAGAAGTCTTTTAGATCTTTCTCTTTAGTCCGAATTTCTTTGTATTTACTTCCATTAACTGATAGATAATATTTCATTTCAACCCTTACCTTAGCCGGTTCAGGTTTGTCATAACCAGAAGATCCTTCCTTGGCTGGGGTGATATGTAGATCTGGCTTACCTATAAAAGAAGCCTTTTCACCTTCATAGAACCTGGCAAGGTATCCCTGAAAATTACCATCTTCTGTATTGATTTCATCCAAATAATAGGTATAATTATCTATTTCGTAGGTAATTGTTTTTAAGCGCGGGAATTTAACCTCTTCAGAGTTAGGATCGGCTTTGATCATCACAGCGTCTTCGAATGCGTTATACCGCAAATATGCGTCAACTGAGGTTCGTTCAGAATCATGAATGGTCCCTTTTTTAAAATCATCCTCCAGATAGGGTGAGCCCGTATATCTGTAATCGGGTTCCTTTTCTTTCGTTAGAAAAAAGGTGCTTGGATCGTAAACTCCAATGGTAACATCCTGTGCCATTGTACAGAAAGAAAGAAATAGGAATATAATAAAGGTTGTTGATTTTAGCATTTCAATAAATTTAATAGTTCCGGCACAAATTTTATACCGTGCCGGTTAATATACTGCGATTTTTTCAGCTATTTAAATTTCGAAATGAAAATAAGTAAGCTACAAACTACCTTCAATAATATCATCCACAACTTCCGGGTTTAATAAAGTTGAAGTATCTCCAAGATTGGAAGTATCTTTTGAAGCGATCTTCCTTAGAATACGACGCATGATCTTTCCGCTTCGCGTCTTAGGTAAACCTTCCACGAACTGAATTTTTTCAGGTTTGGCGATTGGCCCGATCTTATCTGCGATCTGCTGATTGATCTCCTTTCTTAAATTATCCTGGTTCCTGGATTCGCCAGCTTCCTTCAGAATAACAAATCCGTAGAGTGCATTTCCTTTTACTTCATGTGGATAACCAACCACGGCAGACTCAGCCACAGCGGGATGCTCATTGATCGCATCTTCTATTGGAGCCGTTCCAAGGTTGTGACCAGAAACGATGATCACATCATCTACCCTACCGGTAATTCGATAATAGCCGGTTTCATCGCGTAAAGCTCCGTCTCCGGTAAAGTACATATTTTTAAATGCTGAAAAATAGGTGTCCCGGTACCTATCATGATTTCCCCAGATAGTTCGTGCCATCGAAGGCCATGGGAATTTGATGCACAACCTTCCGTCAACCTGGTTGCCCTTGATCTCCTCCCCATTTTCATCCATTAAGACAGGTTGAATTCCCGGAAATGGAAGAGTCGCAAATGTTGGCTTGGTAGGAGTCGCAAATGGAATTGGTGAGATCATGATTCCGCCCGTTTCCGTTTGCCACCAGGTATCGACGATCGGACTCTTATTTTTTCCGATATTACTATCATACCAGTGCCAGGCTTCCTCGTTAATGGGTTCTCCAACAGTTCCCAGCACCTTCAATGATGAAAGATCATATTTATCTACAAATTCCAGGTTCTTTTTTGCCAGTGCCCTTATCGCCGTTGGAGCCGTATAGAACTGGTTCACTTTATGTTTTTCCACGATCTCCCAGAATCTACCAAAATCGGGATACGAAGGTACTCCTTCGAACATTACTGTTGTAGCACCATTCAGTAAGGGGCCATAAACTATATAGGAATGCCCGGTAATCCAGCCAATATCGGCGGTACACCAGTACACATCGTCATTCTGATAATTAAATATATTCTTAAACGTATAAGCCGAATAGACCATATAACCAGCCGTGGTATGCAGCATCCCCTTAGGTTTTCCTGTAGAACCAGAAGTGTAGAGAATAAATAACGGATCTTCTGCATCCATTATTTCAGGTGCGCATTGGTCTGAAGCATTTTCTATCAAAGGCTCCAGCCACTTATCCCTGCCTTCTTTCATATTGATATCGCTTCCGATTCGCTTGGCGACCAGAACGGTTTCGACATCCGGACAATCTTCGAGTGCCTTGTCTACGATACCTTTCAAATCGATAGTTTTTGAACCACGGTAAGAACCATCAGAAGTGATCATCATCTTGCAATCTGCATCCAAAGTCCTTGTACCTAATGCAGAGGCGGAAAATCCGGCAAACACAACCGAATGTATTGCCCCAATTCTCGCGCAGGCAAGAACCGCATAGGCCAGTTCCGGGATCATAGGCAAATAGATGCAAACACGATCGCCTTTTTCGATACCGTTTTCTTTAAGAACATTGGCGAATTTGTTCACCTTTTTATGCAGTTCTGAATAGCTGATATGCAGGGTTTCGTCTCCTGGTTCATTTGGCTCCCAGATGATGGCCGTTTTATCTCCGTTGGTTAATAGATGCCTGTCTATACAGTTTTCGGTAATGTTCAGTTTTGCGTCCTCGAACCATTTTACCTCAGGTTTGCTGAAGTCCCAACTTAAAACCCTGTTCCATTTCTTTCTCCACACAAAATGTTCCTCGGCAACTTCCTGCCAGAAGTTTTCGGGCTCTCTAACAGACTTTCTATATACCTGAAAATATTCTTCAAGATTCTTAATATGGTAATTACTCATGATCTAAGTTGGTTTTGGTCAATACTAACAAAACCGGTAAAAACCGGTTTTGCATCTAAAATTATTAAATCATCTGGAATGAAAAAAGTGAAATCAAATCAAATTCTTTAAAATATTTAAAAAAGATTACAAATTAATTCTCATTTTTTCTAAAAGACTTTATTTATGCTGCTGAAGATATTCCTCTACGTTGGTTTTAATACGTTCTTCAATATTGCTAACATCAGCCTTTTTAAATTTTTCACCAGTGATATTCTCGTATAGTTCGATATATCTTTCAGAAACCGATTCGATATACTCATCGCTCATTTCAGGAACTTTTTGTCCTTCCTGGCCCTGGAATCCGTGAGAGATCAACCATTGACGAACAAATTCCTTTGAAAGTTGTTTCTGAGCTTCCCCTTTTTCCTGTCTTTCCTCGTATCCTTTTTTATAAAAATACCTTGAAGAATCCGGGGTATGGATTTCATCGATCAAAACGATCTCTCCTTCCGGTGTTTTACCAAATTCATATTTAGTATCTACCAGGATCAGGTCCTGTTTGGCGGCGATCTCGGTACCGCGTTCAAAAAGCTTTCGGGTATAATCTTCCAGCTTGTTATAATCTTCTTCTGAAACGATCCCCCTTTTCAAAATATCTTCCCTTGATATATCTTCATCGTGATCTCCCATCTCGGCCTTGGTAGCCGGGGTAATAATGGGCTCTGGAAACTTATCATTTTCCTTCATTCCTTCCGGAAGAGCTACTCCGCATAATTGTCTTTTTCCGGCTTTGTATTCCCTAGCCGCGTGTCCCGACATATATCCACGAATTACCATTTCCACCTTGAATGGCTCACATTTCTTTCCGATCGCCACATTTGGATCGGGCGTTGCTTCCAGCCAGTTCGGCACAATATCACTGGTCTTTTCCATCATTTTAGTAGCGATCTGGTTCAGGATCTGACCTTTATAAGGAATTCCTTTGGGCATCACCACATCAAAGGCCGAAAGCCGGTCTGAAGCGATCATCACCAGCCGGTCGTTCTCCAGGCTGTAAACGTCTCGTACCTTGCCTTTATAAACCGATTTTTGTCCGGGAAAATTGAAATCTGTCTTAATAATTGTATTACTCATAACGAGTTTAATCTGTCTTTAATCGTTGTGTTCTATTGTTTTATAGGCGGCGATAATCTTTTTCACCAGTCGGTGTCTTATCACGTCCTTATCGTCCAGGTACACCATCCCAACTCCTTTTACATCTTTTAAAATAAGTAAAGCTTCTTTTAAACCTGAGATCACCCTGCGGGGTAGATCGATCTGGCCTGGGTCGCCGGTGATAATAAATTTCGCGTTTTTACCCATCCTGGTAAGGAACATCTTCATTTGAGCATGTGTAGTATTCTGGGCTTCATCCAGGATCACGAAAGCGTTATCCAGGGTTCTTCCGCGCATAAATGCCAGCGGAGCGATTTGTATCACCCCTTTTTCGATAAAAATCTCCAGTTTTTCGTGGGGGATCATATCACGTAAGGCATCATATAATGGCTGCATGTAGGGATCTAATTTCTCCTTTAGATCCCCCGGGAGGAATCCCAGGTTCTCCCCCGCTTCTACAGCAGGTCTCGTTAGAATGATCCTTTTCACCTGCTTTTCCTTCAGGGCTTTAACCGCCAGGGCAACACCTGTATAGGTCTTACCGGTTCCGGCCGGACCAATAGCGAAAACCAGGTCGTTCTTTTTGGAAAGCTCCACCATTCTCCGCTGGTTCGCCGTCTGTGCTTTGATCACCTTTCCGCTGATACCATGTACAATAGGCTCCCCGCTTTCTTTCGAAGTTTCATAATCTTCTTCACTTTCGCTGGTAAGCACCCTTTCTATGGAATTTTCGTCCAGTTTGTTATACTTACCAAAATGATCCATTAGCATATTGAACCGCTTATCGAATTCTTCCAGCATTTCCTCGTCACCGAAGACCCTTATCTTGCTGCCCCTGGCAACGATCTTGAGTTTTGGGAAATACTTTTTTAAAAGTTCGATGTGTTCATTTTGCTGCCCGAAAAACTCGCGTGGGCTGATCTCTGAAAGTTCAATAAGAAGTTCGTTCAAAAGCTATAGGTTTTTAGTTGAAGCATGGTTGAAATTTTTCCGGTACTATTTATTTGTCCTTCGCAATTCTAAATCCTAATTTTGGATCGAAATTCCGGGAATTTTTTACCAGTTTACAAAGGCGAATCACTTAAATAAAAATTATATTCGCCTTCTATACAAACTTAAGGAAAATTACCAGTCGCAGATAAAAAAATATTAACAATCACCTATGCCCATTATCACTTTAACGACCGACTTCGGGGAGAAGGATTATTTCGCTGGAGCGGTTAAAGGAGCTATTTATAGCGAGCTTAATGACATTCGAATTGTTGATATCTCCCATTCGGTTTCACCGTTCCATATCAGCGAGGCCGCGTACATCATAAAAAACGCCTATAACAGCTTTCCGAAGGGCACGGTGCATATCATCGGGATCGATTCAGAATTAACTCCGGAAAACAAACACCTGGCCGTAAAACTGGACGGGCATTATTTTATCTGCGCCAATAATGGAATACTTTCATTGCTGGCTTCAGAGATCAAACCCGAAAAGATCGTGGAGATCAATATTCATGATAAGGTGGAAACCAATTTTCCTGTACTTGATGTGTTCGTGAAAGTAGCCTGTCATCTTTCCCGGGGCGGCACCCTGGAAGTTATTGGAAAAAACATACAGGAGATCAAATATCTCAAACAACTGGAACCGGTTGTAAATTCAGATAAAACCCAGATTATTGGCCATGTGCTCTATATCGATAACTACGGAAATGTGGTAACCGATATCACTCGTAAATTATTCGAGAGCGTTGGAAAAGGCCGAAATTTCAAGATCAACGCAAGAGGAGTAAGTTTTTCTGAAATTCATGAAAATTACAGTCATGCCATCAATTTCAATGTTGAAAAGGAAAAGCGCCGCGAAGAAGATGGTAAAAAGTTAGCCGTGTTCAATTCAGCAGGATACATAGAGCTGGCCATCTATAAAAGCAATCCGAGTACGGTTGGGAGCGCCTCTACCCTATTCGGACTAAGATATCTGGACACTGTATCGATAAATTTTGAATAAATGTTCGTACGAATCGTAAAAATGGGATTTCAGCCAGAAAAGATCGAAGAATTCCTGGCTAATTTCGACAAAAATAAGGATAAGATCAGGGGTTTTGAAGGTTGCCTGTTTTTAGAACTCTACAGGGATAAACACAATACACACCGATTTTTCACGTATAGTTACTGGAAAGACGAGGCAGCTCTTGAAAATTATAGAAACTCTGAACTGTTCAAAAATGTCTGGGCCGACACCAAGGTCCTTTTCAATGAAAAGCCAGAAGCCTGGAGTGTGGATAAGCTGGTTAGTATGGAGTAGTTAGTATTGAGTATTGAGAAGTGGAGAGTGGGAAGTGGAGAGTGTCAAGTGGAAAGTGGAAATTATATAATTCAAGAATCAAAATTCAATAGACAACGGACAACAGACAACCGACAACGGTCAACAGACAACTGATAACTGATAACTGAAAACTGATAACTGATAACTGATAACTGATAACTGATAACTGATAACTGAAATTGCAATGTTTGCGATCCTGAACAAAGAAATACAATCATTCTTCTCTTCCTTAACAGGATACCTGGTAATAGGTCTTTTCCTGTTAGTAAGCGGATTATTCCTCTTTGTTTTCAGCGGCGGTTATAATATCCTGGACAGCGGATTTGCCGATCTAAAACCATTCTTCAGCCTGGCTCCCTGGATCTTTTTATTTCTGATCCCGGCCATTAGCATGCGTAGCTTTTCCGAAGAAAAACGAATGGGCACCATGGAAACCCTGCTTACTAAACCCATTAGCCTCTGGAAGCTGATTCTTGGAAAATATTTGGGAATTCTGATATTGGTGGTTTTAGCAATACTGCCAAGCCTGCTATACGTATATACAATTAGCGAACTGGGCCGGCCAGAAGGCAATTTTGATGCCGGGGCAACTCTTGGTTCTTATCTGGGCTTATTATTTCTTGGTGGGTGCTATGCGGCTATCGGTGTTTTCGCCTCAAGCCTTTCTTCGAACCAGATCGTCGCATTTTTACTGGGCGTATTCTTATGTTTTATTGCCTATTTCGGATTTGAAGGCATTAGCCAGACCGGTATATTTGGAAATTATACCTATATCGTTGAATCCGTCGGAATCAATTTCCATTATCAAAGCATCAGCCGCGGGGTGATCGATTCCAGGGATCTCATCTATTTCATTTCAGTTATTCTGCTGTTTTTGATGTTTACCCAGGTAAGACTAAACGCATCAAAAAGCAATCGATCATGAAGCAGTTATCTGGTATAAAATCGCTTCTGATCCTGCTGGCCGTGATAGTGGCCGTGAATTTTATTGCTTCTGAAGTTTACTTCCGCTTCGACCTAACCCAAGACAAAAGATACAGTCTTTCCCCAGCCGCAAAAGATATCCTGAACGACGTTGAAGAACCCATAGTTTTTGACGTTTTTCTTGAAGGCAGTTTCCCTTCGGAATTCAGAAGGCTGCAGGGCGAAACCAGGCAAATGCTGGAAGAATTTTCAGCATATAACAGGAATATAAAATTCAATTTTATAGATCCGCTTGAAGAAGGTGGCGATGCCAATGCGATTGCCGAAGAATTCTATAAACTTGGAATGACCCCGGCCCGCCTGAACGTGATGGAAAATGGGAAGCAAAGCGAAAGCATCATTTTTCCCTGGGCCATCGCGAATTTCGGAAATGAGACCGTTAAGATTCCGCTGCTTAAGAATCAGATAGGTGCTACAGACGAGGAGCGCGTAAACGCTTCGGTACAGCAGCTGGAATATGTGCTCGCGAACGGGTTGAGCAAGCTCATTTATCCGCGTGAAAAGAAGATCGCGGTGATGCGCGGAAACGGAGAATTGCCAGACTCGCGTATAGCCGATTTCATCAGGACTATCCAGGAATATTATTTTATGGCTCCTTTTACCCTGGACTCGGTAGAAGCAAAGCCGCAAAAAACCCTCAATGACCTAAAGGAATATGACCTGGTGATCGATCCTAAACCCAGCCAGGCCTTTACCGAACAGGAAAAATATGTGCTGGACCAGTACCTGATGAATGGTGGAAAAATGCTCTGGCTTGCTGAAATGACGAGTATCGAAACCGACAGCCTGTTCAATGAAGATGGTTCTGCAGTGGCACTTTACCGAGACCTGAACCTGGGCGATTATTTCTTTTCATACGGGATCAGGATCAACCCGGAGCTGGTGAACGACCTGTATTCGGCCCCGATCATCCTGGCAAGCGGAAGCGGCAATAACACCCGGTTTAATCCTTATCCCTGGTTTTACAGTCCGTTAACCAGCTCGCCGAACGATCACCCGATCATCAACAATATCGAAGCGGTAAAATTCGAATATGCCAATCCAATCGATACGCTGGCAAATGATATCAAGAAAACAATTTTATTGAGTAGTTCGCCTCAAACAAAAGTACAGGGAGCGCCCCTAAGGATCAGCCTGGAAATGGTGAGCGACAAACCCGACCTGAGCACCTATGACGCTGGAGAGCAGCCGCTGTCCGTTCTGCTCGAGGGAGAATTCACTTCGGTTTATAAGAATCGGGTAAAGCCGTTCAAGCTGAATGAACATCTGGACAAAGGTAAACCTTCCAGCATGCTGGTAATTTCAGATGGCGATGTGATCAAAAACGATCTTCAGCAGGGCCGGCCACTGGAACTGGGATTTGAAAGGTATACCGGCAATACTTATGGAAACAAGGAATTTTTACTGAATGCCGTGAACTACCTGCTCGATGATACCGGACTCATCAATATTCGCTCTAAAGAGATCAGCCTGGCTTTCCTGGACAAGGAAAAGGCTGCGAACGAGCGTGAAAAATGGCAAATTATCAACCTCGCCGGACCCTTAGTTCTGTTGCTCATCTTCGGAATTGGTTTCTATTATTACCGCCGCTGGAAATATGTAAAATGAAGGGAGCAAAAACCAGAATCTGTTTAAAACTGATACATATTAACAATTTCAGATTCACACTGAATAGCAATTAGCTGTTTTTCAGGAATTTAAATCATTTTAAACATTCCATCCTGTTAATAAAAACTACCCGAAGCGGCCGGGATTTTTGGCATATTCAGATATATTTGTAATTGATTCAAAATAAATCAATAAAAGCCGATGAAATTTATTGTATCCAGCAATTACCTGCTGAAACAGCTACAAATACTTGGAGGGGTAATCAACAGTTCAAACACACTACCCATATTAGATAATTTCCTGTTTGATCTTAAGAATGATGAGCTAACCGTATCAGCTTCAGATCTTGAGACTACCATGTCTGCAAAACTAAATGTAGAATCAGATTCTGAAGGAAAGATCGCCGTGCCGGCAAAATTGCTCCTGGACACGCTGAAAACCTTTCCGGAGCAGCCATTGACCTTTGTAGTTGAAGATAACAATACCATAGAACTGAGTTCCAATCACGGTAAATATGCACTTGCTTATGCCGACGGTGAGGAATTCCCAAACCCGGTAGAGCTTGAAGATCCTAACAGCACCATCGTTGAAGGTGATGTTTTAGCTACTGCTATTTCCAAGACCATTTTCGCTTCAGGAAATGACGATCTTCGTCCGGTGATGAGCGGAGTTTTCTTCCAGTTCAAGGCAGATGGGTTGACCTTTGTGGCTACCGATGCACATAAGCTGGTTAAATATTCAAGAGAAGACATTCAGGCGCAGCAACCGGCCGAATTCATCATGCCGAAAAAACCGCTGAACCTTCTGAAAGGTATTCTTGCCGGAAGCGAATCTGAAGTGAAGATCGAATATAACGAGTCGAATGCCAAGTTCACTTTTGACGATACCGAACTGATCTGCCGTTTGATCGACGGAAAATACCCAAACTACGAGGCGGTTATTCCGAAGGAGAATCCTAATAAACTGAGTATTGAACGCAACCAGTTCCTGAGTTCAGTAAGAAGGGTTAGCATTTTCTCCAATAAGACCACTCACCAGGTAAGATTGAAGATCGCTGGAGCCGAATTGAATATCTCAGCTGAAGACGTAGACTACAGCAACAAGGCCGAGGAGCGCTTAACCTGTTCATACCAGGGAGACGATATGCAGATAGGTTTCAACTCAAGATTCCTTATCGAGATGCTTGGCAACCTGACTTCAGATGAAGTGATGCTGGAAATGAGCCTTCCTAACAGAGCCGGGATCCTGACTCCTGTTGACGGACTGGATCACGGAGAAAAGATCACCATGCTGGTTATGCCGGTTATGCTGAATAATTAGTAGGCAGTTTACAGTCTCAGTAGACAGTAAGAATTAAAAAAGCCCGTTTCAAAATTTGAAACGGGCTTTTTTCTTACGACCTATTAAGATTAATTTTAACCCTATTTGTTGGTTTTAAGAAAGGCTTATTAAAAACTTTCCGCTAATGATAAAGTCTGTTAATCAGTCAATATTGCCTGTCATTTTGGTTATATTCTATGGTATAGGACAGTCAGTTAAACTGAATCAGATTTAACCCAAATGAGGCTGGATCCAAGTGATCAATAAACCTTGTAAAAGAACTGTCCTTATAAAAACTGAATATTCACCAAATAAATTGACCATTATGAAAAAGACAAGCATCTTAATATTAATCTTAAGTTTCTTCCTCATCGTAGCCTGTTCAGATGACGATGATAATCAGGATTGCATTAATTATGAAGAAATAGCTAATGTAACCAGCGTTGAAGCGCCACAAACGGCTACAATAAATCAACCTGTTGATGTAACGGTAAACTTTCAGGTGAACAATGGCTGCGGAGATTTCGCCCAATTTGATGAAAGCCTTATGGAAACCACCAGAACGATAGCAGTCGAGGCAATATATGATGGCTGTGCCTGTACACAGGTGATAACCGATAGAACTATTACCTATTCGTTTACCCCTCTTGTTTCTGGAGAACATGTTCTACGATTTCAGTCTGGTGAAGATGAATTTATTGAAGCCAGAATAACGGTGGAAGATCCTTCAGAATAAAAAGAAAATCAAACAGCCTTTTTAGCACTAAATTTAAAAAGACCACCCAAAACTTAAATTTTGGGTGGTCTTTTCATTTTCATTTCAGAAAGGTGAAAGACTATTTCAGGAACTCTATGGTTAAAGGATAGTAAGGCATTTCACCGTTACTCACCTTAATGGCATTCATAATTGGCAAAATAAGCGCGATCAGTCCAATGATTATCAGAATCAGTATACCGATCCCGAAAAGCAGGATCAATGGAATGCTAATTAAGGAATAAATGAACAGGCTTATCTGGAAATTCAGGATCATCTTCCCGTGCATGTCCATTCCTGCCACTTTATCTTTTTGGGTTAACCACAGGATTAGCGGCACGATAAAACCTCCAATTCCCGTAATTAGGTCCAGTAACTGGCTAAGATGAGTCATCACCAGCATTTGATTGTCTTCTCTCATGATTGATTTTTTGATGGTTAGCAAAAGCTTCTATTTAATAGACGAGCAAAAACGGCATATGTTACAAAGATGGCCCAGGCGATAAATTCTTTTTAAATTTGCCGCATGAAATTGAATGATACCATCGTTGCGCTGGCAACACCCTCGGGAGCCGGAGCGATCGCCGTGATTCGGGTTTCGGGACCCGATGCATTAAAGATAGTTGCACCTCTTTTCAAGGCAAAAAGCAAAAAGCCACTCGAGGAGCAGCCTACCCATACCATTCACCTCGGAAATGTGATGGATGGGGAACGAACCATAGACGAGGTGCTGGCATCGGTATTCCGGGCTCCAAAATCCTATACGGGTGAAGAGACCGTGGAATTGTCTTGTCACGGGAGTCCGTATATACAACAAGAGATCATTCAGTTATTAATTCGGAAAGGCTGCCGCGCTGCCGAAGCCGGAGAATTCACCCTGCGAGCTTTTTTGAACGCCAAAATGGACCTCAGCCAGGCCGAAGCGGTTGCCGATCTTATCAATTCTGAAAATGCCGCTTCCCACCAGATGGCCATGCAGCAAATGCGCGGCGGTTTTTCCAATGAAATTCAAAAGTTGCGTGAGGAATTACTGAATTTCGCCTCTTTGATCGAACTGGAACTGGACTTCGCCGAAGAAGATGTGGAATTTGCGAACAGGGATCAGTTCAGGGACCTGGTTTCAAAAATTCAGACTGTACTTAAGAGACTGATCGATTCCTTTGCCACAGGAAATGTATTGAAAAATGGAATTCATGTGGCTATTGTTGGGGAGCCCAACGTTGGAAAATCTACCTTATTGAATGCGCTTCTAAACGAAGAACGCGCCATTGTTTCTGATATCGCCGGAACTACCCGGGACACCATCGAGGATGAGATGAGCATAGGTGGAGTTGGATTCAGGTTTATCGATACGGCCGGAATCAGGGAGACTGCAGATGTGGTGGAAAGTATCGGGATCAAAAAGACTTTCGAAAAGATAAGTCAGGCACAGGTGGTTGTGTATCTGCTTAGCGCAGACCAATTCAAAGTTGAAAGTTCAAAGTTCAAGGTTGAGATCGAAAAGATCAAGAATAAATTTCCTCAAAAGCCAATCCTGATCATCGCCAATAAGGTAGATCGACTTTCTGGAGAAGAACTGGAAAATTTGAAATCTGGTTTGGAGGTCATCTCGAACGACAGTGAGAGGTCTCAATATTTACTGCTTTCCGCCAAAACCGGAAACGGGGTCGAAGAACTAAAAGAAAAACTGCTGGAATATGTAAATACGGGTGCACTCCGTAACAGCGACACCATCGTGACCAATTCCAGGCATTATGCAGCCCTGTTAAAAGCGCTTGAAGAGATCAACAAGGTAGAAGACGGACTGAACGCCGATCTTTCAGGAGACCTGCTGGCGATCGATATTCGCCAGGCTCTTCATCATTTTGGAGAGATCACGGGAGAGATCACAAATGATGATCTATTGGGGAATATTTTTGCGAATTTTTGTATTGGAAAATAAACAGAAGATTTTATTTGATACCAAATAACATCAAATAATATTAAAATAGAGGCTTAAGAGCCTCTATTTTATTTTCATATTTTCCGAATCTAATTTCTTTTTACACCTTTCTTTACACTTAATTTACACCTCGTTGTTAAATTTCATCAATGAGGTGTATTTTTTACACCTCAATATTTATTTTTCTTATATTTATAGAAATTAACCAGTTATGAAAATCAAACTCAAAAAGAAAAAATTAAAGACTGGAAAGTATAGCCTTTATATTGAATATTATAAAGGCTTCATCCAGAATGATAAAGGTAAGATTGAACATAATAGGGAATTTGAATATTTAAAAGAATACCTTATTATTGAACCAAAGACAACTAAAGAACGCCAAGAAAATGCTGAGGTCCTGTTGAGAGCCGAGCAGGTGCTATCAATCCGTAAGGCTGAATATGCACAAGGCAAATATGGTATAAAAGATAAAAATAAGGATAGACTACTCTTTATCACTTATTATGATAAACTTAAAGAGGAGCGTTATGAAAGCAAAGGTAATTACGACAATTGGGATGCTGCTCAAAATCACCTTGAGGATTATATAGGTAAGAGAAAAATAACATTTGAAGATGTTGATGAAGATTTTGTTCTAGGCTTCAAAAAGTTTTTAAATCATAAATCCCGAACAAAATCGAATACTCCTCTATCTCAAAACTCAAAGTATACTTATTACAATAAATTTAAAGCAGCTTTACGGCAAGCTTTTAATGATGGCTATACGCGAAGAAATTTCGCTGCCACGGTCAAAGGATATGCCCAGGGTGAAACCTCCCGAGAGTATTTAACTCATGAAGAATTACAGGGGCTTGCTAAAGCCAGATGTAAACATCAAATACTAAAAAATGCATTTCTATTCAGCTGCTTAACCGGTTTAAGATGGAGCGATATTAATAAATTGAACTGGGCCGAAGTTCGAGATGAAGATGAAGGCTCCCGACTTATTTTTAAACAGAAAAAGACTGCCGGTCAGGAATACCAGTATATTTCAGGTCAGGCCAGGAATTTACTAGGAAAAAGAAGAAAAGAAAATGATCGGGTTTTTCAAGGTTTGAAGTATGGTGCACATTTTAATGCAGAAATTCTAAGGTGGTGCATGCGGGCCGGTATTACCAAGCATATTACCTTTCATAGCGCCAGACATACTCATGCAGTACTATTACTTGAAAACGGAGCAGATATTTATACGGTTTCAAAAGTACTCGGCCATAAAGAAATAAGAACCACTCAGGTATATGCTAAAATCGTAGACAAAAAGAAAAAAGAAGCAGCCTATTTAATTCCAGAGTTACAAATGGATTATGAATTTTGATATAATTACATATCTATCTTTCTTTGCATTTATATACGTCTATAGTCGTTTAGCTATTCATTATCTCCCCGTAATTTATTCACACTTTTTAAATGAAAATTTAAGCTTAGTCAATTCAGTAGAAAAACCAAGATTATTATTTCATTTTACTGGACTAAGTTTTATGCATTTGATGTCTAATTTTCATCATTCAAATCAAACTTCAAATTTGGCCGTCCAGCTTATAATAGTATTAGTCTATTTGCTAGGATTATATTTCTGCCTTACTTCCTGGAGAGAAAATTTTAAATCTTCTTTCTTAAAAAAAATAATCTCTAATTCGGATAAGTCTCCAAATAATTTCAATCTATCCATTTCGGATATTCATTTAACTCAATTATATAATGAAATGGTACGCTTTGATTTAATTGACCAGGAAGCAACTTCCCTACTAGATTTTAAAAACGTTTTACTAGAGGATTGGGGTAATCAACGCTCGAGAATTCATTTAAAAATGGACGGTCCTAGTTGCAGAGAATTTTATGATCACCTAATTAAAACATTTCCACACAATTCAATAACCTTGAAAAATCTATTTGTTACCTCTGGATTACTTATTAGACCTGATGGCAAGAAATACAATTATAACACGTTGAAAAATGCTCCTACCCGCTCTCCTATTTCTAAGCAACATGAAGCATTAGAAGCCATTTTTCAGAAGTTTAAATAAAGGCTTTTTATAGTTCCACTTTGAAAGCGGGTTCCATAATTAATTGCTCTTTCTGGGCAATACCAATCTTTTTTGCATAGTGTTTCCAATTACTTATTACAGATAAAATTTCTTCAATAATCTGATTCATATCATCTTCCCCTAAACGAAAATATTCTCCAACGCCTATGGCTAGATCTAAATCGAGTGCATTGTCGTCTGCATCGATATTCAATGCTAGTCCATCCTTTTCCACAGAAGGATTTATATCATAAGCCGGTGATAACTCCCATCCTTTTTCATTCATTATAAAGCCGTGATTTCTTAAATGATCATCAGTATTTGATACAGCGATATTAAAAATTAAACGGCGCCATAATTGATGTAAATTCTCCTCCACATTAATACCATAATTTTCAATTACATCAACGATATCAAGATAACTTGGACTAACATTTTTTAAAGATTCTTCGGTATTACCGGTCATTGTCATTGCTGAAGAAAAATGAATTCTTTGTCCGTCTTCACGATCGAACCTCTTTGTCAAAAATGTATGGTAAGGTCCTGTAATTTTTTCAATTTTCGATTCTGCCATTTCTATCCCACAATCAAGGGCTAGTCTATATGTTAGGAATTCCCATGCCCCCTTGTCAATTGTATCCGTTTTAGAAGGAAATTTTGCAATCCAAAGATCTCCATTTTTCCCTAATACATTGGCCTTTGGTCTGGCACCGCCAAGAGAAGATCCTGGAGCAATCAGTACAGCAAGCCATTGTCTGATAGTATTAGTTTCAGAATCACTTTCTATGTGATTTACCGCCTCCTGCAGATCGCCCAAAGAGGACCACGGCGGAGTTGGATTCTTAGTATCGTTATCTAAAAATGGTCCCTTCCTATCGGTCTTAAATCGTAAAGCCCCCATTCTACTTTCATCATAAACACCTAACAAGTAATCAATTTCATAGAGTTTGGGTATTTTTTCATTTCTAGATCTGGCCTCCTGTGCCGCCCTCCTCTTCATCAAAGTTTTACCCCATGTATCGGGCATACTATCTAAGAAAACTCCAAAATTTTCTTTATCTGTCGGATACTGAGGCCCGGAAAAAAAATTAATTTCAGGGTCCAGTAATTGATAAGAATTGCGCTTCAACCAATCTTTGTTGTACTCAAAGCTGAATGCCTTTTTGCCTTTAGCAAATTGTGCTGAAAGTACTCCGATCTCGGTGGGAGCTTCTAGTCCTTTCCAGTCGGCATACACGTATATATTGATTTTTCCTTCCGCCATAATTTAGAGTAAATCCAGGTCCTGAAGTTTACGACCAAGTTTATCATCATTTGCCAGATTAGCAAAATCCTTTTCAAGATTTAATACTTTCAGTACATTAAAATAGATACCTATTGCAACGGAAGGATCTCCCTTTTCTACTCTATGTAATGTTGCACGATGGATGCCCGCTCGTTCAGCCACCTGTTCAGCAGTTAGTTTTCTGCGTTTACGAGCAAGCTTAATATTTTCTCCTAATCCTGCGAATATCTTTTGATATCTCGGAAGAATTAATGCTTTTTTAGAATTCATATGTCGCTTATTTGCATCAAATATATATATTATGATATAAATAAACTACATTATGGTATATTTTTCACTATTAGAATGCAATGTTTTAAGGAAGGTCTTTCTTTTTCATAAATATACGAACTCCATTATCCCTATTATCCTCCTGCCACATATTTTCTCTTACATACCATTCAAATAGATTTGTATACCCAGCACGCATAGCACACCTTCCCTTTTATTTCACTTGCTAGTTTGGCTCCATGAATCGCTCATAAAGCGAAAATCAATCTCTAACTAATAACACTTTAATCATGGACTCATTACAAATACTTGAAAAACTTGACCGAATAGAAAATATGGTTCGCGCCAATAAGAATGTGTTAACCATTGAAGAGGCTGCGGAGTATACTGGTATCTCACGTAGCTACCTGTATAAACTAACTGCCAACGGAGACATTCCATTTTCAAAACCTCGTGGTAAAATGATTTACTTCTCAAGAGAAAAACTGGATGAATGGCTGCTATCCAGTCCCAGTAAATCAAAAGCTGAAATTCAACAGGAAGCGCTTAACTATACTTTCCGAAACAGGAGATAATTTTCTTGATCAGTTATGGACAGTAAACCACCAAATATCTATATGGTCGAGAATCCCAAGAAGAAAACCATTTACGATTATATGGAGGAATATTTATTTGATAAATACCAAATTCGATATAATGAGATAAGCCAGGATTTTCAAATCTCATTGAAAAATTCTAATAATTGGGAAGAACTTGAAGTTAACTCAGTTCTTATTGAATTGGCCAAATGTAATATTGAGGTCCCTCCCAGTAAACTTGAGATCTTTTTAAGATCATATGTTGTTCCGCATTTTAATCCTATTAGTAAATATTTTGAAGATTTAGAAGATTGGGATGGTCAAGATTATATTTCCAAATTATGTTCCTATGTTCCAGTTCAGGATTCTGATAATTTCTCCTATCATTTTAAAAAATGGTTGGTTAGAACTATTCGATGTGCCCTGGAGGAGAGTTATTTTAATAAGCAATGTCTAGTTTTAGTCCACAACCAACAGAATTCAGGCAAATCAACCTGGTGTCGCTTTATATGTCCTCCCCCTCTCTCTAAATATATAGCAGAAGACATTAGTAATGATAAAGATGCCCGAATTCAGTTAACCCGAAATTTTATTATTAACCTCGATGAACTTTCCATGCTAAACAAAAAAGACATAAATAGTCTTAAAGCATATTTTTCTAAAACATTCATAAATGAACGATTGCCTTATGACAGAAAAAATTCAACGCTATCTAGGACCTGTTCATTTATTGGTTCAACCAATCAGGCTAATTTCCTGAATGACGAAACAGGTTCTGTCCGTTGGTTATGCTTTAAACTTCTTAGGAAAATTGATTTTAATTATTCCAAGGAAATTCAGGTTAACCAGATTTGGTCACAGGCATATCATTTGGCCTATTCTGATCCTGATTTTTCTCCGGAACTAACTCTAAAAGATATTGAGGAAAACGAAGAAAGAAATCGCGAGTTTCGTCAGTTATCTACGGAAGAAGAATTAATCACCAAATATTTTGAACCGAGCCAGGATATAAAAGATTTTCATACCTCTTCCGAAATTCTAGCTAAACTTTCATGCCTCAATATAAGATTGAATGTAGTTTTTATCGGCAGAGCTCTGAATGCTTTGAACTTTCAACGAGTGAAACACCCTAAACGACAGGTCTATGGTTTCTTGACAAAACAATTGTTTACATCGAGCCCTTGGGAAATAACATAAATACTACTTACCTACTTACCTAAAGTTAGATCATCCCTTTTATGACAAGGCTTAAGACCAGGTAAGTAAAACTTAATTCATCTTACCTAAGTTACCTAAAACCTGGAATTTAGGTAAGATAGGTAACTAAAGGTAACTAGCATTTTTATTTGAAAAGCCTTGCTATGACTGGAAAAGGTAAGTAGGTAACTAAAATTATAGAAAAATGAAACTTCAAAAACTAACCTGTGAAAGAGCCCGCAATATTTGCATCGTGGAAACCCTCGCAAAATTGGGCCACTTCCCCAGTAGGAAAACGGAGAAAGAAGCCTGGTTTCTGAGTCCCCTTCGGTCAGAAACACAGGCCTCTTTCAAAGTGTCTTTAAAACTGAACCGATGGTATGACTTCGGAATTGGTGAAGGTGGGAATATCATTGATCTGGTGTGTCTACTATCAAATTGCAGCGTTGGAGAAGCACTGCAGTTTCTCTCGGATGAATTGCCTGTATTTAGCTTCCAGGGTACTATAACCGATACTTCAGAAAAGGAATGCGGTAATACCATCATACAAGTAAAACCGATCACCAAGAGCTACCTAAAGAAGTATGTAAGATCTAGAGGTATTTCCCTTGAAGTTGCCAGAAGCTACTGTAAGGAAGTCTGGTACGAATGCCGGGAAAAATCTTATTATGCCATCGGACTTCAAAATAAGGATGGTGGCTGGGAACTGCGCAGTCTCTATTTTAAAACTTCCAGTTCTCCTAAAAGCTATACCTACCTCCAGAATGAAAATGATAACCTGGTCGTCTGTGAAGGAATGTTTGATCTATTATCCATTGCTGAAATATATCCGGAGGAATTAAATGGTTCGGATATCATCGTTTTAAACTCGCTTTCATTTTTACAACAGATAACATCCTATTTCAAAAACTATACGTCGGTTGATCTCTACCTGGATAATGATCAATCCGGGAAGAAAAACGCAAAGAAATTATTTCAGTATTATCCCCACTTAAAAGACCAGAGTAATCGCTATAAAAACTATAAAGACCTTAATGAAAAACTAGCTTGTGGGTAGTCGATTTACAGTGGCCATAAATCGTTTTGAGTAGCAAAGCAAGATGTGTCATTGTCATGACAATCTTGCTTTGCGCCCGGAGGTTGCAAAGAAAATAAATATTAAAAATGAAACGGGAATACATCCAGATACGCTGCTCGATCTACGAGAAAAAGCTACTCAAAAAAAGAGCGGCCCGGGCAGGAATCTCCCTTTCAGAATATCTCCGGGCTACCGCTTTTAAAATCAATATCGTGGAACGATTAACTCCGGAACAAGTAGAATGCTACCAGCTACTGATCCAGTATAAAAACAATTTTATGCGAATCACTAATATGTTTAAAAAAAGTGATCCCCGGCTGGCGAAAAACGTTGAAGATCTCGCTGAAGAAATTAGAACGCACCTTCAAAACTTTAAAAAATGATTGGCAAAGGACAGTCTATAGCAAGCACCAGGGCTTCCCTCGACTATGGATGGAATCAGGAAAAAGAAGCAGAAGTAGTTCTCAAACAACACCTGGCCGGTGATACGCCCGGGCAGATCACCGATGAGTTTAAGATCATTCAATCTCAAAATGACCGCTGTACTAAAAATACCCTGAGTTTTATAGTAAGTCCAACCATCAAAGACGGGAAGGAATTAAGCCACCAGGATTTAGAAAAGATTGCCCAGGGATTTATAAAGGAAATGAATCTCCAGAATAATCAGGCCATTGGTTTTGTCCATAAAGACAAGGAACATACCCATATTCACATCTATGCAAATCGTATCAGCTTAAAAGGGGAAGTTTATAAAGATAGCTTTATAGGAAAACGAAGTCAGATCGCCGCAGATAATGTAGCCAAACAATTAGGGCTAACCCGGGTAAGAGAAGTACAACAGGGAAAGCTACAGGAGTTAAAATGGCAGCGACTGGCCATTAAACATATCCATAACAAAGTTCTGGAATCAAGGCCCAAAACCCTGGATGAGTACATACAAAAAATGAATGCACGTAATGTAAAGGTCATTCCCAGTATCAACAAATCCAATCAGCTGCAGGGCTTCCGGTTCGAATATCAGGGCGCCAATTTAAAAGGAAGTGAGGTCCACCGGTCCATGAGTGGTAGTAAACTAATCGCAGAAATTTCTCAGAATAATTGTTACAGTAAACTCAGGGAAGTACCTAAGACTTTAAAGCTGGTGAATAACACCGTACAACTTAGCACAAACATGGCCAGTAAAATAGCTAAAGATCTGGCTAAACAGGTGATCAAGCGAGGACTTGATACCGGTATGGGTATGGGAATGGGCTACTAAATATTAATGAGTATGAAAAAACTAGATGAGATCATGGAACTGATGGCTGATGAAATGGCCGATTTTAAAGTTTCTATTTTAAAACTGGATTTATTATCCAAAAAGCTCAATAAAATGAGTATTCCTATCAGTACAGCTGCTATTGATGAGAATCTAAAGAGCTTTCTTCAAAAACAGGAAGAGGCTGATGAATTAAAAAATGAATTATTTAGAGATATCAATATCCAGTTGGAAAGAGCCAGTCTGATCCCCAACTATATTCTTGTGTTATTTGGGAGTATTCTGATCCTGCTTTTATCCGGATTGGGATATTTTATTTACTCTTCCAAAATAACCGAAGGAGAGAAATTTTGGATCTATCGAACTATTTCTGAATCAAAACTTGAATCCTATCAAATCTTTTTCTCGGAAAATCTGGAAATAAAAGAAGGTTATTGCAATTGGCTGGAACAGTGGCATAAGTAAGTATGCGCCCTATGCTGTTTTTACTTTACGCTTAACTTTCCGTACACTATAAAAACAGCACAGGAACCACGCGCAAGGTTAGTTATGGGAGATATGGGGCCATAAATTGTGACTTCCTCGTAAAATAAATATTTGTGTTTGTTCCAGAACCAGATGGAATTTGTAAAAAGGTTCCATGCACGAAGAAAATAAAATAAGAAAGCCCACGCCGTTGTATATGCTTTACGCATTTAGTGAGTGCAACTAATGCCTCACATTACGGGTGTACAAGCACCCTCATAACCAAAACTTTAATCTATAATAAGTTCAATCCCGGCTTTCTCAGCCTTGTATTTTATTTTAGTGGTCAGCTCATAATAACTCCAATTTCTAGGACAAATTCCTCCTCTTTGGCAATGCCTATCTTATTTTCCTGGTTTATTAAAATTAGCGTTCCTGCTTGGTGTTTCACACAGAAATCAATTAATTTCCGGCTGTATAGGTGGAGGCGATGACTAACATAATTCTTTTCCTTTTCATGGAATCTTTGCACTGCTTTTGTTTTTCTTTTACGTCCTTGTCCTGATCTGGAAAAAGTAGCTCCTGCCTCTGCCCTTTTCCGTGCAGCCTGTATGGCTAACCTCCGATATAAAAACTCTTCCCTGGTACCAATGCTAAGTTTTGTCATTCCGATTTTTACAACAATCGGGTATTCAAGGGATAAAGAAGCCTGGGCAATAACATCCGGTTTCAGGGTATGCCTTTCCTTTTCAATTTCAAAAACCGCCAGTAAATAGGTTTTATTATCTTTCAGTTGAATCTGCGAGGCGCATAGCTTAGTTTCGCCTGCTACTAACCGCTCTAGCAATCTACGTTTATCGGTGTAATCTTTTCCTAAGTAGGTTTTCATAGGAACTGAAAATAAACGAAAACAGAATGCTTTTTTCTCTTCGTTATAGGTTAATCCACTGATACCTTCCATATCAAAAGGAAAAGCCAGATCTCTTTTGAAATTCATCAATGAAGCTTACAGATAACTTAACTAAACTAGTAACATTGTACAATTTTTGGTGATAATGATAGGTCGACTACCAGCTCAGACACCTGTTTCCTACAGCGTCCTGACGTATGACAGATGCTATTGGATCCCGATCATATATGAGATCGTTTGTATCATATAGTAGAAATGATCTTGGGTCAGTACATGACTTCCTTTTAAATCATAGGCATAAATTTCTTCATTTTTAATTGACATGATCCTATTTGATCAGAACGAAAACAACCGGTTCTAGTGGGGCATTCCACCATTAAAAAAAAATTTTCATTTTTACTTGGAGACTAATTTAAAAAAAACAATAAAACTATTTTTGTATCATAGTTTCCTTTGTTTACCTTTGCGCCTGATTTCAGAAAAGCAGAAATTAAAAATAAAGTTTAAATGAAAAAAATACTGATATGTTTTCTTCTGGTAACGAGCCTTACTTCTGGGCAGGAACCAGTTATTTTAAGCCTGCCAGAGGCTGTTTCTTATGCTTTAGATCATAAAGCCGAAGCAGAAAAAGCACGTCTGGATATTATTAAGGCCAATGCGCAAATCGCCGAAGTAAGATCTAACGCACTGCCACATCTTAACGGAAGTGCAAATACATCTTATAATCCTCTTTTGCAGGAGAATATCCTGCCCGGGGAATTCTTTGGAAGGCCGGGCGAAGATATAGCTGTGGCATTTGGAAGAAAATGGAACTCGACTGCCACGGCGCAGTTGACGCAAACACTGTTTGACCAGGCGGTATTTACCGGCCTTAAAGCGGCTAAATCCACAAAGGAATTTTATCAACTGAATGCACAGCTTACGAACGAAGAAATTATTGAAAAGGTTGCAACTGCATATTACCAGGTATATCAAACCCTGCAAATGCTTGAAAATTTGGAGAGCAATCTGGAGCTAACAGAGCAAACTGTTGAAATCGTAAAAGGTCTTTATGAAACCGGACTGGCAAAAAAGATTGATTATGACAGAAGTAAAGTAGCATTGAATAATCTTATCGCAAACAGGCAGCGGATGATTAATGCCGTTGAGCTGAGTGAAAATACCTTGAAATTTATGATCGGGATGCCTATTAGTCAGGAAATAAAACTACCAGAACAAAATTTTCAGCCTTCATTGCTCCCCAATGAAAGTCTGGAAATGACTGAAAGAACAGAGCTTCAATTGTTGGCAAAGCAGATCGAGCTTTTAAACTGGCAGAAAAAAGCGACCCTTGCCGAATATTATCCTTCGGCATCTCTTTCCGCTAATTATGGCTGGCTTGGCCAGGGTGATGAGGTACCCCTTTGGAACGGTGAAGATAAAGGCGTTTTCTGGTCGGATCTTGCATCTGTTGGAATTAACATCAGAATTCCCATTTTTAACGGTTTTGCTACCAAATCCAGGGTAAAACAAAACCAGATCGACATTGAAAAGGCGCAGGCAGATTTCCAGGAAACAGAACTTGCGTTACAACTGGCCTACAGCAATGCTGTGGCACAGCTAGAGAACAGTTTTCTCACGATCGAAACCCAGGTAGAAAATGTAGAGCTTGCGCAGGGAGTGCTCGAAGACAGCCAAAACAATTATGAATTGGGACTGGCAAGCTTAAATGACATGCTTGATGCTGAAAGGGATCTTGCCGAAGCAAAAAATAACCTAACCAATGCCCGCCTTGATTATAAATTAGCCGAAGTGGAGCTATTAAAGTCACAGGGGAAACTAGAAATACTAAAAGAAAATAAGCTTTAAGATGAAAAAGAAAACAATCATAACCATTGTAGTGCTAATCGGCGTCGCCGTAGCTTTCTTCCTGATCCTGCAAAACAATAAAAAAAACAATGAAGAAGAACTGGAAATAGTTGCTCAGAAAAATTCAGAAGTAGCTGTAAGAACTGCCACCGTTCAAAAAGAAAGCCTTAGTGGAATGTTCACTGTAAATGGTACTTATGAACCTCAGACAAGGGTGCAGATTTCAGCCGAAATGAATGGACAGGTTGTGGCAATTTATGTTGAGGAAGGAAGCCGGGTCAAAGAGGGACAGGTTGTAGCAAAGCTTTCTGGTGATAAGACTAATGTAAACGTGACTAATGCAAAAGCCAATCTTGATAATGCCATTTCCAGTTTGAATAGGTTCGAAGCAGCCTTTAAAACAGGAGGTGTAACCGCAGCACAACTGGACCAGGCGAGGTTGCAGGTAGAAAATGCGAGAGCACAGTATCAATCTGCACAAATAAGCTCCGGAGACACCAACATCCGCTCCAAAATCAGCGGAATTGTAAATGAAAAAATGGTGGAAGTAGGAATGGTTGTAGCTCCGGGCAATCCAATCCTAGAAGTAGTGGATATTTCTTCCCTTAAATTACGCGTAGAGGTAGATGAAGCTTTGGTAAGCCAGTTACAAAGGGGCGACATTGTAAAAATGGTACCCAGCGTGACCAAAGATACCATTAGTGGGAAGATCAGTTTCATTGCGCCTGCCTCTAATGGAGCCCTTAAGTTTCCTGTGGAAATTACTGTGGCCAATTCTGAAGGAACTTTAAGAGCAGGAATGTATGCTACTGCAGTATTTAACGAAGCAGGGCTGGATAATATTTTGACCATCCCAAGAGAAGCATTTGTAGGTAGTGTAAGTGATAATAAAATATTTCTTGTAAAAGATAGTATCGCACAGCTTACCACCATTAAAACAGGTATAAATTATGGCGATAAGGTTCAGGTTACCAACGGCCTTTCTGAGGGTGACGTGATCGTGACCAGTGGACAAATCAATCTTACTGACAATGCTGCGGTGAGAATCATAAAATAAAGAAAAACAAATGAAATTAGCAGAATTATCTATAAAAAGGCCCAGCCTTGTAATTGTAATGCTAGCATTACTAATTATTGGTGGTCTTTTTAGCTATAGCCAACTCAGCTATGAGTTGATCCCAAAATTTGAAGTAAAGGTGGTTACCGTCATGACCGTTTATCCCGGTGCTGCTCCTGCCGAGGTGGAAAACACCGTTTCCCGTAAAATAGAAGATGCAGTGTCTTCCCTTGAGAGCATTAAAAAGATCCAGTCGAAATCTTTTGAAAGCCTGTCGTTGGTGACTATTGAATTTGAAAACGAAGCGGATGTCGATTTTTCGCTCAATGAAGCACAGCGAAAAATAAACGCCATTCGCTCTGATCTTCCTGATGACATAGAGGAACCTTCGCTCTCACAGTTCTCAATTTCAGATCTACCTATAATGAGTATGGGAGTAACCGCAAATCTCACAGAAAGTGAACTTTATGATCTAATTGATGAAAAAATAGAACCTGCCTTTTCACGGCTTCGGGGTGTCGCTCAGGTGAATCTTGTGGGAGGACAGGAAAGAGAAATCAGGGTAAATTTGGATCCTGACAGGCTTCAGGGCTACGGGCTTACCGTTCCAATGGTGCAGCAAATAATAAGTGCTTCAAACCTGGATTTTCCTACTGGAAACCTTACAACCAGAGAGAATACTACACTTATCCGCCTCTCTGGAAAAATTCAGTCTGTAGAGGAGCTGAGAAATCTTACAATAGCTTCTCAAAACGGACAGAATATTAAACTTTCTGATGTTGCTGAAGTTCAGGATACGCAAAAGGAAGTAGAAAAGATTGCACGTATTGATCGTCAAAATACCATATTACTTCAGGTTCAAAAACAAACCGATGCGAATGCGGTGACTGTAAGTGAACTTGTCCAGGAGAAAATTGATGAAATGGAGCAGCAATATGCCGAGCAGGGAATACAGATAACAATAGCAGATGATTCTTCAGAATTTACACTTGAAGCGGCAAATTCAGTAATAAAAGATTTATTTATCGCTATTGCACTTGTAGCTTTCATAATGCTTTTCTTCCTGCATAGCTATCGAAATGCCCTTATCGTAATGGTTTCCATTCCTACTTCGCTTATTGCCACTTTTATAGGAATGTATTTGATGGGATACACCCTCAACCTGATGAGCTTACTCGCACTTTCCCTGGTAGTGGGAATCCTGGTGGATGATGCCATTGTGGTTATCGAAAATATTCATCGCCATATGGAGATGGGTAAAAATAAAATTCGTGCCGCATATGACGGTGCTTCAGAAATTGGGTTTACGGTAACAGCGATCACTTTGGTTATCGTGGTGGTTTTCCTCCCTATTGCGATGAGTACGGGCCTTGTGGCAAATATTATTGCGCAATTTTGTGTTACGGTGATCATTGCAACCCTCTTGTCCCTGTTGGTTTCCTTTACTGTAGTGCCATGGTTATTTTCCAGATATGGAAAACTGGAGCTTATAACTGATAAATCTTTCTTCGGAAAGATAATAAATAAGTTCGAAGCAGGGATTTCCTGGTTTACTGCAGAAGTAACAAATATCCTGAATTGGTCTCTTGACAATAAGATTAAGACTTTTCTGGTAGTGATTGGTTTATTTGTAAGTTCTATTGCTCTTGTTGCAATGGGCTATATTGGATCTGATTTCTTTCCGGAAACAGATAGGGGAGAGTTTCTTGTTCAGTTAGAAATTGATAAAGATGCCTCCATTGAAGAAACCAACTTTATCACTCAACAAGCAGAAGCTTACCTGCAGGACATGCCACAAGTGGAGAGTCTTCTTACCACCGTTGGCCAGTCCAGTAGTGGGGGAATGGGCGCTGCGCAGGCTACCACTAATAAATCTGAGATCAATGTTACTTTAGTTGATAGATCTGAAAGAGAAGATAAAACCAATGTCTTTTCTGCTAAATTACAACGTGCTCTTGAGCAGAAACTAGTGGGTGCTGAAGTAACTGTCGTCCCAGTGGGAATAATGGGGGCCGAGGCCGCCCCACTCCAAATGACTGTTACTGGTAATTCATTTGAAGAAGCTTTCGCCTATGCTCAGGCTGCTGAGGAAGTCTTACGTACTGTGGATGGTGCCACCGAAGTGGAGACAAGTGTGGAAGAAGGCAATCCTGAAATCTCGGTAAGTGCAGACAGGGATAAAATGGCTTCCCTGGGATTAAATGTAGCCACAGTTGGGCAAACTTTGCGCACAGCGTTTAGTGGCAATACAGACAATAAATTTAGAACCGGAGACAACGAGTATGACATTAATATTATTTTTGATGAAGCAGCGAGAAATGATATAGAAGATGTAAGAAATATCCAGTTTGTAAATAACAGTGGGCAAAGGATTAATTTGGCCCAGTTTGCGGATATTAATTATGAATCAGGCCCTTCCCTGCTTGAACGTTACGACCGTTCGCCTTCTGTAACCGTTTCGGCACAAACAGTAGGTAAAACTACGGGAGCAGTGGCCCAGGAGTGGGAAGAAAAACTTGGAAATATCGAGCAGCCTAAAGGTGTGGAATGGACCTGGGGCGGAGATATGGAGCGCCAGAGCGAAGGTTTTGGTACGCTAGGAATTGCCTTACTGGCAGCTATTATGTTGGTTTACATGATCATGGTGGTTCTTTATGATGATTTCGTGAAGCCGTTTATAGTGCTGTTCTCTATCCCTCTATCATTCATTGGAGCATTATGGGCACTGGCTCTTACCAACCAAAGTTTAAACATTTTTACCATTTTGGGTATAATAATGCTTATTGGGTTGGTTGCTAAAAATGCGATTTTATTAGTAGATTTTGCCAATCATAGGCTGGACCATGGAGAAAAAATAAGAACAGCTTTAATCCAGGCAAACCATGCGAGGCTGCGTCCAATTTTAATGACGACCATTGCCATGGTTTTCGGGATGCTTCCTATTGCACTGGCCTCGGGAGCTGCTGCGGAGATGAATAATGGTCTGGCAATCGTAATTATTGGAGGATTATTATCATCGTTATTCCTTACCCTTATAATTGTACCGGTGGTATATATGATTTTTGTACGCCTGGAGGAGAAATTCTCTTCTAAGGAGGAAAAGAATTATGAGGAGCTGATGGTAGCAGATTATGAGCACATTCATCCTGAACAGGAATTAGAATTTGATTAAAAAGTAAAAGCTGATTGTTAAGGGCAGTCAGCTCCTTTTTTATAATTCCAGATACATAATAAAATTTTTAAAACCAGAACATATGGTGAAAGATATTGAATTACTAGAGAAGGTAGCAGATCTTTTCATCTACTACGGAGCCAAGACAGTGACCATGGATGACATAGCCCAGGAACTAAAAATTTCTAAAAAGACGTTGTACCAGAAATATAAAAATAAGGAAGTTCTGCTGGAAGAGGTGCTAACCTATAAGTTGGAAAAAGTTCTTTTAAAGATGAGAAATCTTGATGAAACCATAGATAACGCCGTGGAAAGGATGTTTGCCAGAGATGAGGATATTGAAAGAGCTTCAAGAACTAACGATTCCATTATGCTGAGACAGCTAATAAAATATTATCCCAGGATATTTAATAGGCATATGCTGTATTTTTCTGAAAAACTTTCGGAAATTCTTATGCATAATATTGAAAGAGGTAGAAAACAGGGACTCTACAGAGAAGATTTTGATGCTAATCTATATTCAAAACTTTATTTTCAATTAACGATGACCTATGATAATTCACCCTTTTTGGATACCACTGAAATATCCAGGGCCCACTATCAGCATGAGTCTTTAATGTTTTATATGAATGCTATAACTAATGAAAAAGGTAAGGTAAAAATGAAAAACATTATTTCTTAGATCATCTAAGTGCCAAAAAACCGCTAAGAAATTTAATTTTCGCTAATGTAAGCTTAGCCTTAGCTTATAGTGAGTATCTATGAACTCAATTTCCATCTTTTGTGACTCCATAACCATAGTTCAGGACTTTTTCTTATCGAACTTTCCAAAAGTTTAATATAATTATCTATAATACTGCTTGTCTCCGTCTTTTCAACAATATGAAACTGTAACTCGTAATGTCCTCTTTTTACTTTTCTAAAATTTGGAAAAACCACGGCGGGTCCAGTTCTATCGGCGATTTTTTCTGCACCGGTCAAAAAAGCTGTTTCCCTATACATAAATTCTTTCCATATTTTTGCCTGTTTTCGTTTGGGGCTTTGATCACCTATTATACAGTTCATTACGGGTAGGTTTTCATTCTTCTGTCTTATGATAGTCCTGTATCCTTTTTTCGCCGCTATACATTTTACCCCGAATCGTTCTCTTATAGTTAAAAACAGTTCATTGAAATATCCATTTTTTAATGGTTTGTAAAAAGTATATGAAGGAATTTGAAAATATATTGGCAAGTACACTAACCACTCCCAATTTCCCTGATGTGCGGCATACATTAATATACTCTGGTGCTTTTTCTGAAAATCTAGTAACAATTCTGGATTACGTATAATTAATCGCTTTTTGATTTCTTTTTCACTTATTGTAAGTGTTTTAATAGCTTCTACTGCAATATCACAAAGATGGTGATAGAATTTCTTTTCGATTATATTTATTTCGTATCCAGTTCTTTCTGGAAAAGCATTTACAAGATTATATCGAACTACCTTTTCTCTATAGCTAACAACTTTATAAACAATAATATATAAAACATCAGATATGAAATATAAAATAGGCATTGGTAATAGGGAGATCAAATAAAAGGGGAAAAATTTTAGACGGGCAATGTATGTTAACTTCATATGATTGAAATATTAGTATTATTAAATCCTTTCTAAGCTAATAACCATGGTTTTCCATATGATTTAATATCCTTTATTAATATTCAGTTTGACCT
Organism: Christiangramia bathymodioli; assembly: GCA_009735695.1. Lineage (GTDB taxonomy): Bacteria > Bacteroidota > Bacteroidia > Flavobacteriales > Flavobacteriaceae > Christiangramia > Christiangramia bathymodioli. The sequence goes on from SRSL01000003.1 coordinate 35,687, forward strand.
ATAATCATCGTAATGATAGAATATCCTTTGGGTATTTTTTCAAATCTTTCTAACAAATTCTTTCAATTTTTGATTAAAAAAACTTATTTAAAAAATCAGAAAGTCCCAATTAATCCTACTCTTCCTAAACCTATATTAAATTTCCAGCTTATACTATTCTTAAAACCCTGACCGTAATCTCTTTTTGTGTTTAGATAATTATCTATCGTATCAACTACCAAAATACTTATGGCCATGCTGAGTCCCACATCCGTTAGCCAATGAGCTCCTGCCCAAAGCCGCGAAACTGGGGCTATCATTCCCACTCCGTAAATTGCTGCTTTTAGTAATGGATTTTTAAATTGTTTACCTATAGCATAGGCTGTGGTAAAGGAAAGAATGGTGTGTCCAGAAGGGAAGCTATGGAAACCACCTTCTTTGCTAAAGGGCTTGAAAGAACCTTTGCCTTCTCCGGCACCAGGACGGCCTCTTCCTACAGTTATTTTAGAAATGGTTTGAATAAGGCCAGCTGTAGAGGCTGCTGAAATTAGCAAAACCCCAGTTTTTCGTATTTTTTGGTTTTTCGTTATCAAACCGTACAGATACACTACTCCATTTATTGCGTAATTATTTTGTGGACTGCCATAATACCAGCCGAAGTCTTTTATTATTCCTGGAATATCTTTTTCTTGATTTTCAAACCATATATTAGACTCTTCGTCAATTAGATACAATGCTCCTGTACCTATTATTATAATTCCAGCTGTCAGAAAATTGTTTTTTTTCCATTTCAAAGGTTTTGTGTAGGTGGTAGTTAGTCCATTGAAAGTACTGACTCCATCATATTTTAAAAGTTCCAGTGTAGTAGGAAGGCTGTCATTTTTTTTATTTTGGCTAAATAATAAAGACTGAAATGCCAAAAAAGCGATAAGGTATATTTTTTTCATTTATCTAAATTTTTATATTTATTTGTGTGGCGTCTTACACTAAATACCTCTATCGGTGACTCACGACCTTCCAAATTTTTTTGACCCAAAGAAGTTGTATGATACCTGTTTTGATCCTGGATAGAATTTTTTACCTCTCCGGAAATTAACAATGAGCTATCGTAGCTTTTACAAAGGTTTTCTAGCCTTGAAGCAACATTCAAAGTATCGCCATGATAAGCCAGTTCCCTTTTAACATCTCCTACTTCTATAACTGTAACCATACCCATATGTATTCCAGCTTTAAAAGTAGGAACCTCTCCAAATTGTTTATAGTAAAAATCCTCTCTAGAATTAAGTTGATCTTGAACTGAGAAAAGGAAACCTATTGGAGAGTTACCTTGGAATTTTTGAAGTGGCCAGCTAATTACGATTTCATCCCCCACGTATTGATAAATTTCGGCATGATATTCCCTGACAATTCTATTTATATCCAGAAAAGAATGCTGAATAAGTGAACTATATTTTAGATGGCCCAATTCTTCGGCTAATCTCGTGGATGAATTTAAGTCCAAGAACATAAAAACCCTCTCTTGCTCTCGAGGAAAGCGGAATGTACCTAGAATCATATACCACAAATAGCCTGGGCCGAATTTAGAAGCTATTTGATTGAAGAAACTGATTACGAGTGTCATCAAAAAAGTATATATCAATAAAATATATTCAATACGTTCTCCACTTTCTTCTAAGATTATTGCAGATAATGAATTTTTCTCTATAAAATAGTTCGAAAAAACCTCACTTGCAGATCTAATAGCAATTACAAGTCCCGCAAGTAGACAAAAGTAAATGAACCCTCCAGCCAGAATATTTAATCCTAATGAGTGATTTCGATGATAAATTTTTGTAAGTAAATGATCCAACAAAGCCAACGATGTTCCAAAAATAACTCCTATTAAAACTGTAAATTTAACAGGGGGATCTCCTACTGGTAGCCCCTGATTAATTTCCAATTTTTGGCCTATCACACTGTACATTGCAAGTAGATTTTGATGGGCAATGAACATTAGGAGACTGTAGGAAGCTATCCAAAAAACTATATATTTAAGAATTTTAGATAAAAGGGGGTTGCTATGGATCAAATAAATAAAATCAATATTATAGTTTTGTTTCATAAAATCTATTTTAATATAAAGGACAAAACCTACCTAAGCTGCGCAGGTTTTAATAGTTGAAGGTCGGTTGACCTGATAATATATCCAATCCGGAGCATACTTCTATATTTGTCAAAAGCAATCAAATTTTCTCCATAGCCATTAAACCATTCCAACATAATGTACTGATTCGTTCTTTTAGCTATTGAATAAATCAAGCGACTTCTTAAGCTTCCTTTCCAGTTCCATTGATTACCCTTTTTAGCATTGAGTTCCAATTGTAAATCATTACTAATATTATGAACCAAATTTATTTCACCATATCCTATATATTTTATTAGCTCTGGATTATCTGATTTATAGGAGAATGGAAACCAGGTCTTTATACTTAAAAGTGTTTTCTTGCTAATTCGTGTATGGTAGCTAAGGGATATACTGTTCCAACTCCTAGAGTAAATACTATCGCGACCATTAGACTCATGCTCAATTTTAAATTCTGTAAGACCAACCAGTTTATCATCATTATTGAACAGAGGTTTTCCCAAACCGATTCCTGGATTAAAATTTACTTCCTGAAACGGACGGGAGAATGCATATACATCCCAAAAAGCCTTTTGGGTGTACGTAATAAACAACTGAGTATTAAAAGGCAATGTATGCCTTGTCATTAATTGCTTAAAACTTATCTGGTATTTGGCATCTGCAGTTTCTTTAGAAATTCCTGTATGGGTGGGAACTCCTGTTATAAAATAAGTATCCTTATAAATTGAAAATGAAGGAAATATAGTATCTTTTAATTCATCTCTCGTAATACGCTGAGATTGGACCTGGTGAAAGGAAAGTAGCGCTAGAATGGCCGTGTAAAAAGATAATTTGAATGATATAGGCATCTTAAATGCATATTTAATTGTGGCTAAACATGATAAATTTTTAATTGAAATTTTGATAGTGTTCAGAATATTTATCTTCTAAATTATCTGTAACAAACAAGTATTTAGATTCTGCCAGTTTATAATTAGCATAAGCATTTATATATTTCGCCTCAGCTTCTTCTTCCTGTTGTTGAGCATCTAATAGATCGGTCAAATTATTTAGGCCACTATTGTAATTATCCCTTTGAACTTTTAAATTCTCGTTGGTATAATACAAATTTTCTTGGGCATAATTAATTTGCTTGTAGGCATCGATAAGATCATACCAGGATTTCATAATACCGATTTTAAGCTGGTCTTTTTGCTCTTCCAGATTATTTTGAGCTATTTTTTCCTGAAGTATTTTTTGCTGAACTTTTTCCTTTCCTGCTCCCCACCAATCGGAAATTGGAATGCTTACCATTCCCAACCCAATAGGCTTAAACTGGCCAGGAAGATTATTGGAAAACGATCCAAAATAGGCGGCATTCACACCCACTGAAACTTGTGGTAAAAGATCGGCTTTAGTTATTTTTGTCATTAATCTGGCGGCTTCAATCGACTTTTCGATAAGTCGGTAATTATCATTGCCGGTCAAGTCTAAATCTGGTTCAGAATATTTAAGCTGTGGTGGGTTTACTTGTCTTAAAGTATCTATTGCAACCGTAGTAGTATCATAAATTTTTCCTACATATAAGCCAAGGTCCAATAATGCCAGTTTCCGCATATTCGCAAGTTTACTTTGTTGTAAAAGCACACGACTACGATTTGTTCTCACTCTTAGTAATTGATTTTTTGCAATAAGTCCGGCTCCTAACAGGTCTTCTTGTTGTTTCAACAATTCGGTGAGGTATATTTTGCTTGCTTGTATGGACCTTAGTTGTTCCTGTACCTTTACTAATTGCCAATACTTATCTTCGGTTGTATAAAGTATAGAATCTATAGACTGCTCTGCCTGTATTGTCTTGGTTTCCACTTGTAAACCTGCTAAATTGCTTGAGTTCCTAACTTTCCCGCCCGCATAGATTATTTCTGTTGCCCCAGCACTGGCCAGATAGATATTATCAATACCAATAGGTAATATATTCTGGATAGGATCTATAATATTGTTGTTAAATCCGTTAAGAACGGTCCCCTGCCCATTAATTTGGGGAAAGTAATTGGCAATTGCTTCACGTTTAGCTGCTTCAGCCTGTTCAATTCTTATTTCTCCGTTTTTTATACTATTACTATGAGATACCGCAGTTTTTTTAACCTCCTCCAGATTTAAGGTTTCCTGTGCAAACAAGCTTCCGAAGGATAGAAAGCTTAACAGGCTGCAAGCTATGATATAAGAACTATGCTTTGGATTCATATTTTCTATAGTTATATTAGGAATTCGCTTGATTTTCTTGGGATGCTTCACTTTCATTTTTTTTATTTCTGAAAAACAACCAGTACAATACCGGTAAAACAAATAATGTAAGCACCATCGAAACCATTAAGCCAAAAGCTATTACTGTACCTAAAGGCCCCCATAAAGTGGATCTACTAAGGATCATAGGAGTCACACCAACTGCTGCTGCAGAAGAGGTAAGGAAAATAGGTCGCATTCTTCTTTTGGCAGCCTGGGCAGCAGCTTCGAAAACTGAATACCCGTGATCTCTTCTTAATTCATCTGCAAAATCAATAAGGATAATACCATTTCTAACCACAATTCCACAAAGTGCTAAAAGCCCTAAGAAAGATGTAAACCCAAAAGGATACTGCATTAACAATAAGCCTAATGCTGCCCCAAATATGCTGAGTGGCATGGTGATAAAACTTAAAACCGCATATGTAAAAGATTTAAAGTGCCAAAGCAGGATAAGGAAAATAATGAAGATGCTTATTAATAGAGAAATGCCCATAGGTAGTAGATTTTCCTGGGACATTTCGTATTCACCGCCGTAACCAATTGTAATATTATCAGGAATTTCTAATTCTTCTATTTTTGGACGTAATTTTGCGAGCACTTCATTGGCAACAGCTCCTTTAGCAATATCTATCCGTACCGTTAAACATCGTATTCCATTACGCCTCACAATTTGTTCCTGTTCCCAATCGGGTTTGATATTCGCAATTTGCCGTAGGGGAATACTTGTACCTGTTCTAGGTGAAATTATTGCTAATTCCCTTATTGTTGATACTTTTTGGTCGGTTGGGTTCTTAGATTTTATCTTAACGTTTATGCCATATTCATCATCCCAGACTTGCGTTGCTATTAGCCCCTCCATATTCATAGCAATAGTGTTGGCAATATGTTCTCTTGTTAGGCCTACACGGGACGCTTCTTCTTCTTTAACATCAATAGAGATGGTTTGCTGAATTTCACCATAATTAGTCCTGGACCAAATGGTTTGTGGGGTTTTGCGAGAAAGGTCAATAATCTTATCTCCATACTCCTTTAGTGTATTTATATCTTGCCCAAAAAGCCGAACTTCCACCTGTGCCGGTTTCGCTATCATATTAAGTTGTTTCATTCTTAAATATGCATTGGGAAACATGTTGGCGTATTTCGCATCATATTCTTTAAGCACTTCTACTGTAGCATCATCTGAGGAGGTGGTAACCAAAACCTGGGCATAGTTCTTTGCTGGAAGATTTGGGGCATAGACCATATGAAAACGTGGCGAACTTTCACCTATAAAACTTGTATAATCTTCAACGCGCTCATCTTTTGCAAGGATCTTTTCAAATTCTTCAACTACGCTTTGCGTTTTTTCAAGGCTGCTATTTTTAGAAAGGTAGACCTCTACGGCAAATTGATTTCTTTCGATTACCGGAAACAATTCTTGCGACAAATTGGAGAAAAGAAATATACCTATAAGCACTGATGCTATTCCTGCAACAAGCGTAAGTTTATAGTGTTTCATCGCTTTTTCCACACTCCTATCAAAAATATTTTGCAAGCGGTCTAACAAAGATTTTTTCTGCTCTTTTTGATTATTTTTTTTGTTCTGCAATCCTTTTTTAATGAATAAGGTATTAAAATAGGGTACAAGCAATACAGAGATGGCGAGTGAGAGAAATAATGCGATCATTATGGTATATGGAAATGTGCTAAGGAAGTCTTTTGCGATTCCCGACATAAAAAACACCAAAGGTAAAAAGGTAGCAGATATGGCCAGTGTTGCAGTAAATACAGAGGGGAAAAGTTCTAAGGCACTATTCTTTGCCGCTTCCCAAACAGATTGTCCTTCATCTAATTTTTCTACGTGATTATCAATTACAACAATGGGATCGTCTACTACTATCCCTAATACAATAATTAGTGCTGCAAGGGTAACGGTATTTAGTTCCATTCCCAACATATACATAAGTGCAAGTGTAGATAAAATAGTAATAGGGATAGTTGCTGCCGCAACAGAAGCTATCCTAAAAGGCAGCAAAAACAAGGTAACGATGACCACTCCTAAAAGGGCATAGCCAAATTCTTTTAAAAAATGGCTTATAGCATCTTGTACAACACTGGGCTGATTAGCAATTTTCCTTACTTGGATATCTTCTGGAAGCTGATTTTTAATTAAATCAAGTTTTTCATCTATCCTATCTCCAAACTGGACAATATTGTTGCCCGAAGCCATCTCTAAAGTGATGATCATTGCTTTTGTTCCGCTCGTGGTTATAAATGAATTTGGGTCTTCATACTCTCTTTTTAATTCAGCAATATCTTTGATCCTGACAACTCTGCCATCTTCACCGGTACTTACAATGTGATTAGCTATATCTGTTATGTTTTCTAAAAAAACGTCCATATGAATGGGCCTATCAAACCCTGGTGACTCTAAAGTTCCACTTGGCCTTACAGTACCTTGTGTTTGCAGGCTCTGCATTAACTCTCCTGGACTAATACCGTATTGTGCTAACTCATTTTGATCTATATATATAGCAATCTGCTCTGTAAGGCCTCCAGAATGGCTTATCTTGGCCATACCTTTAACCTGGCGGAGTTTATCTTCAATTTCTTCAACATGTAGCTGTAGATCTTTATAAGGCCTCGTTTTAGATTCCACCGCTATAATCATTGCGGCCGTACTTCCAAAATCGCTGTTAACAAGGATACCCTTAACGCCGGGTGGCACTTCGCGTTGTTGAAAAACAAAAATGTCGTTTTTTAGCTTATTCCAAAACTGCGAAGTTTCGTCTGGCCCTACTCGACTGTCTATTTCTACATAAATATACATTGCCCCATCCTGCGAATAAGAATAGGTTTTTTCTTTATCTACTTCATTGTAACTAAATAGAAAAGCTTCCACTTTAGCAGTAAGTTGCTCTTCAACTTCTTCTGAATTGGCACCGGGGTAAAATCCCATAACCAATCCTTGCCTAATGGTAAACTCCGGAAACTCGTTTCGTGGCATATTGAATAAGCCTAGCAGGCCAATCACAACAAAAACAAAAGCCAGTGCCACGGGAAAAGCTTTGTTCTGCATCGCCCATTCTATTATAGAACCTTGTTTTTTCATAAAATAAGGGGCTTATTATTTATTAACAATATTTACCGGTGTATTTTCGGTGAGTTTGTGATAACCAGAGGTTATAAGCTGTTCGCCATTTTTTAAACCTTCTGTAATGGCTATACCCTCGTCAGTTAATTTTCCGGTCTTTACAATACGCCTTTTGGCTTTATTTTGATTATTGACTACATATACGAAGTTTTCATTTCCATCGGTTACAGATACGGTTTCTACCGGTACTATTATGGTGGCAGAGCTCTCTTCTTTAGCTTCTAACTTTTCTAAAATAGAAACGGTGCAAGTCATCCCAGGTTTAATTTTTCCGGTAGGATTATTAATACTTATTTGTGCTGTATATGTGGGGTTAGAACTATCTGTCTGTACAGATAGTTCCGTAATTTCACCCTCATATTCTTTATTTAACGCATCTACTTTTACTACGGCTTTGTCCCCTTTTTCATACTGGTTAATCTCGTCATCAGGAATAGGGATAATTGCTTTAAGCTTATCAATATTAAAAAAATAGACAACAGGTTGGCCGGGTGAGGCCAAGTCTCCTGCTTCCATCATTTTTTCCCCAACATAACCACTAAAAGGAGCCCTGATGCTGGTGTGTTTTACATTTTGATAGCTTGCTTCTGCAGCAGCTTGTGCTTGTTGGTAATTAGAGCGGGCCTCTACCATTCTAACTTCTGCAATACTTCCTTTTTCATACACTTCTTTTACCCGGGCATAATTATCCTCAGCCAGATCTGCCTGTGCTTTTTGGGTTTCATATTGCTTTTGATAAGTTGTAGCATCTATACTAGCGATGAGATCATTTTGTTTAACATATTCGCCCATCTTAACCGGGAATTGCTCGATAGTTCCAGATACCTGAAAACTAAGCTTCACATTTTTATCTGCAGCTATCCTTCCTGTAGCAGATAAAACATTACTATTATTTTTGAATGACTGCTCTCCAACAAGGATTGTTTTTACGTCGATAGGTTGAATTTCTTGTGTTTTCTCATCTTTTTTACAAGCTTGAAATATTATAAAAGTGATGCAGAGCAAAAGACCGGGATAGAATTGACGCATACGTTTAGCTAATAGAGAGTTTAATTTATTGATCATATTTTAGACCTTTTATAAGCAGGCTAACCAGCCACTGTAATCTAATATCCATATTGTCCAAGGTACCATATAGGAGCATTTCTTTTTCTAAACTATTGAGAGCAGTACCCATGGCCATTGCCAAAAATTTAATATCATCATCGCTTATAGATGCGATTTCATCATTCTCCAAAGCCCAGGTAAGAATGTTTGTGAAGATTTCATTTTCTAAATGCCTTATTTTAAAATATATTAAGTTATTGAGGTGGGGATTCTGTTTTATATCTTCAACTAAAAATCTATATCCTTCTATTTTTTTGAATAGGCTATTGAGTTTACCGGCGACATATCCTGTTAAATTTTCCTCAATGCTGCGAGAGGGAGCAATTTTTGTTTTAGCAGGCTGTATAATAGTTAAATATTCAAGTAAGGCAACTTCCTCAAAGACTTCTTCTTTATTTTTAAAATAATAATAAATAGTACTTCTTCCTTTGTTAGATGCATTTGCAATATCACTCATCGTAATTTGGCTGAAACCACGCTCTTTAAATACATTTTTTGATGAATTTATAATATGTGCCTTTATTAAGTCGTTGTTCATTTGACAAAATTTATAAAATTGTCTAATTTTAGACAAATATAAATATATTGTCGAATCAATGGATTTTAATCAGAGAATATCTTTAACTTTATTATGCTGATAAATTGAAGTTGGTAATTCCTGAATTATTTGAAACAATTAACTATAATAGGTTTTTAAAAAGCCTGCGATGAATACTATAATTAAATAAAATGACCCGATTGGAGGAGATATTGGAGGTTGCATGTAAACTCTATTACCAGCAAGGTATAAAATCAGTCTCTATGGATGATATCGCGGAGAGTTTAGCTATCTCAAAAAAAACTTTGTATAACACAGTGAGTAATAAAAATGAGTTACTTAACCTGGTCACAAAAAATTTATCGTCTATTTTCATAAAATCGTTGCATGATATTAGTGAAAGAAATAGTATTACGGAAAAAGAAAAATTAAAACATATAGCTAAATTTATTTTAATATTTACGTGTGAAAACGTTCTTTTTATTCACCAACTTAAAAATACCCATAGGAGGTTGTGGGTAGAATTAGAGTATGACCAACACACTGCTATTTTAAAAATTATGGGTCCTATATATCAAGAATTACGAAAGGAGAAACTACTGAAAAGATCAGTGAACAAAGATTTGCTAAATTTCATTTTTCTAGGCATGTGTAAGGTTAAAAAGGATCATTTAAACGCAATGGAAAGTTCACAAAAACGTATAGAGATTTCAGAACTATTAATTGACGGATTATTTGTTAACTTAGAAAATTAAATACTTACCTCTATAATTATTATTCAAATAAATCCTGGGAAATCGTTTTTGTATGTCCAAAGAAGTACCTATTAAGTTTTAAATAAAATTGTACCCAAACAAATCAAAGCAAGCTTGTCCATTAGATTGTTCCGAACAATGAAATTAGGAATACTTTTGGCATCAAACGCTTTTATTTACTATTGTGATTGTATATAGAGGGGTCCAGCAAATCAAGAATTTTTTGTCAAAACTGAAACTACGGTTAGATATAACAAGTAATTTAAAAGTTCAGTAGATGGGAGAAACAGGGAAGATAGCTTTTTGCTAAAAAAATTTATTGTAATAATTAATAATGCTATGGAATCAGAATTTTATCAGCTACAAGCTAAAAAGCCCACTGGAGAAATTATTGAATTGAGAAATTTCGAAGGTAAAACAATATTGGTTGTTAATACGGCGACAAAATGTGGCCTTGCCCCACAATTTGACGGTTTAAGCACTACCAAAAGTATAAAGACAATGGGGTGGTTGTTTTAGGATTTCTCAGCGCGCAATTCCTGAACCAGGAACCTGAAACTAATATTACGGTATTGAAAGCTTGAAAAATTAATCACGGTGTTACCTTTTAGCTTACCGATAAAATTGATGTAAACGGTAAGAACACTCATCCGGTATTCGCTTATCTCAAGAAGAGAAAAAGGAGGTTTTCTCGGGAAACCGTATCAAATGGTATTTATCAAATTTTTAATCGATAAAAACGGTAACCCGGTTTGCCCTAACTGATAAACCTGAAACAATAGGAAAGGATATTTTGAAACTTATTGACAATCAGAATTAGCATATAGTATGCTTATTAAATAATATAACAGGAAAAATCGGTAATTAAGCATATTCGATCAATCGGTTATTAAGCCTGGCGATGATCAGTGAAAGAACAGCTCATTAAATTATCAAAGCATTTTGGAAACCTATGAAATTATAATTTCCTCAATATCTGTTGATTATGAGGCGTACAGAAAATTATTTGAGTTAAAGGCTTTACATTAATATATTTAATAATTAACACTTAAAAACAAAAATATGAAGTACAGACAATTAGGAAAATCAGGTTTGATGGTATCAGAACTTTGCTTAGGAGCCATGAGTTTTGGCGGCGAGGGCTACTGGAAAGTAGTAGGTAACCTGGATTACCCAGCCAGCAAAAAAATTGTGGATATGGCTCTTGATGCCGGCATTAACTTTTTCGACACGGCCGATGTATATTCCCACGGTCAATCTGAAGAAATTCTGGGGAAAGCACTAAAAGAGAAGCGTAACGAAGTAGTGCTTGCCACCAAAGTAAGGGGGCGGATGAGCAAGGATATCAATGATGTGGGCCTGTCCCGTAAACACATTATTGAGAGCTGTAATAATAGCCTAAAGAGATTAGGCACGGACTATATCGACCTTTATGTGATGCACAGTTTTGATCCTATTACCCCGCTTGAAGAAACTTTGGGTGCTTTATCAGATTTGGTGCATCAGGGAAAAGTTAGGTATATTGGTGCCAGTAATTTCACAGCATGGCAGTTGATGAAAGCTTTGGCTATATCTAAAGAAAATCACTTTGAAAAATTTGTATCACTTCAAGCTATCTATTCGTTGATTTCCAGGGATGTTGAATATGAATTGACGCCGCTGCTCGAAGATCAAGGTTTAGGATTGACCCCATGGTCGCCGCTTGGAGGTGGTTTCTTGACAGGAAAATATAGGAAAGACAAACCCATGCCCGAAGATTCCAGAAGAACCAATGAAGAGCAAAACTTTATCCCGATAGATGAGGAAAAAGCTTATGTTATTGTAGATGCCCTGGAAGAAATTGCTAACAATCACAATGCGAGTATTGCGCAGGCAGCATTAAATTACCTGCTCAGAAAACCTGTGGTTTCTTCAGTGCTAGTGGGTGCTACCAAACCACACCAACTGGAAGATAACCTTAAAGCAACCGAATGGGAAATGAGTGCCGAGGAAGTAAGCCGCCTGGATGAATTAAGCAAATTAGACCCAATTTATCCACATTGGATGTTGCAATTCACTTACATGGACAGAACCAACACCGACAATTTCTTGTAATTGTAATTGTTTGACCAACAGAATCCCCCGAGACTTTGCCTCGGGGAATTCATTAATTTGAGATAAATCACACGTAAAAATGAATAACATGAAAATTCCTGATGAATTTCAAAATTTAAAACCTTATGATATGAGTTTGTACACATATTCATTTGTTTCAGGGAAACAACAGAATTACATAGATATACAATATTATCATGATGAAAGCTTGTTGAAATTCTACGTCAGGGTTTTATTTCACGTTGAAACCCAGGGAGCCCTTGGAATTGTTCACGGTGGTGCCATTGCATCTGTAATGGATGAAGCCATGGGAGGGGTAGCCTTTTTAAATCATATGCCTGCTGTTACCGGGAACTTGACGCTAAATTATCACAGGCCATTACCGGTTGAAACCACCATGTATATGACTGCCACAATCGAAAAAACTGAAGGTAAAAAAGTCTATATCGCGGGAAAAATGTTTGATGGAGATGGGGTGCTTTTTGCCGAATCAGAAGGAATTTTTGTCAAAGTACCCCATGAAAGAATTGGTTTTACAAATAGCAAATAAAATTTTTGTCAATGAAGAAAATAATTATTCGTTATCGGCTACTGTAGAAGAGGCACTGTACCATTTAAGTGTTGTATGAACAATGAAATTATCTGGTTTACTTTCGCTGTGCACCGATTTTGAATACTTCAACGTTTGTAAACCTGCTGCGATGCACTAAAACAATTTAAACACGAGGCTCAACCAACTAATAAGTGGGGAAACTGCGTTGAAAGCGATAAGAAAAAAAAGGACACAGAATGGGAAAGTTACCCGTATATTTTATACCTCATGGTGGTGGTCCGTGGCATGTAACTAAAAATGCCATGGGCGACCCTATTGGATATGATCGGTTAAGGAAATACCTTAAAAATTTTGGTGAGCAATACAGCCAAAAGATAAAAGCTATTCTTGTTGTTTCAGGACATTGGGAAGAGGATTTGCCGACGCTGCAATTCGGTTCAAATCCACATTTGCTATATGATTATTATGGCTTTCCTGAATCTACATATCATTTAAAATGGCCAGCTCCCGGTAATCCCGAATTGGCTGAACAGATTGAAAATCTATTTAAAGCAAGGAGGGTTAAAACAAAAAGGGACTATGAAAGAGGCTTTGACCATGGAATATTTGTGCCTTTAATGATTGCTTTCCCAAAAGCCAATATTCCGGTGGTTCAGCTTTCCCTGGTCAATTCCTTTGACCCTGAAACGCATATAAACCTTGGCGAAGTGCTTGAACCTTTACGAAATGAAGGTGTGTTGATTATAGGTTCAGGAATGAGCTACCATAATATGCAAGGGTTTATGTCGGGTAGTTCTTCAGCTACAGGTGTTTCAATGCAATTCGATGACTGGCTCACCCAGACAGTTGAGATAAATGATGCTAAAAAGCGAAATGAAATGCTCATTAACTGGAAGAATGTACCGAAAGCAAGAGAAAGCCATCCAAGAAGTGAACATCTGGCCCCACTGTTTGTAGTTGCCGGTGCTGCTGGCATTGATAAGGGTTCTCGTGATTATTCGGGATTGCTCATGGGTGTTAAAGTTTCAGGATATAAGTTTGGATAATTGATAAGAATTAAATTTTATAGAGGCCAGTAGTTACTTATAATTTGTTTCTGATACGCCTTTCTATCGGCTTTGATCATTTTTTTCTATCAGGTTTCCTTGCTTTGGGAACAATCGCTCCTAAAGCAGAACTTGTTGAAATACCTGTAGATATCAAGGTTGTTCAACGAAGACTCCATGACTTTATCTGTGGTCTCATGGTATGCAGGGCCCTGAAGTTGGTTCCGTTCTTACTTTCTATCTAATCGATATCATAGGCCTTTGCAATGGATCTGTCTCCTTTCCATTTATCAGTGGTGACCTTTGCCTCCCTACTGATGTTGTTGACAAAGATTGTAGCGACTTTACCGAATGTTCGATGCGCATGGCTTACATGCGCCTGACCTTCCTTCTAGGTTAAGTTGTACGGCTTTGACCGCTTTCTTTTTCCTGCATAGTAGTTACGTTCTATCTTTCTCTTTTGGATAAAGCCCTGCAAGAACTCGTCCATGTGGGCCGTCTATAGGATAGTTTCCGTTGGATTCCATAGCCTCCCTTACTTTTAATATGAAAAGAAAGGTGGTCTTTTAAGTCACGCCTTAGCGAACGCCCATATAGCTTGCCGATAGGCTCTTAGTACTGGTGGCCATCTCGAAACAGAGGAAGAACGTCTTGCGCACACCAAACTTCACTTTGTGGAAAAAGGTATTGGCAGTGGCCGATTTTATATGGAAGCATACATTGTAGACTCTTGAAAAACCCATTCTTTTTTGAAATGCTGTCATACCGCATTTCAAACATTCACATCCCTCTTTCGCCTTCAGATCCGCCAAGTATTCTTTGCAATCAAGTTCGGTTTTGAACCGATTGGAAAACTCTAAGAGGTTTTGCCCCTTGAAAATATCCATGAAAATCTTATTTTTATTAAAATCTAATTTAGGTATTTATATACAGACCTCTAAAATTTTAAAATGATGAGTACTACAAAAACCTCAAAAACGAGAAAAATTGTTGCCTGGATAATAGCAGGCTTGTTAACAGCACTTTATTTATATAGTGCAAGTGGGAAATTGTTTTTTCACCCCGAACAAATGGAACAAATGAACTTGGGAGATTGGCGTATTATTATCGCGCTAGGCGAAATAGGCTCGGCTTTGCTGTTTCTCTTTCCAAAGACCAATCGATTTGGCACTTTGTTATTAAGCTCTTATATGGGTGGAGCAATTATTTTACACATGACAGGTGGGATGAGCTTAATAGTTCCATGTGTGGTGCTGGTTTTAGTTTGGGTAGTTTTTTATTTCAGGCATCCAGAGTTCTTTAATTTTAAGTAAAATGAAGATTGAAGATGAAATAAAAGATAAACTCTAGAACGAATATAATAAGGAGCTGATAAACCTGATATATACCTGAAAATAGTTGAGGTATAAGTTTTATCAGTAGCTAAAAAACACGGGCTTAAGAAGGAAACTCACCGGCATGCTTTGATAACGTATAGATTGTTATTTAAAGGCTTTGGTCTATTTCTATAAAAAAATAATATTTAACAGTTTCGTCCGGTTTTAATGTGACAAGGTGGTGCTTTTTTTTGATATTTTTTGGAGAATCTTCAAAATCATGATGTGAAGACATAGGTTCAATACAGACAAACGGATATCCCGGAGGGCTCCAAATATTGACATTCGGAAAATTACCCAGGATTAAACTTATGTATGGTTTTTTGCCAGATCTGGCCAGACCAATTTTATTGATAGCTGGATCTTTGATGAAAATTCCAGTATTGGGAATCCTGGCATCATCAAGTCCAAGAGTGGTCTCATTGTGTAAAAAGGGGACTACCGAATCTTTTAAAAGACCATTTTTAATAAGTTCTCTTTTGGCAGAAAGTGATTTAAAAAAAAAATAATTCATGTCTTTCTCTACCATTTGATTGACCGAGTGACAGATTAAACCCCGGATGGCCTCCAAGTGCAAAATACATGCTGCGTTTATCGTTTATAGTGATAATATATTCGTTCAAAATGGTATTGCCAATCAATTTATAGCGAACAAGAAGGTTAAACAAAAATGGGTAGTTTTCGTGCAAAACCTCTTCATTGGGAACAAAACTTAATATTGCCTCATCTTTAGATTTGTGCTCTAGGGTCATAAGACCCTCTTTTATGATTCCCATTTTTGGCATCTCGTATTTCAAATTCCGATAATAAAACTCATCATCCCTGAACCTGACATTGACTGGAAACATTATTGGTGCCTTATCGGGCCAATATTCACTATTTCCCTGCCATAGGTACTCCAACTTACTAATTTTGCCGTGTATGCTTTGGAGTTCAGCCCCTTGTTTGCTTATTGCCACCCTGATAGAATCATTTTCGAGCCAAAGCACTTCAGAAATCTGACCGTAGACTGAATCGACAAATGTCAAAAATGATAATAAAAAAAACAATACTTTCAAGTCGGGCAGATTGCAACCCCACTTAATTGTCATATTTGAATTTGTTCGTTCCATCGTGTGAAAGTATTAGTAGCTCATAATAAGAATTTCAGCATAAGGACTGGACTTGGAAGCAAAAGAAAAAAAAGCGCAGACAAGCTGCGCTCCCTTAAAAAAACTAATTCAAAATCAACCTAATCATTTTATGATTATCATATGTTTCTTTACTATATAGCTTACGCATTTAAGTAATGTGGATACGTAGGACAATTTCTAAAAATACGATTAAGGGCTATTGAACGACCCAGATGTAAGATATCTGGATTCTTTATTGAAAACGGTTTCATTTCCATAAATTTAGGTTTGAAAATATGCTTGAACGCCAAAAATATTCTCTTAACATTAACATGCAGTGCTTATTTAAAATTGAACAATTCATAGTTCTCATACCTTTATAATTTAATACATTCCATTACAATTGTTCACCAAGTAGGTATGCAGACATGGTGGGAAATACTTCATTCATAAGTTGTTCACTTACCTTATCGCTATGTTTGCCTGTGTACCAACACGTGCTATGCGGTATTTTTTTCTCTGTCAATAATTTTGAAAAATAAACTGATCCTTCGAACAATCCTGGCATTTCATCCTGATAACCACAACTCAATGCAAATTTCCTGTATTGGGCGAGATTGTTTTTGTATTCTTTTATTTTTTCTTCCAGATCGCCAAAACCAGCCAACCATTTCTCATGGATTTCTTGTATCTTGGTAAAAGTACCATCATCATTCATTTTAAAGGGGAACGCAATTTTTAAAGGTTGTGAGGGGTCGGGAGAGAAAGCAGACCCAAAGGCGAGAATACCAAATATACTTGTTGCTTTCCGATCGTAAGATTTTAATTCTTGTTGCAAGGTTTCAGCAAAATCCTCATCCCCCACCTCTTTCATTTTCATAGATAAATTTTGGACCTGCACTAAAATAGAATCATTCCTAAACATTCCATTTATTAAGTTATCCTTTGCCAAAATAGCAGGGCTCATGGCATAGACTACAGAAAACACTTCGGGATGCTTCAAACTGATATTGATTGTGCCACCTCCACCCATTGAATGACCTGCTATGCCACGCGATTCCCGTTTCGCCAAAGTTCTATAATGGCTGTCAACATAGTTTATGACATCCCTGACGATATAATCTTCCCAATTTCCCGACACCGCTGAATTGGCGTACATCGATCCTTCAAACAGGTTGTGACCATTCAGTTCTATTAAGATGAACCCACGCTGTTCACTATTTTTCATATAGCTGTCAAAAGATTCTGTTTTGGGATATTCGCCGGCCTCAACGGTATATCCGTTCAAAAAATAAACAACCGGAAACAAATGATCCGAGTCTGAATAGGACGGCGGTAAATAAACCCCGATCTTTTGGACATCATCCGTACCTATTAAATTCTCCTTAAGTGACGGGGCAGGGATTTCTACCAGTGAATAGCTCGTATTGTTGGTCTGGGCTACAATACTAAAACTAAATAGCAGTAACAAAACAACCAAACTTTTAATTTGATGGTTATTTTTCATTTTGATCCAAAATTTTAAAACAATTATTTATAATTTATTAAGTAGTACCGTACCGTAAAGAGTTTAAAGTTGTCAATGACAATTCAAAAAGTCAACCCCGGTCTTTCAGCTGATCTTCTCCTTTGACCAAACCTGAATTATGGCTCTTTACCAAAGCTTTGATTTGTTTGATGATATCCGGATGGCTTTTGGCAACATTGTATTTTTCAGAGGGATCCACTTCAAGATTGTAGAGAAGCGGGGGATCATGTTCTTCTCGTGCCGGTGGGCCATAGGCGCCTTCAGTAATGAAATGTGCTTTGAAGGCCCCCAACCTAACCGCATAGAGCTCATCCCCCCGGTAATAAAATACTTCTTTTCTTTTGCTGGGCTTTTTTTCGAAAAGCGTTTGACCGAGGTCTATTCCGTCAATTTTTCGATCATCGGGGACTGGTACATTTGCCAATTTGCTGAAGGTGGTAAATAAATCCATGGTGGTACCAATTTGGGTCACCAAACCAGGTTGTATTCGGCCGGGACCCCAAAAAATACATGGTTCACGCATACCTCCTTCCCATGTTGACCCTTTTCCTTCTCGCAAAAGTCCTGCACTTCCACCTTCTTCGTTCATGATGAGCCAAGGTCCGTTGTCAGAGGTGAAGACCACAATGGTGTTTTCATCGAGGCCGTTTTTTTTCAGTGCGGCCAATATCTGCCCAACCCCGTGGTCAATTTCTTCAACAACATCTCCATAGAGCCCCCTTTTGCTGGTAGCCAAAAAGTCTTTTGATGCAAAAAGGGGTACATGCGGAAGATTATGGGCTAAATAAAGAAAAAAGGGTTTATCCTTGTTTTGTCTGATGAACTGAACAGCCTCTTCATTATAACGTTTTGTCAATGTATTTTGGTTGGCTGGCCGTTCCACAATCTCGGTATTGCGTATTAGGGGAACGTTGAAAGTATTGATATTCTTTTTTTCTTCTGACTTCCAAAAATCAATATATCCCTGACTGGACCTAAATGGTATAATATTGTCCATGTCATTGCTATAGGGAATTCCAAAATAGTAATCGAACCCTTGGTTTGTGGGTAAGTACTCTTCTTTATGGCCCAAGTGCCATTTACCTATAGAGGCCGTAGTATAACCCGCTTTTTTTAATTGTTCTGCCAGGGTTATCTCATCCTGGGGCAAACCATTATGAGAATCGGGATGGAGAACACGGTTCACACTGCTTGTCATCCCATTTCTAATGGGAAGCCTTCCGGTTAGTAATGCTGCCCTACTTGGCGTACATACACTGGCTCCTACATAGAAGTTCGTCCATTTTTGGCCTTCAGCCGCCATTTGATCCAGATTTTGGGTATGTATGGTAGGATGACCATAGGAGCTCAAATCGCCATACCCCAGGTCATCGGCAAAGATGATTACAAAGTTCAAAGGCTTATCTTGCCCTTGTGGTTCTTGTTTTGTTTCAGTTTGTTGTTGTGCACATACGATTGTAAACGACAAGATTGTAAATATTAAAACCAATTTATTTTTCATAAGTTCAATTTCTTGATTTTCATTCAAATATTATTTTTCTCTGCTAAGTTCTATAAACCAGCGTACAAGTATAGCCATAAACAATTTTTTTAAATTCAGACCATTACTAAAATTAGTATAAATAGGTGCATGACTTAAAGGAGTAAACACCCCTGCTTTTTAATTTCTAAAATTCCCCGAAGCTTGCTTCAGGGGACAGTAGGTTTCAAGAAATTGTTTATTTGCTAATAGCATACCAAAAAAATTTAATATCCGGGATTCTGTTCCAAATTGGGGTTGGCGTCCAGTTCTCTTTGTGGAATAGGATAAAGCACATGAAAATCCTGGGCATTTTTGCCCCTTGCCTGGGCCCTGGAAATCATGACCCCATGCCTGATCTGGTCTTCCCTTGCATTTCCTTCAAAATAAAATTCCCATTCCCTTTCACGTAGGATAGCATCGCGCAAAGAGTCTTTGTTGAAACCTCCCAAATTCAAGGGAGTGGCACCGGCTCGGGTCCTGACTTGATTAATAAGGTCAATAGCTTCTTGAGTGGGTCCGTTCAGCTCATTCAGCGCTTCGGCCCTTGTCAACAATATGTCGGCATACCTGATGACCACGATATCATTACCGGCGGAAGGCCCTACGGCATTTGGATCAAAAGGCAACTTGTACGGAAATGATTGGTCATTGCCCAATCCCATCACAAGTTGACCTGTAGCTGTACTTTCCCATTCCGTTATAATGCGGCTGGTGCGTGTATCTGTCGGCTCAAAAGAGTTTACCAAATCATCAAAGAGGTAGGTACGCGCCGCATATACCGAATTGTTGGGGTAAGGCGTGGGATAGTCCGGAGGAAAGATCAAGGCATTCATGAATTGGCCTGCCCCGGCGGCATCTTTGGGAAGTGCCCAAATTATTTCGGAATTTCCCTCATTAGTAATTTCAAAAACATCAGAGTAGTTGGGCAGGAGGTTGTACTGCCCCAATTCTATAACCTCCAAAGACATATCAGCCGCTTTTTGCCATTGCTTTGTGTTTAGGTAAAACTTTGCCAACACAGACATGGCTACTCCCTTGGATGCCCGGCCAAAAGATAAAGGTTCGGTCGGTAAAGTGGCGATTGCCTCTAGAAGTTCTTGTTCTATAAAAGCCCGTGTTTCTTCATCGCTAGAGCGGGGCAACAATGGATCGTCCGTTGAAGACTTGTAAAGAGGTAATCTCCCGAAATATTTATATAGTTCAGAATAGGCCCAACCCCTTAGAAAATGGACTTCGGCTTCAGTTCTCTGCCTGAAATCACTCGAAAATGCATCATTGTCCAGGTTGTCCAGAACTATATTCGCATCACGAATGGAGTTATAGTAAGTTGTCCATACGGGAAGCAACTGTCCATGGTTGCTGTCCCAGTTGTAGTCAATTAATGATTGCCATACACTTTCAATAGACCCGCCGACTCCCCATACTTCCCCTGCCGGCATGGTTCCTAGAAAATATGGAGACCATGATTGATCAAATCCAGACCTGTGTGCGGAACTATATGCTGCATTGAGTAAAGAATTAAGTCCTTTTTCTGAAGTAAAAAGAGTTGAGGGTGCAAGTTCAGAGAACACCTCTTCCTCCAACTGATCTTCACAGCCTGTCGATATCGTCAACATTAAAATAAACATTATTTTATAATGATAAGTTTTCATAATTGTAAATATTTTATTTGTTGGATTTAAAAGTTGGCAGTAAGCCCTACCATATAGGTTCTTGCTAAAGGATAACTGCTGTAATCGATCCTTACATTACTTCTACCGAACGAATTTGCCTCAGGATCAAAACCTTCATAATCAGTAATTGTAAATAGGTTCTGACCAGTAACATAGACTTGAAGTGCATTCAAAAACTCAATATTTTGAACTGGCACGTTGTACGATAATTTAACATTTTTCAACCTTAGATATGAAGCATCTTGAATAGCCAGCGAATTTACTTTTCCTGCACCGTAAGCATTGGGGTTTACTCCTGAAGGCCATTTTGTATTTGTATTTTGCGGTGTCCATCGATCTAATATATGATACGCCAGTCGGTTTCTTCTGAAATTTGCAGGATAAAGAGATTCTATTAAATTAATGTTCAATAAGTCAACGCCTGCCTGGCCTTGAAAAAAGAAATCTAGCTTCAAATTCTTGTAAGAAATTGAATTTTGTATGCCGTAGGTAAAATCAGGATAAGGAGTACCTATAATGGTCTGGTCTGCAGGTGTGATGGCACCGTCTCCATTCCTATCTTCAAAGATAGGAAAACCGGGCTGGGCTGTTGGTTGTGGAGAATTGGCAATGTCGTCACCTTCTTGAAAAATGCCGGTCACCTCATAACCATAATAAGAGGCAAGGGGATCACCTTCCCGGATAATCGCCGTGTTTCCAGTTGCCTGAACACCTCCGGTTACAATACTCTCAATGCGCCCCAAATCCACTACTTCATTCTCGATTATGGAAAAATTGAGAGAGGTCTCCCAATTAAAATTATCGGTTACTATATTGTGCGAGTTGAAAAGAAACTCGAACCCACTGTTCTTGACTTCGCCTACATTTGTCAATATCGAAGCATAGCCTGAAGCCAATGGGAGGGGAAGATCGAACAATAGATCTTTTGATTCTTTTGAAAAATAATCCAGGCTTCCACTAAACCTGCCATCAGAAATACCGA
Organism: Christiangramia bathymodioli; assembly: GCA_009735695.1. GTDB lineage: Bacteria > Bacteroidota > Bacteroidia > Flavobacteriales > Flavobacteriaceae > Christiangramia > Christiangramia bathymodioli. The sequence continues at coordinate 57,472 of SRSL01000003.1, forward strand.
AATCAAGGCCTACATTAAATTGTTCGGTGGTTTCCCACTTAAGGTCAGGATTTGCAATACGTTGCGGGACTACACTTCCCGTAACAGTGCCACCAAACACCACGTTAGGACCAGTGCCAAACGTCAATTGAGATGCGTAATTGCCAATCTCCTGGTTACCTGTCTGACCCCAACTCGCTCGCAGTTTGAGTTGACTAAAACTATCAGGAATAAATTCTTCTTGATCCAGCTTATATCCGAAGGCAAAGGATGGAAAATAACCCCATTTGTCGTTCTCTCCAAATCTCGATGATCCATCTGCCCTAATCGAGGCGGTAAACAAAAATTTGTCGAATAGGTTGTAGTTCGCCCTACCCAAATATGACAATAAAGTATTTTCTTCCTTGCCACTGGAGAGTACATCCGTATTGGTATCACCCAGGGCCAAATTGTTCGTTTTGATATCATCTGTAGGAAAACCACTGATATTACCGGAAAAGAACCTTGAGCTGAATTTTTGATACGTAATACCACCTAATACCGTAAGCGCGTGATCTTCATTAAAAGTTTTGTCATAGGTCATCGTATACTCGAACAGATAATTTGAACGTTCCAATACGTTGACGTTCGCAATACCACCAGCTGCTCCCCCACGTATGGTCTGGGTGGTATTGTAAATGTCTCTTCTTGAGGTTTGCCTATCGGTCCCGAAATTGAACTTTCCTGAAAGATCCTCTGTAAAATCATAGTTCAAAAAGGCATTTCCGAAAGTTCTATTGGTCTCGCTCTCACTTATAATGGCTTTTATCAAGGTGACAGGATTATTAACTGTAAGGTTCGCAGATTGGCTAAAAGTGCCATCTTCATTAAATATAGGCTCGGTAGGGTCATATAACAACGAAGAGTAAATGGGGCCTGCTTGCTCATTGGTATTGACGCCATCAACATTGTTGTTGTTTTTAATTAAGCTTGTGTTGAAGTTAAGGCCGATTTTGGCCTTGTTCCCTATATTTGTCTCAAGGTTTATTCTTCCGGTATATCTTTTTATCCCCGAGTTTCTTACCACACCTTCTTGATCAAAATAGTTGAAGGAGGCATAATAATTTGTGTTTTCGCTGCCGCCGCTCACAGCCAGGTTATGGTTCATCAGAGGAGCCGAACGAAAGACTTCGTCTTGCCAATCGGTTCCCCCACCGATTCTTGAAATGTCTTCCTCATTAAAAACCGCACTATTCCCTTGTGCAATAGAGAGTTCGTTTATAGCATCAATATATTGGGAAGTAGAAAGCACTTCCATTTTTTCGGCAACCGATTGAATTCCGCTATAAACATCATAAGTAACATTTATCTGACCCTTTTTCCCTTTTTTGGTGGTAATTAAGATTACCCCATTTGCACCTCTCGAACCATAAATTGCTGTTGCTGAGGCATCCTTTAAAATCTCTATGGATTCCACATCAGCTGGATTTAAGGCATTCAAAGGATTTCTTGGGCTTAGGTTTTGACCAACTTCGGCCGCCCCACCAGAACCAAGGTTGGGACTGTTGTCTATCGGGAACCCATCAATTACATATAAAGGTTCATTGCTGGCATTCAATGAATTAGATCCCCTTATCCTGATTGACAGTCCACCTCCAGGTGCTGAACTGGCCTGATTAATCTGTACCCCGGCAGCCCTGCCCTGCATCATCTGGTCAACCGAAACGTTTGCCCCCGGGTTCATGTCATCTTGGCTTAATGATGTTACAGATCCCGTTAAGTCACTTTTCTTTTGTGTGCCATAACCAACGACCACTACTTCATCCAAAGCGGCAACATCATCTTCTAACTGGATTGTAAGGTTAGAACGACCTTGTAGTGGTACATCTTTTTTCTTAAATCCCACGAAAGAAACTTCCAGGATAGCTTCTGAACTGCTTACACTAAAGGTGAAGTTCCCGTCAAAATCTGCGACAGTTCCATTAGTGGTCCCTTTTTCCATAACATTCACTCCTGGTAGTGGCATCCCCGTGGCGTCAACAATAGTTCCAGAAACTTGGAATTGAATATTTTCGAATCCAGCCTTAAAATCTTCAGAAGCTTCCGTTGGTTCGGATTTAAAAATAACAACCTGCCTGTCCCTAATCTTATAATTAAGATTTTGATTTTTTAATGCAGAGTTTAGAATAGTAGATAGAGTAGCATTTGATAAGTTCACAGAGACCAACTCTGCATCTGTTAAAATCTCGTCCTTGTAAATAAAAATATATTTGCTTTTCTCCTCAACTGTTTTAAAAAAAAAATTGAGAGGAACTTGCTTTAGTTCAATATCCATGGTCTGGGAATAAGAATTATTTCCGTAACTCGAAGCAAGTCCAAAAAGGATAAAGAATAAGAAAGATCTCATTATAGTTAAAAATAGTCTACGGAAAATAAAATCACCTCCTAAATTTGCACTCTTAGTGTTTTTATTCATAATTTTGAAGTTCAGTTAGTTAATATTATCTTATTTGGTGGTATTAGCATCAGGCCGGAAGTTGTTACAGCATCTTTCGGCTTTTCTCTTTTATAGAAATTTGTTCATTTGCAGATTTTTATTGGATTACTAAATTATTGTTTTTAATTCTGAAATTAAATTCAGTTGTTTGTCTTAATACCTCAAGGACCTGTTCAAAATCTTCTTTAAGATCCAATTTTCCTGAAAGTGTCTGATTTCCCAAATCTTCATCATGAATAGTAAAAGTAAAGTTGTAATAGCGGGAAAGCTTTTTCATTATTTCTGAAAGTGTATTATTTTCAAGCCTTAAAAAGCCACTCCTCCAGGAAAAATAATTACTTATTTCAACGTTTGCTGTCTTTATCTCTGAATTTTTCACATTGAAACTGGATAAATTCCCCGGTATTAATTTCACTTTCTTATTTCCGGAATTTTGATAGGTTATATTTACACTTCCCTCCTTTAAAACCGTTTCTATATATTGATCACCAGGATAACTGGTTATATTAAATATCGTTCCTAGAACTTCAATTTCCTGATATTCCGAATTTACTTTGAAAGGTTTTTTCGCATTATGGGCTACATCAAAAATAGCCTCCCCTTCAAGATAAACCGGTCTTGAAACACCCGTAAAAGACGCAGGATAAATTAATTTAGAACCGGAATTTAACCATACTAAAGTTCCGTCTGATAATTCCAAAGTTGTTCTTTTGCCATAGGGTACTATTACTGTATTGAATACCGGTTTATTTTTTATTTTAGTGTGTTGAGTCACTTTTTTCCCCGAACCAATATTTATACTTTGCCCTGAAGAAGAGTATTGGATCGCTGAATTTTCCTCATTTAAATCAATCCTGGTATCATCTCCAAGCAATAAAGTTATCCCTTCCGCTTCTTCAATGTCAATTTTTGGAGCCGTTCTCACAAAATCTTCCAGTGAAGGTTCAGATTGAATCTGGGAAAAATATCCCACTCCAAATAAAAGGGCAAAGGTTGCAGCCGCTGCAAATATTAATTTCATTTGTTTTTTGCTCCTCTTTTCTTTTTCTACGGATAACAGAATTTCTTTCCGGAGATCCTGTATCTCTTTGTTAGTTATAGCTGTATTTGTACTTTCTTTTTTCATAAAACTAATGGTGAACTGCAATTTTTATTCTGCTCTTAATAGCCTTTCACATTTATAAAAGACTTTAAGATGAATTTTATAGACAAAAAATTTTCTTTTTTTTAAAAATTTAGATTTCACGTATATAAGATGCCCTTTAACAACAATATATATGGGTGAAACTTAGTATCCTGGTAAAAGAAGAAATTCTTTAAAGTGAAAGTTTAGTGATTATTTTAAATAAAATGTCTATAAATAATTCAAAATGTACTTTATACAGCACATAGGAAGTTTGTTTTGATGATAAAAGTAGAATACACAATCTCCTAAATGTATGAACCTTAACAACAAATGAGATGAGTAGAGATTACCTTATCCACCTAATATTCGGAAAAACACATTTTACTCTATTTCTTCTGGTTATGCTTTTCCCTGGAACGGCCAGTGCTCAAGAAGCACCGAATATTGTATGGATAGTGTGTGAGGATATTTCTCCTTTTTTGGGGGCATACGGTGATTCCATTGCAAAAACCCCGAACATAGATAATCTGGCGCATGATGCGGTTCTTTTTACAAAAGCATATACCACTGCGGGGGTTTGTGCCCCCAGTCGATCATCAATTATCACAGGGATGCATGCCATTTCAATAGGTACCCAACACATGCGTACCCTTTCAAGTTCCCCCGTTTTTATGCCACAAGGCCTGCCCAGCTATTCAGCTGTTTTACCGGAATATGTAAGAGCTTTTCCTGAATATCTAAGGGTTAGGGGCTATTATACGACTAACAACCACAAAGAAGATTATCAATTTGAGGAGCCTGTCACGGTTTGGGATGACAGTAGCCCTGCAGCCTCCTACAGACACCGTCTCAAAAACACTCCGTTCTTCAGCGTGTTTAATTTGGCTATCACACACGAATCAAAATTAATGGTCTCGCCCGATAGTGTTCGTTTTGACCCAAATGATATAGAATTGCCACCTTACTATGTAGATACCGAAACCACAAGAAAAGACATGGCGGTTCTTTATACCCGTATCGAACAAATGGATCAAGCTGTTGGCGAGATTGTAGGTAGACTAAAAAAAGATAAAGTATATGACGACTCTTATGTGATATTTTTTAGCGACCATGGTGGATCTATGCCCTGGGCAAAGCGGGAAATTCTTGAAAGGGGCACGCACATACCTTTGATTGTAAAATATCCCAAAAACCGTTTTTCCGCTACTAAAGATGATAGGTTGATAAGTTCGGTTGATCTGGCGCCAACCATGCTTTCCATAGCGGGCATTGAGCCTCCCGATCATCTTCAGGGTAGTGCTTTTCTGGGGCCATTTAAAGAAAAGGAAGAAAGAAAATACGTTTTTGCCGCCAGGGATCGAATGGCAAATAAATATGATAGGGTACGATCTGTAAGCGACGGGAATTTCAGATTCGTGTACAACTTTATGCCAGAACTTCCCAAATACCAAGACTTACAATACAGAAAAGGCATACTTACAATGAAAGAAATATTGGAATTGCGCGAAATGGGACGTTTGCATAACCCACATCTACTGGACTGGTTTGCAAGAAACAAACCTTCGGAAGAACTCTACCACACCAAAATAGACCCCCATGAGGTGCGTAATCTTGCGGATGAGCCCCAATATGCGGCAAAAAAGAAAGAACTGAAAAAAGCACTTTTTGACTGGATAGCAGAAGTGGGTGACCTTTCCTTAATACCAGAGAAAGAGATGGTATTAAACGATTGGTGGAACAACAAAAAAGGACCACCTAAAACATCACCCCCTAAAGTAATAAAAAACAAAAAAGGGTACATAATAGAATGTGGCACAAAAGGCAGCTCAATCGGTTATCGCATCCTTGATCAAAATACTCAAGCTTTAATTTCAAAACGTAAGACCAAAAGCTGGGATTTTGGTTTTACTATCGACCAAAATAAAACTGTTGATTCTGTTGATGTGCCCCACACCTGGAAAGTCTACCAAGGGGAGACCATAAAATTGGAAAAGGGACAGACACTTTTAATCAATGCCCATAGAATAGGCTATTTACCCACTGAAATAACTTATACATATTAGAATTTTAGTAACAATTATATAAACCAATTTAATTATGAAGAAAACCAAACGATTATTTTTAGGGATGGCTATTTTGTCATTGCTATTGTTCACATCCTGCTCGGACACAACTTTTGAAGAAGAAACGTTACATATGCAAGAAAGTCTGTCTGTATCGGATAAAACACATTTGTTGTCCGGAAACAAGTCAGAAGACATTCAATTTGATGGTTATTATGTTGGAGCAGATACCTTGCTTTATGACCATCAAATCACCAGTATTTTAGATGTTCCCCCGGTATATCCTGAAACTCTCAAGAATGATGAGCCAATATGGTTTGTTAACGGGGCGGGCATTGATGTAGCCAAGCAATATAAGAATATGGTGGAAATTGCAGAATTCACTGGCCGACCGGTTGTTGGTATTCATAATGGCACCAAAGAAGGAATAGCTGATGTCCTTGAAATAATTCTTCCTACCAATGAAACGGTAGAGGCCTCGATTGAAAAAAGCGTGCTAGAAATTATCGATACAGATACAAATGTACTTTTGCTGGGGCATAGTCAGGGAGCATTTCACTTGGCAAGGTCTTTAAGAACTCTAGAAAACCAGCTTTCCAACACCCAATTAGGGCAACTAATGGTTGAAACTATTGGCGGTGGCGGTATGTGGTTTCCCAGAGGGCCACAATATGTCCATTATGCCAATAAAGGGGACAATGTGCCAAAGGTTCATGGTGTGCTTACACCTGGTGCCCTACCGGGCAACCGAAGTGTTATTTTCACCTTTGATGACGAATGGTATGATGTGCCACCTGAAGTTGACACGCCTTTTATCAGGGTTCACGCACAAATCGTCTATTTACGAAATCGACTGACGTTTGCTGAGGCCCGAACATATGCGCCTCCATTCGGCACTAAAAAAATTAATTTAAATAACCTCTAATTACCTAAAAATGAGAAAAACAAAATATTTAGTATTGCATGTTGTAATAGTTATGCTTTCTTTTTATCCGATATTTTGTATTGGGCAGGGAAAAGTATTGGAAGCTCAATCTATAAAAAGTGCCATTCTGGACAAAGAAATTGATTATTCAGTTTATTTGCCGGCCGGTTATGATGAATCAAAACGAAGTTACCCAGTAATCTACCTGTTGCATGGTTATGGAGGTGATGAAAATGTTTGGGTACAATATGGGCTAATAGACCACTTCATGGATTCAGCCATTGAAAAAGGCCAAATACCCCCCTCAATTGTAATAATGCCTGATGGGGGGCAGCATTTCTACATTAACGATTTTAAGGGAAATTCAAAATTTGAAGATATGTTTTTTCAAGATTTTATTCCCATGGTCGAGCAAGAATATAGAATAAAAAAATCAAGAGAGCAGAGAGCTGTGGTGGGTAATTCAATGGGTGGCTATGGCGCCTTTCTTTATGGGGTAAAACACCATGATATGTTTGGTACTTGTGTACCCCTTAGTGCGGCGATCATCTCCTTGGATGATCCTATGACCAAAAATCCCATGTGGAAAGGAATGGCGAAGAACATTTATGGAATGGATATCGATTCAGAAAACCCAGACACTGGGCATTGGGATGCCAACAACCCCTTGAAATTGATTGAAGCAATACCAAAGGATAAATTGAAAACAAGGTATTATTTTAATATCGGGGATGATGATTTTCTGTATTCAGGCAATGCCAAGGCACATGTCACATTACGAAACATGGGAGTGGACCATGAATTCCGCATCAATGATGGTGGACATGATTGGACATTCTGGAGGTCTTCAATCCCCGGTTTTTTAAAATTTATTGGGCAGGGTTTTATGAGGCAGTGAAATTAAGTTAGAGGGGATTAAGCCCCTTTGGGCAGATAGGACAAGATGTGAGAAATTAAAAAATCCTGACCTTGGGAGCTTAAATTTTCTTCCTTTATTTACTTTATTCGAGAATCACCAAAAAAGTTTGGATTAGTCCATAATGTAGCGTTCTTAGACTCTAATTGGAATACGCAGGTTGATAGTTTAATATTGAAAATAACAAAAATCATTAATATAGTTAAACCAATCCTGTCTATATTGTATAAACCGTAAGAAATCAGGTTTTCTTAAGCTTCAAATCTTTTAATAATTAGTCCTTAGAAATATGTTAGCTTCATATTTCGATTTTGGCTGATTGAGTTTATGGAGAAAATGCTAATTAAAGTATAACAACTCTATCTCCATAAAAAGCCAGGATTTTATTTTTTGGAGTTTTACCATTAATTTTTTAAGATTAAAACCTGCAGCAGCCATGCTAAAGATCATACTATCGCCAATTTGTCCCTTAAGAAAGTTCCTGCCTACTCTATGATCTGATTTAAGATGTCCGATAATGGGTTCTATAACTGCTCTTCGACGATGGTGTTTGCGTTTTTTTCTTTTCTGGTAAGCACTGTCTCGCTTGAGTGGTGGCTTTGGAAGATAAACTGTAGTTTTCCCAATCTGTTGTTTTCCCTGATAACCTCGATCTACCGTGGCTGTTTTGGGAGTTCTCCTGATTCGATTTGGGGTTTACTCAAGTACTTCTTCCAGACTATGTCCATCATACAAATTAGTCTTAAAGGTCATAGCCCCAACGATAATTCCGGTTTTGTCAGAATCACAGAGGCTTTGCGCCGTATTTTTTTGTGAGCCTTACCTTTGCTTATGCAATAAACCCAGGGGTTCATGTAAACTGTAAATTTTGTTCTTGTTGTTTTTGTGCTGGACGAACACCTTTTTAAAGAACTCCAGTTTCCTGGCAAATCCCCGTGGGTTAATTTCGTTCCAGCTCTCTGACCAAACACCAACGCCCTGCAATGGCTTTTAGTTTACGCTGGGAGGCATTTTTATGCATCCCAGAGCCAGAGATGGACATCATTTTTGAACTGAAGAAGCAGGTATTTACTGGTACGCTTGTAGCTCCTGCAAAGCAAAACGCAAAAAGATTAAAGCTTATTCACTTTTTCTGTTTTCTATATGTTCAAGATATTCCTTCAGATATTTTTCCTGTAGTTCTTTTGAATCCCCGTATTTATCACGAAGACCCCTTAGCTTTTCGTGCATATCGGCTCTAACCTCGGCATAATCCGGATTATCGTAAATGTTATTTAATTCTTTGGGATCTTTTTCCAAATCATACATTTCCCATTCATCTATATCATAATAAAAATGCATCAGTTTATAACGGTCGGTTGCCACACCGTAATGCCGTTTTACCATATGTACTGAGGGATACTCATAATAAGTATAATAAACTGCATTCCGCCATTCTCCTGAAGTTCCATTTAATATCCTCCTAAAGGATTCCCCCTGCATTTCAGAAGGAATTTCCACATTGGCATAGTCTAGAAGTGTCGGTGCAAAATCGAGATTTTGAACTAGTTCATCCATGACTGTTCCCGGGGCTATTTCTTTGGGATAACGAATTAATAATGGTGTGCGGAACGATTGTTCATACATAAATCGTTTGTCGAACCAGCCATGTTCTCCAAGATAGAATCCCTGATCTGAGGTATAGACTACAATTGTATTGTCAGCTAAACCATTTTTATCCAAATAATCAAGTACTTCCGCTACGCCGTCATCAATAGATTTTATGGTACGTAAATAATCTTTTAAGTACCTGTTGTATTTCCAGAGTGCTATTTGTTTCTCCCTCTGTTTTTCGTTCCCCAATTTATGCATTGGTTTCAAGATACTTCCACCATCAGGATTTTCTTTAGGAAAGAATTTTTGAATGAACTCCTGATTTTTTGGTTCATAAGCAGCATTCCAAGCTGCCAATTGTTTATCATTAAATCGTTTAAGCTCATTATTGAGTTGGGTTGGATTTCCTTCAGGGTCAACCTGAAATTTGAAGTCATGTCCCCATCTTGCATGGCCATCAATTTCCATTTCCTGTGTTTTTGCTGCAGTACCCCGCCCGGCATAATGCGTTTCATCATCAAAATAAGTCGCAGGAGGAATAAAATTAATAGAATCATAAAGGGTAAGATATTCCGGCCCAGGCTTCCAATTTCTATGTGGCGCCTTTTGATTGTATATCAGTAGAAAAGGCTTTTCTTTCGGACGATCTTCTTTTAACCATTTAAGCGCATGTTCGGTAGTAATATCAGTAACATAACCATCAAAACGTTTTTTCTCTCCGTTGACAAGAAAATCTGGATTATAATAATGCCCTTGTCCTGGCAAAACCATAGAATAATCAAAGCCCTGTGGGAGACCATCAAGATGTATTTTTCCAATCATTGCTGTAGAATATCCAGCCCTCTGAAGCTCTTTTGCAAAATTAGGCTGGTCCCACTTAAATGGCTGAACATTGTCAACTTTCCCGTTCACAAAACTATGCTTACCGGTAAGGATAACAGCACGACTGGGTGCACAGATCGAATTTGTGACAGTAACCCTGGTGAAAATAGAACCTTCTTCAGCCAATCTGTCAATAGCTGGAGTTTCATTTAACCCATAACCATAAGCACTAATTGCTTGATATGCATGATCATCGCTCACCATAAGGATAATGTTTGGCCTTTTGCTTTCGGTTTGGGAAAAGATTGGTCCTGAAAACAGAAAAAGCGCAATGGAACAGGTAACCATCATACTCCTGTATTTTTTCATAATTTCTCTTGTTAAATTATGGTTGGATAGTATAAGATAATACTATTCCAAATCCCATTATTTTTTCTAATATATTAATCCTTTTTTAATAGCATTTCGGGTGTTGCGATTGTCCTGAAGCCCAAATGTTCCTGGGCAGAATCTGTTGAGTTCGCCATACGGGCAGAAATTCTAAAACTGGCGCAATAGGAGGCATTGCATAAAAATGAACCTCCCTTTATTACTTTCTCCTGTAATTGGGGATTATTGGGATTATACGGTGTTTTAGCACCCAATGGATTTTTGGTCAATTTTTGTTCAGACTGTTCTTTGTAATAATCCGTATTGTACCAATCCTGGGTCATTTCCCAAACATTTCCGGCCATATCATAAAGGCCATAGTTGTTTGAAGGGTAGGATTTTACCGGAGCTTTATTTTCAAAACTATCTTTCTTTGTATTGCTCCTAGGGAATTCACCTTCCCAGGAGTTAGCCATTTGTGATAATTTTGTAATATCGCTTCCCCAGGTAAAGATAGCATCCTTTTTTCCTCCCCTGGCAGCATATTCCCATTCGGCTTCGGTAGGCAAACGCTTTCCAGCCCATTCAGAATAAGCTACTGCATCTTCGTAAGCTATGTGAACAACAGGATATTCATCTTTATTTTCAATACTACTTTTCGGTCCCTGGGGGTGTTTCCAATTAGCTCCTATTTTCCACTCCCACCATTGTGAATAGTCATAAAGGTTGGGCACACTTTCAGTTGTTTTCTTAAATACCAGAGATCCTGGCTGCAGAATAGAATCATGCGGTTTAGGAGTGCCGGGAGGAAGCTGCTTTTTTATTTCATCCCAAACCACCTCCCGTTCTGCTACAGTTACATATCCGGTCTCTTCTATAAATTTTTTGAATTCAGTATTGGTCACTTCGCTGGCATCCATAAAAAAACCATCTACTGCTACCAAATGTGCAGGTTTCTCATGTTGCATGGCCATATCATCAAAGCTGACTGCTCCTTGAACAAAAGTTCCGCCCGGGATCCATACCATACCTTCTGGGGTTGCGATATCGGTAGGTTTTTCCTTTAACAAACCACCGATATCTCTGGAGGCCGAAATTGTTTCATGTGAATCCCCTGTTGAAGCAATTTTGTTCTCCCTTTTCTCCTCACAGGAATAGAGAGTTACTATAAAGCAAAATAAAATAACTCTTTTTTTCATATCATTGAATTTTATCAACCATTTTTTAGCTTCAAATTACGTTCTATCGGGGAAAAACCAATCTCTCCCGAACCTTATTTAAATTCACTTCTGTACAAATTCATCAAGAATTTATTCTGTCCAATTTAAACAAATTCCTCATATTGCCTAATGTACTACATCTGGTGCAGTTCCTAGGTGTTCTCCAGAAGGTTAATTATCCATAGCAGTCACCCGTTGAAGTTTTTGCCCATATCTCAGCTCCAAGCCAAAAAAGAGAAAAACGACTAAATAGAAAGAAAAATTGTTAGAAAATACATAGCGGCCATTATTTTACGAAGGGAAGTTATACTCCTGTAGATCAATGTTCTTGAAGTCTCAATGGTAACATTCATTAATTGAGCAATTTCCTCATATGACTTCCCTTGATAAAATTTTAACTGGATGGCCTTTCTTTGTTTTTTTGGCAATCTATCAAGGGCTTGGGTTAATCGCTGCTCCGTATCTACAGCGTTCTCAGATTCGATAATTTTTTTTTCTACTGAAGACTCAAAGAGACCAAGATTTATAAAGTTTTTTTCCTCCAGTTTGTTAAATTTAGTCTCTTTTTTACTTACTTTCTTGTAAATCATTCTTTTTAATGATTTCAATAAGTAATATTTGACTTGTGGTTTATCTGCTAAGTTTTTTCTATACTTGTATAAGTCTACAAAAAGGTCATGAATAGAGTTCATAACCAAAACCTTGTTGGAACAGAGTGTTAAACCATAAGGGAATAAGATGGATATGTAATGATCATATAAATCACCCAAAGCTTTGGTTTCACCTTTTTTAATTTTTGACCAAAGGAAAAGATCCCTTTCATTATCTTCTTTTGTGCCAGAACCATCTACTTTTTGGAGCACTTCAAAATTATGATCTACCTGCGGATCTTTTACCTTACATTTTTTCTTTAATATATCTTTCATTAAATTTTCTTATTGCCTTACCCAATTAAAGATTCTTCGATGAAGAACTCTATTTTTAAAGATATACTCAGAGAAAGGGCTATTAATTAAATTTATGATAAAGTGAATGTAAGAAGAAAATAAATAGTTGTAAAATTAAACTTAAATTTTTCGTAAAAAATTCAATTTTTATAATTTTAGATAAAAAATATTTATATTTTATATAATTTTAACAGTTTATCGTTAAACATTATGAAGATAGATTGGGAGTAATATATAGTATAAAATCCTGTCAAAGTGTTAATTTTCTAATCAGGCTTATCTAAGGGTCATTTTCCCAAAATAATAGGGGTGTGCAAAATAGTTTTTATTCCTCTTTTGCTAGTTTTATGCTAAGCGATCTCAATTCCATTATCATAGGTCTTTGTTGCTTTAATATGGGATCTAGATGATAAAAACTTTAGAGGTCAGTAGATAAATACTTAGCTTTAGCATCAGTAAATATATTAATTTATGGACATATTTAAAGGTCAAAACCTCCTAGAGTTCTCTGGTCGGTTCAAAACGGACAAAGATTGTAAAGAATATCTAGCGGTTTTGAAGGACAAGAATGGTTATAATTGTCTGAAGTGCAACCATAATGCTTGCCAGATCAAAAAAAGATTTTTCCCGACAGTGCAATGCGTGGGCCCTAGAAATTTTTCTCGATGATTTGATATAATTCAGCCTGCTGATCATCCATTTTTAGGAACTTTGATTTAGTTTGTTTAGAATCAGGAAGGGTATAAGTTATTTGATAAATATTATGTGTGAGTTCTGCTGCTTTTCTTAGTGATATAGTAGATTTTTCGGCATGGAGCTGCCTTTCCAATTCCTTGTAAATACTATAAGCCGTAAATGAGATGCAGATATGGGCTTCGATCCGGTGACGCAATCTGTGGTAAATGGGCCGTATTCGTAAACCGGTCTTTGACATTCTGAAGGCTTTTTCAATATGCCATAAGTTTTTATAATTTTCGACTACGAGTTGACCTGATAGTTCTGTATTGGTTGCGTAGCCTTTCAATCCATCCCAGGCGTTGTCTTTCCAGAATTTTTCATAATCAATTTCAATGGTCACATCTCCCTGCATTTTTAGATATTTATTGTAACCCTTATTGTTGATGTTGGATTTGGTGAGCTTTCCAGATTTTATCCGCTTTTCCAGGCGCTGCAATCCTCTTTCTCGGTTGTGCTCATCTTTTGCCGCTCGATTGTTCGAATAGGCAAAAATCAGACGGGTTTTTTCAGCCTTTGGTATTTTGATCATTTGGCCATCAGTAAGCTTTTTTGCCAGTATCTGTTTCTTTATTTTTTTGGTTCGTTGTGTGCTGTGAGTGAGGGCAACTTAAAAGCATTAAAAAACACCAGTTTTGTATTTAACAGTTGAGCTAATGATGCTGAATACAGAACAGCATTGTCTGATGTTTTAGAAAAATTTGTCGCAACTAGGATTGAGTACATAGTTTTGGTTAAAAAGGTTTATTAAGTATTTAATATTATCTCCATCCGCCGCGCAGCGCTTCATATTAGTCTACAAGCGAAACTAATTGTTGTAACTTTCTTCAACTTCATTTTTTCTAAACTCGAATTTTTTAGTTTCAGATTCAAAGGTAAACAACGCATTAGATACTTCACTCCCGGCAATCAACAGGGTCTTCTTAAACTCAAGTAAGGCTTGCTGTTGCTGTGCAAGTGCAACTTCTTTTTGAGTCTTGGCTTTACTTGTGCCACATTGATAAGTGCTTTGCGGCTGCAGCACCTTGACTCAACGGCTGTGTCTCTAACTTATATGACACTTCGCATTTTCGTAATTTTTTGCCCTTCGTCCACCAATACTTTTTGAATGTAACCAGATGTTTTAGCTCTAACATCACTGTTTATTATGCCCTCACTGGCTGCCGGGTATTCTGTAAATCCTGTAACTGTTTTAGGTTGCAGTTGTGTTACTGGAAAAGGTACAGGTGGCCTTTGAGAAACTTGTGGGTTTTCTTGTTTATCACTACAACTTACAATGACTAAGCATACACTTAGTGACTAGATGGTTTTCAGTTTATTGGATTTCATTTTTAATCTGACTTTAAATATTAAACCAGTTCTCTCTTAATTGTTTTATTGACATACTTGCTTCATCTAAAAATTTGATATAGTCATTATGAAAATTTAAATCGAATTTTTCTTCTTCATTTATAATTTTTGTGTGTTAATCGTCTCTTTATATTTCTTTATTTCTAAATGTAACGTTTTAACTTCTTGCCATTCATTTATCATAGCATCGATGTACTGAACAATCAAATCCTTATTTATAATGAAATATCTTTTGCGATCTCCAGTTTTTGTGATATACACTATTTTTTTTAAATCCTGTAAATGATTGAGGTGTGTAGAAATAGTACTCTTACTTGCGCGAAGGATTGTGACCATATCGTCAAATGTAGTACCTATTTTACCTGTAAGAATGATATAAGCTAAAATACGTGCCGCAAATGGAGCTAACTGTTCTCTATTCTCTAAATGCACACCTAGTTTTTCAACTAAGTCTATTTTTTCTCTGCATATTTTTTCTTTCATTTCGAATTGTTTTTTCTCCTCATTGTCGATAATTATTAACTCACCCACAGTAAAATCCAAGAAAAAATAGTTATGGTTTCGAACAAACCGAACTATTCGAAGTTAAATTTTTATTGGTTATTGTTTATATATGATTCTACAGCGTTTTTAGCTTAGTTTATAAATATGTGGTGTTGAGAAAATCCTTCATAAAATTTCAATAAGAATCCTGAAACTAAAGCTTCAGTTGGGTCTCTCCAGGATTTGCTCCCACAGAACTTTAATTTCCTTACAAGGGATAACCATCCCCATTTTACATTACTTGCAGTTATTATTTCGTTTTCAGGTTTTGTGTGGTTTATTGTTGGTTTTTCCGGCTTTATAGAGTAGGCACCTACTTCGTGCGATTAGTTGTTTTCTAGTATCTCCATTTTCAAAGATTAGTCACTGGAAGGTTTTTGTTTTTTAAGAGGGCTTGTTTGATTTGTTCATTCTCTAGGTCTATGGCAAATCTTGTAAGGCTTCTAATGTAAGTTTTTGTACCTGGAAGTATTTTTAAGTAGTTGTTCTATGATGGGTCCTACTTTGAGCCAATTCGAAGTATAAACTCAATATTAGCTCAATGCCTTATTTTACTAATATCTTTTAATAACTGTATTTTATGCAACATTTTAGTAGTTATTTTAAGATGTTAGAAATGGGTTTGTACCTGGATTACACCTCGTTTTTGGCTAAGCCCAGTTAAACCGGGAATTGAAAACTTCTGTATTGGCAAGTAATTCATATAGTCCAAAATGCTCCCAGCAAAGCCTAATCTCCCCTGATTATTTAGCATTTCGTTGAGTAAGTCTCCCAGTATTGGTTAAAAATCTGTTATTTAGAAAGTATTTAACTCGCCAGTAACGAATGTTTGTTCATTTTAAACATTGATTAATAATTAAATCAATTCCTATGAACCACGAGACAAAAAATAAGATTAAGAAAAAAGCAAAAGATGTTGCAAAGAAGAGCGCTAAACTTTGGGGAGCTAAAAAAGGTGCTCAGTTCACCGGAAGCCTTTTAAAGTGGGGTGCCATTGCAGGTGTGGGATACCTGGGCTATAAAATATTCAGAAAAAATTATGATCACTCCGGATCTTAAGCTGGTCCAACCCAATTTTTAGACATCCTCAAAATCATGATCTGATGTATCATGCTACACAACATGAGTGATCCATCATAAATGTATTTCTACTCACCTCCATTTCCTGGGTAGAAATACTACACGGTCATAGCTAATAATTAAGCAATACGCTTTCCATAATTTCCTGCCAAAGGTGCCTGTCCTTAGCCTGGCTCAAAGTTCTGATCGATATGAAATTTTGTGTTTATTTTTACCTGTTTGGTAACCGGTGGCAAATACGAAATAATGATCAACTGGTTTCGTTGTTACAAGCCTGTATCTTCCAGTTTTAAATAATTTTAAACAGCAATTTCCTTACTTATATCTCTTAATTTTTAGTTGCATTAAACATTTCAGAATTATTTCAGTAATTTTAGAAGTGACTGTTAATGTATAGATTTTCTATCTCGAATAGGTTTCTGACTTTTCAGCTCAGCCCAACCTCACGGCTAAATACCTTTTAATGTTCAAATATGTAGTAATTTTTCTGTTTTTTCTGATCCCGGTTTTTGGAACTTCTCAAACCGAGAGTCTGGCTGAACCTATCATTCCCATTGAGAAGACCAGACTTTTAAAGAATATCAATATCACCTTCGATTTACGTGCAGAGTTCGAAGCCTATACTTTTAGAGGTGGTGATAATTATTATAATGGCTTACAGTTTGAAAATGGATTTACGGCTCTGGGTATTTCTGCAAAGATCAATGACAGGCTTAGTTTCCGCTTCAGAAATCGTTTTAATAATGCCACCGATGTTCAAACACTCGACCGGCTAGGCAGCAATATTGAACTGGCCTATGTCGATTATAAAGCAAGCCCTAAGATTAATATTGTTATGGGGAAAATGTTCGCCTACTACGGTGGGTATGAATATGAATTCAGCGCCCTTGATATCCTTGAGTACAATGATATCTACGGAAATGCCCTTGCCTATGTCACCGGTGCCGGGATTAACTATCAGCCAGTAGAGGATCATAGAATAGGACTGCAGGTATTGAACTCCCGTACCATGCACTATACCGATCTTTACGGGGATATCGCTGCCGATAATAATATCGAGGAGCCTGACTGGCCCCTGGCGGTGGTTGCCAACTGGCGCGGTAGTTTTTTTGATGGCAAATTGCAAACCATTTACAGCGCCAGCCATTCTATTGAGGTTAAAGACAAAGGAACCACATTTTTCACCCTTGGTCATAAATATGAAAATCGAAATCTAAGCCTGATGTATGATTTTCATTACAGCTATGAAGAGATCGATACCAAGGGTGTCATTACCAGGATAATCGGCGATGAAACCATTGCTCGAAAAGTAACTTATGTGGAAAATTGGTTAAGAGCTGAATACGCCTTCAGTCCCCGGTTTAAAGGATTATTGACTTTGATGACAAGTACGGCCTATGGCGACCTCGAGACCGAAAGGGATCATGCGAGATCAAGTTATGGTTGGATTCCCACTTTCTATTTCAGCCCTTTCAAAAAGATAGATTTTCGTTTTTACCTGGCTTATATTGGCCGCTATTATGACTATTCAGATTATGTGATCGACACCTATGAGGTATCGAGCTATAATAAAAATGAGTTCAGGATAGGCTTTATTGCTCCCCTGGTGTTATTGTAAAAAGCAGGTCAGGTTTTCAATTAAGAAAAAGACGAAGTCGCTTTAAAGGAAGATTGATTACTTTAACCAACTTACTGTTTAGCAGTACCTGAACTATCCAGCTTCATCATCATAGATTCATGTTGATCTTCCATCATGTTATGTTCTTCAACCATAGCCTGATGTTCTTCCATCATCTGTTTATGCATGCTAATCATTTCATCGATTTGCTCTTTTTTCTCTTCATCAGATTTTGATTCAAAACCAGCCTTCATTTCTTCATGGCCCTCGATAATTTCATCATGACTTTTTATGATCGCATCATGCTGTTCCAGTAAAGTGCTGTGTTTTGCTACATCTTCAAATATGGTAGAATCCTGAATTTCCATGGATTCCATTTTTTGAGTAACTTCTTCAAACCTCTGTAACATCTCATCGTGAGTATTCTTGAATTTAGAATGCGCCTGGGAAATGCTATCATGTTGTTGGTCCAGTTTATTAAATTGCTCGGTTAGTTCTTTGTTTTGATTTTCACATCCTGCGATTAAAAACAAGAATGTAAATAAATTGATTAGTTTTTTCATAATCTTATTACGGTTTTGTTTAAGATACTAAAACAGTTGACCCTTAGGTATTAAAGACTTTATAAAATTTCGATTAAATTTCATTAAAAGGATTGTTAAGGGGAAGAAAAATGGTTTGCTAAACGACCAATACCAGTTCCTAATGTGACCAACCTGGAAATCAATCCTTTCAAAAAAAACTTGAAAAAATAAGAATTAGAAGGTCGGCATTAGTATAGTTTTTTGTTACCAATTTGAGCATTAGATCTTTTTCCAAAATTTAGCTGTTGGAAAAAATCCTATTTTTCTGAGGAAAAATGTATTTTTGCCCCCGATGCAATGGCTCGTTTTCGTTATATCATTCCTGGTGCTGGCCCTCTCCAGTTTTCCCTGCTGCATGCTTGAGGAAATTGGGGAAAACACCTTGTGTATAGAAACCCATCCCGGTACCGAAGACGATCATTCCGATGACGAACCCTGTTCCCCTTTTTTTAACTGCGGAAGCTGTACAGGATTTGCCATTCAGCAAAACCTGGAGTTTAGTTTTATCAGGATGGAAACCACCATCCCTGTTTTTATCTCATCTCAGGATCTATTCAAAAGTGCTTATCAAAATCCTGATTTTAAACCTCCCCGAAGTTTGGTTATTTAATTCTCTGTTCACTAATAGTGAAGTTTAATTTTAAATAATCATTCTAAAAAATTCAGTTTGAAAAATTTCGTTTTAGTATTGCTATTAATGCTAAGCAATACGATTTTAGCTCAAAATCAATTTGAGACAACTATACTTAATGCCGAAACCAGGGAACCGCTATACGGTGTTAGCATTGGAATTGAACAACTCAATATTGGCACCAGTACAAATGAAGAAGGGAAAGCCACACTTCGGAATATACCTGATGGAAAACATACCATCCTAATTAGCTATATAGGTTTTGAGAGTTTACGGCTACAAAGAACCTTTCCTTTATCTGAAGAGCAGAACAACCAGGAAATCCTGATGCATCCTTCCGAAGAGCAGATGGAAACCATAGTGATCGAATCAACCCGGAGTTCCAGGACCTTCCAGGATATTCCAACCCGCATCGAGTTCATCGCTGGTGAAGAGCTTTCTGAAAAGGGTAATATGAAGCCCGGCGACATTCGTATGTTACTGAATGAGAGTACCGGGATCCAAACCCAGCAAACATCAGCTACCAGTTATAATTCCAGCATCAGGATCCAGGGGCTTGATGGTAAATATACCCAGCTTTTAAGAGACGGTCTTCCACTCTATTCCGGTTATTCCGGAGGTTTAAGCCTGATGCAGATCGCTCCTCTTGACCTTAAACAGGTGGAAGTTATCAAAGGAGCTTCTTCCACGCTGTATGGTGGTGGGGCCATCGCCGGACTGGTAAACCTGATTTCAAAAACCCCTGAAGATGAGCCAGAATTGAGTTTTATGGGCAATCTAACCTCGGCCCTTGGATTTGACCTTAGTGGTTTTTATTCCGATAAATTCTCCAACGTGGGAACTACTATTTTTGCAGCCTATAATCTGGGGACTCCTTATGATCCTGCTAATAATGGTTTTACTGCGATCCCGAAATTTGAACGCTCCACATTGAATCCTAAACTATTTGTTGACATAAATGAAAATACCAGTTTTAATGTCGGTTTTAATTATGTTTCTGAAGATAGATTGGGTGGTGCGATAAATTATGTGGAAAATGAAAGAGGTACGGGTTATTTTGAAAGAAATGAAACTGAGCGTTTTTCTACTCAGTTTTTGGGAGATCACCGGTTTTCGGATAATACTTCCCTTCATGTAAAAAACAGTATCAGTCTTTTTGAACGACAGATCGAAATTCCCGATTATGCCTTCACAGGACATCAGGTTTCATCGTTTTCAGAAATAAACATATCTACCGTTTCTGAAAAAACCGAATGGGTTTTCGGCCTGAATCTTTGGACCGAAGACTTTGACCAGGTGCAGGGAGATCCAGATCAGGACCTGAGTTTTAATGACCATACTCTGGGGGCTTTTGTTCAGAACATCTGGGATATTGAGCCAAAATGGACCCTGGAAACCGGTTTGCGCGGTGATTATCAAAGCAAATATGGCTTCTATCTGTTACCAAGACTCTCTTTAATGTACGAACCTTCTAACCAGTTAACATTTAGAGCCGGTGGCGGAATGGGATATAAAACTCCCAGTATTTTTACGGAAGAAGTAGAACGGCTGCAGTTTCAAAATGTGCTTCCAATCGATGTAGATAACACAAAAGCCGAACGATCGATTGGCTTCAACCTGGATGGAAATTACAAATGGTCTGTAACCAATGATCTCAACCTGTCGACCAATCTGTTGCTATTTTATACAAGAATTAACGATCCGCTGGTTTTGAATCAAACTACCGGGAATTTTTACGAATTCACGCAGCCGGAAGGTTATCTGGACAGTAAGGGGATCGAAGCGAATATGCGCTGGAGTTATTATGATCTAAAGTTATTTGTTGGCTATACCCTGGCAGATGTTAAGCAGCATTATAATAACGATATCCAGCAGTATCCACTGGTAGCTCAACACCGACTGAACAACGTCCTGATGTATGAAAAACATGATAATTTCTGGATAGGACTGGAAGGATACTATTATAGTAAACAGCTATTAACCGATGGCACTATTGGCGAGCCATACTGGATCCTGGGAGTGATGACCGAAAAAAGACTTGGTGAACAATTTTCAGTTTTTCTGAATTTTGAGAATATACTCGATACCCGCCAGACCAGATTTGATTCCATTTATACCGGAACTCTGGAGGATCCAAATTTCAGGGATATCTATGCGCCGGTAGATGGTTTTGTAATTAACGGGGGCTTCAAAATAAAGTTGTAACGATAATTTTTATAATTCACGCCTCTGAATAAGAATGATCAGAGGCGTGATATTTCTTGGTTTGAGGAATTGTAGAAATACAAGTATGGGCTGATAAACACTTATAAAACTTTATCAAGGCTAATTGGCAATTCCCGTACCCTTTTCCCGGTAGCATTATAGATCGCGTTCGAAATCGCTGCAGCAACACCCACAATTCCTATCTCTCCGAGACCTTTCGCTCCCAACGGATTTACGATCTCGTCTGTTTCTGGCACAAAAATGACCTCCAGTTCCTGAACATCGGCATGAACAGCTACCTGATATTCGGCTAAATTGGCATTCATGATCCTGCCATTGCGATCATCCATCATTCCTTCCTCTTCCAGTGCCATCCCAATTCCCCAGGTAATTCCCCCAATGATCTGACTTCTGGCTGTTTTGGGATTCAGAATTTTTCCACCGGCAATAGCACTAACTACCCTTGGAATCTGGATCATGCCGGTATCTTCATCTACATGAACTTCTACCATGACACAGGAATGAGAATAGCAGGAAAAATCACTTCTGCTATCGGCGGGCTCTGAATTTACCTCCACCTCAACCTGGTCCTGCCCCGAGACCGCTAAAATTTCTGAAAAAGAAACTGATGCTCCTTCTCCTACCCGAACTTCTCCGTTTTCAAAGATCGCATTTTCAAAAAGCATATTTTCGAATAGCTCCGGATGGCTTCTTTTGGCAAGTTCAAAAAGGTTCTTTTGCAGTTCTTTACAAACCAGCTTTACCGCCGATCCTACCGAAGACGCGGTCCAGGATCCACCCTCAATAGGTGCCTGGGGCAATGTGGAATCTCCCAGTTTGAATTCAACGTTCTCTATCGAAATTCCCAGCATTTCCGCGGCTATCTGTGACATAATGGTGTAGGTACCAGTCCCGATATCGGCCGTGCCACTACTTACGCTAAGCTTTCCTTCGGAAGTAAAGATCGCTTTAGCTGCAGATTTTTGCTGCATGGCTTCCCAAACTCCTGTTGCCATACCGTAACCCACAAGTTGATTAGCTTTTTTGTGGCTTCGGGGTTCAGGTTTTCGATTTTCCCATCCAAATTTTTCGGCAGCCCTCTGATAGCAGGCTTTAAGCTCTTTACTCGAAAACGGCTTTTTTTCATTCTGATCTTGTTCCGCATAATTGATCAGTCTCAGTTCCAGGGGATCTATCCCGGCTTTTACGGCGAGTTCATCCATGGCACATTCCAGGGCGAACATCCCGGTTGAACCTCCAGGAGCTCTCATATCCAGAGGTGTATAAACATCTACTGGCACTAATTGGTAATCCAGTGCCACATTTTCGCATTGGTACATAAGTCCAGACCAGTCTACTACCGTTTCGTTGAATTTCTCGAACCGGGAGGTCTCGGCAAATGCCTGGTGCTGAATCGATCTCAATTTTCCTTTTTTATCTGAAGAAAGCTTGATCTTCTGAAGACATGCCGGCCGGTGGCCAAAACTGAACATCTGCGTTCTGGTCATCACCACTTTAACGGGGAGCTCCAGAGCTTTTGAAGCCAATGCGGCCATGAATAGCTGGTACTGCGGCCGTAGACCTGAACCGAAGGCGCCACCAATAAAAGGAGAGATCACCCGAACTTTTTCCTTTTCGAGATTAAAAACCCCGGCAATATACTGCTGACTGCTACTTACCCCCTGTATCTTATCATAGATCGTAAAACTTTCATCTTCTTTATTCCAAATAGCTACCGAAGCAAAAGGCTCCATCGGGTTGTGATATTCTCTCGGCTGATAATATTCTGTGTCAATTTTAACTTCTGAAGATTCATAAGCAGCCTTTGCATCTCCCCGTGGTTCCGGCGGATCTGGCACATCTTCTGTGGTTGCAATGTCAAGGTTTTTCCGGATGTCAACTTCAAAGCCTTCTTCTTTCTCGTATTCCACCTTCACCAGGCCGGCAGCAAAAGCCGCAGTTTCAAAAGTGTCTGCAACCACCAGGGCAATTGGCTGGCCATTGTACAAAATGTTCTCATCATTTAAAGGTCGGAATGGATTACCAGGAGGCGATAGCGGATCGGTATAATCTGAATCGATCTTTACCTCAACAGGAATATTTTCGTGTGTGAACACTTCCCGAACTCCCGGAAACTGCAAAGCTTTGTCCGAGTCAATACTCAAAATTTTGCCCCTGGAAATTCTGCTGTTGATCACATAGCCGTGAACCAGGTCAGCAGGATTGAATTCTGCACTATAAGGAGCCTGCCCGGTCACCTTTTTAATTCCATCTACGCGCCTGGTAGATTTCCCAATATATTTTGTATCTGCTATCATCTTACTTTTCCATTGCTTCGGTTAATGCTCTTACTATGGTCTTTTTCGCCAGCGGAATTTTAAAATCGTTATCTCCATACCCGGTCGCGCCTTCCAGCAGTTTTTTAGCAAGGGCCTCAAAATTTTCCCGGCTGGCAGTCATTTGCTGAAATTCCTTTTCAATTTCAGGTTTTCTCCAGGGTTTGTGTGCTACTCCTCCCAGGGCTACCCTTATGTCTTCAATTTTATCTCCCTCCAGTTCTAGCGCAGCAGCAACCGAAACCAGCGCAAAGGCATAAGACGGCCTGTCTCTTACCTTGAGGTAAGCATAGTGCATGGAAAATCCTTTCTTCGGAAGTTCAATTCCCGTGATCAATTCTCCTTTTTTTAGATTGGTTTCATTATGCGGGGTATCCCCTGGCAAACGATGAAATTCAAGAATGGGAATTTTTCGCTCTCCTTCTTTGCCACTCACAAGAACCGTAGCATCCAGAGCTGCCAGTGCCACCGCCATATCGGAAGGATGGGTCGCGATGCAATGTTCACTTGCTCCTAAAATCGCATGAATACGGTTAAAACCTTCTAGAGCGGCACAACCGCTGCCGGGCAACCGTTTATTGCATGGCATCGAAGTGTCATAAAAATAATAACAACGGGTGCGTTGCATTAAATTACCGCCATTCGTGGCCATATTCCGTAACTGTGCTGAAGCCGCAGCCAAAATGGCTTCAGATAATAACGGATAATTCTTTTCTACCTTTTCATGGTAAGCGGTATCGGCATTGGTGACCGTGGCGCCTAATACTAAACCACCATCATCGGTAGATTTAATTTCGGAAAGATCAAGATGATTAATATCTATTAGCTGGTCTGGGTTCTCCACCCGGTATTTCATAAGATCCAGCAAGTTGGTCCCGCCTCCAATATAACGTACCTCTTTTTCTGTTGAACCTGCGGTATTTATTGCGCTTTTAATATCTTGTGCTTTGCTAAAGGAAATATTATTCATAGCCTATTTTTTTGAGGTTCCTTTGATTCCTTTTTGTTTCATTTCAGCCACCACCTTGTAGATATTGGCATAAGCGCCGCACCTGCAAATGTTGCCACTCATCAGGTCCCTGATCTCGTCGGGACTATTTCCTTTATCCATATTCAGTAAACCTATGGTGGAACAGATCTGTCCCGGTGTGCAATAGCCGCACTGAAATGCATCATGTTCCAGGAATGCCTCCTGCACCGGATGCAGGTCATCTCCGTTTGCGAGACCTTCTATTGTGGTGATTTCCTTTTCCACCTGCATGGCAGCAAGGGTTAAACAGGAATTGATATGCTTCCCGTTGACCAGGACCGTACAGGCACCACATTGCCCATGATCGCAGCCTTTTTTAGTTCCAGTAAGTTTCAGATGTTCTCGAAGCGCATCCAAAAGCGTGGTCCATGCTGAAATTTGAAGCTGGACCTGATTCCCATTAATATTGAGTGTGATCCCCGTGGTTTCCGGGTGTTTAGTGACTTCCATTATAGACAGGTTTGGTTGTTTAATTTTTATTTGAATTGACCAGATGTTTCAGGGGGAATAATTAGTTGGCCGGTTAAATTCAATTTCTACTAATATAACTTCCAGAGAACTATCGAAAGAGCTATTCTCGAAAAAGGATCGTCACAATTGCGTGTTTTGGAGAATTTTAGGTGTTAATTAACGTAATTTCACATCCAGGACATTCAAAAAGCAGTTACTGAAGATTTCAATTTTAAGCGGTTAAGAAAATTTATACTCTTTCCTGTCATTTCAAAATTTTAGCTCTGAAAGGAGAACTCCAAGCAGCGATATCGACAAATATGATTTTATCTTCACTCTAAAAATTAACCTTATTCGCTCATCTCTTTCGCTTTCTCTTCGAGCTTTTTCACATTAGTGGGGTACGGATTCTCCTTAAGCGTTTTGGCAAGATGAACCATATTATGGACCATTAGAAGTAAACTGTTATTGGTAAATTCGTGCTTATCCCCATCGGCCTTGATATAACTTGGACCCGGTCCTGCTTTTCCAACATAGTAACTGAAAGCATTAACAGGAATGCTAAAGCCCTGTTCCGAAAGATCAAATAGGATACTCGAAATTGCTTTTTTAGCCCCATCCTCGTTACCATCGATCAGGACACCAGCTACTTTATTGTAGGTAGGATATTGCCCGTTCTTATCATTGCCCTCTTCCATAATTCCATCAAACCGCTCGTTGACCATTTTTGCTACCGAGCTGCGGTCTCCTCTCCAGATTGGTGAGGCTATGATGAGCATATCAGCTGCTTTTACTTTTTTAAGAATATTGGGCCAGTCATCACCATTTCCCTCGTCTGATGTGTTTCCAAAGCTTACATCATGATCTACTACTCTTATACTTTCAGTTTCCACATCCAGGTCTTTGAATATCTTTTCTGCATTTTTAATAAAAGCTTCGGTATTCGAAGTTTCTGGAGACTTTTTTAAAGTACAGTTGAGAAAAAGTGCTTTCATCTTCATAATCGTTTTTATTTTTATTGGATTTACAACTTACAATAAACCACTTCTTATCTCAGTTAACGACCGGTTAAAAGAAATCAGGTTCTGTTAGTTAAAAGCTAAATCTCTGGAATATGGAATGTTGCCTATCCTAAACGAATCCTGTTGCAACAGACTCTAAGTTTTTGGAAAACTTTAGGGAGCGAGGTGAGTTGGTACCCCCGTAAAGCTTTCCGCGGCTTCCATAATGGTTTCAGATAAAGTAGGATGCGGATGTATGCTTAGCGAAAGATCTTTTGTCGTGGCCGCCATTTCTATCGCGAGAGAGATCTCTGAAATCAGGCTTCCGGCATTTTTTCCTGCTACCCCTCCTCCTAGAATCCGGCCTGTTTTGGGTTCTGCCAGCAGTTTGGTAAGTCCGGAACTGCTTCCCATGGAAAGCGCTCTCCCAGATGCCGACCAGGGAAATTTTAAAACCAGCACCTCCACCCCCTCTTCAGAAGCCTGGGTTTCGGTGAGTCCGCACCAGGCGATTTCGGGATTGGTGAATACGATCCCGGGAATGGATTTTGGATCATATGCACTGGCCTTTTCGCCGGCGATCACCTCTGCAGCGACTCGTGCTTCATAATTTGCCTTATGCGCCAGCATAGGCTCCCCGGTGAGATCACCAATCGCGTAAATAGTCTCTACCGTTGTTCGTCGTTTTTCATCGACTTCAATAAACCCATTTTTAGTGATTTTAATACTGGTATTATCCAGGTCTAAAGAAGCTGTATTTGGTTTTCGGCCAGCCGCGACCAGTACTTTATCGAATTGCTTCTCTTTGGTTTCACCTTCCATCTGCAATTCTACTTTTACCTTTTTATCTTCTGCGGAAAGCTTTTCGATTTTTGTGTTGAAATAAACCTCCTCGAAAGGATGCTTTTCCTTAAAGACCTTCACCAGGTCCCTGTCGGTTCCCGGAAGAAATCCTTCGGTCATTTCGGCTACTGAAACCTTGCATCCCAGGGCCGCGTACGCACTTCCCATTTCCAGCCCGATATATCCTCCGCCAATGACAAGCATGGAATCTGGGAGGTCATCCAGATCGAGAGCATCGGTAGAATCGATCACTTTTTCGTGATCGATCTCTATCCCGGGCAGTTCAAGATTTTTAGAACCTGTGGCCAGGATCAGGTTGTCGAAACTCAATTCTTTACCGCTTTCTTTTAACCTGATCTTTTTATCGGAAACAAAGCTCGCCTTATCCTGAATAAATTCGACATCCCGGCTTTCAGCCAGTTGACCCAGACCTTCGGTTAATTTGCTCACTACGTTATCTTTCCACTTCCTGATCTTTTCAATATCTATTTCAGGTTTTCCGAATTTGATCCCAAATTCCGAAGCTTCTTCGGCCTCCTGTTTCAGCTTAGCAATATGCAGTAAAGTCTTTGAAGGAATACAACCCCGGTAAAGGCACACCCCACCTGGATTTTCTTGAGGATCGATCAGGCATACTTTTAATCCGAGATCGGCAGCCTTAAATGCCGCGGCATATCCGCCCGGGCCGGCGCCAATGATGATCAGTTCTTTTTTGTTGTTTTCAGCCATATGATTTAAAATTAGGCTCCCAGAAGTGCTTCATACGGATCTTCCAGGGCTTTGGCGATCCAGTGTAGGAATTGCACCCCTTCTGCCCCGTCTATCAACCGGTGATCGTAAGACAGACTTAAAGGCAATATATTTCTCGGCTCAAGGTTGCCATCTACATAAACCGGTTTCTTTGCAGCCCGGGAAACACCAAGGATAGCCACCTGCGGATGATAAATGATCGGGGTGAAATTGGTTCCTCCGAAACCACCAAGGTTGGAAATGCTAAAATTTCCTCCCTTCATGCTATCGGGATCCAGTTTACCTTCTCGGGCTTTTTCCGCCAGTTCGACCAGCTCCCTCGCGATCTCGATCAGGCCTTTTTTATCCACATCCCTGATCACCGGAACCAGCAATCCTTTTTCGGTATCTACGGCCACCCCTATGTTCACATATTTTTTCAGGATCATCTGCTCGTTTTCCATATCTACACTGGCATTGAATTTTGGAAATCGCTGTAATGCAGTAGCGGCAATTTTAATCAGGATAGCCGTAATACTGAGTTTTCCACCCGCTTTTTCAGCTTTTTCCTTATGTTTTTCCATGAATTCCTCGATACCGGAAATATCGGCTTCCTCGAACTGAAAAACATGAGGGATCTCTTTCCAGGCTGCGGAAGTATTCTCTGCGGTGGCCGTCCGGATTCCTGAAAGTTTTTTGACTTCGGTTTCTCCAAATTCGCTGAAATCTGGAAGTTTAGACAAAGAGGTAGTCTGCTTTTGACCTCCTCCCTTCGCGTGGGCCTTCACATCTTCCCTACTGATCCTTCCGCCTTCACCGCTGCCGGACACCTGGGAAATATCCACTCCCAGTTCCCGGGCAAAGCGTCGCACACCAGGAGCCGCGGGTACATTTTCGCCGGTTCCAGATTTTGAAGGGTCTTCTTTATCCTTTTCAGAAGATTTCCCAGGCTTTTCTTCCTTTCCTGATTTGTCTTCCTCATCAGCTTTTTCCTCTTCATCTTCGGAAGTTTCTTCTTGCTTTTTTCCTGACTTTTTGGATTTGCTGTCTTCCGAATCATTCTCTGTAGCCTCTTCCTGCCCTTCCTGGCTGTCTTCTTTTTTTCCACTTTTTTCTTCGGAATTTTCCTCAGAATCGCCGCCGGAAACCTCCAGGGTAAGGATCACGTCACCAACCTCAACCTCATCTCCCTCGCTAACTTTGATTGTTTCCACAGTTCCGGCTTTTGGGGATGGGATCTCCACCGAAGCTTTATCAGATTCCACCACGATCAGGCTCTGGTCTTTTTCTATCTGGTCTCCTTCAGAAACAAGCACCTCGTTCACGGTCGCTTTTTCGACTCCTTCAGATATTTGCGGAATTTTAATTTCTTCAGCCATGTTCTTTAATTTTTAATATGAAATCAGGAATTTCGAGGGTCTATTTTATTAGGATCTATTTTTAGATTCTCTGCCGCCTTTTTCAGCACTTTATTTTCAATATGCCCTTCCAGGCTTAGCTCGTAAAGCGTGGCATAGACGATCGAAGCTGCATCTACCTCGAAGAATTTCCGAAGTTCAGCACGGGTGTCGCTACGTCCAAAACCATCGGTTCCCAGGCTGGCCAGTTTATGCGGAAACCATTTGGAGATCGATTCCGGCAGGGCCTTAACAAAATCGGAGGCAGCCACAAAAACGCCTTTTTCGTCCTGCAGGCACTCCTGTATATAATTCTTTTCGGGATTCATCTGGGACGACATACGGTTCCGTCTTTCGGTATCGATCGCATCATCATAAAGAGATTTATAACTGGTAATACTCCAGATATCGGCATTCACCTCGTAATCGTTCTTTAAGATTTCGGCAGCTTTCATGACTTCATTCATGATGGCACCGCTTCCGAAGAGATGGGCCTTCTTCTTACCTCGGTTGGAAGTTTTCTTAAAGCGATATAGGCCTTTAAGTATTCCTTCTTCAACATTATCAGGCATAGCAGGCATTGGATAGGTGTCGTTCCCCACCGTGATATAATAGAAATGTTCCTTTTTCTCGGCATACATTTCTTTCAAACCATGCTGAACGATGACCGCAACCTCATAAGCAAAGGCGGGATCGTAGGCCTTCAGACTCGGATATGCAAATGCATAAAGCTGACTCTGGCCATCCTGGTGTTGCAATCCTTCCCCGGGAATACTGGTTCGGCCAGAAATTCCGCCCACCAGAAAGCCTTTGGCTCCCGCATCGGCAGCCGCCCACATCAGGTCCCCTGTTCTTTGAAAACCGAACATGGAATAAAAGAAATAGAACGGAACCATATTCAACCCATGGTTCAGATGGGCGGTACCGGCTGCGATGAATTCGCTCATACTGCCCGATTCTGTGATTCCCTCTTCCAGGATCGCGCCATCCCTGGCCTCTTTATAATACAACAGGCTATCCTGGTCTACCGGCTCATATTTCTGCCCCTCGGGAGCATAGATCCCGGCCTGCTGAAACAAGGATTCCATCCCGAAAGTACGTGACTCATCGGGAATGATGGGGGCAATGCTTTTGGCCGTATTCTCATCCTTTAATAATTTACTCAGTATCTGCACAAGAACGCTAGTCGTAGATACCTCGTCTCCATCTGAGCCCTCATAAAATTTGCTGAAGATCTCCTCACGTGGCATGGGCAAAGCCTCTGACCGGTCTTTACGAACCGGAATAAACCCACCGGTTTCCTCTCTTCTTTTTTTCAGGTATTCGTTCTCTTCACTGTCTTCGCGTGGTTTTATGAATGGAATTTTTTCCAGATCATCATCTGATACCGGCACCCTGAAATAATCGCGGAATTCCTTTAGGCCTTCCACATCCATTTTCTTGGTTTGGTGAGCTACATTGCTGGCCTCTCCCTGGTCGCCCTGGCCATAACCCTTGATGGTTTGTGCCAGGATGATGCTTGGTTGGCCTTTGGTATTTTCAGCCGTTTTATAAGCATTATAGATCCTGGAAGGATCATGACCTCCCCGGTTACGAACAAGTTCTTTTAATTCATCGTCGGTTAGGTTTTCGACGAGTTTTTGAAGGTCCTCATCCTCACCAAAAAGTTCTTTGCGAATGAGGGCGCCATCTTCGAAAGCATATTTTTGAAGCTGACCATCTGTGATCTTATTGAGGATCCTGACCAGTTTATTGTTTTTATCTTTTTCAAACAGTTTATCCCATTTCTTTCCCCATAAAACTTTTATCACCTTCCAACCCGCACCTTTGAACAGGGCTTCCAGTTCCTGTATGATCTTATGATTTCCGCGAACCGGTCCGTCAAGCCGTTGAAGGTTACAGTCTACCACAAAAACAAGATTCTCCAGTTTATCTCGGGAAGCTATACTTATGGCGCCACGGGCTTCGGGTTCATCCATTTCTCCGTCACCCAGGAACGCCCAAACCTTTTGCTTATTTTCGTCTATCAGATCTCGCTGATACAAATATTTGTTGAACCTGGCCTGGTAAATGGCCATTATGGGTGCGAGTCCCATCGAAACGGTTGGAAAGTTCCAGAAATCGGGCATTAGTTTGGGATGCGGATATGATGTAAGACTTTTACCTGATTTTACATCTCTTCTGAAATTCTCCAGATTTTCGCGGCTAAGTCGGCCTTCGAGAAAGGCTCTTGAATAAATCCCCGGCGAAGCATGCCCCTGAAAATAGACCAGGTCTGCCTTTCCATCTTCATAAATTTTGAAAAAATGATTAAAACCCACTTCCCAGAGATTCGCAATGGAAGCGTAAGTTGAAATATGCCCCCCAATGCCTTTATTTTCCTTGTTGCCTCTAACTACCATAGCCATGGCATTCCAACGGATATAAGATAAAATCCTTTCTTCGATCTCAAGATTGCCGGGATAGGCCTCTTCTTCAGAGGAGGAAATAGTATTTAAATAAGAGGTGTTTATAGGTTGAGCCGATTCAATTCCATTTTTACTGGCTTCGGCTTTTAGAATTTCAAGCAGTTCCCGTGCCCGTTCTTCCGGTTCGTTTTCAAGCACCCATCTGAATGATTCCAGCCATTCGCGATTTTCGGTTTCAAACTTTTTTTTATTCTCTTCTTTAGACATAGCACCACCTGCTTAAAATGATAGGGAGGGAAAATTTAAAATGGAAATAAAAAAAGTGGCACAGTTTCCTGTACCACTTTCTTCAAATTCTTTATTCATTTACCGTGAAAGAAACTTTTGCATTCACCCCGTAGGTCGTAATTTCATTATTCTCTACGTTGGCATTCATCTCTTTTACGTAAACAGATTTTATATTTTTGACAGTTTTTGCAGCTTCCTTGACCGCATTGGCCGTAGCTTCATCAAAACTGTTTTTAGAGGTTGCAATAACTTCAATTACTTTAACAATACTCATAATTCTTCATTTTTAAAGTTAGACATTCATTGGTTACTCTATAAACTAGTTAATAGAATAGGCTAATTCAAATGATTAACATTGATTAACAGAAGAATCCAAAAGTCAGCCTAAAATAAACGGGGCAGATCCGGCATACTACCTTAATTCTTGAAACTTAAGTTCTAGCCTCTTTGTTTTCCTTTTATTTCTACGATATTGATGCGGTAAACAATCGGGTTGGCTGGTGTAACCACCTTGCTGGAAAATTCATTGAGGTAATCCAGGTTGATATTTTCTTTCTTTTGAAGTATACTTTTAACGCCTTCAGAAAACTGGTGAAGCTTATTTTTAGCATCTATGGCCTCCAGTTCTTCGAAACGACCATAGATAAGAACTGATTTCCATTCCTTTAAATTCTGAATTTCCTCCACCTGGAAGGAAACCTGTGGCTTCTCCCTCATCATTTTAATTTTTACGCCTTCCCCGGAATAACTGATAATTGATCTGGTTCCTTCATCAAAGAAATAGGTGATGGGAAGGGTTTCGGGGATACCCCTGTTCAAATAGGCCAGGTGTCCCAGGTAATTATTTTTCAGTAGAAAAAGACATTCGTCTTTTGGTAATTTTTTCATGACCGAGCTATTTTAAAAGAATTAAAATACTCTAAAACAGAACTTTAAAAAATAACGAATATCATGTATTATCTAATTCCCTGTTTCCTCTTCTCTTAATTTACAGGTTTCAGAATCCAGCTCGGTTTCTATGGTGTAATGTTCGAATTTATATTCATCAAGGATCTCTTTGATATCGGTTTTTGCCTGGAATACCTGTTCAAATTCTTCGACATCTTTGAGGACCACATGAGAAGTAAAAACATGGTTTTCGCCTTCTAATGACCACAGATGGGTGTGATGCAGGGATTTCACATAAGCCAGTTTCAGGATCCTGTCTTTTATCTCATCGATGCTAATATCTGCCGGGACCCCCTGCAGGAAGATAAAAAGGGTTTCCTTCAGCCTCTTAAAAACATTATAGAGAATATACAGGGTGATAATAAGTGACAAAGCAGGATCCAGGTAATGTATGTCCTTGAAATAAAGTACCACTGCCACTATTAACACGGCCACCCATCCCAGCACATCTTCCATAAGATGCCAGGAAACCACCTTTTCGTTCATAGATTCTCCGCCGCTCAATTTATAGGCAGCATAGCCATTGACCAGCACACCAATAATTGCGAAAATGATCATTCCCTGGGCATCAGAATGTTCAGGCTCCAGCACGCGTCCCACCGCTTCATAG
This sequence comes from Christiangramia bathymodioli, assembly GCA_009735695.1. GTDB lineage: Bacteria > Bacteroidota > Bacteroidia > Flavobacteriales > Flavobacteriaceae > Christiangramia > Christiangramia bathymodioli. The sequence continues at coordinate 90,694 of SRSL01000003.1, forward strand.
ATCACGTAAATGGAACCAGCAATTAGAACCACACTGTTGATCAATGCTCCTAGCAGGGAAAATCGTCGGTAACCGTAAGAATATTTCTGGTTGGCCGCCTGTTTGCTTTTATTGTCTAAATACCAGGAAGTACCCAGCGACAGGGAATCTCCCAGATCATGAATCGCATCTGAAATGATCGCAATACTATTCACGTACATTCCGCCAATGAATTCGAGAACCGTGAAAGCCAGATTCAGAAAAAAGGCGATCTTAAGATTCTTTCCGGAATGGCCATGCGAATGATCGTGCTTCAAAATTTAGTGTTTAATTCAATTAATCAAAATTTTATCAATTCCTATCTGGGTAGAAACACGGTAAAGGTCGTTCCTTTTTCCCAGGAACTGGAAAATTCGATATGACCTTCATGACCCTCAGCCACTTCCTTGGCGATGAGCAGGCCTAAACCATAACATTTGGATTTTGAATCTTCTTTACCATTTGTGGTAAATCCTTCAGAAAATATCCTGCTTTTCACCTCTTCGGAAATCGGATTTCCATCATTATGAACAGAAAACTTCACCCACTGCTCGTCTGAAGAAACTTTAACGCTAATCGGGCTCTCCTCTTCGCCATGACGTATCGCATTGGTGATAAGATTGGTCATTAACTGTGATAATCGCAATCGATCCCATTTCCCAACCAGTTTTTCTTCGTGACAGGTGAAGTCAAATTTCTGCTCGGGATAACCTAACCTGAATTGCCGAAGAATTTTTTTAGCCTGCTTGCAAAGGTCCATTTCCTTCTTATTGAAAGAAATTCCCCCTCCCAAACGCAAACGGGTTAATTCGAGCAGGTTATCGATCAATTCCACCATTCGATCTATACTGAAGTTTGAATATTTAATAATCTTTTGTTGCTTCTCCGAGAGGTTTTCTGATATTGAAAGAACGGAATTAGCGCCTTTTAACGTGGAAATGGGACTGCGCAGGTCATGGCCCAGGATCCCAAGAAACAAATTCTTGCTTTCATCTAGCTTTTCCTGAAATCGCTTCAGTGAATTTATCCAGAGTTCATCAATGGCCTCGTTAAACCTGATCATATCATGAAAATCGATTTCCCAGTTCTCCTTCCTGCTTTTTTCAGACCAAAGCCTAAGCACACTGGCCCTTAATGCCCGAAATTCTGAGCTGAGATCCATAAAGTCGAAACCATAAGTAAGCCTTTGTTCACCATGATTAAAGGCCGATTCTAATTGATCCAAATCCACATTCTTCTTGCCCCTGGATTTTTCTTTCTGCTCATCATCGGTCTGGGAGCTATCCATATCATCCACGATCCGGTCTAACATCTGCACAATATGATCCTCGACAGCCTCCAATTCCATTCCATCAGGAAGATGTAAATTCTCCTTGGCATGGGTGGTCCAGTCGTTAATGATATCCTTCTTATTTACCCGGATAAAAGTTGCTAATTTCATTGCTTGTTATTAGATGTACTTGGTTGTTATAACAAGATAATATGCGGTTTTAATTTTAACTATTGTCTTACCAAACCGATTTGTATTTTATTAGAATTAAAATCGATTTTGTTAGAATTAATTTCAATTTTAACAATCTTAAAAAATCGGTGTATGGCATCGAGCGAATCTTTGCGAAACGGTTAGAGATCTGCAAAAAGTTCTAAGTGGCTCTATAACCTAATTTCCTAACAGAAAGGTTATATTCCATTTCATTCTATGATCATATGGGACCAGTATCCCTAACATAAAATGATAAAAGGCTTACTCAGCTTTTATTTTGGATACTGTTCCTCAGTCACCGCTTCCATCCAGTTTACGATGCCTTTTTCGGTATTCGGGACGATATAGATCTGCTGCAGTCCGGTTTCGGCGCTCGCACCATGCCAGTGTTTGGTTTCTGGCGGGCATTTTACAACATCTCCCTTTCTAATGGTTTCCACCGGTTTTCCTTCTATCTGGTGGTAACCAACTCCATCGGTAATCACCAGGATCTGACCGCCAGGATGTGTGTGCCAGTTGCTGCGGGCTCCGGGTTCGAAATACACATTCCCAACCACGGTTGTATAAGTGGAATCTGGCATCAGCATTGTGTAGTTATAGGCATTGCCCGTAAAATTTTTATCCGGGCCTTTTTCGCCTTTCGGAAATATAGAATACAATTTTTCTGCTTCATTCGTTTGTTCACTGAGCGGCGTATCGGCTTCACCCTCTTCCACCACATTTTCAGCAGCATTCTCCTTACAGCCGATGATCATTAAAAATATCAGGCTTGATAGTGCAATTAATCTCATTTTCATAATTCCTGGTTTTAATTAGTAATTGATCTTATGATTTTAGCCGGCGTTCCGCCAGGCATTTTATGATCGGGCTCCTATTTTGAAACAACAAATCCAGCGCTGACTACGGAATTCCTTTTAAGCCTAAGCCTAGGCAGTATCAGGCTCCAGATTTTAAGCAGGCATCTGTTTAAAGCAGGTAGTGGGTTTCAATAAATGGACTTTAGCCTCCTTTGTTGTCCTTTAACCAGGCAATCGTTCTTTGCATTCCCTGCTCGAGACTTGTGGTGGGTTTCCAGTTCAGTATTTTTTCGGCCTTGGCTACAGGAAAGAATTTATTGGAAGTAGCCATTTCGATAAACCCTTTGTCAATGGGAGTTTTCACTCCTGGTATTTTATTTGCCGCGGCCATGGCTTTAGCCATAAATAGCGGAATTCCCTTGGGTTTCTTATCACATGCCTCCCCGTAATAGCTCATGAACTTCTTCCAGGTGGTAACTTCAGAAGAAATATTAAAGGCTTCACCATTGGCCTCCTTAACGCTAGCTGCCTTTATCATAGCCTCCACCACATCATCGAGGTAAACCGGATTAAAATTATAATGCCCATCTCCAAGGTAAACAGGTTTGCCTTCACAAACATTCTTATACATCATTCGTGTCCAGACTCCATCGCCCGGCCCATATACCATTGAAGGCCGAATGACCACTACTTCCACATTATGTCTTTTTCCGCTTTCAAATGCCAGCTTTTCTCCCCTGGCTTTGGTACGGGGGTAAGTAGCGGAATGGTCCAGGGCCAGGGGATAAGTTTCATTTACTATATCTCCCCTACTCATATCGTAAACCCCAACCGTACTCACATGTACTACGCGCTTTACGCCATTTTTTCCGGCCGTCTCAACCAGCATTCTGGTAGCCGTTTCGTTGACCAGTTCGGCCGATTTATCATCTCCTCCAAGGGCCCCGGCACAATGAAAAACGTATGTTACATCCTTCAAAGCGTCATCCAGTTCGTTATCGTTTGTTAGGTCCAGCTTCAAAAGTTTTATTCCTTTTCCCTCCAGGTCGCGGGCTTTATCAAGATTTCGGCCCGCCCCTGTTACTATTGCTCCTTTATTGGATAAGATTTCCGATAATCGATGGCCTATAAAACCGGTGGCTCCGGTAACCAGTACTTTTTGCCCGGATAAATCAGAATTTTGCATTGTATAGTTTTTGGTTGGAACATTTTTCTGAAGTTAAGAAAATTAAGATAATTAGGTCTTCCCGGAGGCAACAGGCATTATTTACTGTCATTAAAATATGAGGTTTGGAAAATCAATTAACCACCGAAAATGACAGCTTCCGGAATTTCGTAATATTCCTTTCCTATTTGAATAATATAAAGGTCTGCCTTTTTCGATGCTTTAAATTCTCCAAGATCTGCCTCGCTTTTATCATATCCCATAGCTTCTCCATTCTCAAAGAAAATATTCCTGGGCCTGCCATCTGCTTTGGTGATCTTAACTATGGCTCCTCCATTTTCGCTTCTAATAACTCCAAAATCGCAGTATTCCGAAGCATTTTTACCTGCCATTCTGCAAGCTACCTTTCCAGTTGCGTGAAACTCTGTACCCGCTACCATGGCATCGCCTGAAGACCCCGCGTTTAAAGCACTAACGGTTGTTTCCAGCCTGTAATTCGCTTTTTCATTTCTACGTGCAGCACTACGCATCAGGTAGACCCTAATTCGGTAATCTCCCGATTTCTCCGTTTGCCTTTCGAACATGTTCTCCCCGGTGCTTCCATTAAAAATGGCTACCTGGTCTTCCCCTGGTTCCATGATATTGAAATAATTCGCGGCATTATCGGTAGCCATGCCTACGTTCAGTAACTGACCTTTCTGAACATTTAGGAGATAATCCACAATTTCATAACCTCTGATGCTGCCTTCTATTGTGGCACTAGTACTCCCTGGATCAAACTTTATAGTTTTGCTTTCAATATCCTGGGCATTAAGTGCGGTGGTCACAAAAAAGCACAGGAAAAAACAAAAGCCTACATTAATTTTCTTTAAATCCATACCGAGCTGTTTTTTAGGGCTTTATAAAACCTTAAATTACGAATTAAAATGAAAGCCCGTAATACCTTTTTTAAAGATTCACCAGGATTTTACTTCAGAATCATCCCATATCCAATTTTGGAAAGTAAGTATGGGTTGTGATCGATGACCAGGATATCATTGGTTTCGCCCAGTTTCTGAAGGATCTCAAACAAAAGGTCGATATCTGCAAAATGCAGCCCTGTACTGGGTTCATCCAGGATATAAAGTGAGCCTTCCTGCTTTTCCTGTAACCAGTTAAGTAACAACAATCGTTGTTTTTCTCCTGAAGAAAGCGATCGCACCGGCTGGTCCAGGTTTAGATGAGCTAAGCCTATTTCTTCCAGGTCTTTCAAAATTTTTACCGGTTTTTTTGAAGTTTCGATTTTTTGCAGCCATTCCTGAAATTCTGAACTATTCAAAGCCAGAACCTCAGCAATATTTTTAGAGCCTACCTCCAAATCCAGGATCTCAGGCTTATATCGGGTTCCATGACAGCTTTCGCAAACTTCAATTGAATTCGCTGCTATGTCCAGACTGGTTTCTACATAACCCCTGCCCTTGCAATCCGGACACTGGCCAGATTTCGATTTATAGGAAAAATCACCTGGCTTAAGGCCGGACTCCTTCGCAAATATCCTGCTTACATCCTTCAGCAGTTCCAGGTAAGAAACCAGCAAGGTATTGGAATGAGTGCGCAGCTTTTTAGGTTCAAAATAATGCGCCGCCAGGTAGCTCCCGGGAAACTCAATACTTTCACAATTAACCGGCCTGCCTTGCTGGATGCTCGGCATCAGAATCTCCTTTACAAGAGTGGTTTTTCCTTTTCCCGATTTCCCGCTAATAGCCGTAATCCCACCAACTGGAACTTCCAGGGAGTTCTTTACCAGGCTATGTTTTGAAAGCTTCCGGATAAAAATCGATCTTTTCCCCTGTTCCAAACTAAGTTTTTTGGTTGCTCTCTTTAAATAAGGATGACAACCAGGCTTTTTCAGAAATTCCGATGGAGTTCCCTGGAAAGTAACATAACCTCCCTGTTTTCCTGCCTGAGGTCCCAACTCGATCAATTCATCGGCGGCTAACATGATCTCTTTGTTATGCTCGATGACGATTGCCGTATTTCCCTTTGCGATCAGGTCTTTAAGGATTTTGATGAGATCCCTTATATTTTCATTCGACAATCCCGCAGAAGGTTCATCCAGCAGATAGGTAATTCCTTTAAGTGGTGAGTTCAATTGTTTGATCAGGGCCACCCGCTGGTTTTCTCCCCCGGACAGGGTGGAAGATTTCCGGTTCAGTTGCAGGTGGTCTATATGCAATTGTTTAGCCCTTTTGATGGTATTGATAAGATGAGGCTCGATCCTGGAAAGGAGTTCTATATCGACTTCTTCTTTAATTTTTTCATCCGAAAGCCATTTTTCAAAATCACTGAAATTCATCGCCTTGATCTCATGGAAAGCCTTCTTTCCAATCTGAAAAACTAGCCTTTCAGGTTTTAATCCACTGCCGTGACAGTGGCCGCATTCAGCCGGAGAAAATAAAGCCTTCAACTTATCGATATTTTTATTCTTGCGCGTTTTGAAATATTCTTCTCTTAAATAATTAAAGAGCCCCTTCCATTTCATTCTCACTTCCTGAACGCCTTTCCTTGTTTTGGTCTGAAATTCCCAGTTCGCCTTCCATTCGGTTTCTCCTGTGCCTTCAAAAAGGATGTGTTTTTGTTTTTCTGAAAATTCCTGAAAAGTTGTTTCCAGACTAAAGTCGAATTCTCTTCCAATCTCTTTTACAATGGCCATATACTGACTTACCCTTTGTCCATAATAAGCCAGCGCCTTGTTGTGTTCAAAAAGTCCGTCTGAAATACTTTTCTCTTGATCCAAAATGATCTTTTCCAGGTCAGGAAGTAATTCCTTCCCTAGCCCGTCGCAGAGCTCGCATTTTCCCAGTTCATGGTTGTTGGAAAAATGACTGGCAGACAGATCTTCCCCGTTGTACTGTGCTTTTCGGGAGAAAGCGAAGCGAAGTATTTTTTCAATACCTGTTTGCTTGGCGATATCAGAACGCTCGGTATAACTTTTTTCCTTCCGGGTTACACAAATGCTTGGAGTGAGACCCTCGATTTGGTCGACTTCAAATTGAAAATTCACTCCCACCCTGGACTGCTCATAGGCAGAGAATTGTTTGCTCATTTCCTGAAGACCATAACCGTGCAGCGTATCGATCACCAGCGATGATTTTCCAGACCCGGAAATACCCGTCACCACCGATAATTTATTCTTTGGAAATTTTAATTCAAGATCTTTTAGATGATGTGTACGGGCGCCTTTGATTTCTATATGGTCTCTTTGCTGAACGACTGGTTTCTTTATATCAGACCTTTCGGCTTTCAATGAGTTATCAACCCATTTATCACTGGCCTTCTGGAACAGCCGATGATTCTCAAAACAAATGATTCCCGCCGTTTGCTTTTTTAGCTCCTGTAAAGCCGAAATAAGCTGCCTTAAATTCTGTTGATGCAAACCAATGCTGGGTTCTTCAAGGATGAGCAATGTTTTTTTAGATTGTTTCGCAAAGTGTTTGGTGAGTTTGATCCGCTGCGCCTCTCCTCCCGATAAGGTATTGGAGGGCTGACCGAGTTTAATATACCCCAGCCCCATTTCGAGCATCAGGGATAGGATTTTGGTGATTTTATTTTCTTCAGAAAAGAACTCGAAAGCTTCTTCAATGCTCAGATCATAGATCTCTGCAATGTTCCTTCCTTTCCAGTGAACTTTAAGTACCTGCGGTTTAAACCGTTTCCCATTACAGGCCGGGCATACCTGGTTGATGCTTCCCATCAGGTTCATCGAAAGCGTGATTACCCCGGCACCTTCACAGGTTTCGCACCTTCCGGTTTTATTATTGAAGGAAAAAGCGCTTTTAGTTAGTTTAAGTGATTTAGCTTCCGGAGATTTCGCAAGCAAGTCACGAATCAGGTTCGCCAGGCCGGTATAGGTGGCCGGGTTGCTCCGCGGAGTTTTTCCAATGGGCTGATCGCTTACTGTGAGAAGTTTCAAATTCCTTTGTTCCAAAAAAGTATCGATCTGTTTAAGAATTTCGGGCGTCTTCCTGCTAACCACAAGGAGTTCACCCTTTTTAAAACTCATCGATTTCGAAGCTTCTTTATTTGTATCTCCCCCTTCGGAACTATCTTTTTTCAATTCCTCCAATGTTGGACTTTTCAGTCCTTCAGCCTTCAAAAATTCAGCAACCGGTCCGTTGAAAATGACCTCCCCACCATGTACTCCTGCTTCGGGACCCAGTTCCAAGATCCAGTTGGCCGATTTGATAAAATCCAGGTCATGCTCCACCACCATTACCGTATTACCATTGCTAATAAGCCTGTCGATAATATGCCGCAGGTGATCCTGATAATCTTTGGGAAGACCAATGGAAGGTTCATCGAAAACATATAAAATTCCCTGCAAGCTTGAGTTCACCTGTTTGATGAGTTTGGTGCGCTGTGCGTCACCGGAAGAAATATCGGTGCTCAACGTGCTTAATTGGTAATCTCCCATCCCAAGCCGAACCAAATCTGTTAACTGAATTTGAATTTTATCAACCAGCCTTCGTTCCCCGGTATTGAATTTCTTGTTTTTTAGTCGAAAGTGTAATTCGGTCAAGGATAGGTCCATCCATTCCCTAAAATTGAGTCCTTTCCATTTATATTTCAGGTGCCCGGCCTTGATACGCGCACCTTTACAGCTGGGACAAATTCGGGAACTCACGAATTTCAGGATATTCTTATTGCGGTCTCTCTTCAGAATATCGTTCATAATGGGCAAAATCCCCTTATAATAGCCTTCCTCCCGCGGTTTGGCCTTCAGGCCTTCCCAGCGTAGGCGGGACTCGATGCTGTGTTTTCCGTAGAAAACCTTAATGCGATCACTCCCATTCAAGATCACATCCTTTTGCTCATTGGTAAGATCTTTCCAGGGTACATCCACACTAAAACCGTGGACCTTGCAAACCTTATCCAGTTCTTCCACGGTTACCTGGGAATAGACAATATAGCCGTTTGGTAAAGTGGTGACTATGGCTCCTTCGCGAAGGCTCTTATTTTCGTCTCCCACCAGTTTATCTAAATCGATATATTCTTCCTGCCCTATCCCGTTACAATTTTCACAGGCGCCTTTTGGATGGTTAAAAGAGAACAGCGATTTACTCATCACCTTATCGGCGCTATACCTGGCAAATAGAATCCTGAAAATTGCGGTGATTTCTGAAAGCGTTCCGAAGGTCGCGTTAATGGATTGAAAACGTTTGGACTGCTCTACTTTTATCACCGGCGGCAGCCCCTGGATATCATCCACTTCAGCAGTGGGGATCGATTGCGCGTTCTGCTGATTAAATCCTGAAAGGCTTTCCAGGAAATACCGATAGCCCTCGTTTGCGATCACATCCATAGCCAGTGAAGATTTCCCGGAACCTGAAAGTCCGGTCACTACGATGAGTTGATTTTCCGGTAGATCAAGATCTATGTTTTTAAGATTATTCTGGTGAGCGTTGTGGATGCGCATAAAGGCCAAATTTCATTTAAAGAATTAAAGATATAGAGATTAAAATGCCTAAATATAAGGTTCAATAAAAAGTATGATAAGCAATCTAAGTTAGTTAATCAAAAGGTTCTCAAAAACTTCCGCGGAAAACAAGCCTTATTCATTATTCCTGCGGTGGAGTCAAACTATATATGAACTGATATTCATATATTTAAAAGAAAAAAGCTATGTTCGGATTATTCAAAAAGAAGTCGGAGATCGAAAAACTGGAGATCAAATACAAAAAATTGCTTGAGGAAGCACATCGTTTATCAACCAGCAATAGGAGACTTAGCGATGAGAAAATGTACGAGGCCAATGAAATTCTAAAAGAGATCGATAAAATTAAAGAGGAAAAGAAAAAAGCATAAGCAATCATTTCCTGTTTCATTCTATGAAAAACAAATCGTTCCATTTGATTTGGGAATATTTGCAATTGGCGCTGGCCATCTTTTTGGCTAGAATAGGATTAAAAGCATTTTTTCTTCCCAACGAAATTCTGGATGGAGGTGTTACAGGGGTCTCCATTTGGTCGTGTCCCGTTTCCGGAATTGAAATGCCTATCATCCTTCCAATTATCGGTCTTCCATTTTTTTAGTCGGCGGGTTCGTTATTTCCAGAAGGATCGTTGTTAGTAAATAAGGTAACCGGCGGGGTACTTCGTAAAAAATCTTAGCATCAAATCCCAGTGTAAACCCGTTCCCAGCCTTTTTAAATCAGGCAGTTCGAAATATGATTTAAAGCTGAAATATTGATTTTTCAGTCAAAAACCAATTACTGCTTTATATCTTTTGCCTGTTCCAGGGTGAGTGATTTGTCCCAACGCATTTCTACATTGAATTCTTCTTTTGCCAATGCGAAATATTCTTCCATGCTGGGCAGAGATACTGAATCTCTCCTCGCTTTCAGATTTTCAACATCTGCTATTGGCCATACCAGGTTTACTTTATCTTCCGACTGAAAAGTCTGTGTTCCGTATAACTGGTATTTACCTTCATACATCAGTTTGCGATCCAGCATGGTCGCGTAATCGTCCTTATCCAGCAGGCCAGCAATTGCCTTCTCCTTTACCTGCCCAAAATATTTATCGATGAATTCCAGGTCGGAATGCTGGATGATCAGGTAAATAGCATTATGAGATTCAGAAGATAGTTCATTTGGCCAGCCACATTTTTCGATCATTTTGGCCACAAACTTTTGATTCTTTTTATCGATACTGTTTTGTTTGGTGACCAGTCGAATCATTTTGAAGGCTCCTTCTCCGGTCTTCTGATATTCCATCGCAACCGGTATCACTTCCTCTCTGATAGCCTGGTCCTTCTCTCCTCTTTCAATTAATTCTTTATTAAGTTCTGCAATCTCGCAATCCTTAACCTGGGCATCGCAGGAAAAACCGATCAACAAAATGGCTAAACCCAGGTAATTTTTCAAAATTCTAAATCTTTTCATATCTCTGATTTTTATTTCTGGTATTCCAGTATATCGCCAGGCTGACACTCCAGTATTTCACAAATGGCCTCCAGCGTGCTGAACCTTATAGCTTTTGCTTTCCCGGTCTTCAGGATGGAAAGGTTAGCTTCCGTGATCCCTAGTTTTTCAGCCAGGTCTTTAGAACGCATCTTTCGCCGGGCCATCATTACATCAAGGTTTACAATTATTGACATGGCTTAAATGGTTAATTCGTTTTCCTCCCGAAGTCTATTTCCTTCCTTAAAAACCTCAGCGATCACCAATGACAGCAGGCCCAGGAGCAGATAGGTTAACTCTGGCGAAAAACCAATTCGAAAATTCTCTTCCTCATAACTTAAATCAAGCGAAACAATGATAAAGCAATACACCAAAAGTTTGCCTATCCTTTTGAACTGGTAAGTATTGGTTTCCTGAAAAGCTCTGTAAGTCTTTATGCTTCCGAAGCATTTAATAAGAGATTCGAGCGCCAGGATCAATAAAATATTCTTTGCTATGATCTTCAGGAAAAATACCAGGATATTGAACTGACCTTGAGGGAGCGCTTCACTACCCGTAAGGTCTAAACTTAACCAGGATGTTAATTTCATCGATGCAGGGCGAGGTAAGTCAAGAAAAACCATCATCAAAAAATATAAGCTGAATAGAATCATGACGGCATAAGCCACTTGTAAAAACCGGGCTACCCAATAACTCAATTTTAATATCTTATTATCCATTGCGACCACATTATGTTATCGCAATATTATAATTTATTATTGAAAAACAATAATTTTATTGATGAAATAATATTTTACCTGTCTGAATTTCGCAGATGAAAGAAAAAGGAAATATAATTTTTGGGCTAGATAAATTACTGATTTAAAAAGCCTTCAGAATTTCTAAAATTTAAGGTACATTCACCATCCTGAAAAATCAACCAATCATGAAACCTATTCATTTTCTTCTTTTAATTTCTCTATTAATCTCTGGCTGTGCATCAAAAATGAAGATCACCGGCAAAACCGAACAAAATTTAACTCCTTTACAAGGCAATCAAAGTGTTGCTATAATCGAGGAAAATGAGGAGTTGGAGCCGACTGATAACCAAACAAAACTCGGAAATTTCGAGATCAGGGACGGAGGCTTGAGTCTGGACTGTTCGTATGAACGGGTGCAAAGTCTTGCAAAGGAAAAGGCCAGAAGTATAGGTGGAAATGCTGTTAAAATAACTGAACATAAACTGCCCGGTACCTGGTCTACCTGTCACCGCTTAAAATTTGAGGTCTATAAGATTGCTGATATCACTCCTTATCAGGAAGAGATGATCTGGAGTGCCACAAACAAATTGAAATGGGAATATTTCAAAGCTGCTCCAAAGTTCGACAGATCCTCCATGTTCTGTGGTTTTATCGATGTTCAATTTAATGATATCAAGCTTTTGACCGATAGTGGAAAGGTTAATATCAATCCAATCTTCTTATTCAATTGTTCCTATGTACAACCTTCTGAAAAGAGCGAAAATCTTCTTGATTATAACCAGGTTAAATTTGACCTGTTAGAGATCTATGCGCGGAAAATGCGAAACGAATTTTCGAAATCATCGATAGATACCATGGAAGAATGGAAGAAGTTTGCACAGAATATTTATGACAAGGTTCATAAAGAATATGAAACCGATATCTATAATTATGAGCTAGAAACGAACTTTGGTCAAAATTTTACCGAAGTGATTGGCTGGAAGTACAGGGTTAAAAATGAACTCGAGGAATTGATGGAATTCTCTTCGGATAGGTCATAATTATTAGGCAAAGAATAATCATCATACCTGTTATTTTCACTGAGAGGTAAGTGTCTAAAGATATTCACTGGTAATTTCAGCGGTTACTGCGCCGCCTTCTAATACACCAATTAATCCCAGCGCAGCTCTTTCTCCTGAAAGCATCGCCGCATTTTGTGAGCCGTTAAGAAGCTGGTCACCAGCCAGGAAAATCCGGTTGTTCAGCCGTGTTTCGGTAGGCATAATTTCGTATTGTAACTGCCTTATGTCTGGCAATGCCTTTGGAATCTTATAATGTTTAAGCAGTTTATCAACCTCGATCCCACATAATTTTTTCAGTTCCTGCCGTACCCGTAATTCCAGTTCATTTTTGTTAAGTTCTGTTGGTTTTACTATAGTTACTGAAATGAGATCTCCCTCAACTGGTTCTTCTTCAAGACTGGAGTGATAGAATATGTTATTGATTAGTGCAGAATCGTCAGCGATAAGTCCGATAATTCTTCCCTCAAATCGTTTGGTTTTGGTGGTAAAATAAAAGCAATGACAGGATTTCCAGGAAATTTGCTGATTCCGGAGATTGGAAATTAAAGGTGCCGCTTCGGTAGCTATAATTGTAAAATGACTTGATACCTTTTCTTCGTTCTCTAAAATGATCTGGGAATCGGTCACTTCTTTAACCGGACAGTTGAAATGGATTTTTGTGTTTTTCAGCTTTGCTGCGAGGTATTTGCTAATTTCTCCCATACCTTTCCGAGGGATCAAAGCCTTACCTTCGCCAAACATTTTAAAAACGAAGCAAAACATTCGTGAGGAGGTTTTGAGATCTGGCTCCAGGAAGATTCCGCTAAAAAAAGGTCTGAAAAAATTGGCAATCACTTTTTCGGTGAAGCCTTTTTCCTTTAAATATTCCAGGGTGGTGGATTCTTTTTCTTCAAATATTTCCTTCAGGCTCTTATTTTTTAAATCAAGGTACAGCCTGAAGATCCTGTATTTGTCTGAAATAGAAGCTACATTAGACAGGATGCTTGAAAGAAGCAGCGATGGCTCCCTGGTGGGATCTCCAAGGCGGCTGAGTTTGGAATCCTTAAAAATTACAGCTCCCGGGAGCAAGTCAACCACATCCAGGCTTTCTAAATCCAGGTATTGTTTCACTTTTGGGTATTCTGAAAGAAGAACCTGAAAACCACGGTCCAGCCTGAAACCTTCAACATCATCTGTTCTGATCCTGCCGCCAACTTCATCTCCACTTTCGAAAATTTCAGGATAATAACCGTGATCTTCGAGCACTCTTGCGGCGATCAATCCGCTTAGGCCAGCGCCAATAATATATATCTTATAATCCTTTTTATCCATTAAATGCAAGCATTCTATTGCTAGGCTATATTTTCATCCTGCTGGATGATCTTGTCCTTTAACTGGCTTTTAAAAACCTTTAGAATTTTAGGATCAAAATAAACTCCATCATAGTGCATGTCTGCCAGGACAAAACTCTCTCTCGTGTTCTTGTGATAAGTATCCATTTTTATTTTAAAGATACTATTTTGTTTAATATTTATTTGTTTTAGTTAAACATTTAAATCAGATTTAACACCCAGTTCGTTATTTACAAATTCGCCAGATTAGCTTTTAAGACTCAGCAAATATTTTAATCCGAACCAAAAAGCGAGGGAAATGATAAAAATAAGGAGCCCGTATACACTGCTGATCATGGAGATCTTGAAACCCGACAGAATAAGTGATGGTGAAGCTTCCACAGCCTGTAATTCGATCGCACGAAATGCGGAGAAAAGTCCTATTAACTGGCCCAGTAAACCCATGATAAAAGCGAAAAGCCCTATTCGAGGAACCAAAGCTAGCCTGCTATTGGTTTTATCCATTTTACCCCTCATCAACTCGAGACCGCTCCAACCTACCACGGCCAGCATGGCAACAAGAATGAGACTTAGAATGCCCATAAAAATTGGTCCGCCCTGGAAAAAGGTTTCTAACATCTTTCAATTTAAATTCGTTGAGCCAATATAGCACTTTGCTGAATTTAATGCGGCTGCTCAATACCGCCATTGCCAAATTCTCACATTTGGTCGATATAAATAAAATTTTATTCGATTATATTCACCCTTCAATATGAAGAAGCGAATAGCAAGACATATAGCTTACTGGGCGCTGATCCTGGTGTTCCTGAGTATTTTCTTCGGATTTGTATGGGAAAGCAACCTCCTCGCATTCTATTTTTCGTGCATGCTGCTACCCATAGTCATAGGTACCACCTATTTCTTCAATTTTTACCTGGTCCCCAAATTTCTGTTCAAAGGAAAATACCGCAGGTTTGCAATCTATTTTTTCTATATGCTGGTGGTGTCGCTTTACCTGGAAATGCTTGTGGCCCTATTATCATTTTCTATTATTGCCGAAGCCAGCACACAGGTTATTCGGCTGGAGGGAATATCGATTTTTATTCTTGGGATTACCTTGTACCTCATCGTATTTCTGAGCAGCTTTATTAGATTGATGTTGCAGTTAAAGCAGAATCAACAGCGGGTGGAAAGTCTTAAAACTGAAATAGAGCGCAATGAACAGAATAGCATTCTCGTAAAGATGAATCGTAAAAATCACCAGGTACCTTTAGCTGAATTGCTATATATTGAAAGCCTGAGCGATTATGTGAAATTGGTTACCACCAGAAGGGAATTGATCACCCGCGAACGGATCACTAAACTGGCTTCCAGCCTACCCGATAATTTTATTAGGGTGCACCGGTCCTTTGTTGTCAACAAGGAAAAAGTAAAGTCATTTAATACTACCGAAGTGGTGGTAAATGCTACCTCTATTCCTATTAGCCGCACTTATAAAAAAGATGCCCTCGAACAGCTGGAAGCTCAACAAATCCAATCAGAATAACCATATTACAAGTCATCTGGATTCGAGGACTCACCAGCGAACTTATTCGTTAGTAAATTCGGAATCTGCCTTCCCAATGCCCGTAAATACTGATTTTATCGACGGAATGCAGGTTTAATACCGGATAATACATTGCTATTTTTAACCACCTGAGCTATAATTGAAACAGATAACTCTTAAAAAACAAATCATGCAGTTTCTGGAATTTAGCCTTGTAGTATTCTCGATCATTTTCCTGGTTTTTAAACAACCTGTTATTTCGAAAATTAAAAAACCTTATATCATCATAAGCCTGTTGTTTATCCTGATCATTCATCTGCTTTTTGAAGGCTATCGCTGGCAGATGATACCGGCCTATCTTTTATGGACCATTGCCCTTTTAGTTGCCATCAGAAACCCCAAATCGGGAACTTCGAAAATCATCAAAGTTTTAAAAGGTTTAGGAATTTTAATTTTACTGATTCTTGCTCTGGCTTTACCTTGCATATTTCCCGTTTTTGAACTTCCGAAGCCCACAGGCCAATACTTGGTTGGAACAAGGGATATATTCCTGGAACTGGATCGCGAAGAGGTGATCACTGAAGAAAAGGATAATAGAAAACTAATGATCAAAGTATGGTATCCAACTCAGGATTCTGATGTTGAAAAAGATCGGTACATCGATCAGGCCGGGAGACAGGGTTTTGCTCAAAAATACGGCCTGCCTGCTTCCACTTTCAATTACCTGGATAAGATCGAAACTCATGTTTTTAGGGAAGCCGAAGTAGCCGATGAAGCCTTTCCTGTTTTGATATTTTCCCACGGCTACAACTCAAAAGCCAATGGATATTATGCATTGTTATCAGAAATTGTGAGTCATGGATACATCATTTTTGCCATTAACCACACTTATGAAAGTACGGGTACCAGCTTTTTGGATGGAGAAATGGAGTTTTTTGATTACAATTTTGCCCAAAAGATCGAAGCTGATACCTGGCAACAAATGCAACCTGTTAGGGAAGCTTTTAATAATGACCTAAGTTTTGCAGAACGACATCCAGCGGTGAAAAAAGCTTTACAAACTTATTTTGTAAAAGATATCGTGGAGAGGTGGTCTGCAGATATTCTGATGTAACCAGTAAACTAGAAGAGTGGAATCAAAAAGGTACCTTCCGCGGAAAACTGGACCTTAACCGAATTGGAGTTTTCGGACACTCCAGAGGCGGTGGAGCTGCCGGTGACGCCCTTCTTAAAAGCGATAAGATCAAACTAGGAGCCAATATTGATGGAGTGCAATGGGGGGATATCGTCGATAACAGGTTTCAAAAACCCTTTATGTTCATTTCGGCCGACTGGCCCGACGAGCATGAAGATTTTAATAGCCATGCCTATGTAAATAAAAGTAATGATGTTTTTTATAAAGCATGGATCCATGGAAGCGCTCACAGCAATTTTATGGATATCCCTTTTATGATCCCGCTTAAAGAGCTTAGCCAGGCTGGAGAGATCGATCCGTATCTGGGAATGCAACTCACTACTAAACTGGTCATTTCATTTTTTGATAAACACCTGAAAAAGAAAAACCTTGATATAAACAGCTTAGCTTCAGAATATGATTCATTAGAACTTTCAATAGACAGGCCGGATCCCGAGCTAACCGAAAATTAATCTAGAATTAACCTTGAAAACCATTCAAAAGCCTAAAATATTTTTAGCTTTAACCGTGAATTAAAATTCTGAATTGTCTGCTAATGGAGATGGAATTTAATCAAACCTGTTATGATCAATCTTATAATTGAATTAGTAATCTGGATAATTGATTCAGTTTTCTAATAAATAGCTAATTTAACTGGCAGGAAAATAAGTACATGCAACGCCTGCTTAAAAATCTTATTCTTACTCTTTGCCTTCTAATGATGACGGAAGGTCTGGCTCATCCCACGGGAAATATGGTACGTTCGGGCGATTATGTTCTATGGTCCTACGTGAATCCTGTAGATGATGATCAACACCACGCCTGCATTATGATCTGGAAACCTGGCATACAGCCCTCGGTGCTGATTACATCGGAATATCCAGCCTCCGATTTCATGCTTTCCGCCCAGGGCGAAGACATTTATATTATTGAACGACGTTTTATTGAAAGCAGCAATGGGTTTGAAATTCGCATTTTGAAAACGCAGCCAGAAGGTCTACCCACCGAAATCTGGCCATGGATGAAAGATCACTGGAGAATTGGGGAAGGTGGATTCTTTATGCTTTCCGAAGACCAGGTCGTTTTTGGAAGATATCCTGATATTTATAGCCTCCATAAAGGAAAAACTCCTATAAAATACTTTGAATTTACTGAGCCAGTAAAGAGAATACGTAATCTGGAAAAAGACAGGCTATTGCTTTTAGGCGACAACTCCTGCTGGTTGACAGATCACCAGGGCACTATTCTTGAAACCTGGAAAAACATTACCAAAAAAGAAGTTTCGAATGCACCGTTGGACAGAAACCAGGTTTTTGATGCTGATCTTCAAAACGACGAGTTACTCCTGGCCTACTGGGGAAATCGTTCGTTTATTACTATAGAAAATGGTGCCCAGCGGGAAATTCTGAAGCTAGATGGAAACTTTGTTCCGCATTGGGTGAGCTTTTATGACGATATGAAGCTCTTATTCGCTTCAGAAATGTTCATGGAGGGACAAAATCCACAACCTAAACTGATCTTATATCAAACAGATGAATACAGCGAGATAATCTGGGAATAGAAATTATTATAAAATGCAAAATTGCTGAACCGATAATTCCCTGGAAAAGTCTTCTCAAAGTTTAATATAAGATAACTGAAGGTTTAACATAATTTCCATTTCTAATCTCAATAAAAAAACTAATTTCACGCAAAATTTAAGGTTTAAGCTAACAAGTCCGAATCCCTACTTCCAAAACTTGTGTTAGCCAGGACCTCAGTATTAATAACTGAAATAAAATAAATCGATCTCGGACAAATTTTACATTTCGTAATGTCAACAGTTTACTTAAATCTGGCCATTTTGGTTGTTACCGGCTTTGCTGTTCACGCCATTTTATTGAAAGAAACCCGTGTCGATTTGCAAGTGAAAAACGATATGGCGACTTCCCTACACGCCTTTAAATTCTCAGATTATCATGAAAATTTTAATGGAACAGATTCATTTCACCCAGTTGGAATTAGAAAACCGTGCAGGTTTAAAGGTCTTTAGTATGGGGCAAGCAAAGAGAGAAAGATTCAAAAACCGAAAGATTAATCAGGATAAAGTAAGAAGTAAGCGATTCAGGGATAAAAAAGAACTGATAGTGGCCTATTCTGGTAAGTCGATCCGGCAACTTAAAAATATCGCCCCCGAAGAATTTTTGCTGATCAAGGAAGAGATCAGGCGGAAAGCGAGAAGAGAATCTCAGAAAATTATTTTTATTTGGACCCTGATTGGGATTTTCATCCTTTTTCTCCTGCTTTGGCTATAATTAGTTTTATCTTATAAAGCTTTTCAAGCTTTCCTGTTCAGGCGAAGGTTTTACGTCGAAAGGTTTTTCTGGACGTAGCTTTATCTAGGAAAATGACCTTAGTATTCTCCTGAACATTCTATTTATTTCCGTGCATCTTCCTATAAAAAAGTGAATAGCCTGCCATTAATTAGTTTATAAATGATTAACTTTCAGTTCAATAGAACGAAAAAATCCCAGGCTTTTAAAATAATGGCATTGTATGAGAACAGGAAACTACCTTGTCACTCTAATTTGTATTCTTTTTTTTAAAATTCCCGGCGCGTACGGGCAAGAAAAAACCTCAGCAGATAGCCTGGAACTAAATGTCTTTCCGTATGGCAGTTTCAGGGGGCACTTCGCGTTTTTTAATGACGAAGTCGAATTTCAGGAAAACGCTTCGCGACTGGGTTTTGAACTTGCCCTCAAGAGAAATAAGACGGAGTTTTTCATGGGAGTAGAATTGGGTATGAACCTTTTTAAAAGTAACTCTCAGTTTAACGCCGATGCTAATTCTGCCAGCGGATTTATCCTTACAGTTAATGATCAGGCGAACCAGGTTTTCAATTCAAGGCTAGGTTATCTAGGTTTTAGCTTCGGAAAATATGGGAATTTAAGCTTCGGAAAACAGTGGAGTGTGTATTACGACGTGACTTCTTATACTGATAATTTTAATGTTTTTGGAGCACAGGGATCCGCCACCTTCGTGGCAGGAACCGATGGAGGTAGCATTGGAACAGGAAGGGCCGACCAGGCTATGATCTACCGGAATCAAATTGGCCCTATTCTTCTTGGCCTTCAGATTCAGGCCAAAAATGTAGACAATAATAATTTTGTGGATGGTTTTGGCGGTAGCCTTCAATGGCTTATCACCGATGAATTGAAAGCCGGCATAGGTTTTAATCGCAGTTATTTAAGCGACTTTCTTGTAAGGGAAGCTGAAATCATTGGGTTGGACGACGACCCGTCTTATATTACGGGAGGTCTTAACTATAATAACGAGCGACTTTTCCTGAGTGCCGTTTATAGTAAACACACCAATGGAGATCTCGCCCGTGGCTTACCTGTTATAATTGAAGATATTGAGGTCTCCCCTACGGTGATATTTGATGCCCACGGATTTGAACTTTTTGGAAGATATGCGTGGGACGATTTCAGTATTATGGCCGGTTATAACCATTATACCCCTGATATTAACGAGATAGAACGTATCGACAATCAGGTAGCTATTAGTGAAAATTTCAAAACCAGGGATTTCACTTTTGGGGCTGAATACAGACCTTCAAGACTCGTTTTTTTATATTCTGAAGTTAGGATAGGCACCGGCAACAACTCTATTGGGCTGGACACAAGCGACGTTCTTGCCTTAGGCCTGAAAATCCAGGCAGATCATATGTTCAAAAAGAATATAAAACTTAATTAACTTTTACCCGTTGCACTTCTTTTCTTCCTATCTGGTGAGAAACAATCAATTCATGGTCTTATCCAAAATAAAAAAAGCCGACTTGCTTAGTCGGCTTCGGTATTTATAGAATTTAAATTCAATTATTGAATCTGGATGACTTCGGCCATATTTGGAATCAGTGCATTTTTAGTCGCCCATAGATTCCCGTCTTTATCAAAAGTAATCGCAGTTACAATGGGAATTCCACTAGCAATGGTCTCACAATCCAGGGTTCCGGTATCACAGGCTTTGATATTGCTTCCTGTTATTTGGCCAAAGATTTCAATGGCTGCCCAACTGTTTTCATCCAGTTCCACCACATATAAGCGACCATCCGGACCAAAGGTCATATCAACGATTGAAGTGAATCCGCCATCGAATGCTTTTACGCAGTCCGCACTACTTCCACATTCGGCTTCAGAAGCTGTTGGCGATATTTTCCAGATATTAGATTCATTCGGGGTTCCGGGGATACCCTTAAGCTCTCCAACATAGTAATACCCGTCTGGGCCCACCACTACTGAAGTAGGAACTGCCTGAGCCGGAATTTCATCATCCAGGTTACAGATGAACGGAATTGTTCCAGGGCATCCCGCCAAAGATTTAATATGAGCCGTGGAAACCATTTCGCGTGGGAAAACAGTAACCACTTCAATATTACCCTGGTTATCCACCCTCAGGAGGTCATTAGCCCCGGCATCTACCACCAGCGCCTCATCACCGCCAAGCGACGCGACACTATACGGATTGGAATTGATATCATCGCCATCCGGATTATTATGTTCTTCGAAAGCAAATAGATTGGCCAACATACGGGCTTTACCTTTTGAAACCCGGTACAAAGCCTGTCCGTTATCCTCTTCGGTTTCTGCACCGGCACTAACCACCGCCCACATACTATTTCTTCCAAGGGGGTCCAGGGCTGTAATTCCTGGCAAACTTACTTCCACATCTCCTGATAAATTTACGATTCCCAAACTGGCATCAGCAACCAATATATCATTATTGGGAGCGGTTGCCAGGTCGAACAAGGGGGACGAGAGTCCATCGTGTTCAGTTTTCATGAAATCAGGCTGTGATTTAAATTTTGAATTAAACTCTTCCGGAAGCTCAGGCTCGATCTTATCGTTAGAACATCCCATACAGAACATCAGGGCCATCGCTAAAAGGCCGGTAATAAATGAAGATTTCATAGTTAAATTATTTAAGTTGGTTATTGATTAAATCCAGTACTAATAAAATCCTGTGCTGATAGGTATTTAAGCTCGGGGGGAGTATGAGGTGATTTGGGAAAGATTCCAGGGCTTTGAAAAACTCTAATCACAGGTATCAACAAACTGTTTTTCAGGTGTTTACAAATATATCAAATATTTTTATGCGAGTAGAAAAAATTAATTTGAAACCTGAAGAATGTTTCAATATGAAATGAAAACCTGGAATTCATGAAGAGTTTATTTTAAAATGACAATTTTCTGAAAACAGGAAAAAATTAATCAAGTGGAATTAGCCCTAAAGACCTTATAAACATTAATATGCTAAAACCAGGTTAACCAAAATATTTATAGACAATAAAGACCGCCAGAATAACGCTTAGGGCAAGAATGATTCCTCTGTAAATATGTGAATGATCCTGTATCACTTCCGGATTTTTTGAGATGGACTAATTTACGGTCTCTACTAAAAAAAAGACTAAGGGATTTCCCTAGTTTTCGGCAAATATAAAGGTTTATCAGCCCAACCCCTGTCCGTAAAGAGACTTTTATTCTGGCTTTTTGTATATGGGTCAATTTTATCCGGAGATCGGTCAAAAAAAACCTTTTATAGCGATCTGGGTCTGCTTAAAATCAATTCAAACAGGATTTACCTTAAGCTTATCAGGTTAGCATTAACCACTGAAAATGAGACCTTAACAAAAGTTATTTTTTCTAATATTTTTTATTCGGATGGTGATTGGCTATAAAAAATTCATTAATTTCACAGTAACTAGCTATAAAACAAGCCTTTCCATGGATCTGAGATCAGCCTTACTGTTGTGGAAAGGATCAAACTGTAATTGCGAAATTTTTGTATAACTAAAAAACCAAGAAAAAATGTTTAAACGATCTATTAAATTACTGGCCATTATTTTCGCGACTTCCATGTTATTAACATCCTGTTATTCGTATACCACGGTGGTAGGTAGCGGAGGCTCAGGCGGCGAGGAAACTACCAAATGGAATCACTACCTTATCTACGGATTGATCCCTGTGGGAGTATCAGACCCATCCAATATGAATGATGGCTCTTCTAATTATACGGTACACACCAGGCAAACATTCCTGAACGGAGTTTTACATGCGATCACCGCTGGGATATATTCTCCTACAACCACGACAGTTACCAAGTAATCTTTACTATATTTAAAGGCCTGTATTTGAACAGGCCTTTATATTTTGCTTTTTATGTGGAAGATCGTTTTTTATTTTGCCCTTATTATGGCGGCCGTATTTCTCTGGCAGGTCTCCAAAATCATCATTTTTGACTTCAATCGGCTTACGGAATGGGGCTTTGGCTACCTCGTTGGGAAAATCATTCTCCTTATCATATTTGCCGGCCTTGCCTTCTATGTAAAAAAAAGAAAGGTTCAAACCAGTGACTAAAGGCAGATTTCTTAGTAACTCCATTATTTACTTTTCATTAGCTTAATTTCTGAGCTCCGGCTTTTCAATTCAAGTCCATCTTACATAGCCTGTTCATTTTCAGAACATTAATCACTCAGGCTTCAATTTTTACCTTAAATTTATAGTTGGCCATCATAATGCTTTGGTGAATTAAACTTATTTGACCATGCAAAACAGGTTGAACAATTTTATTTTTTGCTGCCTCCTGCTAGGAAATTTTATTTTCATTCAATGTCAGCAAAAAGAGAAAATATCGGAACCTGTGAAAACCGATTTTGAAAAATTCACAGGTAGATGGAGGCTGGGTGGTATTCAAATTCAGGATACCACAAGTATGAAATGGAAACCGGCAGGTGGCCTCAATAAGAACAGGACAGGCTTCCTCATTTATGACGGCCAGGGCGGGATGGGAGTTCACCATGTTTCGGAAAGTTACGAGAATTACCAATTCGAAGGCAAAGGTGGTTTGGATAGTCTTAGCCAGAAAGATCTCAGGAAATTAGCCACCAACTTCGTTTACTTCGGAACGTATAGGCTCAATGAAAAAGACAGGATCATTGAGCATCAAATAGAATCTCACATTTATCCGCATGCCTGGAACACGGTGGCTAAAAGGCACTACGAGTTCAGGGGCGACAGCCTAATCCTTTCTCCTATTAACGGGAATTTTACCGGGCCGGTAAGGTTGGTTTGGCTAAAGCTCAACGATCGATAAATCCGATTATTCCAATTAATTAATCAGTTTCCTCCAGGTAAAAGATTTCATTTACAGGCTTTTCAAAAAACCGGGATAACTTAAGTGCCAGAACCGTTGATGGTACATACTTATTCAGTTCAATGGAATTAATGGCCTGCCTGGTCACCCCTATCTCTTCCGCTAGCTGTTGTTGCGTGACATTCTTGATGGCCCGCTCCACTTTCAGATTATTTTTCATAGCCCAATTGTTTTTTCGTTTGATACAGCGAGTAATAAAAACGAACGATAAAGAAAATAAGGATCGTGAACATATTCAGGATCATCACCATAAGGAAATCCAGGTCATAGAAGAGCAGAAAGCATATTGCTAGCACCAGGTAATTGATGTAGATGGCCCAGACAAGCGATTCGAGCCTGATCTTACTTACAAATTCATCTTCATACTTTTCCTTGGAAAATGCCACCAGCACAGCACCGCTCAGGAATATAAGTCCTACTATGGTTTTGGTGTAATTGCCATTAAAAGATTTGAAAAAGCCACCTTCTTCACCTAAAAAATCACCGGTATAAAGCGTATAAATCTTCCCATCGAGAAAGGTGAATTCGAAATCAAAAAACAAAACGAATATTCCCAGAATTGCTGATGGAATCAATAACATCCAACCTACTTTCTTAAAGCGGTTAGGAAATAAATAATTGGTTTTCATAATGAGAAATTTAAAATCTCTATAAATGTAATCAACTAATTACTTTTTAGCAATAACTAATTACTTTTTGTAATAAGTTAATTGCTCTTTAAATTTTCATTTCTAATACAAACTATTCAGGAATGATTTATATTTACTGATGTTTTAAACCACATAGATTTGAATTTCAACGAATGTTTTTACCGGTATCTGGACACTCATACCCTTATTGGAATAAAAGGCAAAAAAACCCTGCCTGATTTCCTATCAATCTGGATGATATGCGTTAACGACCGGGTTTTTGCTCGTAGCTGGAAAAAAAGCGAGCGAAGCTGGTTCACTGCTTTTGAAGAAACTGGCATCGGAGAGATTAAATTTGGCGACGACCGAGTTAAGGTAACCGGCAAAAAGCTGGATCCGCTTGATCCAATTCAGGCTGAAATAAGCCAGGCCTATCTTCTAAAATATGATCAGCCTCATAATAAGAAATATGCAGAAGGAATTGCCGGTAAGGACTATTATGAACATACCATGGAATTCTTTCCGCGTGTAGCTGAAACGGAAGAAAAAATGTAAGAGAGATTGATATTAAGATGAATAACTGGATAGAACGAATAGACCGCAACACCGAAAGTTTTCAGCAAACATTCGGAAATTTGAATTCGAAGTCACTTAACTGGAAGACCGATGCACAGAGCTGGAGCATTGGGGAAAATATTCAGCATCTTATTCAAATCAACGAATCATATTTCCCAATTTTTGAAGAACTGGAAAAGGGTCGCCTGAAATTGCCGTTTATGGCAAAATTGGGCTTTATGGTTTCTTTCTTTGGTAACCTCATACTAAAATCGGTAGAACCATCCAGAAAAAAGAAAATGAAAACCTTCCCGGTATGGGATCCAAAATCTTCCGAGTTAAGTACTGAAATTATTTCTCAATTTGAATCCAGCCAGTCACGATTAAAATCTTTTATAAATGATCTGGCTGGGGAAATCAGAACTGGAAAAGTCATCTATTCTCCTGCCAACCGGAATATAGTTTACCGAATTGATACCGCTTTGGATATCATAATTTTGCACCAGCAGCGACATTTTTACCAGGCAAAAGAGGTTCTGGACAACTATAATTCAGAAGCCTGAGCTTAATGCTTCAGGTTTCTTTTTCCCCTTTTTGAAATTGATTAAAGTGTATTTTAAACAGCTAAAATATCACCTGAAATTTTAGCTTAATTTCCTTACTTTTGGCGGGCTTACAGAATATGATTCCTAATTGATGAAAGACCGAAAGAAAAGAGAACAACGGGCCAAAATTTTACGAATTTTCAGAAAAGTACATCGTACAACCGGAGCTTTGCTGTTCGTTTTTTTCTTCTTTATATCGGTATCCGGAGTCATCCTGGGCTGGAAAAAAGACAGTTTTGGATTGATCCTGCCCGAAACTCATGAAGGTACCAGCAGCGATCTAAAAAAATGGCTCCCACTTGACAGCCTTCACCAGAAAGCCGTTCTGGTACTGCGGGATTCGGTTTCTACAGAACTTTCAACTACCATAAACAGGATAGACGTACGTAAGGAAAAAGGATCTGTAAAGTTCATTTTCGAAGATCATTTCTACGGAATACAACTTGATGGGGCTACCGGAGAGGTTTTGAGTATTGGGAAAAGACATTCAGATCTGGTAGAGAACATTCATGACGCCTCTATCCTTGATAGTTATTTTAATACTTCAGGAATTATTAAGCTCCTATATACAAGTATCATGGGGATCGCCTTGCTGATTTTTACCATTACAGGCTTCTGGTTGTGGTACGGACCTAAGCAAATGAAAAAGAACCGATAGATTTGCACTGAAATGTGTACTTTTAGTCTGAAAATTAGTTTCTTCCTGTGTGAAACTCCAGACAATTGAATAAATGCAACCTCAGAACAACAATCTTCATGTTTTCAGAATACTTTTTATCATCAAAGGCATTCTTAGCCTGCTGCTATCTTTATTGCCTGTAATTTATTTCTTTATTGGAACCTGGATGCTTACCTCGCAGGTACAAACCGATCAACATGCAGGTTTAGCCGGAGGGATCATGATGGTAGTAGGAGGTTTTATTTTTCTCTTCCTCCTTGCATTAGGTATAGTTACCATCCTCGCCGGAAAATATATCGGTGAACATAAACGCTATACCTTCGTACTGGTTGTAGCGATCCTGAATTGTCTTACCGGTATTCTTGGAATTCTTCTGGGAATATTCAGCATCATAGAATTGAATAAACCTGAAGTAAAAGAACTTTTTGCAAAGAACAGGGTCTAAGTCAGTTTTTACATTAAAATATTCGTAATAAAACCACCGAATTTTTCCCGAATTAACAGGCTAAAACTGAGGAAAATCATTCCTTTTTCCAATAGAAATCCCTAACTTCGAAGATGGATAAGTAGCTTGAAATTATCCCATTAAGAAGCCCGCTGGTTTGTGCCCCAATCAGGCCGGATTATTATAAAAGCCTTCTCCAGGCATGTCTCCAAAGTTACTCTCGTTACGACCAAAATGCGTATCATGAAAACCAAAGAAATCAATAGTTATGGTTGGGAAAGACCAGATCTAATTCATAAGAACTCCATGATGTGGGATTCTCGTTTAAGCTTCATTCTTAAAGAACTGGAATTCCTTAATTCCATGCTTAATGAAAATATCTATCCTATAGTGGAGTCCCATCTCGTAGAAAAATGTGAATCCTTAAAAGATCAGCTAAAAGACCTGAAAACCGAAGTATCTGGATTGCTGAATAAGATCAAAATGCATATTAATGGAGTAAAAATTCTCTTCGATAAAAATAAGGAGACTGAAGCAGATTATAACTACAAGCATGAACATCGCAAGATCATGATAAAAATGCATGAATTCGACAGCCATTATCAATCTCTTAAAAAGGAAATTTTTAAAACGCTCACCGAATCCTGGAAACATCGAAAGCAAAAACAAATTTCGAATCTTTAAGTTTAATTCCAAAGGTCTAGAAATACTGGAGCTTCAATGAAACAGCATTTTCTGCAGACTGATGCTCAAAGAAAAGAAGGGAGCTCATTCTAAGGTTGATTCTTCGTATATTCATGATAATCAACCTATAAAATGTCTTCAAAGCACCTAGATATCGTAAAATCTACCGGAGAAAAAGTAAGATTTTCATTTTCAAAGCTCCGGCGATCCCTTTTGAAAAGTGGGGCAGATAAACAAACAGTGAATTTGGTGATAGACCAAATGCGCGATAAGCTCTACCAGGGAATGAGTACCAGGGAAATCTACAACAGGGCATTTTCCCTGTTAAAGCAGGTGAAGTCGGTCTACGCCTCAAAATATAAATTAAAGAAGGCGCTTTATGAACTGGGGCCTTCTGGTTTTCCATTTGAAAAATTTGTTGGAAAACTCTTTGAAGCCGAGGGATATTCCATTGAAATGAACCAAATTATTCAGGGTAGATGTGTAGATCACGAAGTAGATGTGATCGCATATAAAAATTCTAACAGGAATCTCATAGAATGCAAATTTCACAGTGAAGAAGGTCGTACCTGCGACGTTAAGATACCACTTTACATAAATTCTCGTTTTAGAGACATTCACGAAAAAGAAAAAAGCCAGGATACCGATACCGGCTGGCTGGTTACCAACACACGGTTTACCGATGATGCCCTGCAATATTCAAAATGCATACACCTCAGGTTATTAAGTTGGGATTATCCCGAGAATAAGAGTTTAAAAGATCTGATAGACAAATATCACATCTATCCATTAAGTGTATCCACAATGCTTTCCAGGGCTGAAAAAGAGGAACTGCTAAATAAAGATCTGATCCTTGCCAGCGAGGTTTTAGAGAACCATAAAATACTTTCTAAAATCGGTATCCATGAACCTAGATGCTCCAAAATTCTAGATGAATACAGGATTCTTACAAATACTAAAAGTCATGAAATCTAAGGTGAAAATTCAGTTTTTAGGAGCAGCGGGCACGGTAACCGGCTCCAAGTTCTACCTGGAAACAGGAGAGATCAAACTTTTAGTGGATTGCGGCCTTTTTCAGGGGCTAAAGGAACTAAGAGAAAAGAACTGGGAAAACCTGCCAATTGATGTCAAAGACCTGGATTACGTTTTGCTTACGCATGGTCACCTGGACCATACCGGCTATTTGCCAAAACTTTTTAAACAGGGATTTCGGGGAGAAATACTTGCCTCCCCTCCCAGCCTGGAAATAGCCAGGATCATTTTAATGGATACGGCTAAAATTCAGGAAGAGGAAGCTGAAAAAGCCAATAAGGAGGAATATACCAAACATCATCCTGCCCTACCCCTCTACACCATCGAAGATGTTGAAAAAACCCTGGAACTATTCAGGTCGGTAGAAGTTGGCAAGTGGATAGACCTTGATGAAAAAATCAGTTTCAGGTTTCGATCTGCCGGGCATATCCTGGGTGCCTGCTTCCTGGAGTTAAAACTTGGCGATAAAACCTTTCTGTTTTCCGGCGACCTTGGAAGAGAAGAAGATCTCCTGCTTTCAGCGCCTGAGCCACCCGAGTGGGCCGATTATTTAATACTGGAAAGCACCTATGGAAATAGACTGCATCCCGAAGAAAATATTGAAGAGATCTTCATCAGGAATATCATGGAAGTAATAGAGTCTAAAAGTATTTTGCTCATTGCCTCTTTTGCGGTAGAACGGCTTCAGCTTTTATCTTATATTCTCTGGAAATTATTCAAAAAGAACAGAATCCCAGATATTCCTGTTTACTTAGACAGTCCCATGGGAATAGATGTGACCCATTTATTTTCTCAGTATTCCACATATCACAAAATTCCACCTTCCGAATTTAAAGCCATGAAGCAGCATTTTGAACTGGTTTCGTCTTATAAAAGAACCTGGGAGATCATAGATGAAAAGCGACCAAGAATAGTGATCGCGGGTAGTGGTATGCTTACCGGTGGTAGAATACTCACCTATTTGAAGCAGTTCATAGACCAAATGGATACCCGAATCATTCTTTCGGGCTTTCAGGCAGAAGGTACTCGTGGTCGCCAGATCGAGGATGGCGCTTACGAAATAAGGATTCACGGAAAATATTACCCGGTGAAAGCCAGAGTGGAAAAGATCTCCAGCCTTTCAGCCCATGCAGATCAAAGAGAATTGATAAACTGGTGCAGGCATATCAAAAATATTCCGGAACAGACCTTCCTGGTACATGGCGAAAAGCAAACTATGGATGCCTTCCGCGTTAAGCTGGAATCTGAGTTCAACTGGAATATTCAAATTCCGGAACTCAACCAGTTTTATGAGTTGAACATCTAGGTGTAAAACACTAAATTTAGATACCATAAAATTCTTCAAAAAATGATTTTCGTCATTTTATTCCGCTTATAAACTTCTTAATTTCAGTACAGATTTCACGGATTGATAATTTAAAATTTAAGGCCATGTCTTTAGTTAAGTCCAAAAAATTAAGATCGAACTGGATGAATGGTGGTTTAGCCAGAAAATTTGGTCTGGACGATTTTTTTAATGATGATTTCTTCGCGGAAGAAAAAAATCTTCCAGCGGTGAATGTTAAGGAACATGAAGATGACTTCGAAATTGAATTCGCGGTGCCCGGCTTTTCAAAAGATGATTTCGAAGTTAGCATCGAGAACGACCTTTTATATGTTTCAGCTCAAAAGAGTATGGAAGATGTTGAAGACGATGATGATTACACACGTAAGGAATTTAGCTATTCCAGTTTTTATAAAACATTTCAAATACCTAAAAGCGTTGATCCCTCCAAAGAAGTGAAAGCAAAATACGAAAACGGTATTTTACGGCTTCAACTTTTCAAAGATGAAAAGGCAATGAAAAATCTTCGCAAAAGAATAGATATTTCTTAAGTTTAATAAAGACTGGAGCGAAAGGGACGGCGTGGCCGTCCCTTTTTTTATTCATATTTTTTATTCATAATCATCAATTTCGCTTTGAGAAATATTTGGCGTATTTTAGAAGATAAACCGCTAAAAATCACGGATTATGAGACTTCTTCTAAGCATCCTTTCTTTTTTATTCTGTTATACGGGCTACTCACAGAAAATTCCATCCAGGGAAGTTCAGATAAAAACCGCAATCCTGGCCGCCCCTGAAGACGATCGTGAAGGTGCGAAGGTGTATGGCTATTCTGAAGATGGGGAAATGATCGTGCTTAGAGAAGGTTCCAATAAAATGATTTGTATTGCAGATGATCCTGAATTTCAAGGTATAAGTGTTTCCTGTTATTCTCAAAAACTTGAACCCTTTATGGCCCGCGGAAGGGAACTAAGAGCGCAGGGCCTATCTGAAATCGAGAAACGGAAGATCCGTCAGCAAGAAGTAGAATCGGGAAAATTGAAGATGCCCGATTCACCCAGTACACTCTACGTATTTTCAGGTACTCAGGAAAATTATAATCCCGACACCGGCGAGCTGAAAGACGGAAAGTTCAGGTATGTAATTTATATCCCTTATGCCACTACCAAGTCAACGGGACTTCCAGCAAAACCTGAAGTTCCCGGTATGCCCTGGCTTATGGATCCTGGAACGCACCGGGCGCACATCATGATAAGTCCGGTAAACAATTAAGTACCTGTAAATTTATCGGGTTCCAATTTGTCTCTTAATCGATCTAAACGAATTCCTCGCGTAGGAAAAAACATTCATACCAAATATTTAACTTTTGTTGAACACTTATTTCGTGCCAGTTATAATCAGACCTTTCACACGCAAAACATTTTTTTTATAACACAATTAACATTTTTATTAAAAATTTAAGATTTTAATTGTAATTTAATATTCCCGTATTACCCCTCCCTAAGACATTCCAAATGAGATCTATGATTCATAAACCTGTAATCGAGAGTGTGTCTAGTTTTAAGCAAATGATTTTGTTTACAGACGTTGCGAATATGTGCCTGGAATATGCCAATCCGGGGCTCATTTCATTTACAGGAGAATCAAAAAAGAAAGACGGGAAATTCTTTGCTCAAATCATTCATCCCGATGACCAGGATAACTTCCTTGATCATCTCCATCAGCTTAAAAGTTCAGGAACAAAAGATGCCGCCGAGATCCAGATCAGGTTGAAATCAAAGAATGGCCTCTATCAAGAATTCAATTTTACCAATAGATTGTACAGATATGAACTGAACAATAAATCCAACCTAATTCTAAGCCTTATTAATCCGCTTAAATATGAACAGGAGCATCGAGATGAGGAGCACCCGGAGCAAAACGACCATGCTTTTAATCCATATTTCGATTTTCTTGAGCAAATGAACGAGGCTTACTGTTCACTTGAAATGATATTTGATAAGGCCGGAAAACCGGTAGATGCGCTCTTCCTTGATTCGAACCAAAGCTTTGAGAAACAAACAAACCTCGAGGATGTGGAAGGTTTAACCCTGAAGGAATTGAGCCCTACTCTGGAAAATCACTGGTTCCAGATCTACGGAAAAGTGGCCATAAGCGGCAAACCTGCTAAATTTCGGCATTTTACTGAAAGCAATGGGGAGAAGTGGTTCGATGTTTCAGCCCTGAAATCTGGAAATAGTTCCAGTAGGCGCATCATTGTCTTTTTCCGTGAGATCACTCATATTAAAAAGGCGGAAGAAGAGATCCTGAGGACCAGCGAAATGTTGAAGAATGAGATAGAACAGGGCGAGCGAGAATTGAGGGAATCTAACCAGTTGCTTCAAAGTGTATTCGATACCACCGACCTTGGTATTGCTGTGCTCCAGAGACTCGTTAATAAACAGGGCAGGGTAACCGATTTTCGTTTTCTGCGTATCAACAAGATCCTGGCTCGAATGTATGGTGATGTAGATCCTGTTGGAAAACGCTATAGGGAAGTCACCAGGTATGGCGAAGAGCTTAAGATCTTTGAAGCCCTAACGGCCGTTGCCGAGACCGGAAAATCCATAGATACCGATATTTTCTATAATAAAGTAGATTTCAACAACTGGTTCCGGCTAAAGGCAAAACGTGAAAATGATCTCATCATTGTAACCATTGAAGATATTACACAAAAGAAACTGGAGGCCAAGGAGCTGGAAGAAAGCCTTCGGTTTAAAAAACAGCTGGTAAGTGCTTCAGCCGAAACTATCCTTATAGCCAATTTAAATACTTTTAGCGTACGCTATATAAACCGTGATATCTTTCCAGAAGGAGGAATTACTAAGGAACGCGTAGAAGGTATGCCGCTGCAAGAGATCCTTCCGTACATTCACCCACGTGATCGGGAAAAGATCATCGAGTTGCACAAGCAATTACTCAAAACCTCGGGGGACGAAATCGCGGAGACCGAGTTGCGCCTTAAACTTAATGGTGTTGTTTGGGAGTGGTTCAACGTGAGAGGAAAGGTTTTTCGTCGAAAAGATGAACACTGGGTAGAAGAATATGTGTTACTGGTTAGGAACATTAATAAACAAAAAGATATACAGCATGAACTCCTGAAGGCTAAGAAGCTTTCTATAGAAGGAGAGATCGCCCGGACTTTCGCCCACGAATTACGTAATCCACTGGCCAGTATCATGGTGGCGACAGATGTTCTCGAAAAGCAATTCAACCTGGGAGATTATCATCCTGGCCCGCAGAAATATCTGGATATACTTAACAGAAGTACCCATATGCTCAATAAGCTTATCGGGAATTTGTTGAATTCTTCTAATTATTCGCCAGCCGTACTGGATAAGGTGAACCTTTCGGAAATCGTGGAAGAAGCCATTAACAGAGCTTCAGACAGGATCTACCTTGCGGGGATCCAGCTCCATAAAAAGTACAGTGACACATATCCCATTCTCGCCGACCGGGAAAAGCTTATTATCGC
The DNA here is from genome assembly GCA_009735695.1 of Christiangramia bathymodioli. Taxonomy (GTDB): domain Bacteria; phylum Bacteroidota; class Bacteroidia; order Flavobacteriales; family Flavobacteriaceae; genus Christiangramia; species Christiangramia bathymodioli. The sequence continues at coordinate 123,586 of SRSL01000003.1, forward strand.
GCTTCTCAATATCATTGTAAATGCCAGTGAAGCTACCAAACCAGATGAAGGAATTATCAATATTGAAATTAATGAGGTTAATACTGATTTTGTTCTAAGTATCGAGGATAATGGTCACGGGATGAACAAGGAACAACAGGAAAAACTATTTGATGCGTTCTATACGAGCAAGGAAGAAGGTGTTGGCATTGGCCTAAGTTCAGTAAAAAACATCCTGGAAGAGCATGATGCCGATATCAATGTGATAAGCGAGCCAGGAAAAGGCACTACCTTCCACCTCTCATTCACCAAGGCCGAAAAAAGCTGAGTTTAATTTAATATCAGTTCGTATTCCCTGTAATTTGAATATTTATTCCGAATTTTATAAGAGTGGAATAAAACCTATCGCATGCAGGAAATAGATAAAACCAGGCCCGTAATGGTTACCGGTGCCACCGGATATGTTGCCGGCTGGCTGGTGAAAAAATTACTGGAAAAAGGAATGACCGTTCATGCCGCTGTTCGTGATCCGGAAAAAGAGCATAAGGTTCATCATTTAAATGGGATCGCGGCAAATGGTCCAGGGAAAATCAAATATTTCAAGGCCGACCTTCTTCATGAAGGTTCCTATGCCGAGGCTATGGAAGGTTGTGAAGTGGTTTTCCACACGGCATCTCCTTTTACTTCAGATTTTAAGGATCCGGAGAAAGAGCTAATAGAACCTGCTGTTAAAGGAACCGCCAATGTTCTCTTACAAGCTAACGAATGTCTCAGCGTAAAGCGAATTGTTCTAACCAGTAGTTGCGCTGCTATTTATACCGATGCAATAGAGGTACAAAAAATACCTGATGGTTCTTTTACTGAAAATATCTGGAATACCAGCGCATCTATAGATTATCAGCCTTACTCCTACTCAAAAACCCTGGCAGAAAAAAAAGCCTGGGAGATCAATAAAAACCAGAACCGCTGGGACCTGGTTGTGATCAATCCCTCGCTGGTGATGGGGCCGCCGCTCAATCCGCAGGCAACCACTTCAGAAAGTTTCAGTCTTTTAAAACAAATGGGAGATGGAACCTTTAAAATGGGTACGCCAAAGGTAGGCATTGGCCTGGTGGACGTTCGTGATGTTGCTGAAGCACACATAAAGGCAGCTTTTACACCGTCAGCAAGTGGCCGTTACATAACTTCAGCCCACAATACCAATTTCGTTGAACTGGGACAGGCCCTGGCGCCAAAATATGGTAAATCCTACCCTGTCCCCACTAAAGCCCTTCCTAAATGGTTACTACTTCTTATTGGCCCGCTTTTAAATAAAAGCCTATCCCGGCGATTCATCAAGAACAATGTGGATGTGGAATGGCGGGCAGATAATTCCAAGATCAAAAGAGACCTGAAAATGAATTTCCGGCCTTTGCGTGAAACCATGGAGGATTCATTTCAGGTACTAATTGAGAACGATGTGATTTAGGAATTTATATAAGAAAATTGGTTTCTATTCATAATTTAAACAGGAATTCTGAATTTTGGAGCGAGACTGATTTAAACCACTCCGGCCAAAAACTTGGAAATAACTCTGAAATAGTATTGATTTGTTCTCCATGGAAAATTAATTCCCTAGCGACTTAATTTGTCGTTATTGAGACCGAAATTCGAATTTCGAATATAACAGGATGAAGATACTACACACTGCCGACTGGCATATTGGCAAAAAATTACATAAATACGAATTAACCGAAGATTTTAACCTGTTCATCAACTGGCTGATCGAGTATATAAGCTCAGAAAAGATCGAAGTATTACTGATCTCGGGAGATATCTTTGATCTGGCAAATCCATCTTCGGAAGCCCGAAAACAATATTACCAGGCGCTGGTGAAACTTCAGCAGCTGGATTGTAAGATCATTGCCACCGGGGGAAATCATGATTCCCCGGCCATGCTCAATGCCCCTGCCGATCTCATGCGTGCCCTTGACATGGAGGTGATTGGTGGTTTACCAGAGAACCTGGAAGAAACCCTTGTCCCGATATATTCCAGTAATGGGCAACTTGAACTGGTAATAGCCGCAATTCCCTATTTACGGGACGCCGATCTGCGAACCGGAGCGGGAATAACCGATTATGAAAGTCGGTTAGAAGCCATCCGGGAAGGAATCCAGAAGGTTTTTAATTCTGCTGCCGATATCTGCCGGCAAAAATATCCTGAAGTTCCGGTGATCGCCATGGGACATTTATTTACTGCCGGGATGGAATCTTCAGAAAGTGAAAGGGATATTCAGATTGGGAATCTGGCGGCTTTTCAGGCTTCACAATTCGGAACTTATTTTAAGTATGTGGCCCTGGGGCATATTCATAAACCTCAGAGAGTCAACACGAGTATTCCGGTATTCTATAGCGGCTCTCCTCTTCCGCTTTCCTTTAGCGAAAGAAAGGATGAGAAACGGGTGCTTGTGCTGGATACCGAGAAGGGCTTTGAGCCGGAAAGCATCCCATTACCTAATTTCAGGCAATTGCTCAGGCTTAGCGGAAACCTGGAGGAACTTCAGCTTAAACTGAATGCTCTGGAAAATCATTCAAAGCTAACATCGCTAATCGAAGTAGACCTGGTAGAAGATCAATACGACGCCCAGAAGATCTATGCCCTGGATAGCATGGTGAACGATTTTACCCGGGAAGGTTTCGAGATCGTAAAACAGCGAGCCCAGTTCAGAAATCGGGTTGAAGGCGCCTCAGAATTATATAAACATGACCAGCAACTGGAAGATCTCAAACCCAGGGATGTTTTTATGGAACTGATCTCCAAACATGAGTATGCCGAAGAGGAAAGAAACGAGATAATCTCAGCTTTTAATGAGATCCTGGAAGAAGTAGAATCTGAAAACACCTCTGAATAAATGAAGATCCTAAAAGTAGCATTTGAAAATATCAATTCCCTGAAGGGTTTTCATGAAATTGATTTTAGCCAGGAACCTTTTCTTACCAATTCCCTTTTTGCCATTACCGGACCTACCGGAAGTGGTAAAAGCAGTATTCTGGATGTGATATCCCTGGCGCTTTTTAATCATGTTCCGCGGCTTGGAAAGATCACCCGAAACGAGATCCAGACCAAAGGAGCCATCCTTACCCGCAACCAGAAAAATTCCATGGCACGGGTTACCTACCAGTCTAATAAGGGAATCTACAGTTCCCTGTGGAGCATCGAAGTGAACCGGAACGATAACCTGAACGATTATGAAATGGAGATCCATGATCATCAGTCGGGAAAGTTGATCGATCTTAAAAAATCACTGGTTCCGTCCAAAAACGAGGAACTGATCGGTCTTAATTACGACCAATTCATCAAAGCGGTTCTATTGGCGCAGGGCGAATTCGCCCAATTTCTGAAAGCCAAAAAAGATGAGCGTGGAGAGTTACTGGAAAAAATCACAGGGACCGGGATCTATCGCAAACTGGGAATAAAGGCTTTTGAAAAAAACCGCGAGGCTAATCGCGAAATACAGGAACAGCAGAACGAAATTCAGATTCTTCAGCGCGATATGCTCGAAGACGAGGTTTTAAATAAGTACCAGTCTGACCTCAGGGAAAAAGTTGGGCAATGTGATAGTCACCGTAAAGAGATCGAAAAATTGAAAAAATCGATCCAGTTAAAAAAGGATATACAGGTACAGGCCAAAGAGATCGAAAACCAGAAGACTGTTGAAAATCTAGCTACGGAAGAACTAAAGAAATTCGACCTGGAACATGGTGCTGCGCTTAAACAGCATGAAAAGGTTCAGGATAAAGCCGATGAACTCAGGGAGTGGAAACAATTGAAAAATAGACATACCGAAGTTCAGGAACGGCAAAACAAACTTAAATCCTTAGCTCAAAGCAATGAGAAAAACGCTGAAGCATTATTAGAGCAGGCCTCTAAACTCACCGGGAATTCTATCACTGTAGAAAATTTCACAGCAGGTCTTAACACGTTCAGGGATAAAGTACTTAAACTTCTGGAAGCAAGGAAGGAAAAATTGAGCTCCTATGCGGCAAAAAAAGACCAATTGCAAAGTGAGTTGAGAGATACAGGATTCAGATTTGATGATCAGCAGGTCGATAGTTCTGTAACCGACCTGGAATTGGAATTGAGTAAAAGCCAGGAAAGAGCTGAGGAATATCGCAAAAACTTAAAGTTGGAAAACTCTAACAAGTTACCCGAATTTCAGCATGAAATAAAACTTAAAATAAAGTCGGCCAGGGAAGCTTCCAGGAATTTTTCAGTAATCGAACAGCGAAAACAGGAACTAGGAAGAATTCAGAAAGAAGTTAAGGAGGAAAAGGAGAAAATAGAAGGGCTTCCGCATACAATAAAGGAAATGGCTACAACTGCTGAAAGTTTAAAACAGCAGCTCGAAAACCTGAAATTACGGAGGGAGAATGAGCGGCTTAAGGCCGGCCTTGAAGAGCATCGCAAAAACCTTAAAGAGGGTGAGGCCTGTCCTTTATGCGGTTCGGTTCATCACCCTTATGCAAAAGAGGTTGAATTTAAACCTGGCGAACTTAACGAAAAGATCCTGGAACTCGAAAACAGTTCACAAAAAGCAAACAGGGAATTGCATCAATTAGAAGCTCAATATGCTAACCTGGAAAAAAGGATCCTGGAACTGGATAAAAAATCGGAGCAATTTCAAGTACAGCAACAACAAAGTCTGCGGCAATTTTCAGAAAACTATCCGGAATTTAAAAATGTTTCGGCCCAATCTGAGATCGATTCGGTATTAGAAAAACTGGAGTTGAAACATGAGAAACTGATCGATTTCGAAAAAAGCCTTAAACAGAAACAGGCACTCGAAAATTCAGTTCCGCTGGCGCGTGAGATCAGAAAGATCATTCATGAAGGAAAGGAACTTAAAAAACAACTGGATTCAATTTATACCGGGCAGAATATCCAGGACGAGGTACAACAAGTTTCAAACCGGTGGAACAGGCTACAACAGGAGGCGCTAAACCTTAAAGAACAGGCTATTGAAACCGATAAGCGACTGGCAGAAAACGAGGAAAAACTTGTAAAGATTGAAACAGAACTTAACGATTTCCTGAATGAAACCGAATTCTACGAAATTCAAAAAGCCTGGAAGGTGTTAATGCCGGAAACAGAAGCCTCAAAACTTCGAAATGAAAGACAGCAAATCATCAGGCGCATCGATAATAGCAAAGCTTCGATCAAGCTCTTACAGGAACAACTATTGAAGTTAAAGGAACTTGATAGCGATACTGAACTGGAAAATCTACAGGAAAACCTGGATACGAAAAACACGAATTTAAGCGGACTGGATAATGAATGTAAAGAGCTGGAGCGCATTTTAAAGAATCAGGAAGACCGGATAAAGAGAATGAATGAACTAAGCCTGGAAATCCAGGAAAAGGAAAAGCAAACTAAACGATGGAGGTTGCTCAATGAACTTATTGGAGATTCCAAGGGCAAACAATTCAACGATTTTGCGCAGGACCTCACCTTGGGTCAGCTTTTAAAACTGGCTAACATCCGATTACAGGACCTCAATGACCGCTATCTAATCGACAAACCCGAACCTGAAGAAGACGACGGCCTGGTGACTATCGACGAGCATATGGGAGGCCAGCGCAGATCGGTCAAGACCCTTTCTGGTGGAGAAACCTTTATTTTGAGTCTTTCCATGGCCCTGGCCTTATCAGACCTTGCTTCAAAAAATGTAGAGATCAACAGCCTGTTTATTGATGAAGGTTTTGGAACCCTGGATCCTGAAACCCTGGACCAAACCCTTGATACCCTTGAAAAACTACAGGCTGAAAGCTCCAAGACCATTGGGGTGATAAGCCACGTTGATTCGTTGAAGGAACGAATCTCAACGCAAATCAAATTAAGCAGAAACGGGCAGGGATATAGTAGTTTGGAGATTAGTTGCTAATATCCTTTAGTTGTTTGATTTCTCGGAGCCTTTTCACAAAATGGTTGAGATCGATATTTCCTGTTTCAGCAGGCAATTTTAATTTCAGAAAAACCGGATAACTTTTAAACGTATAAAATACAATTATTATCTTCGTATTCTAGAAAAGTATTTATGAGTATTTTCGAAAACCCGGAACATACCAATTTTGATTTAGAGGTTTCCTCACCCGGAAGGATCAACTTTATTGGCGAACATACCGATTATAACCAGGGATTTGTTCTTCCTACGGCAATTGACAAAAGAATATATCTAAAATTCAGGAAAAACGATACCAGCAATTGCAGGATTTATAGCGAAACCTTTCAAACAGGTTTCGAATTTGATCTGGAGAAGGAACTTCAAAAAGGTAAAGGCTGGGAAAATTATATTCTCGGAGTAGTGGACCAGATCATTAAATTGGGTAAAAAACCTGGAGGTTTCGACTGCAGCATACAAAGTGAACTTCCTGTAGGAGCAGGCATCAGTTCCTCCGCCGCTCTAGAATGCGGTGTGGCAAGCGGGTTGAACGAGCTTTTTGATCTGGGCTTAAGTAAAATGGAAATTGTAAAGCTATCTCAAAAGGCCGAAAATGAATTCGTGGGAAACAATTGCGGGATCATGGACCAGTATGCCTCTGTGATGAGCAAAAAAGCTCACCTGATCATGCTGGATTGCCAGAGCATGGAGGCGGAATATATTCCAGCCGACTTCAGGTCTTGTAAATTATTGCTTCTGAACACCAACGTCTCCCATAACCTTGCAGAAAGTGAATACAATACCCGCAGGAAAGAATGTGAAAAAGCGGTAGCACTCATCCAAAAAGATCATAATAATATTTCCTCTCTTAGGGAAGTTAGTCCTGCACTATTGGAACAGTATAAAGACCTGTTAGGACCTGTGATCTATTCCCGGTGCACGTATGTTCTACAGGAAAATGAACGGGTGGTTCAGGCAACAGATAAGCTAAGAAAAGGAAAGTTAAAAGAGTTTGGTCAGTTAATGTATGCGTCCCATGAAGGTCTTCAACATAATTATGAGGTGAGCTGCCCCGAATTAGATTTCCTGGTAGATTATTCACGGGACAGGGATTTTATCTACGGTTCCAGAATGATGGGTGGAGGTTTTGGTGGCTGTACGCTTAATTTGATCGATGAAGATAAAATTGAATCTTATATTGAAGAGGTTTCAAAGGCTTATTACCAGGAATTTCAAATTAATCTGGACGCGATAAGCGTTTCTCCCGACGCCGGTACTTTAATCACGAAAAAGGAAAATTAAGAGATGAATAGTCAATTAAATAATACCCCTCACAGGCGATATAATATTTTAACCGGAGAATGGATCCTGGTCTCTCCCCACCGAACCAAAAGACCCTGGCAGGGAAAGACCGAAGAGAGTAAGGCCGAAAAAAAGCCAGAATATGATGCTTCCTGTTATTTATGCCCAGAAAATACGCGGGCCAGCGGAGAGACCAATCCCGATTATAAAGAGCCCTATTCCTTCGTAAACGATTTTTCATCCCTCCTACCCGATTCGCCCGAGATCGATTTTAATGATGGTCTTTTACATGCAGAAAGCGAAAAAGGGATCTGCAAGGTGGTTTGCTTTTCGCCCGATCATTCCCTTACCCTACCCCTTATGAACGTAGAAGATATTACAAAGGTCATTCAAATGTGGAAAAAGGAATTTCTTGAACTCGGTGCCAACAAGGATATTAACTATGTGCAGATATTTGAAAATAAAGGTGCTATCATGGGATGTAGCAATCCTCATCCGCACGGGCAGATCTGGTCTCAGTCATCCATCCCGACCGAGATCCGGAAAAAATCGGTGAAATTCAAGGAATACTGGCAGGAAAACCAGCGAAGTTTGTTAGGAGATTACCTGAATCAGGAATTGGAAAATGGTGACAGGATCCTAGAAGAAAACGAACATTTTGTAGCACTGGTTCCCTATTGGGCAGTTTGGCCATTTGAGGCAATGATCATTCCTAAAAGACATCTTCAGCATATAGGACAGCTGGCAAAGGAAGAAGAGATCGCATTTGCGCAGATCCTGAAAAAGCTCACCATCAAATACGACAACCTTTTTGAGACCAGTTTTCCATATTCTTCTGGTATTCACCAGGCACCAACTGATGGTTTGAATTATCCCGAATGGCATTTTCATATGAGTTTTTATCCTCCCCTGTTACGTTCAGCCACGGTCAAAAAATTCATGGTGGGTTATGAAATGTTTGCTGGTCCGCAGAGGGATATCACTGCCGAGCAGGCCGCCGAAAGACTTAATGAACTTTCAGAAATACATTACCTAAAAAAGGAATAAGGCGATTTCGAGACTATATTCCAACGATTCTGTTGATCCATTTTGCGAATGTATGGACTGCCAACAAAGAATTTCCAAATCAAATCACTACAAACTTCTGAAATTCAATTCGCTTAGAAGGCGCAATAATTCAGGACTGTACAATAATCAATCATGGACTTCTAAAATATTGGGCTAAACTTTATATTTTTAACGAAGGTCAAAAAACTCAATTAGGCTCCGTGATAATTCAGGCTTCACTTCCAAGTAAAAAACTTTACAGCTTCATAAAGGAGTATTATTTTATTGAGATCAACTCAAAAAGTGAATCCAGGCAAAATCCCATTATCGACGATTGCCATTACGACCTTGTCTTTTTTAAAGAAGCAAAGGCAAGATTTTTCTACGGCAATCCGGCTAAGAAAATCGATTTTCGAAAAAGAATTTTCACCATTCACGATCTCAAGCCGCCATATAAAATAAGCTTCGAGGACTCTCTCACGTTTTTCACGATTAAATTACAGCCCTGGGTCAATCATCATTTTTTTTCATGGATCAGGGAAAACGGAATTATCGATATAGAAAATATGGGCATAGACCCTGGCAGTCTTTATAAAAAAGTTTTTGAAAAAGAATTTTCTGAAGAGACCTTTGAGCTGGCCAACATATTTATGTCTCAACATGATTTCGAGTTGACCTCAACTATGGAATTAGTGCGTTCGATTTGCGAATACATCCAGCAAAAAAAAGGAGTTATTTCAGTAAGCCAGCTGAGTGAGCATTTTGGAAAATCCAGGCAATATCTCAACCGCACCTTTAAAAACGAGGTCATGTACAGCCTCAAATATTATATCACCATGGTCAGGATCCTTAATCTGGTGAAATTTAAGGCCAGCCATAGCCAAATAGCCTTAACCGAAGTTTGCTATGAATATGGGTATTTTGACCAGGCACATTTTATAAACGATTTCAAAAAAGTCTGCGGAATGAGCCCGGGCAAGTTTTTCAGCGACCTGCCGGAATTTTTACTTCGGCATTAATGGTTTCCATTTTTACAATCCTGGAATATAAAAATGTACCTTCTTTGAAAGAAAAAACATGAGAGGTTTATATGTAATCATTTTGATTGTTCTTCTGAACTTCAATTCCAGTGTGTATTCCAAAACTGCTGTTCAGTCAGAAATAGATTCCCTAACCTCTATCAGCGATACCTATCTTTCAAAACTTACTGAATTAAAAGAATTCAACGGCGTTGTACTTCTCAAAAAAGGAGACGAGGTGATACTCAAAAAAGCCTATAATATTTCAGAAGATACTACTTCCACCCTATTCGTTCAGGAAAACAGCCAGTTCGATCTAAGATCTGTGGCTAAATTATTCGCCCGTATTAGCATTCTTAAGCTTGAAACGGAACAGAAGATCGACCGAAAAAATAATCTTTCTCAATATTTGCCAGATTTTCCAAACGGAGATCAGATCAGGATAGAGCATCTTACGAACAACACTTCAGGCCTTCCCAGAGAATTCAGTGGAACCACAGGTGATTTTATCGAATTGGAGCCCGATGAGATTGTGGAACTGGCGAAAAAGGAGAAACTGGAATTCAGTCCTGGTACAAAGGAACAATATTCCAATGTTGGTTTTCAACTGCTGTATTATATCATCGGGAAATTAAACGGTTCAACCTTTTACACCTATTTGGACAGTAACTTTTTCAGTCCGTTAGGCATGACCAGCTCAGGCAGTAATTTTGGTACGGAGGCTAATAGGAAAAAGAATTATGCTTTCGGGCATTACCTGGATGAGGATAAAAATATAGTTTGTGAATGTAGCTTTCCACAGGACGAAATGCGTATGGGTAATTTATATTCAACAGTCGACGATTTAGCCCAGTTTTTGTCACAACTTAACCTCCAGGATCATCAGGATCTCCTTCATAATGGCAGTATTTCTCATGCCGGTGGAACGAGAGGGAAACGGGCCTATATTGAACGGAATTTTGATGATGATTACAGCATCGTATTTTTAACGAATTACGACGCTATCCCTTTTGAACAGCTGGTAAATGACCTGCAGGCCATTCTCAAAAATGAACCGGTAAACATGCCTGAGGCCATCGAACGTAAGGTCACGAATTTGCCCGTGAGCATTCTGAAAAAATATGAGGGCACTTATGATCTTGTGGATGAGGGACATTTGATTCTAACGATCAAACTCGAAGAGGATAATTTACAATTGTATCAAAATGGTAAAAACAACGGGACTTTATATCCTGAAAATGAAACCACTTTCTTTGCGGATAAGAATTCAAAAGAATCGGTAGAATTTGTTCCTAACGAAAACGGAGCGTATGATATGCTTATCGATTTTCAGGGCGTGCAATGGAAGGGCGTAAGAATAAAGTGATGGCTTTTTCCAGCTAATTTTTAAAAAATAGGCCGCATACATCAAGGCATGCGGCCACGTCACCTACCTGGATGATTTGGGGCTATCGAGGGGCGACTACTGCAAGATAATTCCTACAATTTAAAAAAGCTTGTGGTTTAACACTTATTTTACACCTAAACTGGACTAACCCGGTTTTTGCTTTCAATTTAATTGGCCGCCGATCGAAAAATTTTGAGGACCAATATTTAGTTTATAGAAGTAGCTTTGAACGCCATCACTTCCCCTTTCCTTATCAATTTTGTTAAATAAAATTTCATTTTTGTTAGATCTCCAAATTTTGGAAGCCTTTATTTCAATAGTCGGGTTTTAATTTTGTCGTTATCTAAAATTGGAAACAGAACTATGCCCGTAAAGCGCTTAATCAATAAATTTTTATTTCTTTCCATTTTATTTCTAGTTCTTATTATTACCAGTCAGTTATATTTTTCAAATAAAGAAACTGCCCGGATACAAGACGAGTTGAACGCAGATATCATTTCCGGGAAGGTGACCAGACTTTTATTTTTACTGAACGATGAAGAAAGTGGTAGAAACCAGTGGGAAGCGGAGTATAATGATCTCGTAATCACCTTGAATAAATATCCTGATTTAAAGAAATTAATTCTTGAACACCTGCAATCCCTCCGCAATTCAGGTCAAAGTTACCACGTAAGATACAGATCTCCCAACTCTACCGAAACGACTCGAGTTGGAAATAATTCGATCATAAAAGATATTCTTAAGGACCTTGACAACTATTCCTATCAAACTTCTCAAAGGTTGCTACATCTTCATAGGAATAGTTTGTTTATGGAATTATCGCTTATCCTGCTTTTTACTATTCTCTTCCTGTATAATCTTTTTACTTTTCTTAAGTCCAATTACAAGAGCTTCAATACCCTCGTGGCTGAAATCCAATCGGTTAAAGAAGGTAAGACTTCTTTTATCAATCTGGATAATAAGCTGGAAAAGGAATTATTGTTGATCGGCAATTTATTAAACGACCTTCTATCCCGCCTGGATCATAAAAAGAAATTACTCGTATCCCATTTCAGGTTACTAGAGGAGCGCAATCATTTTATTGAAGAGATCTTCAATCATTTACCAATTGGTGCTTCCATCTATTCAATTTCAGAAAAAAAGTTGATTAAAACCAATGAAGAGTTTGCCCGAATCTATGGCTGGAATCCCGTATCTGTAGAAAACCTCGACTCGTTTCTGGAATCTGTAAGGCCAGGCAACTTTCACAGCCAAATTGAAAATTCCATTCTCGATGATGCGAATTACTCAGAGTCAAAGGTTGTGGAAATTAAAAACGCGAAGGGAGAAAAGAGATATATTAATTTAAAAAACATCCCAATTCCAGAACAGAATATTGTAGTTCTAACCGCTATAGATATTTCTGAACGAAAAAAGGCCGAAAAAAGGATCAAGGAACAGGAAGAATATTTACAGATCCTTACCCAGAATGCATCTGATGCCATCCTAGCCTGCGACAATAAAGGAAAGATCGTGTTTTTCAATAATACCCTAAGAAGCTGGGCTGGAAATGAGAGGAGAGATATTAGGCCCGACGATTGGCCTGTTCATTATCATTTATATACTTCAGACCTAGGAAGACATCTTAAAAAAGAGGAGCTGAGCCTTGTAAAAGCTTTGAAAGCTGGTACGGTTAAGAATCATGAATTTGCGTTGAAAAAACCCGGGGATTCGGTGAGGTATCTTGAAGCGAACGGATCGGCACTCTATTCAGATACTGGAACTAAAATGGGGGCCATGGTTGTGGTAAGGGATATTACTGAACGGGTTCAAACCAAGGTCAGAACTTCAAATGAGATTATCGAAGCACGTGAAAACGAAAGAAAAAAGATTGCTTCTGAATTACATGACGGAATCACCCAATTTTTAGGATTGATCGCCATGAACCTGAAGAACCTGGGACTGGATTACCCTCAGCTACAAAATAGCAGAAGGTATAAAAGTACGGTAGGCAATCTGGAGGAGGTGATTAATTCAACCAGAAACCTGGCACACAGGATCATGCCCGGCTCTATCGAATATCTTGGACTGATCCCTTCGGTAGAAGAATTACTGGAAAATTTCCAACAAAATACTTCTATCCAGATTAATTTTGTTTATAATAAGGATATTAAATTAGCCTCGAACCTGGAATTGCAGTTATTTCGAATCATTCAGGAGTCGGTAGGAAATGCAGTGAAACATTCAAAAGCAAGCCGAATACTGGTAAGGATAACGATTCAGGAAAAAGAACTGGTTTTGGAAATCGAAGATAACGGAATTGGATTCGATCCCACTGAAAAATTCAAAGTTGGGATTGGTCTTTTAACTATCAAAGACAGGGTTACTAAAATTGAAGGCAAACTGGACATAAGTTCTAATGAAAACGGAACAAAACTTATTGTGAAATCTAAAATTTAAAAGAGATGGGAAGAATAAGGGTTTTTGTAATGGATGACCACAAGCTGGTTAGGGAGGGTATTATTTATCTTCTTAAGGAACTAAATACAAGTATCCACTTCGCAGGGAGTGCAAGTGATGGAAAAGAGGGATTTGATAAAATTACCTCGATGGATAAGCCAGATAAACCAGAGGTGGTTTTAATGGACATTAATATGCCCGAGATGAATGGCATTGAATGTACGGCACTGCTTACGAAGCATTACCCAGAAATCAAGGTTATCGCGCTTACCATGTTAAAAAACTCCTCTCACATTAAAAGAATGTTGAAAGAGGGCGCTGTGGGCTATCTTCTAAAAGATTGCGATCGCCTGGAGCTCAAAAGGGCGATCCATGCGGTACATGAGGGAGAAACTTATTTTAGTCCGGCTGTAGCTCAGGAGATCATGAATCATATGACCCGGCTTAAAAAAGATAAAGATACTACTGCCAACCTAAGCTCCAGAGAATTAGAGGTTCTAAATCTTGTAGTGGCCGATAATTCGAACCAGGAAATTGCGGATGATCTGAATATAAGCGTTCGAACTGTTGAAACCCACAAGCAAAACCTACTTGCCAAAACGGGCACGAAATCGGTGGCCGGTCTTGTTGTCTACGCTATAAAAAACGACCTGGTAGATATTTATTAGATATTTAGGTTATTTACGTAAACCTCCCTCCTGTAAAGTTGGTTAATACCCTTATAAAAAAGTTTAACTTTATTTTCACATTTGTTGAAGCCTCTTAAAATGGCTTTCACAGATGGACTGGAATCATACAAATGTGATTGTAATTGGGAAATATCCTCAATACCTGGAAAAATTAATCCGGGCTCTTGATCATTTGGATATTCCCGAAAAGAACATTCTGAAATTTTCAGAGATTCCATGCACTCTCAGCAATGATCTTTCCATACTATTCGCTGTTATGCATGAGATAGATGCCAAAGAGGAAAGCCTGGATTCCATCAAAAAACTGCTTGCAACCTACCCCAACCTCATAATTGTTCATCCTAAAAGCCTTCATTTAAATCAATTATTCTACGACCTGGGAGTAAAACAGAGTATTTTTTTAGATGAGATGAATCCATACTCAGTTCAGAAGTGCCTACTGTATGCTTCCAGAAGGGAAAAAAAGTTAATCCAGGAACATCCAGATTTTTACCTCAATTTATTGCAGAATCCAGATCACCTGGGTAATTGGGAATTTGACCTTTTGAGCAAAGAGGTATCCTGGGATGAAACCATGTTTAAGCTTTTCCGTATTGCCCCTACTTCAGGATTATTACCCCTGGAAATATGGAAAAGCATGGTTCATCCTGAAGACAGAAAAAAGCTTAAAGCCCTCCCTGAACAAGCAATTTTAGATAGTGAAGTTTGTGAATCCGGCTTCCGGATAAATTCAGGAGGAAAAAATACCAGGTATTTCCAGATCAAAACCTACGTAGCAAAGGACAATTTTAAAAAACCCATAAAACTGGTCGGGAGTATTCAGGAAATATCAGCAGTAGCAGCAGGAAATCAAGAAAAATTAGTCAATGACCTAAAAGAGAAAAAGGAGATCCTGAATAGTATTTGTACCGGCTACTGCACAATAGACAAAAACTGGAAAATAACCGACTGGAACAGGGCTGCCGGCCAAATTATGGGTATAAAAAAAGCTACGGCCATTGGAAAAGATCTCAGATTTGCATTTAAACTTAATCGTAATGAGGAATTATGCGAAAAGCTCTGCTCCTGTATTCAAAGTATGAAGCCAGCGAATTTTGAGCTTTATCAACCTCTTTTTAGAAAATGGCTTGATTATACGATACGGATAAAAAAGGACAGGCTGCATATCTTTTTCAGGGATATTACTTCTGAAAAAGAAAAGGAAATAGAGCTACAGGCTTTGAGGAGACTTCAAAACGATGTGATAAACAGCACTTCTGGGCACATCTGGGCGGTCGATCGAAATTTGAATTTGATGCTCGCCAATGATAGTTTTTTTCAGGATATGAGAAAGATTTCGGGATTTCCGTATTCAATAGGAAAAAAGATCGCTTGCCAATCTAAATCTGATCTTTCAGCAACATTAAAAAAGAAATGGTCGAGGGCTTATAAAAAGGTATTGGATGGAAGGAGATTTAGAATGAGAATTACAGCAACCTTATTAAATGGGGAGCAGAGACATTATCAAATAGTAATGAATCCTATAAGATCTGACGCTCAGGATAAGGAAAAAGTGACCGGAGTTGCCTGTTTTTCGAGCGATATCACTTCTGAAGTTAAGCATTTGAAAGCATTGAAAGCGAA
Source organism: Christiangramia bathymodioli (assembly GCA_009735695.1). Taxonomy (GTDB): domain Bacteria; phylum Bacteroidota; class Bacteroidia; order Flavobacteriales; family Flavobacteriaceae; genus Christiangramia; species Christiangramia bathymodioli. Next base: position 138,989 of record SRSL01000003.1, read on the forward strand.
AAACAGGAAACTGGAAGAGATAGCCTGGGTACATTCCCATCTACTCAGAGCTCCCGTTACAAAAATTCTTGGATTGGCAGACATCCTTCAACAATCCTGGCATTCGAAAGAAGAACTGAACCGTCTTCTAAGTTATTTAAAAGAAGGCTGCCTGGAACTGGATGAGGTTACAAGAGATATTACCGCAGCTTCAGAAAAATCTTAATTAGAAAACCATGAAATTATTACTGGTCGATGATGACAAGGTGATCAATATAATTCATCAAAAAATTATAAAACACTTATATCCCACACAGGAAATTCATGCATTTTCTGAAGGCTTAAAAGCTTTAAAATACCTGGAAACCCTAAAAGTCCAGGATAAAATTCTGATTTTCCTGGACCTCAATATGCCAATTATTTCAGGCTGGGATTTTTTAAAAAGGCTACAGGAAAAGTTTTACCATTTAAGAATCGAGGTATATGTCGTTTCTTCTTCGGTCGCAACAAAAGACCGGCGAAAAGCCTTAAAATCTCCGATCGTAAAAAGTTTTATTTCCAAACCCTTGACTCCTTTACTATTGAGCCAACTGGGCATTCTAGAGAAGGAAACAAACCTCAAAAAAGCTTAAACCAATAATTGAAACAACCGAATCGCGGAAAAACAAAATATATATCGGCTTAATGAAATAATACTCAAATCCTCATCAGCAAGTTAAATCCTGAAAAACCCAATCTCATGAAACTACTCACCCTCAAACTTAAAGACAGGCTAAGTTTCTCCCAAAGACTAATTTTTCTAAGCCTTTTTCTATTGCTCAGCATGATAGTTTTACTTTTAATGAAGGGTTAGCATTATTTGATTCCAGAGCAGGAAGAAGGTAGGAAACAGGTGTGTTTACCTATTGGAATTTTCTATCTTGATCTTCATAATGCCTGCAATGTTTCTTGCCTTCATCATCGCTTCATCAGCCTTTTCGCCAGAAAAGTTCTCCAGTATTGTATCCTGCCAAAGGTCCAGCCATCTTTCAAAATGTTGTACTTCCAAAACCTTCTTTCTATTTAGGAGATTATGCGTGTGCATAGGATTGCCCTGATAGCTATGCTTGCCGAACAACAGGGATTCCCAGAAGTCATACATGACAGGAATATGAGTATTCCAATCGAGTTGGACGATTTCCGTAAAGAAAACCCCTATTTTTTCATCCTGGATAACTTTCTCGTAAAACTCATCGATTAAGTTCTCGATATCCTGCCTGGTACTAATGTCTCTCATAGTTGAATAATAAGAAAATTACCTGCTCATTTCAACAAATTTTAAATAGAATCCAATTTTTTTTGGGAACCAATTAGTCTTGAACTTTATAACCTAAAATGCTGATTTATTAAACTGGTTTTCAATATTTAGAAAACACAAATGCTGCATTTATAATTTATAATCAATTCGACCATTAAACCATTTCTTACCAGTTTGGTCAAATTCCTACGAAAATTAACTCAGCTAACCTCAAATCGAATGTTGAAAAAATACCACATCCGAAAGGATGATCAGGAATGGCATGGCACATTAGAAGGATCAAAGCGTGCCACGGTAATTGGAAAATTAAAAAAGGATGTAACCAGTAAAATCTTTAAAGCGGCCAAAAACTACGGCAATGCCGAGGTATACATCTATAACTCGAAAGGTAAATTAAGCAGCAAGAAAAACTTTCTGAAATAACGGGAATTGGTGGAGTTCTATTTAAATTAATAAAAAAGTATCCTTTAGAATTTTCTGAGTAGATCATTTGGACAATAGTCTTAAAACCAATAATTCTCTTTCTCTCAAAATCTATGACCTAGACCTGCGTAGCACTAAACTTTAACAAGCCCCTATCTAATTTCCTGGATCAAATCTTCTGCTTCAGACAGGGTGCTAACCGGTCTTTTACAGCTTCGGTTTTCACAAACATAAATGTAGGTTTCCCCAGCCATATAACGTTCCTCGAACAGAGGAATATCGCTTTCTGAAGTGCTTGCAGCAATCAAACTATTTGGAAAATATTGTTGTTCCAATTCCAGGGATAGTTCACCTGCCTTTTCACCCACTACGGCAATTTCCAGGAAGTTGAAGGTGTGTTTCAAATACGTATGATTCCATTTAGCATATGCAGCAGGACTTTCTTCGATTGCGGGTTGCATCGCTGCAAGCATGGCTCCAGATTTTTGATTCCATTCGTCTTTATAGAACAGGTGACCCAGTAAAAACAGATTTTCGGCCATCACTGCATTGGGAGAAGGCAGAACGCCATCATCGATCTTTAGGATGGGTGAGATCAAATCCTCATTTTCACTGTAGCGGTAAAAAACCTCCCTGTCATTACTGAAATTTTCTTCTACCTGATCAAGCAATGTTTTAGAAAAATCTAAATATTGCTGGTCCTGCGTCACACTGAAAAGCTCCAGGGAAGCGCTCATGAGATAGACATAATCATCCAGAAAACCATTCACTTCCCTTCCTCCTTTTTTATAGGAATGAATCAACTTTCCATTTTTCATTCCTTTATCCTGAATAAAATCGTAGATCGATACTGCCGTATCCAGGTAAGTTTTATCTCCAAAAGCTTTGTAAGCCTCAACAAATCCGCTTATCAGCAAAGCATTCCAGGAGATGATCATCTTATCATCGATCGCAGGATGCACTCTCTTAACACGCATTTCCTCTAAAGCTGACTTCCAGCTTTCTTTTTTAGCCTTCAGTTCGGTGGTTGAAAGCGAATTCTTTTCAAGGAATTCAGAATCTGGGCCCGACTTAAAGACCACATACTTTCCTTCGGTTCCTGGTTCGGGATGAAGAATATAATAATCGGAAAAAAGGGAAAAATCAGAGCCTAACGCCTCTTCCAGTTCCTCTCTTTTCCAGGTATAGAACTTACCTTCCTCACCTTCGCTATCGGCATCTATAGCAGCATAAAATCCGCCTTCAGGATTCCTCATTGATCGGAACAGAAACTCTGCGACACCTTTAGCTACCTTCCTGTACTCCTCTTCGCCCAAAGCCCTGTAGGCCCTGGAATAGAGGCTTAACAGCTGGGCATTATCATATAACATTTTTTCATAATGAGGCACGTTCCATTCAGCATCGATACTGTATCTGAAAAAACCACCACCAATATGATCGTAAACCCCTCTGTTTCCCATTAGGTCAAGGGAATTTTTAACGTGCTGCAGGGTCTCTAAATCATCATTCATCAAGGCATAATCAAGCAAAAAACCGTAAGTAGATGGAAGCATAAATTTTTGTGCCCCTATATCTCCGCCCCATTTTTGATCCCAGTTACTGGACCATTTGTCTACAAAATTTACTAGATCGCTTTTCTGAAGTTTGGCGGGTTCTTCGTCAACCGAAACAAAATTTGACTGCTGAATGCCTTCGGCAACCATACTGGCATAATCTCTAGCTCTTTCAGGGTTTTCCTGATAACTGGCATTTATTTTAGTGAGGACATCCTTCCACTGCTCTTTGGTGTGATAGGTCCCCGTATAGATCGGTTTTCCATCAGGAAGCGCAATGACATTCAGGGGCCAGCCTCCACTTCCTTTAATAAGGTTAATGGCGGTCATATATACCTCATCGATATCCGGTCTCTCTTCCCGGTCTACCTTGATATTTATGAATTCCTCATTCATGATACCGGCAACCTCTTCATCTTCGAATGTTTCCTCTTCCATTACATGACACCAGTGACAGGAAGAATACCCAATACTTATGATCACGAGTTTATCCTGTGCTTTCGCCTTTTCAAATGCGCTTTCATCCCAGGGCTCCCAGTTCACCGGGTTGTGAGCATGATCCAGCAGATACGGACTGGTCTCATTGATGAGCTGGTTGGTATATTTATAAGTTTCCTCATCATTTTTTTCCTTTTTACCTGAATCATTTCCACAGGAGAATAAAAGGCTTAATGGGATTATGAAAATGAGGATATTCCAGATCTTTTTTTCCAAGACGAACTTTGATTTAAAAAATTGCTAAGGCGATGAAGATACCAATATTTAGAAATAAAGCCTGACCAAAAAACGATCTATTTTATCCTTATTCTGAAGGGCGGATGATTTGATATTCCCCGCTTAAATGCATTAAACTAAACAGGTAAAGCAGCCCGTCGAAATAAGGATCAAAATATCCATCTTCATAAGGTTCGAGCCTGGCATTCCAGACCTCATCTACGAATTTCCAGCCCTTTGGATGTGTGGTCATCAAGGATGCTGCCCCGGCTGTTGATACCAGACCCAGGGAATGCCTTAATTTCTGATAGCCGCCAGCAGGAAGTATCCAGTCTGGAGTGGAACCATCAATATTGTACTGATCTACATAGGTGTCTATACCTTCACAATAAAGGAAATTTTGAAAACGCTCGGCATACTCCTGCTGCCACTTTTTATCCTTTGCAAACCAGCTGTAGTCCATGGCTATATTCATGGGAACTCTCCAGGAATCATAACGGAAGGCATCGCCCATTTTACCCCGGCTATGTGGTTCCCCACTAAATTCGGCATAATCTGGGTTTAGCCCTGTTTCTGGATGTGTGGCACGATGCAGGAAAACCCGTGCAGTATCAGCCACTTCTCGATAAAATTCTTCGTGACCATCATTGGCATATTCGGCCCAAACTTCAAAAAAGGCAGGCACGTGGTAAGAAGGATCGGTCCAGTCGTAACCACCATCGTGGGGCACAAAGTTGATTTGTTTATGTTCCACATTTATGACGTTTCGCACTCCTTCGGTTCCATCCTTGCTCCACATCGCATCCAGGATCCTCCTGGCCTCCCCATAATAATCGATCCCGGTTTCGTTACCCCATAAATTAGATGCGAACAACAAAGCCGTAACAAAATACAATTCACCATCTGAGGCTGAACCTTCCGCATTATGCTTACCGGTTTTTGGATCAACACTCCAGGCGAAATAAGCATCACGGGCTCCTCCCTGATGCTGCATATACTTTTTGGTCCAGCGCCAGAGTTTATCGAAAACTTCCTTTTTATCAAACTGAACGGCCACCATCAAACCATAGGAAAGACCTTCGGTCCTGGCATCCTTATTTTTAATATCTGAAACATAGGCCATATCATCCCCTACCTCGAAATAAACCCGGTTAGGCCCTTCGAACAGGTCGTAATAGGCTTTCTCCAGTTTGGCATCGATCGCATCCTGCGGATAACCTGCCTCTGCAAAAAGGTTTCGGTATTCACCGGTTTCCCAGGCACCTTTTTCCCATGGATCCATTTTGCCCCGCGGGTCTTCAACTTTCTCATTACAATCCTGAGAGTAAACTACAAAGCCGACAAGGCTCAGCAATAAAAAGGTATAAATGTTCTTCATGATATATTATATTTTGAAAAAAGCTTTGTATTAGTCTTAGAATCTATAATCTCGCTATTCAAACCTCACCCAATCTATTTTCAGATTTCCTTTCCGCAGAATAAAAAATAAATCGTGTACTCCGGATCTGAATTTTTGAATATTAAATTTTTCATTTTTAAATCCTGAGCTTTCCGAAAAATCTATTTCTGCCAGAAGTGGCCCATCTTCAGCGTCCAGCCGAACTTCCAGAGTACTTTCGGCCTTGGCGTCAAATCTCAAATCGATCTGTTCCAGGGCCCCTTCCATTTCTACGGAATTAAACCGAACCCAACTGCCCGGTTCATTCAGAACAATATGCCAGCCTTCGAAGGTATTTTCCGTATCATTAAAGGCAATGGAGGCCCGCTCACTCTTCTCACTAAAACGGTCTATCTGAATTTTGTCGTTGGCTTGTACAATACCCACTCCCCTGAAGGTGGGTTCAACTTTCTGAATCGTCCCGTTATCTTCAAAAAATAAACTATCAGCCCGAATCGACCTTAACTTATCAAAATCTGGTGAAAAATCGGCGTGATGATAGAACAGGTACCACTGATGCTTATAATCAACAATAGAATGATGATTGGTCCAGACGCCGGTTGGCGATTCATCCATGATCACTCCCCTGTGATCGAAGGGTCCAAGTGGATTATCGCTGGTAGCGTATTCCAGCCTTTCGGTATTATTCGCCACGTGCGGATAGGTGAGATAATAGGTTCCTTTTCGCTCAAACAACCAGGGGCCTTCAATATGCCCTTTTTTAGGCACTTCGAATATCATAGGTTCCGAGGCAAGCTCCAACATATTGTCCTTAAGTTTCGCCCCGTAGATCTTATCCCGCGACCAGTAAAGATAGGTCTGTCCATCAGCATCGATAAAAACATTCGGGTCTATTCCCTTTACTCCCTCTATAGATTGATCCTGGGGAAGAAAAGGGCCTTCCGGACTTTCGGCGATGGCCACTCCTATAGAAAAACCAGCTTCTCCATCTTTGGCCGCCTTCTGACGAGTGGGAAAATACAAATAATATTTCCCGCCTTTTTCAATGGCATCAGGTGCCCACATACTGTAGGCTTTGGAATCGGCCCAGGGAACATCCTTTTGATCGAGTATCACTCCGTGATCTGTCCAGTTGGTTAGATCTTCTGAAGAGAAAACATGGTAATCTTCCATATTGAACCAGTCGGCACGGCCTTCACCTTCCGGCGGGACGATATCATGAGACGGATAAATATAGATTTTTCCATTGAAAACCCGGGCTGAAGGATCGGCCGTAAACTGATCCTGGATCAGGGGGTTTTGTGCCGAAACACTTATTCCTGAAAGCAATAGTGCACCTGGAACTAAAATGTTGGAAATTAAATTTTTCATGATTTTTCGAATTTATTGTAAACCCTCCTGTATTCTGAAGTATTCAAAATCTGCATAGCCTCCAGGGGTTTCAGTAGCATAATTGAATAAAGCGTAACGGTAACCCATAAACTGGCCGAGGGTATATTCCATTTTTAGAGGTTCCCCGATCTCTTTCCAGTTCTCCCCGTTTTCAGAATAATAAAAACGGGCGATATCGCTGCGATCTTTAAAATCGCAGGTGATCTTAAAGAAAATTTCCTGTCCTTCAAAAGGAATTTCCTCCACTACTTCTCCGCCGCGGCCTTTGACCATTCTGATTTTCTTTTTATCGTTTTCAAATTTCACAGCTACATAGCCATATTTATCCTGAAGTACTCCAAAACCGGCAATATCACCCTCCTTCATTCCTGAAAGATCCAGAGAGGTTTCCCCAGTGCTTTCCGGGCCGATGGTTCTTTGGGTAAGCGTATTCCTGGTCGTCACAAAAGAAGTGTCTATTCTCCCGGTGGTGAGCCTTAGGTAACCTTCGCGGGCACCCAGGCTCCATAGATCGTTCTGCGGATTATGATTCCACTGCCAAACCAATGGCAATTCCTTTTCATTTTCACTTCTACTGAAGCCGTCTGAATTCACAATATGAGGGATCAGGCTCTTGTTGGCAGGAAGATCAAGTTCCATAGGAACCTTACCGGCTGTTCCCAGAACTGGCCAGCCATTCTCCCATTTAACCGGTACGAGGTAGGGAATTCTTCCCACGGCTCCATTGTCGCGGAACAGGTAGGCATACCAGTCACCTTCTGGAGTATCAATAAGTCCGCCCTGGGCAACGCCTTTATCCTGCAACACCAGCTTACCTTCGTAAGGTCCCATTATATCGTCTGCCCGGTGAACCAGAACGGTACGCATTCCTCCACGTGGCCAGGTGATATTGAACAGGTAATATTTTCCGTTTACTTTAAAGAGCTGGGAACCTTCCGCATTGAGCATAATATTATCACCGGCAGGTGCATTGGCATTCTGGATTAAAACTTTATCGGTTCCAGGAATGGGCCCTGAAAGATCTTTCTTTAACTCCACAATTCTGATTGTTCCGCCTGCATATATCATATACACCCTTGCGTCGTCATCGAAAAAAAGGCTGTTATCATGTAAACTCGGCTCAAAGGACTGCTTTTTCCAATCCCCATTTTCGATATCATCAGTAGAATAGATGTAGGTTTTGCCGGTAGTGCTGGAAAAGGTAGAAACATAAAAGGTTTCGTCATAATATCTTAAACTACTCGCCCAGGAACCTCTTCCGTAGGCATTCTTCCCATTTTCCATATTAAGGGCATCTGTATCATCCAGAATATCATAGGCATAATTCACAATTTCCCAGTTCACCAGGTCTTTCGATTTCATGATGGGTACCCCCGGACTCATATGCATGGTGGTACTGCTGGTATAGTAAGTATCTCCCACACGGATCATCGACACATCGGGAACATCGGCATGAATGATAGGATTAATAGCATTTTCCTGACCGAACGAAGGAAAAAAACTAAGAAGAATGAGTATTATAGAACCTGTTTTTCTTGAAATCATATACCTGAATTTTTCCTGATCAATCTTCGGGGTTTTGAAATAATTTGGGGTCGATGGCTTTTCCCATAAGTTCATACCCATATTCGTTGGGATGAAGATAATCCCCGTCATGGGCATTTTCCTGAATAACGCTAGGATTATCGGGATTACGTATAGCTTTATCAAAATCGATCACCGCATCAAATTCACCACTATTGCGAATCCAGTCGTTCACCTTTTGCCTTGCTGATTCCCTGAAATCTTTATAATAAAATGACTGATTGATGGGTGTAATGGTTCCCCCGTAAACTTTTATTCCCTGTTTATGGGCTTTTTCGATCATTTTCTTATATGCCGAAATGAGTCCGTTAGCCACGTTGAAGGCTGCAATACTGTCTGTAGCTCCGCCAAGATCATTGACCCCTTCCATGATAATTAACCATTCTACTCCCTTTTGCTGAAGGATATCACGGTCAAATCGATCCAGGGCTGTAGGCCCCAAACCACCTCTTAAAACTGCATTACCTCCAATTCCCAAATTAAGAACTCCTATATTTTCAGTTTCCGGGTTTTTCAGCAATTCTTTTGACAGAATATCGGGCCATCGGTTCTGTTTATTGGTGCCTGAACCACGGCCATCTGTAATTGAATTTCCAATGATGGCGACTGCGGCCGCGTTTTCATCTGCCTTCACTTCGATGGTGTTGATCGTGTACCAGTGATCGGTCTTGACAGCCTCGCTGAAGTCGGCATTCGATTGTGCATTTTGTCCCTCCAGGATATAGGAGGTTGTTCTGGAACCGGGATGACCGGTTAGATCATCTGGAGTATCGCCGTATGCGATGGTGATGGCCAGCCGCATTCTGTCTTCCAGTTTGAATTGGATGGAATCTGAATAAACCGCTTCTCCACCGGCAATACTTACCGATTCGTTTCCGTTGAATTTCAGCATTTTTGCGGTAGATTCGTCGATCGCACTGCTATCTTTGGAAACCGCAATTTGTACTGCATTTATTTCGAGTTCGCTCTTGCTGAATTCGTTGGTCAATTTTAAACGCAATTCGTCACCACCGAGGGATACTTCTACAACCTGTCGCAACGTATTGCCGGAAAGCCCCGGAGCAGGCGGCATATTTCGTGGTTCCACCAATTGAGGAGCCGTACTCCAGGTGCCAACCCATTTTTGTTCGGAAGTATCATTTTGATTGTCCTTTTCTGAGCCACAGGATATCAGCAAGAATAGAAAAGCTAAAGAGAAAAGAGTTGTTGGAAATTTAGTCATAGTTAATTTCATTCATAAGATTTTACCTGTATTTGACTATTTTGAGAACATCCAGTAATCGAAATACATAAGCTGTGTGGGAGCCGGTCCCTTCACCACAAAGAACAGGTCATGCACACCGGTGATTGCTTCTACTTCAGTTTTAACCAGCTCCCATCGATCATCCCCACCGGTAAGGGGAACCTCAAGGGTGGCCAGAAGCTTCCCGTCCCTGGCATCTGCTCGTACTTCCATTGAAACATTATTGTTATGAACACTCCCAACCCGTGCAGTGATAGATGCTGGAGAAGTATCTCCAAAGTCAACAGCTTTAACCTGGATGTAGGCCCCATCTTTCATCGCTGTGACGAAGTTTCCTACCACCTTATTTGACCGTGCTTTAAATCCTTCAGACCAGGCAATGGTCTCAGCCTCGGTCTTGCGATACGGGTTCAGGGTTTTCAAAGCCTCCTTTATTCCACTGGTCATATTTATCTGATCAATGCTGCCGTCTTCATTAAATTCTAATTCCTGTGCGCAAACCGAACGGTTAAAGCCGCTACCGCCTGGCAAACCGGCATTGTGATAAAAGAAATAGGTTTTGCCTTTATAATCCACGATCGCGGGATGGTTGGTAAAGCTACCTCCCTCCGTAGGCATCAATTTACCCTGATATTTCCAGGGGCCATCGATACTTTTACTGGTAGAATACCCAATATGTTCAGGAATGGGACCAGCCGCGAAAAACAGGTAATAGATATCATTTCGTTTATAAACCCAGGGACCTTCTTCATAGGTCGTGGGCCTGCGTTCGTTCGTTTCACCTTCCCTTTTCCCAAAGGCTTCAATGGTATTTGGTATTTGCTGGATCTCACCTTCCGTAGAGATCATATCTTCACTGAGCTTTACAAAATAACAAACCGGATTTCCCCAGAACATATAAGCCTGGCCATCATCATCGATAAAAACGGCCGGATCTATATCTGCATTACTGTTGGAAACCAGGGGTTTGCCAAGGGGATCGATAAATGGTCCATATGGATTGTTAGCCACAGCTACTCCAATACCATTTTGATTATCACGATCTGTTATGGGCACGTACAGGTAAAATTTTTCATCCCTTTCAATGGCTGCCGGCGCCCAGGCATTTTTCAGTCCCCAATTAAAATCTGAATACTCTAATACAGCACCATGATCTGTCCAGTTCACCATATCATCGGTGGTATACAGGCGCCAGTCGTCCATGGTAAACCAGGTTGAATTATCCTCATCCTGACTGGTATAGAGATATACCTTATCACCGTGCACCATAGGTGCAGGATCTGCGGTATAGGCAGTTTGAATAATTGGGTTTTGCGCCTTCAAAACTGAAGTTCCCAGTGAGATTAGCGCGATCAAAAGCCTAAAATACAGCCTCATAATTAGCTTAATTTTTAATTACAAATCCGCCGTTTGGCTGAATATCCACGGAAATCTTTCCGGTTGAAGGGATTCTAATTTCTTCGGAATAGGTTTCCTTTTTCTTATTGTCGGAATACAAAGTGACGGTTTTACCGGCCAACATCGGAAGTTCGAGGTCCAGTTTCTTGACGCTTTTTTCAGCATTTACCCCGGCCACATACCAGGTTTGATCATGCCTTCTCGCCAGAACCGAAAATTTCCCCGGGTACCCGTCTATAAATCGCGTTTCGTCCCAGGTAGTTGGTAATTCTCGTACAAAATCGAGCTCAAATTCAGGTACATCTTCGAGGTTATTTGGTGTTAAGGCAAACATCTGTACCGGGTTCTGAAAAAGGACACCGGTAGCCAGCTGGAAAGCATCGGTGGTTAAACGCTCCTGACCTTCCTTGTTTCCTTTGTTCAAAAATTTGTTCAGCATAATTCCGCCAAATTCCATACTGGCAACCGCATTCCGAATAAAGGGATGTAAGCTAGCGTAAACGGCTTCCTTATTTCGAACATCCTGGACAAAAACGAGCATTTCAGAAGCAAGAACTGCTTCACTCCCCACAAAATTAGGATACATCTTTTCCCAACCTCTTGGCAGGGTCGCGCCATGAAAAATAACCATGAGCCCATAATCATTGGCATCTGAAAGTATATTTTCATAAAGCTTCATGGTCTCCTGCTTGTCCCCTCCAAAGAAGTCTACCTTCAAGCCTTTCACCCCTACTTCTTTCAGCCATTTCATTTCCTTTTTTCGGGCTATGGAAGTATTCATCTTGTTAAGTGGGGTCATAAAAGCGTCATTCACAATACCGTTGGAATTGTACCAAAGGAAAACCCCTATGCCCTTAGAACTGGCATAATCGATAAGCTGTTCCATTTTTTCATAGCCTATACGCTCATCCCACCAGGCATCGATAAGAATATATTCAAAATCCATGGCTGCGGCCAGATCGATATATTTCACCTGGTCTTCATAATTCATACTATCATCCTGCCAAACGATCCAGCTCCAGGATCCCTTTCCATATTCATAATCCTGGGAAGGCTCGTAAAGCTGATCGACCACATCATAGGGAATTGTGGTTTCTACAATAGGTTTAAGCGTCTCGCCTACAGTAACCGTTCGCCAGGGCGTATGACCGGGCAAACCTATTTGAATCCCTGTGCTACCAAAACCATTATTCTGGGCAGGATCGGGATATTCGACGGTAAAAATTCCATCCTTAACACTACTCAAATGTGAGGCATTGGAAAGACTACTAACTCCTGTTTCAGAAAGCAAAACCCATCCACTGTCACCAATTTTAAAAAGGCCCGGGAACACATAACCCGTTTCCGAAGTATTGGTTTCCAAAGGCACATCTACTTCGTATCCACTCTCATAACTGGGAGCCGTTCTTGCAAATCCGGTCATGGGCTGCATCATTGGTGAAAGAAACGAAGTAGTTCCAGCAGGGAAATCGTAGCCGGTAAGCTCCCTTTCTACGACGCAGGCACGGGTATCGCCCCATTTTGGTAATTTATACCTGAAGGCGATATCGTTATCGCTTACCTGAAAGACTACAGATATTTGCTTTTCCTCAGGATTCCCAAACGAAACTGTAAGGGTATTAGCTTTATAAGAAACCTGGGATTGCTTTATAGTTTCCAGGGAATAGTTTTCATTGGCGGTACCTGTAGATGACTTTAAAAATTTCATTCCAGAGGTAAAGTCACCTTCATTTGTTTCCAAACCAAGGGGTGAAGTTTGCAGCATCATTTTTCCCCTGTATTTTACCTCATAGAATGGCTTCCCCCCGTCCAGGCCAACCTTAATTTCAAGATTCCCGTCCGGGCTTTTTTGAGTTGCCGAATTCTGGGCAAAAAGGCTCGGGCCTAATAAAATAAGCGATATAAAAATTAAAATTTTGCTCATTTAATGTTGATCTGTTAGAAATTTCTAATTAGGAATGGCATCATTAGCAGAGGTCGCGTACAACCCAATCATCGCTCCGGTAAAGCCTCCGGCCACATCGGTTGAAAGTATGTCGCCAGACACCGTACCACCCAGGTTTTCAAAATTTCCATTCTCTAATGCATAGCTGAATTGATATTGATCTCCATCGGCTTCAACCTTAAGTTGAACCGGGTTTTGAAGATCGATTTTCTTACTGGCTATAATTTTTGAATCACCCGCCTCGGTTCTTTCCAATACTAAATAGTAATCCTTGCCTTTTTTGGTAATTCCGAAAGCATAGTTGAAACGCTCATTTTGATAACAGGTAATTCCGGCCATATCTTCAGATGAATCAGGTTTGTAGTTCATAGTGGTTGTAAAGCTGAAATCCCGGTGCATCTGACGGTAAAAAAGCGTAGATGTTGGTGCCAGTTCATTGATATCGGCCTCAAATGGGTCAATTTGAAGACCTTTTTTGGTTTTTTTCATGAAAGCCTCCCTCGGGCCTCTAAGGCCTATCCATCGATAGTCCAGTGTATCAGACTGAAAGTCTTCGGTATATGTGAAATTGGCGTTTGGGAAAAAGCCTTCCTCATCGGTCCTGTTCACAACACCTTCCGGCATTTTGAGTTTTGGTTCCATGGGGACCAGCCCGTTTTCAAAGACCGGGTATTTCCCAGACCAGTCTACAGGCAGGATAAAAGTTTCCCTTCCGGTATTCACTCGCCCTTCCTCGTTGGGACGCACGGCAAGGAATACCCCGTAGTATTTGTCATCCGGACCCTTAACCAGATCGGCATGTCCAGCCCAGTCTACCATATTTTCACGCCCTTTCGGAAAATATCGCTGGGTTAGAATAGGGTTGCTTGGTGCAGGAACATAAGGTCCTTTTGGATTTTCACTGCTAAAGATAACCTCACTGTGCCAGCCACCGGTTCCGCCTTCTGCGCACATCAGGTAATAGAGACCGTCCTTCTTGTAAATATGTGGCGCTTCGATCCAGATAGGTTTATCGGCCAGATCCACACCACCGTCCACGATGATCTTATCGGTTCCTTCGATTACCTGATCTTTTTCCATATCATACTCCCAGATTTTGATAACTCTGTGGCCCTGGTATAACTCTTCTCCTGGGTTAGGAGCATCATTATGAACCACATAAGCTTTTCCGTCGTCATCAAAAAATATCGATGGATCGATACCCTGGAAATTCAATTTATAAGGTTCGCTCCAGCCTTTACGAGGATCTTTGGTTTTTACAACGATATTTCCCAATCCACCGGCAAAGGCCGTGGTGATCATGTAAAATGTATCGTTATTTTCATTGTAAGTAATGCCCGGGGCATATACTCCCTGGCTAATGCCGGTATCATGAACATCAAGTTGAGAGGTTCTGTCTAATACATGCCCGATCTGTTTCCAGTTTACCAGGTCATTCGAATGAAAGATCGGCACTCCCGGGAACATGGCGAAAGAAGAACAAACCATATAATAATCGTCCCCTTTTCGGGTAATGGCGGGATCGGGATAGGTTCCCTGAAGAATGGGATTATAGAATTCGTCACCTTCAAGCGGATATTTTTTGTAGACATCGTCATCCCCCTTGTAAGTAGCACTTAAGAATACAGGACTCGCTTTTGCTCCGGAATTTCCGGAGTTATCTTTGCCTTTTCCCTCAGAATCGTTCTTCTGAAATGCCATAAAAATCAGGGCACAGCATACTATCAGGTAGGTAAATCTATTTTTCATCATCGTCTTGGTAATCGTTTATCTGGTTAAATTTAATAATGAGTCTACAATTGGTTTAGGTTGGTTTTCCCGGTCAAAAAGCAAAGGATAATCTGTCCTGCCCCGAACCGGCCAGTTATTTTTCCAGGAATTGCCATCGTTAACCCCCCAAAGGGTCACGCGTTCAATTTTATCCTGGTACTTTAAAAAGAGTTTGAAAAATTCCAGGTATCGATCGGTATACTGCCTACTCACCTCTTCAGGCAATCCGTTCGGAAAAGGGTTCATCTTATCTTCGTACTCGTAATTTTTGGATATTTCGGCTCCTGCATCACCCCAGGGAGAAGGCAATACGCTTAAGTCCAGTTCGGTTATAGACACCTCTCCCAGCTCGCTGAAGGCCTGTATACTTTTTTCCATTTCAGAGATTTCGGGATGCGACATGCCAACATGGCCCTGCATTCCTATACCATCAATAGGCACCCCCTGCGCTTTCAGATCTTTAACCATCGCCACCACTCCAGCTCTTTTACCTGGTTTGGACATGGAATAATCATTATAATAGAGTTTGGCCTGAGGATCTGCCTCATGGGCGAATTCAAAGGCGAGTCTAATGAAATCCTTTCCCAGGATCTCGTAAAATTTACTCTCCCTGAAACTGCCATCATCTTCTATGGCTTCGTTTACCACATCCCAGCTGTCTATCCTTCCTTTATACCTGCCGACCACGGTTTGAATGTGATTCTTCATACGACGGGTTAACTCCTCCGCAGACACCTGATTGCCCTGTTCATCGGTAAAAAACCATCGCGGAGCCTGTGAATGCCAGATTAGTGTATGGCCGTGAATGTGCATATCGTTCTTTTCCCCAAATTCAACGAATTGGTCTGCCAGGTCGAATTCGAACTTCCCCTGTTCAGGCTGAATCCTGCCGCTTTTCATGATATTTTCAGCAACTATGGAATTGAAGTGTTTTTTCACCACCTGGATCTCTTCAGGTTTCTGACCCGAAATCTGCCAGGCGTTCAACGCAGTACCTATATAAAATTTGTCTTTGAAGGCATTTTTTAGCGTTTCTTCATTCTCTGAAACCTCCGCATGTTGAGAAAAGCCCGTAAATGATAGCATCATAATTACCACTCCCAGCCATTTCATATTTTTCATTGCTTTCATATTTCTTCTACTACTAATTGATTTTCTTTAAAGCAGCATAATTCAAGGTGGATTCCCTGTGAATGATATTGGTATCGACCTCGATATTTATAGGATCGGCTTCCAGATCGTTCTCAATCCTGTCTACCAGTAATTTTATAGCATATTCTCCCTGTTCTGCACCTTTTTGATCTATAGCGCTTAGGGATGGTAGATAATGTTTCCCTAAATTCCCTACCGAAAAGCCAATCACCGCCAGGTCATCTGGTATTCTGAATCCTTCAATTTTACAGGCCCGGATCGTTTGAACAGCGGTTAATTCGTCTGAAGCCAGGATCGCATCAACCTTTTCAGATTTTATGAATTTGACTATTTCATGTGCATCAAATTCTTTGTAATTCATCTCCAGAACAAGCGGCCTATGTTTTGTTCGAATCGCTTTAAAATAGCCATCCTTTCTTTTCTCATCAACCGAAGTATTAGGGATTCCGGAGAGATAGAGAATTCTTTTACGCTGGTCTTTTAGAAGTTCGTAAATAGCGAGTTCCGCATTCAAACTATCATTAATTGAGATGGTATCGCAGGCTAAATTTGAGGTAATCCTGTCAAAAAGAACCAGCGGAATATTACGATCCAGCAAGGCAGTTAAATGACTGATCTCATCGCGTTGATAAGTCTCTTCTGAAAGGGATATGGCAATGCCATCTACATGATTACGCATGAGATTGTTAACGATATTTCTTTCGGTAAGCAAAGATTCATTGCTGATGCAAATGTTTAGATTATAACCTCGTAACCTTGCTTCAGCAACCGCTCCTTCCAGCACGTGGGTAAAAAATTGATGGGATATTTCAGGGATTATGATCCCGATGGTCTGGGATTTATTCGATTTTAATTTTTGTGCAAACGAATTCGGAATATAATTATGGAATTCAGCCAGCTCCATAACCCTTTGTTTGGTTTCCTTACTTATTTCCGGACTGTTACGAAGTGCTTTAGAAACGGTGCTTATCGAGATATTCAATAATTCCGCAAGCTTTTTTAAATTTATTTCCCCTTCCATATTAAAGCTGTTGTGGTTGTGCCTTTATTTTTTGATTGCTCAGCATAATTTCGAAATCCCTGTCTACCCATTTCAAAGCTGCATAGGAATAACTCTTTTCAAGATTTCTGCATGCACTTTCTATTTGTATCTACTACCCTGATTTACGCAATCGATTGTGTTTGCAAAAGATACAAAGATTCCAATTTGGATTTTTCCCCTGAAAAGATAAATCAAATTTTGAATTGTAACAAATACACTTAATAATATAATTCAAATAAATTAAAGTATATCAAATTTTACAAATATTTATTTGCATTTTATTTAATATAAGTGCTAATTTTTTAAATAAATATATTCTTATAGGAAAAGTGACGTCTTCTAATTTTTAGTCCAGATACAATCGAAAGTAGAAAATGGACTAGTCGGTAATCTTAAAAAACCTATTATAACTTTGATTGAACTTGAAGCCTATTGAATAAACTCAGCCTCAGGATTCGTTTCAGTTATCCTATAAAATGAATTGAGCTGTATTCCTTCGAATTCCTGGTAGTTTCCACTGCCTGCCCATTTTATTTTTAGCTTCAGTATTTCTGAAGCCTGGCCCAGACCAATTTCGGCCCTCAAGGTGGAACATCCAAAACTTCCTCCGGAACTTATCGTATGATAAATCGATTTCGGTTTTCCATTTTCCATGACCTCCACCTCTATCCTGCTTCCAATAGCTGCCCTGTTCGCCTCTGTTCCTACCAGTTTTAGGCTGATCCAATTATTTGTATCCTGATAAGGATTCTTATACAGGGAATTGAAAAAATTATCCCCTTCGTAAGCTCCACCCATAACCACATGAATGTCCTGGTCTCCGTCGTTATCAATATCAGAAAATGAGACCGCATGACCTTTCTGAATGTGACCAAATCCACCTGCGGTGGTAACATCCTGGAATTGGCGTCCTTCAGAATTTCTGAATACTTTATTTGGGATGATCGATTCAAAACTTACTTCACCCGTACTTAGGTAAATATCCAGGTAACCGTCATTATCGAGATCACCATAATTGGCTCCCATGGCATACCCAATCCTATCCAACCCCACCTCTGCTGAAACATCGGTGAAAACACCATTATTGTTTTGATACAAACGCATGGTTTCCGCTTTGTGAGGTTCTCCCAGGTATTCCCTCACTATATCCGGCACTATGGTATAAAAGCCACTTCTTTTATAGCCAGCTACAAAAAGATCCATCCAGCCATCATTATTATAATCAAAAGACCAGGTTGGAAAACTTGATAACTTTTCACCCAAACCATTTTTCTCACCACTTTCTTCAAAGCTGATATTGCCGTTAGTATCTACACCCCTGTTTATGAATAATAAATTCTTCTTATTATGAAGGGTTGAAATATAAAGGTCCATCCAGCCATCATTGTTGTAGTCGGCAGTGGTTACCCCTTTAACATATAATGGATTTTCATCGCTGCTAATAAGAAGACCGGCACTCTCGGTTTGATTCGAAAAGGTTCCATCAGCATTATTTCTGAAGAATTCACTTGGGTTGGGAAGTCCTTTTTCAGCCTCATTGCCAATAAACAGGTCAACCCAGCCGTCGTTATCGAAATCTGCCCATACCGCGGTTTGGGTAGGATAAAAAGATAATAAGCCCGCCTCCATGGTCACATCGGTAAAAGTATTATCACCATTATTCCGAAGTAAAGAATTTGGATGCTTACCCAATTCTCCCATCCAGGCTCCTCTTAAAATAAACACATCCAAAAAACCGTCATTATTATAATCGGCCTGTATCATGTTCAATCCTCCTTTTACCAGATCAAGACCCGCATCCAAGGTTTTTTCTTTAAAGTTACCTTTCCCATCATTGATGAAATAATTCAATTTACCCGATGGGAACCAACTGGAGACGAGAATATCCAAAAGCCCATCATTATTAAAATCATCAACTATTCCACCCCCGGAAAGGTCATTAACATTCACACCAAGTTGTGGAGCAATGTCCTCGAACCTTTTTAGCGGGTATTCCGACTCGAATACCTCTTCGGGGATCAGCCATTTTTCGGGTACTGAATCGGGATATTCCCCCAGGGTCATATAGGCAACATTTAATAACCAGCGGCTATTATAATCATGGGAATCATTTTCGAGAAATTCCTTATACAAGTCTATTGCCGCCCGCGACCCTTCAGGCACCTGGTGATAGCCCTCGGGTTCTATAGGAATGATACAGGATGCCGATGCTTTGTTATGATGTATGCAATTTTGTTGTTCTCCCAGTCTCATATAGGCTAAAGCTAATAGCCGCTCAATCTGTTGCTCTTCCTTAAAGCTCAGTTTATAGCGTAAAAGGCCGTCCATGCTTTTCTGCTGCAAAAGCTTGAGAACCTCGATAGCTTCTTTTGTTCTTCCAGAATAGAGTAAATCATGGGCTTTCTTCAGAATGAACTGGTCTTTCTGATTTTCAGGAGCAACCCGTGAGAGGCTATCAAAATATTTGATTCTAAGAGAAGAAGCATAGTGATTTTCAGGAGTATCAAACAGTTCTTCAGTGGTTGACTGAAGGATTTCGCTCATTGTTTTGTCCTGCTTTTCACAGGAACTCACCAGGAGGCCCAGTATCAGGATGATAGTGAACTTATTACTTGTAGACCTTCTGAATGTCAATTTTAAAATATTCTGCAGCAACTAGGTATGCTTTAATTGATAATTAAAATTTGTAGCCAAAATATAAAACAGGTGGTACAATTAATCGAAAACATCAGACAGAAAATTTAAAGTATTCACATCTAAAATAAATTTTCTCCTAAAAAAGAATACAAATAATGTAAAAATAAAATTTTCAGACACTCTCGTTCTTTAGAGAATATTTTCAAATATTATCAACTTAATTAAAAGATTCTCATTTGTCGACGGTCAATATTATCGAATTACAAATATATTTAAAAAATCGTATATTAGTCATTTCGACCATAAGCCACCAATAAAATGAGACTATTACAAAGGTTTGTCACTTTACTTTGCTTCTTAATCATTCCCCTAAACAGTTTTTCCCAGGATTCAACTCAGGTCTTTACGATCAATGACCTTGAATATTTAGAGATGCGTGGTGCCAATGTTATGCTGGCCCATGATTTTTATCCTGAAAGCCACCAGGGTGGCGTGGGAATCATTCAAAATGGTATTCGTGTAGCTACTAACGGAGACCTCAGATTAGAACAGGCTCCCGGGCAATGGCAGCCGGTTCCAAAGGTAAGTAAACGAAAGGTTGACCGGAAGAACCAGGTTATAAGCGTGGAAATGAGCTATCCGGATGAGTCTAAGGACCGCAAAGGTTTCAACCCCATTATTTACCCAGACCTTGAATTCTCCTATACCCTGAAAATAATTCCCCAGGGAAAATCATTTAAGATCGTTGTTGATCTGGATGAACCTCTTCCAGAGGAATGGGTAGGAAGAGTGGGGATGAACATTGAACTGTTTCCCGGTATCCTCTTTGGGAAATCCTATTATATGGATGAGCAGTTTGGTATTTTCAACCGCCAGGCCAATGGCCCGGGCGGGGTTTCTGAACATGGCATCTATGAACTTAAACCCATGGCTACAGGTAAAGAACTGGTGATCGCTCCGGAAGAGCCGTCCCAAACCCTCATCATTAAAAACCTCAAAAATACCGACCTGAAGCTTTTGGATGGCCGGGCCCAACATAGTAATGGCTGGTTTATAGTGCATTCGTTAGTTCCGGGGGGAGAAAGCGAAGCCGCTATAGAATGGCTGGTAACGCCAAAAGTAATTGAAGATTTCACCTACAGCCCGGTGGTGCAGGTATCCCAGGTAGGATATCACCCTAAACAAAAAAAGATCGCCCATATCGAAACAGGAAAATATGATGATGACCTGGAGAAAGCGACTCTCTACAAGGTAGATAAAAAAGGAGGGCTAAGCCAGGTAAAATCTGAAATCCCTGCCGAATGGGGAAAGTTCTTGAGATACAACTATTATCAGCTGGATTTTTCTGAAATAGAGGAACCCGGAATGTACGTAATAAAATACAAGGATTTTACAACCAGGCCGTTTCAGATTAGCCGCGATGTATATAAAAGAAATGTCTGGCAGCCCACCCTCGAATATTTTCTGCCTGTGCAGATGTGCCATATGCGGGTAAACGACCGCTATAAGGTATGGCATGGCCTCTGCCATATGGATGATGCACGAATGGCACCGGTAGATCATAATCACTTCGACGGGTATATCCAGGGTTCTGAAACCCTTACAAAATATCAACCGGGGGAACATGTCCCGGGGATCAATATTGGCGGCTGGCATGATGCCGGTGACTACGACCTGCGTGTAGAATCCCAGGCCGCCACGGTTCAGGGTCTGTCCCAGATCTACGAAATCTTTGATGTGAATTACGATAACACCAGCATTGACCAGGAAACCCGGATCGTGGAAATTCTTCAGCCAGACGGCAAGGAAGATATTCTTCAGCAAATTGAACACGGAGTATTATCCATTGCTGGAGGTTACAAGTCGTTAGGCCGATTTTACCGCGGTATTATTGTCCCTACCAAACGACAGTATATTTTGCTGGGAGATGCTTCTACACATTCAGATAACGAGATCTTTTCCAACAAGACGGAAGATGAAAATATTCCTGTGGGCCTGGAAGGCGCACCAGATGATCGCTGGGTTTTTACTGAAGAGAATACCAATAGAGAATTGAGTACGGCAGCTGCCCTGGCCACTGCAGCAAGAGTCCTGGCCAACTATAATCAGGAACTATCTTCTGAATGTCTTCAGATTGCGAAAGAAGTATGGGAGATCACCGAGGTGGATTCTCCTGGAGCTAAAACTGAACTGGCGGTGGAATTATTTCTCACTACTCGAGAAGCTGAATACTCAGATTTCCTTATAGATCATACCGAAGCAATAGTATCCAACATCAGTAATACCGGATGGATTTTAGGGCCGGCCCTTGAATATATAGATGACCCAGAGTTTAAAAAACGGATCAGACAAGCGGTAAGCGAGTATTCTTCAGAAGTTCAAGAACTTGGAGAAAAAACACCTTATGGTATCCCTTACGAGCCTAATATCTGGGGTGCTGGATGGGGAATTCAGAATTTTGGGATGAAGCAGTATTTTTTGCATACCAGTTATCCGGAAATTTTCTCCTATGAATATTTACTTAACGCCTTGAATTTCATCCTTGGCGCACACCCAGGAGTTAACACCTCCTCCTTTGCTTCTGGAGTGGGTTCCCGATCCCTTACCCAGGCCTATGGAATTAACCGCGGTGATTTCTCATTCATTCCCGGCGGCATAGGTTCAGGAACTGCACTTATACGACCCGATTTTCCTGAGCTGCTGGAATGGCCATTCCTCTGGCAGCAAACCGAATATGTACTGGGTGGTGGAACTACTGATTATATCTTTCTAGTCCTGGCTGCAGATGAACTTCTGAACAAAAACTAATATTGATTTTTATATGATGATACATAGATTAAAATTGCTCCTCATTAGCATGATCTTATTGCTTTTTACGCTTGATTCCCAGGGTCAGGAAAACAATTTAGAACTGAATGAAGCTGAATATTTTGAAGCTCCGGGCGTGAACATTCTGGCTTTTAGCAACTGGTATAATGGCCTTTTTAGCGATTCCAAAATAAGCGGCATAGAGATCATTCAACAGGGAGTAAGAACCGCAACCAATGGGGATGTTCGTCTTCACTCGACTCCTGAACAGTGGGATGATATCCCTACATTTTCGGAAAGGAAAGTCAATGCAGCTAACAATAGTATTGAAACCTACCAGGAATACCCCGAATTCGATTTTGAATATATGATTCGCGCCAGGGCCGAAGGCGAAGATCTTTACCTGAGTGTACACCTGGAAAAACCCGTACCGGAAGTACTCAAGGGCCGGGCAGGCCTGAACCTGGAATTTTTACCTTCAGCCTACTGGGAAAAAACCTTTTATATGGATGAAGAACCAGGCATTTTTCCTTTATATCCTGCTGATGAAATGCTAAAAAACGATCAGTCCGAAACAGCTCCAAAATCCATCACTTCGGGAAATACGCTCGTTCTGGCGCCAGATGAGGAGTCAAGAATGGTACACATCCAGTCTATGGATCAAAAACTAATGCTATTCGACGGGCGCAATAAAGCTCAAAACGGATGGTATGTGGTTCGAAGCCTATTGCCCGAAAATAGAACAGGTAAAGTACTGGAATGGAAAATAACGGTGAACAGTACACCAAATTGGACAAGGAAACCTGTCATTGCTCATTCCCAGGTTGGTTATCACCCCCAGCAGGAAAAAGTGGCCGTTATCGAACTGGACAGGAATGATGAATTAGCCCAGGAAGTTGTTCTGCAAAGGATCAACCCCTCTGGGGAACGCGAGACAGTGGTTTCCGGGAAACCCGAAAGATGGGGCGAATTCACCCGGTACCAATATTATAAATTCGATTTTTCAGAGGCTACCAATCCAGGCTTGTATCGTATAAAATATGGCGATATAGTATCAGACCCATTTCCAATTGATGCAAATGTTTACCAGGAAGCCTGGCATCCAACCAGCGATATTTTTTTCCCGGTGCAAATGGACCATATGCTGGTTAATGAAGCCTATCGCGTGTGGCACGGGGCATCACATCTGGACGATGCACTCCAGGCTCCTGTTTCTACTGAACATTTTGACCTGTATGCACAGGGTCCAACTACAGATACTCCTTATAGTCCGGGAGAACACATTCCAGGCCTGAATGTTGGAGGCTGGTATGACGCCGGTGATTACGACATAAGAACCCAGACCCAGTATCACGTGGTAAACAACCTGGTGCATGCTTATGAAGATTTTGATCTAGACCGGGATCAGACACTTATTGATTACGAAGCGAAATTCGTAGATATTCATAACCCTGACGGAAAACCTGATGTTCTGCAACAAATTCAGCATGGCACTCTGGCCCTGGTGGCCCAGTTCGATGCGGTTGGCCATGCCATACCCGGAATCATTGTCCCAGACATTTCCCAGTATACTCACCTGGGTGACGGCCTTACCATGACCGACAATTTAATTTACGATAAAGAACTGGGAGAGCTGGAAGTAAAAGGCAACCGAAGCGGCAAATTTGACGATCGCTGGGCCTTTACCAGTAAATCCTCGGCACTTAATTACGGTTCTATCGCAGCCCTGGCTGCCGCCAGCAGGGTTCTTGGTTCTATCAATGACACGCTTGCTGAAAAAAGCCTCAAAATTGCACGAAAGGTTTGGGAGGAGGAACAGTCCAGCGAACCCTCTTTATTCCGCCATGGCAATACTACAGGTGGAGACCTGAAGCAGGAAGAATTTAAAGCTGCCGTAGAACTTCTGTTAAGTACGAAGGAAGATATCTATGCCAGAAGAATTGAAGAACTCTGGCCTGAAATCGATTCAAATTTTGCAGCTTACGCCCAGGGTGCCATACGCATTTATGATCTCATGAGTCCAGATTTTCAGGATAAAATTAAAAACCGGGTATCAAAATACAAACAGGAAATAAAAGTGTTCCAGGGAGATAATCCGTTTGGTGTTCCTATAGGTCGTGGTGGCTGGGCCGGGAATGGCCAGATCATCGATTTCGGGATCACCAATTATTTGCTGCATAAAAAGTTCCCTGAACTAATAGATCAAAACGATGTTTTCCAGAGCCTGAACTATATCTATGGAACGCATCCCGATTCTTCTATCTCTTTTGTTTCTGGCGTAGGAACTCGCAGTAAGAAAGTTGCCTACGGAATGAACCGCGCAGACTTTTCTTTTATAGCAGGAGGCATCGTGCCGGGAATCCTGATCCTGAAACCCGATTTCCCGGAAAACAAGGAAGACTGGCCATTTCTATGGGGTGAAAACGAATATGTAATAAACGTAGGAGCCGGCTATATCTACCTTGTAAATGCAGCGAACAGCCTACTGGATAAAGCCCGATAATATTTAAAAACCTTGAGATGACTACTAACAAAACATACCTACTTTTAATTCTTGGCTTACTTTTTACCAGCGTTCAGTATTCACAGGAACAGTTCAAAGCCCTTCTGTTCACGAAAACTGCTGGCTGGCATCACGAATCTATTCATGAAGGAGTAACGGCTATTAGAGAATTATCTAAAAAACACAATTTTGAAGTGCAGTGGCATGAAGACGCGTCAAGGATCAATGATGATTTTCTGAAACAATTCCAGGTGATCATATTTCTGAACACAACCGGGGATATCCTGAACGAACAGCAACAACAAGCCTTTGAAAACTTCATACGATCTGGTAAGGGGTTTGTAGGAATTCACAGTGCTTCAGATACCGAATACGGTTGGCCATGGTATAAAAAACTGGTTGGAAGAATGTTCAAGATTCATCCTATCCCGCAAACTGCCATGCTTCAGTTAGAGGACGCCAATTTTCCAGGAATGGAGTTTCTACCTAAACGATTCCTCTGGACCGATGAATGGTATGAATTTCAACCCGAAGTTTATTCAGAAGACCTGAATATATTACTCAGCCTTGATGAAACTTCCTATGATGTGGAGGCACAATGGGGCGAAAATATAGGAAAAGGAATGGGTGAACATCCCATTGCCTGGTACCAGAATTTTGATGGAGGAAGATCGTTTTATACCGGTTTGGGACATATCCCGGCAGCCTATAAGGATCCGTTATTCCTGAAACACCTCTACGGAGGGATTTACTGGGCGGCAACCGGAAAAGGCATTAAAAAGCCTTAATCCAGCTCTTTTTCTGAATAATACTTCTTAAGCACATGAAAGGCTTTCTTTTTCTGGCCAGATTCTGAAATTAGACCTTTTCTATTCCAGAAATTCTGGTAGACCGGATGTTGCCTACGCGGTGATCTGAAATCGGCCAGGATCCATGGGCTCATTCCCCGCAGTCCTTCTATCTTCTCAAGCATCTTTATCTGGTTTTCGTAGAGGTAAGCCTGGTGCTCTTCAGTCCAGATGGTGTTTTTATCACCATGAAATCCCTGCAAAGCTCCGGCTCCAAACTCAGTGATCACGACGGGTTTATCATATGCAATTGAAAATTCATATTCACTCATATCTTCTACATTTCCCCAATACCAGCCTGCATATTCATTGAAGCTGGCAAGATCAAGATATTGGCCAAGAGGATCGTTTACCTTTGCCACATTTCCTTCCACCTCCACCTCAAGGGCCGCGGCTACCAGCCTGCTGCTATCCAATTGCCTAACCTTTTCAACCAGTTTCCTCATAAATTCGTTGCGGGCCGGCTTAACTGGTGTCTCATTACCCACCGACCAGATAATAACTGATGCCCTGTTCTTGTCCCTTTTGATACCAGCGCTCAACTGAGCTTCAGCAAGCTCAAAGGTTTCAGGATTTTCCCATGAAATGGTCCAGTACACGGGGATTTCTGCCCATACCATCAGCCCCAGTTCGTCGGCTAATTTCAGCATCTTTTCATTATGAGTATAATGCGCAAGTCTTACAAAATTGCAACCCAGTTCCTTTGCCCACATCAACATCATCCTCATATCCCCATAGCTTCTTAGCCTTCCTTCGGCAAGTGGGTTTTCGTCATGTATGGAAATTCCTTTCAGAAATATAGATTCATTATTCAATAATATATCCTGGCCCTGAGTTTTAATGGTTCTAAACCCGATCTTATCTGCTATTGTATTAGATGTGGTACTGAGTATCACATCATAAAGCTTTGGATAATCTGGAGACCAGGTTTCCACATTTTTGATGGGATATTCAAAAGAAACCAGGGCTTCTGAATGCAGTTCTACATCTTTCTCAAACTGAAGTTCGGGAATCTTTATTTTTACCGTCTTCGGAAGATTGTTGCCGTCAAATTTCACGAAACCCTGAAGAATATTGGGATCGTGTTGCGCCAGTTGAACTTTATAATCTGAAATAAATGTCTCAGGTGTGATGACCAGGTTTACATCACGGGTGATTCCACCATAATTCCACCAGTCGGTATTCACCGTAGGCACGGCATCTTTCTTCCTGGTATTATCTACCATTACCACCAAAAAATTATCCCCATCCTTTATCTTAGATGTGACCTCGAACTGGAAGGGAGTAAATCCGCCTTTATGAACCCCCAGTTTTTCACCATTCAAATAAACATGTGCTTCATAATTCACAGCTCCAAAATGAACGAAATATCTTTTGGAATCCAGGAGTTCTACTGTGAAATCCCTTTTATACCATATGGTACCTTCGTAGAGTTCCAGCTTTTCTGACTGTGAATTCCAGTCGGCAGGGACTTTTAAAGTTGGTGATTGATTAAAATCGTATTCGAGCCTTTCATCCTTCTCCTCCTGTACCCTATTATCAAAAAAGCCTCCAGTGCCAGATTCGCTTTCATCGAATGGCTGTTGCCTGTAGTCCAGATAGCCCATTTGATACGGATCGATAATATAATTCCAACGCCCATTGAGACTAAGTGTATTACGGGCATCTATATTCTGAATAAGATCCTGGGAAAACAAATTAGGGATGAGGAACATATTTAAAATAAAAAAAACTGCGGTTAAAAGATATCGGTTCATAAATTCAAAAAAAAAGCCCTTTTTATACAAAAGGGCTTTGACTAATTAACAATTATAGATTAAAATCCAGGGTTTTGATCTGCTTGTGATATAGCGTCATTTGCTCTGATTTCATCCAGAGGAATCGGTAAAAGTTCATTCTTTCCAGCCTGGAAACCGTACTCAGATAAATAATCTGCGGCTAAGCCCCATCTCACCAGGTCATCGAAGCGAACCTGCTCTCCTGCAAGCTCTACCATTCGTTCGTGAACTATGGCATCGAATACCTCAGCCTGGGAAAGTCCGGAATTTAAAAGTGGAACTTTTGCACGTTCTCTTACTTCATTTATATAGCCTATGGCTTCTTCCTGATTTCCAAGTTCATTTGCTGCTTCAGCCATCATAAGAAGAACATCTGCATAACGAATAACTTTAAAATTGATACCAGAGGCCATATCTTCGTTCACATCTTTGTAATAGTTCTGATATTTTCTCCATGCCTGTGATCTATCAAGTGGAATATCTTCTATGACACCACCGGCAAAAGTATCACCTTCGAAATAAAAAGACTCTGCCAGTCTAATATCCCCATCCTCATATTCTGCGATAAGTGCATCAGACGGGTAAACATTGAACCAGTCATTAAATCCGTACTCCTGTGCACGGAAGGTAACTTCGTTAGCGCCTTCACCAGAGGAGTTGGAGTTCCATACGGCCGAATTTCCAAGATCATCATCATAGTTCACCTCAAAAATAGATTCAGGCCCAAATTCGGTTTCCTCTTTGAAATTGTCATAATAATTCTGTTCAAGGCTGTATTCTCCATAGATATTATTAAAGGCTTCCAATGCCTCGGCATATTCCTCCTGGAATAAGTGAGCCTTTCCTAATAAGGCATAAGCAGCTCCACTGGTAGCTCTTCCATTTTCTGTAGTTCCTCGATCGAACAAGCTTTGTGAGGCGTCCTGTAAATCTGCTTCTATCTGAGCGTATACTTCTGCTTTTGGAGCCCTTGGAAATCCGGTTCCATCTGTCGGCACACTTGTAATAAGCGGCACATCTCCAAAACGGCTCACCAGCATGAAATAATATAAGGCTCTCATATATTTTGCCTCACCCACGTATTTCGCTTTTAATTCATCGCTTAAACCTACGATTTCATTAATTCGTTCCTGGTTATCTATTACGAAATTCGCCTTGTTGATTCCTCTGTAACAGGAGTCCCAGTACCAGCTTATTGGTGGATGGCTGGCATCGAAAGAGTACTCCAGGAATGCTCTCTTATCTGCCTCTAATTGCGGATTGCCAGCATTCTCATGTGCCAAATTATCCATCATAAAGAACATGATTCTCGTATATAGGCCAAT
Organism: Christiangramia bathymodioli; assembly: GCA_009735695.1. Lineage (GTDB taxonomy): Bacteria > Bacteroidota > Bacteroidia > Flavobacteriales > Flavobacteriaceae > Christiangramia > Christiangramia bathymodioli. The sequence goes on from SRSL01000003.1 coordinate 167,779, forward strand.
CGTCTGTAAATTTGCATAAATCGCATTTACCGCTGAGCGCACCTGAGCTTCATTCTTAAAGTATGTTTCTGGGGATAAACCGCTGGGATTAGTAAGTGCGAGTTCATCCTCATTACAACCATCTATAATGAAAATACTAAAGACGGCTAGAAATATATATTTTAATTTTCTCATGATTATTTTTTTTAAAAGCCTAATTGTAATCCAAAGGTGATTGAGGTTGGCTGTGGATATAATCCTCTATCAATACCTATTCCCGCAGTTCCCTGGAATAGCACGTTATCGTTTCCAATTTCAGGATCCAGACCAGAATAATCTGTTACTGTGATCAGGTTTTGACCGCTTAAATAAATTCGGAAATTCCTGATACTATCACTTATAACTCCTTCCTCAAAGGTATATCCAATGGTAAAGTTCTTAAGCCTGGTGTAATCACCATCCTCAATAAATCTATCGGATGAATTTAAGTTAATTGGGGCTCCAAGGGCACGTGGGATGGTATTCGAAGTTCCTTCCCCGGTCCATCTGTCCAGAACTGCCACTCCACTATTAAAGAGCCTTGGCATTCCTTCAAGGTCGTACAGGTTGGTGTTATAGATTTGGTGACCATATGCTCCCTGCACAAACAGGTTCATGTCAAAATTAGCGAAATTTGCGCTAAAATTGAAACCCATATTAACATCTGGATACGGATTTCCAATTTTCACATAATCAAGGTTATTGATATCGCCATCACCATTTTGATCTACAAATCTGATATCTCCTGGCTGAATTACATCCTGATCTGGATTCGCAGTAAAAACCGCATCGACTTCAGCCTGGTTCTGATACACTCCATTAGTTTCTAAACCATAGAAATAAAATAAAGGCTCACCTACAGAGATTCTCTTCAGATTTTCATTTTCAAAAAATGCATCTGAAACAGCGGTTAGGTTCCCTATGGAAAGAACCTCGTTTTTAGAAGTACCTAAATTAAGATTGGCAGACCATGTAAAATCTCCCTCATAATCATTAAATCCCAGATCCATTTCAAAACCTTTGGTCTCAACAGATCCAACGTTGGAAGCTACAGTTGCCACATTATATCCCAAACTCTGTGGTAAGGGTAGTTCATATAACAGGTCGTCACTTCTGTTTTCGTAATATTCAAATGAAGCGGTAAAGGTATTATCCCAAAGCCCAAGGTCCAGACCAATGTTCTTCATGGTAACTTCCTCCCATTTCAGATTCTGATTTGGAAGACCTTCGGCAGTTGTACCGTCTACAGCAGCGCCTCCAATAGGGTAAATAAAACTGGTAACCAAACTAGAGGAATACCTGTAGTTTCCAATCAGGTCATTTCCGGTGGTTCCCCAGCTTCCTCTTAACTTTAAATTATTGAAACTGGAATCTTCCATAAAGGCTTCCTTCGCGATATTCCATCCTGCTGCAACCGACCAGAAATTACCCCATCTATTATTAGCACCAAACCTTGAAGAGGCATCCCTTCTGAATGATCCTGCAAGGATATATTTTTGATCATAATTATAGTTGATTCGTCCAAGGTATCCTATTCTTCTATATTCTGAAGATGCAGAACTTAAGTTTGATTGGGTATTCGAAACCTGGTTTACCTCATCACTAATAGGATTCTGGCTAAAGGCATTTAAACTTTCACTATCTATTCTTTGATCCTCTGCAAGTGCAAGAATCTCAAAATTATGTAGATCATTTATATCGAAAATATAATTAAGACTGTTAGTGAAGGTTAGAGACTGGTTGGTTCCACTATTTTTGGTGATCTGTGCAAAACCTATTGAATTGGTAGCGCCAATACTGTCGTCATTATAAGATGGTATAAAAATATTATTATTGAACTTGAAATAGTCAAGTCCTACCTGGCTTTTAAAGACAAGTCCTTCAATAATCTCGTATTCGGCAAATAAACTACCTAAAATAGTAATGCTTTTGTTTATTGCACTACCCAGGGTTTGTACCCTTACAGGGTTAGCTGCATCCTGACCATCCACTGGGGAGTTAGGCCCCTGGAAACCTCCTAAATTATCAGGATTATAAACGTCTAAATAAGGCGCCATCTTAATGGCATGTTCTATAAGTGAACGACCACCATCTGCTCTTTCAGGTCTTTGCACCCCAAAAGCCACATTCATGGTCTCGCCAAATCTTAGTTTTCCGTATTCAAAATTACTATTGGCCCTGAAGTTAAAACGTTCGTAGCCTGTTTCGATAATGGCTCCTTCCTGATCTAAGTAGCCGGCAGAAAACCTATAGTTACTACTTTCATTTCCTCCAGAGAATCCAAGGTTGATATTGCGAATAAGACCGGTTTGAAAAATTTCATCCTGCCAGTCTGTTTCGTTATTCAGTATATCGGCATACTGAGGATCGGTGAAACGAGCCGGGATAGGGTCGGTAATTTCAGTTGCATATTGAATATATTGTTCTGTATTCAGCAAATCATACCGATTGCTTACAAATTGCACACCGGTATAGGCCTCTACATTTAGCTGAGCTTTTTGTGACGCCATACCAGATTTAGTGGTTACCAAAACCACCCCGTTTGCCCCTCTGGAACCATATACTGCGGTTGTGGAAGCATCCTTAAGTACCTGGATACTTTCAATATCGTTCGGACTCAAACTTCCAAGTCCACCAGCTATGATCCCATCAATAACATATAAAGGATCATTATTATTAGGCGTGGTTAAACCCCTAATTCTTACTACCGGTGAGTTTCCAGGTGCTCCGGAGTTTATCACGGTTACACCTGAGGCACGACCCTGGAGGGCCTGCTCAGCCGTTGCTACAGGCAAGGCATTGATCTCTTCGGTATCTATAGAGGAAATTGCACCGGTTACCTCGGCCCTGCTCTGCTTACCGTAACCTACCACTACAACATCATCAAGGGCTTCCGCACTTGAGACCATGTTAACATTAACTACCGAACGACCGTTAACGGCCACTTCCTGAGTCTCATAGCTTATGAAACTAAATACAAGAATGGCTTCATCGGGTACATTCGTAAGCTCATAGTTTCCGTCAAAATCGGTTGTTGTACCATTAGTTGTTCCTTTCACCAGAACGTTTGCCCCAGGTAATGGTCCTGATTCATCAGTTACTTTTCCGGTAACCGTTTGCTGAGCTGAGGCAAAACCCAGACCCAGAAAAAGACTAACGAAAAGTAAACTTTTCGAAATGTAATTTTTCATTATACTAGATGATAAATTAGTTAGTTAAGTGTAAATTTAACAAATATATTTTCCTGCGCAATCAATTGAGAGTAAAATTTTAAAGTTTTATCAATTTTTTCTGCTAAAAAAAAGCATAATATCAATTATTACCCACTTTACTTAGTAAGTCATCAGCGATTGGCGTATTTATAGCGATGAATTGCAGCTCATCATTATTTTTAGCGAGGATGATTAGCTTTTCCCCTCCAACTTGAAGCCTGCCCATATTTTTTACATCCCCCTGAGCAAAAAAGCCGCTATTCAATGGATCTACCGCCTTAAAGCCCCCTTTTCCGTCTCCTTTTAAATAATATCCGTAACCGGCATCATTCCGTGGAGTCTCCACTTCAGACCAGAAGAGGTTTCCGGCGACTAGCGCATCCAGGTTCCCGTCTTTATCATAATCATCTATTAGAATATCATTGATACAGGAGATCTGTGCTTGCCTTGGTAATTCATGTAAAACAAACTGCCCGTCCCTGTTTTCGATGTAAACACTTGCGAAAGACTTTACCTGATAATGCAAGGCTTTCTCCAATTCTTTTGTAGAATATACTTCTTCCAATGTAGCGGTAGAAAATGATTCGTAGTCCGGAAATTTTTGTTTAATTCCTGGCATTTGCTGGGAAGAACATTCCCTTCCCCTAACCGGATATTTTTCTCCGTCGTTATAATAACTCAGAACAATGTCACCCTGTTGGTTATTATCAAAGTCGTTAAAGTAAATATCGAAGGTTTGTTCCGGAGTAGCTTTATATTTATAGTTGAGGCCAAGATTTCCTACGATATAGTCCATGTCTCCATCATTATCAAAATCGGCCTGTTCAATGCTCCACCACCATCCGGTGGTATCTTCTGCAATTCCCATATCTTCGGAAACATTGGAGAGTTTTCCCTGGTCATTTCTGAACACCGTAATAGGCATCCACTCCCCAACGACAATCAGATCATTCCAGCCATCCTTATCAAAGTCGGTAACCTGCGCATCTGTGGCCATACCTAATTTTTCAAAATCCGGAAGTATATTTTTAGTAATATCAACATATTTCAAATTTCCATTTCTGAGTTGTCTTTTCAGAATATATGACCTGGCCGGAGAGGGATAATTTCCGGGAACCAATCTGCCTAACACCACCAATTCATCGATACCATCCTTATCAAAATCAGCGGTTAAAACCTTGGATCCTGAGGCTTTCATCTCTGGCAGAGCATTTGGAGATTTGGTCAAATTGCCTTTCCCATCGTTGATATAGAGCCTGTCCTGTAACATTTCAGAACCTGGTTTAAATTCATTTCCTCCGCTCACCACATATAGATCATTGAAACCGTCGTCATTAGCATCGAATATCAAAGCGCCCACGTCTTCATAAGATTTGTCTTCTTCCAAAAATCGAAAACTTGCTTCTTTGAACTCTCCGCTATTGGTTTGCAGGTAAACCGCGCCTTTATTGTCGGCAGAACCGCCTACATAAAAATCATCTTTTCCATCAGCATTCAGATCTCCAGTTGCCAGGGCCGGGCCAAATGCCGAAGTACGGTGAGGTAACAGGATCTCTTTATCAAAATCGTTATATTCATTTTCAACATGTTTATGAGAAGGAAATGCATCAGTTCCTTTGTCGACACTGGTAAAAAGTGTTTTTTCAGGAGTGATGATCTCATTCTGGGAGCTGGCATTAGTTTGCTGAAAACTAATTAGTTTATTTACATCTACATTTTCCCTTTTCTCTATCCTTCCGTCTGGCCAGACCACTTTTATCGATTCTATCTTATCATTCTGGCCAACTCCAAAATGCATAATCGGGGATACCGAAGATTGAAAGCCCCTGGATAAGGTTAGTTCCTGCATTTGCTCCCCATCTTCCGTAGTCACATATGCTCGACTTCCAAGGCCAAAAGGATTTTTATCTGATCCCTCAAATTTGATCTTCACATAATTGTTTTTTTCAGAACTGCTGTTGTTAAATAAAACAGCCGGATCATCTATATTATTAAGAAGAATTTCAAGATCTCCGTCATTATCAAGATCGGCGTAGGCTACACCGTTCGAAAAACCTTTGAATTCGATCCCCCATTTTTCATTGACTGCTTCAAAGCTAAGATCACCCTTGTTTTCGAACATGAAATTGTCCAGCTTCTCGGTAGGAATATTCAAACTTCGCTGAAGCATACTGTCCTTAAAGTTCTTGTCTTTCTTAAGTTCATTGAAGTAATCGTTATTATTGATCTCTCTTCGGGAACCATTGGAGACATACAGGTCTTTCTTTCCATCATTGTTAAAATCGGCGAACAAAGGTCCCCAACTCCAATCGGTAGAAGAAGTTCCAGTGATCCTGGACATATCACTGAATTTAGGCACACCGTCTTCCATAACCCCGGTATTGGTTTGCATGGTATTCTGCATATACTGATAATGAAACCCGGAATTAACAGTACTCCAGAACAAATCGGGGTTCATACTGGCCATATTGGCTTTCTTCCTTCGGTTATTTTTCGCATCCATATCTACCTGGTAGATATCCAGGAATCCGTCATTGTTATAATCAGCAATATCTACCCCCATTCCATAAAATGCGGTATGTGAAGTAGCATCTTTCACGACTTCCCTAAAAGTACCGTCGCCATTGTTCAGGTATAAATAATCTGGTGTACTAAAATCGTTACTTATATAAAGGTCTGGCCATGAATCATTATTAAGGTCGGCCACGGTAGCCGATAAGGTAAGCCCAAAACTGCTCACACCGGCTTCCCGGGTCACTTTGGTGAATTTATCCCCGTCGTTCCTGTACAAATGGTCACTGTCTATATCCCGGGTATTTTCCATTTGATAAGTATAGTAGAAATTTGGAGCCTTGAAACGGGTTGGGGGATAATTAGCCACATATACATCCAAATCTCCATCCTTGTCATAATCGAAGAATGTTGCCTGGACACTGTTACCGGGATCGTTAATTCCGTATTTTTCAGCCTCTTCACTAAAAGTTCCGTCGCCATTATTGATATAGAGTTCGTTATTTTTTGGAGAGAACTTTCCGCCTACCGAACAGTAGATATCAAGATATCCATCTCCATTCACGTCGGCCATGGTCACCCCGGTATACCAGCGGTCATCTCCACTTAGCCCGGCAGCTTCGGTAATATCTTCAAATTTTAGATCACCTTTATTCAAATACAGTTTATTAGGAACCATATTCCCCGTGAAAAAAATATCATCCAGGCCATCATTATTGATATCCCCCACCGCAACTCCGGCTCCCATATAAATATAATTATAGGTGAAATAATTAAGGCTATCATTTTCGGTGAGCCTGTTTTCAAAATCTATTCCGCTTGCCTCTGCAGGAATGCGATCAAAGATCCTGGCATTAACATTTGCCTGGTCTTTTTCGTCTACTGAATCCTTATCGTTACAGGAAAGTAAAAGGATAATATTTAAAAGGCCTAGATATTTTAAGAATGATCTCATCAACTTGAATATTCAATAAAATTAAACGTGTATGTATGGGAGTGTTACCAAATATATTATTAAATGCTCACTTTATCAATCGATTGTGTTAAGGCTTTTAAGATTTTTTTCACAATTAAAATTCAGTAGGCAATTATTGGAATAACTGCTGGGCATACTGATGTAAACTGCGTCTCCAGGTATGCCATTCGTGGGCGGTTTCGGGAGATTCATAATAAGTATACTCAATATTTTGTTTATCCAGCATATCCCTGAATTTCCCTACGGTTTTAAAGAAAACCTCCGCCTCTTTTGTTCCAAGTCCGAGCCAGAGTACCTTTATTTTATCATTTACATTTTCTGAATCACTAAAGGCTCCGTTTAGAAATTCCTCAGGGTTCAGATCCTGGTTTCCGGGGAAATTAGCCGTCCCGCTGAATCCGCCATAGTAGGAAAAAAGGTCCAGATTGTTCATAATGATGCTCATGGTCTGGCTGGCACCCATGGAAAGCCCCGCTATGGCACGATGCTCTCTATTAGGAATGGTCCTGAACTTTTTGTCGACCTGAGGGATCACTTCCTGGATCAGGACTTCTTCAAATGATGATCGCGGCCTGTTTTCCCCTGCATTGCCAAGATCTTCAGGTTTGTAGGCATAGCCATTATCCATTACAATAATCATTGGTTCTGCGTCACCGGAAGCGATCAGGTTATCCAGGATCAAGTTGGCATGCCCTTGGGAAGACCAACCCGTTTCGTCTTCGTAACTTCCATGCTGTAAATAAAGCACAGGATACCTTTTCTCCAGATTTTCAAAATATCCCGGTGGGGTATACACAAAATTGCGACGCCAGTTTTTAGTGATATTTGAATAGTAAATATTTTCTGAAACAGTTCCATGAGGCACATCCTTTAATTCAAAAAACTCACTGTCACCGGCAGGAATCTCAATCCCGCTACCCCATCTACCAGCACCGTAGTAATATTTTGAGCCTGGGTCTGGAACCGAAGCCCCATCTATATTGAGCTGATAATAATGAAAGCCTACATCCTGCGGAGCAGATTCTCCTATCCAGACGCCTTTATCATTTTTTTTCAGGTCGTATTTCACTCCGCCAATATCGAGCTGTACTTTATTTGCTTCAGGAGCTTCGATACGCACTCTTACCCGTCCTTCAGAATTCACCTTGGGAAACTCCTTTCCCGGCTGATTTACGCTGGAAGATTCAAAATCCTCTACTACCTTATCCTGATTGTTTTGTGATATAACCGGCGCCGCAAAAAAAGCAGCGAGCACTAAAATTAAAAATCGATTTTTCATATTATTTTATTTAAAAAGAAGTGGAGCCAATTCACGTAAACTACGTCTCCAGGTTTGAAATTCGTGTGCGGTTCCTTCCGAAACATAACTCACCGCATTGAAGCCGGCATTTTTTAATTCCTCAACCGAACTTCTCACGGCCTCTGGCCTTTCCTTGCTACCCGAACTAATAAAAACGAGTTTTACATCTTTCTGGTCTTTAAGGTCTTCGGGAGAATAAGTTCCGCCGCTTAAAAGGGCATAGTGGGAAAAAACATCTGGTTTGTTCAGGGTGATCATCCTGGTTTCCATTCCACCCATGGAAAGTCCGGCCATGGCCCGATGTTCTTCATCAGCAATGGTTCGGAAGTTTTCATCTATATACGGTATCAGCTCATCCACCAAAACGGTCTGGAAATGCTTAATATCGAAGTCCTTTAATCCGCCCCATTTAATTTCATTGGTCATTCCGTAGGTCATTACGATGAGGAAAGGATCTGTTTTTCCTTCGGCAAGCAGATTGTCCATTATAAGGTTGGCGTGACCCTGGTTGGTCCATGCGGTTTCATCTTCACCCCAGCCATGCTGAAGGTACAAAACCGGGTATCTTTCGTCTGGATTTTCGTGATAAGCCGGAGGCGTATAAACAAACGCGCGACGGGAGGTACCGGTGCTGGGCGATGGAAACAGGATTTGCTGAACCCGGCCATGGGGAACATCTTTTAAAGCATAGAATTCCTGGTCATGAGCCGGGATCTCAATTCCACTTTCCCATCTCACGGAGCCATAATAATTCTTGGCTCCGGGGTCGTTAAAAGTACCTCCGTCTACGTTAACGTGGTAATAGTGGAAGCCTTCATCCATGGGACCTGCTGTGGTACCGGTCCAGACTCCTTCGGCGTTTTTGGTAAGTTTGGTTCCACCCTGGCCGCCCAGTCCAAGACTAACACGAACACTATCAGCTGCCGGGGCCACGATCCTGAAACGAGCATAACCCTGTGAATTCACCTGCGGATATTCCTGTCCAGGTTGATTCTTGGAAGAAGGCTTGAAATCTTCCTTGATTTCCTGTTGCTTCTCCTGAGAAAATCCAGGATAACATAGGAGAATAGCCACAAAAACTAAAATCTGATGTTTCATACTGCTTTTTTTACTGGTTGTTGAACAATAACGGGGCAAACCTGTATAGATCCTGCCTCCAGACAGGCCAGGTATGCCCGCCAGGGTATTCTTTGTAGGTATATTCAATATTCATATCATCGAATCTGGACATCATTCTTTTTCCGTTCTCATAGGCTATATCTTCCTTCCCGCCCTGAGAAATATAGAAGTGATCGAGGTTCTGATTGATTTTATCGGCATTTGCTTTCATAAAACTGTATTGTCCTTCGGCAATCTCATTATCCTTTCCAATCCAGCCCGAACTAAAAACTCCAAGTGAAGAAAAGAGATCGGTATTCTGAACTCCCGCATACAGGGTTTGGATTCCGCCCATGGATAAACCAGCCAGCGCCCTGCTCTGAGGATCATTTTTAACCCGATATTCTTTCTGGACCTGAGGGATCAAACCATTTATCAGTTCATTTTCGAACATTTTCAATCCGTTTTCATTGAAGGCCGAAGCCGGCATATTGCCGTCTGGCATGATGACCAGCATGGGTTGTGCCTTTCCTTCGGCAAGGAGATTATCAAGGATCAGGTTGGTTTTTCCCTGTTGCGCCCAGCCGCGCTCATCTTCTCCGCCGCCATGATATAAATAAAGCGCAGGATAATTTTTTTCAGTATTTTCCTCATAACCCGGTGGAGTATAAACATAGAAAGTTCTCCAGCTATTCAAAACCGGGGAAAAATACTGTTCCATCCTAATATCGCCATGCGGCACCTCTTTTAGTTCATAAAAATCATCACCCTTAAATGGAACTTCGATCCCGCTGGCCATTCTTCCCATTCCATAAAAGGTCTCGCTGTTGGGATCGGCTGCGGGAACGTCATCGATCAAAATTGAATAATAATGGAAACCCTCGCTAAGGGAATCTGTAGTGACTTCCCAGACGCCATCGCTGTTTTTATCCATATCGTACTTGCGCACCAGGTCAAGCTTCACATCGTTGGCTTCCGGGGCATTCAGCCGAAAAATGGCGCGCCCATTAGGTAAGATCTGCGGATATTTTGAGTTGCCAACATTGGTAGCAGCAGGAGTTCCCAGTAAACTGTAGTCGTTGAATTTTGATTCGTCTACGGGTTTGAATATCATTTTGGAGAACATATAGAGTCCGTTTTTCCACACCTTGAAATCATGCCCGCCAGGTTCCAGGTAGTAAATATGAGGCACCTCATTCTTAACGAGATACTCATGGGTTCGCTGGCTAAATGGCAATAAATTATCGGCATCGCCGCAGGATATCCATAAAAGATTCAGTTTTTCCCGGGCCATCTCAGGTTTCGGAAGCAGTTCCCCTGGCGGCTTGGTATTTGGCGCTGCTGAAAAAGCACCCACCCAGGAAAAGGTATCCAGGTTTCCGAGTCCGAAATTCAGGGTTTGGCCGCCACCCATGGACAGTCCGGCAATTGCACGGTTTTCGCTATTCTTAATAACGGGGTAATTCTTTTCTATATAGGGAATCAGATCCTTCAAAAGATCCTTTTCAAAATTGGCAAATGCCGCGACCTTGGTGCTGTCAAAAATGTTACCAACAGCGCGATCATCTTTCATCGCCCTTCCGTTAGGCATCACGATTATCATGGGTTCGGCCTTTCCATCGGCATACAGGTTATCCATTATGACCTGTGGATTCCCGCCTTTCAGCCATTCCTTTTCATCGCCTCCGATCCCGTGTAACAGATAAAGCACCGGATATTTTTTATTTTCTGAATAATTTGGTGGAGTATAAACCAGGGCTTTTCGTGTTGTTCCAACCGTTTTCGATTTGTAAGTAATACTGTCCAGCTTTCCGCGGGCAATATTCTCCCTTTTCTGGTCAAAACCTACAGGTGCCTCCCTTTCCAAACCTTTGTAGCCCTTCACTTCCAGCATTTTTTCAGCATATCGCCTGCCGAGCTTTCGGTAACCTTCAGCGGTAAAGTGCAGACGATCGCTTACGGCCGTGCAGCCTTCCGAAGAAACCACATAGGAATTTGGAAGAACTTCTGGCAGCTTCGCGATAATGGCATTCATGCTGGCACAGGCACCTCCCTCTTCCTTACTCACCATTTCACCGGCCAGCAATGGTGTTTTTTCAGGATCGAGGTTAAGGTCCTTTATTAAATTATCGTACACAGCCTTTACTTTGGAAGGCCATTGCTCATCACCGGTATTCGATTCTCCCTGGTGAAGCAGAATTCCTTTGATCACTCCACTCTTTTGAGCGAGTTTGCCCATTTCAACCAGCCGTTTATAAGGATTCCCGTCGTATTGTTTGACCGTATTCTGAAGCCAGTCCGGAGCCGAGTCTACATATGACTGAAAATTATCTTTATCAAAAAGTTCGATTCTACATCCACCCACAGCCACGTTAACCACACCTACCTTAATACAGTCTGGCAGGGTTTCCAGCATTTCCCTTCCAAAATAATCGGTGGGAGTCAGGCCTGTGTTACACCTGCATAAAGGTGGTTTGGCCGTATACCATTCGCCAATTTTGCGGTCCAGGTCTGGGCAGTCTACCGCCGAAAGCACCTTAAAACGCTCACTGATGGCCACCGTATCCTGGGGCTCGATCTTCGCATGCCCTTCCATGTTAGACTGGCCAAAGGCCAGATAAATATGGAAATTTGGATCCTGGGCACTGGTTTTTATGCCAAATAACAAGATGAAAAGAAAATATATTCTGAAGTTCATATTACTGAATATTAAGTTCTGTTTTTTGAAGTGAAGAGGTCGCGGAAGAGTTTCCGTAGAAAATTTCGTACATACCAGGAGTTACCTGCATGGTTCGCGCATCCCTGTTGTAAAATTCAAAGGCATCTGCCGGAAGTATAACCGATACCTCCTTGGTTTCTCCGGGTTGTAAGCTTACCCGTTTAAAGCCTTTAAGAGTTTTAATTGGCCCTTCCAGATCATCCTTTTTATGCACATAAACCTGCACGATTTCAGTTCCCTCGCGATCTCCGGTATTGGTGACCGGAATATTAAGGGTGACATTTGCATCGGTTTCCATTGTGGATCTATCAAGATTTCCTTTTCCGATCTCGAAAGAGGTATAGCTCAAGCCAAAACCAAAAGGAAAAAGCGCGTCATCCATAAAGCGGTAGGTGCGGTTATCCATCGAATAATCTTCAAAATCTGGCAGCTGATCGCTGTTCTTATAAAAAGTTACCGGAAGCTTCCCTGAAGGATTCGCGTCTCCAAAAAGCGTTTCGGCTACCGCCTGACCGCCAAGTTCACCGCCATACCAGGCTTGCAGGATAGCATCACTGGATTCCGTTTCTGGAGTAAGCGCAATCGCAGATCCCGAACAATTCACGAAAATTACCTTTTTGCCGGCATCCTTCAAGGCCTTCAGGCAATTGCGCTGAACCGCTGGAAGCTCGATATTGGTGCGGTCTCCACCCTTAAAACCGGGATAGTTCACAGGCATTTCCTCACCTTCAAGCTTTGTTGAAAGTCCGCCCACGAAAATCACGGTTTCCACGTCGGCCAGTTTTTCCAGCAGCGCGGTGTAGTCTACGGGCACTTCTTCTCCAAAATTGAACTCGATATTCGCCTGCCAGTCATTCAACTGGGCATATTTAATCTCGATAGTATAGGTTTTCCCTTTTTCCACCTGAATAACCTCCCGCGTAGGCAGGGTGCGCCAGTTATCGTATTCCGCGATCTTTTCGCCGTTTACGAGCAGTTCAAAGTGACCGGTGGCGCCGAATTTGAATACCAGCTCTTCGGTCTTATCGGCCTTATAAACTGTTTCATATTTAGCTGAAAAATCGGTTAAGGGTACCCCTGAGGCAAATTCGTGATTCCCGGCAGTAGTGAGTTTTATGGGAGCGGTAATCTGCTTGCTGATGACTGGTTCGCCTTCGTAATTGGGATTGGCCCAGTAGGTCGCTTTCATTCCTTTTTTACCTTCCGCAGATAATTTATCGAAATAACTTAGCGTGACCTTGTCTTCCACCAGGTCGCAGCCCTTATCATACACAATATTCTCTTCTGAAATTATGGAAGAAATGCCTTCATAGATACTCACAGTCTCTATGGGAGTACCATTGTAATTTCCCCACAACATTTCCTCGTCTTTGGCATTTGGCCCAATCACCCCGATTTTCCCGATATTTTTCTGAAGCGGAAGGATATTGTTCTTATTTTGAAGCAGGGTCATCGACTGCCTGGCCGATTCCAGGGCGAGGTTCTTATGTTTTTCACTGGTTATAACCGATAAGGGGATCTGTGCCCATTTTACCTGGGAAGGATCATCCATCTCACCCAGAGAGAACCTTTCTGAAAGTACCCGCTGGACATGCTCGTCGATTTCGGCTTCTGTAATAAGTCCCTGTTCAACAGCCTCGGGTAATTTTGCAAACACATTATTAGCCCATTGACACTCCACATCGGTTCCCGCCAATACAGCTTTGGCTGCGGCATGTTTTTCATCTGACGACACATTATGGGTAGTAAAAAAATCGGTAATGGCCCCACAATCTGATACCACCACTCCATCAAAACCCCAGTCATCCCTTAAAATTCGTTTGAGAAGCTGGGTACTCCCGCAGCAGGGTTCGTCTTCAAATCGCTGGTAGGCACACATTACCTGCCTTACATTGGCATCCTGTACCAGAGATTTAAATGCGGGAAGATAGGTTTCCCAAAGGTCGCGCTGGTCAACATTGGTTACATTCAATTCATGCCTGCTCCATTCGGGTCCGGAATGTACCGCATAATGTTTGGCGCAGGCCAGTAGTTTTTTGTATTTGGCATCTTCGGGACCCTGTAGACCTTTGACAACTGCAGTACCCATTCTCGACATCAGGTAAGGATCTTCCCCATAGGTTTCCTGACCGCGACCCCAACGCGGATCCCTGAAAATATTAACATTCGGGGTCCAAACAGAAAGGCTTAAAAAACGTTTATTTCCAAGGCCCTGCCGGAGGGCATGGTGGTATTTCGCCCTTGCTTCATCTGAAACCGCCGAGAATACCTCATGAACCAGTTCGTCATTAAAAGAAGCAGCCATTCCAATGGGTTCAGGAAAAACGGTAACGCTGTCGTTATTGGCATAGCCATGAAGCGCTTCGCTCCACCAGTTGAATTCCCTGATCCCCAGCCTGGGAACAGGCTGGGAAACATCGAACATAAGAGACGTTTTCTCCTCCAGGGTGAGCCGGCTAACGAGATCTTTCGCTCTTTCCTCAAAACTCAGACTGGAATTCTGATACGGCATTTGCTGGGCGAACACGTTGATTGCCATCAGTAAAAAAGCCAGAAGGACAAAAATTTTTGGACACATATCACTCATTGGTAACAGTTTTTATCAGGTATTCCTCACCCGGTTGGGTAGCGAAATCGTATTCGTAAATCTTTTTTAATTGAGGTTCCTCTATGCTGGCCTCAGATGAAATAATTGGCTGCTGGGTATTGGGAACTTCAAACAGGGGATTTGGATTCATGCCAGAGGCTTCTTTCAGGCCTTTTCCAGCCAGTGGATAGTAAGAGCGTATCCTGCAATTCCCTCCAATTTCTGAAGCTATTCTAATTTCTTCAGGCTTGTTGTTCTTCCAGGCAACACCTACTTCAAAACCGCCTCGCGCCTTTAGTCCCCGTACTTCCCCGTTACTCCAGTCATCGGGCAAAGCTGGTAGAATATGTATGGCGCCATCATGGCTTTGTATCAGCATTTCAGCAATCCCGGCTGTACATCCAAAATTCCCATCGATCTGGAAAGGCGGGTGCGCATCGAAAAGATTGGGATAGGTACCTCCAATCTGATTTCCATCGGCCTGTATACTGGGACTTAATTGATCTTTAATAAGTTTATAAGCATGATCTCCATCCAGAAATCGGGCCCATAGGTTCACCTTCCAACCCATAGACCAGCCGGTGGATTCATCTCCGCGACCGAGCAGTGATTTTTTTGCTGCACTAAACAATTCCGGGGTGCGGTAAGAAGAAATCAAATTTGATGGGTACAGCCCATAAAGATGAGAAACATGTCGGTGATTATCGTCCTGTCGGTCCCAGTCGTGCATCCACTCCTGCAGCTGGCCCCATTTCCCAATTTGCATGGGTACCAGCCTTGGTATGATCTGCTGAAGACTGTCGGCAAGCTGCTCGTCTTCATTCAGAATAGAAGAAGCTTTGATCACACTGGCCAGAACATCGTGTACCAACTGATTTCCCATCGTGGTTCCGGCCGCCAGGCTAGTACCATGAGGATGCTCATTTTCGGGGGAATTTGAAGGATTCACCACCAGCCACTCGTTGCTGGGTTCCTTTTGAAGCACATCCTTATAAAAAAGGCCCGCGCCTTTTAGAATAGGATAGACCTCGCGAAGAAAATCTGTATCGCCGGTGTACAGGTAATGTTGCCAGAGATGCTGACTCAGCCAGGCGCCGCCGTGCGGCCATAACCCGTAAAAAGGCGGATCTACCACTCCGGATATCCTCCAGATATCTGTATTATGATGAATGTTCCAGCCTCTTGCATGATACATTTTTTGAGCAGATTCCTTTCCGGTTTCCGAAATATCCCTGATGAGTTCAAAAAGCGGTTCGTGCATTTCTGAAAGATTCGTAACCTCAGCTGGCCAGTAATTCATTTCGGTATTGATATTCACCGTGTACTTGCTATCCCAGGGCGCGGTGAGTTCTTTGTTCCAGATACCCTGAAGATTGGCAGGCTGGGTGCCAGGCATAGAACTGGAAATAAGCAAATAACGTCCAAACTGGAAATACAGCGATACCAGCTGCGGATCGTTCCCTTTTTTAAAATTTTTAAGCCGAACATCGGTGGTTAGACGAGCTGCTTCAGTTGTACCAAGATCCAGGTGAACCCGGTTGAAGTATTGCTGGTAGGTTTGGATATGTGACTTCAGAATATCCTCAAACTCCTTATCGTATGCGGCATCCATCAATGAAGTGGCCTTTGCTTCAGCATCTTCACTAAGTTCCTTATAATTCTTAAAGTTGGTGCCGATCGAAACATATATCACCGCACGGTTAGCATTGCTAACTCTAATTCCACCGGCCGTAGCTTCCATTTTACCGCCCTCGATTTTCGGTTTTGCCAGAGTCAGGAATTTCACCTTTCCGGTTTTGTTCTCCTGGTCACCCGAAGTGCCCGAAAGCCAGATCGCATTTTGATCTACCTTTAAATCGCTCTTTACATGGGGACTTTCAAGACCCATTTCGAATGAAATGCTATTAGGCTTATCGGCGGTAAGTTCGATAAGGATCACATCATCATTAAAAGAAGAAATAATCCTGCGTTTATAATTCGTCCCATTGGCAGTATAACTAACGGAGCTAACAGCATTGCTAATATCAAGTTCGCGGTGGTAATTCTCTATAGCTTCGGAATGTGGAAAATCAAGCTTTAAATTACCTACGGTTTGATAGCTCATCCCGCTGTTATTATCCTCTTTAGACAGATAGGTTTCGGAGAGTTGCTGGGCTTTTTGGTATTGCCCGCTGAAAATAGCAGTTCGAATTTCCTCAAGCTCTTCCTTACTAAGAGCAACTACGTTATTTCCCGGTTCCCCGGCCCATACTGTTTCTTCATTTAACTGAAGGATTTCCTGACCTGTTTTACCAAAAATCATGGCTCCCAGCCGGCCATTCCCAACCGGAAGTGCCTCCTCCCAGATTTCGGCAGGTTCGTCATACCACAATTTCATAGGATTTTCCTGAAAAGCGAAAGACGCTGCTGTCGATTTCAGAAATAGTACTAGGATAATAATAGGAAGCAGGTATTTCAATAGTTTATCTTATAAAGTTAGACTGTAAGAAGCTTTGTAACTATCATGAAAATTCGGTGTGTCTTAATAAATCGTACTTGAAGACTCCGCATTCTTATTTTCGTTTCATCACCTTGCGAACTGCATTAATAATAGCATCAGAATTCAGCCCATATTTCTCCATCAATTGCTCTGGTGTTCCGCTTTCTCCAAAAGTATCCTGGGTAGCCACAAATTCCTGGGGAGCAGGATGATTCAGCGTGAGGGTTCGCGCCACGCTTTCACCCAATCCGCCTAAAAAGTTATGTTCTTCGGCAGTGACCACACAGCCTGTTTTCTTTACAGAATCCAGGATCGCTTCCTCATCCAGGGGTTTAATGGTATGAATGTTCAAGACTTCGGCACTAATGCCTTTTTCGTGTAGTTCTACCGCTGCCTGGATGGCTTCCCAAACCAAATGACCGGTTGCGATAATGGTCACATCTGTACCCTCATAAAGTTTTACCGCCTTACCTATTTCGAATTCCTGGTCTTCAGGAGTGAAATTAGCCACTTTTGGCCTCCCGAACCTAAGGTAAACCGGCCCCTCATGATCTGCAATCGCCAGGGTAGCGGCTTTGGTCTGGTTATAATCGCAGGTACAGATCACCGTCATCCCCGGCAACATTTTCATAAGCCCAATATCTTCCAGGATCTGGTGTGTGGCCCCATCTTCTCCAAGAGTCACTCCTGAATGGGAGGCACAGATCTTCACATTTTTCCCGGAATAAGCGATACTCTGCCTTATCTGATCGTAAACCCTTCCGGTAGCGAAATTGGCGAAAGTTCCTGCGAAGGGAATCTTTCCACCGATCGTAAGCCCGGCTGCCATGCCCATCATATTTGCCTCTGCAATCCCTACCTGGAAAAACCTATCCGGGTTCTCATCGATAAAATCCTGCATTTTTAAGGAACCCACCAGGTCGGCACAAAGGGCTACAACATCTGGATTTTTTCTGCCCAGCTCGGTCAATCCATCACCGAAGCCCGATCGTGTATCTTTCTTTCCTGAATCTGTATATTTCTTCATCGTGATATTTTTTAATAATCCCCTAAAGTTTCGGGGTTTTGTGAAAGTGCATTTTCCAGTTGTTCGTCGTCAGGCGCTTTCCCGTGCCAGGCATGGGTATGCATCATAAAATCCACGCCATGTCCCATTTCGGTATGCATCAGGATACAAACGGGTTTTCCTTTTCCGGTCCTGGATTTTGCTTCTTTAAGTCCGTTATAGACCTGTTCCAGGTCGTTGCCATTCTCGATCCCCATAACATCCCAGCCAAAGGCTTCGAATTTGGCCTTTAAATTACCCATTGGCAGAACGTTATCTGTACTCCCGTCTATCTGCTGCCCATTGAGGTCTACCGTAGAGATGATATTATCAACCTTATTCGCAGCAGCATACATTATGGCCTCCCAGTTCTGGCCTTCCTGTAATTCCCCGTCACCATGCAGGGAATAAACGAGGTGTGAATCCTTATTCAGCCTTTTGGCCTGTGCGGCGCCAAGAGCCACGCTCATCCCCTGTCCCAGAGATCCCGAGGCAATTCGCACTCCTGGCAGTCCTTCATGGGTTGTAGGATGGCCCTGCAACCTGGAATCGATAAGCCGGAAGGTGTTAAGTTCCTCTACCGGGAAATAGCCCGTACGGGCCAGCACGCTGTAAAAAACCGGGGAAATATGTCCATTCGAAAGAAAGAAAATATCCTCTCCCTTTCCATCCATATTGAATTCAGGATCGTGCTCCATGATCTCTTTGTACAGTACCGTAAAAAATTCAGTACAACCCAAAGATCCTCCGGGATGTCCCGAATTCACTTTATGCACCATTCTTAGTATATCCCTTCTAACCTGAGTTGCGAAATCTTTTAATTCATCCAAATTCATAGCCTAAAGATTAAAAGATTTAGCATCCTGAAGGAACTTTTCAAGTCCGCTATCGGTTAGCGGATGTTTCAGAAGTCCGTCTATGGAAGAAAGCGGACCGGTCATCACATCGGCGCCAAGCTTGGCACAATTCACCACGTGCATGGTATGTCTTATGGAAGCGGCCAGGATCTCTGTCTCAAAACCATAATTATCATAGATGATCCTGATGTCTTCAATTAGCTGAAGCCCGTCGGTGGAAATATCATCAAGCCTGCCCAGGAAAGGAGAAACATAAGTTGCTCCTGCCTTCGCGGCCAGTAATGCCTGCCCTGCTGAAAAAACCAGGGTACAATTGGTTTTGATCCCTTTATCGCTGAAATATTTCAAGGCTTTTACTCCTTCACGTATCATCGGAACCTTAACCACGATCTGCTTGTGCAATTTCGCCAGTTCTTCTCCTTCATTTACGATTCCGTCAAAATCGGTTGCAACCACTTCAGCTGAAACATCCCCTTCCACGATCTCGCAGATCTTTTTGTAGTGGTCCAGGATATTCTGTTTTCCGGTGATCCCTTCCTTCGCCATAAGCGAAGGATTTGTGGTCACTCCATCCAGGACGCCAAGGTCCTGGGCTTCTTTTATCTGATCAAGATTTGCTGTATCTATAAAAAATTTCATAATTCAGGTTTTATTCTCCGTTAAAAAATATCATTACACCAGCTACAATGATCAGGATCACGATAGAAACCGCGATATCTTTCCAGTTGTAGCTTACTTTGTTGTTTCGTTTTTCTTCTTCACTGATGGTCTGGTAGGTCATGTTCTCAATTTTTTCTCTCGATGGGGCTTTAGAAAGCAGGCTTACCACAACGATCAGGAGCACACAGAACAGGAAGAACCAGGAAGCAAAACTCAGGAAGTTCATATTTCCGAAGTGGAACAGGAAACTATTGGGATCGAGCGAATCCTTGATCAATTCCATAATGATCCTGAAAGCTGCGACAACCAAACCGGTTACCAGGGTAACAAAAGCTCCCTTCGCATTGATCCTTTTTGAGAATATACCCAGAAGGAAAACCGCGGTGATTGGAGGTGCGATATACGACTGAACACTTTGCAGGTATTCATACAGCACCCCGGAAATATTCGCCATGATCGGGATCCAGATAATACCGATGATCACGATGATCACAGTGGCGATCTGGCCTGTTCTTACCAGTTTCTTTTCTGGGGTATTCGGTCTCAATTTTTTGTAAATATCAACCGTAAATAACGTAGAACAGGAGTTGAATACCGAAGCTAGAGAACTCATAAGAGCAGCAAGCAATCCGGCCGCTACGAGTCCGCGAAGCCCTGAAGGAAGTAAGTTACTCATCAAAACCGGGAAGGCTTCATCTGGACTATCCCAATGCAATTCTCCTCTCATTTTAAGGGTAAGTGCGATTATACCAGGAACAAGGAACAGGAATACAGGAAGTAACTTCAGTAATGCACCGAAAATAGTCCCTCTACGACCTTCCTTGATATTCCGGGCTGTTAAAGCTCTTTGAACGATATACTGGTCGGTACACCAGTACCAGATCCCGGTAATCGTACTTGCGATCAACAGTGGGGCCCATGGGAAATCGGGGTCGCTCATGGGTCTCCACATATCCAGGTATTCAGGACCCACTGTATCGGCCATACTTTCCCAGCCACCTACTTTATCCAGACCGATAAAGGTAAGCGCGGCCGCACCTAAGACGAGTATAATTGCCTGCAGGGTTTCAGTATAAACCACGGCACGCATTCCTCCCAGCACCGTATAAAGACCTGTAAGGACTACGGTTCCTAATGCTCCTGTCCAGAAATCGATTCCCAGTAAGGCTGCCACCACAATTCCACCGGCATAAATGGTTACCGATATCTTGGTTAAAACATAAGCCGCTATGGAAAATATGGAAAGTACCCAACGTGACCTGGCATCAAATCTTTTTTCCAGGAATTCAGGCATTGTGAAAACACCACTCCTGGCATAAAACGGCAGGAATACCCAACCCAGGATCAACACCACCCAGGCCTGTATCTCATAAATAAGCATGGGCAGCTTGTCTCCCGCTCCGGCACCTGCAAGGCCTACCACGTGTTCAGAACCGATATTGGAGGCGAAGATCGAAGCACCAACTACAAACCAGCCTACATTTCTTCCTGCCAGAAAATAATCTTCGGTATTCGAATTCTTTTTTCTAATCACCCAGATCGCAATTCCGACAAGGATGGCAAAGTAGATCGATATGGCGATCCAGTCTAAAGCATCTAATGTTTGCATCTTATTTTACTGAAAATTTATAGGTGGTTGCTGAAGTGTATGTTTCTCCCGGTTCCAGGACTGTTGAAGGAAAGTTTTGCTGGTTTGGAGAATCTGGATAATGCTGTGTTTCCATACAGAAACCGGTGCGTTTTTCATAATTTCCGCCTCCTTTTGCAGGCAGGCTTCCGTCGAGGAAATTCCCAATATAGAACTGCATTGCAGGCTCATTGGTAATAACTTCCATATACCGGCCGCTTTCAGGCTCATAGGCCGAAGCAGCGAAACGCATTCCGCTGTCCTGCTCGTTCAGCACCCAGCAATGGTCGAATCCGGGCCCTCTTTTCAATTGCTCATTGGAGTCCTCCTGTTTCATGCCTTCAGCCACTGGCGTAGGCTCGGTAAAATCGAACGGAGTTCCTTCCACAGATTTCAGTTCCCCGGTTGGAATCAAAGTTTCATCAACAGGCAAATACTGGTCGGCATTTATTTCAACAATATGATCCAGAATCTTTTCGCTGAAATCACCTGATAAATTGAAATAAGAATGCTGGGTAAGGTTTACAACCGTCTTCTTGTCGGTGGTCGCCTCATATTGAATTTGTAATTCATTATCTGAAGTCAACGTATAGGTAACGGTGGTTTCCAGGTTGCCAGGGAAACCGCCCTCACCATCCTTGCTGGTATAGGTAAGTTTCAGGGAAGCTGAATCTCCTGAAGTAGCAGGCTCCACATTCCAAATCACCTTATCAAAACCCTTTTCACCGCCATGCAGACTGTTAGGACCATCATTTTTTTCCAGCTGGTATTCCTTACCATCCAGGGAAAATTTTGCATCTGCGATTCGGTTTCCGTATCGGCCAATGATAGCTCCGAAATAAGGACTGCCATTCTCATAATCCTGGATATTGTTAAAACCGAGAACCACATCTTCGTACACTCCGTTCTTATTTGGCACCTTCAGATGGGTAATAATACCGCCATAACTAATCACGCTCATTTCGAGACCTGCTTCATTAGAAATGGTGTATTGTTCCACTGCTTCGCCTGCGGCGGTTTTTCCGAAATCGTTTTTAATGATCTTCATTGTATTTTCACTGTTTTTTTTCTGATTTTCTGGTAGATTTTCAGAATCCTTATTCTTCTCCTTACATTGAACAAAAACCAGCGTGAGGGCTAGAAATAGTAACCGGAAAGGTTTTAAATGGTTTTTCATGATTAGGTTATTTATGGTTTACATTCCATGCTGGAACAGGTGATAATAAGCTTCGTTAGCGTTCAGGGTATCCTTGAAAGTCCTTACCCTGGTATCTTTATCTATGACGAGAAGTTCAATCCCGGCCATATCGGCAAAATCCTCCAGGAATTCAGTAGTCAGGGCCTGGGTATAAACCGTATGGTGTGCTCCCCCGGCCAGGATCCAGGCAGTTACAGCTGTATTCATATCTGGTTTCGGTTCCCAAAGCACGCGGGCTACTGGCAGATTTGGCAAATCTGCTTCTGGTTCTACCGCTTCCACTTCGTTCACAATAAGCCTGAAACGAGTTCCCATATCTACCAGCGAAGCATTTAAAGCGGCACCCTTCGGAGAGTTGAACACGAGTCTTACCGGGTCTTCCTTTCCTCCAATTCCAAGCGGATGCACTTCGCAGGAAGGTTTGGCATCGGCAATAGAAGGGCAGATCTCTAACATGTGAGAGCCTAGGACATAATCCTTTGCTTCCGTAAAATGATTGGTATAATCTTCCATAAATGAAGTTCCTCCATCAAGCCCCTGGGCCATCACTTTCATTGCTCTAAGAAGGGCTGCTGTTTTCCAGTCACCTTCGGCTCCAAAACCGTATCCATCAGCCATTAGTCTTTGCACGGCAAGACCTGGTAATTGCTTCAGATCTCCAAGATTTTCGAAGGTATCGGTAAATGCTTTGAAGCCACCTTCATCCAGGAAAGCACGCAATCCAAGTTCGATCTTTGCGGCATCAACTAAAGATTGCCTTTTATCGCCACCTTCCTTCAATGAATCCGTGAGCTTATAATCTTTTTCATATTCTTTTAAAAGCGCATTCAGGTCTTCATCTGAAACCTGTTCGATATGCTTTACCACATCTGAAGAATCATATCCATTCACCTCCACTCCAAATTTGATCTGCGCGGCTACCTTGTCACCTTCAGTAACTGCCACCTGGCGCATATTATCACCTATCCGGGCAACTTTCAGATTTTGAAGTTCATTCCATCCAAGGGCTACTCTTTGCCAATTCCCGATCTTGGTCTGCGTTGCTTCAGTTTTCCAGTGACCCACGATCACTTTACGCTTTTTCCGCATCCTGGACATGATAAAACCGAATTCACGGTCGCCATGAGCCGACTGGTTCAGGTTCATGAAATCCATATCGATCTTACTCCACGGAATTTCAGCATTGAACTGGGTATGGAGGTGACAAATAGGTTTCTTCAGCAGGCTTAAGCCATTGATCCACATTTTCGCAGGCGAAAACGTATGCATCCAGGTGATCACCCCGATACAGGCCGCACTGTTATTGGCGTCAAGCATCACTTTGGTGATCTCATCGGAAGATTTCACCGTATCCTTGTGAACCAGTTTTACCGGAACCAGGTGGGAATTATTAAGACCGGCAACGATCTCCTTTGAATTCTTCGCTACCTGCTTTATTGTTTCGTCTCCGTAAAGGTGCTGACTCCCGGTTACAAACCAGATCTCTTTTGATTCTATACTATCCATTATTTTTTATATAGGGTTAAGACCTCACAGGTTTTTAAAACCTGTGAGGTCTGGTAATTTTACTTTTATTTCTGACCGTAATAGGCATCTTTACCATGCTTACGCTCGTAATGTTTTTTTATTAGTGAGTCCTTTAATCTTGGGGCATCAGGATTGATCTGAAGCGTTAAATAAGCCATTTCGGCAACCGCTTCCAGCACTTTACTATGATAGACCGCCTTTGCAGCATTCTTGCCCCAGGTAAAGGGGCCGTGGTTTCCAAGCAGCACCATAGGGACCTCTTCATAGGAAATGTTTTTATCCTTAAAGCAATCCAGAATTTGAATTCCCGTATTATGCTCGTAATTGCCTTCAATTAGATCGTCTCTCATCGGTGGCGCGCAGGGAATATCTTGAGTTAAATGATCGGCATGCGTGGTACCAAAAATTGGAATATCCTTCTGGCTTTGCGCCCAGGCAACCGAATAGGTCGCATGGGTATGTGCTATTCCACCGATATTTTCCCAGTTCTTGTATAAATAGGCGTGGGTTTTGGTGTCTGACGAAGGCCGCATTTCTCCTTCAACGACATTATTGTCAAAATCGAGTATTACGATATCCTCCGCTTTCAGGTCTTCGTACGGGACGCCGCTGGGTTTAATAGCGAAAACGCCATTTTCACGGTCAACAGCACTTACGTTTCCGAAGGTGTATATCACGAGCCCCAGCTCATTCAACTGCATATTGGCCTCGTAACATTCCTGTTTCAGTTCCTTATACTTTGAGCTCATTCGTCTAATTTTTTTGGGTGATATGCGATTCTACAAATTGAGCCAGTTGCCTGTACTCATCCATATACTTCTGAATTTCAGAAACCTTATCAGGCTGCGGATGGTATTCAGCCTCAAACGGACTTCCCAGTTTTTTACTGGCTTCAATCACGTTCGGGAATAGACCTGCTGCTACCGCTGCATAGATCGCTGCACCAAGAGCAGGAGCTTCATCTGAAGCTGCTACTTTTATTGGCATATTCAACGTATTGGCAAGGGTTTGCATGATATAGCCTGATTTTCGGGCAACTCCGCCAATCCCAATAACTGTATCTATCTTTACACCTTCCTCCTGAAAGCGCTCCACGATCATTTTTGATCCGAAACAGATCGAATTGACCAGTGCCGCGAAAATATGGGGCGTTTTGGTTCCCAGGGAAAGGTTCATCATGGCGCTCTTCAGTTCCTGATTGGCATCCGGAGTTCTTCTCCCGTTGATCCAGTCCAGGGCTACCGGGATACTTTCTGAAAGATCCTGTTTCTCTGCCTGTGCGGATAGCTTCGGAATAAAGTTCTTCTCTATCTCAGCCTTAAGTTTTTCTTTTTGATCTTCCGAAAGGACATCCGAGCCATAAACAAGATTTTCCAGCGGCCAGTTCAGTACATCTTTAAACCAGGCCAGCACATCTCCAAAAGCAGACTGACCGGCTTCCAGACCGATCATTCCCGGGATCACCGATCCATCCACCTGTCCGCAAATTCCTTTTACCGTAGTATCACCGATTTCCTCGTCTTTAGAAACGATGATATCGCAGGTTGATGTTCCCATTACTCTTACCAGGGCATGTTCATCGATCTGCGCCCCAACGGCACCTGAGTGCGCATCAAAGGTTCCCACAGCGATCACGCAATCTGTGGAAAGTCCCAATTTATCTGCCCATTCCTGGCTAAGGTTTCCGGCCACCTCATCTGAAGTATAGGTCTTATCATAAAGCTGACTCCTTAATTTTGCCAAATATGGGTCCAGTTTTTCCAGAAAATCTTCAGAAGGCAGTCCGCCCCAGCTTTCATGCCACATGGCCTTATGTCCGGCAGCGCATCGGCTTCTTTTAAAGTTTTCAAGGTCTTTACCGCCAACGAGCATATAGGTCATCAAATCGCAATGCTCCATCCAGGACCAGGCTGCATTTTTAACCTTTTCATCCTCACGGGCGACATGAAGGATCTTCGCCCAGAACCATTCAGAAGAATAGATTCCGCCTTCATATTTGGTATAGTCTTCACCTCCCCAGCTTCGAGCCAGTTCGTTGATCTCATTCGCTTCATCAATAGCTGTATGATCTTTCCACAACACCATCATGGCATTTGGATTTTCTTCGAATCCCGGCTCCAAAGCAAGCGGCTTACCTTCCCTGGTTACCGGTACCGGAGAGGATCCTGTAGTATCAATACAAATACCCTTAACATCGTCTCCATTTATCCCGGTTTTCTGAAGCACCTCCTTTATGGTATGCTCCAGGCCTTCCATATGGTCCAGGGGATGTTGGCGAAATCGATTGCGGGCCGGATCGCAGTAAAGATTTTGCTTCCATCGTTGATACCAGTGTACAGCCGAAGCCGATTCCTTACCGGTATCTGCGTTAACCAGGACAGCTCTTACCGAGTCTGTTCCATAATCCAAACCGA
The DNA here is from genome assembly GCA_009735695.1 of Christiangramia bathymodioli. Lineage (GTDB taxonomy): Bacteria > Bacteroidota > Bacteroidia > Flavobacteriales > Flavobacteriaceae > Christiangramia > Christiangramia bathymodioli. The sequence goes on from SRSL01000003.1 coordinate 194,007, forward strand.
TTACATATTTATTCATCTCAATTTCTTTACTCTTTAAAGATATTATTTTCATTTTCAGGAGGTAAACTCTTTTTAAGATTTGCTCACCAAGCCTGTAATTTTAGTCTTCTTTTCTCAATAACCTGATTTCATAAATGCCGGCAGTGCGAGAACCCTCCACAGCCTCAAAGCGTATTCTTCTTTCGGTTTTGTTATTTTCAAGAACCTCCTCAGGAATTGAATATTCCTTACTGAAAAACCGGTCGCCTTCCGCTCCATTCAGCTGCTCTTCGGTTATTAGAATATCATCGATAAGGATTTTAAAATTCCTGCTTTTATCATTTCCATGATAAGTAAGCCGGATTTTCCCTGCCTCATTTTTTTCATCCCGTAACACATAGCTAAAATATCCGGTTGCATCCCTCCAGTGTCTGTCATTATGAATCCCAGTGCCAGAATTTTTAAATTCTATTAGGTGTTCTGCTTCCGGTTGCTGTTCACCGGGAGTTACCTTGTCGATAGTATTAGCTTCAAGCTTTTCTATTTCCAGCTCCTGCTGTTTTCGCAGTTTCTCGATCTCAGCCAGGCTTTCCGGAGTTTCTACCGGCAGATAGATCACATACCTCGAATCATGAATTTGATAAAATGGAACAAATTCGATGGCTTTATAGGATGAAGGGTATATTACGGAGGAGGCTGAAAACTTTAATTCTGAAGATGCTTCTTTTTTAATATTTTCGGTTAGTCGTTCCGGTTGATTGGAAAGAAAAACCGGCATCTCTGAAAGCGGAAGCTTTTTGCCATGAGCAATATGGGCATTTCTGCCTGCATCGGCATACAATCCTTCAAGATCCTGATCGCTGGTTTTAGCTCCTAAAACAAATGGTCCATAAGTCAAAGCCTGATAATTTGAGTTATCAGGTAATCTTTCAGCCTTCAGATGCATAGGAAGTTTCATTACTATCTCATCTCCATTTTTCCAGTTTCGATTAATCGATACATAACTACCGGGCTCACTGGTCACTTCAATCGGTTTTCCGTTGAGTTTAATTTGCAGTTGCCCTTCTTTGACCCAGGAAGGGTATCTGAGCAAAAGATTAAGATCTTGCGGCTTTTCTGTTTCAAATTTTAAACTGGTTGATTCCTCAGCTTCAAGATCGCTTTCCTGAATCAGTTTCAGACCTTTCTCTTCCCATTTCAGAACTGAAGGAATAAAGAGATTAACAATCAGGGAATCTTCAGAATGCGCATATATGAACTGATTGTATTTACCATGATTTTCCAAACCTGAACCCACGCAACACCACATACTGGTTTCGGGCTGCGAATAGACCCGGTAATGTCCTGGCCGCATGGGAGTAAAATAAACGAATCCGCCTGTCCCGGGATGCTGCGTTGAAAGAATATGATTATAAAGCGCTCGCTCATAAAAATCTATATATTTTTCATCTGGATTTACCTGAAAAAGCTTTTCACTCAGGCGAAGCATATTGTAGGTATTGCAGGTTTCAGGGCCCTGCTCACTATTGATCATGGAAGAAAAGTCGTTTACAGGATTAAAATGTTCCCTCACGCTATTACCTCCTATTGCCACGCTTCTTTCATTAACCACATTATCCCAGAAAAATTCGGCAGCCTTATGGTATTCTGAATTCTGATCCAGCTGGGCAATTCTCTCGAATCCAATCACTTTTGGAATTTGTGTATTGGCATGCATTCCGGTAAGAATATCTTTTTTCGACTGAAGCGGGTTCAGAAGTTTCTTATGAGAGAAGCGATAAGCAAGATCCAGGTATTTATCCTCTCCTGTAATTGCTGCAACATCTGCAAAAGTTTCATTCAATCCGCCATGTTCCGAGATCAGCAATTCCTGGATTTGTTCATCGCTCAGGTCTTCAGTTAAGTCAATCATCCAGTCGGTAAAATCAACCAGCATGGTCCTGGCCTTTTCAATACCTGCTACCTGGTAGGCATCCCTTAGACCTGCATACATTTTATGAATGTTATACAGCGGAACCCAGCGATCATTTAATCCAAAATTATGGGCCTGTATATTCCCATTTTCAATTTCCTTCCAGATCTCCTTCCCACCTGGTACTCCGCCTAAATACCCATTCCCGTTTGCCTGCTGAGCCTTTTCCAACTCGTCAAGCATATAATCAAGCCGTTGAAAGGCTTCTTCACTTCCCGTTGAAACATACATCTGCGCCAGCGCGCTTAGATAATGGCCGCCAATATGTCCATCCAGCCCCATACTTTCCCAGTTCGGATAATTTTCAGCTTTAGGCTGAAGGCCCGCCGCCTGAAGGTATGGAGACAGTAACCTATCCGGATCCATTTTCAGGATGTAATCCAGATCTGTCAACATAGCCTGCCTGAAAGGACTGTCTGTAAGCCGAACATCTTTTAAGTGAAATGTTCTCACTTTAGTCGACTGACCGAAAGTGGAAACCCCTGAGAGACCTAAGGAAAGCAATATGATAAAAAATCTGGGCATATTAGATCACAGGGTTTATTCAGCTTCAAAGACAATTACTGAAAATGGTGGAATTTCCAGTTCGAGGTTATTGTTGCCATATTTAAATTTAGTGAATGCTTCAGGAAGAATTTTCTCCGGATTATCGAAGGTGTTGTGATCCTGAAGCTTTTCAGAAGTAAGTATTTCAGCAGAAAGCTTTTCCAGGTCAAGACCGGAAAGATCGATCTTTACAGCATTGCTTTTGGTAGCATCGATATTCGTCAGGGAAATATGAACTTTCCCATCTTCTGAGCGGGAAGCCGAAACCGAAACTGCCGGCAGGGACTTACCGTTGAATGTATAATCAGGACTTTTAAAATCTACAGGAATTAGTTCAGCATCCTGATGCACCTTATACATTTTCAAAACATAATAAGTTGGTGTAAGGATCATTTTGGAACCCTGTGTCAAGGCAACCGCCTGAAGCACATTTACCGTTTGTGCAAGGTTGGCCATTTTCACCCTTCTACTGTGATTATTAAAAATATTAAGGGTTGTACCGGCTATCATCGCGTCTCGCATGGTATTTTGCTGATAAAGGAAACCTGGATTCGTACCTTCTTCCACATCGTACCAGCCGCCCCATTCATCCACGATAAGACCAACTTCATTTTCCGGATCATATTTATCCATGATCTCTGAATGCTTGGTGATATACTCGTCCATTTTCAAGGCTTCGGTCATGGTAGCGAAATACTGATCTTCAGTAAAACCGGTTGCCGGTCCCTTATTTTCCCAGTCGATCACCGAATAGGAATGCAATGCAACACCTTCCATCAGACTTTTAGGGATCTCGCTCATCAATACTTCCATCCAGTGATAATCTCCACCGCTTGGTCCGGAAGCGATCCTGTACAGGTCATTTTCATTAGACCAGGAGGTCATGAAAGTGGCGTATTGTTTATAGATATCGGCATAATATTCGGCATCCATATTTCCGCCGCATCCCCAAGGTTCGTTACCTACACCCCAGAACTTTACATCCCAGGGTTCTTCACGTCCGTTTTCCTTCCTTAACTTAGCCATGGGACTGCCTTCGGCATGATTTACATACTGAAGCCAGTCTGTAAACTCCTGCACAGTACCACTTCCTACATTTCCGGCCAGGTATGGTTCGCAATTTAATTCTTCACAAAGATTTAGGAAATTATGAGTTCCAAAACTATTATCCTCGGTAACTCCACCCCACCATTGATTTACTATGGTTGGCCTGTCTTCTTTTGGACCAATCCCGTCTTTCCAGTGGTAGGTATCTGCGAAACACCCGCCCGGCCAGCGAAGATTAGGGATATCGATATCTTTTAAAGCCTGGATGATATCATTTCGAACCCCATCGGTATTCGGAATTTTACTGGTATCTCCTACATACAGTCCATCATAAATAGATCTTCCCAAATGTTCAGCGAAGTGACCATATATGTGTTTACTAATAGTATCTGGCTGCGCGGCAGGTGTGAGTTTGATTTCAGTTTCCTGTTGAGCAGTCAGGTACGATGCACCCAGAAAAAAGAACACATAAACTAATAGAGTTTTTTTGACCATTTTATTTTAAATTAATTCCTGAAAAGAAATATTTAAGTGTTAAGTTTACACTTCAAATTAATTAAAGTATTTTCAAAAAAACAAATATATTTTTACGTTTTATTAACTTTCGCGTTCAAAATAATTTGATTAACATATAATTTATACTAATATTTGAAAATTTTTTAGATAGGTTTACTACAAAAATTGAACAATGCTAGATGAATATTCAGCAAGCGACAAGGTTCTTCTTGCTTTAGATTGTATAATATTCGGGTTTGACAAGGAAGAATTAAAAATCCTTCTGATCAAAAGGGATTTCGAACCGGAAAAAGGAAAATGGTCTCTTATTGGTGGCTTCCTGAAAAAAGAGGAGAACCTCGACGAGGCGGCAGACCGAATCCTTAAAAAACTTACCGGGCTTAATAATGTTTACTTAGAACAATTGCACAGTTACAGCAAAATCGACCGGGATCCCGTAGAAAGGACCATTTCTGTCGCCTATTACGCCCTTATTAATATCGAAGAGCATAATGAAAAACTTATTGACCAGTATGGCGCCAAATGGTTTAGCATTTCTGAAGCTCCAGGCCTGATCTTTGACCATGACACCATGGTAAAACATGCCATTAGCAGGTTGCGTTATAAGACCTCAAAAGAACCAGTTGGCTTTGAATTGCTGCCTCCAAAATTCACCATGAAACAACTCCAAACCCTGTACGAGTGTATCCTGGACGAAAAACTGGATAAAAGAAATTTTATCAATAAGATCAATGCCATGGATATCCTGGTAAAACTGGATGAAAAAGACATGAGTTCTTCCAGAAAAGGATCTTTTCTTTATAATTATGATCAAAAAAAATATCTGGCTAATAAAGCCAAGGGATTTGATTTTAAAATATAGAATGATCGGTCACAAACCAGGGTTCTCTATCAGGCTGGGTTATTTTGGCAAAATTGAAAACATAAATTTCTTTTCATCAAAAAGAACCTTTTCCATTCAATGTATTCAGCGAATCAGCTTTAGGTGAGTTCTGCTAATAAACCTTATAAAAACTTGAAAATGAATCTTAGAATCATTGCCATAATTTTTGTTTTTATTTTTCAAATTCAAAAAATCACTTCTCAAAGCAGTATTCCTCACCTTAAAAAAGTTGGCGACGAAACACAACTTATAGTAGATGGAAATCCGTTTATAGTTCTGGGAGGCGAGCTGGGAAACTCCACATTTACATCTGTAGATTATATGGAGCCTCATTGGGAAACCCTGAAAGCTATGAATTTGAATACTGTACTGGCCCCCGTCTACTGGGAATTGATTGAACCACAAGAGGGACAATATGACTTTGAGCTTTTGGATAAACTGATAGAGGAGACCAGGAGAAACGATTTAAAAATGATTGTTCTATGGTTTGGTTCCTGGAAAAATAGTATGTCCAGCCATGTCCCATCCTGGGTTAAGCAAAATCAGGAGAAATATCCGAGAGCAAAAGATGAAAGAGGGGTAAGTCAGGAAATTTTAACCCCTTTCAGTAAAGAAAATTTAAATGCCGATTTAAATGCTTTCCGGGCCTTAATTCAACATATCAAAGAAATAGATAAGGGGCATCAAACCGTTATAATGGTCCAACCTGAAAATGAAATAGGGATGTTACCCTCGGCAAGAGACTATCATCCTTTGGCAACCAAGCATTTTAAAGAAGAAGTACCTGAAGAACTGATTAATTATCTGATAGAGCACAAAGAAAATTTAGTTCCGGAATTTTTAAAGGTTTGGAAAGAGAACGGATTTAGAACAACAGGAAATTGGGAGGAAATTTTTGGTGCTGGATATGCAACTGATGAGATTTTCATGGCCTGGTATTTTTCAAAATATGCAGAAGCAATCACCAAAGCTGGAAAGGAGATTTATCCCTTACCTATGTTTGTAAATGCGGCGTTAATAAGACCGGGGAAGATTCCTGGCGAATATCCTAGTGCAGGACCGCTCCCCCATTTGATGGATATATGGAAAGCAGGTGCTCCATCAATAGATATGTTTTCACCTGATTTTTACACCCCTGATTTTGAGTACTGGAACGATCTATACGTTAGACAAAATAATCCGCTTTTTGTACCTGAACATCGTTTCGATAATACCGTAGGCGCTAAAGCCCTTTTTGCCATTGGACATTACGAGGCAATTGGATTTTCCCCTTTTGGAATTGAGAGTAATGTAAATATGGAGTTGGCTAATGCGTATAGATTAATTGAACAATTACATCCGATTATTGTTGACAATTTTGGGCAGAACAAGATTGACGGCGTCCTTTTGGAAAAGGATAAAATTTTAAGTACAGTGGTCTTAGGAGATTATGAGTTTTCCTTTAAAAACAGTTATACCCTGGGCTGGGAAGCAGGTGCGACTGATGAAGTCTGGGATTCTGGCGGAGCCATCATTATACAAACAGATACGAACGAATTCTTCGTTGCTGGGTCTGGAATTGTGGTAACCTTTAAAAATTGGAAGCAAAGAGATAAAATCGTAGGTATTTTAAAAAATGAAGAAGGAAAGTTTAAGGATGGAAAATGGGAAGTGATAAGGCATCTTAATGGAGACCAAACCCACCAGGGAAGACACATTAGAATTAGCCATGGAGATTACTCCATTCAAAGAATTCAACTGTATGAATATGAGTAAGGGTTTTACTTTTCACAGGGACACACATCAATACAGGTGAAATTATAGGAAGCCTCTTTACACCCAAAACAAAGATTTGAAATACCATACTTTCTGTTCGGTGCTTCTTTGGAATCCAGGTTTGCATTGAATCTCACTTTGGAATATTTTTTAAGTTTCCAATGCTTTAACTAAAGTTAGGTAACCGAATAGGTAACTTTTATTGGTGATTTTGCCAGGATTTTGCACTTTCTGCAAAGAGGTAAAAACAAAAAGACCTTGATAATCAATTAATTACCAAGGCCTTGTTTGTTCAAAAAATGTTCTTGTCGGGATGACTGAACTATTCTGAGCTTTGGTTAAGCCCGTCATCTCTGCTTTTTCAACTTATCTTTAAAATAGGTAACCGATTAGGTAACTTTTGCTGATTTTGAATTTCATTTTAAAGTTACGAAATAATAAATTCATTTAGGTCTTCGAAATATATCCTACGGATAAAAAAAAGTCAAACCTTCGTTTATCCCACAATTTTCTTAATTAATTGACTATATTACTTGCGATAATCGCGGCCGTCACCTACAAGAGCTAAGAAAATCTTTTCATTAAATTTTTTTGGAATTTAATGGAGATTTAGATTTATGAAATATATTCTTATTTTTAAAAGATATACTTTTTCAAATAAGCTTAATTCAGATTGTAACCAACCAAAAAAATGAATTTATCAGCCTCTATTCTCCAAAATAAAAATCAAATTGCAGATGAATGGATTGATTTTGCAACTGACAATATAATTCCCACTGGGAAAATGGAACGCGAAGAAGTAAAGGATCATGTCAAACAAATTCTTGACCGAATAATAGAAGACATGGATTCCATACAAACTAACAAGGAGCAAAAAATAAAATCCCACGGAAATAAAGAATTAAATTCTGCTGAAACAAATGCAGCTAATCAGCATGGTGAGCAACGTTTAGATTTTGGTTTTGACTTTATGCAGCTAAGTTCAGAATTTCGTGCACTTAGAGCCAGTGTTCTTCGATTATGGGCAGAGAAAAGTAGAGAGGAAAACTGGAAAACAGATTTTCATGATATGATTCGATTCAATGAAGCTGTAGATGAGGTTTGGATGATCTCACTAAAACGCTTTCAAGAGAAACTAGATGAAAGTAAGAACTTATTTTTGGGTATTTTGGGACATGATCTTCGTAATCCAATTGCTACCATTAAAGGTTCACATTCAATTTTAAAACTTTCTGAAAACCTATCGGAAAAAGAGAAGAAAACTTTACAGTATTCCGATAAGCGTGTTGATCATATGACAAAACTAATTAATAATCTTTTGGAATTAACAGAGTTGCGTTTAGGAGGTGGGATGACGGTGGATAGAGCTGAATTGGACCTTGTAAGTTTATTTAAAGAAATAGTTCACGAACAGCAACTAGCCTTTCCTGATATCAAATTTATTTCAGACGTTGATGGTCAGATCAGAGGTAACTGGGATAAACTAAGGTTTACTCAGATGATGACCAACCTTATAACAAATGCAGTTAAACATGGTAAGCCAGATGGAACAATAAAATTAAAACTATTTGACGACGAAGAAAACGCTCATTTTTCAGTACATAATAATGGATCTCATATCCCTGAGAATATTTTAGAAAAGATATTTGATGGAAGGTTTTCAACTGGTAACGGAAGTTCAGCTGAAGAAAGAAGTTACGGTTTAGGTTTATTGATTGTTAAGAAAATAATTGAGGGTCACCAAGGTGAAATAAAAGTATCAAGTTCTCCTGAAAATGGAACAATTTTTACGGTAATTATTCCAAAAAATTAGTTCTATTTTAAATAATGTCATTTCCTGAAATAGGTTTACTAAAAATTCAACAACTTAGTTACCTATCAGATGAGAACAACAAATCAAGACTGTCGAAAAAATTCCTACAAAAAAGTAGGCTTTGATCTTAAGCCCAAGATCATTGATGAAATCCACAATGGACGTATTTCCTTTAATCATGCTTCAGAAAAATTAGAAGCTCCATTTGGATTGAAGATATCTCGAACAATATATCTAACGTCTTCAAGACGATCCTTCAAGTACTGGGAAAATGACATTTTTCAAAATTGGCAGGCATTGAGCATTATCGAATTAAATTTTTATCTTCACTGAACCTAAATCCAAATTACCTGCCTCATGCAACAACCTACTATTCCTGCCAACGATAGTGAACGGGTAAGGGAAGTCCACCGTTATGACTACAATAATACCCTTGAAATCTCAGATCTGGATTTTCTCAGCGAAATGGCTGCGGAAATATGCAATACCCAAAGTGCTCTCGTAACCCTGATCTCTAAAGGAGAACAATGGATCAAAGCCTCACATGGCATGGATCTGGAGGTGCGCAAGTTTCCACGTGAATTTACCTTCTGTGCCCATACCATCAATACTCCTGATAAGATCACCGTGGTCCGGGATGCTCGTGAAGACTACCGGTTTAATGAAAATCCGTTTGTTAAAGGAGAGGATCCGGTTATTTTCTACGCGGGTCTTCCACTGGTTAACTCCAACGGGTATGCCATCGGAACCATTTGTGCAATAGACAATACCCCGGGTGAATTAAGCTTCGATCAGAAAGAAAAATTAAAACTTCTGGGCAAACAGGTTTTGAACCTTCTTGAACTTAAACGCAAGTCTTCAGAACTAGTAAAGACCAATAAGGAATTGATCTATAAACAGAATCAGTTTGATCACATAACAAATGCAACTTCTACGGCTACTTATGAATGGAACCTCAAACCTAATTCCATCAAATTCAACGATGAATGGTGGAAATTAACCGGCTATGATAAAACCAAAAATGCCGATAAAGAGATAACATTCTGGGAAAGTATGGTTCACCCAAAGGACCTTGAGGCCGTTCGGAATCAATTATTTTACCATTTTGAGCATCCTGAAACCAGGTTTCAGTTTGAATTCAGGTTGATGCATAAGGATGGTTTCTGGATTTGGATAGAAACCAAGGGAAAGTTTATATCTAAATGGCCTGGTTCCAGACCTGATATCATGTACGGACTAATTCAGGATATCAGCAAAAAGAAGAAAAGAAGCCTGGAGATCCTTTACTGGAAGCAACTTCTGGATTCGCTTTACGAGCTTTCACCCTTCGGAATTGCACTTAACGATTTTAATACTGGGATTTTCCTTGATGTTAATAAGAAATTGATCGAACCAACAGGTTATACCAAAGAGGAGTTCCTTAATCTTAGTTATTGGGACGTCACTCCCCAGTCCTATGAAAAGCAGGAAGAACAGCAACTTAAACAATTAAAAAAGGAAGGCTTTTATGGTCCTTACAAAAAGGAATATATTCGTAAGGATGGTTCCAGGTACCCCGTACTTTTAAGAGGTGTACTCGTTAAGGATGAAGACGGAAACCAGCGAATTTGGAGCTTTATAGAAGATATTACTCTTAGGAAACGTAATGAGACCAGGGAAAAACAACGATTGAACCGAATTAAACACCTGCTCGAGGTAACTGAGGACCAGAACGACAGGCTCAAGAATTTTGCGCATATCGTTTCTCATAACCTGCGCTCCCACAGTTCTGGAATTTCAATGCTTGTGGAGTTCCTGGCTCAGGATCACCCCGTTTTGGAAAAGATAGAGAGTTTCAATCATTTAAAGAATGCTTCTTCAAATTTGGAAAATACTATCAAAGACCTGAATGAAATAGTTGAGGTGAACTTAACGAGTAAGGATAATTTCCAGCTAATAGAGGTCAATGAACTAATCGACAAAATTTCTGAAAGCGTTGAACCTATCGCGCTGGAATCAATGGTAAGTATCATCAACAAGGTCCCCAAAGGTTTATACGTATTCGGTCTTAAATCTTATATGGACAGTATTGCCTTGAACATGGTCACCAACGCAATAAAATATTCAAGTCCAAACCGTGAAAGTGAAATCAAAATTTCGGCAGAAAAAATGAACGGATTAAGCTGTATTTATTTTGAGGATAATGGAATTGGCATTGATCTAGAGCAACACAAGAAAAAGATTTTCAAACTCTATAAAACATTTCACCGTCACCCTGACTCCAGGGGTGTCGGCCTGTTTCTTACAAAGAACCAGATCGAGGCCATGGGCGGTCGGATAGAAGTTGAAAGTAAACCCGATATTGGCACAACATTTAAAATTTACCTTCCAAATGAAAAAAATTAACCTGGCCTGTTTGATCGAAGATGATCCGGTTCATGCCTTCCTCTCTACCAAGTATCTGAAAATGTCTGGCATGATCGAAAATATTCTGGTTCTTTCAAATGGGCAGGAAGCTTATGAAAAATTAGAAGCCCTGCTTTTCTCTGGCAGTGAATTACCAGAACTTATATTATTAGACCTTAATATGCCGGTATGGGATGGCTGGCAGTTTCTGAATGAATTTTTAAAACTTCCCATCGAAAAGAAGATCACAATCTATATTTTATCGAGTAGTATTAATCAGGAAGATCATAAGAAAGCTATGGAATATAATAGGGTGAGAAATTTTATTGTAAAACCAATTACCCTTGAAACCTTGGTACCGATCCTGGAATCAATTTAAACTTAGACAGTATGAAGTATGAGAAGATTTTTCTCGTGGATGATGAAGATATTATTAATGCTATTCAGACCAGAATTGTTAAAACAGAATTCCCTGAATCTGATGTATGGAAATTTAATAATGCCTATGAAGTTCTTAAAATTTTAAAAGAAATAAATTATGATCCGCTTATTTTATTAGATCTAAATATGCCTGAGATGAATGCCATTGATTTCCTCAAAAAACTCGAAAATAAACAATACTATTCAAAGCCTTTAATTGTAATTCTCACTTTTTCCAAGAATGAAGAGGAATTAAATTTTGTAAAAAACCACCCCCTGGTTAAGAAAGTGTTGTGGAAACCAATTGATCAAAAGAAGATCAATAGCCTAAAAGGAATGATCTAGTATTGAAATGAAAAAAATTTCCATAAATTAGGTTTGAAATTTGCTTCTGACACACTTTTAAATAATTCTTCCATGTTAATGGAATACACGTTTTTACATGTAATTTTTCCCTATATTTATATTTCCTAACCTAACTCCATAAAAGTTAGATTCGACAAAGGGAAGTGGGTGTAGGGCCACTTCCCTTTCTTATATATTAACCAAAATATTTATATACTATATAAGCAGCAACAAGCTCACTTAAAGCAAAAAATATATTCTTAATTATTTTAGATCGCTCGTTGAACATTTCCAATAAATTAATCGCTCACCAATTTTCTTCATGTTTTAATTAAATTATGATTTTCAGAATTCAAATTCTTTATTCTCAAACTATATCTTCATAAACTGAAAATACGAGATCAAAATTGGTCCAGAGTTAAATTAACAACAATCGGTGAATTTTTAACCCAACGCATAATTCTTTTCAAATTTGGTTTACTGCTGTATAAAAACACTCTTCAGACATAATCTGTGGAAAACACGCACACCTACAAATTAATTGAAACTAAAATTTGCCAAATTCTATTTATTTTTTCAAAAAAAGTTCTAGTAAATTACAAATTAAATGTGAATTCGTTGAGTTGTCTTAAAATAGGTTGACAATTTTTAATTAATATTAGTTAAAACCTATGGAGAGTTTTTCACAGGTTTTTGATAGATAAATTTAGGGTTTTCATGTTTAGATTTAAATGACGCCTGTCATTATCAAACGTATTAATTGATTCTTTGGCCAGTAGTTCTAGTTCCTTTTTAGTAATGCATAGATTGATTAAAAACTCCTATTTAAGGATTCCATTGCTTCCTTCAGCCATTGCATTTTAATTACAATTATATCCACAAGTTGTCGATGGTCGTATGTATTCGTGCACTATAGGTAGTCTCGTCCTTCATTGCTTACAGCCATGTTAAGAGATTTTATTATATTTTTTGCAGCCATATCCTCACTCAGCTCATACTCTATAGGTGATATCACTAACAAAATATTCTTCAGGGCGTTTTGCCTTGACTTTTTTCATAAGGTTTTGATGCTTCTGTAGCCAGTGTTCGGAGTTGGTGGTTTTAGTTTAGCTTTTTACAGGTTTGATCAGCATATGTTCTGAGCGTAAATAGGAAAACAGGACATCTCGACCAATTTAATTTGAGTCTTTTTAAGATTCTCTTGGAGTAGATAAAAATAACTTGCGAGTTCCAAGCCGGGGCATTTTCCTACGGATCTCTTCTACCAAAGGCCTGATCAGGGCTAGCTGCTGAGTTTTTCTTTCCACACGAATCTTCTCCTGGTAAATAGCCTGTCTGCTCATCCCAAACAATCGACAACAACGAGACAGACTTACTTGCCTTTGTTGCCGGAGGCTCCAGATTGTTTGGGAGAAAACTTTTTTCTAATCCCAGTGCCATATTGCTGATCAGAGAGATCTATTATTTTGTTGAGGATCTCGTTTTTCAACTTCTCATCAGAAAGCTCCCTCCCCAATCGCTTGATTTTCTGTGCTGGTGTCTCTATTGATTTAGCCATGGTTAATCGTCTTGGTTGACTCCAGTCTAAGGTACCATGTTTTCTCAACCAAACCAATACCGTACTTCTTCCTTGGATCCCATAAGCCTTCTGAGCTTGTTTAAAGATAATTTCCCCTTTTTCTACCTGGCATAGTACGTCTAATTTAAAGCCTAAATTATAATCACGTTGGGTACGCTTCTTCCTTGAGTTCCTTGGTGTTTTCATAAATAAGTCGATTTATTGTCAACTTATTTCAGGAAGGGACATATTCATAAAAAAAGCCCCTGTATGCTAGCAGGAGCTTTTAAATTAATGAGTTTAAATTGTAGGGTAAAACTCGCAATAAAAATACTTTCCTATCCTAAGGGTTTCTGCCAAGATTCAAATTAGTTTTAATGTTTTTAATAATTATTGAAAGATTATCATTATGAAGAAAATTTATAAGTAATCTATGGCATCGACCAGTTCAAACTCTGGAGAACTATTAAAGAATATATTTAATAAATTCATATGCCCCGCTCCATAAAGGACGAATATCCTGTCCTCAGAATCCACTGGTATTCTTTGTATGTTTCTAAAGATCTTAAGATTCCGGTTAAACCATCTGCCGGTCTCGAAGTGCACTCCAAAGAAGTCGCCTTCTTCATGCTCATATTTAAAAGCCTCAATCAAGTAATTTCCAAGGCTTTTTTGAATATTTTCAGTATCGTTCAGTCTCCTTAATTCGGCAAGTATACCTTCAGATTTAAATACTGGCTCCGGATTGTATTTTAACTCCAGATCTTCATTTTTCAGATAATAATTACTGAAGTCCTTTTTTATAATGGTGTCATCCCCATAGATCATGTCACTTACCTGAGAATTGAATTCCCCCCATTCATCCACACAGTATAATTTTTCAATCCCCAGTACTTTACCTAATCGAAAGCCTATCTGCTCAATTTCACTCCTGGCCAGTTCGTGGTCTTTTAATAAGTAAGATTTATATAAAGAATCTATTTGTGACTGTTTCGATCTGGGTCTCTCAACCACGATCACCGTAGGCCTGAAATCTTTTAACTTTTTAACCAGGTCTACTATTTCATCCTGGTATTCCCTTTTCAGGACATCGATCTGCTCAGAAGAATCAACCGGTACCACATCATTATTCGGAAAATCAAAATGAAAGACTCCAAGGCTCAACACCTCGGTTTTGGAATCCTGTGAAATTGATAAAAAAGGAATAAATAAAATTAAAAATATAAGAAAGCTTCTCATTGATACTTTTTACTAATGACAGCTAATTTCTTCAATTGTTACACTTCCTCCTTAATTATCTATCATGTCATAGAGATATATAACTTTCCATTGACCTTATCAATCTCCAAAACTATCGTTTCCTTATCGAAAGTTTCATGGTACATTTTAAAAATTAACGGTTTCTCCTAAAATAAACCAACCATCCTCTTTACTTTTGTAAGAAATTTAATTGATGAAATGCTTGTTTTAATCGAATTAATACTTGTTATCCTTATTTTAAGTCTAATGGTTTGTTACTACCGCATTCAGAAAAAACGCAGGTCACTTAATGAGGAAATTGAGATTATCAGGAAGCAGGAAACAGGCATAAACCCCGGGAACGGCAAATTTGAAAATGATTAAGCATAAATTAAAACCTATTGTAAAAACTAACTCTTGGTTTTAATTCCAGTTGAGTTATAACACCTCCCCTTTTTTTATCGAGAATTCGAAAAGTGTACCCTCTCCTTCATCACTTTTTACATTGATCTCACCTTCCATTTTCTTGATAAGTTTCTTTACCGTAGAAAGCCCGATCCCATGTCCATCGCTTGAGTCTGAATCCTTGACCTTGATCACAGTGAAAAGTTGAAAGATATTTTTAAGCTCCTTTTCCGGGATTCCCACTCCGTTATCCTGGATCCCAAAATAATAATTATCATCCTCCTCTTTACAGCTGATGTTTATTTCGATTTCTTCCTTGGGATTATGGTTGATACTATTGCTGATAAGGTTCATCAAAACCTGCCCTAATGCAGCCCTGTTACCGGCGATACCTATATTTTTCTCTGGTAGCTCAATATTACATTTAATTTCGATCTTTAGCAGGTCTATAATATCTTCGATTAGATCGTTAAGAAAAAAATATTCTATATCTGTAATTTTTTCCCCACTTCCGGAATAATACTCTAAAAGGCTGGTTATATATTGGCTCAGCTTTAGACCCGAACTTTTGATATACTCGAGATATCCTATACCTATTTCGTCTAATACGTTGGAATACTTAGCTTTTGTTATATCAGAAGTTAAAATGATATTAGCCAGTGGCATCTTCAGATCGTGGCTTACATTACCAGCAAATTCTTTGAGTATCTTATTGTTCTCTGCAAGTTCGTCCCGCATATCTTCAAGCTCCAGGCTTCTTAAGTGAAATTCGTATAAAATCTCAACTTGCTTTCCAAGCGCAATAAGGGATTTTCGCTGGTGCAGGCTCAATTTCTTAGGTTTTTTACTCAAGACGCATAATGTCCCCAGGGGATGCCCTTCTTTATTTAATATCGGAATTCCCGCATAGGCTTTTACACTTAGGTCTTCAAATGTCACCAGGGGATTATCTTTAAATCTTTGGTCCTTTGAGGCATCCTCTACCTCAAATAACTTATGAGGTTCCAGAATGGCATGTCCGCAAAATGAAATATCCCTATCTGTTTCGTTAAGCTCAATACCTTTTTTAGATTTGAACCATTGTTTTTCATCATCCAGAATAGTGAGAAGCGCTACAGGAGTTTCACAGATTTCCTGGGCCAGCGTCGTAATATTGTCATAGGTTTCCTGGGGTAATGAATTGAGCAGCCCAAGTTGCCTTACTGCTCTTAATCTTAGGCGTTCATTTTTAGGTTTTTCCGGGATGATCATGAATATTGCTTAGGTTCCTCATTTAAATCAGCAATAACGAAAAAAAATAGTGGGATTGAAATCTCAAATCTTCTTTTAACTTGACTTTAAGTTAAAGGCCTTCAGTAATTATCAATGATATATGAAACTGATAGTTTAAAGCGAATTCACTAATCGACATTGAATAGCTGAATTGATTCAATACCTAATTTTTTAATGATTTTTGACCTGTCGGTAAAATTAGATAATTCAATTTCCGGGTTTCCGTAAACAAAGAACTTACTATTACCACTGGAATCAACCTAAACCTTCTTGGAGGCCCTTCCATGCAGATCAGTTGTGCCTTTGCTTTCCAACACTACATCCCGTGCTTTTAATTTGCGACCACCCAGATTGAACCAGTCCGAAACCTGGAACTCGCATTTATCAATTTCTCCATCCAGTTTAACCCAGCCGAATCTTCAAGCAACACCTCAAAGAGTCCGACCTTCTTCAGCTTTGCCTTAAGGTTACTTCTGTCAGTAATTCTAATATCCACCTCATCAGCCCTCATATCTATTTTTCCATCAGCATTTCTAGATAACATCAATTTCAGCCTATCCTTTATTTCCAGAACCATTTCCGCGCTGCTGCCCTTATTCATGATCAGCTCAAGTTTATCAAGCTTAAACCTACCGGCTGTTTTCCATTGAGCATATTCATTCACCACTATATTACTGACGTCTCGTGATTTAAGAAAAACTTCAGTATTTTTACTTTTTACAATCTTACTTCTGAGATAGATCTTAGGATACCATTTCTAACCTCAACTACCCCCTCTCCAAGAAGATTTTCATCAGCGGTGAGCACATAAAAATTCCTTGAAAAATTTTCAACTTTCACTTCAATCATATTGGAAATTTCGACAGCATTAAATCCTCCTTTAATTTCCTGAGAAAATTGCTTACTTCCTTATACACTTTTATCTCTTTTTTTGAGCCAATAAACTACAAGGATCAGCCCAAAGCTTAGCGCCTTCATAATTGAAGATTTTTAAAAGCCAGGGGACGACTATTAAAAATATGATATTCTCGTGGAATCCTGACGAATAGCCTTCGGGATAAGCTTTAAAAAATTGGTAATCATTTTACCAATTAGGTTAGTACTCCTGCGAAAAATTAGATCCATCCTAGGCTTCTCAATATCCCAACAAAACCCACTGCTATCCAGAAGGCATTTAACAGGGTATATGCACGGTCCTTCTTAAGAATGGCCGTCCAGGATAGTATGATAGCGTCCACACTGTTAAAGATCCACACGAACAGGAAGGGACTGGCTTCTCCCAGCCAGCTCACAAGTGAAAAACTGAATATCCGCATCAATACTCCTGTCATTTCTATGCTCCTGCTATGGGAAGCCACAAAAACATTTATACTATTCATTTGAGCAAATATTTAAACATGCTGATCAAGCAGGATCACGTTCCCGTCAGGATCGCTAAGCATAAGACTGCCTGGACCACTACCGCTTTCATCGGCTTCAGAAATTAGCTCCAGTCCGCTGTTTTTAAGCTGCTTCTGGATTTCCCGGATATCATCGAAATTCTCCATCTCTTTCGCGTTTTCATCCCAGCCGGGATTGAACGTGAGGATATTCCCCTCGAACATTTTATGGAACAGGCCAATCATGGCATTTCCGTTCTTCATGATGAGGTAATTATGCTCCATACTTCCCGCAAATTGTTTGAATCCTAGTTTCTCGTAAAATTCTTTTGATTGCCCAAGGTCCTTTACGCTCAGGCTAACTGAAAATACTCCTAATTTCATGTTTAATTGGGTTATGCTTGTTGGTTAAAATGAAATATCTATCAGCAAGATACGCACTTTTTTAAAGCGGCCACATTGAATAATTGGCTAACTACTTCTGGTGGTTTACAAAATTTTAGAGATTCAACTACCTATTTATCAACTCATTAATCACTAAATTGAATTGATATTAATTTCCATTCTAAGCAACCAGATTATTCAAACAAATATTTAAGTTCATGTTAAATCTAAGTCGTGCCAGGATAGAATTGAAATGTTCTGCCTATGATTCTATTTTCAGGATTAAATTGGGAAAACTGGTTAAAAAGAATTACCCGAATTGCAAATACTGTGGGGGAACTGTCTCACTGGAAGCATGTTCCAAAGGTCCTCCCTATCCATATGCGGAATCAAACCCTTTTCCTAATCTTGAAAACTCCATATTCAGGAGGCTTAACTAAAACCAGGATCAATTTTAATGGTGACGAAAACTACGGGAAAGCCCCCAGTTTTATAACTGCACAGGACCTATAACTTTACTGGTCCGAAAGTCGTGATATAATTGGTAGAATTGTTCATCTACTTAAGTGTTAGACCGGTTTTCTAAAATTTCTACTATTTTGGATAAAGCCGGATTTTGTTTGGTTATAGCTAAATGACTTTCCTAATTATATTATGCAATTAAGGATACTAACCTGTACCCCCCGGTAGTATCCTTTTTTAATTCTTTTCCTTATCTTTTCAAGCATGGCCTTTACCTGGAGGTCACCATATCCATAGATACTTTCTCTTTTGGAGAATTCCCTGAACAATCGTCAAAAGTCATCCTCTCCCAGCTCATTCATTAGTTGTAACAATGTTCTTACCGGTCTTCCGGGATTATTTCCCTTAGGTAATCTGGCAAGATGTGCCTCTACGGCAGTTTTAATGAATGGCAACCTGTCCTCAAGGGAATTCGCGATCGCCATCATTTCGCCATGATCCCCGGCGTGATATGCATTCCAGAGTCCGGAGATCTGTTTTATGCAGTAAAAGACTTCGCGATTTTTATAAAGCTGCTCCAGTCCGTCTTTATCTTAGCCACCAAAACCATATCGGTCCTGGCTTTCAGGCTTTATTAAGTAGACATTCTCAGCATCAATAAGCTTTAAAAGATAGCAAACGAACCATAGGTTCACCTGGCAGAATAGATCTTCCTCAAACCAAAGGTTGATCTCGCTTTTCTTGTCAAGATTCAGTATCTTTTTAAATTCCTGCTTCACCCTCCTCTTATAGTTTTCCCTGCTTTCATTATAAGCCTCACCAAGCCAGCTTATCCTACTCGCAAAAAAGCCATCAAGGTCCCGCCTCGATACGTCGCCTTCTATCAGGCATTCACGCACGATGATCAGCTCTCCCGGAATTCTTTTAGGAAACCCTTGTTTTAAGGCATCGCCATTCAGGATATGAGATATAGAATTCATTTTTTAAGATCTTCGGAGCTGAATTAATCAATTCTGACGGCTTGTGTACTAAAAGATATGCCCTGCTGGCCCGAAGTGGAAATCATTACTCCCTCAAATAAAGGCATATTTGCCAATTCGTGTATTCTCCAGTAAAAAAGAAAATTTGCTCCTGTTCCTCCTTCCCTGTCCTTTTCATCTTTGACTATTTCAACTGTTTCCATCGGGGCAATATATATTGGATGGGAAAGATAACTTCTAAGAAGGTCACCCTTGGTATTATAATAATCTGCCTTAGTGATATAGATGGAATCATCTGCACTTGTATTCCGCATGCTTATAGTCGCCGTCAGGTCATGAGTTTTATGCTCGCTCAAACTGTATATTTCAGAATATACCGATAAATAACTCTTTCCGCTTATCAAGGAATCTTCTGGCTTAATATCTGTCTCTCTTTCAGCCCAGTTCACCGGATCGATTGAACTCACCTCCTTTTCTTCATTGCAGGAAATCAAAAGAAAAATAAAAACAAATATGTAGAGCTTATTCATTTCCTTCATTGTTATTTTTAAGTGTAAAAACTACAATATAGATTAAAACATTGATTAAAATGTATGCTTATATTGTATGCTAATTCTTAGTTCTTTAGACAGCCTTGCAATTCAGTCTGAGCCTTCTTTTCTAAATTAGAAAAACCAAATCTCGTATTCCTTAATTCTGTGTTGCGCTACAATATCGGAATTTCTCAAATATTTATTAAACTTTGGCTTAATTCGGTTAGGCATGATAAATTAGGACTTTGTTTTAAAACCAACCAATCCTGAAAATTAGTCCATGGGGATCACTATCGAGAATATCCTGCTTATAGGTTCTTCTTTATTGTTTATCAGTATTCTGGCCGGGAAGACCTCCTACCGGTTTGGTGTTCCAACTCTTATCCTGTTCCTCGCGGTGGGCATGCTTGCCGGTTCTGAAGGTATAGGCGGCATTTATTTTGATGATCCCAGGATCGCACAGTTCATAGGTATTGTGGCTCTTAATTTCATTCTTTTTTCCGGGGGCCTGGATACCCGTTGGAAGACTATAAAACCGGTAATATGGCAGGGTATATCGCTCTCAACACTGGGAGTGTTGATTACCGCTGTATGTATAGGTCTTTTCGCCTGGCAGATAACCGATTTCAGCCTCATGGAAGGCCTGTTACTGGGAGCCATTATTTCTTCAACCGATGCCGCTGCTGTATTCTCTATTTTAAGATCAAAGAACCTGGCTTTACGCTCTAATTTGCGGCCTACTTTAGAACTTGAAAGTGGTAGTAATGACCCTATGGCCTACTTCCTTACTACGGCCTTTTTGGGACTAATTGTAAATCCTGGTGAATCCATATGGAGTATTATTCCGGTCTTCTTCCTGCAGATAATCATAGGGGCTATGGCCGGATTTGGATTTGGACGGCTGAGTAAGATCGTGATAAACCGTATCAAGTTGGGCTTCGAAGGTCTTTATCCCGTGCTGGTGATCTCCCTTATGTTTATCACATTTTCAGCTACCGATTTTATAGGTGGAAATGGCTTTCTCGCAGTTTACTTGTGTGGCGTTTACCTCGGAAACCAGAACCTTATACATAAGAATACCGTTATCAAAATGTTTGATGGCCTTGCCTGGTTAATGCAGATTATTCTATTCCTCACCCTTGGCCTGTTGGTTTTTCCAAGCCAGGTTGTTCCAGTAGTTGGAATAGGCTTGGCCATTGCTGTCGTATTGATATTTGTGGCACGACCAATAGCCGTTTTCCTCAGCCTTATTTTTTTCAGGATGAAAATGAAACGCCGACTTTATGTGTCCTGGGTAGGCTTACGCGGAGGAGTACCTATCGTTTTTGCCACCTATCCACTCATTGCAGGCATTGAAAAGGCGAATCTTATCTTTAATATCGTATTCTTCGTATCCCTTTCTTCGGTATTGATACAAGGCACCAGTCTTGCCAAAGTAGCGCACTGGCTGCGTGTTGCACTTCCTGCTTCCGAAAAGAAATTATCTCCCGTGGATAAGATCCTGATGGACGAAACAAAATCCCACCTTCAGGAGATCGAAATTCCTGCTCATAGCATTGCTTCAGGAAAACGAATCGTGGACCTTCGGATCCCAAAGGGTGCCAATATCGCTATGATCACCCGCGATAATAATTTTATCACTCCGCGAGGTGAAACCCTGATAATGGAAAATGATATCCTGCTGGTACTTACCGAAAACAGGGAAAACCTGGACCAGGTACGGGATTATTTTACTTGATTATTAATAAACTGCTTTTGTATAACCTTTAACCTATAAATTTCAGGTAAACTTTTTAGAGGGACTATTCCTGGTAAAACTAAATTTATTATGTTGCCCTGGAATGTTTTAAGCATTTTCTGTTCGAGCTTCAAATTTGCTAAGCAAAATTGCTTCTTCTGTATCTAGGTCGAGTTTATTCAAGAGTTTTTCCAATTCACAAAGTGACTTTTTGTCGATTAGCTCTGTATTGATTCTCATTTCACATTCTTTGGTCTTAAGTATTATATCACCTGCATACATTCTTATGCTTTGAATATTGTTAAGTAATTTCTCCAAGAAAGACAAAAGTAAAAAGTTTGATAAAAGCTTATAATAAATCCTTATTAAAGAATGTTTTAAAGTTTTCGGGAAAACTTTTCCAGTCCCGTTATTATTCTTTCAAATTCAGCAGAGGTCTTTTCTGCCTGTGATTTTATATTCTTGTAATCTTCCTCTTCATTTTCAAGTAAACATTTACATTCATTAAGCAGTTTCACCAGTCTGTCCGCTTTGATGTAAAAAACAGACATGGTGCTTTTATGCAAAAGTTCAGAGACCTGCGAGGGATCATTGTCCTGGATAGCTTTTTTAAAATCTTGAGAATAAGTTTTAAATCCTGTACATGTATTTAAGACGAATTTTTTGAGAAATTCTGGTTTGTTATTCGCCATTTTGATCAAACCTGAAAGATCGAAGGAGTCATTAGAAACCTCTTCCTTATTCACTACGCATTCTTTAGTATTTTGATGGGTATAATTGGCTTTACCTCGTTGCCGTGAAACAACGTAATTAGATAAAATGCGGTGCAGGTCTTCCGGACCGAAAGGTTTACTGATAAAATCATCTATTCCTGCCCTTGTCAACCGGTTTTGGATGCTTTCCTTATTTGATGCCGAAAGCGCCAGGATAACGGGTTGCTTCTCCAGGTCTATGTTCCGGATAGTTGAAGAAGCCTCGAATCCATCTATAAAAGGTAAATGAAGGTCCATAAGGATAACATCATATTTCTTTTTTCTAACCGCCGCAATCGCAGCCTGCCCATCTTCTACGGTATCAAAATTGATCTTCCAGTCCTTCAGATATTCAGAGATCACAAGATTATTAATAGGATTATCCTCTACAACCAGCAACCTGGTAGAAGAAAAGTTGGCTCCCATCTTTTCCTTCAAGTGGTGAACCTTCTGAAATTTGGAATTTCTTTGATCAAATTTCTTATAATCGATTTCAAAACTGAATTCTGATCCCCGGCCTACTTCGCTTTTCACTTTTATCTCAGAACCATGCATCTTCAGTAGTTTCTTGCAAATACTCAGTCCCAGACCGGTACCATCCTTTTCTAGGTCAACTTTAAAATTTGCCTGTGAAAATTCCTGGAAAATATTCTCCAGTTTATCTTCAGGGATCCCGGTGCCGGTATCGCTAACCCTAAACTTCAGCCGGAGACGAGTGTCACTTGAACCTAAAAGGTAGATGCCTAACTTCACATGACCTTCGGTGGTAAATTTTATAGCATTTCCGAGAAGGTTGGTGAGAATTTGATTAAGCTTTATAGGGTCTCCTGCAATATAGTTAGGTAAATTTTCATCAACTTCAGTATATAATTCTATATTTTTTTCCCGGGCCTTTATTTCTAGCGAATGCACCAGGCTATTCACCAGGGTTCTAATCGCAAAGGCTTTTTCCTCAAGCTTAAAGGAATTGGCTTCCAATTTACTTAAATCCAGCAGGTTGTTCACAAGCATCAGAAGATTTTCAGAAGATAGTCTTAAAATATCCACGAATTCCTTCTGTTTTGGGTCAAGGCTTGTTTTAGCCAGTAAATTCCCTATCCCCAGGATTGCGTTTAGAGGAGTCCTTATTTCATGGCTAATGGTATTAAGGAACTCCGTTTTTGTCTTTGTATCCTGCTCGGCCTTTAACTTGGAAGTTAATAGTTCACGTTCATATTTCTTTCTGTCAGAAATATCAAAAAGAGATGCCCAGTAACAGTTTTCGTTGGTATCCTTTACCTTGACCTTCTTAACATTGATCAAAACAGGAAAATTGCTGCCGTCCTTTCGTTTAATTTCAAGGGCAACTTCATTAACGTAACCCTGCATCAGAATGAGAGGGAAAAAGTTCGTATCAAAATAGATCTTGCTACCAATACTAAGAAGATCATGGACTCTTAATTTATCAATGATCTCCTCCCTTGAGTATTGCAACCATTTTAGAACAGTTTTATTGGCATTGTATATGACCGCGTCCCCAGTAAAGGAAATGTATCCACATGGAGCTTCATGATATAAATCTTCTGGTGATTCATGTATCCTGTTATTAGATGTTTTTTCGGCGTCCATACGGATCAGCTTTTAAGAAATTTCATTATTTCAGCTACCGTTTGTTCCGGGGCACTTAAATTGGGGCAATGCCCTGTAGCTTCGATTATGCTCAGCTGGCTTTCTGGAATTTCTTTATGTACAAATTCGGCTACCTCGAGCGGGGCGATTGCGTCGCTTTTTGTCTGTATGATAAGTGTGGGTAATTTTAATTTTGGAAGGTCCGATCGATTGTCTGATAGAAATGTAAGGTGGGCAAATTCCTTGGCTATTTCAGGATTGGTTCTACAAAAACTATTGGTTAGTTCCTCGCCTAGTTCCGGCCTGTCAGGATTGCCCATAATTACCGGTGCCATTTTGGCCGACCAGCCAAGGAAATTATCATCCAAGGTATATAGTAATTCGTGTATATCTTCCTCAGAAAATCCACCTTTATAACCATTTTTGTTGATATAGCAGGGAGAAGGACCTATCATTACCACCTTAGAAAAGATCGACGGATCTTTTACTACCCCCAGCAAGGCGATCATTGCGCTTACCGAATGGCCAACCAAAATAACATCTTTCAATTCAAGGCCATGGCAAATTTCGAGAATATCGTCGGCAAAAGCCTGCAGGTCATTGTACTTGCCACTGTTATAGTAGGACCCGTCTGAATTACCTGCTCCTACATGGTCAAATAAGACCACTTTGTAATCGCTGAGAAATGCAGGGTAAACAAATCTCCACATATTTTGATCACAGCCATACCCATGCGCAAAAACAATAGGTTGTTTTCCTTCACCAATAATATTGATGTTGTTCCTTTTAATAAGACTATCACGGTTTAACTGGTTCATTTTAAATGATTGTTCGTTATTTTCACCCCTGCAAATTTAACATTTGTTAAACTTCTTAAATGTAGTAAATAAAATAAGAATAAGAACTACCTAGGAGACTATGAACTAGAGGTTGATTTTTTATGGAAAGGATTAATGCCCCCAACTATAAATTACCTGATAAAGATCAGCCTGAAAAAGGGTAATCTTAACCACCAAAGAATGTCGAAAGCCGACAAATCTGCGTCACACACTCCGCCAACAGGATATAACCGAGACCATTGGCAAACCTTATGAAAACGACAATAACGACTTTAATTTTATTAATAACACTCGCATTTAAATCAGCTGCTTGTGAATGTCCTGAATACAGATTGAGAGAATTGGATAATGAAAGCTACAATTGGAGTGATGTTATTGTTATTGGTGATGTTGTTAAAACAGGAAGAAATTACAAAATTAGAGTGAGGGAATTATTAAAAGGAAACACTAAGAGTTCAGTTTTAAACGGGACAATAATTGGCGAAGATGAAATTTTTAATAGTTGTACGGATCACCCCAATGAAAAAGGGAAATATTTATTTTATTTAAAACAGATTCAAAAAAACGCAAAAACATATTACCTCTATTCTCAATGTTTAGGTACAAGAAGATTGGACTTCGGATCAGTTATTATTCCCTTGAGAACGGATAAATCGAAATCGGATCTAATTGGAGAAACCGCAGATTGGATTGAAGAAATGAGGAGACGAAAATAACGTTTGCCAACACCGCTTCATCGCAAATAACGGGTTTTATCGTAAAAGTGTAATTTTAGAAACCAAGAAAGAAAAATGGTTAAGCCGACAAGTCCGCATCCCTACCCCCGTAACATGCGATAAGCGAAACCGTTGCAATAATTATTAAACTAAGTCATTAGTTTAAACTAAATATTTAGTTATTTTTGAGTCAAATTGCTTTTTATGAAACTCATCACATTAATTATTTTATCAATTTTTTGTCTACTTTCTTTAACCTGTAAAAGTCAAGAAGTTCCAGAAAAAATTGTATTCAATAATCCGTATAAATTCAATTCTGCAATTGAGAAAAAAGTCAAAGAAGATACTGTAAGTTGGAGATATCAGATCTCAGCAGGTGAATATGCTTCTAAAGGAGATTTCAAGAATGCACTTAGAAATTGGTCAAAGGCATTTGGTGGAGCTGATAAGAAATACAATCAAACTGAAATCGATTCAATTAATGAAAATTACAAAATAGTTTCAGCAGAAGATTTTATAATTCAACAATCTAAAAGTGAAAGAGTAATTATTATAAATGAAGCTCATCATTTTTCATCTCACCGAGTATTTACCCAATCTTTACTCCAGGATTTATATAAAAATGGATATAGAAATTTAGGTGTTGAAGCTTTATCAAATGGAAATAAATTTGACGAAAATCTAAACAATAGAAATTACCCTATTCAGGAATCTGGCTATTATATTAAAGATCCAAATTTTGGAAATATAGTGAGAACAGCCCTTGAATTAGGTTTTAATGTGTTTGCTTATGAGCAAACTGGAAATTTGAATGGTAAAGAAAGAGAAATTGCGCAGGCAAAGAATATTCAAAGTTTAATGATTGAGAAACCTAATGAAAAATTCTTAATCCATTGTGGTTTTGATCATGCTTTAGAAGGAGCACATAAAAGTTGGGGAAAAGCTATGGCTGGACGTTTAAAGGAATTCACAGGCATAGATCCTCTCACTATTAATCAAGTAAAATATAGCGAAAGATATAATCGTGATTTTAATCAACCGCTTCTAAAAGCTCTAGACATTGTAGAGCCATCTGTTCTTGTAGATACAGATAACAATGTATTTAAGTACAAAAAAAAGAATGGTTGGAGTGATATTGCAGTACTACACCCCAATACAAAATATGAAAAAGCAAGACCTCAATGGTTAATTAAAAATGATTCAAAATTTGTAGAAGTTAAAAATGAAAATCTAGAAATTGACTATCCTATTATGGCATTAGCTTATAAAAAAGAAGAAAATATCAATGAAGCAATCCCTGTTGATATAGTAGAAATTCAAAATAAATCAGATAAGTCATATTTCGTTTTGGATAAAGGATATTATAATATCATTATTGACAATCAAAAAGATCAATCATACAAATACGAAATAGAGGTAAAATAACTATTGCCAACAGCGATTAACGACCCAATATGCGGTATTCCAGAAAACAGTAACTTAGAACTCCAAACAACAAATCAACAGGCCGACTACTCGGCGTGCTAATTTCCGCACACTGGTGTTAATCGCAACCGTTGCCAGCAATGCTATGAAAATTTCGAACTACATATTTATTCTATTAATTTTTCCAATAGGCCTATTTGCTCAAAAAGAGAAAATATCTACTGATAAGGAATTTTTCGTTGGTGAATGGGTTTCGGATTCCATAAATCCAGAGCCCGAACATTGGAGGGAATTTATTTTTATTGATAATAAAAGAAATTTTACAAAAACATCATGGTGGTCAAATAGTTATATTTTACAAAACAATTTGATTTTAAAGGATGGAAAGATTCTTCAAAAGGAGAATATAATCTACCAAATAAAAATAATTGATTCAAATACTATCGAATTTGCAAATGCCAATTATTACGGTAGGTTTAAAAGAGATCCTTTCGGAGGATATGAAAAATCCTTAAAAAGATTTAATAAAGGGCATAAAACTAAGGAAGAACTAATTGGAAAATGGAAATATCAGAATTCAGAAATAATTGAGGAGGAAAAAAACAAAAATTATCCTGAAGAAGTAATTGAAAATTATCGTCTAAGAGATTTACTCCATTATAACTTACCAAGTATTCTTATTGAGTTTACTAAAGACAATAGATTTAAGATAGAATTTGGACCAAAATTAGAAGAATACTTTTATATAATTGATGACAAGTCAATTAGCCTTCAAAAATCAGATTATGTTATCAATTTCGAGTATGAATTTTCGAATTGAATTTTAAATATAATTGATAATAAACATGGAATAAAAAGGGAAATTGAGTTTCAAAAAATTTCAGATTAACGCACTGCAGGCAACAACGGATAAACTTAGTATAGTGGTTCAAAGCTACTCACTTCCTTTTATCTGGCGTATTTTGATCAAAGGCTATAAGATTAAATAATTCACGCATCCTGCTCCGTACCCTCTCCCCATATCTTTCTTCCAATTCATCAGCATTTAGGTTTGTTGTGCCATGAGTTTTTAAAGGTGTATGTAAAAATAATTCATATCTGGAAAGAAGAATTTCTCCGATTACATTACAATCTTTTCCATAGTGTCTTCCAATCGGTTCAACTCCCATATCGTCAAAACAGAAAACGCCATTCTCCCCATAATCTCCAATTGTTTTGTATCCTAAATGATTAAAGGCAAATACGATGTTTCTACAGGGCATTACAACATATTTTCGCTGGTGAGGCACCAGGTTTGGTAAAAGCTTCATGAGGCTGGTCTTTCCACAACCTACAGGCCCTGAGAGCAGCAAACCTTTGTTAGGATCTATTTCATATTTTTTACAGTTAATTGGATCTTTGATGAAATAGGAGCAAAGTTTAAGAAGTATTTCTTTGTCCCCCTTGTAGATCTTGAACCGTTTTCCAAAAAGCAATTTGCCTTTGGCATCGAGATAAATCAAAATCTTTGGAAAATCATATTTTACAGATTGCCCGTCGAATTTGCCCAGCGAATATTCCACGCCACCTTCCATGATCTTAGAGGGGTTCTCCATAGTTCTTATTTTTAGATGTTTTTAGGTTTTCGTCCTTGATGGAATGTATTTTTTGTTTTTCCTTTTGCAAATTGCCAAATGCATTGCTCCTCTTTATCCAGCTTACCGCCAATGCCTTCCAGTTCTGAACCGGAGTATTTTCATTCAGATACCATTCCTGAGCATCATAGAATGCGAAGAACTTTTTTGCGTCTATGGCATCAGATCCATTTTCCTTAAAAAAATTTATAACAGTCAGTCTGTCTTTTGGCTGTTTATTTTCTTTTGTCTGTTTTGACTTGTTTATATTAGATACCAGCGCTTGTCCATTTTTGGGATTGTATGAGTCCAGCACTGGTCCATTAATGGGACTGTGTGAGCCTATTACTTGTTCAATTTTGGGATTGTAGTGTTGCGCTTTTGGTTCAATTACGGGATTGTACTGTTCCGATACAGTTTCATCAGTAGGTGAAAAAATGGCCATCTTAATTTTACTGCTGTTAAATGGATTTTTTGATGGAAAATAGGAAAGGTATTTCCAGGAGTGAAGATCTGTTAAGCAGCGATGATAAGTAGTTTTGGAACCGATCTTAGATATTTTCATTAGTTCTTCACGATCTGCAAAAAAAACTTTGGCGAATTTGCATGAATTCCATGCCTGAAATAGTGCCATATATAAGCTGACGTGCGTGGCATTGGGCCGTTGATCATGGTAGAACTTTTCAAACGCCGCGGTAAGTAATTTAATATAGTTCATAGCCTAAAAATTAAAATTGTGGTGCACCCGGTTCTCTTCCATAATTTGTTGAATTTCCTGGGCGTCATAATAAATGATACCGCCTATTTTGGTGTAGGGAAGTGTACCATTGATTCGAAGATTTTGTAACGTCCCTGGGCTGATTTGCAGTAGGTCCATAACTTCAGACGATTTCAAATATCGTTTAAGAGTTAACTGGGTATTTTGCTGAGAAAGCATACTTTTAAATTCTTCGAGCAATTCAATTTTAAATTCTCTTAGGTCATCAGTGGTGATAATATTGCTTGCCATAATCAAAGGGTTTTAAAGGAAGAGGCTACCAAATGGTTAAAACTTTTTAATTGATAGCCCCTAACATAGATTGACTTTCGTAGTACAAAATTGTGGGGTTTTGCTGAATAAAAATCACAAGACGACCGGACTCCGGTTAAAATTTAACAGTGAACAAAGAGCACTAAATCAAAGGGTTTAAAATGAAATTTGGCTGAAATCCTCACTCTAATGAGCCAATTTTTAAAGGTTTCAAGTCGAAAATGAAAAAACCGGAGATGGACCGTATACGGTCGTTTTTTAACAAAAAATTGAAGTGTTAGATCTCCCTCATTCTGGAAGATAGATTGAATGACAATTCATCTAAAAATTGTGTTTGGCTCTTTTTCCTGGATTTTAATTCTGTGAAAGTTGAGAAAAGGCACCACCTAGTTTTTGAGATGTGATGGTGATATACATTTTAATGGTCTTGATATTATAACTTCTTTTCAGATAAGGTTGGATCGCTTTTTTCCAGGATCAGGGGTTTCTTTTTGGGTCCATTTTCTTCCAGCAGCGATTGCAAAATAGCCAGGGTAGGATTTGCTTTATTCTTCTCTACATTTTTCATGATTGCAATGATGGCGTTTGTTCTTTTCTTCAAAAGATTTTCTAATCTTCTACCCGTAATTCCAAGGTTTTCTTTTGGGGAGATCTCGTTGTAAAAGAAAAAATCCAGCATCGTGGCCATCGCCTCGGTATGAGAATTGAAATGTGTCCTTGAGAATTCCTGGAAACGTTTTGCGGTTTCCTTTTTAAACCTGATTCCAATATATGGGTCCATATTTTGCTGTTTTGTCGCAAATTCTTCCCAAAAAATGGGCGTTTTGAAGTCATTTGTCGCAAATCGATGAAAAATCAAAATTCCCCGATTTTGAAATCACCAGAAAAACCGGGCGTTTAGACGGAAATTGAAATACTTAACATCGCGTAGCGTGTTATCCTCTTGCTATTCCATTTCCGTCACGCGCAGGCGTGACAAAAATTTCATACAAACCCGACAAGGGTGAATTGCATCTTATTAAATAAAAATTTTGATAATGATGTTGAGCAGCGAAAGTCAGAATAGTTGGCTCAACATAGTATTTAAATTCGCTGGTTTACAGCTTTCTAAATATACGATTTTTATAAATTAAGGAATAAAAAAAGACCTGAGTTTATCAGGTCTTTTAAATTGATAATTATGGTTTATAAAATTCCTTCATCTGCAAAACTGAAGAACTGGCCGTCTGGAGTTATGATCAGGTGATCCAGAACTTTTATATCCAAAAGTATGGCAGCTTTTATGATCTTTTCGGTTAAGCATTTATCTGCTTCGCTAGGCTTTAAAGTTCCGCTGGGATGATTATGAGACAGGATTACTGCCGTTGTTAAGCTTTTAAGTATAACAGCGAAAACTATTCTAAGATCTACCATGGTCCCGGTAATTCCACCGCTGGAAACTTCATAGATGCCTTTCACCCTATTGGCGTTATTCAGCAACATAATTTTAAAACACTCCTGAAGTCCAATTTTATCTTTATTCCAGGCCTTGTAAAAAACTGCGGTTGCATCTTCAGAAGAAGTGATCTTCGGTGCCTCTGCAATTTTAAAACTACCCCTATATTTTATCGATATTTCATTAACTTTAGCTTTCATATTAATCGTATTTAATGGTTAAGTGAAAAGAGGGCGTTACCGTGAACAAGTACCCGCCCTCTTATTTTTTAACTACCTGACTGAATCGTCATTTTTTGCACCTAATAGAAGGATTTCATTGGCTTCCACTTCAATAACGTATCGCTTTACGCCTTCGTTATCCTCGTAGCTTCTGGACTTCAGTTTTCCGCTAACTCCAATCTCTTTTCCCTTACCGGCATATTTCTCGATAATTTCCGCGGTTCTTCCCCAGGCTACAATGGTATGCCATTCGGTGTTCTGAACTTTCTCACCCTGTTCATTTTTGTAATACTCATTGGTGGCGAGTGAAAAACGGGCTACTTTCTTACCGCTTTCAAGGTTTGTAATTTGTGGCTCCTGGCCCACATTCCCGATCAACTGTACATGATTTCTTAGAGTGCTCATGATTATAATATTTAAGATTAATAACTAACCTGAACCTTTCAGGCTTTGCTTTTCCATGATTTACTTTTTGTATCTGGAGCGTTTTCCTTTTTTGTTGTTTTTGAGGTGGCTTCCATTGATGTGTTATCGTATGATTTCATGATGTTCATTTTAGATTTACTTCCCGTAGCGCCTTCGCTGTTACCTTTTTTTGTTGCTTATACAGTTTTCAATATTTGGAATTGAAAAGGACTTATAAAAAGGAGCTTGCGACTGGCTTATGCAGTCCGTCAACTTCCAAATGTTGGTATTTTGCTGTCAAAAAAAGAGTGAAACAGTGAAGGCGTGGAAGTATTTCTAAAGATCCGTGGGAAATACGATAATATGGGAAGCCAACTCAAAGAATTAAATGGAATTCCGCTTAAGCGGACTCCATTCTCGATCATGGAAGGAATGGAGTAATCCTATCCTTTTAATTGAATTGGATTTACGGAATGTAAGCCTAAGATCGGGGATGGTGTCCAAGACTTTTAAAGCGAAGCTCTTTGCCCGGAATGTAGCTCTTTAGCGGAATGTAGCGGCAATGTGCTGAGCGTATTTCATCCATCTAATACATTACTGATCCCATATAATTTAAAACCTTGAGATAAGATTAACTTCTAATTGAGAATTTAAATGGAATTTTTAATCTAGATTCGATTAAATGTAGATAGCAAAGAAGGGTTAATTCTGTCAAGACAGTCATGGCCCTTTTTTTATTGTCTAATTTAAACGATTATTAAAATCCTTGAATTTAATTTTCCATTTTATCTCATTAGGAATTTCCAGAACATCAGAAGGTGATTTCATATGCAATGTGATGGAGTTCATACAATGAGGGCAATTCAGTTTTGCATTTCGCGTTAACATAGATAAAGTGAATTGATAAACTTCTCCGCAATCTCTACACTTTCTTTCAAGCACACTTTTACCTAAATTGATCATCTTTTAGAAATTTAAAATTATACACTAAAATATTGGGATTCATTCAATTATTAGTCTTAAAATTGAAAATTTTAAATTTAATATGCTTTTATAAATTCTTAAAGTTTTAATAATTAACCGTTTATAAATTTTTAGTAAAATTGGATTATTTCCTATTTATCGGAATATTTCCATTTTGTAAATTTGAAGCATGAAAGTATTGCTTCATTTAGTAGTCATCCCAGGAATAATTAATCTTCCCTTCGTGGGAAGTATTACTGCCGGCTTCCCTTCTCCCGCAGACGACCACCTCGACAAATCTATTGACCTAAACTCTGAAATAATTAAAGACCGGGACGCCACCTTTTTTGGTAGAGTTGAAGGAGACTCAATGACCGGAGCAGGGATAGAACATGGCGACCTATTGGTTATTAATAAAGGTTTGGAACCCCGTAATGGTAAAATAGCAGTTTGCTTTATCGATGGAGAGTTTACCGTAAAACGCATTAAAATCGAAAAGGATGTGATCTGGTTAGTTGCTGAAAACCAGAAATACGAACCTATAAAGGTTACGACTGAAAATGACTTCCTGATCTGGGGAATTGTAACCAACGTAATCAAGTATGTATAATGTACGCCCTGGTAGACTGTAATAACTTTTATGCTTCCTGTGAACGAGTTTTTGATCCATTCCTGGAAAATAAACCCGTTGTAGTTCTTTCTAATAATGATGGTTGTGTGATTGCTCGAAGTAATGAAGCTAAAGCCCTGGACATTCCCATGGGAGCACCGGCATTTCAATATGAAAAGCTATTTGAAAAGAATAACGTCTATGTCTTTAGCTCAAACTATGCACTATACGGTGATATGAGCAGAAGAGTGATGAATATACTTTCAAGGTTCACCCCAGACCTCGAGATCTATTCTATAGACGACGCATTCCTACTGCTAGAAGGATTTGAAGAACATTTTGATCTTCATGCTTACGGTAAAGAGATTATAAAAGCTGTTCGAAGCAAAACGGGTATCCCAATTAGTATTGGAATTGCAACAACCAAGGCCCTGGCAAAGGTTGCCAATAAGATCGCCAAAAAATTTGCGGATCGAACGGGTGGCGTTCATATTATCGATGATCCTGAAAAAACCAGGAAAGCATTATTATGGACCAAGATTGGAGATGTTTGGGGCATTGGACGACAATATGAAAAGAGATTATTGGCACTGAATATCAAAAATGCCCAGCAGTTTGTAGAATTACATGATGAATATGTGCGGAAAGAATTTTCAGTAGTTGGCCTGCGACTGAAAAGAGATTTATCTGGACTAACCACTTTGTCGTTAGAAGCTACTCCGCTAAAAAAGAATATTGCAGTAACCAGGGCTTTTGAAAGTATGTACAGTGATTATACTGAATTAAAGGAAAGAATTTCTACCTACGCCGTGAAAATTGGAGAAAAGCTCAGGAGGCAGGACAGTAATTGTTCTTTACTACAGATTTTCCTTCTCACAAATCCATTTCGTCAGGATCTAAATCAATACCGTGCTAGCATTTCAGTCTACACCCCCTATCCTACCAATTCGAGTATTACTTTAATCAAAACAGCTTTAACTGGTCTGGAGATGATTTATAAGGAAGGTTTCCAATATAAGAAGACTGGGATCATCGCTATGAAACTTACCCCGGCAACACAAAAACAGTTTAAACTTTTTTCTGAAGAAAACCCAAAGCACGAACAATTGATGAAAATTGTTGATCAACTAAATATTAGGGAGAATGGGAAGGTAAAATTTGGAGGGCAGGACCTGGGGCGAACCTGGAAGATTAGACAAGAAAGGTTATCGAATAGATATAGTACTAGAATGGATGAATTAATAATCGTGAAAACCTAGTTTCAAATTGGCCGTAAAAAATAAGTAGTATGAATATTGGATGATTATTTTTCAACATTCTGAATTGAAGTCTTTATCAGCCAATTTCTCGGGAATTAAACATACCACCTTCATTTGAGAGGTATGAGGTTCGAAATATTTAATACATATCTTGTACAAACCACCACCAAGACCTGTAGCATCAAATTCCCCCGTTTCTTTCTTAAAGCCGCCTTCCGTGGTTAAAGCGATGCTTTCAACTTCATATTTCTTTATGGAATTTAAGATCGATATTTCATCTTTGGTGAAATTAAAACGATCTTTTAAACGGTCGATATTCTTTTCCAGACTTTCCATGTTCGTATTTTATTTTACAAACTAATTATCTTCTTGGTCCATCACTAATTGGTGATCCTCCTTTTTTAATCCTACGATATGTATAATATCGGCAATAGTAGAGTAAAGCATTAAAATAACAGTGATCATCGAACCACCTAATAGAGAGGAAATTGATAAGGTAAACCAATAGATTAAAGAGAACCAGTGCACCTTTACGTTTTCAGCTTCCGTAATGGGAATATTAAAAAATTGAATCATTATTAAGGCTATTACAAGAAGGACCGTATCTATTTTGGCAATGTCCAAAACCTGATTATAGTGGTCTTTTTTTAACCTGGATTTAGAACTTGTGCTTATTCCAAGAAGTGTTAATAGTAGTGTCAAAATTGTTGCAGAAGCCAGGATGATTGTATTGCATAGCATATTTAAACCAGAATGGGACATATCTAATAATTTTTTTGCCTCGTAGCCAGATACTTTTCCCAATAAGAAAATCCCTAATCCTGTAATAATAGTTGCTACTGAGCCTCCAAAAATTGCTTTCTTATTATCCCTGAAAAAACTTTTCATACTTATTAATTTCTGGAGTTATGAAAAGGGCATTTCCATTCCTGCTCGTGATTTTTACCGCTATACTGCCTTGCCTCGCTACTGGTTCCGAAATCCTCTAATTCCGGATTGATAAACCCCTGTAATTTTTCATCTCTATCCCTAATCTTATTTCTTACTTTTTGATATGCGCCCTTATCTCTGAGCTTTTCAAATTGAGAATGTAAATTGAAGGCAATGGTGGGAAATGGTGTTTGCCTTGCGAGTCTGGAACTCTTCGGATGCATTCCTACGATATAGAATGCCTTACCCCCGATACTAAAACTGAAATTTTCATTTTCAGGATCACTACTCACGTTTGGATCCCATTTGACCTTATCCACTTTGTTTATATTGAATAATTCCTGCCACAAAAGATCTTCAAATTCATCTTCAGATTTAATATCAGATTTTGGAAAAACTGCCAGGAAGGTCTTAAATTGATTATCGTCCCTTTCAATTGAATCCAGGTACTCTCTTAAATCTTTATATAATTCTTCGATATGGCTTTGATCTCCCAAATAGTTGTATTCCTTTAAAAAAACATTTTCCTGGGAAAAAACCGTCTGGGCCATCACACAGGGATGGTTATTTTTAAGTATCCAGTCTTCATACATTTTCTTCATCTCCTTTTTCATCATTTCGATATTTACATAAATGGAGCCTCTGGTTTAAAACATTCGGCTTTCATGACTTCACTTGGCTCCTTGATTTTCTGAATATTTTTTCCGTTAGTATTCCAGCTGATTAGCCCCATCTTCTGAAAATCCTCTAACCAGTTATCCATTACCCAATAGTTCCATTTTTTATAGAAAATTTCTGCATTATTGATTATTGAATCCAATTGGTGTACCGGTGGCGAGTAAACCGGATGTTGTTGATGGAAAACTGTAGCTTCAGATAACAAAAGTTTGTAACCGGGGGTATGCTTGAGTTTTAGACTTAAATCGGTGTCTTCCGCACCATATCCACAGTATTTTTCATCAAATCCTTCCAGTTTTTGAAATAGGTGCTTGGGTATGTAAAAAGCCAGACTCCAGAATAGCATATAATCATCGGCTATCATCGACCCATTAATTTTAGGCCGATGTGGATGATGAATACTGTTCTCGAATAAAGAGTCTACCTGGAATTTAGGTTCAAGACTCTTTAAAAGATATCTCGGGTTTCCCATTATAAGAGTATTGTTTGCAATCCCTTGTATAAGGATTTGCTCAAAAAACTGTACGGAAGGGATGCAATCTACATCCAGAAAAACAAGGTGATTGTTCGAAGCTTTGGAAGCACCAAAGTTCCTTGCCCTGGCTGCCGAGAAATATTCACCGGGATCATCTAATTTGTAAATTTTTACATTCAGTTCGTTTTCAACACTAAGCTTAGGCGTTTCATTAATTCCCACGATGATCAACTCATCGGGTAATACACTGGATTGCTTAATGCCTTCAATCAAATTATCTAAATGTGACTGTCGGCCACTTACTATGCTTATTACTGAAAATTTATTAGACATACTGATAAGATTTTTTTGCTTTAACCGCTCTAAATTTTTGAGGAATTGTGGGGAGAGCTTTTAAGTTCTGCATCAGCAGAATTTTAAAAGTTTCCAGATCCATGCTACTATCTTCAATTTTACTTTTGGGAAAATTGAGAATCTCAGAGTCGGGCATCTGATTTATCCCCTCAATATCCAGTGCCAGTCCGTTCTGAACTAAATGGAAAGCCATGGAATTTTGTTCATTAAATGGTCGTTTCTCGGGAATCGCCAGGAATGGTTTCTTCAGACGAACTATTTCCGAGACCGTGTTCATTCCGCAGTTGGCCACGATGAGATCGGAGTGGGATAAACAAGCATTGATATCCTCAATAAAACCTTTATACTGCACATTGGGAAATTCGGGTTGTCTTTCAAATTCACCTAAAACCGTAATGGTTGCATTCCTGAACCGGCGCACAATAGCTGGCAACGATTTCCTTAAATTTTCGTTCCCACCTTTGCCACTAATCACCGTAAGGTTTTCAATTTTTTCTGCTTTCCTAAAACCAGGTGAAGACGTATTCCTACTTTGAAAACCCAGGTAGATCGTTTTATTCCTTACCCATTCAGGAGTACCAGCATCTTCAAAATTTTCAGGATAATAAGCGATAATGAAGACAGCCCCCTGAAAAGCGGCGAGGTGTCCTTTATCTCCACGATTTCCAGGAAGTTTTATATAAGCATACGGAATAGAAGAACTCCTGGCCAGGGCGGCAATTTCAGCACTAACATCAACTATAAGAAGCTTGATGTTCCTATCTATAATACCTTGCAAAAGTTGTAAACTTCGCTTTTGGATGGACTTCTGACCTACCGGACTATAATGTAAATAATGAGGAGGTTCTACCTGATTTTGTTGATAGGTAGAGCCATCTGGATTTTCGTCTTCCAGTTTAATGTAATGAACCCCTTCAGAGAACTGATAGTCATAACTTGTAAAAACGGTAAGGTCATCCCGAAAATAATTCGCTAATAATTCTCCATAGCGACAATGGCCGCTGCCGTGTTGATGTGCATAATACCCGATCATACTGCAATCTTTTTTGAGAACCTGTTTGCTGTGGCTAGCTTTTTATATAATGCTTCGTACCTATTAACCATTTTGCTTACATCGCAGAAACTCTCCGCTCTTTTCCTACAATCTCTACGGGAAAGACTACCTATATTAGAAATGCTTTCGATGAAGATATCCTCATCAAAAGCTGGAATTAAGAATCCAGTTTTGAAGGTTAGAATTTCTGAAGCCGCCCCAATATCCCAGGAAATTACAGGCGTACCGCAGGCTAATGATTCAGCTATAACAAGCCCATACGGTTCTTTCCAAGTGCTTGTGAACAGGGTAGCCTCAGATTCCCTAATAATTTTATTGATCTCCGAATGATTTAAATGCCCCAGATAGGTAACCTGCGGATGACCCAGGAATTCTTCTACATGGGTTTTGAAGTATTCAGGATCGCTTTCAGGACCTGCAAGCACAATATTTTTACCTGCCTTTAACGCCATTCTTATTGCGGAATCTGGCGCTTTCTCTTTGCATATTCTTCCTAACCAGCAAACCTGGTTCTTTATCGGAGTAATAGAGAACCGCCACTTAGAAACGTCAATTCCGTTATAAACGACTTCATAGTTAGTAAGATGTTCAGCATATAGTTTCCCTAGACTTTTGCTAACCGTGGTAAAAGTCTGGTTAGGGGTAAAAGTGCAATTTTCGAGACCCTTGTGTATACTTTCAAAAACTGGTGTGTGAAAGCTGGTGATGATCTTTAATGGAGTATTTGCGGCCCACATAATGGGTAAATCATTCATGCTGTGATTGTGAACCAAATCGTAATTTCCATTTTCAATTTGTCTTATAGCTTTTGAATACATATGAGAATTTTCAGATTCCTCAGTGATTTCAGGGTTTTCACATCGTATTGATTCAAATGGAACTACATGAAGACTGGAGTCAGACCCCTCTAATGCATATAAATGAACGGTGTGACCTCTACTGGATAAATTTTTAACCAGAAGGTGCGTAATCATTTCCAATCCCCCTGCATAGGGTTCACAGATCGGAAATTTGTTATGTGCTAAAATGGCAATTTTCATGAGGTTAGAGTTTTTAATTTTGGCTGGATGCTTTTTGTAACTGGCTGAAATTCAAAAAACATATACAGACTTGAAATAAGGAAAAGTGCAAATAATCCTAAGCTGACCATTGCCTTATAATATTCTTCCTGATAAAAAAACAAAGACATTAGTAGACCAAGAATTAACGGGATAAGTACTGGAATACTGAAATACTGCGTTCTCGATTTGGTTTTACTGGTTCTAATAAAACTTTGTGGAACCTTGAAAAATGCCGACCAGCAAGCAAAAGCCATTTCACAACTTAGGCCCAGATGAATAAAATAAGCTTTAATATCAGAGCTCACTGTTTTTCTATTGGAGCCTTTGAGTAAGAGAAAAAACTTTCCAGTCACATAAATTCCAAATTGAAGAAGGATTAATGAGCCAGTATTTCCGTAATCGGTTGGTGAATCAAATAAAGTAAGTCCTATTAGTAAAAACGAGCCAAGAATGGGTATGGCTAACAGGTTAATCCAGGATAGAAGTTGAAGACAGGCTGAAATTCGGCATTTCCAGTTCATACGCATATCGAAAAGGGCCGAAACACACTGAGCATTTCCGTATGACCACCGATTTCTTTGCTTCCGAAGGTCACTTATACTATATGGCATTATTCCTTTACCTATTCTGTGACTTGAATACTTTAAACGATAATCTTTTCTCAAAAACTCCAATCCAAGCCTGGCATCTTCAGTTAAAGTCTCCTCTGGCCAGCCTCCTACCTCCAGCAGGGCATCTCTTTTAATAAAGCTTAATGTACCGGTTGGAAGAGTAGAAAGAGTTTTATTCCCACTGTTCGCGTAGAGTCTGAAGAAATGCTCCAGTTCTCGTAATAATCCCGATTGAGACCTGTTATTTTCGTAATGCTGAGGAAATTGAAGAACAGCCAGATTATCCCCCTGAAATCCATTTACTGCGAGGTTAAGGCTATTTGGGAGCAATTGGTAGTCTGCATCAAGAGTTAAAATGTATTTAGCATTTTCATCAGTTAAATGTAAACATTCATTGAGTGCACCGGCCTTATAACCCGATAAGTGATCAAAATGTAAAAACTTAATTACTTCAGAATGATGATCACAAAAATCCCGGACTGGTTCCCAAAGACTTTTCTTACTAGTGTTATTATCTAAAACTATTATTTCATAATTAGGATAATCAACTTTTAATGCAGTCCTTAATGTATTTATCACCATTTCTGGAGGCTCATTACAAATGGCCAGGTGAATAGAGACGAATGGGAAGTCCTCAGTATTTTTATTACTATTCACCTGACTTGCTACAGGATTTCCGAAAAAATATTGAGCGATAGCAAGCACAAGCATCAAAAAACTGACTATTAGAAAAAAAGATTCCAATAAGTCAAAGATTAGAAGAAAATACAGGCTGAAACCCAGGATTATAATTATACCTGTATAAAAGAAAATTTTAGGTCGTTCAGACATCATCTCAATTCAAATTTTGATGAATTTCGATATTTGAAATCCCCTACCTGTGCGGTTTTCAGAATGACCTTAACGATATTAGTCTTATTAGGAAAGGTTTAACTGTAAGGCCTATATAAATGATTGGATATGTTAATAAATTAGTATTCGCAAAAAATCAACCAAAGGAAAATGAATACCATAGCAATTAAAAAAATTGCCGCAAAAGATATTATCCCGATAATATCGGATGAATTTCAAACTGATTATGAGGAAGCGTATGGAGAATATTTTTTAAAAATTCCCTCCAAATTTGGAAGGGGGCGTGTTTCAGGGATTAATTTTCCCAATGGAGTAGGCCTTTTCAAATTTGAAGTTCAGTTTAAAGAAAGCCAGTGTTTTAATTTTTGTTCAAAAAAGATTCACCCTTTTAAATTCATGTATGTGATAGAGGGGGAGATAAACCATCAATTTAATGATGAAGAAATAACCCATGAAATTAAAAGTGGACAGTCTGTAATTCTTGGTGCAAATTATAAAAGTGGTAATAAAATACTTTTTCCTAAACGGCAAAAATTACAAATAATAGTATTGGATATCGATAGGAAAAAGTTCGTGGATCAACTTACTTTTCCGCTTTCTGAAATGAACGAGGTTTACAAAAACATTTTTGCCGATACTGAGGCCCGGCGCACCCTGTATCATCATACCCAATATAGCCTTAAAATGGAGTATCTGGTAAATGAACTCAACAACTTTCATGCGGAAGGTTTGGAAAAAGTAAGTTATCACGGGGCGAAAGCCTTGGAGCTACTTACTTATATGTTAATGGGGTATAAAGACGATACAAAGAGTGAAGATTTACAAACCTTGCTTAAGCAAAAGGACTTGGTAAGAATTAAAAATGTTGTCAATTATATTGATAGAAACATTTCTGAACTAGGCAATATTAGTACCCTTGCCGAAAATGAAGGGATTAGTGAAGCCAAATTGAGGGAAGGCTTTCAGATTCTGTTTAATAGCTCTATTCATGATTATATTCAAACAAGACGGTTAGAAACAGCCATGCAATTACTGTTAAAAACAGATAAAAGTATAAGTGAAATCGTTTATGCCATTGGCTTAAATAGCAGAAGTCATTTCTCGAAGATTTTTAAAGAAAGATATGGGGTTTCCCCGAAAACAATTAGAAGCAAAATCGATGAATAATCGAGTTTTCTATCTTATAATATAAAGTCGAAATCTTGGAAAATTTAATTCTAGTTTATTACGCAATTGGATGCATGATCGTCCTTGTTACAATTTTTTATTGGAGTAAGTTGCTGAAAATTAGTAATAAGCTAAAAACCAAAAATAAAAAACGTAAAAAGTCTAAAAGGATTAAAGATAAATAATCATCTAAATCAAAAGAAATATCAAAGTCAAGATTAGGGTTCTCCGTCTACAAAATGAAAACCTACTATTCACCTTGAATATCATTCATGCTCAGTATTTGTGAAATACAAAATGAAATATTTGGGAAGAATTTTCAGTAGTAGACCAATTAAACTTCAGGGAAAACGGCAAAGTGAAATTCGGAGGTCAGGATCTGGGACGTACCTGGAACATCAAACAAGAAAGGTTATCGAATAGATATAGTACTAGATTGGAGGAATTAATTACTATAAAAAATTCTTGCTCTTAATTAGTTTTGCTGATTGGCTATATTTTTACTTACTAAAGTTTGACCGTTCGGGTATAATTTATCCCTTAAAATACCCATATCGTTGGATAGTTTTTGTTCCAGTACACGTGCATAAATTTGGGTGGTGGACAATTTTGTATGACCCAATAATTTTGAAACGGTTTCTATGGGTACTCCATTAGAGAGTGTGATTGTCGTTGCAAATGTATGCCGAGCTACATGAAAAGATAATTTCTTTTTGATTTTAAGATCTGAAGCGATCTCTTTTAATGAATCGTTTGTTTTTTGATTTGAGTAAATTGGAAGGAGGTTGTTATTATCTACAACATTTTTATCATACTTTTCTAATATTTGAAGCGCTTTATCTAATAATGGAATTTTTACAGTTTCCCCCGTTTTCTCTCGTTTAGAATAGATCCAGAAATTCCCATCAATTCCTCTCACAACATTGTCTTTAGTAAGCTGTTTTACATCTATATAAGATAATCCCGTGTAGCAAGCAAAAACAAACATATCCCTCGCTATCTCATGTTTAGGTATATTAAACACCGCTTCCTCCAGGCATTTCATTTCTGAAATACTTAAAAAGGAACGTTCATGTTTTTGAAAATTAAGGCTGAATCGAATGAAAGGATCCTTTTCGATCCACTCTAACCTAAGAGCAAGCTTACTCATTTTCTTCAACCTTTCAAGGTGCTTCATAACCCCATTATTTTTTAAGGGTTGTGCATCATTTATTGATTTTTCATTTCTTAGAAATTGTTCGAAATCGATTATAAATCGGTAGGAGAGTTGCTTTAGGTATATATCACTGGTTTTTATTTTTCTTTTCAAAAATCTTTTTAGATATCGCTCAGTGGTATAATAGTTTTTAAGGGTAC
This sequence comes from Christiangramia bathymodioli, assembly GCA_009735695.1. Taxonomy (GTDB): domain Bacteria; phylum Bacteroidota; class Bacteroidia; order Flavobacteriales; family Flavobacteriaceae; genus Christiangramia; species Christiangramia bathymodioli. The sequence goes on from SRSL01000003.1 coordinate 237,032, forward strand.
CAGGCTTTAAAATCGATTTCATGTTTCTATTGTGGTACGAAACTAAATCCATAAGAGTTTTATGCTGATCATCTTCTCCAAGATATCTCGCTTTAATTGCTTGTGCAGTAATGAATTTTGATTCATCAATTAATTGTTTGTGACAATCGAGAAGATTTGCATAGACTCTATCTAAGTAAATATTCAATACCTTTCCTTCTTCGCTTCTTGATTTTGAACGCTTGGTTTTGGTATCCCAGGAGGTAACCGAAATAGAACGTTTTAGACTTATTTCGGCTCTTTTTCCATCTACTGTAATTCGTGCATAAATTGGAACTAAATTGTTGTGTTCTTTGGTCAAATTGATCCAAAAATGGATCGTAAATGTCTTGGAAGTCTGCATGGCCTCTCGCTTTAGGTGAATAATCGATTTGTTTTACGAAAGTCAAATCGACGCGAAAGTCAATCCTATGGAAGTCCTAATTTAAGGATAAAATTGCTACCAATTTAGGTAACCGAATAGGTAACCTTTGAATTGATATTAAAGCTAATCTTATGAATTTAGAAAATATTTAAAATCCTCATTTTCATAAGATTAGCTGTTTTTTGATGTCTATTGACATCCTAGTTGTCGGGATGACTGGATTCGAACCAGCGACCCCACGCACCCCATGCGTATACGCTACCAGACTGCGCCACATCCCGAATTATTCAATAAACCGCTCAATTTCAAAATTTCAAAAGTCTTCATTCTAGTTTGAAGCATTCTGTGGGGCAGCCCGCCCTGAGCGCAGACCACAAGCATACCCCAATTATTCTGCAAATAAAACAGCTTTATTTCAATTTTCAAAGTTTAATTCAGAATTAAGCGATCACTCCTTTTTTCCGAAAATAATCCATGAATTCATCAGGGTGAGCCCCAGTTCTGGTGTTATCTTCCAGAGAATCAATCCGGTTTGTTTCTGCATCGCTTAATTCAAAATCAAAGATCTGCATATTCTCCCTGATCCTTTCGTTATGTACGCTTTTTGGAAGTACGGCAACCCGCTTTTGTAAGGCCCATCGAAGGATGACCTGCGCAGCGGTTTTTTGGTATTTCTGCCCGATCTCTTTCAACAAATTATGATCGAGGATCTTCCCCCTCATCAACGGCGACCAGGCCTGGTACTGGATATCTCGTTTCTGGCAATAATCGATCAGATCCTGCTGGATCAGCCTTGGATGGAATTCATTCTGAACAAGCACAGGCTGAATCCCTCCAATTTCCCGTAAAGCTTCCAAATGATGCTTCAGACAATTGCTAACCCCGATGGCTTTCACCTTTCCCTCAGCATATAATTCCTGCATCGTTTGCCAGGCATCCAGGTATTTCCCCGGAACCGGCCAGTGTATCAGGTACAGGTCCAGGGAATCAAAGCCCAGCTTTTCCAGGGATCGCTCAAAGGCCTGCCTGGTGTTATTGCTTCTTATATCATCTATCCATAATTTGGAGGTAACGAAGATCTCCTTCCGCGGAATTCCACTTTGCCTGATTGCCTCACCTACCCCCTCTTCATTGTCGTAAAAACTCGCTGTATCGATTAGCCGGTAACCTTCTTCGATTGCCGCCAGGATAGAGCTGATGACCTCCCGGCCATCCTTCATCTTATAGACACCAAGTCCAACAGAAGGCATGTCCAGGCCATTTCGTAAAGTTATTGAACCAGGCAGGGATTCAGATTTCATAGGTTTGATTTTGAGTGTTGTTTTAAAAATCTACTTACTTCCGTTAAATAAATATCGGGTCTGTCCAGCCAGCCGTAATGCCCGCATCGATCAATAATAACGAGTTGGGAATTCGGTAGAATTTCATGTGCTTTTTCAGCCAGGCTCAATGGAGCCACTTCGTTCCTCCCGTTGAGTATAAGTACCGGTTTCTTGAATTGTGAAAGTTCGGCGGACAGGTCAAAATTATTTTGTGAAAGGTCATTCCACATCAGGGAATTAATTCGCATATTCCCATTCATAAATCTTCCCGAAATCCCAGTTGCCAGGCTGTCGTTATACAGGTAGGCCCTGGCGAGTATCGTTGCCCTGCGTCGGGCGGTCTCTTCTGAAGTATCTCCTAACTGAATTTTTGCTGAATAATGGTTCAATGAATCGCTGTAAGTTGCTGAAAGCTGGGAATAAACATCAAAATTTTCGAGAATTTGAAGGTCCAGTCCGCCGGAATGTGACTGTATCATCGCCTGCACTCTTTCAGGATATTTCACCGAATAGGCATAGGCCAGCATCCCGCCGAAGGAATGCCCAAGAACGATCCATTTGTCGTAGCCCAGGTGTTTTCTCAGCAATTCTATGTCTTCCACCATCAGGTTTAAGTTAATAGTGCTGCTGTTCAGGTGCTCCAGCTTTGACAGGCCGGTTCCACGCTGATCATAAATAATGGTAGTATTTTTTTCTGAAAGCTTCTGGGCCAGGTCGGCAAAACCGGAACTGCTTATTCCCGGGCCACCATTAATGATCAAAACCGGGAAACCCTTTCCAAAACTTTGAAAAGCCAGTTCTCCATCTGGGGTTTTAAAACTCTGATACTGTCCAAACGAGCCTAAGCTGTGTAAAAACGTAAAAATAAGAACTAAAGACAGGCGTTTCATAGGCTGAAATTTGGATCATTTTAAATTCATTAGAAATTAAAACCGGAAGTTTTTTACTCGCAACAATTTAAAATTTAAATTTAGCGTCCCAAATACAATGACCTACAAATATGCTACAGAGAATCTTATTTCTGTTTATCATTTTATTCGCGGGCAGCATACATGCCCAGAAAATTTCCGAAACCAACACTGATAGCCTTTATTTTAAGGCTCTCGAGCTTTATAAAGAAACCAGCTATCAACGATCTCTGGACTACACGAACCGGGGCCTTGAATTAGCGCCAGAATATCACGATATCCGTATTCTTAGGGTCCGAAACCGTTGGGCTCTTGAACAAATAGGGCTCGCAGGTGATGACCTGATCTACCTTCTTCAAAATGCGCCAGATTATCCCGGTGTTTCGGAACTTGCTAACCGGCAGGTTTTATTATTTAAGGAACCTCAACAGGCCCTGGAGTTTATCGATATTTTGGAAGATCAGCTGAACTCTTCTCTTCAGGTTCAGGTTTTAAAAGCCTCTTTATATGAAAAAGCCGGGAAAAAGGAAGAAGCCCGGGAACTGGCTTTAGAAATTTTTTCGAACAGAAAACTTAACAACGACCAGCGCTATACGATTCAGAATATATTAAAAAGAACCATTTCCAACGAAATTGGGATCAATTACCAGTATATCGATTTCAGCGACGATTATAGCCGGAGTGATTCCTGGAATACCTATTCGGGAGAATATTTACACTATTTTGGTGCCTCTGCCGTTATTGCTCGCTTCACTCATCTGGATCGCGGCTATGAATCTGGCTCCTTATATGAGATCGAAGCTTATCCTGTATTTAGCGACCGCGTATATAGTTTTGTAAATGTAGGTTTTTCCAATGGAGATATCTTTCCTGATCTGCGTGCAAGTGCAAGCATATTTGTGAACTTTCTCAAAAGTTTTGAAGCGGAAGCTGGTGGTAGGTTACTGCACTTCAGCGAACAGGATTATTTTACTGGCATCGCAGGTCTCACCTATTATACCGGTAAATTCTACCTGAACGGACGAGCCTTTATAGGTCCCGAAACCCTGGATCAACTGGTTCAGAATTACCAGTTCAATATCAGGTATTATTTCCGGGATACCGATAATTATATCTTCGGAAGACTGGGCAGCGGGATCTCACCTGATGAAAGTGCCATTTTCACCCAGGTACAGGATAATCCCAGCCTGGATGCCTATTATTTTAACCTTGGAATGAACAAGACCCTGGGAGCTAAGCACATCATTCAGCTTTCAGGCGGATTCCTTCAGGAAGATCTTAGCAACGGAAATACCGGAAACCAGCTTTTGGCCAACCTGGGTTACCGCTTTCGGTTCTAGGATTCTGAAACCTTGAAGCCCTTTCGGGTCATCGTTCCCCAACCTGACTGGATCCTGAATAGTTTCTTGTAATAACCCTTCATTTGACCGAATACGATCACCGGGTGATAGACGAAAGGTTCCAGGTAGGCAGCCAGCAGCAGTTCTATAACCTGCCTGGGTTTGGTATAATGATCAAAGCTTTTTACATACATAAAGATCGCAGCAGTCGAAAAAATACAACCCAGTAAATAAACAGCGAGGAACAACAGGATCGCGACCGGCCAGTTGATCCAGCCGAAAAGTCCGAATGCGATGATACAAAGAAGTCCGAAAAATTCAACCAGCGGGGCTCCAAATTCAAAGAACAGCCAGTATGGGTAATATAAAATTCCCATAAAGCGATATTTCGGATTGAAAAAAAGCTTTTTGTTGATCGCCATGGTTTCCCACAATCCCCGGGCCCAACGATCGCGTTGCTTCACCAGAATACTGTAATCCGGCGGACCTTCTGTCCAGCATAGTGTTTCTGGAAGATAAACCACCTTATAAGGAATTCCAAGGTCTTCCATATGTCTTCTAAGCCTGATGCACAATTCCAGGTCTTCTCCTACTGTTTTGGCATCGAATCCGCCAACTTCCAGCAATCGCTTCCGAGGATACATTCCAAAGGCCCCGGAAACCAGCATGAGGCCATTGATCTCTCCCCAGGCCATTCTTCCTAATAAAAAAGCCCGAATATATTCCACCACCTGAACCATTGGAACAATGGAATTTGGTAACCTGAGTTCTTTCATCACCCCGTTCCTGATGATCGAGTCGTTAGCAATACCGATACCTCCACCACAGGCAATGATCTCTTTTTTATTCTCTTCCAGGTAGGGCCGTACCATCTTAATTAAGGCATCCTGCTCAATGATACAATCGGCATCGGTACAAACCACCAATTCGGTGGTCGCAAAGTTGATCCCTGCGTTCAGGGCATCTGCTCGTCCCCCATTATTCTTATCGATCACCGTTAGGTGCGTGTATTTTTTATTCCGGCTTCGGTAGATGTTTCTTACCAAAGCCGTGGGAATTGGCTGCGAGATGAAACTGGCATCATGTTTCTCCAGGTCGAATTCCCTGATGAGCTTTTCCATGGAATCGTCCTTGCTCCCGTCATTCACCAGGATCAGCTCATAATACGGATATTGTATCGATAGTAGGGATTTCACATTTTCGATAATGGTCATCCCTTCATTAAATGCTGGCGCAACCAGGGTTACCGAAGGTATATCGGTTGCACTTACAACATCTGCTACCTGTAGAAAATTAGCCTTCCGTTTGGTTCGCCTGATCGCCCGGGAAGCCAGAACCACTCCTGTGAAGTACAGGCATAATAGAAGGATTCCGTAAGTAAAGAAAAAATAGTTCGTCAGGTCAAAAACGATCCCACTTCCAAAAAATGTTTCCAGACTATCCAACATGCATAGAGGTATTTGGGTATTGCTGTAGATAAAATTCCTGCACCTTCTGCTTATGTCCATTATTCCATAGGATCTCCGCTACACTTAGCCTGATATCTTCATTAGGGCCATAAAGCTGCTCAAGGTAGAATGGAACATCAATATCAGAATTTTCGAAAATGTAATTCATGAGCTGAAGCTGTTGTGTAGGTTCGGGAATCTTGTCAAATTCAGCTTTTATAAAGCTCATATCGGCCCTGGAGACCGCAAAGGTTTTGATGCAATAAATGGCTGTCTCCCGCACCTCGTAATCTTCATCGGTAAGATGCTTCATGATATAATCTATCTCGCTATGAAGTTCGAATTTCCTGATGATGCGCATGAGCAGTCTTTTCGCGAAAGACCTGTCGGTTTCATATGCCTTCTGAAGCCACTTTAGGTCGGGCTGGGGATAAAGATCATAAAGTTTTTCAACGATCTTGATCTGCTGCCACAGGGTCATATTCCATTTAAGATAAGGAAGAAACCGAAGGCTTTCCCAACCCAGGAAAACTACCATGGCGATCTGAGCTTCCCTACGCACATAAATATTCTTATCATTTCGATATTTCAGCACCTCATCGAGGTAATGCGATTGATTCATCTCGTAGATCTCCCTGATACCACGCGCCTGCCTGTACCAGTTCCAGCTGCCTATCTTGGCAATGGAAACTCCATAAGGCGGAATCATGCCATATAATTTTTGAAGTTTGATAAAGTTGCTTCCAATAATGGTTCGTTGGGTACGAATCATCAGTGAGATCAGGTATTGAATATTATTGCGGTTACCTGGACGTATTCCTATTTTCTTCAACCGGTCATTGATCTGCGAAATACTTATAGGATTCTCAGGGTCATTGTATAGATACCTGCTTACCAGGTCGGCAAAGGTCTCTTCAATAATGGCCAGTCTCCTCATTCGAATTCGGCGATAAAACATACTTATCCCTATTGCAATCCAATAGACAACAAGCAGCACCAATAAGATTTTTATGAGGAGGAGTAGTGTTACTTCATTCATTATAGGCTTTTAGGGTAGCATCAATTTCATCTAGATCTATCGGTACGGCGTAAAATCCAGCGATCCCGCTAAGAGCAAAAATCTCCTGCTTGATCTTATCCTGGCCCATATTGGTCACTATGAGCAAATTCTTGTGAAGAAGGATCTCCTGCACCTGGGCCACAAACTGAAGCGGAGCAATGCCTTCAAACAAAATATCCGATATGATAAAATCGAAATTATTTTGCTGGTCTTCAATACTGAGTTCATTCAGTGATCGAATGGCCTTGCAGCTATAGTTATTGAGGTTCACCAGTCTTTCGAGTATTTTGAGAATGATCAAATCCTCCTGGATCACCAAAACCTTCTTCATCGAATTAATTTTACTTCGGAAAGATAGCAAATTCCATAAAAAACAAAACACCTGGTAGAAGTTACACAGACTTTCAACTGGTTTTTGAGCAATAATGGTAAGAAAAATCTTTCATTGACATTTCTAAATTATTAACAGCAAGGAATTTCGTTTTAAATCTGAACATTATAAAGGCCAGAAAATCGGAACCAGCAGCAAAATAATCAGCGTAAGTATTAAAGTTAATGGCAGGCCCGCTTTTATAAAATCTACGAATTTATATTTCCCGGGCCCGTAAACAAGGATACAGGAAGGTTCAAAAGGAGTTATCAAAGAAACAGAAGCCCCCAGCATGATCGCGATCGCAAAAGAACGCGGTTCTACCCCTAGCATTTCGGCAGCCTGTATGGCAACCGGCAGAATTACCAGGGCTGCAGCGGCATTAGACATAGGCTGGGTAAGAATGATCACTAAAATTACAAATCCGGCCATTACCCACATCACTCCCAGATCTCCCAGGAGACCAATGATATTGTTCGCCAGAAATTCTGAAGCTCCTGAATTTTCCATGGCCGTACCCAGCGCACTCATTCCCCCGATAAGTATGAGTAATTGCCAGTTTATGATCGCATAAGCCCTTTCCTCCCTAATCGCACCGGAAACCACTATAACCAGCGCCGCGGCCAGGAAAGAAATCGACAGTGGTAAAACATTCAGGGAACCCAGTATGATCGCCACCAGGAAAACGATCGCGGCAAAGATTCCCTTCCGTTTTTTAAAAAGATCCACCTTAAAATCACCCATTACCGAAAATTCCCGAAGATTTTTAATGGCTTCGGTAGCTTCTTCCGTGCCTTGTACCAGCAGAACATCCCCCATTTTTATACGAAGGTTCCCAATTTTCTGGGAGACCATTCCTTCATGCCTGTGAATAGCCAGTACCACCACGTCATAATTCTGCCTGAACCTGATGTCTTTCAGGGTTTTATTGATTAAGGGAGATCCCGGCGTTACGAGCACCTCCATTAAACGTACCTGCTCACTCTGTATATCGCTCTTTACCATGGTATCTGCCCGAACGGCCATACCTACCGACTCCTTAACTTTGATAAGATCATCCATTTTGCATTCTACCAGCAGGATGTCCTTTTCATCCAGCAAGGTGGAGGCATTTGGGATAATTTCCTTTTTTCCCCTGATAATTTTAATAATTCGAACATTCCATTCAGAAAGACCGGAAGAAAAGGCAGGCTGCCCTACAAGGTCGGAGCCATTGGGAATCACTATTTCAGAAAGGTATTGTTTAATATCATATTCTTCAGAATAACCGGCTTCCTTGTAATCGGGTAATAATTTCCTCCAGAATAGCAGCATAAAAAGAATCCCGATCCCCGTGAGAATCAGGCCAATCCAGAAGATCTCAAAAAAATGCAATTCTTCCATTCCCACACTTGCGATATACCCACTCACGGCAACATTGGTGGATGTTCCAATGAGCGTACAGGTACCTCCCAGGATAGAAGCATACGCGACCGGAATAAGAACTTTTGACGGACTCACATTTAGTTTACGGGCGATACCAACAACCGGTCCCGTTACCAGTGCCGTGATCGTGGTATTATTCATAAAAGCCGAAAAGAATGCAGTGATCAACATGGTGTAACCCACAAATATTCGAGGGCTCTTAAAGCGTTTGATCAACTGCGAACCAATGATATCCAGCAGGCCGGTTTCTGAAAGGGCAGCGGAAATTACGAATATGGAAGCCAGAATGATCATAAAATCACTGCTGAAGCCAGCGAATGCTTCTGCAGGGGTAAGAATGCCAAAAATGCATAAAATTACCAGCATGCCCACGGTCACCACATCAACCGAAAATTTTTCAGTAGCGAAAAAATAGACTGCAACCAGTAGAAGGCCAAGCACAAGGGCAATTTCCATTGAAACAATATTAAGAGCTAATTAAAGATACTTAAATATGCGTACGGAAATCTGAATTCGGTACCCTGCTCCTTAAAATTGTGATTTTTTTCAGAATTGAAAATTTAAAATATACAATAACCTCATTGATAACAAATTAAAACCAATTGGATTAAGCATTGCTTTTGATATTCAATATTTAAGTTATTATTTACTTAAATTGAAATCTGAACCGCCCATTTTTTACCACATAAAATCGGAAGGCTGAAACAGGTCTATTAAAGGGAATATGAGAGTTTTTATTCGGTTAGCAATGAGAATTCACCTTCCACCAGGAATTGAATAATTTCTTCAAATTTTGACCTATCCATAACGCGGGTAAACCATCCTGGGGAAAATTATAAGATAAATTTGGCACTATTTTAAATTACATTTAACTAAAGACCAGCGTATAACAGGTATAAAACACTACTCCGCCCCTGCATTGTCCCCTCATTGATAGTTGGATTTATTGGCGTAAGCATAAAAACAACACAAAATCCCAAGATTTAAAACTATGTTTTTTGGATCACAGGTTACTTTTTAACAATGAAAACCTCAACTTCCCTGTTTTTAATTACAGTCTGTTCATTAATGATCAATTGTTCGAGTGACGATGAATTGCTAGCAGTACCAACCGCTGAAACTCCAACAGGCGGAGAAAAACCTCAAACTGAAGATCCTTTAATTATCCCTTTCGAACCAACGGCCCCAACAACAGCCCAGGAAATCCCCGGCTATCCAAAAAGTATTAGAAAATATCATAACGGAGGCCTAATTTACTGGGCTTACTATTATTTCCGGTCTGATGGAAAACTACTCCAGATTACTTACGGATATGAGGATCCACCCAATGAAATTTTTACTAATATCTACCATTATGATAGTGAAGGAAAACTAATAAAATTAGAAGGCCATGATGTATACGACTATCATTGGGAAAATGATCGTATTGTCATGGTAGAGGCTTATAACGCCATGTGGTTTGGTCATTCTAGAACCACTTTTCAATATGATGATAAGGGTCAAATAATTGAGGTAGAAACTTTATACCTCGATTTTGAAGCTGGTTATCAGGTAGCCTATTCATATTATGACAGTGGAAACCTCGAGACAATTAAACATTATGGTAAAAATGATAAGGATGAATATCAAATATCTTCCCGTACCAGTTTTGCTGAATATATCGATGGAGAAAACCTGTTTTTAGATATTGAAATAATACCAGGAGTTCTATTTTCACAACAATTACCTACACTAATTGATTATCAATATTACCCATTTTCCGAATACAATTTTATTGAAAATTATAAGTATAGATTTAATAATGGTAAGCTTACTGAGAGGACCTCTCAAAACACAAAGGTGGTTTATGAATACTACTAAACATCCTATAGATCGTATATGATACGAATTGAAACCTTATAATCTCCTACCCCTTAACCTACTTCCATGCTGGGAATTCATCATTCCAAGGTCATTCAAAAATCGAAATGCAATGAAAACAATCTGGGTGGCAACCCTTCATGCTGGTGCTTTTAACTATCGTCCTTACTTCCGCAGGAAGATTCAGGAATCTATCATCTATTTCTTGATTGTACTAGGTGTGATCGCCTGTAATACTAATGATGATCTAGATGAAAATGTTATCATTGAGGAACCACCAGTGGCTGAGGAACCGCCTGTTGAAAATGAGCCCCCAGAAGAGGAAGAATCAGTTATCTTATTTACCAATCTCGATCCTGACTATACCGCTCAGGGAGTTACAGACACTTTTCAGCTGGATTTAAACAACGATGAGACAATCGATTTTACAATTAGCTGGCACAGCTCTGATGGTTGGGATTTGTTGCTGATAACTGCTGAACAGGCTAATGGCGTCCTATCTGTACACCCGTGGTATACGCACCCTAGTCCTTTGAAAAGCGGAGATAAAATTTACCATCAAACCATCTACAGAAACGGAGAAAGTTATGATAGGAAGGCCATTTTCTCGATAGGACCTTGCTTCAGTGGTTCAACTGAAGAATGTTATTCTATCTGGCCATTAAAACAGGATACCTACCTGGGAGTAAGAATTTCACTAAACGGTAAAATTCACTATGGCTGGATACTGATGCATTTTGACAGCCTTACCGAGTGGATGGTAAAAGAATATGCATTTAATGCCACACCGAATAAACCGATTCTGGCAGGGCAAAAGAAATAATCATACAGGTCATTAAAAAACCCTCAACCGGTAAAGGTTGAGGGTTTAAGCAAATTAAAATACTAATTCAAAAAACTAGTTCTGATCTGCGGAACTTAAGTTGGGATTCGCGTTGATCTCGGCTAATGGAATTTTGAAAATCCAGTCGTCGTTTATCGATGGTCTATCTATCTGGAAGGCATCCTGGTAAAGAACCTCGGAAGCACCGGATCCACCATTCGCGGCGTGATCGATACCCTCGTCCCATCTAATATGGTTGGTGTAACCAAATCCTTCACCCCACATTTCCAGTCTCCACTGGAATTTAAGGTGTTCGAAAAATTCATCTTCTGATGCGAAATCATCATTCCATGCGCTATCTCTGGCTTCAGCAAGAGGTCTTAAGGCCTCAATGGCACCGTCAAGGTCTCCCATCATCAGCTTAGCTTCAGCTTCGATAAGATACATTTCAGAAGCTCTCATATAGATCACGTCATCTGGATCGATGGTACCAGGATTGGCCTGCTTCAACTTGAAATGCATATAAGGATGGGTATTATGACCTGAAACCAATCCGTAGGTATCTTTGATCTCTGCTATTGCCGCATCGAATTCTTCTTCAGTTTCATAAAGCGGATTCACGTTATTCGCCCATCCACCATTACCATTGGCTGCTGAAGTATTCGAGTTAGGAGCATCAGGTAGGAAAACATCTCCCCTGTAATCGGTTTCCGGAATGGCATCTACCATTCTGCGGTCTGCGATCTTAGGATTGTTCCTGATCTGGCTACCGTTAAAGGTATTACTGGCAAGGTAGAAATAGGATCTAAAGAAAGTTGTTTCCGCCTGGATCACATGGCTCCCCCAGATAACCTCTGAAAGATTATTCGTGTTGAAACCAGATTTCCAGTCATCTTCCCCTAACAAGGCATAACCTTCTCTGGCTTTTTGTGCCGCTTCTGCAGCTGTAGCCCAGTCTCCTTTAGATAATGCCCATCTGGCCTTGATTCCGTAGGCTACATCAATATTCAACTGCGATTTAGCTTCCGCTCCACTACCCGATCTGCCTGCTCCATTTTCAAAAGCCGAGATGGCCGCGTCAAGATCTGAACCGATCTGGTTATAAATTTCCTGAACCGTTGATCTTGGCTCACTGGTGAAAGGAGATTCTGAAGAGAATAATAATGGTACTCCAGGATCTGAAGCCGGGTCACCAATCAAATATCCTTTGGCGTAATGCTGAACCAATGAAAGATAGGCATAGGCTCTATAGGTATAGGCCTGGCCAAGGATCGAGTTCAATTGAGCAGTCTCTGCAAAATCACCCTCAGTGATCCCATTAATCAATAGGTTAGCATGAAGGATGATATTGTAACGATGATACCACAACAGTTCTGTGGTAAGTGAGGTTTGATCTGTATGTTCGTTCCACTGCATTACAGAACGCCAGGAGAGGTTATTGGCGTTGGCTGAATGTATCAAATCTCCGGTTAGGTTGTCACCCATGGGCACCCAATAATGATTGTTCGCCCTTGCTGTATTTCCACCTGGGAAAACCGTTTGAGATTGGGAGTACAATCCACGGTGAATCCCGTTTAATACCAATTGCATATTTTCCTGACTCGACAGTGCATCTGCTGCTGAGATAGCATCTGTAGGCCTTCTTTCGAGGAATTCCTCGCTACAGGACGTGATCGATATTGCAAATAATATCAGAACACAATATTTGAATTTATTTATCATAGTTTTATTTTTTGTCATTTAGAAAGAAAGATTAACACCCACTGAAACAATTCTTGGCGGAGAGAAGTCATCACCCGGTGAAGTTCCTGCCAGGTTATATTGTGGATCCAAACCGTCTCTTTCACTACTTAAATATAAGTTTTCTCCGGTTACAGATACACGTAGATTATCAAGTCCTAAAGATTCGGTAGTATTTCTACTAAAATTATAACCAATGTTCACATTCTTCAGTGCCCAGAAGGAGGCATCGGTCAGGAATCGGTCAGATTGAGTACGTACCAGGTTAGGATTTCCATTTTCCATTCTTGGAACATCGGTAATATCTCCTGGCTCTCTCCAGGCATTCAATATATCGGGATGTAAAGAACTACCATAACTTCCACTATGCATCAAACCTGCATATGCGTTATCAAGAACTGAACCTCCAACGCCATAGGTGATAAGGAAATCAAAATTGAATCCTTTATAACTTAATCTGTTAGAAATTGACCCCAATAAATCTGGAATGGAAGAATCTCCTGTATAGGCCTGCTGAGTTTCCTGCCAGTCGTTTGTGGTAGCGATATCTCCGTTCTCGTCAAGCACAGGAACACTTTCTCCGTTCTCATCATCTTCGTAAACATAGAATAACTGGTCTCCTGTTTCAGGATCTACACCCGCTGTTCTTAACAGGAAGAAATCGAATCTTGAACGACCTTCAGCCCATCTTTTACTACCGTTGATAAATGGATCTGGTAGGAAGGTGATCTCATTTTTAAAGGTAGAAGCCTGTAGAGTAAGCCTCCAGTCAAAATCATTTCGGTTAATAAGGTTTGCGGTAAGTGCCATTTCTAAACCAGAGTTATACATATCTCCAAGGTTAACCGGTACCTGATTCAAACCATTACTAAGGGCAATTGGAAGATTGTACAGAAGATCACTCGAATTTTTCCTGTAATATTCTACCGATCCTTCAAGGAAGTTGTTGAATAGACCAAATTCCAGTGCAACATCAAAGTTCTCTATGGTTTCCCATTGAAGCGCGTCATTACCAATATCGGTAAATAAAATTGCCGGATTAGCTGCGTTAGAAGTGATAGTAAATCTTGCCTGAGAAAGGTAGCTGTCACCTAGATCGTCATTACCAACTTCTCCGTAAGACGCTCTAACTTTTAACTTATCTATAAAAGATACATTATCCATAAAATTCTCCTGGTCAATTCTCCAGGAAGCACCTACCGAGTAAAAGGTACCCCATCTACTATCCATCTGGAAAACCGAAGAACCATCACGTCTTACAGATCCGCTTAAATAGTACTTATCTCTAAAGTTGTAGTTGGTTCTAAGGAAGTATCCCTCAATTCCTTTATCGAAAGTAGCTCCATCAAGGTCTACGATATTCGAAAAGTTTGCGAACTCAAAAATTCCATTCGCAGCCTGTATGGTTTTAAGCCCATCCATATCAGAGATACTTCTATCGAAACTTTCATGTCCTGCGGTAATATCAACATTGTGATCACCAAAACTTTGGTTGTAGGTTAGGATCTGGTTGAAGTTTTCAATATCCCTTCGCGCCCTTGTCTCACTTAAACGTCCATCGGGCTGAGCATCACCAATAATCGCATTTTCGTATTCTCTTTCCCAAAGTTCACTAATGTCACGACCATAGTTCAACCGAATCTTTAATCCTTCAATGATCTCATATTCTCCAAATAGTCTCACTCCGTAGTAGTTATCCTTATCCCGCTCATTATTGAGAAGTAATTCCTGAATGGCATGACGTCCCTGGTTGATAGGTCTGGAGCCTATATTATATTCAGGATAACCTTCACCATTGTCGAAAACCGGATTTCCAAAATCATCTAAAACGATATTTCCGTCAAGGTCATTTACGTATACAGGATATATAGAACCTACTCCCAGGGCAAAACCAAATGGATTCACAATACTTCCTGTACCTGCTGAACTTGGACCTCTGGCTTCAGAAATAGTAAGATAGGTATTACCTCCGACCTTAAATTTATCGGTCACATCAAATTCGGCATTTAACCTTCCGGTAAAACGTTCGAATCCTGAAGTGATCACATAACTTTCTTCATCCAGGAATGAGGTTGAGAAATATACCGTATGGTCTTCTCCACCTGCAGAAACATTCATATTGTAATTTGTTCTGATCCCGGTTTGAGTCAATTCTTCGAACCAGTCAAGGCTTTTATAAATTACCTCAGCATTAGGATTCAATTGCCCATCTACACCAACAATCTGGTCATTTGGGACGTTAAAAGGATTATACGCCAGCTGACTATAAATATTATCACTTGCAAATTGCGGATCTCCTCCTCCAGCACTGGAGTTTTTTAGAGCTTCCCACATGATTTCGTAGTACTCACCAGGAGAAACCTGGTCATAAAAAGAAACACCATTGCTCACAAAACCTGTTTGAGCAGATAAACTAATTTTAGTTTCTCCAGCTGTTCCACTTTTAGTTGTGATGATCACAACACCGTTAGCAGCTCGTGAACCGTAAAGCGAAGTAGAAGCCGCATCTTTAAGTACCGTAAAGGACTTAATATCCTCCTGGTTGATAGCACTTAGACTACCTTCAAACTGAACTCCATCTACTATAAATAATGGATCTGTATCACCATTAAGAGTACCAACTCCACGAATTACAATTCCTGGTGATTCACCAGGTCCGGAAGGTGACGTAAATTGCACCCCTGTGGCATTACCTTCGATCGCCGCAATTGGAGAAGTTACATTCCTGGTTTCAAGATCGGCAGCGCCAATCACATTCGCAGAACCTGTGAAGGCTTCCTGACTTGTAGTACCATATGCAACAACTACCACTTCTTCTAAAGTGGCACTATCCAGCTGCATAGTAACGTCAATAATACTAACAGAACCTACAGTATATTCGACCTGTTGCATTCCTACAAAAGAAAAAACCAGCACATCTCCCTGCTCCGCCTGAATGGCATAATTACCATCAAAATCGGTTTGGGTACCTGTGTTGGTTCCTTCTATTAATACGTTCACCCCTGGCAGCGGCAAACCATCTGAGTCGGTTACCGTACCGGTAACTGTCTTTTCTTGCGCAAGTCCTATTTGGGTCACCAGCGCAATTAATAAGATTAAAATTAATCGTAGTTTTCTTTTCATCTGATATGAATTTGAATTAGCCTTACTTCAAAGATGCCAATAAATTGTTAAAGACTAAAGACTTTTCTGAATTTTATATTCACAATCTGTTAAAAACTTAAATTATTTCAAAGCACTAACCCATTTTTAGAAATTTTGCTACATATAATCCAAAAAATAAACAAATGTTAATTTAAATCGCACCAGCTATCTCGAAGGAAACATAACCTGTTGAATTAATGAAATTTAGGAACATTAAAATTCTTTTGGAATCCCCGGCAAGATGGTTTTTTCAGGGGAACTCGCTTTTAAAAAAAACTGAGAATCAGTTCATATAAAATGTAAAAAATTGACTCCTTAAAGAAAGTTGGAAAGTATATTACCGGTGTCGTTTCTCTTTAAAACACAAAAAAATTAACATTCCGGTGACAGACCTGCCTCATTGACTTAAAAATAGCCACATATGATTTTTAGCGAGACCATTACAATTTAGGCCCCTAAGTTTCGACGGTAAGAATCTTATTGCCGGTCTTTAGAGTGATTTCAACAAGAAAGCCCCAACTAAGGTGCACATTATTTTGTCGGTGAAAGTCCAGATCCTGAAACTGTGAGACGGGAGAGCCTGCGGCCTAAATTCTGGAAATAAAAAAAGCCCTGCAAAAAATGCAAGGCTTTGATGTCAGGGTGACAGGATTACCTCTTTACGGTCGGTGATCCTGAATTTAGTGTTGTTGCGCATCAAAATCCAATCAGGCTTCGCCCTTTGTCTTTTTTGTTTGTTTCCAATGAGAAGTAAACTTCAATTTTCTCCAAACAAAAAATCCAACCACGTGGTGTGATTGGATTTTTATGGTCGGGGTGGCAGGAATCTTTTTAAGCTTCATCAGCCAAGTAATACCGCGACTTGGTATTTTAAATTCTGGATATATTCACCGAATCATTCACTAAACTAGGAAGAACTATAAGATCAATTTCATTTGATCGTCTTTGGTGTTATAAAGATAGAAATAATAAAATTATGATATTGCATTAAATGAAGTTAACTATTTGGTTTATAAACTCGATATTTTTTCCCTTCAATTTTTTTTGAACTTATGATCCCTCTCGATTCGAGGGTTTCTAACATTTTGGTTGTTTCGGAGTCTTTTGGTATTGGGGGACGGGAAGATGTATCAGCTAACTTATTAAAAGGATTTTTTAAATTTTTTAAAAAGGAACGAATCTGTTCATTGGAAAATTTTCCTGAAATTTTATTGAACAATTTGATTGATCTATCAATTTTTAAATTCACATTAATTAATTCGAATATAACAGAAACTGGAGCTGAAAATTGATTTTCATCAATAATTAAATTTGCTAATAAAACCTGCAGTTCATCGTCCTCCTTAATATTTATTGCTGTTTGGGATTGTACGATTTTCGATTTTTCAGCAGCTTTAAATTTAGATGACTTCAAAATAGCTTTTAACTCATTTGAGTTAAGAATATATTCATCTAGTTTCAGAACAAATTTTAACTTCCATTTTTCTAAAAATTGAATAACCATATCAGGACTTTTTTTTCTTAAAGCGAGAAAATTTTCGTTTGATAAAAGCAACTTTTCATTTTCAATCAGGATATCAATCTTTAGATTATCGAGAGGGCTAAGATTCATATTAATCTGGGGATGAATTTTTGATATTATTTCAGAATATCTCTCATCAGGTATATCAATTAGATTTATTATAAGTGTTTCCAAATTCTTGATCGAGAATTCCTCACTATTTAGAGGTTTGTTTTGAAGTTCCTGGCTAATTTTCTTTACACTTAGATAATCCGCAACTAGCTTTGGTATTTTTGTAGGTGGTGTTTTTTCGGAAAGTGCCTGGGTGATGTAGTCAAGGTTTAACCAAGTCGGAAGAATTTTTAATTCTTTTATAAGTACATCGAGTAAGTTAACGTCATCTATTTCCTTTGGACTAGTAATAACAGTTTTTTGTTTTTGAATTAAAGAAATCTTATTATCTATACTCAGATCTTTAGAATTTAAAAGCTTTAAATAATACTTTTCTTTCTCCGAATCATTCTCTGAGATAGCAAGAGAAATATTGTTTACATAATTATTTAAGTCCTTTTGAATATAATCATACATTTTCGTTAGTTCTGGATCTACAGAGATAATGCTATAAGGATATTTCAAGAAATCGTTTTTTTTCTCCTCACTTCTGTGGAGATAAAAACCAAGTAATATTGACCTGTTAAATGAATAATAATTATTACTATAAACAAAATTCAAAAGATCGATGTGACTTTTTTCGAAGTTGATATTCTCTAATTTTAATCCAGACTGAGAAATAATTTTTTTCAATTTATCCCGATTATCAATTCGTATTAAAAAATCATTGTCATTTAATATGGCTGCATCGAAACTTGAATGTTCAATTAAACCTAAAATAATATTTAGGTCTCCAAATTTGAGTATTAAATTGTAAAGTTGCTGTAGATTTTCATTTTCGATTTTACTAGAATGAAGATCATCCCATATTCTTTGATTTCTTTGAGTTAACTCTTGGATGAACTCCTTTTGATAGTTAGTATTTTTAATAAAGTATGTGATAAAACTTACAGCAGGATCTTTACATTTAGATAGTGATTCGAATAATAATTTTTTTTCATTAATATAATTTTTGCTAGTCAATAAAAATTCTGTTAGATCCTGATTAAAGACAAAATCAGATTCCAAATTCCTTGGGTTAAGAAATTCAATGATCTCCTCAATATTTTTTAACTTATAGTCATATTCGACCTTTCGAAAGTTTTTTACATATTGAATATATTGAAAATCTTTTCTTGTAAGTCTTTCTTCGTAGAAAATTGAAATATACATGAAGTAATCTTCATCTATGAAACCATTCGAAATCAACGATTGAATAATAGGTTGTTTTTGCTTGAGTAAATTTTCGATTTCTTGGTTAAAAACGTTTTTGTTTTCTGTACTTCCAGAAGCTATTCGATTTTCCGATTTTGATATTAAATATTCGGATAAAGTCTCTTCGATAATTGAGTTTGTAATAATTTCATCGAGATTTGATTTTTCAATATCAATCATTCTCGATTTCTTTTCTGCAATTTGGCGATCATTAATTGCTATCTGATTCTTGGATTTTTTATTAATTAAAGTTTCTCGCTCTTTGTAAGATTGCTTTTTGTTAACTCTCTTTTCAATTTCTTCAAATTGTACGTTAAAGGTTCGAACTCCATATCTGCTGGAATCAAATCGAATATTATTTTCAATTAAATTTTCAAAATTTTCATCTAGCTTCATTTCGTCTATAGTAAGACTAGAACTGCCTACATTGAATGCACGAAATTCAAAATTTTCTGTGCTTTCTATGCTTTTGATATATTCCAGTATGTAAATAGATCGAAGTTCTTTAACATCCTCTATATTATGTTTCTCTATAATAGAGTTTTCCTTTAATAAATCTCCAATTTCTTTTTCAAGCTCTTGGATTTTAAGATCAATTATACTTTGTTTTTTATTTATTATTGCAAATAATAACCCTTCACCATGTGTCAGTAGTGCAAAATCATCTGGTAATAAATTTTTATAAATTATTATGGCTAAAAGTTTATCTCGGCTTACGTCTTTAATTTGTGCATCGTAGATTAGAAATTCATTGAATATGTTCAGTAAGAGACGCATATCATCTATATAAACTGCAAGTTCCTTAACTAATCTATCACTTATTCCTAACTCATAACTATCTCTAATTTCTAAAATTTTATCAATAGAGTTATTCAGATTTATAACTGGTATTACTGGTAATATAAAATCAAAGAATTTAGTGCGATCTTTTTTATTTTCGAATTGATCGTCCTTAATAGCATAAATAAATACTATGTGCAGATCTTTTGTGATTTCGGAGTTATTTAGTATAAGGTTAATCTCCCTAAGCTTTGTGAAAATTTCCGTAGTTTCAAAACGGTCAATATCTTCAATGACCACAATTTGATACTTGGTTACTTTAAAAAAATAAATTATTTCATCAATGTATGTATTGAGTACAGAAAGATCATTATTCTTCTCCGCTAGATCTACCTCTAGGTTTTTAACACTAAATTTACTTAAAGTTAAATCTTTCAACTTCCATAATAAAACAAAAATAGAAAGACCTCCGGAAACTATGAATCCGTATGCTATCTGTTTTCGGTCTAGTCCCCATTCAAGAGATTCATTAAAGTCGGATATAAAATATAAAGCTGAACCTAACAGGAATAGAACCAAAGGCACTGAAAACACGAAATATTTTAGGGTGACTTTCGAGGGTATTTTACTAAATCTTGAATTCGGAATCTCATTATCAGATACTTTGTAAAATATTTGTTGTAAAATGCTTTCTTCTATTTCCTTGATTGATTTGTCGGAATCTGATCTATGATATTTATCATCTTTAAAGGTAGCCAGTGAAATTGGAAGAAATTTATATTTATGACAATTATGCTTAATAAAATTTTTTATCACACTGCTTTTGCCCGAACCGTAATATCCAGTAACAGCAATATTTTTAATATCCTCGATATCACGATTTCTTAGAGCCCAGTCTAAGGCTTGGTGATAAATATCCGGATCATCAATATCAGCAGTTGGTGCAAGTGATTTGAATTTTGTTTTAAATGGAGTTTCATTTAATTCATCTAAGATTTTTGATAAAAACCTGTGAATTGGACTTAATACAATAATCCAGAGTTTTCTTATCTCCATTTCACCAGATAAAATTTTATTATTAAGATAATATCAATGGATTATTTTTTAATAAGTTTCTCCAAATAAGCCACCTTATCTTTTTCCGCTTGCACCAATCGTTCATAAAGCTTTTTATTTTCTTCATAAGCCTCTACCAATTTATCTAATGGATTGAACGTAGCATACATACCTTGATTGAAACTATTACCTTTTGGAGAACTGTTATCATAAAAGTTATTGAAATAATTAATAACATTCTCATCTGAAAAACTTTCTATAGCCTCTTTGGTAACTCCAAGAACTTTAGCCACTTTTTCCAGCTTTTCATTTTCCAAGGTTTCACTTTGTTCCAGGTGGGAAACGCTTTGCTGGCTAATGCCAAGTTCTTCGGCAAGGGTTTCCTGTTTCATTCCGCGCAGTTCACGAATGCGGGCAATTTTGCGTCCTATATGGTTGGGTTTGGTAGTTGTTGTCATAATCTCAAAGTTAAGAATTCATTTTAAAGTTTTAAGACATTTCGTAAGCGGTAATTTACAGGCTACCGACTGTATTTTACAAGTAAGCCTGGTTCGGTACGAGGAATAATTTTCAGAATTTGATGCCAGAATCAATAAAATTATCGGGTTAACAATGAAAATTTCTGCCCATAACTCCAAATATATAGAAAATACGTTAAAACCAGTTACGGGAAACCGTATTCGCAGAGATAAAAACTTTTAAATCATTTTAGTTATGAAAATCGAAAACATACCGCAGCCCTTAGTGAAGAGCCTCATAGAAATAATCAGATCGTTGGTAAGGGTTCATTCCATTTACTGGATTAGCGCAACTAAAAACGACAGTTCATCGAGCTATTTGTTTAATTCAGAAGGGAGAGACAAGTTTAACCAACAATATGAATTCACATTACTTATAATCAGCTACGCAGAAATAAGCGATCCCAAAACTTTTATGGTCGAAGTGTTTAATAAAATGAAGGAGCATGTGAAATTATATAGCATCCATTATTGCTATAATGATATCAAAAGGCGCTTAGAAGCAGGCGATAATTTTTTAAGTCGGGTGCTTTTGCCCGGGAATTGTTTATTTCAGAAAAGTCCTTTATCCATTACAGGTTATTGTTCTCACCCCAGAAAATTTGAAGAAATTAAAAAGGTATGGGAGTTTAGATTGAACCGGGCCTCTTACTTTGAGGATAAAACAGATACTGTGGATATGGTATATGATGAAAGTGCCAGATTGGTATTGGTTAGTCAAAACCTACTACAAACCTGTGCGGCACTTCTTTGGGTTTATTGGGAATGGAAACCCCACTATTTTGAACTTGACCTTCTTTTAAACCTCTGTAAAAATTTTAGTAAAAGCCCACGGATAGTTTTACCAAAAAGATCGTTCACCTCAAAAAAGGTGTATAGCCAGCTCTGCCATGCACAGTATAATATCAACTTTAAAACGGTAGATGACGTAACCATGGAAGATAGTGATTATGCCAGTAATTTAGCCGAACGTTTTTTAAGAAGCGTTCGTAAGGAAGGAAATAAAAAACTTAAGGAACTTGAACTTCTGCATAATGCAGAAATTAAAAATGATAGCTAACGCAAGATGTGTGCCTGTGGGCACAATCTTGATTGCTCCCGATGGTTGCAATAAAAAAGAGATGTTTACGGGGAAAAGTCCAAATTAGAACAATTTACTTTTTTCATCTTAAGCATTTTCCTTTTGCTGTTGAGAAGTAAAAATATTGTAGATCAGGAAGAATAGGTCATTCTGCTATTTTTATTTACTTCTTTCAGCGCCATCGCATTACCTTTTGATGCCATTCATCTTCAAGCTTTGAAATTATAGAGGAGTTATAAATAGCTTATTAGCGGTTTATGCACTCCGGTTAATTTCAAAGCTTGTTTTTTAGCAGCAAAGGGTAAGGTGAGGTAAGAAGGATTTTAAAAGAAACTCTGAAATCCTGATCGGTGAATTTTAGTTACTGCCTGGCGGACTTGAGTTAAAAAGCTTTTGGGAATATCTTATTTACCAATTCATCTTCAAAGCTTTTTATCTCGTGTCCAAGACAATTTATAATGAACCTCTTTTGCTGCAATGGAGCTAATGCGAAGTGAAAGGAAAAGTGGTGAATGGGTTTGAATTTAAGTTTTTCGTGAAATTTGTCGCAAAAAACCACCTATTTACAGGGGGTGCGAGAGAATTTGTCGCAAATTCCGTGAAAAATGACAGAAGGAAAATACATATTTAATTGAAATTCAATGTATTGCGATTCAGTAACATCGCACAGCGTGTTACCCTCTTGCTATTCCCCCTTAGTTTTGCAATGTTGTTTATCTAGAGATATTTAAAACATTATAAGTTTCCGTTTTTATACTGATATTATCCTGGAAATATCCATAACTAATTCCAAATAATAACCATCAGTTAAGGGGTAAATTATACTATATTCAAAGTTTTAAGAGTTATACTTTATTTGATAAAATCTTTTTTCAGTTTTTTTGGGACAGGCATCAGATGGAAATTAAGGTTTTAAGACCTATTAATGGGAGTTCAATACATCCTTTTGGTTAAAAGAAAATTTCAACATTTTAAAGGGTAATTGTATATAAACATATAATTATCCTTTTCTTTTAAAGATAACGAAAATTTCGCCTAGGTTATTCATAGGTCTATTTGATTCAAGGGATTATTAAAAAACTCACATAAAGTTTTATTTCGGCAAGTTCCAGACAGGACATCCACCTCTTGGCAATGGCTAGAGGAAATTCAGAATAAATACCAAAAATGCAGTATTCGAGAACCTTAGGTATTTTTACGTGGAAAGAGGTAACGGGAATTAATCCCGTGTCTCCTCTCTCATTCATTTAAAATACCTCGCTAAATTAAAAATGGATTTAATTATTCGTTTTTGCTCACCACCCCGGTCTGGTTAAGAGCCGCTTTCAGGCCGTGGGCGAGTTTCTCGGCTGGGCCCACTCCCCAATAATGTAGAAAGAATATTCTTGGTTCTTCATGCACCATGTGATTATGTAATGCCACTACTTCAATGCCGTTTTCTACAAGGGCTTTTATAACAGGGGCAACTTCATCGGCAAGCATGGTAAAATCTCCTGCAACAGCAGCTTTTTCTGGAGTCCCCTGCCAGCTGGCCCAGGTATTAAATCCCATAAAAGTACTAACAGGAGCTTCCTGCTCCCTAAGGTCAACATCTGGTCGCCCTATTGTAATCTTATAAACTCCATTGTTAAGATTACCTGAATGTCCTATAATATTATCTATTCTATCAGTATTCAGCGTATTCTCGACTTCACTAGATTCGGAAGCTGCAGGATTCCCACCACGCACTTCCACAACCTTATCGAATAAAGCTTTTACTTTTTCTGCAAGTACTCCTTCTTCACCCATACCTCCAATATGCATGTACATGACATTGGGATTATTCCTCACAAAATGATTATGGATAGCGGTAATAGTCAATCCCTGCCTTATTACTTCTTGTTGTACCGGCAGCAAATCATCTTCAGTCACCACTATATCGCCCATGACCATTGCTCCGTCTTTAACAGGTGAAAATGCTGCCCAGCTGCCTAGTCCCATCGGGGGGATGATTTTAAAACCATCGACCATTATCTCTAGATCATTTTGGGGAACTACTACTTTATATTCCCCATTGTTTTCCGTGCCCTCAATGCCAATAACCTCCTGGATAGCTGTAATATTCAGGGGATGCGGCTCCATATCTTCCTGTTGTTCGATCTCCTTTTGTTTTTCAGAAGATGGGCGAGAACTGTCAGCATTCTCTTTCTTACCGTCATTGCCATTGCACGAAAGCAATAAAAGAACTGTTGAAATCAATACGTATTTAATTTTCATAATGCTTGTTTTATGTTTTAAATTCTTCTAATCAATCTAATATTTTTATACTGAAATTATCAAAGTAAGTTATAGCATCTGCTTTGGTCCATAGCCCCACCTTACCAGCTTTAGTGAATGTAGTATATTTTACTTTGAATAACTCTTTATTATTCAAATAGATGGTAAATCATCACTTTCACTATTAATTCCATGCTGTTCCAGCTATCACCTAAAGAAGGAACATCTAAGCCGTAGGTTTTTCCTTTTCCTACAAGGAGCAAATCTGTGCGTTTGCCATCTTCTACTTTGTACACACCACGTTATCTTCGAGTGTATTTGCCCGTACTACATAATAATTGTTTTTATCCATAAAACGCCACCCTTGTCGTGATTTGCCGGTTACACCTTTTAAACGTACCCTAAGTGCCATATCCTTTGTTATTATGCTGTCATTGACAATAGGGTTACAGCACATAATCAACCTAATTCCTTAAATATGAAGAAATAGATGATACCTGATAAAACACTGATCAGGATAGTTTTCAGCATATCCCATTTCAAAATGAAATATACAAAAGAGGCTATTAGAGCAATAATTAATGATCCAATATTAACTGTGCTCCATTCGGGAATCAACCACCTTGCTCCGTACAGATATTTTTCGTTAACCTCAGAGAAAAGGGTGTGGATTGCAAACCAGACACCCAGATTAAGTACAACCCCTACTACGGCAGCTGTAATTCCTGAAAGTGCAGTGGTTAAACTTTTATTGCCCCGAAGGTATTCTATATAAGGAGCGCCTGTAAAAATGAATAGAAAGCAAGGTATAAAGGTAACCCATGTAACCAGCAGGGAAGCTAAAATTCCAGCTGTTATGGGATCGAGAGAGCCGCTTAATCTATAGGCTCCCATAAAGCCTACGAACTGTACCACCTGTATCAGCGGACCCGGCGTAGTTTCGGCCATACCCAGTCCATCCAACATTTCACCGGATTGTAACCAGCCATAATCTTCAACCGCTTTTTGAGCGATATAGGCTAATACAGCATAAGCCCCTCCGAAAGTTACAACGGCCGTTTTACTGAAAAATCGGCCTTCCGAGAAGAAAATATTTTCGACCCCAATCACCAGGCCAATGATCAATAGTGGTAGAGACCATAGCGTTAGGAAAATAAAAATGGTTTTTAATGTTTTTTTTAAAGACGGCCTTACGGGTTGGATTTTGCTGTCAATCAAGGCATTTTCATCATTATCCTTGTCTTTATCTCCTTCAGCTAAGTAATGGCCTTTAATGACATGGAATTTTTCTTCCCAAAATTTTCCGCCAATAAAACCTGTCAATCCCGCTGCTACTATTATATAAGGAAAATCTACCTCAAAGAAAAATATAGCTATAAAGGCCAAAGCCGCCAAAACAAACATGACCTCATTTTTGATGGCCTTTTTACCTATTTTAATGACGGCACCAACAACTATGGCTAAGACGGCAGGTTTAATACCGAAGAATATAGCTTCGACAATACCAACATCTCTGTAAGCAGCGTAAAGAATACTGAGAATTAGTATTGAAACAAATCCAGGTATTACAAATAAAATACCTGCAGTTAACCCCCCTTTCGTCCTATGCAGCAACCACCCAATATACGTGGCCAGCTGCTGGGCTTCCGGCCCAGGCAGCAGCATACAGTAATTGAGCGCATGTAAAAAGCGGTTCTCACTTATCCATTTTTTTTCTTCGACCAAAATTTTATGCATCACCGCAATCTGCCCGGCAGGTCCACCAAAGCTATAAATGGCTACTCTAATCCATACTTTTATGGCTTCTTTAAAGGGTAATTGTTCCATTAAACAATTTTTATGGCATTATTATATCGTTCTGCTACATTATCCCAATTAATGATATTTAAAATAGTATCGACAAAATCCCCTCTTTTATTTTTGTGTTTCAAATAATATGCATGCTCCCACACATCAATAACCAATAACGGAATTACGCCCCACTGGGTCAGTTTCTGATGATTCTCACATTGCAAGATGGTTAGCGATCGGGAAAAGGGTTGATAACCCAAAATACCCCAGCCGCTTCCTTCTACGCCTTTGGATACTTTTGCTATATATACTTGGAGCTTTTCAAATGAGCCGAAATCTTTTTCTATCTGTTTCAATAGTTCTGCTTTGGGCTGTGTTTTTTTATTGGAAAGGTTTGTCCAGAAAATGGTATGTAGCACGTGGCTTGAAAAATGATACGCCAGTTTGCGTGTCCACAAATCAACCTGGTCTAAATCTCCTGACTTTAGGTGTTCTTTTATTTTAATCAAATCTTTGTTTGCACCTTTAACTGCTCCACCATGATGAAATTCATAGTGTAAGTGAAGTGTTTCTTCGTCCATATGTGGTTCCAAAAATGTTTTGTTGTAAGGAAGTGATTTCTGGATGAAGTTACCGTTTTTGTCGACCAACTTATCTATTCCATTTTCAGTCACATTCTGCGAAAAAACATTGTTAGTAGGGAGTATGGTTGCTCCACCTAAAATTGCTGAGTTCCTTAAAAAATCTTTTCTGTCCATAATTTTTTCTTTTATATGATTAAAATGCTATTCCTACTTGAAAACCAAAAGTTACTGGAAAAAGGTAAATCATTACCGAATCTAAACGGAATGGGCGTAGCGAGGAAATAAGTTACTTTTTCCTTTTTAATTATAGGTCTGTTTATAACGGCTGTAAAACCATAACGGCCGTTGGTATTGAATGCAAGCCTGGTTAAAAAATTAAAACCTCCAATGTTTCGGTAGATAACACCTGGGTGAAAAAGTAATCCGGTTACCCTACTCGCACGATCATTAAAAGAAATCATAGGTGCAAACTCGATACTGTAAGCTATTTTGTCGCTCTGAAGAAAATTTATACCAACTGGAAAGCCTACTGTATAACTGCCATCAAAATTAAAGTGATTCCCGTCTTTTGTTATAGTGGCAATAGGATGCATAATACTAAAATAGTTTTTTATTTTAGGATAATTTGTTTCTTTATTTTCTACCTGTGAAAAAACAATTTTAGGGGTTAAAAAGGATAAAAGCAAAATAAGAATGATTTGGTTCCCGGCTCTGTTCATTATAGTTTCATGATTTTATTATATGCAAGTATATGAATGGAATCTGTAGAAATTTGGGAAGCTGATTGGTTACCCGAAATTCACTTCAAAAATGTGCAATCCTTCTTCTTTATAATAATGAAGTCCCCATCCACTCGTTTCAGCTACCTTTAGAGCAATGGCTAATCCCAACCCCCAGGTATTGGGATTACTGGATTGTTTGTAAAAACGGCTGAACAATTTATCCTTCTCTAATACTTTTCCTATTTCTTGCTTTTGCCCGGTATTGGCAATAATGAGCTTGTTTTCCATTATTTGAACGCTTACCATTCCATTCTCAATATTATGCAGAAAGGCGTTTTTAAGTAGGTTCTGTATCAGTATCTCCGTAAGCATAATATTTCCCTGCACTATCAAGCTATCTCGTGTTTCGGCTTTCACCGATATATTCAAGGCGGCTTTATGTTCTTCATAAAATTCCATGGATCGGCTTAAAATTGTTTTAATATCAACCTGTTCCGAAAGGATAAACTGCCGGTTTTCGATTTTAGATAAGAGCAACAGAGTTTTACTCAGTTTTTTTAAGCGTTGTGTTGAACCGATAATGCCTTCCAAAATTTCCGCCTGCTTCTTTGAAAGTTCAGCCTGCCCAATGAGTGCTTCCAGCCTTGACTGGATAATGGACAAGGGCGTTTGCATTTCATGTGAAGCGTTTTCAATAAATTGCTTTTGGCTTTGAAAGACTTCAGTATTTTTTCGGACCAGCTCATTCACAGCTTCATTCAGCATCCGGAACTCATCAATATTTGTAGATGGTAATTCGGGCATTTTCTCTTTATCAAAGCGCAAAAGCCGGAGCCTTTCGAGCATTTCAAAAAACGATTTCCATATTTTTTTGGAGATAATACGTTGGGTTAAGTAAAAAGAAAGCGCCAAGCCCATAAATAGGCTGCCGAGTGTAATGGCAATGGTACCTATCATTTCTCCCGCTTCCAGATGTGGCTTTATAATTTCCAGCCGGTAGTTATTATTGTGTAATTTCACATAAGCTGTAAGCTTTCGGTACTCATCAAACTCATCATCAACAGGCTCATAAATAAGAGTGTCAGTGTAGCTTTCATAGCTTTTCTGAAACACCTTCTTTTCAACAGGAAAAAAGGTAAAATCGTCTAGTGGGTTATCCTCTTTAAAAGGAGCTTCAGGATTATCTTCTAGATAAGCTAGCAAGTTGACTTTGCGGTTGTTCAACACTTCATCTACATTTTGAAGTACATTCCAGCTAAGTACCAAATAAAACAATATCGAAAAAATCCCGAACAAGACGAGGAAATACAGCATTTGAAGGCGGGATGTGTAGGTAAGCAGCTTCATAAAGCCTGAATTTGATAACCTACCCCATAGATGTTATTTATTTCTACTTGTGCCCCGGCATCTTTCAGCTTTCGTTTGAGGTTCTTAATCTGAGAAAACAAAAAATCAAAACTCTGGGCCTCATCTACATAATCACCCCATACGTACTCTGCGAGCGCCATTTTAGAAATAATACGTTTATTATTGTTAATGAGGTGGATGAGTATAGCATATTCTTTTTTAGTAAATGAGATTGGCGTAGAAAAGTTATCTATTCTCACTAGGTATTGGCCTAGGTCTATTACCATATTGGCAAAGCGGATAGGCTTATTGGTTTTAAACTGTTTCCTACGAATGACGGCTTTTATCCGGGCATTAAGTTCTGAAAAATAAAATGGTTTTATCAGGTAATCATCAGCTCCTAATTCGAGGCCAGTTAACTTATCATCTAGGGAATCTCTTGCAGAAAGAATAATAACACCATCAGTCTTATCTTCTTTTTTAAGAATTTCAAGAATTTCGAACCCACTGCCATCCGGTAAATTAATGTCTAGAATTAGACAGTCATAATCGTATAAATAAACACGTTCTTGGGCTGTTTGAAAGTTGCCAGCCGAATCATATAAATAGCCTTCTTTGGCCGCGAAATCCTCAAGGCTTTTTAACAGGTACGGTTCATCTTCTACAATCAGTAATTTCATGTTGATACAAAGTAAGAAATTAATTCTGTAGAAATACTGTCTGAGAAATATCTTCTTCGCTTCAGTTCGATCTCAAAATCCATTGGCAAATAAAAAAAATGATCGGCAAAGAACACAATAACAGCTGAATCACAGACCAAAGGTTTTTAATAAAACGCCTCCCAATTTATTAACCGGTAGAAAGTAAAAAATCTGAGCTAGGTCGATTCTTCAATTCATCTTTTTCTGCCTTTTATTTATTATTACCTGATCCAGATTAGAAATATCAGAACTGAGTTTATCCTCTAAAACCCGGGCATAAATCTGAGTTGTGGAAAGCTTGGAATGTCCCAGAATCTTAGAAACTGTTTCAATAGGTACGCCGTTTGAAAGTGTTACAACGGTTGCAAAAGTATGTCTGGCAGAATGAAAAGTGATTTTCTTTCTAACCCCTATGGATCGCATAATATCTTTCAGGTACTTATTCATTTTTTGATTAGAAATAACAGGGAAAATTACTTGAGAATCTTTAGAAAGATTTTCTTGGAGATATTTTTTAAGAATGATATTAGCGGCATATAACAAAGGAATTTTTACCGATTGTTGGGTCTTCTCCCTCTTGGTATAGATCCAATCCTTTCCATCCATTCCCTTCACCAATTGATCAGTAGTGAGTTCTTTTAAGTCGATATAAGATAACCCGGAGTAGCAGGAGAATAGGAACATATCTTTTACCCGTTCTAGGGAAGGTGTGGTAAATTCCGTTTCTTCTAATATATAAAGTTCCCGTTCAGTTAAAAACTGTCGGTCATTTTTTTCGAACTTAAAATCATAACTTCGGAATGGATTCTTTTCCAGCCATTCTAATTTGATAGCCAGGTTTAGCAGTTTCTTTAAGCGTTCCAGGTGTTTCATTGTGCCATTTGTACCGCAGGTTTTTCTTTCTTTTTTAGCACGGTAATTTCTCAGGAACATTTCAAATTCTGTAATAAACTGGTAGTTGATCTGCTTCAGGTAAACATCACTGGTTTTCTTTTTCTTCTTTAAAAACTCTTGTAGGTATTTTGAAGTAGTATGGTAATTCTTCAGCGTTCCCCATTTCAGGACATCCTTCATCCTCTCATTATGATATGTAATAATGTCCTTGAGGGTTTTATGCTCTTCGTCCAAGTTTAGGTAAGAAGCCTTGACTTTATCGGCAGTGAGTAAATTATCTTTATCCAGAATGCTCTTTTGGGTGTCCAGCAATTTGGAATAGACCTGGTCTAAATAACTGTTTAAAATTTTAATTCGGGGAGAAGTTCCTTTTAGCCGTCCTTTAGAACTATCCCATTCATTCACTGAAGTTTTCCTTTTCAGGCTCATTTCAGCGCATTTTCCATTGACCGTGATACGCGCGTAAATGGATAATTCTTTTTTGTTCCGGTTAAGTCTTCTGGTAAAGAAAAGCACGGAGAATGTAGTAAAATGTGGCATTTTTAACGTCTTTAAGTGAAACAATTATTTGTAAAGACGAAAGTCAAATCAACCGTAATGTTCTTCTAAGATAGTGAAATGCTGGAAAGAATGTATTCACCGAATCATTCACTGGATAGGGTGATTTCATATGATATCAAATAACATCATAAAAACAAAAAACACTGAAAATCAATAGATTAACAGTGTTCTTATATCCGTTTAAGTACGGTTCGTCGGGGTGGCAGGATTCGAACCTGCGGCCTCCTGCTCCCAAAGCAGGCGCGATAACCGGGCTACGCTACACCCCGAATCAAATAGCTAAAGCTATTTATTCAATAATCCTTATTTCAGATTCCTTACCTAACTTAAAAAGTAGATCGGGAACCGGGCGGAGTTTATCCTGAGCACGAATCCTAAGATTCGTGTCGAAGGGCTACACCCCGAATCAAATAGCTAAAGCTATTTATTCAATATTTATTATTTCAGATTCCCTATTTAACTTAAAAGTAGACCGGGAACCGGGCGGAGTTTATCCTGAGCACGAATCCTATGATTCGTGTCGAAGGGCTACACCCCGAAATTGCTTTCGCAATTCATTCAATATTTTTTATTCAAAAATTCAGGATTAACTGAATTCTGTAGACCGGCTCCGGGCAGAGCCTGCGCCGTACTACATCCAATCTGACCTTTCAACCATAATTGGGCGGCAAATATAATAATAATTCCACGCTCACAAATAAAAGTTTCAAATTTTTATATCTTGGTTCCATTAAATTTATCCAAGTCAATTTACAATGCTATGAAGAAAACATTGATCATATTTAGTCTAGGCCTGGGAATGATCTCCTGTGGCGAAAATGGTAAAACAGCCGATTCTGCTCAAACCGGTGAAACTATGGAAGAAAGTGAGCAGATAGATCAGGAAACCCAGGTTCCCGATCCTATCGAGGCTGAAAGCTCAGAAAAGTATTCCTATGAAATGGTAGTAGAAGACCTGGATATCCCGTGGGGATTCACTTTCCTACCTGATGGCAGTATGCTAATAACTGAAAAGAATGGAGATATCATCCATTATAAAGACGGAAAGAAAATTGAAATCAAAGGAGGACCAGATGTTTACAATCGCGGACAGGGAGGTCTTCTTGATGTGGTGCTTCACCCAGACTATGAAAATAATGGCTGGATCTATTTCACCTATGCCTCTACAGAAGGTGAAGGCGAGGGAGGAAATACCGCTTTAATGAGAGCCAAACTCCAAGGAGATCAATTAACCAGTAAGGAAGTACTTTATAAAGCCAGCCCGAATACAACTAAAGGTCAGCATTTTGGATCCAGGATCGCTTTCGATAAGGAAGGCTACTTATATTTTAGCGCCGGAGAGCGAGGTGCCCGCGATGTGAATCCGCAGGATATCACACGTGATAATGGAAAAGTTTACCGCCTGAATCCAGATGGAAGTATTCCTTCAGATAACCCGTTCGTTGGTCAGGAGGATGCCGTGGAAGCTATATACTCCTATGGCCACCGAAACCCCCAGGGAATGATCCTTAACCCTGAAACCGGGGAGATCTGGGTTCACGAACACGGACCTCAAGGAGGTGATGAGATCAATGTGGTAAAAAAAGGAGCCAATTACGGCTGGCCAGTGGTAACCTATGGCGAAAATTATGACGGCTCAACCATTACCGATGAAACCTCCAGGCCGGAGTTCGAAGACCCCATATTTTACTGGGTTCCGTCGATTGCGCCTAGCGGATTTGCCTATGTGACTTCAGACAAATATCCAGATCTTCAGGGGGACCTGCTGGTAGGATCTTTAAAGTTTCAATATCTTGAACATTTAGAGCTTAACGGAAAAAATATTCCGAAAAGAGTTAAATTGCTTGAGGATATTGGCCGCGTAAGAGATGTTCGCCAGGGACCAGACGGTAACATCTACCTGGCCGTTGAAGGAAAAGGAATCGCTAAATTAACCATTAAAGAATAATAAGAATGAGAAAAATTTTGCTTGTCTTCGGAATCAGTGCAGCATTAATTGCCTGTAAATCCGACAAAAAAGAAAATGATGCGGAAGAAGAATCATACGTTATACCTTCTTCGGAAAAATCAGCTTCAAAAACTCCATTAACCTCAAGCATTGAGAGAGGTAAGGCGATCTACAACGACCTTTGTGTGACCTGCCACCTGCCTTCAGGAAAAGGAATACCGGGGACCTATCCCCCACTTGACGGCTCGAACTGGCTTACCGAAAAAAGAGAAGCAAGTATTCGCGGAGTTAAATACGGAATGCAGGGGCCAATTACTGTGAATGGTGAAAAATATGACAACATCATGACACCTATGGGATTGAGCGATCAGGAAGTTGCAGATGCCATGAATTATGTAATGAATTCCTGGTCTAATAACATCAAGGATATGGTGACCGCTGAAGAGGTAGCAGGTATCCAGGAAAAGGAATAAAATAATTGTTACTTATTTGAAGAACCGGCTTTTTAAAAAAGGCCGGTTTTTTAATTTTAAAGAGATAAAAGGCAATTACAAACTAATAAGTACCTTTGCCGAAATTTTTCGATATGCTGATAATTGGAATAGCCGGGGGAACCGGAAGCGGAAAAACAACTGTTGTAAACCAGATCATCGACGAACTGAAAAATGAAGAAGTTGATGTGATCTCCCAGGATTCTTATTACCAGGACACTTCTCACCTCTCCTTTGAAGACCGGAAAAAGATCAATTTCGACCACCCAAAATCCATCGATTTTGATCTGCTTGCCCAGCATTTACGAGAATTAAAGGCCGGCAAAACCATTCAGCAGCCTGTTTACTCTTTCAAACAGCATAACCGAACCGGGGAAACCGTGGAGATCCACCCAAGAAAAGTGGTTATTGTGGAAGGAATTCTAATTCTTACTCATCCCGAAATCCGGGAATTGTTCGATATCAAGATCTATGTTCATGCCGATAGTGACGAACGCCTGATTCGCCGCCTAAAGCGTGATATCGCGGAACGCGGTCGCGATCTTGAGGAGGTGTTATGGCGCTACCAGACCACTTTAAAGCCCATGCACCAGCAATTTATAGAACCCACCAAAGAATTCGCCGATATCATCATTCCTACCAACCGTTACAACACGGTAGCAGTTGATATTGTGCAGACTATCATTAAGGATCGCTTAAGCTAATTTTGTATCTTAGCCGGGTATGAAATTTAAAGACCTGCGTAACAAATCCTGGTTCCGGATCATCAGCAATAAATATGTGTTAATAAGCCTTGTTTTTGCTGGCTGGATGATCTTTCTGGACACCAATTCATGGTTTATACACCATGAGCTCGACCAGGAGCTAAACGAGCTGCAGGACAATAAAAACTATTATCAGAAGGAAATTGCGAAAGATAAGGCGGTGATCCAGCAACTTCAGGATTCGGTGGAACTGGAAAAGTTCGCCAGGCAGAAATATTACATGAAAAGGCCTAATGAAGAGATCTATATCATCGAGTATGATACGGTAGATTAAGCGCCAATCCTTCTGTCTAAAACCAATCAAAATGAAACAATTGTTATTTCAGGAATTTGAAGAAGTTTCTGCAAAACAATGGAAGCAAAAGATCCAGGCCGATCTTAAGGGTGCCGATTATAACGAAAAACTGGTAACCAAAACCCTTCACGGCATCGACATTCGCCCGTTCTATTCTTCGGAAGATGTCGAGGAAACTTTAAAAATATCCAATCCGGCTCACTGGAATATCTGCGAAAAGATCTATGTGACTTCGGCTGAACAGGCCAATTCCAAAGCTGTTGAAAAACTTCAGCGAGGTACCGAAGCCATCTGGTTTATTTTGCCCGTGAAAGAAATCGATTTCGTGACTCTTTTTTCTGAAATTTCAGATGACACGAACATTTATATCAAACCTGAATTCCTGGATGCTGAATTTGTTCAGGAATTGGATACATTCCTGGAAAACAAAAAATACAGGGTCTATCTTCAGAATGACATCATAGGCAAACTGTCCCGCACCGGGAACTGGTTCGATAACCTGAAAGCCGACCATGAGCAGCTGGAACAGATCGTTCGGAACTCAAAGAATTTCGAGTCGGTTGTAAGTATCAACCTTTCGCTTTACCAGAATGCCGGGGCCAATATTCCGCAGCAAATAGCCTATTCTGTGGCCCAGCTTACGGAATACCTGAATCATTTTTCTGAAATGCAGCTTTCAGAAGAACAAAAGCAAAACTTCAAATTTCAGTATGTGGTTTCCGTGGGATCTGATTATTTCTTCGAGATCTCCAAATTACGAGCGCTGAGATGGCTGCATGCCACCATCGCAAAACAATTCGGATTCAATACCGAATGTCTTCTTATCGCCGAACCTACGAAACGTACCAAAACACTTTACGATTATAATGTAAATCTGCTGCGCACCACAACCGAAAGTATGAGCGCGATCCTGGGCGGTGCCGACGCCATCTCCAATATGCCTTATGATGCGATCTATCATAAGAACAACGAATTTGGTGACCGCATTGCCCGAAACCAGCTACTCATCATGAGAAATGAAAGTTACCTCGATAAGGTGGGAAATGTTGCTGAAGGCTCTTATTATATCGAAAGCCTTACCCGGCAACTGGCGGAAAAGGCGCTGGAGATCTTTAAAACCATTGAAGAAGGTGGCGGCTTTTTAAAAGAGCTAAAAGCGGGCACCATTCAGAAAAAAATTAAGGAAAGCGCAGCGGCGGAACAGGAGAAATTCAATAATGGCGACCTGGTATTGATAGGTACCAATAAATACGAGAATCCGGAAGATGGTATGAAAAATGACCTGGAACTCTATCCATTCCTTAAGCGCAACCCGCGAAAGACCTTACTGGAACCCATTCTTGAAAAAAGGCTTAGTGAAGAACTGGAGCAGAAACGCTTAGAGGAAGAGAAACGAAGCCAGCCAACCCAATAAAACAAAGATTTATGCCACGCAAAGATCTTCAAAATATAAAGCTCGAAGAGAAGGATATCACCAGCAGACCTTCGGAATCGAGCAAGGAAATTTTCACGACCCCCGAGGAGATCGATATCAAATCCTCCTATTCCAAAGCCGACCTTTCGGAAGCTGAACACCTCCATTTCGCGGCGGGAATTCCACCTTATCTTCGCGGCCCGTACAGCACCATGTATGTGAGCCGGCCATGGACCATTCGGCAATATGCTGGATTTTCAACGGCCGAAGAAAGCAATGCTTTTTACCGAAGGAACCTGGCTGCAGGTCAGAAAGGACTGTCCGTGGCTTTTGACCTTCCAACTCACCGAGGTTATGATTCAGACCATGAGCGTGTTGTTGGGGATGTTGGAAAAGCGGGCGTTGCGATCGACTCGGTTGAGGACATGAAAATATTGTTCGACCAGATCCCGCTGGATAAAATGTCGGTTTCCATGACCATGAACGGTGCAGTTCTTCCAATCATGGCCTTTTACATCGTCGCTGCCGAAGAGCAGGGAGTGAAGCCGGAACAGCTTTCAGGAACCATTCAGAATGATATTTTAAAGGAGTTCATGGTGAGGAATACCTACATCTACCCTCCTACTCCGTCGATGAAGATCATTTCAGACATATTTGAGTATACTTCTCAAAATATGCCGAAGTTCAACAGCATTAGTATTTCCGGTTACCATATGCAGGAAGCCGGGGCAACTTGTGATATCGAACTCGCCTATACCCTGGCAGACGGCCTGGAATACATCCGAAAGGGACTTGACGCCGGGATGGATATCGATAGCTTCGCGCCAAGACTTTCCTTTTTCTGGGCTATTGGAATGAACCACTTTATGGAGATCGCGAAAATGAGGGCCGGGAGAATGCTTTGGGCAAAACTGGTAAAACAGTTCAATCCCAAAAACCCGAAATCGCTTTCTTTGAGAACACATTCGCAAACCAGTGGCTGGAGTTTAACGGAGCAGGACCCGTTCAACAATGTTGCTCGAACCTGTATCGAAGCAGCGGCGGCAGCTTTTGGAGGAACCCAGAGTTTACATACCAACGCCCTGGACGAAGCCATCGCTTTACCGACTGACTTTTCAGCAAGGATCGCGAGGAATACACAATTATACCTTCAGCAGGAAACCAACACTACTAAAACAGTGGATCCATGGGCAGGAAGTTTTTATGTGGAAAAACTAACTGAAGAGATCGCTCAAAAAGCCTGGAAACTTATTGAGGAAGTGGAAGAGCTTGGCGGAATGACCAAAGCTATCGAAGCAGGTATTCCGAAAATGCGAATCGAAGAAGCCGCTGCCAAAAAACAGGCGCGTATCGACAGCGAGACCGATGTGATCGTAGGTGTCAACAAATACCGACTCGAAAAAGAAGAAGAACTGGTGACGCTTGAGGTGGATAACCAAACCGTAAGACGACAGCAGGTAGCCCGGTTGGAAAAGATAAGAGCCGAACGAAATGAGGAAAAGGTACAACAGGCACTGAAAAATCTGAGAAAAGCGGCCGAAGAAGAAAATGGCAATTTACTGGCACTGGCCGTGGAGGCCGCCAGGGAAAGAGCCAGCCTGGGTGAGATCAGCAATGCGCTGGAGGATGTATATGGTCGTTATAAGGCCAAGATCCAATCTTTTAGCGGGGTATATTCTAAAGAAATGAAAGACAACAGCTCATTCAATAAAGCCAGGGAACTGGCCGATAAATTTGCCGAAATGGAAGGCCGAAGGCCTAGGATCATGATCGCCAAAATGGGACAGGATGGCCACGATCGAGGTGCCAAGGTAGTCGCCACCGGTTACGCCGATCTTGGATTTGACGTGGATATTGGTCCGCTTTTCCAGACTCCGGCCGAAGCAGCCCAGCAGGCAGCGGAAAATGATGTGCACATCCTGGGAGTATCTTCCCTGGCAGCTGGACACAAAACGCTGGTACCTCAGGTTATTGAAGAATTGAAGAAATTAGGACGCGAAGATATTATGGTAATTGTGGGTGGAGTGATCCCTTCTCAGGATTATCAATATCTTTTTGACGCAGGAGCTGTTGCCGTTTTTGGTCCTGGAACCAAGATCAGCAATGCCGCGATACAATTACTGGAAATATTAATAGACGAATAGTTCAGTAGGCAGTTAGCAGTGGCAGTTGGCAGTAAAAGACTGTAGATTGAATACTGTATATTGTATATTGAAATTATTTAACTAGTAAGCAGTAGGCAGTTGGCAGTCATTTAATAAAAATACTGAACACTAAATACTGAATACTGAATACTGAATACTGAAAATATGGATCTAAAGAAAAAAATGCTTCGGGACGACGCGCTTGAAGGAAAGAATATTATCGTTACCGGAGGCGGTAGCGGACTGGGAAAATCGATGACCCGTTACTTCCTGGAACTGGGAGCAAAAGTTGCCATCACCTCCAGAAACCTGGAAAAACTTCAGAACACCGCAAAAGAGCTCGAAGAAGAAACCGGCGGAACCTGTTTCGCGGTTCAATGTGATGTGAGGCATTACGACCAGGTGGAAGCCATGCGAGACAAGGTTGTAGAAGAATTCGGTTCAGTAGATATCCTTCTAAACAATGCCGCGGGTAACTTCATCTCTCCTACTGAAAGACTGAGCGCCAATGCTTTTGACACTATTATCGATATCGTATTAAAAGGAAGCAAGAACTGTACGCTTGCCCTTGGAAAACACTGGATCGATAAGAAACAAGAAAACAAGACGATTCTGAATATCGTAACAACTTACGCCTGGACGGGATCGGCTTATGTTGTACCAAGTGCAACAGCAAAAGCAGGAGTGCTAGCCATGACCAGATCTCTGGCCGTGGAATGGGCAAAATACGGAATTAGATCGAACGCCATCGCACCTGGCCCCTTCCCTACCAAAGGCGCCTGGGATCGTTTACTACCCGGAGACCTTAAAGAGAAATTCGACCTGGCTAAAAAAGTTCCATTAAAAAGAGTTGGGGATCACCAGGAACTGGCAAATCTTGCCGCTTATCTGGTTTCCGATTTTTCAGCCTATGTGAATGGTGAAGTGATCACGATTGATGGTGGTGAATGGCTGAAAGGAGCCGGACAGTTCAATTTGCTTGAAGCGGTTCCCGAGGAAATGTGGGATATGCTGGAGCAAATGATCAAAGCACAGAAAGGCAAGTAATAAACTTCATCTTTCAGGTTTTTAAAAACCTAAATAACCAGTCCGGGATTTTCTAGCGAAGATCCCGGATTATTATTTTATAGGATACCGTTAAATATTTTACGTAAATAATCACCTGTTTCGAGCCTTTTTCCTGAATAAAAACTTACTTTAGGACTCAATTATTAATACCTATTCAAAATTTTATGAGAAAACGATTAACCAGCAGCCTGTGGGTTCTGTTCCTGGTGGCGGGAAGTTTTGCCTTCGCCCAGACAAACGACTCCGACCAGATCCCCAAGGATCCCAATGTGAAAATTGGGAAACTTGACAACGGGCTCACCTATTACATTCGAAATAACGGCAAACCGGAAGACAAACTTGAGCTAAGACTGGCAATCAAGGCAGGCTCAATCCTTGAAAATGAGGACCAGCAGGGTCTGGCCCATTTTATCGAGCATATGAACTTTAACGGGACCAAGAATTTCGAAAAGAACGAACTGGTGGATTACCTTCAAAGCATCGGAGTGAAATTCGGTGCCGACCTAAATGCCTAC
Source organism: Christiangramia bathymodioli (assembly GCA_009735695.1). Taxonomy (GTDB): domain Bacteria; phylum Bacteroidota; class Bacteroidia; order Flavobacteriales; family Flavobacteriaceae; genus Christiangramia; species Christiangramia bathymodioli. Next base: position 276,671 of record SRSL01000003.1, read on the forward strand.
ACCAGCTTTGATGAAACCGTTTACATTCTGCCTATTCCCAGTGACGATCCTGAAAAACTGGAAGGCGGATTCACTGTCCTGGAAGACTGGGCACATAATGCCCTTTTAACCGAAGAAGAGATCGACAAGGAACGCGGGGTGGTTCTGGAAGAATACCGACTTGGACTTGGCCCTGACAAAAGAATGATGCAGGAATACCTTCCGAAGCTTATGTACAATTCAAGATATGCGGAAAGGCTTCCGATAGGTAAAAAAGAAGTGATCGAAAACGCCGATTATGAGACCATCCGAAATTACTATAAAGACTGGTACCGTCCCGGATTAATGGCGGTTATCGCGGTTGGAGATCTGGATGTGAACACCATAGAACAAAAGATCAAATCTCATTTCTCCAATCTGGAAGCCCGAAAGGATCCCAGAGAGCGCAAAGAATACGGGGTGCCGAACCACGACGAAACCTTTGTTGCAATAGCATCAGATCCTGAGGCCAACTTCAGCCGTGTACAGATCTATTACAAAGATCTCGAGGAGGCAAAAGATGTGGTTACTATCGCCGATTACAAGGATCAACTTGAAAAAAGTATGTTTTCGAGCATGATCAATAACAGGCTTCAGGAACTGGCCAACAGTCCGAATCCTCCATTTACCTACGGTTTTTCTTATTATGGCGGAACCTATTCCCCGAAAAAGAACGCCTACCAGTCGTTCGCTATGGTTGGCGAAGACCAGCAGTTAGCCGCCCTTAAGGCATTAGCTACAGAAAATGAGCGGGTGAAGCGTTTCGGGTTCAATCAAAGTGAATTTGAAAGAGCCAAAAGCGAGTATCTGGCAAGGCTGGAAAAACAATATAAAGACCGGGATAAGCAGGAAAGCAATCGAATAATTGGTCAGTATCTGAATCATTTTCTCGAAGACGCACCTATGCCGGGTGTCGAGTGGACCTATGAATTTGCCAAGAACAATCTGGATGATCTAAAATTGGAAGACATCAACGCCCTGATCAATGATTTTATTCATGATGAAAACCGCGTGGTGGTTCTCACCGGACCGGAAAAGGAATCGATCACTCCGGTGACCGAAGATCAGGTTCTAGCCGTGCTTAACGAAGTGGAGAACGCAAAGATCGAGCAGTATGCCGATGAGGGTATCCGTGAAAATTTAATCACTGACATGCCTACTGCAGGCTCAATTAAAGAGGTAAAAACCAATGACGAGCCTGGTATTAAAACCATGATCTTAAGCAACGGAGCAAAAGTGGTTTATAAAAAGACCGACTTCAAAAATGATGAGATCCTGTTTTCGGCATACAGCCCGGGAGGAACTTCCTTATATTCTGATGAGGATTTCAAAGCTACCGTTTATGCCAATGCAGGCCTGGACGAAGCCGGTATCGCTGGTCTGGACAAAAATGACCTGAACAAAATGATGAGCGGGAAGATCGTTTCGGTCTCTCCAGGCATTAGCTCCTATTCTGAAGGATTGAGAGGCAGCAGCACCCCCAAGGATTTCGAGACGATGATGCAGATGATCTACCTGTATTTTACCGATCTGAATAAAGACAAGGAAGCTTTTAATTCGTTCGTGACCAAACAGAAGAATTTCCTTGGTAATCTGATGTCGAATCCAAACTTCTATTTTCAGAATGAACTGGGCAAGTTCAGAAACGAAGGCAACCCACGATATGTTGGCTTCCCTACTCCTGAAACCTATGACCAGATGGATTACGACCTGGCATATGAAAAATACCAGGAACGTTTTGCAGATGCTTCAGATTTCACCTTCTTCTTTGTTGGAAATATCGACGAAGCTAAACTGAAGGAATTTGCAGCGACCTATATCGCAAGCCTGCCTTCTTCTAATTCAGAAGAGAACTTCCAGGCACCAGAATTCAGGGAAAAGACCAATGTTCAGCGTGAAAAGACGGTTTATAAAGGTTCAGATCCAAAAAGCCAGGTAACCATCCTTTGGAATGGAGAAACCGAATACGATGAGGAAGATGAATTCGCCATTTCCGCTCTTGGCGAGATCCTTACCATCAAGCTGGTTGAAGAACTGCGTGAAGAAGAAGGTGGTGTTTACGGAGTTGGAGCCCGCGGAAATATGTCCAAGATCCCGTATGAGAGCTACAGTTTCACGATCTCCTTCCCTTGCGGACCAGAAAATGTGGAACGTTTAACCAAAGTAGCGCTTGGCGAAGTAGAGCGCATCCGAGAAAACGGCCCTTCCCAGGATGACCTTGCCAAGGTAAAGGAAACATTAAGGCTGAACCGAAAGGAACAGCTTAAGGAGAACCGTTTCTGGCTATCACAGCTCGAGGATATTGAACGAAACGACTTTGACTATGAAGATATCACCGAATTCAACGATATGGTTGAAGAACTGGAAGCAGATGATATTCAGAAAATGGCAGAAAAATACCTGGACAAAAATTACCTGTTAGGCGTGTTGATGCCTGAGTCTGAGAAAATGGAGGAATAGAACTTCACTTTTTTCATTTTATAAACAACAGCTTAAACCGGCAGTTCCGTAATAATACGGAGCTACCGGTTTTTCTTTAGAAGCTGTTAACAATTTCATTTTCTAAAGCTATAATAAATTGTATTTTTACTTTTTAAAATCATACGTTTTTAATGGGTAAAATCATTGCTATTGCCAACCAGAAGGGAGGCGTGGGAAAAACCACAACATCTGTGAACCTCGCAGCATCTTTAGGGGTTCTGGAAAAGAAAATATTATTGATTGACGCCGATCCTCAGGCTAACGCTACTTCCGGCCTGGGAATAGATGTTGAACAGGTTGAAACCGGAACCTATCAGTTACTGGAACATTCCATCAAAGCTGAAGAAGCGATCATGAAGACCGGATCTCCAAACCTGGACATCATACCTGCCCATATAGATCTTGTTGCTATTGAGATAGAACTGGTAGACCAGGAAAAAAGGGAATCCATGCTGAAGGATGCCATAGAGCCGTTGAGAGAGCTTTATGATTTCATCCTGATAGACTGTGCTCCTTCCCTTGGATTGCTGACTTTGAATGCCCTTACGGCATCAGATTCGGTTATCATTCCTATCCAATGTGAATATTTCGCCCTGGAAGGTTTGGGAAAACTGCTCAATACGATCAAAAGCGTACAAAAGATACATAATAACAAGCTCGATATAGAAGGATTGCTTTTAACCATGTACGATTCCAGGTTAAGGCTTTCCAACCAGGTAGTTGAAGAGGTTAAGAAACATTTTGACGAGATGGTCTTCGATACAATCATCCAGCGAAATGTTCGTTTAAGTGAAGCACCTAGTTATGGAGAAAGCATCATTAATTATGATGCTTCCAGCAAAGGAGCCAGCAATTATTTAAGCCTGGCAAATGAAATTATAAAGAAAAACTAAGAGAAATGGCGAAGGCAACCAGAAAACAAGCTTTGGGAAGAGGACTTTCAGCCCTGCTGAAGGATCCTGATAATGATATAAAGTCTGCAGAAGACAAGAATGCCGACAAACTGGTTGGACATATAGTAGAACTGGAACTGGATTCGATCGAAGTGAATCCCTTTCAGCCCAGAACAAGCTTTAACGAGGAATCGTTAAGGGAACTGGCTTCCTCGATTCGTGAACTTGGAGTGATACAGCCTATCACGGTAAGGAAGCTCGATTTTAACAAATATCAGCTGGTATCTGGAGAAAGGCGTTTCAGGGCATCCAAGCTGGTAGGACTTAAAACTATTCCGGCTTATATCCGTATCGCCAACGACCAGGAATCCCTGGAGATGGCACTGGTGGAAAACATTCAGCGGCAGGATCTGGATCCTATCGAAATTTCCCTTTCCTACCAGCGTTTGATAGACGAGATCAATCTTACCCAGGAGCAGCTGAGTGAACGAATTGGGAAGAACAGGTCGACAATTGCCAATTATCTTAGGCTTTTAAAACTGGACCCAATCATTCAAACCGGAATGAGGGATGGTTTTCTTAGTATGGGTCATGGCCGAGCGCTTATCAATATAGAGGATACACAGAAGCAGCTGGACATCTACGAAAAGATTATCGCCAAATCGCTTTCGGTTCGTGAGACCGAACAACTGGTAAGAGAACTGAATTCCGGCGGGAAAGAAGGTCAGCCTGCAAAAAAAGCAAGCACTTCAGTACCGAAAACCTATAAAAAAGGGATCAAGGAATTTTCAGAATACCTGGGCGCCAAGGTAGATGTAAAAGTTACCAAAAAAGGAAGCGGAAAATTAACCATTCCATTCTCTTCGGAAGCAGATTTTGAGAGGTTGAAAAAATTAATCCGGGGTGAATCTTAAGACTCATTACTGCCTGTTCTTTTTCCTGATCATCTTCTCGGTGACATCAGCTCAGGATTCGCTTTTAGTAACTCCGGAAAAGAAATCCAGGAGAGAATTGCGAAGAGAATTAAAGGAACAGGATTATGAACCCTACAACGCCCTAGCTCCTGCAAAAGCCGCATTCTATTCAGCCGTTTTACCCGGTTTAGGGCAGGCCTATAACGGCAGTTACTGGAAGATTCCTATCGCTTATGCCGGGATGGGAACAGGAATTTATTTTTACCTTGAAAATGACAAGGAATATGATCGTTTCCGAAATGCCTATAAAGACAGGCTTGCCGGCCGGCCCGACGAATTTGACGGAAACGGAGACAGGCCCTTTGTTCAAACGAACAGGCTTATCGATGCCCAGGAATTCTATCAGAAAAACAAGGAAATCTCTATCCTGGTGACCCTTGGAGTTTATATGCTGAATATCATTGATGCCAACGTTGAGGCGCACCTGCGGCAGTTCAATGTGGATGAGGATCTAAGTGTAAAACCCAATCTTGATTTCGATGCCTTATCCGGAAAAACAAATTACGGACTCACTCTTAATTTCAATTTTTAAAATATGAAGATCGCTCTTTTAGGTTACGGAAGAATGGGAAAAACGATCGAAGAGATCGCAACATCCCGCGGACATGAGGTTGTTGTGAAAGTAAGCGACGACATTGATAATCATGAACTGAATGGGGATAATGTAGACGTAGCTATCGATTTTAGTGTACCTACGGCGGCATTTAAAAATATAAGCACCTGTTTCAGAAAAAATATTCCGGTGGTATCGGGAACCACTGGGTGGCTTGATGATTATGAAAAGGCCAAAAAGATCTGTTCCGAAGAAAATTCTGCGTTCATCTATGCGTCGAATTTCAGCCTTGGAGTGAACATTTTCTTTGAGCTGAACCAGAAGCTGGCAGATATGATGAAATCTTTGGATGACTATTCCGTAGAGATCGAAGAGATCCATCATACTAAAAAGCTGGATGCACCAAGTGGCACTGCCATCACCCTTGCAGAACAGATCGTAGATGGAAACCCCAGATTGAATGGATGGCAGCTGGATGATGCCGACAAGGATGAGATCCCGGTCTATGCCAGGCGGGAGGAAGATGTACCGGGAACACATACGGTGAAATACGATTCAGAAATAGACAGCATCGAGATCAAACACACCGCAAAATCCAGGCAGGGGTTTGCGCTGGGAGCAGTGGTCGCCGCAGAATTCCTGAAAGACAAAACAGGTATATACACCATGCAGGATGTTCTGTCTGATATTTTCAAAAAATAACTGTAACAATTTAAGCTTAAAAAGGCCTTATACCCTAAAGACTATAGCCTATGACACTTACCGAATGGTTCCTTTTTTTCCTGCTAGTGCAGGTTGTTCATTTTCTGGGAACCTGGAAATTATATCAAAGAGCCGGCAGAAAAGCCTGGGAAGCAGCTGTTCCTGTTTATAATGCGGTTATCCTGATGAAGATTATCAACCGACCTAAATGGTGGGTGGCTCTAATGTTCATTCCTATTGTTAATCTTATAATTTTCCCGGTTATCTGGGTAGAGACCATCAGGAGCTTTGGAAAGAATTCTACCCTGGATACCTGGCTGGTCATTCTAAGCCTCGGCTTTTACATTTACTACGTTAATTATGCTACCAATGCTTCCTATATCGTAGACCGCGACCTGAAACCACGTACCGAAACCGGCGAATGGATAAGCTCCATCCTCTTCGCCGTGATCGCTGCGACCATAGTGCATACCTATTTTATGCAGCCCTTCACCATCCCAACCTCTTCCCTGGAAAAGACCTTGCTGGTTGGTGATTTCCTGTTCGTTAGCAAATTCCATTATGGCGCCAGGACGCCAAAAACGGCTGTTTCATTTCCTATGGTTCACGATACGATCCCGGTGCTGGGGGTTAAATCATATTTAAAAAAGCCGCAGATCCCTTACTTCAGATTCCCGGGATTTGAAAACGTGGAAAGAAACGACATCGTGGTATTTAACTGGCCGGTAGATACGGTGCGAAAGTTTTTTGATACCTCGGGCAAGCATTACGACAAGCCCATCGACAAAAAATCTAATTATGTAAAGAGAGCAGTTGGCGTTCCAGGAGATTCGCTTTCGGTAAGAGACGGATATGTTTACATAAACGGTAAGCAACTGGAACTTCCAGATCGCGCCAAGCCTCAGTTCTCTTATATTGGTCAAACCAAGGGTCAGCGTTTTAACCCGCAGAATCTATATAAATTATATGATATTACTGATGGTTTTGGCTACCTCGAAAACAATGGATTCTTCATCCAGTCTCTTTCAGAAGAAAACTACGAACGCTTCAAGAACCATCCAAATGTGGCGAACATCAGGCGTTATGTAGATTCAGTTGGAGTTAAAAACTCAAGGATCTTCCCTAACGACGGTAAACGCAACTGGAACAATAGTCAGTTTGGCCCTATCTATATTCCTGAAGCCGGGAAAACGGTAAAGATCACCCCTGAAAGCATGGCCTTCTACAAGGAGATCATCGAGACCTATGAAGGTTCAGAAATGGGGATCGATAATAAATTGAGCCTAAATGGCACTCAGGTACTTCTGAATGGCCAGCCAATTGATTCCTACACTTTCAAACAGAACTATTACTGGATGATGGGTGATAACAGGAACAATTCAGAAGACAGCAGAATCTGGGGATATGTGCCCGAAAACCATATTGTTGGAAAGCCGGTTTTCATCTGGATGAGCTGGGATTCCAATGCCAGTGGATTTGATAAGGTTCGCTGGGAACGCGTTTTCACCACGGTAAAAGGTGATGGGGAACCTACCTCATTTTTACCCTATTTCCTGATCGCCCTGGTAATTTTCTTTGGCTGGAGATACTTTAAAAAACGACGAGAAGAAGCCTGATTGAATGGATAAGGTATTATTGCATCCGGTTTATTTCGGTTCCGTAAGTGAATGGGTTGCCATTGTAAAGGCGGAAGAGGTAGTTTTTGAAAATGAAGACAATTACCAAAAACAAACCTACCGCAACAGGATGTATATCTATGATGCCAATGGAAGACTCAATTTGAACATTCCTATTAAACACAGTTCGGCTTTGGGACTTAAGACCCAGGGCAAACAGAAATACAAGGATGTTCAGATCGAAAATTCATTCGACTGGCAGCAACAGCACTGGAGAGCTTTTAAAGCTTCTTACCAGACCTCTCCATTCTTTGAATTCTATGAAGATGAACTTTACCCGCTCTATTCAAAGGAGTTCAAATACCTGATGGATTTTAATTACCAGTGTATGGAATTCGTGGCAGACTGCCTGCAGATCGACTGGAAATTCGGAAAAACCGATGAATACATTCTGGAACCTCAGGATGTAATTAATCACAGGGAGCTTGTAAATGCGAAATCCAGACGAAATTTTGAACTGGAACCTTATCCACAGGTTTTTGAAGCAAAAAAAGGCTTTCTACCGAACCTATGTATCCTGGATTTGATATTCAATGAAGGAAATGCTGCTTTGGCCTACCTGGAAGAACAAAATCTTTAAAGTCCGATCCTGGCGAAAATCGGGTAATGATCTGAATGATCGATCTCGAATTTTTCAAAAGACTTCACTTTAGCCTGTTCCTCCACCAGGATAAAATCAATTCGCAGCGGAAAGTAATTTAGTTTAAAACTTTTTCCGAAGCCATTGCCTGCCTGCAGAAAGGCATCCTTGAACTTCCCATCCTGCCTCACCAGGTCGTAGATATAAGAAAAACTGGTATTGTTGAAGTCACCCGCGATCATCGTATGATAAGGCGATCGCTGGACCTCGTCTATCATCATTTCGGCCTGTTCCTGCTGAAGAGAAAAACCATAGCCAATTCTCCCCAGCAGTTTCTTGGAATCTTCCTTCTGAAGATCATCTATTCCGGGCTTAATATTCAGGGATTGAAAATGTACATTGAAAACTCTAAGCGTATCACCGGAATCCAGTACCACATCGGCATAGATCGCATTATTGTTACCGTCATGCGGAAAATCTACCGAATGCTTTTTTATGATAGGAAACCTTGAAAAAATAGCTGAACCAAATTCGGCATTTTTCCCTTTCAGTTTGATGTACTCGTATGGATAAATTTCGGAAAGCCCGGCAGCTCCAATATAGTGCTCCTGTACACATAAAATATCGGGAGATTTTTCCTTTACAAATTCGGTGATCTTTTCAGGAATATCCTTTCGCGAGGACCAGTCGTAAGCGTTGAACATACGCACATTGTAGCTCATGATCGAATAATCCTGATCGATCTGGGCATCCTCTTCGCTAAGGGTATAATGAACAAAAGAAGCCACATAATTATAACCCAGCAACAGTACAATAAGAGATAGCAGAAAGTGTCTTTTGAAGCGCAGCAACCAGTAGATAAAGAATAGGCTGTTAAGAATGATAAGGACAGGTACACCCAGGCTAAGAACCGATAATAGCGGAAATGATTTAGGCGGAATGAGCGGGACCAGGTAAGATAGCAAAAGGGCCGTAGCGACGAGAGAATTGAGAATAAAGATCAGTTTCTCAAAAAATCCAAGACTCTTCATCTAATCTTCTTTTCCAGCCTGAAACAGAAAGTCCTTTTCAGCCTTGCTTAAACTGTCATAGCCACTTTTACTGATCTTATCCAGAATGGCATCTACTTTCTTTTGTTTATCATTCTTGTTCATTGACCGCGATCCTGTCCTGGACCTGCTTGGCTTGGACTGGCGATTGGAAGTTCTTCCAGAACGGTGAACCGTTCTCATGCGGGCCTTTTTCTCTTTTGGTTTAAACAGGGAGGCAAAGAAATCCAGAATATTTTCGAACCATTTTCCAATGTCATTTCCTTTCTGTAATTGAGTAGTGTACAAATACCCAAGGGCTGCACCTCCAAGGTGGGCAAGATGACCACCGGCATTCCCCATTGGGATCTGGATAATATCGATAACCACAAGAAAGGCTGCAATCCACCAGAACTTCACGCTTCCCAAAAGGAACAACCGCACTCTCATATTCGGAATATAGGTCGCTATCCCGATTAAAACTGCCATGACCCCTGCTGAAGCCCCCATCAGATAAGAACGTCCAGTTCCCTGGAAAACCGGGAACAGGTTATAGCTTAACATATAAACAAGGGCGCCAATCAGCACTCCCAGGAAATAATAATTCAGTAAACGTTTTGGAGAAAAATAGTTCAGGAAGTACATCCCTGAAAAATACAGGATCAACATATTCCCAATGATATGCCAGAGCCCGCTGTGTAAGAAGGAATAGGTGATAATTGACCAGGGCTTCCACAGAAATTCAACCGGCTCCTTGGGAAAAACAAACCATTCAAGCAGAAAATCTGAAGGTAGGTTAAACAGGAAGGCAATTGTCCTGAACAAAAAGAACATTATAAAGACCAGCACATTGATCGCAATGAGCTTTTCGGTGACCGTAGCGGTCTGGATCTTATATCTGAACTTGTCTGATGCCCTCATCAATACCAGCGATTATCATTAAACTGATTCTTTTTCCAGTAATACATCATCAGGAAACCGAAAAGCGCGCCTCCAACATGGGCAAAGTGCGCGATGGAACCTCCAAAAATAGAATAACCGGTTACTCCTGAAAACAAATCTAATGCAATTAATCCGGGAATAAAATACTTGGCCTTAATTGGAACCGGAACAAATAAAAGGAACAGTTGCACATTCGGAAACATCATCCCGAACGCCACAAGTATTCCATAAATGGCTCCCGAGGCCCCAACGGCAGGTGTCGCATAAGATTCTACCATCGAGCCTACCGCGCCGGCATCAAGCCCGGAAGGATAACTATACTGGCCCGTAGCTGCAGCCGACCTGGCTGCTTCCTGAAGGAAATCGGCAACTTCAGCCGGGGTATATCCAATTTCGAAAAATTCGTTGGCTCCATTCTGGTAGGCATAGAAATTCACTAAGGTGTGTAGTAATGCAGCACCTATCCCTGCTCCAAAATAGAAAATCAGGAAACGCTTTTGCCCAAGCATTTGCTCAATCGGACTTCCGAAGGCCCACAAGGCATACATATTGAATAAAATATGCATAAAGCCGCCATGCATGAACATATGGGTTACGATCTGCCATACCTGGAAATTAGGGTTCTTCACGAACCAGAGTGCAAAGTATTCGTAAGCCTGATCGCCAATTAACTGACTCCCGATAAAGAAAATTACATTTATAATCAATAAAACCTTTACGGTTTCAGTCATTCTTCCCATTAAGCAAATTTTTTGTCCAGTTCGTCTACCGAAACGGTGGTAAACACGGTTTTATTAAATGGGCTTAAGCCCGGTTCCTTACAGGCGAACAGCTTGTTCACAATATGCTGTTGCTCGGCTGAATTCAATAAAGTTCCAGAACGAACCGCCATCGAATTCGCCAGGGATTTTGCCAGCAGATCGGTTTGTGAGAAGCCATTATCTGGTACATCCTTCTCAAAATCGGCAAGCAACTGCTCCAGCAGGATCTGCACTTCACTCTCAGAGATCAGAGTAGGGATCCCGGTGATCTCCACCTCGCCCTTAGCGATCTCGGCGAAAATAAAGCCTGTTTGCTCAAGGGACTCCTTGAGCTCCTTGAGCATCTCGATCTCATGGTTATTGAACTGTAGCCTTAAAGGAAATAAAAGCTGCTGACTTACTGCAGCAGAAACTGTTATATTTTTCAAAAGTTCCTCATAAAGAATACGGGTATGCGCCCGGTGCTGATCTATGACAAGGATCCCGCTCTTTAACGTGGAAACGATAAATTTCTTCTGAAGCTGAAAAGTGGATTTGTCTGGTGTTTCTTCCTTGGAACCAAAGAGATTCCCCGTAACTTCCTCACTTTCAAATTCGATTTGTTTGATATCTACCTCGGCCTCTGTTTCCTGTTGCATTCCAGAATACAGACTTTCCCATTGAGCTGGTTTCTCCCTTTTAAAGGTTTGGGTTGTACCTCCCGAATAGGACTGTTTTGGATATTCGTTCTGAAACGGGTTAAAGTTGCGGTCTACCTCTACCTGAGGAGCCTGGGCATCCTTATTCTTAAATTCATATGGAGTGTCCAGTTCAGAATCTCGCTCAAAATCCAGTACCGGGGCCACATTGAATTGCCCAAGACTGTGCTTGATAGCGCTTTTAAGAATCGCATACAAAGCATGCTCATCGTCAAATTTGATCTCGGTTTTAGTAGGGTGAATATTGATATCAATGGACTTCGGATCCACTTCCAGGTACAGGAAATAGGTAGGATAGCTCTTATCTTTCAGCAGGCCATCAAACGAAGCCACCACCGCGTGGTTGAGATACGGACTTTTGATAAACCGATTATTGACAAAAAAGAACTGTTCTCCCCTGCTCTTTTTAGCGAATTCAGGTTTTCCCACGAAGCCGGAGATCTTCACGATCTCGGTATCTTCTTCAACCGGAACCAGCTTTTCATTGGTTTTCCCGCCAAGTATATTGGCAATACGCTGCCTGTAATTGGTTGGCGGTAACTGAAACAATTCACTGCCATTATGGATCAAAGAAAAACTGATATCAGGATGCGCCAGGGCTACCCTTTGAAATTCGTCAATGATATGTCGCGTTTCGACATTATCTGATTTCAAAAAGTTCCTGCGCGCCGGAATATTATAAAATAAGTTTTTTACACAGATACTGGTTCCCTTGGGTGTCACGCAGGGTTCCTGGGATACCACTTCACTTCCTTCAATTTTGATGCAGGTACCAATCTCGTCCTCTTCGGTTTTGGTCTTCAGTTCCACGTGGGCGATCGCCGCTATAGAAGCCAGCGCTTCCCCACGAAATCCCTTCGTCTTTAAACTGAACAGGTCATCTGCCAGTTTGATCTTGGAGGTCGCGTGGCGTTCAAAGCACATACGGGCATCGGTAAGGCCCATTCCGTGGCCGTCATCAACGATCTGGATCAGGGTTTTTCCAGCATCTTTGATCACCACCTGAATACGGCTTGCCTTTGCATCTATGGAATTTTCGAGAAGTTCTTTTATTACCGAGGCCGGACGTTGCACCACTTCACCCGCAGCGATCTGGTTTGCAACGTGATCTGGCAGCAATTGAATAATGTTACTCATTTAACGGGGGTTCGAGAAAATGGACAAATCAAAATCTAGTATCCACAAACAAATGAAGAGTAAAATAATGATAATATAGAGGACCCTTTTATTGATACTGCGGTTCCCGCGGGTACGGCTGGCCTTTCTGGCTTCGGCCCACTGGGATCCAAAATCTATAGAATTGGTCGCCTCCCTGTATTTATTGAATTTTGAATCAAAGTCATAGATATTGCCGGTATCCTTACCCTTGTAGTAGCGCGGGGTATAGTTATACCTGCTGTTCTTCCTGACTTTATAAAAATTGATCTTCAAAACTGTGGAGTGTTTGCTGTTCCAAATTTACTCAAAATGCTTCAGAATTCCGAAGCCTTCGGGTATTAAAAAAGCAATAACAATGCCGTTTTGAAAATTGAAAGAAAAAAGAGCTTACTGCTTGTAGAATTTCGCGTCTTTCCGAAGTTGCGCCATTTTGATGGCCGCGATAGCTGCCTCGGTGCCTTTATTTCCATGTTTCCCACCGCTTCTGGCCCGGGACTGTTCGATATTATTATCGGTTAGCACGCAGAAGATCACAGGGATGTCATTCTGAACATTCAGATCCTTGATCCCCTGGGTAACGCCTTCACAAACAAAATCGAAATGCTTGGTTTCGCCCTGTATGACGCTTCCGATGGCGATCACGGCATCCAGCATATCGAAGCTTTCCTGCATTTTCTTACAGCCGTAGATCAATTCGAAGCTTCCCGGTACGTTCCAGCGCACGATATTCTCCTTGAGAACTCCATTATCGATGAACGCATCGAAAGCCCCCTGGAAAAGGCCTTCTGTTATTTCGTCGTTCCATTCAGAAACAACGATCCCAAACCGAAAGTTCTTCGCGTTTGGGATCGTGTTCTTATCGTATGCTGATAAATTCTTAGCTGCTGTAGCCATATTTTATTGTTGCTTCGCGCGAGCCTGGCCTAAATAAACAGGCACTTTTTCGGCTTCAGGCGCATCAGGATATTCATCTTCGATCTCCAGAAGATATTCTTCTGCAGCATCAACCTCTCCTAACTGAATAGCAGTAATGGCAGCTTTCAAAAGGAATCTTGGAGTGGTGAAAGAGTTAGATCTCATTTCGGCTGCTTTCTCATAATAACCCAATGCCTCTTCCGGCTGATCCAACTGAAGGAAGGCATCGCCAATTCCACCCGTAGCAAGCGCTGCAAAGATCTCATCATCGCTATTGAAAGACTCCAGCTGCTCTATGGCTTCCTGGTATTTTCCAGTTCTAAGGTATGCGAAGCCTGCATTATAATGAGCAAGATTTGCGGCATCGGTCCCACCGTAGTTATCGATGATATCTAAAAATCCGTATTTACCTTCTCCCCCATTCAGGGCAAGATTATAAAGAGAATCGCTCTCTGCTCCGCTCGCCCTCAAGGCAGACGCCATGTAGTCCTGAGCCTGAGCCATTTCGTTAGCTGCTTCGGTTTGTTTTGGCTCCAGGATAAATCGGTTATACCCTAAATATCCAAGAACCACAACTATAGCAACCCCAACAATAATGTAGATATATTTTTGATTATCGGCCACCCAGGTTTCCGTCTTACTGGCACTTTCATCCAGGGTATTAAAAACCTCTGCAGTTGTTGATTCTTCCTCAACTGCTTTCTGTCTCTCTTCCTTATTAGAAGGCTTGTGTCCTCTTTTCTTGTACGTTGCCATAAAAATTTGTTAATGCGTGGCAAAAATATAATTTTTTGTGAAAATTAAAAGGGAAAATATTTGTATTTTTTCAATAATTTCGGGTCCTTTTGGAGCACAAAATCACTCCTGGTTTTTAATTAATTTCAGCTGAATCACAGCACTTTATGCATTTAAAAAATCTTAGCCTGCTTAATTATAAGAACCTGAAGTCGGCTGAATTTGACTTTGATGAAAAGATTAACTGCCTTGTTGGGAATAATGGGGTGGGAAAAACCAATGTGCTGGATAGCATTTACCTTCTTTCCTTCGGAAAAAGTTATTTTAACCCGGTTACTTCACAGAACATCAACCACGATTCCGATTTTTTCGTGGTGGAAGGTGAGTTCGAAAAGAACGAAAAACCCGAAAGGATCCTGGTTAGCGCCAAAAAAGGCCAGAAAAAGATCATAAAGCGAAATAACAAGGCTTACGAAAAAGTGAGCGACCACATAGGCTTCATTCCCACGGTGATCATCTCCCCTGCAGATCGCGACCTGATCATTGAAGGATCGGAAACAAGAAGAAAATTCATCGATGGGGTGATCTCGCAAAGCGATCATGCATACCTCGACAAATTATTACAGTATACCAAACTGGTTTCTCAAAGAAATTCACTGCTGAAGTATTTCGCAGCCAATAACACCTTTGAACGTGATACCCTGGAAGTTTACAATTTGCAGTTGAGCAGCCTTGGGCAGGACCTGTTTGAAAAACGAAAGGCGTTTCTAAAGGAATTCATCCCCATTTTCAACAAAAGATATGGTGATATCACCAATAATAAGGAGACGGTTCATATCAATTATAAAAGTCAGCTTTTTAACCAGCCCCTTGACAAATTGCTTGAAGAAAACCTGCAGAAAGATATGGCCCTTCAGTATACCTCTGTAGGAACCCACAAGGATGACCTGAGTTTCGAGATTGAAGAGCATCCTATCAAGAAATTCGGCTCACAGGGACAGCAGAAGTCATTTCTGATCGCATTAAAACTGGCGCAATTCGATTTTATCAAACAGATCAGCAAGGTGAATCCAATTTTACTGCTGGATGATATTTTTGACAAGCTGGACGAAAACCGAGTGGCGCATATCGTGGCCCTGGTAGCCACCGATGAGCTGGGACAGATCTTTTTAAGCGATACGCATGCCGACAGGACCGAAAAAGTAGTAAAAAGCAGCAATCAATCTTATAAAATATTCAAGCTTTGAAAAAATTAATTATCGTTTTGAGCCTGGCGGTGCTATGGTCCTGCACAGGCAATGATCCTGAAGAACAATTGCAGAACCTTAACGGTTACTGGATGATCGAAAAGGTGGAGATGGAAAACGACTCGGTAGTCGAATTCAAGCTGAGCCAGTATGTAGATTATATCGAGATAAATGATTCGGTTGGTTTCAGAAAAAAATTGCAACCACAAATTGGCGGAAAATACCTGGCGACCGATGATGCCGAAAAACTGAAATACCGAATTGAAGATAATAAACTCATCCTCTCCTACTCCACCGCTTTCGACACCTGGGAGGAAGAAGTGATCAAAGCAAAAGAAGATGAGTTGGTGGTGATGAGCCAGGATGACAAGATCTACCATTATAAAAAATACGAACCTATTCTAATAGAAAGCGATGAAGAAACGGAGAAAGAATGAAGAAATGAAGCTGGGAGACCTGCTTAAAAGCTTTGTAGACGAAAACAAGCTGGACAAAAAAGGCCTGAACCAGGTAAAAGTAAGGGACGTGTGGAACAGCCAGATGGGGCCTGCTATTGAAAAATACACTACCAACCTGATGCTTAAGAATGATACTCTGTATGTACAGCTTAGTTCATCAGTATTAAGAGAAGAGCTAAGTTACGGTAAGGAAAAGATCATCAGGAACCTGAATGAAGAAATGGGCCAGGAGATCATTTCGAAACTGGTTTTACGATAAAAAAATTAAAAACATGCAATTATGAGCCATAATCTGAAGGTTTTCCTGGTTTATTTTATTTCGTTCATTGCGATATTTATGATATTCCGGTTTTTATTTGAATTGCTTTTTCCTGATATGGATCACCTACTTCTTGTTGGAGCGGCGGCTCTTATTACAGTTATCCTGTCTCCGAAACTTGATAAAGACAGGGATAGTAATTCCAACAGGTACCGCTTGAGATCTATTTTCCGGAAGAAACCGTTTATGGAGTAAAGTTTACTGGTTTCCTTAAGTATTGCAGGCCTCGACTCTCCTTCGGCTCTGCTCAGGACAAGCTGCTCGACCTGACACTACTTTTTGATATAGCTCGGCCGGACGCTCAACTAGCCGCATAACCGTTATGCTGTCCCGGTACTTCGGAAGTTTGAGCATCTATAAAAGTCATTGCGAAGGAGCAAGGCGACTGAAGCAAAGTTTCGATCTACTAGAGATTACTAGGCTTGCTCGTAATGATTATCAAATTATCTAAATAGGCCTCGACTCCCCTTCGACTCCGCTCAGGACAAGCTGCTCGACCTGACACTACTTTTTGATATAGCTCGGCCGGACGCTCAACTAGCCGCATAACCGTTATGCTGTCCCGGTACTTCGGAAGTTTGAGCATCTATAAAAGTCATTGCGAAGGAGCAAGGCGACTGAAGCATATAAAATTCGAGCCAGTTAGAGATTACTTCGCTTCGCTCGTAATGACTATCAAATTATCAATATAGGTCTCGACTACGCTCGACCTGACACTACTTTTCGATATAGTTGGACCTGACAACCTTTGGAGTCATTGCGAAGGAGCAGCGCGACTGAAGCAATCCCTGATGAAATCCTTACCTGATAGAGATTACTACGCTGCGCTCGTAATGACATCACCGGGGGCCTGACATTAAAATCTATTAAAAGCCCATAAAAAAACCGGACTCAAAAAGCCCGGTTTTCTATATTTATTGAAATGCTTTGTTTAGAACATCTCTCTTCCTGCGAAATGGAAAGCGCCTTCAATTTGTGCATTCTCATCGCTATCACTTCCGTGAACCGCATTTTCTCCAATGCTTTTCGCGTATTTCTTTCTGATGGTTCCTTCAGCAGCTTCCTCTGGATTTGTAGCACCAATAAGAGTTCTGAAATCTTCCACAGCATTATCTTTTTCAAGAATTGCCGCAACAATAGGACCTCTGGTCATGAACTCAACCAATTCGCCAAAGAATGGACGTTCCTTGTGGATCGCGTAAAAAGTCTCAGCATCTCTCTGAGTCATTTGAGTAAGCTTCATCGCTACGATTCTGAAACCAGAAGCGGTGATCTGTTCTAATATTCCACCAATATGCCCGTCTTCAACTGCATCTGGCTTGATCATGGTGAATGTTCTATTTCCTGCCATTGTATGGTTTTTAAATTTGGTGCAAAAATAAAGAATTCCATTCCATATACAAGGTCTTTCAGCTTTAATCTGTTCAGGCTGAAATTTCAGCGGAAAAATTCAACCAGCTCCTGGCAAGAATTTCAGAAATTATTTCAAGAACGCGCCCTTTAAGTTGACAATTTTAAAGGAAGCCCTGCCTCTTAAGTAGTATTAAATTGTATATTTAGCCTCGAATATGATCGATACCCGAATACTAGAAATAACAGCCGAACTGGCTGGAGCAAAGAACATTGTGATAGTCCCCCACAAAGGTCCAGATGGTGATGCCATTGGTGCCAGCCTGGGATTATATCACTTCCTCAAGGATAAAGGACATTCTCCACAGGTGATCGCACCAAACGATTACCCGCATTTTCTTAAATGGCTCCCCGGAACCGAAGAGGTGCTTATCTATGAGTCCAATACAGATAAGGCACATGAATATATCAATAAGGCTGAAATCATTTTTACCCTGGATTTTAATCACCTCTCCCGCTGTGGATCCATGCAGGATGCCTTGCTGGAATCGGAAGCGGTTTTCGTGATGATAGACCATCACCAGGAACCTTCAGATTATGCCGATTACACCTACAGTGACGCAACGATGAGCTCGACCTGCGAGATGGTATATCGCTTTATCGACAAATTACGTGCGAATAAAAAGATCACTCCGGAAATCGCAACCTGCCTGTATACCGGGATCATGACAGACACCGGTTCCTTCAGGTTTAGTTCGACTTCCAGCGATACACACAGGACTATTGCCGATCTAATCGACAAGGGAGCTATCAACGACCAGATCCACAATAATGTGTTCGACACCAATTCGCAGGATAAACTGCAGCTACTGGGAACCGCGCTTCAGAATCTGAAGGTTAATCAGGAACTCAAAACGGCCTATATCAGCCTTTCTCAGGAAGAACTCAATCGCCATAATTTCAAAAAAGGAGACACCGAAGGTTTCGTGAATTACGGGCTTTCTTTAGAAAGCATAATTTTCGCAGTGATATTCATCGAAAAAGAAAATGAGGATATGGTAAAGATCTCTTTCAGATCTAAAGGAGATTTTGATGTGAACAAATTCGCGAGAGCACACTTCGACGGCGGAGGCCATATAAATGCAGCCGGCGGGAAAAGTGATCTGTCTCTGGAAGATACCATCATAAAATTCAATTCCATTATTCCACAATATCGAGAAGAACTAACAAAATGAGACAATTAGGAATAATCTGTATCATTCTGGCATTTGCGGCCTGTAAATCTCCGGAAGCCCGCTATCCTGTTTCCCGGAACAGCGGTTCTTATATAGATGAGTCGGTTGAACTCAACAAGGAAATGATCGCCCAGGAAGAAGATTATATCAAACAGGTAATGGGTGAGAATCCGGATACCGAATACCTGAATTCTGAAAACGGATTCTGGTATTATTACAATACTAAAAGCACTGATAGCCTGAACACCGAAACACCCGATTTTGGAGATGTAGTGATATTCGACTATTCAATTTCCACCATCGAAGGTGAACCAATTTATGCCGAAGGTGAAAAACCTCGTCGTGAATATGCCATAGACAAGGAAAAATTGTTCACCGGCCTTAGGCAGGGCTTAAAACTGATGAAAGAAGGAGAAACGGTTACCTTCCTGTTCCCTTCTCATAAGGCTTTTGGTTATTATGGCGACCAGGACAGAATTGGGAGAAACGCTCCCATTTCAGCAAAAGTAACCTTACACGAAATAAAAGAAGAACCGAATAACGAAATCAATAATCAATAATGAAAACAAAAAGTATCTTTTTACTACTAAGTATTGCCTTTTCACTTTTCTCCTGCAACGAGGAATATCCAGAGCTGGAGGATGGAATGTATGCCGAATTCAAGACTTCGATGGGTCCCATCGTAGCCGAACTATATTATGACGAAACCCCTCTTACAGTTGCCAGCTTTGTTTCCCTGGCTGAAGGAACCAGCGAGATGGCAGATAGCACCTATCAGGGCAAAAAATATTATGATGGTATCATCTTTCACAGGGTGATAGACGGTTTTGTGATCCAGGGTGGTGACCCAACCGGCCAGGGGTCTGGCGGACCGGGTTACAAATTCCCTGATGAATTCGTAGACAGCCTTAGCCATGACGAAAAAGGAATTCTTTCCATGGCAAATGCAGGACCTGGCACCAACGGAAGTCAGTTTTTCATCACGCTGGATGCGGTACCTCAGCTGGACGGAAGACATACTGTCTTCGGAAAAGTGGTTAAGGGACTGGATGTGGTAGACGCTATTGGAAAGGTAGAAACCGGACCGCAGGACAGACCAGTTGAAGAGGTTAAGATCAACGAACTGAATATTATCCGAAAAGGAAAAGAAGCTAAGAATTTCAAGGCTCCTGAAGTTTTTGAGAGCGAACTTGCCGCGATGGAGGCTGAAAAAGAAGCCGAAGAGAAGAAAAGAGCGGAAGCCAAAGCAGAATTAGCTGAAGAATTCAACGAGATAGAAGAAAAAGCCGATTCACTTGATAGCGGACTAAAGATCTATTTCGAAAAAGAAGGCGAAGGTGAAGAGCCTAAAAACGGCCAGAAAGTAATGGTGCTTTATGAAGGTTATTTCGAAGATGGAACTGTTTTCGATACCAATAGAAAAGAAGTAGCCCAGCAGGCCGGAATATATGATCACAGAAGGGAATCTCAGGGAGGATACAATCCAATGCCAATGCAATATGGACCAGATGCTCCTATGATCCCTGGATTTAAGGAAGGAATGCAGCAGATGCAGGTTGGCGACCAGGCCGTGATCTTTATCCCAAGTCATCTTGGATATGGTGAAAGAGGTGCAGGAGGCGTAATTCCACCAAATACCGATTTGATCTTTCGTATCGAGATCACCGATATGGCCCAGTAACAATCAAGAAGTTTGAACAAAAAAAATGCCCCGCGAAATCGCGGGGCATTTTTTTTGTTCATTTATAGACATCCCTGTTAATTCTCAGGAATGTTCTTTAAAACCTGAAGGAAGAATTTCCAGTATTTCTGAGCCGATTTAATGCTGGCTCTTTCATCTGGCGAATGCGCTCCCCTGATAGTTGGTCCAAAAGAGATCATATCCATTCCCGGATAATGACTCCCTATGATCCCGCATTCCAGTCCGGCATGGCAGGCCGCGATATGCGCTTTTTCTCCATGCAATTGCTGGTAGATCTCATCCAGGGTCTTCAGGATAGCTGAGTCGCTATTCGGTGCCCAGCCAGGATATTCTCCGGAAAGTTTCACTTCAAATCCGGCCAGTTCGAATACCGATCTTAGTGAATTCGCCAGGTCATTCTTACTGGATTCTACTGAACTTCTTGTTAAACACTTTATATGCACCTGCCCTTCCTTAAGGCTAACGCTCGCGATGTTATTGGATGCCTCCACCAGGCCTTCGATCTCCGGACTCATACGGTAAACCCCGTTATGTGCACCGGCTAATGCTAAAAGCACTTTCCTTTGCGATTCCAGCTCCATAATACTGTTACGGCTGGTAATTTTCTGAAGGTCAATATTTAAATTTGGCTCCAGGGATGAATATTCAGTTTTGATCTCCTTAACCCTGGATTCGAATTCTTTCTTAAAACTTTCCTCTTCAGTTTCGGGAAGAGCGATCACCGCCTCACTTTCTCGCGGGATCGCATTTCGCAAGCCGCCACCATTTATCTCTGAGATCCTTAGTTTAAAATCTTCAGCAGTATCAAGCAGCAATCGGTTCATGATCTTATTGGCATTTCCAAGACCCTTAATGATATCCATTCCTGAATGTCCACCCATCAGGCCCTTTACTTTTACTGAATAGGATCTGTAGCTTTCAGGAAAGTTCTCCTCATCATAAGTCCTGGTTGCCGTGATATCTACTCCACCAGCACAACCAATCCCAATTTCATCGTCCTCTTCGGTATCCAGGTTTAGAAGAATTTCGCCTTCCAGTAATTCGGGATCCAGGCCTTTGGCCCCGGTCATCCCGGTTTCTTCATCTATCGTGAATAAAGCTTCGATGGCAGGATGTTCGATATCATCGCTTTCCAGCACAGCCATCATGGTGGCAACTCCAAGTCCGTTATCGGCTCCCAGCGTGGTTCCCCTGGCTCTTACCCAGTCGCCATCTACATACATATCAATACCCTGGCTTTCGAAATCGAAATCGGTATCATTATTCTTCTGGTGCACCATATCAAGGTGGGCCTGCAAAACGATCTTCTTCCGGTTTTCCATGCCTTTGGTCGCTGGCTTTTTGATCACCACGTTACCAACTTCGTCCACCTGGGTTTCAAGGCCCAGCTTATTTCCAAAGTTCTTAATGAATTCTATTACCCATTCTTCCTTTTTCGAAGGTCTTGGCACCGCGTTTAGATCGGCGAATTTATTCCACAAAACTTTGGGCTCTAATGCCCTTATTTCTTCATTCATTCTTCTTATTTTTGGTATCTTCACAAAGGTATTTTATTTGCCCGATATCTAAAATTCAAGACTCTATTTATTCAATTTCCCCATTTGTGAAAAGAAAATTCACCTGGCTTCTTGCAATATTTCTACCTGTTCAGATCATTGGTATCAATATTCTGAAGGGATTCCCTGAATTTGTAGAAGAATATTATTCGCTTGGCATCTATCCCTATATTTCACGTACGATGAGATGGGTGCTGGGTTTTATTCCATTTTCCCTGGGTGATCTTCTCTATGCCGCTTTTGTAGTTCTATTGATCTTATGGATCGCAAGGCGCTTCCAACAGCGATTCAGAAGCCCAAAGATCTGGATTCCAGATGCGCTGGCCACTTTATCTGTCATTTATTTCTGTTTTCATCTTTTCTGGGGCTTTAATTATTACCGACTTCCTCTTCATAAAAGCCTGGAGATCGAAAATGATTATACCACGGAAAAGCTCCTGGAGCTTACGGATGTGCTTATCAAACGTTCAAATGAATTACACTCTGAACTGGCTGAAAACGATACGGTAAAAGTTGATTATCATTTCACTAAGAATCAATTGTTCCGGCAGACCCTGAAGGGATATGATCATCTGAAAAAGGATTTTCCCGAACTGCAATACCAGGGCGAGGCGCTTAAACGCTCTCTTTACAGTTTACCGCTTACCTATATGGGTTTCAACGGCTATCTGAATCCGCTCACCAACGAAGCACAGGTAAACACCATAATTTTGCCTTATAAGATCGCCACCACGGCCAGTCACGAAGTGGGCCACCAACTGGGATTCGCCAAGGAAAATGAAGCGAATTTCATCGCCTGCCTGGCCACCATGAACCATCCTGATCCTTATTTCAGGTATTCCGGATTTACATTTGCCCTTGGTTATTGTTTAAACGAAATCTACCGGCGAGAACCTGAAAAGGTCAAGCAAATGACGGCTAAAATGAATCCCGGGATACTGAAGAATTACCGGGAAGTCGATGAATTCTGGAGAAGACATACCAATCCTCTGGAACCGATTTTCCAGGCTACCTATAACCGGTATCTGATCGCGAATAACCAGAGCGACGGGATGAAAAGCTATAGCTATGTGGTCGCCTTGCTTGTTAATTATTTTGACGATAACCGAAATGCTCTCTAAGGTTAGCCACCTTATCCGGAGTTTAGTAATGTAAGACCTATAATTTACGGAAGACATTATCAGCACATGGTATAAAATGGGCTTATTTTTGTTAGGTTTAGATTACAGCCTTTTAATGTGCGGGAAAATCGTAAATAACATTCCCTGAAAAATAATCGAAATGCGACTAATTTATAAGCAAATTCTTCTGGTACTAATAATCCTGCCGGTTATTAGTACAGCCCAGCAAACACCGGTTTCCAAAAAAACCGATGCGGTAACAATTGTTGGTGCAACGGCTCATTTAGGCAATGGAGAATGTATCGAAAACAGCCTTATAATATTTGAAGATGGAAAACTGACCCAGGTAAGGGATGCGAATACGAAAATGCAATACCGCGGAAAAATTATCCAGGCTAAAGGAAAACATGTATATCCTGGATTTATCGCTGCAAATGTTCCTTTGGGCCAAATTGTGGATTCGATAGACCCCAGTAAAATTGATGGTAAAGTGCTGAAATCTATCATCTCGCAAGGATTTTTGTTAGGTCAGATCGTTCCGGAAGGTAAGCTTGTTTTTTCCACTATTGTTAAATTCAATCCTTTGAAACGGGATGACCTGGTAAATAAAGAAATGAATGCGCTACATATTACCTGGCCTAAAAGAGGCGAAGATCCAGATCCAAAAAATAAGCAGTATCAAGAAGACCTTAAAAAACTGGCCATTTTCCTAAAGGAAGCCAGAATGAACCGGGTAGAAAAAAAGGAACATATCAATCTGGATTATCAGGATATGGAACAGGTGTTTAGCGATGAGCAGAAAGTGTTTGTATATGTGAATGGCGAAAAGGAGATTCGGGATGCTATCCAGTTTAAAAAAGACCATAAAATAAAGGAAATGGTGATCGTGGGTGGTAATCAGGCAAATAATGTGGCTTCGGAATTAGCTAAAAATGAGATCCCTGTTTTACTCAATTATTATAATAGTACTCTAAACTCCAGAGGTTCAGATAATGTATTCGATCTGGCCAAAACCTTAGATAACCAAGGAGTGCTTGTTGGCCTTTCAAACAGAATACAAATGGATTGTTCAGATCTCAAAAACCTGCCTTTTTATACTGAAACATCCGCTCCTGGCCTTGATAAGGAAGAAATCTTGAAAATGACCACTTTTAATACCGCCAGGATCATGGGAATTGACGAAAATTACGGAAGCCTGGAAAAAGGCAAGTCGGCGACGCTTTTTATTTCGGAAGGTGACGCATTCGAAATAAAAACGAACAACATTTCCCACGCCTGGATTGACGGAAGGGAGATCCGTATGGAAACGCATCAAACCAAGCTTGGAAATCGCAATTTTAAAAAATATAAGGATGAGGAGAAGAATAAGGAATAGAGGCCGGGCGTGGTTATAAGCCTTTGGCTCCGCTCAGGCCGACCTTGGATGGAAAAATGAAAGGTTTCTTTTATCGATAGCCTTTGACTCCGCTCAGGCAGACATTTGGAAGAAGAAAGAAATTTCGGTTCTCATCGATAGCCTTCGGCACCGCTCAGGCTGACATTTATACCTCAATTTGCTTTTAAACTGAACTTTTTTAATGCCTAATAAGTCCGTATTTTAGCAGCCATGCTTAAAAAGATCACGAGTCCCCAAAACAAGGAAATAAAAAGATTGCTGCAGTTACAGGATAAGTCCAGGAACCGCAGGAAAGAAGGGGTTTTTATTGTTGAGGGAATTAGGGAAACACAGCTCGCTCTAAAAGGTGGGTATGAGGCTGTACAATTCTATTTTTGTCCGCAGCTCGTGGATTTCGACGAAGTTGTAGAGCTGGCAAAATCTTCAGAAGAAACCAATCCTGAGATCATCGAGATAAGCTTGGAGGTTTATGAGAAGATCGCCTACAGGGTGAGCACCGAAGGAGTGGTCGCTATTTTCAATTCAAGGAAGCATGAGCTGGAAGATATCGTCTTCAGGAATGAGAATCCGCTGATCCTGGTAGCTGAAGCTCCTGAAAAACCAGGAAATATCGGCGCTCTATTAAGAACAGCCGATGCCGCCGCCGTTGATGCGGTGATCATCGCGAATCCAAAAACCGATCTTTATAATCCAAATATCATCCGCAGCAGCGTGGGTTGTGTATTCACCAACCAGATCGCAACCGGAAGCACCTCAGAGATCATCGATTTTCTAAAGGAAAAGAAGGTGAATATATATGCAGCAGCTTTACAATCCTCAAAAATATATCATGAGGTCGACTTCAGGCCTGCTTCTGCTATCGTGGTAGGCACCGAGGCGACCGGCCTTAGCGACGAATGGCTTGAAAATTCCACTCAGAACATCATCATTCCCATGCAGGGTGCGATCGATTCGATGAACGTTTCAGTAGCTGCCGGGATCCTGATCTTTGAAGCCAGCAGGCAGCGTTCCATTTAAAAAATTTAAAATTTGACACCAGAAACTTTATTCTATATAATAATCGGTATTATCATCATCGATTTTGTGATCGACAAGATCCTGGACTGGTTAAATGCCAGACATTTTAACGATCCAATTCCCCAGGAACTTTCCGATGTTTATGATCAGGAAGAATATGAACGTTCTCAGGCATACAAAAAAGAGCGTTTTAAATTCGGGATGATCACTTCCACATTTTCGGTTTTGCTTACCCTGGGATTCATCATTTTTGACGGTTTTGCCTGGGTGGATGGAATCGCAAGAAGCATCAGTGATAATTCAATTTTGATCGCGCTTATCTTTTTTGGGATCATCATGCTAGGAAGCGATATTTTAATGACCCCTTTTTCCTGGTATAGCACGTTTGTGATCGAGGAAAAATACGGATTCAATAAAACAACGAAAGGCACCTTTATTCTTGATAAGATCAAAGGCCTGGCAATGACTGCGCTCATTGGTGGAGGCATCCTGGCCCTGATCGTCTGGTTCTACCAGTTCGCTGGCGATGATTTCTGGTGGTACGCCTGGATCCTCATTGCCGCATTTAGCCTGTTCATGAATATGTTCTACGCGAAACTCATTGTTCCGCTTTTCAATAAACAAACTCCGCTGGAAAATGGCTCGTTAAGAGATAAAATTGAGGGGTATGCTAACAGTGTTGGTTTTAAACTGGATAATATTTTCGTAATCGACGGTTCGAAGCGGAGTACCAAGGCGAATGCTTATTTTTCAGGCTTCGGAAGCGAAAAACGAATCACCCTTTACGATACGCTTATCAACGATTTGGAAGAGGAAGAGATCGTTGCGGTGCTCGCGCATGAGGTAGGGCATTACAAAAAGAATCATATCATCATCAACCTGATCGCGTCGGTGGTCACGACAGGTTTTACTCTTTGGCTGCTTTCGCTATTCGTTGGTAACCCGGTGCTTTCCGAAGCGCTTGGTGTAGAACAGCCAAGTTTTCATATAGGACTGGTTGCATTCGGAATTCTGTACAGTCCAATTTCAGAAATTACCGGCTTGATCATGAATTTCATCTCCCGTAAATTTGAATACCAGGCCGATAATTTTGCTGGTTCGACTTATGACGCCGATTCACTGATCTCAAGTCTGAAGAAGCTTTCACGGAACACGCTTAGCAACCTAACCCCGCATAAAGCCTATATTTTCGTTCATTATTCGCACCCCAGCCTGCTGCAAAGATATCGCAACCTGAAGACCAGTTTTTAGTTGTGTCATTTCCATCTTAATCGTATTTTTAGCCTATGACCGAAGCAGCTATAGCAAAAGAGAACAAGCAGATCGCCAGGCAGTATAAGGAACTGCTCAGGATTAGTTATCAAACCCTTACCGATGACGATAAAAAGCTCATCAGGAAGGCATTTGATACGGCTGTTGATGCCCACAGTGAACAGCGAAGAAAATCGGGTGAAGCCTATATTTTTCATCCTATCGCGGTTGCAAAGATCGTAGCTTCTGAAATTGGCCTGGATGCCACATCTATCGCTGCAGCTCTGCTTCATGATGTGGTGGAAGATACCCGCTATACGCTGAATGACCTGCGTGAAATGTTTGGCGAGCAGGTTGCCAAGATCGTGGACGGGCTAACCAAAATTTCAAACCTGAAAAAGGATAAGGATGTTTCCCTGCAGGCAGAGAACTTCCGAAAAATGCTGCTTACGCTGAACGATGATGTTAGGGTGATCATTATTAAGATAGCCGACAGGTTGCACAATATGCAGACCATGGACGCCATGAGACCGGACAAGCAGGTGAAGATCGCTTCAGAAACCCTTTACATCTACGCTCCCCTTGCCCACCGAATTGGGCTTTACAATATTAAAACCGAATTAGAAGATCTTGGCCTGAAATACACCGAACCGGAGGTATACCAGGACATCCTGACCAAGATGAAGGAAAGTAAGGAAGAGCAGGATGCCTATATTAAACAATTCACCAAGGTGATCCAGGATTCCCTGGATAAGGAAGATTTTGATTACGAGATCAAGGGAAGGCCAAAATCGATCTATTCGATAAACCGGAAGATCAAAGCTCAGAATATCAGTTTTGACGAGGTCTACGATAAATTCGCGATCCGAATCATTTATAAGAGTGAACCTTCACAGGAGAAATTCCTGGCCTGGAAGATCTATTCCATCGTGACCGATCACTTCAGGCCGAATCCAACACGGCTACGAGACTGGATCTCTTCGCCTAAATCAACAGGCTACGAGGCCCTGCACATCACGGTGATGGGACCAAAAGGCAGATGGGTGGAAGTCCAGATACGCAGTGAGCGAATGAACGAGATCGCTGAAAAAGGATATGCAGCTCACTATAAATACAAGCAGGGAAAACCAAACCAAAAAGAAGAAGGCGGATTTGAAGAATGGGTTACCCGTTTACAGGAAGCCCTTGAAAATCCAGAGATCAACGCGGTTGATTTCGTAGAGCAGTTCAAACTGAATCTCTATTCCAAGGAGATCTTCGTGTTTACACCTCAGGGAGACCTGAAATCCCTGCCAAAGGGTTCCACTCCCCTAGATTTTGCTTTCAGTATACATACCGAAATTGGCTTGCATACTCGTGGTGCGAGAGTAAACCAGAAGCTGGTTCCTTTAAGCCATGAGCTGAAAAGCGGTGACCAGGTTGAGATCATAACTTCAGAAAGTGCGAAACCGAATATCAACTGGCTGGATTATGCCAATACCGCCAGAGCCCGTGCAAAGATCAAATCTTCGCTCAAGGAAGAAAAAAAAGAGATCGCCGAAGAAGGGAAGGCTATCCTGGCAAGAAAACTAAAGGCACAGAAGATACAGTTCAACGAAAAATCGATCAACGAACTGGTGCTGTTCTTCAATCTGAAAACCAGCCTGGATCTTTTTTATCGAGTTGGTATTGGTAAAATAGACAACCAGATGCTTAAGGATTTTGCGAGCTCTCGTAGCAATGCTCTGGTTAGTTATTTTAAGAATAAGATCCGTAGTAAATCTTCGGTTTCTACTGAAGTCCACAAAGAAGAAATCACGGCTAAATATGACCAGCTGGTCTTCGGAAAAGAGGAAGAGAAACTGGAATACAAACTTTCTAATTGCTGCAACCCGATCCCGGGCGATAACGTATTCGGATTTATTTCAGTAAACGACGGAATAAAGGTTCATAAAAAGGACTGCCCGAATGCGCTTCAGCTTCAAAGCAATTATGCCTACCGCATCATACAGGCGAAATGGATAGACAGTTCGCAGCAGGATTTCGTGGCAGTTATTAAACTACAGGGAATAGACAATATCGGGCTGGTGAGCGAGGTGACCCAGGAGATCTCCAGCAACATGCATGTGAACATGAAGAACCTTAATTTTGACAGTTCAGACGGGATCTTTAGCGGACGCATTACCCTGGTGGTAAAGAATAACAATATCCTGAATACCATCATTCAGAGACTGAAAAAAATTAACGGGATAGACAAGGTAAGCCGTGAATAAACTTATACCTTTGCAGAGCAAATTATGAGCAAAAAAGTCGTAAATAAGAACGACCAGGCGGTCGTTAAGAACGTTTTCACCAAATATCTTGAAGAGAAGGGGCATC
Source organism: Christiangramia bathymodioli (assembly GCA_009735695.1). Classification (GTDB taxonomy): domain Bacteria; phylum Bacteroidota; class Bacteroidia; order Flavobacteriales; family Flavobacteriaceae; genus Christiangramia; species Christiangramia bathymodioli. The sequence goes on from SRSL01000003.1 coordinate 305,795, forward strand.
GAAAGACACCTGAAAGGTTCGCCATACTTCAGGAGATCTATAATGCCGATGATCATTTCGATATAGAGTCGCTCTACATCAAAATGAAGAACAAAAAGTACCGGGTGAGTCGCGCGACGCTCTATAATACCATAGAATTATTGCTGGAATGCGGACTGGTAAGAAAACACCAGTTCGGGCAAAATCAGGCTCAATATGAAAAGTCTTATTTTGACCGCCAGCACGATCATATCATACTTACCGATACCGGGGAGGTCATTGAGTTTTGCGATCCACGAATTCAAAGTATCAAGCAAACTATCGAAGAGGTCTTCGATATCGAGATCAAAAAACACTCCTTATATTTTTACGGCAACAAAAAATCAACTAACTAAGTTTATAATTCATGGCAGTAGATTTACTACTTGGTCTTCAATGGGGTGACGAAGGAAAAGGCAAAATAGTCGACGTCCTCACCACCAAATACGATATTATTGCACGTTTTCAGGGAGGTCCCAATGCCGGGCATACTCTGGAATTCGACGGGCAAAAACATGTTTTACATACCATCCCTTCCGGGATCTTTCATGACGAGAGTGTAAACCTTGTTGGTAACGGGGTGGTAATAGATCCAGTGATCTTTAAAAAAGAGCTGGACAATCTGGCGAAGCACAATATCGATTACAAATCGAAATTGTTCATCTCCAGAAAAGCGCATCTCATCCTTCCTACTCATCGCCTTCTTGACGCCGCTTCTGAAGCTGCCAAGGGAAAAGCTAAAATAGGTTCTACTTTAAAGGGAATAGGTCCTACTTATATGGACAAGACCGGAAGAAATGGTTTAAGGGTTGGTGACCTGGAGATGGATGACTGGAAAGAAAAGTATCGCAACCTTGCTGATAAGCATGAAAAGATGATCTCTTTCTACGATGTGGACGTCCAGTATAATCTTAAAGAGCTGGAAAAGGAATTCTGGGCAGCTGTAGAAACCTTAAAAGAATTAAAGTTCATAGACAGTGAACAGTACCTTCATGAAGCCATGAAGAACGGAAAAAGCATTCTGGCAGAAGGCGCCCAGGGATCATTGCTGGACATCGATTTTGGAACCTATCCATTCGTAACTTCATCGAATACCACCGCAGCCGGAGCCTGTACAGGGCTTGGAGTTGCACCAAGAGATATCGGGGAGGCGTATGGAATTTTCAAGGCTTACACAACAAGAGTGGGTAGCGGCCCCTTCCCTACCGAACTTTTTGATGAAGTTGGAGAAACTATGGGACGCGTAGGTAATGAATTTGGAGCGACTACCGGAAGGAAAAGAAGATGTGGATGGCTGGACCTGGTTGCATTGAAATATGCCGTCCAGGTTAACGGGATCACCCAGCTTATCATGATGAAAGGCGATGTGCTTAGTGGCTTTAAAACGCTAAAGGTTTGTACTGCTTATAAATACAAGGGAGAGACCATCAAACATCTTCCGTACAATATTGAGCCGGAGAACCTGGAACCCGTATATACCGAAGTAAAGGGATGGAAAGAAGATCTTACAAAAATGACCGATGCCACTTCGCTTCCAAAAGAATTCAATGATTATGTTGATTTTCTCGAAAAGGAACTTGAGGTACCAATTAAAATGGTTTCGGTTGGACCAGACCGTACTCAAACCATCATTCGATAATTAAAAAAGCCCTCAAATGAGGGCTTTCTTTTACCAATTTATTTCTCTTTTTCAATTATCATCTTCATTAACGATAAACAGGCTGGCGATCGCTGCTGCGGTTTCGGCGGAAATCGGCTCATCAAAAGCTTCGCTTACAGCATCTGAAACATTGCCCACGATATCATTTTCGTAAGTTAAACCGGTGAGATCCACACCGCCCTGGGTCACATTGTCCTCTCCATCATATACGGCCTGGGTTGCTTCCGGCATTCCATCACCTCTCATACTTCCGGTGATCCATCCTTTCAACCCTCTGATTCTTCTCACTTCTGAAGCATGGCGCGCCTCTACCGAGTGGATCTGCAAGGCAGGTTCCAGGAATGGAGTTCCCATCAGGTTAGTGGCCTGGCCTTTGTAGGCTCTTACGCCTGTATCTTCGAAAGCCTGCGCCAGCGCGAGCAATTGTGCCATGGCGGTTTCCTGTCCAATTCCATTCTCATTGAACGGATCAAAAGCTCCATCAGCGGTGAAATCGAAAGTAGGCTTTTCCACTGGGGTCGCACCGGCATTAGTTAAACCGGCAACCAGGAAATCAACATGAGCCGACTCATGTTTTGATATTTGCATAAAGGCGGTTTCGGCACGCGAACCACCTTCTAGAACTCCAGAATCCAGGGCCATCAGATAAAATTCGGCTTCAAGATATTCCAGGGTAAGTGCCAGCTGCAGGGCATCTACCGGCGAATTTTCCTGAAAGAAAGCAGCTGCTTTTGCCTTGCTGGTAGCCAATCCAAACGGGATGGCAGCAACAGCCGCCTTTTTACCAAAACTTGATAATGTATTGAACATCTCCCTTCTGGAAGTAGTTTTTGTGGTTAATTTTTCAGATGTAAAATCATCCAGTAATTTTATAATACTCATAATAATGTTTTTTTCGGGTTATAGGTAGGATTAGGATCCGGTCATTGGTTCTGGTAGATCATTGGCCGTGAATTCAGTGGTAATGAATCCACCGGCAATTTCAAATACCTCAGATGGATCATAAGCCAGGTCTAAGCCGTTCTCATCAATAATATCGTCCCCGGCAAAATCGGCCGAATCAGGATCAATCAAGGATCTGATCGCCGAAGCATGTCTCGCTTCTACTGAAACGATCTTCCCGGCAAGTAGCAAATAGGTCTCATCAGCAATACGGTCTCCCGCGCCGTTGTAGGCACCTACCCCGGTATCTTCCAAAGCCATGGCAGTTGCAAGAACCGAATCCCTGCTGTCGAAATCAACAGAAGAAAAATCAAATTCAAGATCGGGTAATGTATTTTCCTCTCCTGCGGCTGCAGTAATGGCGGCCTTGAAAAAATCCCTGTGAATTACTTCATGATTGTAAAGGTCGTCCATAAGAGCTTGCTCCTCTGTTGGAGCACCGCTATAGTAGCCTCCCTCTCTTACACGAGTATAGAATTCCGCTTCCAGTTGCTCCAATGCATAGGCATAATTAAGAATACCCACATCGCCGCTACCAAGATCAAATACCGGATCTGGTTCAGGATCAGGTTCAGGATCAGGATCTGGTCTTCCTACTTCTCCACCTGGATCAAACATATCATCTTCACTACAGGCATACAGTAAAAAGCTGGAACCGGCTAAACCGAGTCCGCCTAACTTAATGAATTTCCTACGTGTATTCTTTTTCGAATTTTTGGAAGATGCTTCAAGAACATCCACCTTCACTAGGGGTTTTTTCATAATTTTTGATTTTAGTTTCATAGAAACTTACGATAGTATGTGAGCTTCGGTTTTATTTAAATAGTTAAGGTTTTCCCAAACAGGTTGTATTTTGGGAAAAATTGGACCTTTATTCTGATAATTTAAGTTGAAATTAACGTCTGCTTCCAGTTCTATTTGTTTTTCAGCTTAATACATATCGAAATCATTACTGGTAATTTCATTACTTTTGAAAAAAAATCCAGGCTTGTTTAAATCCCTCTATATCATAATTTGCCTCCTTCTGCCGGTTGCTCTTATTTCGCAAACCCAGGAAATCGACTTTAAATCTGATAGAAATATTCAGAATGAAGCCAGATATCCCGGCGCCTTTATTCTAAGCAGCGTGGAAAACCAGGTATATTTCAATCATGACGGGATCGAGGTCTGGTGTGATAATGCGGTTTTTTATAAGGAGGCCAACTTTTTTAAAGCCTACGGAAACATCCGGATGAAGCAGGGCGACACGGTAAGTATGACCAGCAATTACGCTGAATATAACGGGAATACTGAATTTGCCTTTGCCAGCGGAAAGGTTCGTATGGAACGACCAGACACCACACTGGAAACCGATAGTCTCTTTTTTAACCGGGTTAATCAGCAGGCCTTTTACAGGAGCGGCGGCAAGGTTACCGATACCGCAAGTGTCCTTACCAGTCGTATTGGCAGGTATTATATGAAGGAGAACAAATACAGTTTTATTAATAATGTAAAAGTCACCAATCCTGAATACACCATTGATTCCGAACAACTTGATTTTTATTCAGAAACAGGACATACTTACCTTTACGGGCCCTCAACCATAAAAGGAGAAAGCAGCACGGTTTATTGCGAAAGAGGATTTTATGATACCCGGGAAGATCGCGGATATTTCGTCAAAAACTCCCAGATCAATTACGACAATCGCATTCTAAAAGGTGACAGTCTATACTTCAACAGGGAAAACAGTTTTGCTTCTGCTACCAATAATATCAGGGTGATCGATACCATCAACAACAGCAGGGTCACCGGGCATTATGCAGAGGTTTTTCGGGACAAGGATTCGGTTTTTATAACCAAAAGAGCCCTGGCAGCGAGCCTTCAGGACCGGGACACTTTGTTTATTCACAGTGATACCATCATGATCACGGGCAAACCCGAAAAAAGAGTGATTCGCGGCTTTTATGATGTGCGGATCTTCAAGGAAGACCAGACCGGTGAAAATGTGATGAGCGGAAGAAGCGACTCGATCTACTCTGACCAGCAAACCGGCCTTACCAAACTCATTACTTTAAACAGTAGTAAAAAGCCCGTCTTGTGGTCTGGAAATAATCAAATGACTGGCGACAGCATTCATCTTCTAAGCAATCCAAAAACCGAACAACTGGATTCCATGCTGGTCTTTGACAATGCTTATCTCATTCAGAAAGACAGTATAGAAGGATATAACCAGGTGAAGGGAAAAATACTCACAGGCTATTTTCAGGATAATGAACTAAACGAAGTGGTGATCAATAAAAATACGCAGACGCTGCACTATATGAGAAATAGTGAAAATGAATTGATCGGTATTAATAAAACCCTGGCCAGTTCTATCAGGATCCTCTTCGAAGAACAACAGATACAGGATGTTTATTATTACAACCAGGTAGATGGCAGTCTTAGCCCTCAGGATCAGTTTCCGCCGAATGAATTGCGACTGGAAGGCTTCAATTGGCGTGGAGAAGAACGCATTCTAAGCAAGGAAGGCCTTTTTGAGGGCAAACCAGAACCAGAACTCCCCAGGATTCAGGGCATTCCGTTACCCGATGAACCCGACGAATTCTTCGAAGAGCGAGAAGAGGAAGATGAAATGCTTCTTAACGAGAATTCCAGGTTAAAACCATCTATCCTGCAAAACCGGGAAGCCGACAGCCTCAGGTTCAAAAATGAAAAGGTACTGGACAGCCTTAATCCAGATACCCAGAAAGAGAAGCTCAAAAAAGACATTGAGAACCTTGAAAAGGCTAATTCCCAGACCAAGAAAGATACATAGATTGAAAGAAGATTTTTTAAAATATCAGGCCCAAACAACTCCACATCCGTTAGGCCTTGAAGTGGAGCGCGCTAGCGGTTCTTATATTTATACCACCGATGGCAGGGCACACCTTGATTTTGTAGCCGGTGTTTCGGCCTGCAGCCTGGGACATTCACACCCAAAAGTGGTGGCTGCGATTACCGAACAGGCGCAGAAATATCTGCATGTAATGGTTTATGGTGAATATGCACAACAACCAGCAGTGGAATTGACCAAATTGCTGGCCAGGCATTTTCCGCAGCCATTGGAAAAGACCTACCTCGTCAATTCAGGGACCGAAGCTATTGAAGGCGCCCTGAAACTGGCCAGAAGAGCAACAGGCCGAACCGTGATCATTGCTGCTAAACAGGCCTATCATGGTAACACCATGGGGTCGCTTAGTCTTATGGATTTTGAAGAACGCGTAAAACCCTTCAGGCCGCTTATCGGGGATATTTCCTTTCTTGAATTCAATAATGAGAAAGATCTTCAGAAAATATCGAATAAAACAGCTGCTGTTATTTTAGAGACTATACAGGGAGGTGCAGGCTTTATCATGCCTGAAAATGCTTACCTGAAAAAGGTAAAAGCGCGGTGCGAAGAAACCGGTGCCTTGCTTATACTGGACGAGATTCAACCTGGCTTCGGAAGAACCGGAAAACTGTTCGGGTTTGAAAATTTCGAGGTAGTGCCAGACATCGTGGTGATGGGTAAGGGCATGGGCGGAGGCCTCCCTATCGGCGCTTTTTCAGCTTCAGGAGAAGTGATGGATTTTTTGAGCGATAATCCAAAACTGGGTCACATTACGACCTTTGGAGGAAATCCGCTGATCGCGGCTGCTTCTCTCGCCACCTTGAAGGAGATCACCGAAACCGATCTGATGCAGCAGGCTCTGGAAAAGGAAAAATTATTCAGAAAACTCTTACAACATCCTCTTATAATGGAAATCAGAGGAAAAGGACTAATGCTTTCCATTATTATGAAATCTGCCAGAATTGCCGATGAATTGATCCTGAAAGCTAAAGAAAAGAACCTGATATTATTCTGGCTATTATTCGAAAAACGCGCTGTACGTATCACTCCTCCCCTAACTGTTTCCATCGAAGAAATAATGAAAGGTTGTGGCATTATTATTGACATACTCGATGAGTTGAACCCTACTGAAGATGATGTTAATTAATTTGTTAACAACAATGCCTCAGAAAAACCAAATCGCCTGTATTGATTTTTAACTTTAGTACAGAAGAAATCCCTAAATCCCTCTCTTATGCAGCTAAGCCATAACGAAGAAGATAATTTCTCCCTAAGCCGGTTCGAGTCCATGTTGAAAACCAATGATGTGCTGTTCTTCGATTCCAATGAATTCGAGAACATCATTAATCATTATCTGGAGAACGGGAAAATCTCGCTGGCTAAGAAAGCTGTGAAGATGGGACTGGCCCAGCATCCTTCATCGGTGAATCTTAGGTTGTTCAAGGTAGAGATCCTTGTTTTTGAGGATAAACTCGACCTGGCCGATGGTATTCTGAACGAATTAAAAGAGCTGGAAACTTCCAACGAAGAGATCTATATTCAGAAGGCCCAGATCTATTCTAAAAGAGACATGCACCAGGAAGCCATCACCATGCTTCAGGCTGCGCTGGAGATCACCCTGGAAGATGCCGAGATCTTTTCCCTTATCGGGATGGAATACCTGTTCCTGGAAGATTTCGAAAATGCTAAGTATAGTTTTATGAAATGCCTGGAGGCCGATGAAGAAGATTATTCGGCCCTGTATAATATCATGTATTGCTTTGATTTCCTTGACCAGAAGGAAGAAGCGATCGAATATCTGAACATGTACCTGGACAAGCATCCCTATTGCGAGGTTGCCTGGCACCAGGTGGGAAAACAATATTTCGACCTCAAGGAATACAATAAGGCTTTGGCCGCTTTCGATTTCGCGATCATCAGCGACGATAGATTCGTAGGTGCCTATCTAGAAAAAGGAAAAGTTCTGGAAAAACTGAAGCGTTATAACGAGGCGATCGAAAACTATAATATCACCCTGGAGCTCGAAGATCCAACCTCCTTCGCATACCTGCGAATAGGGAAATGCTTTGAAAAACTGGGATGTGATGACCTGGCACTGAAGAATTATAAACAAACGGTACATGAAGATCCGCTGCTTGATAAAGGCTGGATCGCGATAACCGATTTTTATATCAAAAAGCTGAATTTTCAGAAAGCGCTTTATTATATCAACAAGGCCATCAATATAGACGAGGAGAACGTGCTCTACTGGAAACGCTACGCGAAGATCAATAGCCGTCTTAAATTCTACGAGGAAGCCGAAGTAGGCTACAAGAAAAGCCTTGAATTAGGAAATTACGAGCTGGAAACCTGGATTCGTCGCTGCGATATCCTTATTGGATTAGGCGAGTACGAAACTGCCATTACCAGCATGTTACAGGCGCTTGAATTCTACCCTGGAACTGCGGAAATCGAGTATCGATTGGCCGGTCTATTCTTTACCACTAACAAAGGAGAGAAAGGCTATTTTCACCTGAACTCTGCCCTGAAGATCGATTCAGAATATTATATCATTATCGAGGAGTTGTTTCCGAACATCTTTAACCGCAAAAGCATCCGTCAAATTATAAATTCCTTCGTAAAGCTCTCTTAGTAATTTTGCTACCTTTGGGTGAAATCATAATAAAGGAAGATGCAGAGAAGCTTTTTGGACTACCTCACGGTCACTCTTAAAGGAATGGCCATGGGCGCGGCCGATGTAGTGCCCGGTGTTTCCGGAGGTACGATCGCTTTTATTTCAGGAATTTACGAAGAATTGATCACCACCATCAGCGGTGTAAAACCATCCCTGCTTACCACCTGGAAAGAAGATGGTTTTTCGGCCATGTGGAAGGAGCTTAACGGGAATTTCATCCTTGCTCTTTTCTGCGGAATTCTGATCAGTATTTTCAGCCTGATGAGGCTGGCCAATTACCTGCTTGAAAATCACCCGGTTTTGATCTGGTCGTTCTTCTTTGGCCTGGTACTGGCCAGTATCTGGTTCGTGGCGAAACAGATCCCAAAATGGAATTACAAGATCATCATCGCTCTCATCCTGGGAGCCGCGGTTGCCTTTTATATAGTGAGCCTCCCACCACTTTCGGCCAATTCAAGTTATTTATTTCTGTTTTTCGCTGGATCCATTGCCGTTTGCGCGATGATACTACCCGGTATTTCGGGAGCTTTTATCCTGGTTTTGCTGGGAGCCTACAAACCGGTTACCGAAGCTGCACATGATTTCGATCTAAAAACTCTTGCCGTGGTTGGCCTTGGGGCAATATTTGGATTGCTGAGCTTTTCAAGAATATTGAAATGGTTATTTGTTCATTACAGCAGCATTACCCTGGCTGTTTTAACCGGGTTTATTGCTGGTTCGCTGAACAAGATCTGGCCGTGGAAAAAAGTGCTGGAAACCGAAGTTTTTGGCGATAAAGAAGTCGTTTTAAGGGAAGCCTCTGTTCTGCCGTGGAATTTCGAGGGAGAACCCCAAACCCTTGGAGCCGTTGCGCTAATGCTTGTCGGTTTTTTCCTGATCATAGGTTTGGAAATGATCGCTACCAAAAAACCGGACCCTGCAAATGCAACAAACTAGGACCTTTACAGATAAGATCCTACTGGTCCTCAAGGGACTTGCCATGGGTGCGGCCAATAAGGTCCCGGGTGTCTCGGGAGGTGTCGTTGCCTTTGTGGCTGGTTTTTACGAGGAATTCATTTACTCACTTCAAAAGGTCAATTTAAAAGCCTTTAAACTTCTAATTTCAGGCAGATTCAAAAGCCTGTATCAGTACCTGAATGGGAAATTCCTGGGTTTGCTTATCCTGGGAATGCTCATTAGCTACTTCAGCGTGTCCAAATTGCTGGATTACCTCCTAATACATTATGAACTTTATGTATGGGGTGCTTTCTTCGGGATGATCATTGGTTCGATTTATTACATCAGCAAGGATTTTGGAGAATGGGACCGGAATTCGCTCATTTTCGCCATCCTGGGAATCGCAGGCGGGATCGCCATCAGTTTCCTGGAACCAGCGAGGGAAAACGACAATCTCTGGTTCGTTTTCGTCTGCGGAATGATAAGCGTTTCTGGTATGACCTTACCCGGACTTTCGGGGAGTTTTATCCTGATCCTGCTTGGCAATTATGTGCTATTGCTGGTAGATTCTGTCAACGCCCTTTATGACACTTTTGCTGAAATGATCCTGCTGGATTTCAGCTTTATGAACGACCCGGAACGCCTGCGAATGTTGCAGGTTTTATTGGTTTTTGCTGCAGGATCACTGGCCGGGCTGGTTTCGCTATCGCATCTTCTGGGCTTTGTTCTGAAAAGATTCAAAAAAGAAACCTTCGCGGTGATCATCGGTTTTATTACGGGATCCCTGGGCGTGGTCTGGCCGTGGAAGGAAAAGATTTTTAAAACAAATTCTGAGGGGCAGATCCTATTAGACCGCGAAGGCCATAAAATCATTGATAATTACGACCGGTACTGGCCAGATTTTTCAACTTCGGAAACCTGGCTAACCATATTTTTCATTTTAATTGGGATCTTCATCGTACTTGGATTGGCCTGGTATGAAAATAAAAATCAGCGAAAATGAGAACTTTCGGATTGCTAGGAAAAAACATTGATTATTCATTCTCCAGAAAACACTTTTCGGAAAAGTTCAAAAATGAACATATCGATGCCCAGTATCTCAATTTTGACCTGCAATCTATCGAAGAACTTCCCCACCTGTTAAGCAAAAATGATCTTAGTGGAATGAATGTGACCATTCCGTATAAAGAGCAGGTAATAGAATACCTGGACCGCCTGGATTCGCATGCTTCAGAAATAAAAGCCGTCAATACCATCAAATTTGAAGAAGACGGGAGCCTCACTGGTTACAATACCGATTACTGGGGATTTATGGAATCCTTAAAACCTCATCTTAAGCCTCATCATCAAAAAGCCCTGATCCTGGGAACGGGTGGCGCCTCCAAGGCCATCGCCTATGCCCTGAAATTGTTGAATATCGAATATCGTTTTGTATCCCGCAAGCCTGAATTCGGATTAACATATGAGCAGCTAACCGAAGCAGTTATGAATGACTATTCACTGCTCATTAATTGCACGCCTCTGGGAACTTTTCCAGATGTGGAAAAATATCCATCCATACCGGTTGAAAATCTTTCGGAAAAACATTTGGTCTTCGACCTGGTTTACAATCCTTCGGAAACCAGATTGATGAAACTGGCCAGAGAGAAAGACGCCAGCGTTTTGAACGGACTGCGAATGCTGGAACTTCAGGCGGAAAAAGCATGGGAAATCTGGAATTCCTGAGCATAATTCCCTGTATTTTAAACCTACAAATAAAACCAATCGCTTGCCCAATTTTAGGGGAGTTGTTATCTTTCAACTTTAAACGCAGCGAAGAACCTTAACATTGAAAAATATGTCTCAACAAGAAAATGAAAATAAGAAGAAAGGGCCTTCAGAAGAAGAATCAAAAAAAGCAGATGCGTTAAACACACCTGCTGAAAGAGCTTCAGAAGAAGGCGAGGAAAAAATGTCGGCGAAGTCTGTTGATGACCAAACTAACCCAAACGAAAATTCTACTTCAGATAAAACCAACTCAACCAAAAACCAGGAAGAGATCGAATCTACCGATCATGAAGATGCCATGCTGGACGAATCGGCTGCCGGAAAAGCCACTTCAGATCTAAAGGCGAAGGAGAAAAAGGATCCGGATTCTGACCCCTATACCGATTTGGAAGAACAGGAAAATCCGGAAAATCCATTCTTTAAAGAACCCGAGATCAAGGAAGAGGAAAAAGAGGAATCCAAAGCTGAAAAAAAGATCTCCAATTCTACCGATCATGAAGATGCGATGGTTTCAGAATCTGAATCGGCTTCCCAGAAACAATCGGATGAAGCTGAGGATGAAGACGACCTGGACAGCGAACTGGCAGATGCGGTAGTTGGTGAGAACAAAAAATCTTCAGGCAGTCACCAGGAAGACATGGATGATGCAGTAGCTGAAGACAGTGAGGATGAAAGCGCTAATGAGCGCCATGATATCGAAAAGAAGGATTATCATTCCATGAGCAAGGAAGAGCTTGCGGATGAACTGGAAAGACTTTTGGACAAGGAAAAGGTCCAGGCCATTAAAGAGCATGTAGCAGAGATCCGGGCCGAGTTCAATGCGAAGTTCGATGAGGATATGGAGGAGAAAAAAGAGGAATTTCTTGCCGATGGCGGCAATATCATCGACTTCCACTACTCCACTCCACTTAAAAAACGATTCAATTCTCTTTATTTCGATTATAAAGAGCGTAGAAACAATTACTATAAACGCCTGAAAAAGGACCTTAACGAGAACCTCAGCAAAAGGCTGGAGATCATCGAAGAATTGAAAGGTCTTCTAGGTGTGGAAGAAAACATCAATACAACTTATAACCACTTTAAGGAAATCCAGGATAAATGGCGTACTGCCGGGCCTATCCCAAGGGATAAATATAACAACGTCTGGAATACCTATCATCACCACGTAGAGAATTTCTATGATTTCCTTCATCTGAACAGAGAGTTCAGAGACCTGGATTTTAAGCATAACCTGGAGCAGAAATTAAAGGTGATAGACCGGGCAGAAGAACTGGTGCAGGAAACCGATGTAAACAGGGCATTCAGGGAACTGCAGATGCTCCACAAAATGTGGAAAGAGGAGCTTGGACCTGTGGCTAAGGAATACAGGGAAGATATCTGGGATCGTTTCAGCACGGCTACCAAAAAGATACATGATAAGAGGCAGGAATATTTTGAACATCTCGATGAGCAGTATGAAAAGAACTGGGAGAAGAAGCAGGAGATCATCGAGAAGATCAAGGAAATAGCCGATCAGGATTTTGACAGTCATAATAAATGGCAACAAAAGATCAAGGAGATCGAAGCTCTGAGAGAAGAATTCTTCAAGGCCGGGAAAGTTCCGAGAAACAAGAACCAGGAAACCTGGAATGCCTTTAAGGAGAATGTTAGACGCTTTAACAGGAAGAAAAATGCCTTTTACAAGAACCTGAAAAAGCAACAATACGAAAACCTGGAAAAGAAGAAGGAGCTTATCCAGATCGCTGAAGACAATAAAGACAGTGACGATTTTAAAACGGTCACCCCGTTGATGAAAAAGATACAGGCCGACTGGAAAAAGATTGGTCATGTTCCAAGGAAAGACAGCGACAAGGTTTGGAAACAGTTCAAAAAAGCCTGTAATCATTACTTCGACAGGCTTCACGCTCAAAGGAACGAGGATAATAAAGAAGAACTGGAAGCTTTCGACAAGAAAAAAGAAATTCTGGACAAGGTTAAAAGCATCGAGCTAACCGGTGAAAAGAAAGCCGATCTTGCGAAAATTAAGGAACAGATTAACGCCTGGAAAGAAATAGGACGAGTTCCTTATAATAAACGCTTTATAGAAGGCAAGTTCAATAAGGCACTGGACCAGTTATTTAAAAAGATCGATATCGATCATACCAAGGCTGAAATGCTGAAGTACGAGAATAAAGTGCAGGCACTGGATGAGGCCGATGATGACAAGAAGATCAGGAACGAGCATTACTTCCTGTCTAAAAAGATCGAAGAAACAAAAGCCGAGATCAGGCAGCTTGAAAACAACCTTCAGTTCTTTTCAAATGTAGATGATGACAATCCGCTGGTTCAGGAAGTTCATAAAAATATCGAAAACCACAAGGCCGATCTTGAAGTCTGGGAAGAAAAACTAAGAAAGATCAAATCCTTATACTAAAGAATGCTTTGCAGTTTATGCTTCGGTAATACCCTTAAAACATCTGTCATCAATCAAAAGGAGTATTTACAATGCCTAAACTGCAAAGCTATTTTTTTGGCTTCCCGGCATTATCTGCTACCCTCTGAGGAAAAGGCGCGTTATGAAGCTCATAACAATGATGTTACCGATCCCGGGTACCGCGAATTTGTAAAACCCGTGGTTGAAGAGATCCTAAAGCAGCATTCTGCAGATTCGCTGGGCTTGGATTATGGTTGTGGTACAGGCCCGGTAATTTCCCATGAACTCTCCAAGAAAGGATACCAGACAGTACTCTTCGACCCCTTTTTTAATCCTGATGACAGCGTCCTGGAAAGAAGTTTCGACTATATCATTTGTTGTGAAGTGATGGAGCATTTTCAGCATCCAATGGCTGAATTTCAGAAATTGAGATCAATACTTCGACCTGGCGGAAAACTCTATTGCAAAACTTCCTTATATTCTGAAGATATCGATTTTGAAAACTGGTACTATAAAGATGATGCTACCCATGTCACCTTTTATACAACAGAAGCTTTGGAACACTTGAAAAATCGAGTGGGATTCTCTGGCCTCGAGATCATGCCGGAGCTAATCGTCTTTACTCGATAGTTACATTTTTTTCGCTTCGTTCCAGAAAATATCCATTTCTGCGAGCGTCATATCCTTCAGCTCCTTATTCTTTTCCCGGGCCTTTTTTTCAAGATACTGAAACCTGTGAATAAACTTTTTATTGGTTCGCTCCAGGGCGTTCTCCGGATTCACTTTCAGAAATCTGGCATAATTGATCATAGAAAACAGTACATCGCCAAATTCGGCTTCTATTTCATTCCTATTATCGGATTCCACTTCATGTTGAAGTTCTTCCAGTTCCTCCTTCAGTTTTTCAAAAACCTGCTGCGGCTCTTCCCAGTCGAAACCTACTCCGGCAACCTTATCCTGGATCCTGTTGGCTTTTACCATGGCGGGTAGACTTCGTGGCACACCTTCCAGCACGCTTTTCTTACCTTCCTTGAGTTTCAGGTTTTCCCAGTTCTTCTTAACCTCTTCTTCATCGGCCACCTCAACATCTCCATAAATGTGAGGATGCCGATCGATCAATTTGTCACAGATCGTGTTCGCCACATCGGCAATGTCGAAATCCCTGGTCTCGCTACCGATTTTCGCATAGAAAACCAGGTGTAAAAGCACATCTCCAAGCTCCTTTTTGATCTCTTCCATATCCCTGTCCAGGATTGCATCCCCTAATTCATAGGTTTCCTCGATAGTAAGATGCCGAAGGGATTCCATGGTTTGCTTACGATCCCAGGGGCATTGCTCCCTTAGTTCGTCCATGATGGTAAGTAATCTGTCAAAAGCTTTAAGCTGGTCTTCTCTGGAATTCATGAAAAAGATTTTTTCAAAAATACCATTTCAGAATCGGACTTTAACCGCTAACTGCAAATTATTGTTTGGTGTACCTGTAGATACAGGCTTCTATGCAGCCAGGGTAACTGATCTCCATTTCAAAAGCAGTAAGCTTAAGAACCCTAAAAGTCTGCTGAGAATTCCCTGATTCATTAGCACAATTAAGAGTCAGTCTTTCTGCTTCCAGGTCCAGATCAAAGCTTCCAGACTGGCAATTCCCTCCAGAGGCCTGAAAAGTAGCATCGGTTTTGAACACATATTCAATACCACCTTCAACAGGCTGCCAGGTGGTTTCCCCGCCGGGGCTTACATAGGCTTCAGTAAGTTTCCAGGTTCCGGCAATATTCTGGACCGACAGGTCAATAATTTTCAAAGGTTCATCGGCTCTGTTACACGCCTGGTTAAGAAACAGGATCGAAATGATTAGCACCAGGTTTTTCATAGCATTTAAAATTGGTCTCCTTATCCAGATGCTAATTTCCCTGAAAGGTTGCGTAAACAAAAAAAGTCCTTCATTTCTGAAGGACTTTTGCTTTTGGGTGGATGATGGGTTTCGAACCCACGACCTCTGGAACCACAATCCAGCGCTCTAACCAGCTGAGCTACAACCACCATTTGATTAGCGGTTGCAAATGTAAGTTATTTCAACAATTTCGCAAAGAAAAAATTTCAATTAAATAAGATCGAATACCGAATCTACCGCTACATGTCTTTCTACCGTAAAGCCTTCAGCATGCTCGGTACCCACCAGTCTTCCCAGGTCTCGAGCACGGTAAGTAATGCTATCCAGAAAGTTACTACTTGAAATGGGGGTTTCCGGTTCCTTGCTGTTTTCATCATAGAACTGGGATCGATAAGCCAGGACCGATTCGAGTTTTTTATCCATATATCCCGAAATATCCACAACAAAATCGGGCTTTAGGTTTTTCCATTGAATATAATGAAACACCTGCTTTGGTCTCCAGGCTTTCTGGCTCTCTCCATTCCTGATGGTTTCGATCTTGCGGAGTCCGCTCAAAAAACAGGCTTCGCTAACCAGTCTTGCTCCTTTTCCGTGATCGATATGCCGGTCTTCTACGGCATTACAAAGAACGATCTCGGGCCTGTATTTCCTTATTATCTTAATGATCTCCAGTTTGTGGGAGGTGTTATTTTCAAAAAAAGCATCGCTGAATTCCAGGTTTTCACGTACCGAAACACCGAGGATCTCGGCGGCGGCCTTCGCTTCTTTCTCTCTGATCTCTGCAGTTCCCCGCGTTCCCAGCTCTCCCCGGGTAAGGTCCAGGATACCTACTTTTTTTCCTCGATCTACTTCTTTTGCAATGGTTCCTGAGCAGCTTAATTCCACATCATCTGGATGGGAGCCTACTGCCAGTATATCTAATTTCATATTGTTAGGTGTATTGTTATTTAAATTTTTCAAGGGCCTGAGTCAGGTCTTCCTTAAGATCTTCAAAATCCTCGATTCCTACTGAAAATCTTAAAAGTCCGTCTTTAATGCCCTGCTTCTCTCTTTCCTCAGGGCTTAATAAACCATGAGAGGTCTTCGAAGGTAACAGGATGGTACTCTCCACGCCCGCAAGACTCATGGAAGGTTTTATCAGGTTCAGCTCTTTCATAAAAGCAGACGCATTGATAGTATCTTTCAATTCAAAAGACATCATGCCACCAAAAGCTTTCATTTGTCTTTTAGCAAGTTCATATTCCGGATGATCTTTTAACCCGGGATAGTAAACTTTCGAGATCGAATCATGAGCTGCAAGATATTTTGCCAGCTCAAGGGCATTTTCATTCTGAGCCTTTACCCGTATCCCCATGGTTTTTAAGCTACGCTCGAGTAACCAAACCGTATAATCGCTTAGATTTCCTCCAAGATTTTTCGCAAGCTGGCGCACACGATCTATATATTCGCTACTAGAGATCACGGTACCGGCTAGAATATCACTATGACCTCCCATATATTTGGTTGCTGAATGTATCACGATATCGATTCCGAAATCAAGCGGATTCTGGTTTACCGGAGAAGCGAAGGTATTATCGATCATACTAACCAGCCCGTGTTTTTTGGCCAGTTTGGCCACCCCTTCCATATCGGTTAATTTCATCAACGGATTGGATGGAGACTCAATATAAATGAGCTTGGTATTTTCTTTAATTTCAGCTTCAAGGGAATCAACCGCAGAATCTTTGGCAAAACTGTATTCTATACCGAATTTGTGAAATTCTTCGGTCACCAGATTAGTGGTTCCTCCATATAACGCATCCTGGAAGACCACATGATCTCCGGAATGCAAAAATGCCATTAGGGTATTGGAAATTGCCGACATCCCACTTCCGAAGATGAGGGCATCCTCCCCATGTTCAAGGGCCGCCATTTTTTTGGCCAGCGCCACCTGATTAGGCGTGTTGAAATACCTTGGATATCTTTTAACTTCTACTTCTTCAAAAACATAAGAAGTAGACATATATAACGGAGAAACGGCTCCCTGGTATTCCTTATCTTCCAGTTCGCCAGTATGAGTACAAATCGTGTTGATCCCTTTGGATGTAGACATAAATCAATTTTGAATTTTCGAGGCCCTAATGTACTAAGAATTCTGCTAAACTAATTCAACGCACTTTTCCGCACCTACATACATTCGTTAATTAAAGTTAAACAGGTTTCGAGGAACGTGCTCGTCCATGCTTTTTTAGGTAACTTTAAATTCGGAAAACAAAAAAGATCATGGAAAAAATTAGTGCATATGGAGCTCAGAAAAGCGACGCTGATCTTGAGCCGCTAAAAATTGAAAGGAGAGAACTTTTACCGAATGACGTGAAGATCGAAATCGAATACTGTGGGGTTTGCCATAGTGATATTCACCAGGTAAGAAACGACTGGGGAAATAGCAAATACCCGGTGGTTCCGGGCCATGAGATCGTTGGCAGGGTGGTTGAAATTGGGAAAGATGTCAAAAACTTCAAGAAAGGAGAACTGGTCGCAGTAGGTTGCATGGTAGATTCCTGCCAGGAATGTGCTTCCTGTAAAGATGACCTCGAGCAATATTGTGAGAATGGAATGGTGGCGACCTATAACGGAAATGATAAACACCTGGGAGGACATACCTATGGAGGCTATTCAGAAATGATCACCGTAAGGGATAAATTCGTGCTAAAGGTTCCTGAAAATCTAGACACGGCCGCCGTAGCCCCATTGCTCTGCGCCGGGATCACAACCTGGTCTCCGCTAAGGCACTGGAAGGTAAAAAAAGGTGATAAAGTTGGAGTGGTTGGTCTTGGCGGACTTGGCCATATGGGTGTAAAGTTCGCTCATGCTTTGGGGGCTCACGTAGTGATGATCACCACTTCCCCCTCTAAGGCTGATGATGCCAAAAAACTGGGAGCCGATGAAGTCCTGATATCCAAAAATGAAGAGGAGATGAAAAAGCATCAGGCTAGTTTTGATTTTATACTGAACACGGTTCCTGTTGGCCACGATACCAATCCGTATATCGCATTGCTAAAAAGGGATGCCACAATGACCATGGTTGGGGCGATCGATGAAATTGATGTTCACGGCGCCAATTTGATCATGGGTAGAAAAAGAGTTGCGGGCTCTTTGATTGGAGGGATCAAGGAAACCCAGGAAATGCTTGATTTCTGCGGAAAGCATAATATAGTTTCAGATATTGAAATGATCAAAATCCAGCAAATCAATGAAGCCTACGAGCGGGTGATCAATTCAGACGTTAAGTACCGCTTCGTCATCGATATGAAATCATTAAAGAATTAATCATTATGAGCATACTTTCTTCTCTTTTAGGGAACGCCGGAGCGATTGAGAAATCGAAACTTCAGGAAAAATATGGAAAATTACTTACCCCTTCTGAAGAGATTCAGGCGGGGTTCAAACTTATTCGCGACACTTTTATCTTCACGAACAAGCGGCTCATCCTGGTAGATGTGCAGGGATTAACAGGAAGCAAAGTTGAATACTTTTCGGTTTTGTACAAAAGCATTACCAGGTTCAGCGTGGAAACAGCAGGCAGTTTTGACCTGGATGCCGAACTGAAGATCTGGATCTCGGGAGAATCTACACCCTCCATTTCCAAAAGATTCAATAAAAAGGTAGATATCTATGAAGTTCAGAAACTGCTGGCTGAATTCACTTTATAGAACCAATCCTAATATTTATAGCCATCTCGAATCGGGATGGCTTTTTTATTAAGGTGGGTATGAAGCTATTTCCTGCTCGACTTCATATCTTTGTTTTTTAGCTTTTGTTGAACGACCAAAGAATCCAAAAAATGAAGACACTGCTAACCAATATTAAAGATCTGCTCCAGGTTAGAGAACCAGATATCCTCAAAGTTTCAGGGGCTGAAATGAAGGAATTACCTGGAATTAAGAACGCCTGGCTGTTAATTGAAGATGATCGAATCGCCGATTTCGGGCATATGGACCAGCTTGGAAAACTGGATGCCGATGAGCGAATCGATTGTTCCGGAAAGATCGTGCTGCCTACCTGGTGCGATTCGCATACCCATATCGTATATGCAGGTAACCGGGAGCAGGAATTCGCAGATCGTATCAATGGCTTAAGTTATGAGGAGATCGCCAATCGAGGCGGCGGAATTCTGAATAGTGCCCAAACTCTGCAGGAAACTTCGGAAGAGGAAATCTATCAACAATCGGCCAAAAGACTGGAAGAGGTCATGCAACTAGGCACCGGTGCGGTGGAGATCAAATCTGGTTATGGCCTTTCTGAAGAAGCCGAACTGAAAATGCTTCGGGTAATTCGTAAACTGAAGGAAAACTATGAGCTCCCTGTAAAAGCAACCTTTCTCGGTGCGCATGCAATTCCGAAGGAATACAAAGAAAAACCTGCGGCTTATATGGACCTGGTGATAGATGAGATTCTGCCGAAAGTAGCTGAACAAAATCTGGCGGAATATATCGATATCTTTTGCGAGAAAGGCTATTTCAGTGTAGACGATACGCATCGGCTATTAAGCGCGGCAAAAGAATACGGATTAAAGCCCAAAATACATGTAAATCAATTCAACTCGATAGGCGGCGTAAAGGCCGGAGTTGAGCACAATGCTCTAAGTGTGGATCACCTGGAGGTCATGAAAAAGGAAGATATCAAGGTCCTGAAGGGTACTAATACGATGCCCGTGGCACTTCCCTCCTGCTCGCTCTTTTTAAGCATACCCTATACCCCGGCAAGAGAAATCATGGAAGCTGGATTACCTTTAGCCCTCGCTACCGATTTTAACCCCGGCAGCACCCCCAGTGGAAATATGAACCTGGTAGTTTCCCTTGCCTGCATCAAAATGAAAATGACCCCGGAAGAAGCTATCAATGCGGCCACTCTCAATGGGGCCTATGCTATGGAATTGAGCGAGGAATATGGAAGTATTACCAGGCAAAAAAAGGCTAATTTCATAATTACCAAAGAAATCCCATCTTATACGTTCCTGCCTTACGCTTTTGGAACCAATTCTATTGAATCGGTTTATATCAATGGTAAAAAGATCTGATATGAGCGGAATAAAATTTTGCAAAAAGGAACACATTCATCGAATGATCGCCTTCAGAAAAGGAGAGGTGAAATTCGGAGAAAAGATCCAGTTCGTTTCCAGCCTGGAGGAGCTGAAACAACATTCTTCCAAATATGTTATTCTGGGAATTTCAGAAGATATCGGGGTGAGAGCCAATCACGGGAAAGCAGGAACTTCTGAAGCATGGAACAGCTTTTTATCTGCATTTGTCAACATCCAGGTAAACCGATTCAACGATCCCGAAAACTGTATTCTCCTTGGGGAATTGGAGCTTAGGGACCTGATGGAAAAAGCCTCCTTTATTGATGACACAGATCCGAACTATTATATCAAACTTGGAGATATGGTAAAAAAGATCGATGTGATCCTTTCAGAAGTTATTGAACAGATCATTAGCGCCAAAAAGATCCCTGTCGTGATCGGGGGCGGCCATAATAATAGCTACGGAAACATCAAAGGCGCAGCCAAAGCTTTTAGCCGGCCTGTGAATGTGATCAATATCGATGCGCATACCGATCTGCGACAATTGGAACACCGGCATAGCGGCAATGGTTTTAGTTATGCCATCGAAGGCCAATTCCTGAAAGACTATCACATTTTTGGCCTGCATAAGAATTATACTCCGGAGTATATTTTCGAGCAAATGCATGCTTCAGAAACCATTAAATATTCTCTTTTCGAAGATCTAGCCGGTTCGCCTGAGCAGCTGAATTCTGAATTTAAAAAGGCCCTTGATTTTACGGCCCGTTCCAGCTTCGGATTCGAACTCGATTGCGATGCCATCGCCCATTTTCCAAGTAGCGCAAGTTCACCTGCGGGTTTCAGCCTGGAACAGGTAAGGAATTTTGTAAACCTCGTAGCTGAAAATGAAAATTGCTGCTATTTCCATATTTGTGAGGCTGCGCCAACTGATAATTCTCGTGTAGGAAAAGCGTTGAGCTACCTGGTTAGCGATTTCATCAGGAATTAGGGGATTTATTACCTATCAAGTCTTTTTTCATCTGATTTTCGCTGCCAGGGGAAGCGGCCTTCTATTTCCAGTTCAATAGAGAGGCTTAAAAAAGTACGTATCAAGACGATCACTCCCAGGGTGATCACCTTATCGAGGCTTGGCTCGGTTACTACGGTGGCGATTATATCTGCGGCGACCAGGATCTCCAGCCCAAGTAAGATGCCTTTACCTAGTTCCTGCCTGAGCAGCCTGTAAGAACGTTGGCTCGAATCCTGTTTTGCCAGTATGTATTTAGAAAGGGCCAGGATCGTCCCTATAATGATTGTAAGGACGCCGATAGCTTCTATAATTCTCGCCGTGTATTCGATATATAGTTCGATATTTTCCATTAGTCGCTGTTTTCTTCAGAGGTTAAACGTTTATAGATGCCATTGGTCCACCCAAAACCATCCTGGGTAGGATATTCCCCGCCACCACTTTCTTTGGAAAGGTCTTCCACATTATACTTTTCAAGCATTTTATAAGTCCGGTCGTATACCTGGGAATTAAGCCGTGTCCACCTATCCTGAATGGTATCTGCCAGTTCAACATGGTCATAATTCCGAAGTCCCTTAATGGTGATCCATTGCAGGGGTGCCCAGCCATTGGGCGCATCCCATTGTTCACCTGTTTGATAGGGCGTTGCGACCACTCCGCCGGGTTTTAAGAAAACCTCTTCAACTTTTGCTGCGACTTCCATGGCCTGTTTTTTACTGGCGATCTCGAAAAAGAGTGGGTACAGGCCGGCGAGCGAGAATTTACCGGTGAACTGGTCTCTTCTGAAATTGTAATCAAGAAAGAATCCGGCCTTATCGTTCCAGAAATATTTTAAAATTGCCTCTTTTCTTTTTATTGCCTTTTCGTGGAATTCCCTCATTTT
Organism: Christiangramia bathymodioli; assembly: GCA_009735695.1. Classification (GTDB taxonomy): domain Bacteria; phylum Bacteroidota; class Bacteroidia; order Flavobacteriales; family Flavobacteriaceae; genus Christiangramia; species Christiangramia bathymodioli. The sequence continues at coordinate 327,892 of SRSL01000003.1, forward strand.
AGAATTTTCTTCAGCAAGGCCAGCAGCTCTGGAAATGGTAATTTCCAGATTATAAAGCAGAGAATTGAGATCCACAGGGAGTATATCGGTGGTTTGAATTGAACTTAATTCCATTTCACCGTTTTCGCTTTCTTCCAGCCAACGGCTTGAATAGTCCCATCCAGATTCGGCTCCGGCCCGGAGATCCCGGTAAACCTGCTCCCGGGTTTTTTCAGGATAAAGCGCCACGGCTTTGTTGGCAGTTTCCACATCCTCCCGATAACTTTCTGGTCTTGGTGTCGCGAATTCATCCCAATATCGGTTAAGATAAACGTTCTCATTCACTTTCACCACCCGCTTGTTTGCCGTTTGTGTACCCAATCCGGCTTTTCCAGACATCCAGAATTCGTATTCCTTTTCAAGTTCGGGCAGATAGTCAACCAGCACCTGGTCGCCTTCCGCACTGGCGAGTAATTCAACCATCAGGGCAAAAAACGGGGGCTGAGAACGGCCCAGGTAATACGTTCGGTTTCCGTTAGGAATGAATCCGTATTCATTGATCAAAAAGGCGAAATTATCCACCATATGCCTAATGGTTTCAACTTCTCCATCTTCCAGCAGACCCAGCATGGTAAAATAACTGTCCCAGTAATATACTTCCCGAAACCGACCTCCCGGTACGATATAAGGATTGGGAAGCGGAATCAAAGTTCCGGTCACCCGCTCATCGGCAGGTCGCTTCAGAACATCCCATAATTTGGTGATATGCATATTGATCGAGGAAGAATCGCTTTTATACTTCGAGGTGGCCTCCGGTAACTCAAAATGCTCGTTCACAAAAGAAGCTAAAGCGGCCTGAGAAGTATCTCCCAGGCTTTGATAGGCTTCTCTTATATAAGAAACCTCATAAACCGGCCGTGCATCCACGAATGTCTTGCTATCTTCAAAGATTCTACCGGTTTGAACATCGTAAAAAAGATCACCATATAAATCTTCAGGAGGAAGGATCCTGGCCTCTTCAGCAACACCGGGTGATTTTGCAATTTTTTCAGCCTCGGTCTTGCAGGAGCAAACAATGAACAATAAAATTAGCCAGCTAAAATCAGAGGCTCGCAAAATTTTCATTTCGATTGGTTTATTCCTTAAATATAAAAGAATTTAAAGTTTAAGGGGTTTGGGAAAGCCGAAGTATTTCTATTTTTGGTCAACTCTAAAAACTACAAATGGAAATAATCGAGTGGAAACCTGAACTGTCGCAAGCATTCAAAAAAATGAACCTTCAGTGGCTGGAAGAATTCTTTTGGGTAGAACCTCATGATGAAGAAGTACTGGGGAAACCTGAGACCTATATCATAGAACCGGGAGGAATGATCCTTTTCGTAAAGGAAAATGAGCAGATACTGGCTTGTGTTGCTTTTATGAAGATCGAAGACGGCATTTTTGAACTAACCAAAATGGCAGTGAAGCCTGAATATCGCGGGAAGAAAATCGGGCAATTTCTCATGAGGCATACCCTTGATTACGCCAGTGGACAGAAATGGAACAAACTGATCATCTACTCAAACCGAAAACTGGAAAACGCGATCTACCTTTATAAAAAATTCGGGTTTACAGAGATCCCTATCGAAGAAAATAATCCTTACAGCCGCGGAGACATTAAAATGCAGCTAAAGCTTTCTTAAATCTTTATTAATCAGGAATTAGAGAGTAATAACTTTTTTACTTTTAAAACAAAACCTGATTATGAGACATATTATAGCACTTATTTCAATTAGCCTGTGTCTGGCCGGTTGTAAAAATGAAAAGAAAAACACCAGCGAAGAACCTATAGCCGACGCGAAAGTAGAAAATACTGAAGTTAACACTGGCGACGAATATGCGGGCATACAGGACCTGCAAATCATGCCTATTTCTCATGCTACGGCAGTATTCAAATGGGGCGACCAGGTGTTCTATACCGATCCGGTTGGAGGAGCCAGTGCCTTCGAGGGAAAACCAGCCGCAGATTTCGTCCTTGTCACCGATATTCATGGGGACCATATGAATGCTGAAACTCTTCAGGCGTTGAATTTAGGCGACACCAAGATCATCGTACCTAAAGCAGTGCAGGAAAAGCTCCCATCTGAACTTAATTCTAACCTCATCGTAATGAATAATGGCGAGAGCAAAGAACATATGGGATTTAACATTAGGGCGATACCCATGTATAACCTGCCTCAGTCACAGGATGCAATGCACGTTAAAGGCCGCGGAAATGGATATGTGATCGAAAAGAATGGAAAAAGACTTTATATTTCAGGAGATACCGAGGATATCCCGGAGATGAGAAACCTAAAGAATATAGATGTAGCCCTGGTTTCCATGAACCTGCCATATACCATGCCGGTAGATCAGGCAGCAGACGGTGTATTGGCCTTTCAACCTAAAAAAGTGATTCCTTATCACTATCGAGGGAAAGATGGGTTTGCAGATGTGGAAAAATTCAAGCAACTGGTGAATGAAGGAAACAAAGATATTGAAGTTGAATTATTGGATTGGTATCCAGAGAAAGACAGTAAATAAAAACTGTCTCCCATAAAGGCTGGCGTAAATCTACCCTATAAAATTTTTCGTTGGCTAATTCAAATTTAGTAGTGATTCTACGCGGGTGTCTTTAAAAGGAGACAGCTTGAACTTTTAACACGAAATAGTACATTAAGATAAGGAATCCTCTGATATTTAACAAAATAACCCGTATTATTTTTTAGTATTTTGCAAAAATATTTCATTGTTAATAGTAAAATAATCAATAAAAGCCCTGTTCACGGGGCTTTTTCTTATTTAAGCATTACAGCATTTTGTAAGTTTGATTGTACAAGGCCGATGGTTAGGTAGAGACATATGAATATCCTTAACGCGATATTCTATAAAATGATCATTTAATTCTTCTTTTCCTGATAAAACCGGATATTCTACTGTATCTGGGGCAACACTAACCTTTGCGCTAATGGAGATGAAGATGATGGCAACTAGAACGAGATGAATTCTTTTCATGATGATGTTTAAATGATTGATTGTACTTAAAAGACGAACCAAAAACCTCTTCGTTACACTAAACCCGAAATTTTATAAATTTTATAAGCCTCTAATTCAATATTTTAACTTTAAAATTAATTAGCACAAAAAAAATGCCGCTATTCAGCGGCATTTAAAAAATTGGGAAAATAAATTCTTATTCAGTTTCGGTCCTGGTTAGAATTTTATATTCCCAGGGCCTGAATTCCATTTTCTCCCCGGCCTCTAGTTCTAGTTTTCCACCATTCATATAATCTGAATAGCTTCCATTAAGATCAAGCGTAAAAGACGCCGGTTTAGCGCTCATATTCGCGATATACACCAGCTCCTCTCCTGCATTTTGTCTTTTGAAAGCCAATATGCTTTCTTCAGAAGAACTTTCAACGTTCGTATAAGAAGCCGCATTCTTTCCTCCATGCAGGGCAGGATTCGAATTCTTAAGTTCTCCAAGCTTTTCAAGAATTGGATACATTTTTCCTTTTGTTTTTGGAATCGTGTCCTTTTCAAAGAACTTCAGGCGTTTCTCCATATCATATTCCATCCCGCTGTAGATAAGCGGCATTCCGGGAATGGTATAGCTCATGGCTACCATGGCTTCTGAAGCATCTCCCATTCGCTCCTTGATGGTACCGTTCCAGCTATTCTCATCATGGTTGGTAACGAAGTTCATTAGGAAATCATCTTCCTGGTAAGTGGTATCGATCTTCTTCATATAATCATCCCATTCCTTGGCTGAAGCTTTTCCCTGGGCGATACTGTTCATGATATGATGACCTTCCCAGTTGTAACCCATATCGAATGCATTTTCGAACAGGTCTTTATCTTCCGATTCGGCCAGCATGAAGACCGGTTTAATTTTCTTCATTTCGGTTACGGCATTCTCCCAGAAATCGGTTGGAACCTCACCAGCAACATCGGCTCTAAAACCGTCAATATCATGCTCTCTTACCCAGAAAAGCATATCCTCGGTCATTGCATTCCTGAGGCCTTCGTTGTCATAGTTGAGATCAGCAACATCGGTCCAGCCCCAGGATTCTCCTGTAGCCGGATTGAGCGGATCAACTGGCTCTCCTTTTTCATTTTGGGTATACCACTCAGGGTGTTCCTCCAGCCACTTATGATCCCAGCCAGTATGATTCGCCACCCAGTCCAGGATCACATAGATCCCATTTTCATGAGCGGTTTTTACCAGTTGGTCAAAATCTTCCATGGTCCCGTAATCTTCGTGAACCTTGGTATAATCTGAAACCGCATAGTAACTTCCCAGGTATTTTTTTCGTTCTTCAGGATCTTCAATATCTTCTACATTAAGGTCTCCTTTGGCCTTTCGGTTTTTCATCGAAATAGGATGCACCGGCATCAACCAGATAATCTTAACTCCAAGATCTTTAAGTTGAGGAATATCCTTGGTGAATGCATCAAAAGTTCCTTCAGGAGAATACTGCCTGATGTTCGCCTCGTAGATGACGGCAGATTCAAGCATGTCGTAATTAACCGGATCCAGTTGGGCCGACTCTTTCTCTTCGGCCTGTACTTCGTTTTTAGGTTCATCCTTGCATGAAATAAGCAGGGACATGAACAGAAGCATTAAAAATATTCGTTTCATAAATTCAGTTTTAAAAGTATAATTAGTTCAATTTGGTACTTAAGAAGTAGGCGCCTCGCCCGGGCAATTCCAGTTTATCATCCCACTTAATGATCTCACCGGTGACTACATTCCTTAACTGAGCATCCTGTAATCCTAATTCAGAAAAACGATCCAGTTCCAACTGGTTTTTTTCTTCATTCTTATTAAGGATTAAAACCACGGTTTCATCACCGGCAGTTCTCGAAATCAGGTAGGTGCCATCTTCAGGAGCAAAATGTTTGGTTTCTCCTTTTTGAATAGCTTCACTGTTCTTGCGATAATTGAGCAGTGTTTTAAGGAAAGTCTGCATATCCTTTTGTTCTGCGGAAAGACCTTTGCCGGTAAAGGCGTTCACCTCACTGCCAGTCCAGCCGCCGGGGAAATCGGTTCTGATCAAGCCATGATCTCCCGGTTTCTCACTGTCATCCATCAAAATTTCGGTTCCATAATATACCTGGACGATACGCGGCAGCGTAAGGATGTAACTCAGTGCCATTTTGGTGTTAGGAACATCCTCCTTAAGCTGAGTATAAATTCGGCTCATATCATGATTATCGGGAAAAATGAGGATATCCTCTGGCGACGCGTACGCGAAATCATTGGCCAGGCCGTCGTACATTTTTATCAATCCGGTTCCCCAGCTTTCTTCCTCATTCAACGCCTGTACGATATTGGTTTGCATGGCAAAATCCATCGTAGACCTTAAATTCGAATCATACGCATTATCCACTCCATCCTGCCAGTATCTGATCAATAAAGGATTATTGCTCCATTCTTCCCCAACAATGTTGAAATTAGGATATTCTTTCATGATCGCTCCGGCCCATTCCCCCATGAATTCCTTATCCGGGTAAGGGTAGGTATCCTGGCGAATGCCACCAAGACCCAGTTGCTCAACCCACCAGATGCTGTTCTGTATGATATATTTAGCCATAAAAGGATTGCGTTGGTTAAGATCTGGCATAGTTCGAACGAACCAGCCATCATTCATCCTCTTTTTATCATAATCTGAAGCGTAAAGATCCTGGTTGGTGGTTCTTCGATGATTGGAATAAACGACCTCCTCTCCCTCTTCAAATCGCTCCTGAAAATTCACCCAGTCATCAAATGGAAGATCTTTCATCCACCAGTGCTCTACCCCTGAATGGTTGGCTACCTGATCCATGATGATCTTAATTCCTTTTTCCCGGGCTTTTTCTGAAAGCTCCAGGTACTCGTCCATAGTTCCAAAACGAGGGTCTACCCGATAGAAATCGGTCATGGCATAGCCATGATATGAACCCGATTTCATATCGTTGATCAACAAAGGTGAAGACCAGATCGCGGTAAAGCCCATCTCGTCTATATAATCGAGGTGGTCGATAATTCCGCGAATATCTCCGCCATGACGCGCGTAGTCATCAGAGCGATCAATTGTTTTTTCATTCAGGGTTTTGTCCACATCATTCGATGGATCACCGTTCGCAAAACGATCGGGCGTGATCAGGTAAATCGCATCGGTATTATCGAAACCAGTGAAATGTTCCTCAGGCCTGGTTCGTTCTTTTAATTCATATTCATAGGTCATCTCTTGGCCTTCAGGGTTTTCAAAAACAAGGTTCAGAAATCCTGGTTTTGCCGAACCGGATATTTCAAGGTCTATGAAGAGATAATTCGGGCTATCAGCCTGGTGAACCTTTTGGATACTTACACCCGGATAGTCAAGACGTGGTTCAAAATTACCCACATTTTCCCCGTGCACGAGCAGCTGCAGACCTGAATCTTCAAAGCCGATCCACCAGTGTGGTGGTTCAACCCGCTCTATCTGGGCCTGGCTGCCGAAGCCTATTAAAAGGCAAAAAACTATTATCAATTTTTTCATGATGGTCTAATATTTAAAAAGGCTATCCGCATAGCGAATAGCCTTCTAATTTAAGCACTTATCCTGTTATTTGGTTCTACCGTCAACTCTTTTCCGTTCACGATAATATCAAGAGAATCTTCGCCTTCAAGGATGAATTCGGTCTTTTGGGCCGAAACCTCAACCATTAAAATCCGATCCCTGAAATTCACTTTGAAACTATAGGCTTTCCAGCGATCAGGAATCTGAGGTTTGAAGGATAATTTATCATTTTCAACCCTCATTCCGCCAAAACCTTCTACGATGCTCATCCAGGTTCCGGCCATACTTGTGATGTGGCAGCCCTGCTCTACTTCTTTATTGTAGTCATCAAGGTCTAATCGTGAAGTTCTCAGGTAGAACTCGTAGGCCTGTCCCATCCTTCCAAGCACAGCAGCCTGGATACTATGCACACAAGGTGAAAGAGATGATTCATGTACCGTTAGCGGCTCGTAAAAATCGAAATGCTTCTCCAGGTCTTTCTTGCTGAAATGATCTTCGAAGAAATAGAAGCCCTGCAACACATCGGCCTGCTTGATATAGCAGGACCTCAAAATGCGGTCCCAACTCCATTTCTGATTGATAGGCCGTTGTTTTTTATCAAGCTTTTCTACAGGTACGATCTCTTTATCAAGAAAACCATCCTGCTGCAGGTACACTCCATGCTTTTCAGAATACGGCAGATACATTTGTTCAGCAACCTCTTTCCAGTCGGCGATCTCACCTTCATTTAGAGAAACATGGCTCATGATGCGGTGATAGTCATCTTCATAACCATCTTTAACCTTATCGATCATTTCGAGGCAATACTCGATACACCATTTTGCGATATAATTCGTATACCAGTTATTATTGACATTATTCTCATACTCGTTGGGCCCGGTCACCCCAAGGATCACATATTTATTCTTTGGTTCACTGAAATTAGCTCTCTGGTGCCAGAACCTCGCGATTGCAATCATGACCTCCAGCCCCATTTCAGGAATATAATCGAAATCTCCGGTAAAGCGGACGTAGTTATAAATGGCAAAAACCATGGCCCCATTCCTGTGAATTTCCTCAAATGTGATCTCCCATTCGTTATGGCTTTCCTCGCCATTCATGGTCACCATAGGGTATAAAGCCGCCCCTTTACTGAAACCTAGTTTTTCAGCATTTTCCTGTGCCTTTTCCAGGTGGTTGAAGCGATAGGTCAATAAATTCCTTGCCACCTGCTGATCTTTGGTAGCCATATAAAAAGGAATACAATAGGCTTCGGTATCCCAGTAGGTGCTTCCCCCGTATTTTTCACCGGTAAATCCTTTAGGGCCAATGTTCAGCCTTTCGTCTTTCCCAAGATAGGTTTGATTAAGCTGAAAAATATTGAAACGAATTCCCTGCTGGGCCTTAACATCTCCTGAAATAGTAATATCGGCCATTTCCCAGATCTTAGCCCAGGCCTCCTTTTGTTCGGCTTTCAACTTTTCAAAACCTGAATCGATCGCCTGATCGAGATTATTTTTAGCTGCCTGAATCAGTTCATTCTTTGGATGATTCATATCAGAAACATAACCCGCAAATTTTTTGATCCCGGCAGTTTCTCCCTTTTCTACTGAAAAAGAATATTCAAAAGAAACCCGGTCTTCATCGCTTCTGGCCTCTGGTTTCAGGTCAATCTTACTCCCATTCTTAAAAACCTGGGACTGCATATAGGTACCAACATTGAATCCGGTTTTTAAGGTCCTGGAAACAATAAAAGCTCGTTCTTCTTCGGCTTTAACCTCGAGAGTTTCCCAGAATCGTTCTTCCCAGTTCGCATCGGTATTGGTAATGCTTCCATCCAGGTAAGGATCAAAACGAATATCTGCATCTCGATTTAATGGTGTTACCTCGTACTCTATCGCTCCCAATTCATCATTTACGATGGAAACAAATCGAATAGCTTCAACCCGGATCTCTATTCCGTTTGGTAATTCAGCTTCAAAGCTCCTGGCGAGGTAACCTTCTTTCATATTAAGTTCCCGCCTGAAATTTTTCACCTTTTTACAGGTGTACAGGTCTAACTGCTCTTCATTTACAAAAACATTGATCCCAATCCAGTTAGGAGCATTCAGAACTTTGGCGAAATATTCTGGATAGCCGTTCTTCCACCAGCCTACTTTGGTCTTATCTGGGTAATAAACCCCGCCTATATAGCTTCCCTGGAAGCTTGGCCCCGAATAATGCTCCTCAAAATTGGCTCGCTGGCCCATGGCTCCATTCCCGATACTGAAAAGGCTCTCAGAAGATTTAACCCTTCCCGCATCGAAGTCTTCCTCAATAATAGACCACTCGTTCGGTTTTATATAATCTTGATTCATTAGTTATCTTTTCTCAATAATTGTTCTATAAATTCTATATCCATTTCAGTGAAATCGGAAAAAACATGATCGGCTTCGCCGAGTACCTCTGAGTCTCCGATTCCGATACTTGTCATATTGGCAATATTCGCAGCCTGGACTCCAGCTACCGAATCTTCAAAAACGATACAGGCTTCAGGCTTTTTATTCATCTTTTCCGCAGCAATCAAAAACACCTCAGGATCTGGTTTTGCCCTGGTCACATCGGTACCGTCTACGATTGCCGAGAATTTATCCTGAATCTTCAGGATCTTAAGGATTGGACGTGCATTCTTACTTGCCGAACCCAGCGCAAAAGGAATATCGTTTTCTTCCAAATAGGTCAAAAGCCTGGATACTCCGGGTAAGATCTCAGATTCGTCCATTTTATTCACATAGCCCAGGTAATTTTCATTTTTCAGGGCCATTTGTCTTTTAAATTCGTCTTCGGAAAGTTCTACGTTTCCCCATTTCAATATTTTCTTCAGTGAGTCAACCCTGCTAACTCCTTTTAATTGTTCATTTTGTTCCTCGGTAAAATCGAAACCAAGATCATTGGCCAGTTTACGCCAGGCCAGAAAATGAAATTTCGCGGTATCTACGATCACTCCATCGAGGTCGAAGATCACTGCTCTACTCTCTCCCATCAGTCATTTAATTTTGTAGGTTCATCAACATCGTGTATGCGCAACGTAAGTATGGCCGCGATCAGGAAGGAAACGCCACTCGTTACGAGGGCGTAAATAGGATCTCCTCCATACAGGTATTTTACCATTGGGCCACCAATTAAGGCATTAATGATCTGTGGGATCACAATAAAGAAATTGAAGATCCCCATATAAACACCCATTTTCCTAGCTGGAATGGAACCGGCCAGAATCGCATAAGGCATGGCCAGAATACTCGCCCAGGCAATACCAACTCCTATCATCGACAGAATTAACCAGTCTTCATTCGGCATGATGTAAATAGACAACAAGCCCAAACCACCAATAATAAGGGAGATCATATGAGTCCTCTTTCGACCTAGTTTCAGCGCAATCGCCGGAAGGAAAAAGGCGAAGATGGCGGAAACTCCATTATATATACCAAATAGAATTCCAACCCAGTCTCCTGCATTATTATAGGTCTCACTACTGGAATCGGTTACCGGTAATCCGTAGATATGATGAGCGATCGCAGGGACTGAAAACACCCACATGCCAAATAATCCGAACCAGGAAAAGAATTGCACCCAGCTTAGCTGGCGCATGGTTTCTGGCATTTTTCTGAAATCCGAAAATATATCCATCAGGCTGGACTTTTCACTTTCAGCAATTTCCACTTCACCTGGCTCTTCCATGGCATCCAGTTCCTCCGGAGAATATTCCTTGGTGGTGATCACTGTTACCAGAATGCTTCCCACGAGGATCGCTGCTCCAATGACGAAAGACAGCAGGAGATGCAATGGCACCTCACCTACTTCGGCCTGGTTGGAAACACCAAACCAGTTCGTCATCGCATACGGAAGCCAGGATCCTATTACCGCTCCAATTCCTATAAGCACCGTTTGCACACTAAAGCCAAGGGTTCGCTGGTCTGATGGTAAATTATCGGCCACCAGAGCACGAAATGGTTCCATGGCAACATTGAACGATGCGTCCATCACGAACAGCATACCGGCCCCGATCCATAAAGACGGAAGGATAGCCGTGAACATATCGGCATTAGGCATCAAAATTAAACCGATGGCTGCAAGGATGGCACCGGTTAGAAAGAAAGGTCTTCTTCGGCCCAGTTTGGTCCAGGTACGGTCGCTATAATATCCAATAATAGGCTGTACAATAAGCCCGGTGAGAGGCGCCACTAACCAGAACCATGAGAGTTCATGTACATCGGCACCAAAGATCTGTAAAATACGGCTGGCATTTGCATTCTGAAGAGCGAATCCCATCTGGATTCCCAGGAACCCGAAACTCATGTTCCAGATCTCCCAGAAGCTTAATCTGCGTTTACGCATATCGCAAGTTTTAATAATTACGATAAGCACTATGACTTATCAAAACTTAATTAGGTAGGAAGTAAAAATGTAAGTTCTGATAAATTTCAATCGCAGCAAATATATAGATTATTTAAAATTATTCACTCATTTTAAGGATTTTGTGGAATTTCGCTTTACCAGACCGGTCTCCACGATCACAGTTCGGTACTGTTCATCTTCACCAGGAGTCTTTTCCAGTTTTTCGATAAGGATCCTGGCGGCCTCCTCGCCCATCCGGGTTCCATGCTGACTTACCGTTGTAAGGCTGGGAATAAAGCGCTTGGACAATTCACCATCTGTAAAACCGATCACCGAAACATCTTCAGGAACTCTTTTCCCGTGTTCCTGTAAGTATTTGATTGCGGAAATCGCGAAATGTTCATTTACTGCGAAAATTCCGTCTACCTCTTTATCTCTGAGAAACCGTTCGATCTTGTCTTCACTTTCCTCCATTTCCTCGATTTTCAGGATCAGATCTTCGTCTACTTCCAGATCGTTTTCTTCTAATGCCAGGGTATATCCCTGGGTTCTCAGCTTCCCAACGCTAACATAATCTACGGTTGAAATAAGCGCAATTCTTTTACACCCTATATCCACTAAATGCTGAACCGCTTTCTGAGCACCCAGCACGTCGTCTATAATTACCTTATCACATAATATTTGGTCTACTACCCTGTCGAACAATACAAGTGGCATGCCCTGGCTTATCGCTTCAATAAGGTGATGATAGTCTCCTTTTTGCATGGTTTCCTTGGCCAGTGACATGATGAAACCGTCTGTACTTCCGTTCGCCAGCATTTCCATATTGATCACCTCTTTATCAAAAGAATTGTCAGACAAACAGATAATAACATTATAGCCCATCTCATTGGCAACTTTCTCAACTCCACTAATAACCGTAGTAAAAAAGTGATGAACGATCTCCGGAATAATAATACCTATGGTCTTTGTTTTCCGGTTTTTAAGGCTAAGAGCAATATTGTTGGGTTTGTAATTATAAAATTTGGCAAATGCCTTGATCTTTTCGCGCGTTTCTTCACCAATTTCCGAACTATCCCTAAGGGCTTTTGAAACGGTAGAAATAGAAACATCCAGTTCCTTGGCGATTTGTTTCAGGGTAAGTTTTGGTCTCATTTGCTTTTCTTATTCGTAATTTGAGTAGATTTTATTATATTTTGTATAAAAATACTGTATTCCCATTAGCAAGTTGTTAATATTTGAAAGTTTTCAACACGAAAACGATTTCGTGCCAGTACTGGCGCGGGCTTCTTTAAAATCATGTTAATATTTACGTACATTTAACTCAGGAAGTAAAAAATGTAAGGTTAATTTAATTAAAAAACCCAACACAAAATTTATGAGAACTTTATTTAAAAGCTCGTTGTTATTGCTTTTTATGCTACCTCTGAGCTTTTTTGCCCAGAATGTGGTAAGCGGAACAGTGACCGAAGACGGCACTGGAATGCCTGTCCCGGGGGTAAACGTCATTGTAAAAGGTACTACCAATGGTACTACCACCGATTTTGATGGTAATTACACCATACAGAATGTTTCAGAAGGAGATATACTTACCTTTTCCTTTTTAGGTTTTGCAACAGAAGAGATTCCTTATGAAGGACAGGCTACACTGGATGTAGTGCTTGTTGAAGATCAGGCCACCTTAGATGAAGTGGTCTTAATAGGTTATGGTAGTACGTCTGAACAGGATGCGACCGGAGCGGTACAGAAGATCTCCCCGGATGAATTCAACCAGGGTGCCGTAGTATCTCCAGAACAACTTATCGCCGGTAAATCGGCGGGGGTACAGATCACTCCTCCGGGAGGAGCACCGGGTGCCGGAGCTACCATCCGTATCAGGGGTGGATCATCGCTTTCAGCGAATAACTCACCACTTATCGTAGTTGATGGGGTGCCATTAGACCAGAGAGGTGTTGCAGGAACCAGAAACGCGCTTAACACGATCAACCCTAACGAGATCGAAGACTTCGTAATTCTGAAAGACGCTGCCGCAACCTCTATTTATGGTTCGAGGGCATCGAATGGGGTTATTCTTATTACTACCAAAAAAGGTAAGAAAGAATCGCCTTTCCGTTTTACCTATGATGTAAAAGCATCGGTTGGTAATATTATAGACAAGGTGGATGTTCTGGATGCAGACCAATTCCGTGAACTAATAGAAAGCCAGCCAAATACCGATCCTTCTCTTCTTGGAGATGCGAATACAGACTGGCAGGATGTGATCTACAAAACTTCGGTTGGAGCGATTCACGACTTTACAGCCACACAAGGATTTGAGAACTTCAGTTATCGTATAAACTATAACAACACTCAGCAAACGGGTGTTCTAAAAACCGATTACTACGGAAGAAACTCTTTAAACCTTGCCCTGAATCAGGATCTTTTCGACAGATCGCTTAAACTTACCCTTACTTCAAAAGGGATCATTGAAAATTCAAGTTTTGCCGATCAGGGAGCAATTGGAGGCGCTATTGGTTTTGACCCTACTCAACCGGTGTACGATCCAACAAGTCCATTTGGTGGATATTTCGAATTCAGAGACGGGAATACTACCGATGATGAAATGAGACTTGCTACCAGAAACCCTCTTGCAACGCTTGAGCAATATGATAATACAGGAGAGGTTAGAAGAAATATCACTAACCTTAATGCCGTTTACGAGATCCCATTCCTGCAAGGTCTGGAATTCAACGTAAACGCTGGTTTTGATTATGCCGAAAACGACGGAAGTAATTCAAGACCTGTGACTTCTGCTATCGTGGCTGGAGACACTGGGACATTTGAAGAATACTTTAATATTAATCGAAACCTGTTATTAGACACGTACTTTAATTATAAGAATGATTTTTCTTCAATCAATGCAGATATTACGGTTGGACACTCTTACCAGGAATTTTACCAGTATTTCACTGGAAGTTTTTTCAATCAGAATTCAGGACAGATAGAAGATAGAATTCCTTCTATTAACAGGAATGCGCTTGAATCATATTTTGCCAGAGCAAGTTTTGATATCGATAATAGATTTCTGGTCTCAGGTAGTTACCGATATGATGGATCTTCAAGATTCTCTCCAGATAACAGATGGAGTGGATTCCCTGCAGCTTCTGTAGGTTGGAAACTTCACAATGAAGAATTCCTTATGAATTCAGGTTTTGTTTCAGAATTAAAGATTCGTGGAGGTTACGGTGAAACCGGTAACCAGGAAATTGGTCCTAACTACGGGTACCTGGGTATTTACACACCAAGTGTCACCGGAGCTTCTTACCAGTTTGGAAACGAGTTCTACCCTACTTTGAGACCGGAAGAATTCGATGAGGATATCAAATGGGAGGCCCTTAGAAATTATAATGCCGGTATCGATTTTGGATTCTGGGATAACAGACTTAATGGATCGGTTGATGCTTATTACAGACAAACATCAGATCTTCTTGCGTCGGTACCTGTACCAGCAGGCGCGAACTTAACAGACCAGTTGGTTACAAACGTTGGAGAGACGGTAAGCCGTGGTATCGAGGTTGCCCTTGGAGGGGATATCGCAAGGTCTGAAAACTTCAACTGGAGCCTGAACTACAATATCACTTTCCAGGAAAACGAGATCACCGCCCTTTCATTAGGAGACGATCCGGAATTCTTTATTCCCCAGGGAGGAATTGGAGGAGCAGTTGGTAACACCATCCAGCTTTGGAAGAAAGGTTACGACCCATATACCTTCTTTGTTTTCCGCCAGGTTTATGATACAGACGGAAACCCAATCGAAGGAGCTTACGTAGATGTTAACGGAGACAATGCAATTACCGAGGCCGACAGACAGCCATATAAAAAAGCTAGTCCAGATTACTTTATGGGTCTAACCAATACGATGAACTGGAAAAATCTTGACTTCAGCTTTACCTTTAGAGGAAACTTTGGAAACTACGTGTACAACAACACCCAGTCCAATGCATTTATTGAAGCTGCCACGGTTACTCCAGATGATTACTATGCGAACGTTAATACCAATGTACTGGAAACCAACTTCGTTGACAACCAGTATTTCTCTGACTACTATATCCAGGCTGCAGATTTCGTGAAGCTTGATAACATTAGCCTTGGATACAATTTCCCATTCGAGGAAGTAGATTTCAGAGCTTCTTTTACGGCTACTAACGTTCTTACCATTACTAATTACGAAGGATTGGATCCGGAGATTTTTAATGGAATCGACAACAATTTCTATCCTAGATCAAGGAATTTTGTGCTAGGATTTAGCTTAACATTTTAAAAACACAATAACACACTATAGTTATGTTCAATAGAATAAAAACATTTCTGATAATTTTTGCAAGTATCGGCCTTTTCTGGTCTTGTGAAGATAAATTGGATTTGCAACCAGAGGATAACCGACTTTCTGCAGAAGCAAGTTTTGAAGATCCTGCGGCTTATAAGCAGTTTCTTGCAAAATTGTATGCTGGTTTAGCGATAAGTGGGCAGGACGGGCCTGCTGGAAATCCTGACCTTGTTGGTCTGGACGAAGGATTCTCACAGTACCTGAGATTGTACTGGAAATTACAGGAGCTTACTACCGATGAAGCCGTGATAGGCTGGAATGACGGTACTATTAAAGACCTTCATAACCAGAACTGGACTTCTGGTAATGAGTTCATCAGAACCATGTACTCGAGGATCATGTACCAGGTAGCTCAGGCTAACGAATTCCTGAGACAAACAACTCCAGACAAACTGGATTCAAGAGGCGTTGAAGGCGACCTAAGATCACAGATTGAGGACTTCAGAGCTGAAGCCCGTTTCCTTAGAGCACTTAGTTATTATCATGCTCTTGATCTATTTGGAAATCCACCATTCGTAACCGAGGAGGATCCAATTGGAGCTTTCCTTCCAGAACAGATTCAAAGAGCAGAACTGTTCAGTTATATAGAAGGTGAATTGTTGGACATCGAAGGCACTATCGTAGCTGCAAACCAGAACGAATATGGAAGAGCAGACCAGGCGGCAGTTTGGATGTTACTTGCAAAATTGTATCAGAATGCTGAAGTATACATCGGTGAAAACAGAAGTTCTGAGGTTATCGATTATACCAGCCGAATCGCTGAGGCTAACTTCAGTCTTGTTGATGATTACCAGAAATTATTCCTTGCAGATAACGATACCAATGGTGCTCAAAACGAGATCATTTTCCCTATTACTTTCGACGGTATCGAAACCCAGGCATATGGAGGAATGACCTTCCTGGTCCATGCCGCAGTTGGAGGTGAAATGGATCCAGATGATTTCGGAATTAATGGTGGCTGGGCCGGAATTAGAACTACTTCTGCCCTGGTGAACAAATTCCTTGACGATGACGACAACCCTATCGAGGAAGTTGAAGATGAAAGAGCTTTATTCTTTACCCAGGGCCAGTCAAAGGAAATAAATGATATTTCCAGTTTCACCGATGGTTATGCAGTAACTAAATTTAAAAATGTAGATACTGAAGGCAATCCGGGATCTGATCCAACAGGAGATTTCCCTGATACCGATTTTCCACTTTTCAGACTTGCTGATGCCTATTTGATGTATGCTGAAGCTCACCTAAGAGGTGGCGGCGGTAGCGAATCCCAGGCCGTTGCATTTATCAATGAATTAAGAGAGCGTGCATATGGTGACGACAGTAACAATATCACTGCTTCAGATCTTGACCTCGATTTCATCATCGACGAAAGAGCAAGGGAATTATATTGGGAAGCGCACAGAAGAACAGACCTGATCCGTTTCAACCTGTTTACTGAAAACGGAATCTGGCCATATAAAGGTGGAGTACCACAGGGTACCACCACCCTGTCTTTCAGAAACCTATTCCCAATCCCAGCTTCAGACCTTGGGGTAAACACCAACTTAGTACAAAATCCAGGATATTAATATTATAACAGACTCAAAATGAAAAAGTTTTCAATTTTCTTACTATTTATAGTTGCCCTCGTAGGATTATCTTCCTGTGAGCATGACGACGATGTGGTATTCGTTGCACAACCCGATCCAGAAGGGGTAATGTTTACCAATACTTTCGCATCTAATTACACCTTAACCTCCCAGGTTTCAGATAACCTGGCGGAGCGATTCGTATGGAACGAGGTAGATTTCAGCGCGCCTACTACGGTAACCTATGAATTGCAGGGATCTGCAAGTTCAGATTTCAGCAGTTTTGATGTGATAGGATCTACTTCGGAAACCAACCTAGCGGTTACCGTAGGGCAAATGATGGATCTGGCTGAAGATGCTGGTCTTGATAACGATCCTAATACCGAAATGCCTAACACAGGAATGGTTTATTTCAGAGTACGTGCTTATGCCGGTTCTGGTGGAGGTAATGCTCTGGAAGAAATGAGTGAAGTGGTTTCATTAACCGTTACTCTACCTGAAATGGGTGAAGCAGAAGAGCCAAAAATGGATCTATTCCTTGTTGGTGACGCTACAGCGACAAGTTGGGATAACACTGCAACCAGCAACAACTATCCACTATTCAGAGATTCAGAGAATGATGATATCTATTATTACACTGGTAAATTAAATGCCGGAAATATTAAAGTGATCGAGATGCGTGGTGCCTGGGCGCCTCAATACGGTGGAGAAAACGGTAGCTTGATTTACAGACCAACCGAAGATGTTGCCGACCCACCGGCAATCCCAGTTCCAGCTGCAGGTTATTATACTTTCACTATTAACGTGGATGAAATGACCTATACCTTGGAGCCTTATGACGCTTCTGGAGCAACAGAATATGATATGATAGGACTTGTAGGAGAAGGTACTACAGTTGGATGGCCAAATGACGATAATCCTACTCCAGACATTCTTCTAACCCAATCGGAATTCGATCCACATATCTGGTATGTTAAGGATGTTGAGCTAAATGAAGCCGGAATCAAATTCAGAGCTAACCAAACCTGGGATGTTAACTGGGGTGGTGGACAGAATTTCCCAAGTGGTCAGGCTACTGGGGATGACATCATAGTTTCGGAAGAAGGAACTTACGAGGCATGGTTTAACGACCTTACCGGAAGGTATATCTTTATTCCTCAACCGGAGGAAGAATAAAAAGAATAATTTTCAGAAAGAAGGCTGCCTTAGCGCAGCCTTTTTTTTCAAAAACCTGAACTTATGAAATTGAATAAAATAATGATCCTCTGGATTTTAGCTCTGTTTATTGGGCTTTCATCCTGTTCTGGTGACGATTCAGAGATCGACCCTACAGATGATGTAACAGGTCAGCCAGATCCAGATCCGGTTCCACAGGAGCCTGAGCCTATCGATCTGTCTCAATACGATAATAATAGCCGCGTGATGATGCAGGCATTTTACTGGGATGTCGAGCCAAGATTTGAGTGGTGGACCAATCTTACCGATAAAGTTGGCGGATGGGCAGATGCCGGAATTAACCGACTATGGTTACCTGTAGCTACTAAAGGTCAATCTGGTGGTTACTCCATGGGATATGATGTTTCCGATTATTATGACTTCGGAAATTACAATCAGCATGGTACCACAGAAACCCGTTTTGGTTCAAGAGAAGAATTAGAAGAGCTTATCAGCACCGCGCATCAGAATGATGTCGAGGTGATCGCTGACATCGTGATCAACCACAACTCGGGCGGCGGACTGGAGTACAACCCTTACAGGGGTTATGACACCTATACCCTGTTCGATGAAGAGCATGGAAATGCCTCCGGAATGTTCAACAGGAATTATGAATATTTCTATCCAAATAGTGTTAGCGAATATGATCCAGGAAGTCTTTTCTATGCTGAGACCAATCTTGATCACCATCGTGATTATGTCCAGGACTGGTTATGGAAAAAAGACAATTCGGTTGCCAAATATTACAAGAACGTAATGGGCTTTGATGGCTGGCGTTTTGATTATGTATTAGGTTTCGAACCATGGGTAGTGAAAGCCTGGTTAGATGAAGTTGGCGGATTTTCGGTTGCTGAATTATGGGACGGCAGAGCTTCAGTTCTCAGAGATTATGTAAATGAGACCGGAAGCGGTGCTTTTGATTTCGCTACATTCTATAAACTGGAAGAAGGTTTAGACCGTTTTGAAGATCTAAATACCCTGGACCAGGACATGCTTTGGAAGACGCATCCTGAAAAAGCCGTCACTTTTACGGCAAATCATGATACCGAAAAGGATTCAAATGAAGATAATTTCATAAAATCTTCAAATAAAATGAAGGCATACGCCTATATCTTAACGCATCCCGGTTATCCAACTATTTTTTATTCAGATTATGAAAATCCTGATTTCCAGGATGAAATAAAGAATCTTATCGAAATCCACAACAGCATCGCCACGGGTGATACTGAAATTCTGTATGTTGATGAAGATGAATATGTGATGAAAAGAGCAGGCACCGGTACCAATCCCGGATTAATTCTATATATTAGCATTAGCAATAGCACGAAAAGACGTAGCGTTGCTTCAAACTGGAATAATGTTACCCTTATGGATTACAGTGGTAACTCAACTTATAACCCTACCTCCAATGAAAATGGTACGGTGACCATCGAGGCTCCAGCCAATGGATATTCGATCTGGTCTATTACCGAATAAATGATTCAATTTTTGAATTTTCATAGGTGTTAATTCAAGACGGCTCCGCCTCCAGCGGAGCCTCTTTTTTTAGTAAATTTCTCAAATTTATCAGCAAAATAAGGCCTTCAGCTATATCTTTTCTGACCGAAGACTTTCTCCAAATTCAGAAAATAAAATTTTCATTATTTGTCAACTTTTCATTGTTAGTAAATTTTTACAATGTTGATATTCAATATATTAACAGCTTTTTCTTGATAACTTTTATTTAACAACCTGTTTGTAATCTCAATTCTTTAATTAGATTTATACCTCTCGAACGAGGATATACTAATCTAAAAAACTCATTTCTATGCCTGTACAAGAAAAACCAGTTGCTCCGAAAACTTATACCCAGGAGCAGGCTTATGAAGCCTCCTTAAAATACTTCAAAGGGGATGATCTGGCCGCAAGGGTTTGGGTGAACAAATACGCCCTAAAAGATTCCGATGGGAATATCTACGAACTTACTCCTGATGACATGCACAGGCGTATTGCGAAAGAAATTGCCCGGGTTGAAAAGAAATATCCGAATCCTATGACCGAGGATGAAGTTTTCGACCTTATCAAAAACTTCAAATATATCGTCCCTCAGGGAAGCCCTATGGCTGGTATTGGAAACCCGTACCAGGTAGGTTCGCTTTCTAATTGCTTCGTAATTGGGAATGATGGTGATTCAGATTCGTATGGTGGAGTGATGAAGATAGACCAGGAACAGGTGCAGTTGATGAAAAGACGTGGCGGTGTAGGTCATGACCTGTCTCACATTCGTCCGAAAGGATCTGCGGTTAAGAACTCAGCACTTACCTCTACCGGGATCGTTCCTTTTATGGAGCGTTATTCCAACTCTACAAGAGAGGTTGCTCAGGATGGAAGACGTGGAGCACTTATGCTTTCGGTTTCTATCAACCATCCCGATGCCGAGGATTTTATCGATGCTAAAATGGAACAGGGCAAAGTTACAGGCGCCAATGTTTCGGTTAGAATAGACGATGAATTCATGAGAGCGGTAAAGAACAATACCGATTATACTCAAAAATACCCGGTTTTCAGTAGCAATCCGCAATTCTCAAAAGAGATCAAGGCTGAAAAATTGTGGAAAAAGATCGTTCATAATGCATGGCAAAGTGCCGAACCAGGAATTCTTTTCTGGGATACGGTGATTAACGAGTCGGTGCCAGATTGTTATGCAGATCTTGGTTACAAAACGGTTTCTACCAACCCTTGTGGAGAGATCCCGCTTTGCCCTTATGATTCCTGCCGATTACTGGCCATCAACCTTTTCTCTTATGTTGAAGAGCCATTTACCGATAATGCCAAATTCAACTACGAACTTTTCAAAAAGCATGTTGGAGCCGCTCAACGAATCATGGATGATATCATCGATCTTGAATTGGAGAAGATCGACCGTATTCTTGAAAAGATCGATGCCGATCCGGAAAGTGACGAGATCAAGTCGGTTGAAAAGAATCTTTGGCTGAACATTCGCAAGAAAGCTTATGAAGGAAGAAGAACCGGAATCGGGATCACTGCAGAAGGTGATATGCTTGCCGGACTGGGAATTAAATACGGAAGCAAGGAAGGAATCGATTTTTCAGTAGATATTCATAAAAATATCGCGCTGGCTGCCTACAGAGCTTCTGTAGATACTGCCAAGGAAAGAGGTGCATTCTCAATTTTCGAATCTGAAAGAGAAAAAGACAATCCATTCATCCTTAGACTAAAGGAGGCTGATGAGAAATTGTATTACGATATGCTGGAGTATGGTAGACGTAATATTGCGCTTCTTACCATCGCTCCTACCGGAACTACCAGTTTGATGACCCAGACCACTTCCGGGATCGAGCCAGTTTTCCTTCCGGTTTATAAGAGAAGAAGAAAAGTGAATCCTAACGACAAGAACGCGAGAGTGGATTTCGTGGACGAAGTTGGAGATTCATGGGAAGAATACGTGGTTTTCCACCACCGTTTCAAGGAATGGATGAAAGCGAATGGCCACGACACCGATAAGAATTACAGCCAGGAAGAACTGGACAAACTGGTTAAAATGTCTCCTTATTATGAAGCCACTTCTAACGATGTGGACTGGTTGAGCAAAGTGAAAATGCAGGGAGCTGTTCAAAAGTGGATCGATCACTCTATTAGTGTGACCATCAACCTTCCTAATGACGTAAGCGAAGACCTTGTTGGAAAGCTTTACCTGGAAGCCTGGGAGGCAGGATGTAAGGGTGTAACAGTTTACCGTGATGGTTCAAGATCTGGAGTACTGATCTCTAACGAAGAGAAAAAAGAAGAAGAGGCTGAAACTACCGGTGGTAACTTCCCTCTTAAAAGACCAGAAACGCTGACTGCAGATGTGGTTCGTTTCCAGAACAACAAGGATAAATGGATCGCTTTCATCGGCCTGGTTGACGGAAGACCATACGAGATCTTCACCGGTTTTGCCGATGATGAAGAAGGTATTCTGCTCCCAAGATGGGTTAGCGAAGGCTACATTATCAAAGCCAGAAATGAAGATGGTACTTCACGATACGACTTCCAGTACGAGAACAAGAGAGGTTATAAAACCACTATTGAAGGCCTGTCTCATAAGTTCAACCCTGAATTCTGGAACTACGCTAAACTTATTTCAAGTACACTACGTCACGGAATGTCAATTGATAACGTTGTGGACCTAATCAACAGCCTTCAGCTGGACAGCGAATCTATCAACACCTGGAAAAATGGTGTGGTTAGAGCCCTGAAGCGTTATATCGCTGACGGAACTGTTGCCAAGAAGGAAAAATGTAATAATTGTAACTCCTCAAATCTGATATACCAGGAAGGTTGCTTAACCTGTAAGGACTGTGGTTCTTCTAAATGTGGTTAATTATTTCTGTTATAACTACAAAAAAAGGTCTCGCATTAGCGGGACCTTTTTTATTTGTAAATGGATTTTAAGAGTTATTCCAGTCTCAGACTGCGAATCCCTATTTTATGAGGATCCTGCAACTTCCCCTCCTCTATTCCGGGACCTATTGAAAACTGAACCGCTTCCGCATTTTCAATTCTGAACGGTTCCTTATTATTATGCTCAAAATAGTAGAGTAAAAAGCCCGGGTAGGGTCTTGGAAGCGTAACGGTTCTTACAGGTGTTAGTTCTGCAAGATCGATCTCGATCTCTTCCAATTCCGGACTTAATTCTACTATTTTTCCAAAAGCGGCGCCATTATCCATCACCAGCGCCACCTGTAGTTTTTCGGTCGATCCGGTTAAGCTACGTGCTTTCAGGATCAGCTTGTCTTTATTTGCCAGGGTTCTGTGCGCTGTTTTATTCTGAAAATTATACCGAAACGAATAATCATAAATAGGTTCAGCATTCAGGTTTTCAGGATCTTTCTCGAATAGCTTTTCCAGCCGAACCTGGAATTCAGCCTCATCAGGACCCGTTGGAACTAACTGATTGTTACGGTTCCATTTTCTTACCAGCCCGTCATGATCTGAATAAGCATCGAAAAGGCTAATGCCGGCTTCTGAAGGCAAGATGCTCGTTGAATAGGTTTTTTCTCCATAAAAATCCCAGTCTGAAGGGCTTCCTTCAAAAGCCCCGGGAAAAGTGATCTGCTCATCTGAAGTATGCACAATAATTCGATATTCCAGATACCCGTGATTCAATAATTTTTCAGGAACTTCTGCAGCGTAATCATAGTTATTTTCCGGCTTTAGTTCAACCGACTCATAAGTGTTCCCATTCCTGAACCAGGCCTCCACTTTTTCAATATCAGAATCTGAGACCAGGGTCGCACTTATTTTCAAATTTTCTCCTTCCGTAGCCGTTGGAACGGGTTGGTGTACCAGGTAAGTGTCATCAACGGTGGGCTGCTGGGCTTCAAAAGCTTTCAGATCAAATTCAAAGTTTTCCTGAAGTTGGTCCAGGTCTGGTTGTTTTCCTTTAGCGCTGATCAAATAAGTTCCAGGACTAATCAGGAATTCAGCATCATTCGAATTTACCACGTGCGCATTGCCTGCATTCAGAGCTTTAATACTGAAACCACTTCCCAGATCTGGTAAATTCAGCTTCATTTCATTCTCTTTCCAGCTGATCACAGAAACTGTTTTCTGGAGGCTATTGCTCCCGAAGGGATTTTTAATAAGAACAGGGTCTGGCATCACCTCAAGCCTCCAGGCTCCGTCTTCGAGCTTATCCAGAAAATAAGCTCCTTTACCTTTATAGTTCACAACCGGCGAACTACCGTGACCTGAAATGCTTTTTACGGCATTTATATCCTTCGGCTGCTGATTGGTTGTATTCGTATAAATGAATTCCTCTCCGGAATCGTAGGTTGCCAGATCTCCTTTATAAGAAATCCTGAAATTGCCGAATTTTAGATTATCAGGATAAGTTCCAAGGTCTTTCCCCAATTCCACCTCATGGAATATTTTAGAAGCGATCTTTAGAGCCAGGGCCTTATGCGGAGTATAATTCAGATTCATATAATGCGTATTATACTCGGTATTCGCATAAGCCAGGAAAGTTGGATCGTAGGCAAAATGTGTGGCGACCTGAATTCCAGCTTCCCTGAAACTTCTTGCCATGGCCGGATACATATAGGATTTATTCACATCTGCCGCGTCGAACTCATAAACCAGTTTGGCCTTTCCGCTAGCATGGATCACCTCATCGAACGGGATCTTATAATCGTCTACGTTCGGCAGCAAATTTCCCTCCAGCTCTTTTTGAAAGCCTAGCCCGGTTGGGTACCATTGAAAAGTTCCACCTTGAATATTGGCATCGAAATACGTATCGGCGAGATGAATACTGTGACTAACATTATAGAAGATCGGTTTTTCGGTACCCGTGCTTCTCATGGCTGCTTCCATCTTATTGATGAATTCCTTAACCTTTTCTGGTTTTTCACGATGATGGGGTTCATTACTCACCTCGAATGCGATCACATTTGGTTCGTCTTTATAGGCAACGCCGGTGTACGGATTCACATGATTCAGGAATTGTGCGAGATAATTCTGTTGAGCCTTGATCGCTTCGGGATCGGTAAGGCTTTTTTCTTTACCATATTTATCTGAAAAACCCGGCGTGTCCTCATCGGGTTCCGGCCAGCCGTTACCCCAGTAGGCAATTGGCGTGATCACGAAATTGATATTTCTATCCTTTAATTGTTTTAATAAATAGTCGAAGGCTTCCAGGTGTTCATTTTCAAGGAGATTTCCCTGCTCGTCACTTATTTCGGTATCCCAGACATGAAGCCGGTACAGATCAAATCCAAGCCGGGTAAAATGGTAAATATCCTTATCCATTTCAGCCCTGATATCCAGGCCTTTTTTTTCCGCGGTTCGGTAAGCGTGAGCAAAGGGAGCCGAATAATTCACTCCAAAGCCTTTCACCTCTTCTCCTCCGCTCCAACTCATTACGCCATTCTCGTCTACATATACATTGCCTTTTGAATCCTGGGAAACGGAATTAAGACTTAATAGAAGCGCAAAAAGGCTGAATAAAAATTTTGTTCTGTTCATTTTCAATAGCATAAATTTTAAATAT
Organism: Christiangramia bathymodioli; assembly: GCA_009735695.1. Classification (GTDB taxonomy): domain Bacteria; phylum Bacteroidota; class Bacteroidia; order Flavobacteriales; family Flavobacteriaceae; genus Christiangramia; species Christiangramia bathymodioli. Next base: position 352,966 of record SRSL01000003.1, read on the forward strand.
CGCAGATCCTGATTCCTTCTTTTAGTGCGGAAAGTTTATCATCGTAAGTGGGGATGAATTCCTGGGCTACATAACCATCGAAACCGGTGTCATAGATCGCCTGCATGATCGCCGGATAATTGAGTTCCTGGGAATCGTTGATCTCATTTCTTCCGGGAACTCCGCCAGTATGATAATGGTTAATATATTCATGATTGTCGCGAATAGTCCTGATCACATCGCCCTCCATGATCTGCATGTGATAGATATCATAAAGCAGCTTGAAATTTGGCTTTCCAAGAGCCTTAGCCAGGGCCACTCCCCACTCGGTATGGTCACACATATAATCAGGATGATCAACTTTACTATTCAGCAATTCCATGACCAGGTTTATGTTCAGGCTTTCGGCATACTCCAGTAAGGGCGTTAATCCCTTGACGCAATTTTGAATACCGGTTTCATCGTCCATCCCGTTTCGATTTCCGGAAAAACAGATCACATTTTTTATATTATGTTGCGAAGCCTTTTTTATCAAGCCCCTATATTCTTTTTGAAGTTGTTCATGATTAGCTGGGTCGTTAAAACCATTCGGAATACTGGTAAAATCATCGGTAGCCATCGAACAAACAAGGCCGTATTTCTCCACTGTATCCCATTCTGAAGGTTTCAACAGATCTATAGCCTGAATTCCCATTTTGGAACAGGCTTCTGCAAAATCCTCCAGGGGAATCGACTGGTAGCACCAGCGGCAAACCGAATGATTGATCTTTCCTTTGAAGTCTTCTGAAGATTCAGCAGCAAAAAGGGATGGAATGTTTCCCATACTTATCAATCCGGCTCCCAGGCCAAGATTTTTCAATACTTCTCTGCGTTTCATAATTAGGTGTTTGGTTAGGCGATTTCAAAATTGTATCCCGATTCGAGTAACTTAGTGTAGTTCTCATGATCGAATTTATGAAGGAATGCTCCCCTTTTGCTTCCCGATTTATCCTTCTCATCCAGCTTCCTGAGCACGTTGAGTGACAGAACCTTTTTTCTGAAATTCCTGGAGTCCAATTCTTTCTGATAGATCGCTTCGTAAAGACTTTGTAACTGCGGAAGGGTGAATTTTTCTGGCAACAATTCAAAACCTATGGGCTTATACCGCGCATTGTTCCGAAGCTGAATCAAAGCATCCTGTACCATCTGGCCATGGTCAAGGATCAATTCCGGAAGGTCATTGATTTCAAACCAAAATGCCTGGTTATCTTCCACCAGCTTTTTATCATGCTCATCGATCCTGATAAGGGCGTACTGGGCAACAGAAATACATCGGTATCCAGGATCCCTGTCCTTTTTTCCGTAGGTCTTCAACTGCTGCATAAAAACATTATCCAGCCCGGTAATTTCTTTGAGCACCCTTCTTCCAGCCACATCGATGTCTTCATCCAGCCTGACAAAACTGCCAATCAATGACCACCGCCCTTTAAGCGGTTCTACCAGCCTTTTAAAAAGAAGTAATTTCAGCCTGCCGTTATCAAAACCGAAGATGATACAATCGGTAGCCACATACATCTTCTCTTTTACCTGGTAGAGATCAGGAATTTTACGAGACATACTTTCAAATTTTTATAAAGATAAAAATTGAAGAATTAAGAATATAGAAAAATGAATGTAATTTTTACGGTTATTATTCAGAAGGTGATAATTCTGATGTAATCACCTGGCATTCGGGGCAAAAAAAATCCCAGGTAAGACCCGGGATTTTTTTGCTCATTGAAATCAACTAGCTACCAGAACAGGGCGTATAATAGCGCTAGAATTATGATGATGATCAAACTTCCAATATTGAATACGCGTCCTGTTTTGAAAAGACCTTTGCTGATTTTGATCGATTTTTCCTGAATTTTCCCTCCGGTTTCAGCATAACTGATCCCTACCATTATAAGCATGGTTAGGATCCAGGTAGCCATCATTTGGTGCATGAACGGCCAGGTTACAAAGAATGGAGAATCTATCCATCCGTTTGGTCCAACTTTGAAATACAGAGCGATTGGAATTGAAACCAATACACCCCAGATTGCCGCTTTGTTAGTGGTCTTTCTCCAGAATAAACCAAGGATAAAAACCGCCAGGATACCCGGACTCACTACCCCGGTATATTCCTGTATATACTGGAACACCTGACCCAGATTCTTTAACTGAGGAGCAATGATGATCGCGATCACCAGTGAAACTGCCGCGGTGATCCTTCCAACATTCACCAAACGTTGCTCAGAACCTTCTTTTTTGTGAAAGAAAGGCTTATAAATATCCATGGTAAAGATGGTTGCGGTCGAGTTAAGCATCGAAGCCAGGGAAGACACGATCGCTGCAGCAAGAGCCGCCAGTACAAGCCCTTTAAGACCGGTAGGAACGAATTCCTTGATCAACCATGGAGCCGCATTATCGTTAATTACCTGACCATTACCACCAAAGAAAGAGGCATCGGTCACACCGCTCACGATATTTCCACCTGCATCGGTATTCATGACGAACGCGATAATTCCAGGAATTACAGTAATAAGAGGGATCAAAAGCTTAAGAAAACCAGCCAGTACAATACCTCTCTGAGATTCCTTCAAACTTTTCGCAGCCAGGGTTCGTTGAATGATATACTGGTTGAATCCCCAGTAATATAGGTTCGCAACCCACATTCCACCTACTAAAACAGCAAGTCCCGGAAGATCCCACCAGGCATCCTTCCCGTTAGGGGTAATGATCTCTCCCTTATCCAGGATCATCGAAAATTTCTCTGGAACTTCATTATAAATTTTAACCATCCCACTAATGATGTTTCCATCATCTGAAACATGTCCAAGCGCGATTATGGTCGTTATCAAACCACCCGCTACAAGAAGCACTACCTGTACCACATCTGTCCAGGCCACGGCAGAAAGTCCACCGTACAAAGAATAGGCTGCTGCAAAAAGTGCAAGCCCGATGATACTGGCCATGAAGATCGATCCATCGCCAGAGCCTATAATAGTATCCAGCGCGGTAGCTCCAAGGTAAAGTACCGAGGTAAGATTTACGAAGATGAACAGGCAGATCCAGAATACAGCCAGGATAGTCTTCAGGTTCTTACTATAGCGAACCTCTATAAATTCAGGAATCGTGTATAATTTCTTTTCAATGAAAATAGGCAGGAAATATTTTCCTACTATGATAAGCGTAAGCGCGGCCATCCATTCATAGGAGGCAATAGCAAGCCCAAGGGCAAAACCAGACCCGGACATCCCGATAAACTGTTCTGCCGAAATGTTAGCCGCGATAAGTGAAGCTCCAATTGCCCACCAGGGAAGCGACTTACTGGCCAGGAAGTAATCTTCAGAAGTTTTTCCCTTTCCGCGGGAAACCCAAAGACCAATCCCAATGATAACGAGACCATAAGTAATAAAAACTATCAGGTCCAGTAATTTAAATTCCATACGTTAGATTAGTTAAAGTAAATTGTGTAATGGAAAACCTTGAAATGTACATTTTGCTTCCTGCACATTAAAATTTCTAAAACACAGGCTCCTCACCCGCTGTCCTTTTAATCCTAAGGTTTTCCTAAAAATTTCGGCTAAATATAGAATTATAAAGTTTAACCGAAAAAATAACTTTTATAAAATTTTACATGAAGTTATCGAACGCTGAAACCGAAAATGATCTCATTTTTGTAGGTCTCACCTGGCTTTAATTCACTAGAGGGGAAATTTCTGAAATTCGGTGCATCCGGATAATTTTGAGCTTCTAGGGCTACCGCGGGAAATTTCTCATCTAACTCAGTTAAATACGGCCAGTCCTGTGGTAATTTTTCAGGAGAATAAACTACCAGAACGGGCTGATTACTGCTTATGCTCATTTTAATTCCCGTAAGCGGGCTAAACAACCGGGCCATAACCTCATCCTCTGACAGGTTGGTTACAAACACATCGTCCAGTTGCCGATTACCCATCAATTTGCTTTCCCTGAAATCTTTAGGATGCTTCTTCAATTTTATTAAATCCCCGGTTGGCAGCTTATTGTCATCCAGATCCAGGATCTTAGGGGCATTGACCTGAAGAAAGTGATCGCTCACACTGCCCCCTCCATTCAAATTCCAGTAGGTATGATTGGTGATATTAACTATGGTGGTTCTAGTGGTAGTTGCCGAATAACTGACCTTTATCTCATCGTTTTCAGTTAATGTATATTTCGCGGTCACATTTAATCGGCCAGGGTAACCTTCCTCGAGATCAGGACTTTCGTAGGTTAAGCTAACCGAAGGATTTGGTCCATCGGTTATTTCTGCGATTTCCCAGACCTTATACTGAAAGCCTGCTTTCCCGCCATGCAGATGCACACCGTCTTTCGAATAAAGTTCAAACTCCTCATCACCCAGTTTAAACTTTCCGTTAGCTATCCTTCCGGCGAAACGACCTATGGTCGCTCCAAAACATTTGTTTTCGTCATAATAGGACGAAGAAAGGTAATCTTCAGGACGTCCTGGCCCGGCCACCACTTCGCGAAATTTATCCTGATGATCTCTTATTTTGAAGCTAAAAATACTCGCACCTAAATTAAGGATCTCAAGACTGCTTTTCCTGGAATTAACCAGTTTGGTAAGCTTTAACTGTGATGGCTCTATGGAATTCAAATTAGTTGGATTTTGTTTTCACCCATTGGTTTACCTGTTCTTCAAGAATATCTAAAGGAAGTGACCCGCTGGTAAGCACCACATCGTGAAATTCAGCGATATCAAAATTCTCTCCCAGTTGTTGCCTGGCCTGTTCTCTCAATTCAATGATACGGTTCATACCGATCTTATAAGCCGTTGCCTGGCCTGGCATTACAATATGGCGCTCCACCATCTTTACACAGGCAATTTCGGCTGCCGGAGTATTCTGCATATAATAATCGATCCCTTCCTGCCTAGTCCATTTTTTTGAATGGATCCCGGTATCTACAACCAGCCTGCAGGATCTCCAAAGTTCCATCGCAAGCCTTCCAAAGTCTGAATACGGATCCTGGTAAAATCCGATTTCCTTAGGTATAAATTCGCTATACAAACCCCATCCCTCTACATAGGCGGGATAAGAGCTGAATTTCCTGAATTGCGGAATGCTATCCAGTTCCTGGGCGATCGCGATCTGCATATGATGGCCCGGAATACCTTCGTGGTAAGCAAGGGCTTCCATTTCGTACTTCGGCATCGCTTTCATATCATACAGATTGGCATAATAGGTTCCAGGCCTGGATCCATCAATCGCTGGCTGCTGGTAGAAAGCCTTCCCAGCGCTTTTTTCCCTGAAAGGCTCCACTGCCTTGACCACGATATCGGCTTCAGGTTGGGTGTTGAACAATTGAGACAACTCGCCTTTCATAGTATTGATAATACCTTTAGCTTTTGAAAGGTAGGCCTGTTTTCCCTGTTCAGAATTTTCATAATAGAACTGTTCGTCGTTCTTCATAAAATCAAAAAACTCCTGAAGATTCCCCTCAAACCCGGTTTCTTCCATGATCTTTTCCATTTCACCATGAATACGGGCTACCTCGCTCAGTCCTATTTCATGGATCTCATCTGAACTGAGGCTGGTAGTCGTATACCTATTAAGTGCATTGGAATAGAACTCTTCCCCTTTAGGAAATTTCCAGGCACCGGCTTCATCGGTTGCCCGCTTTTGCTGATTTTGCATGAATTCGATCAGGCTTGTATAAGCCGGCTGAACATGGTCTACCAGGGCGGTTTCTGCCTCACTTATTAGTCTTCTCTGCTCTTCTTCAGAAAGTTCTAGTTTTTCAATTTTGGTGGTAAAATCCTCCATAAGCGCACTTGATTCAGAAGCTTTGGTAAATGGCTTGCCTGTAATTACATTTCTAGATGCATCCAGGGTCCTGTCAAAAACGAACTTAGGTGGAATGATTCCATTCTGCTCTCTCAGTTTTAACTGCTCAATGATATCGATCATCGCTTTCTCCATGCCTTTCAGACGAGCGATATAAGCCTCGGCGTCTGGCAATGAATCAATACGATGCATATTGATCAAAAAAGCTGGCAGTTCTGCATGATAACCATGCATTTGGTTCACTGGATAATCATAGAACCGGTATTTGTAATCATCGATCTCATTTTGCTGTTGCCTTTTAAAAAGATTGTAACTCAAAGCGGTTTCCTCATCAAGCGAATTAACATCTACCTTTTCCAGGTATTCCATCCGCTTTTTGGCCTGTTCAAGGTCTTCGGTATACCTCGAACTGGAAAAATCGTCCCATTTTCCGTAATTGGTCTTCATTCCCATACGGGTTTGCATCATAGGCGACTCTTCGATCTCCTTCTGAAATTCCTTTTCGAAATAGGTATTCAGCTCAGCGGAAGATTTCTGGATTTCCTCAGGAGAATAATCGCCATCGCTCTTTTCCTCTCCGCAGGAAAAAAGAAAGAATACCAGTAAAACCGACCAATATCTATTTAGACCCATCTTCTTGATTTTGCTGCTTTAAGATCGAAAATTTGATCTCGGAATCACCGTACACAGTGTGGGTTTGCTTTTTAAAATCATCTTCCTCTGCCTTGAAGATATTATCTACATAGGTTTGAGGATTCAGATCTATAAGCGGAAACCAGGTACTTTGAACCTGTATCTGCAGTTTGTGGCCTTTCTTAAAGGTGTGGTTAATTCCCTGAAGGGTGATATCTACATCGGTTTTTTTATTGGGCTCGAAAGGCTGAGGTTCGTCAAACCCGTTTCTAAACCGGCCTCTCATCACTTCACTACGAACCATCATGTGATAATTGCTCATTTTTAAGTGAGGCATGGTTTCTTCGTAATTCTCGGCATCAGGAGGATATACATCTATCACTTTAACCACCCAGTCTGCCGCTGTTCCAGTCGTGGCAACATTTAATTTTGCTTCTATTGGCCCGACGATCTTCAGGTCTTCTTCCAGCACTTCGGTCTCAAAAACCAGTACATCTGGCCTTCTTGCCGCGAAACGCTGGTCGCCTGTCATATACTCACGCGGGGTGAATACGGTCTTGATCTCATTATTATATGAAACCGGTTTTTCAGGATCACTTACGAACTCTTCCTTATTATCAGATGGTTTCTCAACCAGCTGCTGGTCGTCTCCTAAATAAAAACTCATTGAACTGGTATTTTTCGGAGGCCATTCAGTATAGTTGTTCCATTTCCTTAATCCGGTATCATAGATGTGCGCTTCCGGAAGATCAGGCTGGCCTTCAGCATCTCCTTTCAGAAAATGATTGAAGAAAACCGTTTCGTAATTCTTCTGAAAGTGAGTAGAAATACTATCTCCAAAATAGACGTTCCCAACAGCCTGTCTGCCTGATTCCCTTGCCCAGTCGCCGTGGCTCCATGGCCCGAATACCAGCATATTGAAATTATCGCTGTTCTTTTCGATATTTTTATAAATGGCGAAAGGCCCATATAGGTCTTCGGCATCGAACAAGCCGCCAACGATCATTACTGCCGGCTTGATGTCTTCCATATGCTGGACGATGCCGCGCTTTTGCCAGAATTCATCGTAATTTGGATGATTTTTTAACTGTTGCCAGAATTCGTTATCTTCTTTATAATACTCGTCCAGGTTGCTTAAAGGCCCATTATCCAGGAAAAACTGGTACTGGTCTTCAGTTCCCAGATCAGGAAAATTATACCAGGCCGTATCAACCGGAGTTTCTTTCTGGTAGCCAAATACCGAGGTTGCTCTCCAATAGCTCAAGAGATAAGCTCCATTATGATGAAAATCGTCAAAAAAGAAATCACCAATGCTCGCCTGTGGCGAAGCAGCTTTTAAAGCCGGGTGATCGCTAAGTAGCGAGTATGTGGCATAGAATCCCGGATAGGAAATCCCCCAGGTTCCAACCCTTCCGTTATTATTTTCTACATTATTGATCAACCATTCAATGGTATCATAAGTATCACTGGCTTCATCTACCTCTTTCCCTTTTTTATTAGGAATATAGGCACGCATATTATCATATTTTCCCTCGCTCATCCATCTTCCACGAACATCCTGGTAAACGATGATATTGCCTTCTTTCATCAGGATTTCGTTAGGCCCTATCTTAGACCTGAACTGGTCTTTCCCGTAAGGCCTCGAGCTATAAGGCGTGCGTTGCATTAAAATGGGATATTCTTTTGAAGTATCTTTTGGAGAATAAATGGTGGTGTGGAGTTTCACTCCGTCTCTCATAGGAATATCCACCTCCATTTTATTGTAGTGTTGTTTGACATCGAAGTCTGCATCGGTTTGGGCGATCCCGAGCTGGAATACGAAAACAAGCAGTAGGTTAACCAGGTAAAATTTGAAAATCTTCATGAATACTATCTTTTAAGCTCCTAAAGATAGAAATAAGCTTAAAATTGCTAAAAGAAAAATAGATTTATAGGCTCAGGAAGCTTATTTAAGAATCAACTGGTGCTGATCTTCAGAATTTCGGACTCGGTATCCTCTACTGCGAACCGGTTGTCGAATCGGTGATTGATCACCCAAACCAGGTCCTCACCAGAAAACAAGAGCCAGGTATTTTCCTTTTCTGGAAGGGAGAATTTTTCGTCTTTAAAGTATCGGCTTAGTTTCTTCTTCCCATTCATCCCAAACGGATAGAAAAAATCTCCTTTCTTCCATTTTCGAATGGTAAGCGGGTATTCCAGTTTTTTCTTCGGAACATAAATACAATGCGAATTGAAATTACCCATTTTCTCGACCGGGGAAATATGAAGGGTTCCCAACTCCGGGATCATCACGTAATCTTCAGCTTCTTCAAGATGATATTCCTTCTTTCCGGAATGTGGCTTTCTCTCGGTAAGCAACAATTTCTCCCTGTCCTTGATCAATCGATACCCTTCTGAATGAACCATTTTCCCGCTCTGGGCGTTCAGGAGATCATAAACATCGTTCCACTCGGTAAAACCAAAAGATTTTAATAGCTGATACAACACCTGTTTAGGATTGGGAACTTTTTTCAGAAAATCGATATCCAGCTGGTAGCCATAAGTATCCTTTTCAACGATTTTAGGATATAACAAACTGATATAATCTTCAACCAGGTCTATGCTGTCCCTTAAATGTGACTGGGTTTTTGCAAAGCTGTCCAGCAATTGCGGATTGATCTCCTGCATCACCGGCACTATTTGATGCCGAATCTTATTCCGCATATATTTATCGGAGTGATTGCTGCTATCTTCCCGCCATTTATAGCCATTCTTCCTGGCGAAATCCTCGATCTCTTCCCGTGTGAAATCCAGCAGCGGCCTGATGACTTTTTTGTTCTCCCTTTTGATTCCTGTTAAACCTTCAGGCCCGGTACCCCGAATGAGATTGATCAAAAAGGTTTCCAGGTTATCATTGGCGTGATGCCCCGTGATGATATAGTCAAAATGCAGGGAGGCGCATAGTTCCTCGAACCATTCATAACGCAGGTCGCGGGCGGCCATTTGTACAGATATTCCCCTTTCTTCTGCGTAAGTGAGCGTATCGAAACTCTCAGTGAAAACTTCCACTTCAAGCGAATCGGCCAGATCTACCACAAAACTTTCATCTTCATCGCTTTCTTCGCCGCGAAGGTTGAAATTGCAATGGGCAATGGAAAAATCAAGCTTTGTATCCCGGCATAAATGGGCTAACACCACACTATCCACCCCACCGCTAACCGCCAGCAAAATTTTGCTGTTCCCCAGGAAGGGGTAATTGGTTTTGATCTGATTTTTAAAGGCTTTTTCCATGCTCTCTCAAAGATACGAATGCCGGAAGAAATCTGGCAATGATCTTAATTCATATTGGAAAGAACTTCACGCATGGCCCTGGCCTTCAACAGGCACTCCTCGTATTCTTTTTCAGGATCAGATTTAGCCGTAATGGCTCCACCTACCGAAAAAGAAAGGTATTTGTTTTCAGAATTATACAGAATACTTCTAATGACCACGTTGAAGTCGAAATCGGCTTCCGGTGTAAAGAACCCAACAGCTCCGCTGTAAAGGCCTCGTCTCGATTCTTCCAGTTTTTCGATGATCTTCATGGCCGAAATCTTGGGTGCGCCGGTCATGCTGCCCATGGGAAAACTGGTTCGCAAAGCTTCCACCGGTGGAATTCCTTCTGCCAGCCTTGCCTTTACGGTAGAAATTAACTGATGCACCTGCCGGAAACTATATACCTTGCATAATTCTTCGACCTCCACACTGCCTTTTTCGGCAATCCTGGAAAGATCATTTCGAACCAGGTCTACGATCATCACGTTTTCCGACTGTTCTTTTGGGTCGGCAGCCAGTTCCTGGGCGATCCTACGGTCTTCATTCTCGTCTTCTGAACGTCTTGCCGTTCCTTTGATAGGCTGGGATAAAAGATACCTGCCTTTTTTCTTCAAATATCGTTCGGGAGAAGCTGAAATAAGGTTGTATTGCTCCAGTCTTAAAAAGGCAGCGAATGGCGGAGTAGAAATATGATTCAAAGATCTGAAAATATCTATGGCATCGATCTCCACATTTTCGGCATAGAATTCCTGGCAAAAATTCGCTTCATAAATATCTCCTCGATGAATGTGATCGAGCATTACTGAAACTTTCTCCAGGTATTCCTTTTTGGAGATGCGGTTTTTAACTTGCACAGAAGTATTTTTCAGCAGCTGCTTTTCAGATAGGCTTAGGATTTCCTCGAAATCGCCGTCGATCTCATCATCCACCATTCTTAAATACTGAAATTCAACCCGGTGTTCCTTGATTAGAATGATCTTCTGTGGTTGAAAGAAATACAAATCAGGAAACTCAAGCCCATCATGGTTCATCGAATAAAGATCTTCCACGTCGTTCTTAAGGTCGTAACTTAAGTAACCAAAGATCCAGTCTGCAGTGGTTTCCTGGTAATCCTTCAGTTTATCGAAAGCATTCACATGATCGGTCTTGATAGCGGTAAAGGCTTCAACCGCAAGAATAGCCTCGTATTCCCCGGTTTTGGAATCACCTTCATTGCTATCCAGCCATACGATTTCCTGAAAGCCGTTTCCCCAGCTAAACAAACGGTCTTTAAATCTGGTAATATCCTTTACGGTAAAGGTTTTGGATGTGCGCACTTAAGTCTCGATTTGATGCGCAAAGGTAGTAAGCACATCTTCAATTCCCATATCCAGCACTTCGTTAATTACCTTTCCGTTCTCAAAATTATCCCTGAAAGACGGGAAGCTGAAGCTCTCGACCACCTCTCCCCCAAACCTGATAAAAATATGCCTGGTATATTCCAAAGAAGATTTCGCTCCTCTTTTTCCGGGCGAGGTACTGACCAATAGAATTTGCTTTCCTTCCAGAAAATTGCGTTTATTCCTGGATAGCCAGTCGATTATATTCTTGAAAAATGCTGAAGCGGCCCCATTATGCTCATTCACAGCGATCACAAGGGAATCATGCGCATCGATAAATTCCTGCAGCTTTTTCACATTTTCAGGAATACCTTCGTTCACCTCGATATCCCTGCTGTAGATAGGCAGTGGATATTCGGTTAATTTGATCATATGTATTTGATGCCCCTGGATTCGTTCAAGGATATTTTCCAGTAACTGCTGGTTAATGGAAACACTGCTGTTGGAACCTGCAAAGGCAAGGATCTTTTTCATAGTGGCCGATTTTTGACTAAAAATATCTATTTTTTTATTGTTATCAGGCTGAACCTTTCTGAAAGATTTCAGAATGGTAACTTTATCAACAAAAAGCAGCGTTTTGAAAAAGCATTCCGCAGAAAATGAATACCTGAAGATCGAGGTGCAGGAAACCGGCGCCGAGCTATGCAGCCTCGTAAATAAATCCTCGGGGATAGAACACATCTGGCAGGCCAATCCAGACGTATGGGCCAGCCATGCCCCAAACCTGTTTCCCGTGATTGGTGTCTTAAAAAATGGAACCTACTATTTTGAAGGAAAAGAATACTCAGTTCCAAAACACGGATTTATAAGATATAACAATCATATCAGCCTTAAAGAAAAATCTGAAAACCGGCTCGTATTCGAGCTTGGATATTCACAGGAGAGCCTGGAAATATATCCATTTAAATTCTGTTTCAGGATCGCATTTACCTTGAATGGAAAAGATCTTGAGATAAGTCATCAAATTATTAATCGGGACACTAAACCTATCTATTATTCGGTTGGAGGCCATCCTGCCTTTAATATTCAGCTTTTTAAGGATGAAGAGATCGAAGATTATTTTCTGGAATTCGATCAAAGACTGGATCTGGAAACCTATCTATTGAACGATGAGGGACTTGTTAGTACTAAAACAAAGAAGGTTCTCGAAAATGATCATCAAATTCAGCTTACCAGGCATATCTTTGATAATGACGCCCTTATCTTTAAAAATATCAGGTCCAAAAAAGTGAACCTGGTAAGTGCCAAAAATGGAAAGATCCTGAGTATGGAGTTTAAAGACTTCAAAAACTTCGGAATCTGGGCAAAACCCGGCGCTTCCTATGTGTGCCTAGAACCCTGGCTGGGAATCGCAGATATAGAAGGCACCAATCAGAACCTACCAGACAAAGAAGGGATTGAAGTTTTGGAAGCAGGAAAAAAAATCGAGCAAACTTATCACATAAAAATCGAATAAACACAATTACATAACTGTCTAAAAATCAGTTTTTTATTATTTTTATAGTTCTAAAAATAGCAGCTATGAGAAATTTAAAGGTGATTTTAGGCATTATATTCCTGTTCGTTGCAAGTATCTCCCAGGCCCAGGAAGACATCGTACATATGTTGAACGGAGAAGAAAAGAAAGGAAAGGTTACGGCAGTAAACCCAGATGCAATAAGCTTCGTATATACGGGAGAAGAACTGGTTTATGAGCTAAAGAAACAGAATATACATAAAATTGATTTTGCCAGTGGAAGAACCGAGGTTATCAATCAAATTCAAAATACGGGATCCAATACTGCAATAAATTCCAAAAACACGGCTGCAGATCGCAAGAATAAAATTGCCGTTCTCCCCTTTACCATTGTTTCCAATAATGCAGCCCTTACAACCGAGGGTATGATGGAAGAAGTACAGAATACCACTGCTAGCTCTATTCGCCAGAACACCAGCCAGGTTATTTTACAGGACCCATCTGAAACCAATGCGATTCTTTACGAAAATAATATTGGAGAAGCAGAGGCCACTAAAATGAGGCCGGCTGAATTAGCTCAGCTTCTTGGGGTGGAATTCATAGTCATCGGGTCAGCAAAGATTGACTACACTGGCTCCAATACCTACGGAAGCAGCAGTACCCGATATAAAGATAAGGAAGACAAAGACCGAAGATCCAGTAAATCATCGGGAAAGGAAAACACCTTTTCTTCAAGTAGTTCCACCGAAAATTACAGTACCAATATCATGCTAAAGATCTTTAACGACCAGGGCAGGAATATTTATGATGTAGACCGAACAGGAATCGGAACGAATCTGGATAAATATGAATCAACCATCAGCTATCTTATTAAGCGATCACCATGGGGTGATAAAAGGTAATTATCTCCAGATTCTAAGATTAGATTGCCCTACCTTTGCCCAAAATTAATTTGCAGGCTTTGACATTTCAGGATCTTAACTTAAACACTCCACTACTTAACGCCCTGGAAGATCTGGGTTTCCAGACTCCAACCCCTATCCAGGAACAGGCATTCTCTTCGATCATGTCTGGACGAGATGTAGTGGGAATTGCCCAAACCGGGACCGGGAAGACCTTTGCTTATTTACTTCCCTTATTAAGGATGCTTAAATATTCTAAGCAAAAGAATCCGCGTATCCTTATCATGGTCCCAACTCGCGAGCTGGTAGTCCAGGTGGTTGGAGAGATCGAAAAGCTTACGAAATACATCAATATTCGGGTAGCCGGGGTTTATGGAGGTGTAAATATCAACACCCAGCAGGTGGAACTCAATCGTGGTCTGGATGTGGTCGTGGCGACACCAAGGAGGCTTTACGATCTCGTTCTTCGCAGAGCCATTCAGTTGAAATCCATTCAGAAATTCGTGATCGACGAGGTAGATGTGATGCTGGACCTTGGATTTAAATTCCAGGTTACTAACATCCTGGAATTACTCCCTGAAAACCGGCAAAGCATCATGTTTTCGGCTACCATGACCGAAAATGTAGAAGGGATGATCGAAGCCAGTTTCAAGGCTCCTGAAAAAATTTCGGTAGCCGTTAGCGGTACGCCGCTGGAAAATATTGAACAAATCGGATACAAACTGCCGAACTTCAATACCAAGGCCAACTTACTTAAACATGTATTGGCTGAAAATGAGACCTATCATAAGGTTTTGATATTCATAGGAGATAAACGTATTGCCGACAGGTTATTTGACAGTTTGAATTCTGAATTCCCTGGAGAAGTTAGCGTGGTACATACCGGGAAAAGTCAGAATTACCGACTGAACAGCGTTCAGGAATTCGATGCTGGCGAAACCAGGATCATGATCGCTACCGATGTGATGGCCCGCGGTTTGGATATTGAGCATGTTTCACACGTGGTGAATTTCGATACGCCTAATTATCCAGAGAATTATATGCATCGAATAGGTAGGACCGGACGTGCCGAAAGAAAAGGGCGATCCATCCTTTTTACTACGGAAAAGGAACAAAATCACCTTGAAGCCATTGAAGCTCTTATGCAAATGAAAGTTCCACAACATAAACTTCCCAAAGAAGTAAAAATCTCAAAAGAACTAATTCCCGAAGAAAGGCCAAGGGCCATCGAAATCAATAATCCCAATAAGGAAAGTGAAGAAGCCGGCCCTGCTTTCCATGAGAAAAAAGACAAGAACAAAAAGGTAAATCTGGGTGGTTCTTACCGCAGAGAGATCGCCAAGAAATATAAAAAGCCTAAAACTCGAGGCGACAAGAACGCCAACCGTAGACGAAAAAAATAAGAAAAGGAGCAATGCGCTCCTTTTTTATGTATAACTCCAGAAATTTATGTCATTTCGACCGGAACAGAAATCTAAAAAAGATTTCTCAGTCGCTACACTTCTTCGAAATGACTTCAGCCAGATCTCAACCAGCTTGCTTTCCTAACTCCTGTTCTTTCTCTTTTCAGCCTTAGCCGCTCTTTTTTCTTTTAAACTCTTCGTTGGCTCTTTCTTCGCCGAATTCTTTGAGGGAGATTTTTCTTTAGACATGATCTCAAAATTTAGAATTAATTGCTAAATGTAGTGATTGTTTCATTGCGAATTTCGCAAATCTTCAGGCATCATTTCGTAACTTTATAGTTGCCTTTTCTGAACTTCCTGCAGTAAAAATCAACCCGTTATGAGAGCAATAAGTTTCATTTTTTTCCTCCTTCTGATCTTTTCCTGTAAAAATTCAGAAAAAGAGGCAGATAAAATAACCATCAAGAAGCCTGTTTCCAGCAAATACAGCTGTGCACCAAAAATCACCGATGCAGACTGGTATAAGTCTGATAATAAAGCACCGCTATTCGACGGTCTTGATGCGGTGGATTTTAAGATTGAGACCAGCGAGCCCGAAGCTCAAAGATATTTTAACCAGGGGCTGGTACTTGCCTATGGGTTCAACCACGCCGAGGCCGCCCGTTCCTTTTATTACGCTACAAAACTCGATCCGGAATGTGCCATGTGTTACTGGGGTTTTGCCTATGTTCTAGGGCCAAATTATAATGCGGGAATGGAAGATGATAATTATGAACGGGCCTACAAAGCCATACAAAAGGCAAAGGAAATTAGTTCAGATTCTGAAAAAGAACTCGCGATGATCGAGGCCATGGCCGCAAGATATGTTAAAGAACCTGTGGAGGACCGGAGTGAGCTGGATAGAACCTATAGTGCTGAAATGAAAAAAGTGTATAACAGGTTCCCCGAGGATGCAGATATCTCGGCTTTATATGCCGAATCCTTAATGAATCTTCACCCATGGCAACTTTTCGATAAACAGGGTAATCCGGAAGAATGGACGCCTGAAATTGTTGACCTGCTGGAAAAAAATTTAAAAAATCATCCAGATCATCCTGGTGCAAACCATTTTTACATTCATGCTGTGGAAGCATCAAACACTCCGGAACGGGCCAACGCCTCTGCAAAGGCATTCGACGATGGGCTGGTACCCGGCTCTGGCCATTTAGTGCATATGCCATCTCACGTCTATATCAGGACAGGTGAATATCATAAAGGCACAGTGGCTAATATCAGAGCTGTAGAGGCAGACAGCATCTATGTAACCAAATGTCATGCACAGGGCGCCTATCCCCTGGCCTATTATCCGCATAACTATCATTTTCTGGCCGCCACCGCCACCCTGGAAGGGAACAGCGAATGGGCGATGATCGGAGCCACTAAATTATCTGAACATGTTCACCCAGACCTGATGAAAGAACCAGGCTGGGGTACGCTTCAGCATTACTATGCTATCCCGTTATATGTCCAGGTTAAACTAGGCCGCTGGAACGACCTGGTCAATTCTGATTTTAAAACCTATAATCTGCCCTATCTGGAAGCGGTTAAGAATTATGCGCAGGGAATGGCCTATATGGCAAATAATGACCTGGATAACGCAAATAAAAAGCTGACAAAACTTGAAAATCTTGCCGAAGATGAAAGTCTGGAAGCAGTAAGTATCTGGGAGATCAATTCGGTTGCTACCCTGATGCAGATCGCTAAAAGAGTACTGAAGGCTGAAATCCTTGCAAACCAGCAAGAATTTGAAGAAAGTATAGCCCTGTTAAAGGAAGCGGTGGAAATTGAAGATTCTCTGAATTATGACGAACCACCAGACTGGTTCTTTTCGGTAAGACATCATTTAGGAGCCGTACAGATAGAGGCGGGAAACTATACAGAGGCAATCGCAACCTATAACGAGGATCTTAAAAAACTGCCCCGGAATGGCTGGGCACAACATGGGATGAGGCTGGCCTATGAACTCCTGGAGGATCAGGAAAATGTCAAAAAGATGGATCAATTAATTGCACGTAGCTGGAAAGGAGCTGATATCCAGATCAATTCATCCAGGATCAAATAGACTTCCATCAACCTCGACTCTCCCTCGACAAGTTCGACAGGCTGCTCAGCCTGACGATTAATATTCGCTTTCTGGATGAGTTTCCTGAATGACCTCGATCGCTTTCTGAAGCAATTCATCCTCACCGTTTCGAAGGCCCTCTATACTCGGCCTCAGTTCGATATCAGGGACTATACCAATACGCTGGGTTTCGGTTCCATCAGGATAATAAACGCCAATTCCGGAGACCATAGTTTTAATACCACCAGGAAGAACAATTTTTGAAACATTACCATCTGCTCCTGCAGTCTGACTGCCGATCACAACGGCTCCTGGCGCGGCCTGGAATGCCATAGTGGTATATTCTGCATTGCTCTGGGTTTCTTCGTTCACCAGGATAGTGAGTTTTCCTTCGTAATTTCTTCTTAAATAAGAGCCCACTTTAGAACCATCCCGAAAGCTAAAATATCCAGGATTTTCGATCGAAGTATTGGTGAACTTTGCAAAACTGGTTGGTTTCGGCACCACTTTATTCCCCATGCTGAAAACAATAAAATCTGAAGGATAACAACGCATATCAACCACAATACCATCAGTATCCTCAAATTTTTTAAGTATATCCCTGATCTCTCCTTTTTCCAGAGATTCAGGATAGATATAACCAATTTCTTCGGTAAGGAATTTATGACTCGGAACAGGCTCTTCGGAAGAATCCCAATCTTCAACCGAAGCTATATTTTCAGAAAAATTGCCCCTGCTATTCTGAAATCTCAACTCCAGGCTGTCTTGATTGGTCCATAAAAACTTTCGGGCCATATCCCTTAATTTCGTAGGATAATTGGATGCCGGGTAATAATGTAGGTTTTCAGCGATGATCTTTTCAACGGGCCTTCCGTTGATATGGGTGATGACGTCTCCTTTTTTGATATCCAGGCCCTGGCTTTCATCCACTTTTACCACAAAAGGTTTTTCCTCTACAAATTCAACCTTTACAGGCAATCTCTTTTTTCCGAAGAACTCATTAAGAGCTTCATCATAATACCACATATTGGCATGGGTATCATTCACTTCTTCGATCAATTGAAGCATACTCAACTTATAATCAAGTTCGGAGTCATTGTTCACAAATCTTGGAATATATTCTTTCAGAACTTCCTCCCAATTTTTATCAGTGAGGTGATTATTAGGATTGAAATACTCCATCATGTTCCAGTAGCGATAAAGAGCCAGCAATTTTATGCCGGTATCATCCCATTGCATGTCGGGGTAACTTCTTTCATTAGTAAAAGCTGGATTTCGCACTCCGGGATTAATAGAAAAATAGTAATGTTCTTTCTCTCTTTTTGAATGCAGTACTTCCTGAAGTTCTTCCGATAAGTCTTCACTTAGAAAATCCTTATCGTAGATCCATTCATGATCCGGAATATGTTCATAGCCATCATCACCTGGTAATTCATGTTCTCCAGCTTCAATACTTCCCAGGGATGAAATCCAGGAAGCGAGTTCCGCATCAAAATTATCCGAATTGATCCTGGGTAAGAACCTGAAAAGTTCATTGTCCCAATTAATATTTCCCTTCGCGATCTCCGGATGATGATATTTGACAAATCCCCACACCTTTCCCAGTTTGTACAGGCGCTGTTCCTGTTTTTTACTTAGACTTTCTAATTTGAAATTAGAAGAATTCACAAAAGCTGAATCTTTCTGAGCAGGATTTAATTGAATAGCTACTTCCTCCAGGTCCTGAATATCCTTTTTTCCATTTACTTTGAGCTGGAAGTTATCAAACCAGGCAGTCCCTGTTCCAGAGAGGATTCCTCCAACAATGATTGTCTTTGCATTTTCAGGAAAACGAACGGTCACTTCATATTTCTCCCAGTCGTTGGTTGCTTTTAGCTGTTGTGACTCCATATTATCAAAAGCCAAAGAGCCCGCTGAACCGTCTACCCTGATGAGTAACCCGGCAAATCCTTCTACATTTTCGGTTTTGATATAACCTTCAAGGTTCAAAGATTTCCCCTTGTATCGAGCGGGAATTCTATAAGCGATACTACCAAAGGTACTAGCGTTTTCCCCGGAAGATATCTTTGCAGCATATTTCCCTGAATAAGCATTGAGACTATCTTTCTGGATAGGATAATCGCCCCATATAAACCAGCCATCTGGCAGTTCTTCATTTTTTTCAGCCTGATCGAAATCAAGGTTGTATTTTGGTGTTTGAGCATAATTCAAACTGGAAAAAAGAATAAATAAGAAGAAAAGCTTTTGCATAAAAATTGGCTGATTAGTTAACTAATTAAGGGATCTGCAAGAAACAAAAAACCCGGACATTATAACGCCCGGGTCTAAAAAATATTCTGTGTTTTCCTATTAAATGTGCAGCGGCCTGTTCTCGGTAGCAGCAAGAGCAGCTTCCTTCACTGCCTCAGCATAGGTTGGATGTGCATGGGACATTCTTGAAATATCCTCGGCAGAAGCCCTGAATTCCATAGCTGTTACTGCTTCAGCAATAAGATCGGCAGTACGAGCTCCAATCATATGAACTCCAAGAACCTCATCGGTCTTTTCATCGGCAAGGATTTTTACAAGTCCGTCGATATCGCCGCTGGCTCTTGAACGTCCAAGGGCACGCATCGGGAACTTTCCTTCCTTAAATTTTACTCCTTCTTCCTTCAGTTGCTCTTCAGTTTTACCTACAGAAGCAACTTCCGGCCAGGTATAAACAACACCAGGAATAAGGTTATAGTCAATATGAGGTTTTTGTCCTGCGATCAGTTCAGCAACCATGGTTCCTTCTTCTTCAGCTTTATGAGCAAGCATGGCTCCACGAACTACATCACCAATAGCATAGATATTATCTACATTGGTTTGAAGATGATCGTTCACTTTCACTCTTCCCTTGTCATCAAGCTCCACTCCGGCAGCATCGGCATTCAGTCCATCGGTATAAGGACGACGTCCAACTGAAACAAGACAGTAATCTCCTTTTAGTTCGATCTCCTTATCCTTTTTATCATCCGCCTTGATCACGATCTCGTCACCATTTCTTTCAACCGATTTTACCTTGGTACTGGTATGGAATTTAATTCCCTGCTTTTTCAATACCTTCTGAAGCTCCTTGGAAAGTGCGCTATCCATGGTTGGGATAATTCTATCTAGGAATTCCACCACGGTCACTTCAGCTCCAAGACGACGGTAAACCTGGCCAAGCTCAAGGCCTATCACTCCACCTCCAATAACGATCATATGTTTTGGAACTTCCTTCAGCTTAAGGGCTTCAGTAGAAGTAATGATACGTTCCTTATCAAGCTCTATAAATGGCAAATTAGCCGGTTTGGAACCAGTCGCGATAATGGTCTTTTTAGCCTCGATGGTCTGGGTTTCTCCATCCTTTTCGATGTTGATATGGGTTTTGTCCTTGAAAGAACCCAAACCTTCGTATACATCGATCTTATTTTTGTCCATCAGGAACTTTACCCCGTCACAAGTCTGACTCACCACAGAAGCTTTGCGTTCCATCATTTTTTCAAGATTCAGCTTTACCTCACCCGGAATTTCGATCCCGTGCTCTTCAAAATGAGCGATGGCATCATGGTAATGATGAGAAGAATCCAGAAGTGCCTTACTTGGAATACAACCAACATTAAGGCAGGTACCACCAAGAGTGGAATATTTTTCTATGATCGCAGTCTTCATTCCCAGCTGGGCGCAACGAATGGCGGCAACATATCCACCGGGTCCTGATCCTATAACTGCAACATCATATGTACTCATAATTCTCTGTTTTACTGATTTTTTAACAAATTGACCGTAAAAGTACGACTATTCTCTACAATGACCAATACTCAGTTTACAGTTAACAGTAAGCAGTTGGCAGTGGCAGTTGGCAGTTAGCAGTTAGCAGTTAGCAGTTAGCAGTTAGCAGTTAGCAGTTAGCAGTTAGCAGTTAGCAGAAATTAAATTTTCTAGCGTACTTTAGAAAGCCTTGTGCACAACTTTCCACTTTTCACTTTCCACTTTCCACTTTCCACTTTCCACTTTCCACTTTCCACTTTCCACTTTCCACTTTCCACTTACAAGCTAACAACCGTGCTTTGCTTCACTTTATTGATCGTAAAGATGCTTTTGGTGCTGCCAATATGATCTAAGGTCGTGAGCTTAGTCACCAGGAATTCCCGGTAAGCATCCATATCCTTCACCAGTACTTTCAGCATATAATCAAAATCTCCGCTCACGTGCAGGCATTCGATCACTTCAGGCAGACTGGTAACTTCCTTTTCGAACCTCATTAAAAAATCCTTTTTGTGCTGAATAAGTTTGATCTGGCATAAGACCATAAATCCCTTTTCCACCTTTTCGGGATCTAAAAGCGCCACGTATTTTGAAATAACTCCTTCGCGTTCAAGTTTCCGGATCCGTTCATAGATGGCAGTTACAGAAAGGCCCAAATCATTCGAGATCTCCTTGTTGGTCTTTTTGCTGTCCTGCTGAAGATGTTTTAGTATCCTTTTATCCAGTTCGTCGATTTTCATCATTTAATTTTTCCTGAAATAATAGCGTAATACTCAAAATTAAAGATTTTAATTCTGTAATATTCAAAAAATAAAGATTTATTTTCTATATATGATCGATATCATTGTTTTTTGGAACTAAGCTTCTGAAATTTGATAGATAAATCGATCATTATGAAATACAAACCATCAGATCGCATTCAGGATCTACAATATTTTGGAGAATTCGGGGGTGTTAATCCTTCGATCTCCGATTCCTCGACCTATACTTTCCTATCGGCAAAGACCATGTTCGATACTTTTGAAGGCAATGCGGAAGGATGTTATTTATATTCACGCCACTCTTCTCCTTCCAATCTCTACCTGGGGGAAGCCCTGGCGGCGATGGAAGGTACCGAAGCCGCTAATGTGGCCGCTTCGGGAATGGGAGCCATCACCTCGGTTTTGATGCAGTTATGCAATTCCGGTGACCATATTGTTTGCAGCAGAACGGTTTATGGTGGTACTTATGCTTTCCTGAAAAATTTTGCGCCCAAATTCGGAATAGAAACCAGCTTCGTAGATATCACCAATCCTATCGAAGTTAATGAAGCAATTCAGAAAAACACAATGGTGATTTATTGCGAAAGTGTGAGCAATCCCTTACTGGAAGTAGCCGACCTTGAGGCCCTCGCCACCATTTCGAAAGTTCATAATTTAAAGCTGGTGGTAGATAATACCTTCTCCCCTCTTTCACTGAGTCCGGCAAAACTGGGAGCCGATGTGGTGATCCACAGCCTTACCAAGTTCATAAACGGAAGCAGTGATACCGTGGGTGGTGTGGTGTGCGGAACCAAGGATTTTATAAACGAGCTTCGCAATGTTAATGATGGTGCGGCCATGTTACTTGGGCCAACCATGGACAGCCTACGAGCCGCCTCCATCCTGAAGAACCTGAGAACGCTTCATATAAGAATGAAGCAACACAGCCTTAATGCCATGTACCTGGCTGAAAAATTCCAGGAAGATGGATTCAGAACGGTATATCCCGGCCTGGAATCTCATCCGGGACATGAAACTTTCAAAAGAATGATGAACGGATCCTATGGTTTTGGCGGAATGCTAACCATCGATGTTGGTTCACTGGATAAGGCGAACGAATTAATGGAACTGATGCAGGAACGGAACCTGGGTTACCTCGCGGTTAGCCTTGGCTTCTATAAAACCCTGTTCAGCGCACCCGGAACTTCCACTTCTTCTGAAATTCCTGAAGAGGAACAAAAAGAAATGGGATTGAGCGATGGATTGATCCGTTTTTCCATAGGCCTGGACAATGATATTTCCAGGACCTATGAAATGATGAAGGAATGCATGAGGGAAGTAGGCGTCCTTCAGACCGAAATGGCGTAAAATCTTGCAGGTTTTAGCCGAAAGTCGTAAAATTACGATCGCAAAAAATGATCACAATTAACGACCGGCAATAAATGTATGAACCTCACAGTAATTCTGGCAGCAACCAGGACTCACTGTGAGGTTTTATTTTTAGCCCAATACATCTATAAAATTTTATGGAAAACCCCAATGCTCAACCCGCACAGGAAACCCTAACCAATACTCATGGAATCAGCATTATGCAGGCTTTGATCCCTGTTGTAGCCCTTATAGGAATGCTGGCCTTTAATGTTTTCGTGTTTGGTGATGATGCATTGAGCGGCTCCAACCAGTTCATCCTTTTATTAGGAGGCGGAATTGCGGCCATTGTGGGATATTTCAACAAGGTGAAATTCGATGAAATGATCGATGAAGTAGCCAGGAACATCCAGAGTACCGCGGGAGCCATATTGATATTATTAATGGTGGGCGCCCTTGCCGGAACCTGGATGATAAGTGGTATTATTCCCACTATGATCTATTACGGATTACAGATCCTGAATCCTACTATTTTCCTGGCAGCCTGTGTGATCATTTGCTCGGTGATCTCAGTGGCAACAGGAAGTAGCTGGACCACTTCTGCCACCGTAGGGATCGCATTGATAGGGATTGCAGACGCTTTGGGAATATCCCTTGGAATGACAGCCGGAGCCATCCTTTCCGGAGCCTATTTCGGAGATAAGATGTCCCCTCTTAGTGATACTACAAACCTGGCACCTGCCATGGCAGGAACCGACCTGTTCACGCATATCAGGTATATGGCCCTTACCACAGTACCCACCATTACGATTACCCTGATCGCTTTTATCATTATAGGACTCAACCTGGATACCGGCGGAAATACAGATACTTCCAGCATCCTGAATTCTATCGAGGCTTCATTCAACATCAGTCCATGGTTGTTCATAGTACCGGTAATCGTGATCATCCTGATCGTTAAAAAAACCTCTCCATTAATCGCCTTATTGATAGGTACGCTGCTTGGAGCCGTTGCCGCATTAATTGCACAGCCAGACGTGGTGCTGGCCATAAGTGGGATGGATAAACTGAATTTCATCAGCGGCTACAAAGGCATTATGAAAGCCATCACGGTAGATACAGCCGTTGAAACCGATTCTGAAGCCCTGAACGATCTGTTCGCTTCGAGCGGAATGGCAGGAATGCTGGGCACGATCTGGCTTATCATCTGTGCTATGGTTTTTGGTGGAATTATGGAAGCTATTGGAGCTCTGGCTCGGATTAGCCGTTCACTTCTAAACTTATTTCACACCACGTTTGGTCTATTTGCCAGCACGGTTTTCAGCTGTCTTGCGCTGAACGTGACCGCTTCAGATCAATACCTGGCCATCGTGGTTCCGGGAAAAATGTTCGCCAAGGCCTATAAAGACAAAGGGCTTGCACCCGAAAACCTAAGCCGTAGCCTGGAAGATTCCGGGACGGTGACTTCGGTTTTAGTTCCGTGGAACACCTGTGGTGCTTATCACAGTGGGGTCCTTGGAGTGCCGGTTTTATCGTATGCAGGATATGCCTTCTTCAATTATTTGAGTCCGTTTATGACTTTATTGTTCGCGGCTCTCGGGATCAAGATCAGGAAACTGGCCGGAAAATAAATCTTCAGCATTTCTCAGTTTCAACGTTAAAATTCTGATTATTTGGTAATTATAGATAAGTCTTATTTCGATTTACCAAATCAATAGGTAAAGCTTATTAAACAATAAAATTTAAAAATTTTCAGGCCTTTACAGAACGCATGATCTGCCTAAATTTGCGGTCCAAGAAAAAGAGAAAAAGTTTAATTTAAAATAACCTAATTATATGGCTTTAGTAGGAAAAAAATTTCCAAATCTTAGCGTAGATGCAATGAACGAAATGGGAGACACTTTCAAAATAAACGTTTTGGAAGAAGCTCAGAAAAACAATAAAAAAGTATTGCTTTTCTGGTACCCAAAAGATTTCACCTTTGTTTGCCCCACTGAACTACACGCATTTCAAAATGCACTAGAAGAATTCGAAAAAAGAAATGTTATGGTGATCGGAGCATCTTGCGATACTCCAGAAGTACACTTTGCATGGCTAAACACTCCAAAGGACAATGGAGGAATCGAAGGAGTAACCTACCCAATCCTTGCCGATTCTAACCGTAACCTGAGTTCAAGACTGGACATCCTTGATATCATGAACGAAACCTACGACGAGGAAACCGGTGCTGTAACTCTTGAAGGAGACAATGTAACTTATAGAGCTACTTACCTAATCGACGAGGAAGGAACTGTATTCCACGAAGGGATCAACCATATGCCACTTGGAAGAAACGTGAACGAATTCCTTAGATTGATCGACGCTTACTCTCACGTACAGGAAAAAGGTGAGGTTTGCCCTGCAAACTGGGAAGAAGGTAAGGAAGCGATGAACGCCAACAGAGAAGGTGTGGCTAATTACCTAAGCCTTAACTAAAAAGGCGCAAGCTTAAATTATTAATCTAAAAAAATTGCTATGATAAAGGAATTAGATCAGGATAACTTAAGCGAAGTGGTAAGCAACAACGAAACTGTTGTAGTACAGTATATGGCCGGATGGTGTGGTAACTGCCGATTGATGAAGCCTAAGTTCAAGAAACTGGCTGCTGAGCACGAAAATGCACAGTTTATCATGGTAGATGCTGAAAAGTTTCCGGAATCCAGAAAACTGGCTACGGTAGACAACCTGCCAACCTTCGCGACATTCAAAAATGGAAGTTTTAAGAACCAGGTTCAAACCAATAAGTTTGACCAGCTAAAAAACTTAGTTGATGAAGTTACCAGTAATTAAACATCTGCAGAAGAATAACGAGGTAGAGAAACTCGAACACACCATAGAGGTGCTGGAGAGCTTCACCGAGCATCGCTCGGTTACCGATGAGCAAATGGATGTAATAGGTGAATTGATCACTAACCTTTGCGGAGCTGTAGAAGTTCATAAAATGATAGAATCTGGAGTTCCAGAAAAGGATGCTCCAAACAATTTCGCCAAAAAAGTTCTGGGTTCAATAGACCGGTAAACTTTGTGGCAAAATGCACTGAAAAAGGCTGTTTTCTAAAGGAAAACGGTCTTTTTTGTTTTTATGATAATTTTAGTAATAAGCCATTATCATTCTTCTAAATTTATATTTCTTATAAATGAATTGTTATGGCAAGAATACAACTTGGTGATGAAAAGGTGACCACCTATGGAAGCCTTCCGGCATTAGATGAAAGAGCCCCCCATTTTGAACTATTAAAACACGACCTTTCCCTGGCAACTCTGGAAGATTTTAAAGGTTCCCGGGTGATCATGAATATTTTCCCAAGTATCGATACCGGAGTTTGTGCAACTTCTGTTAGAAACTTCAATGAGAAGGCATCTGAACTCGACAATGTGACGGTATTATGTATTTCGAGGGATCTCCCATTTGCCCAGCAACGCTTCCTAAAGGATAATGAACTTGAAAATGTCACTAATCTTTCCGATTTTAGAGAACGAAATTTTGGCAAGGATTACGGCGTGGAGATGATTGATGGCCCCATGGAAGGGCTACTCTCTCGCGCAGTTGTGGTGCTTAATGAGAACGGACATGTGATACATTCACAACAGGTTTCCAGAATCGAAGATGAACCCGACTACCTTGCCGCCTTGAAAACTTTATTATGAAAAACAGTTTCCTCGGAAAAAGAATCAGAGGAGGAGGATATGCGATCAAGGGTGCCTGGCTTCTACTAAAACATGAGCCCAGCATACAGGTGCAATTTGTGATTGCTATCCTTGTTTGCATAGCAGGCTGGATTTTCGACATAAGCCGCACAGACTGGATACTTCAGTTCTTTGCCATAGGCCTGGTAATGTCGGCCGAAGGCCTGAACACCGCAGTGGAAGCCATGGCAGATTTTGTCCATCCCGATTTCCACAGTAAGATAGGTCATATCAAGGATGTCGCTGCCGGCGCTGTTTTCTTCGCTGCTCTGATTGCCGTGATCATAGCAGGTTTTATTTATTACCCCTATTTTACGGGGGCTATCGGTTAAATGCAAAAGCCGTCGATTCCGCCAAATTTCCTGGTTTAACATATTTTTATATTTTAGCGGGAACCAATCCTAATCCTTAACCTTGAAAAGGTTCTTTTTTTATTTCCTGCTGTTTATAGCAGTTCCTTTTGCATTCGCTGAAAGTGATTCTTCAGTATATCTCGATACTCACCTTAAAGATCTCGAATCAGAAAATTTTTGTAGCCTCACAGAGGAGGTGATTGATGATTGGGTAAAGTGTGATGATCATAGCAATGCCGCTATACAATTTCTTTTAACAGAAAAGGATAACGAGATCCTCGATGGCAGAAATGCTTCAGATTATACCATTAGTTATTATTATTCACAAAACGAAGCAGCGTCTGAAACCGGAGGGATCACTGATGAAATCCCGGTACAGCCCAGGAACGACATTAGCATCTATTACCGTTTGGAATCTAATAACGATCCAACCTGTTTTATTATAGGAGATTTTGATCTTAAGGTGATTCGAACCGAGGTTAGGATGGATGAATTGGAATTCTGTGGAAATTCCGAGGGATTTCACCAGTTTAAACTTTCAGATCTGGATGATGGAATGCTGAATCATCAGTTTCCACCCAACGATCAGGATGCCGCCATTCATGAGGTTTCGTATTATCTTACCGAAGCAGATGCCGAAAACCAGGTAAATGAACTGGATAAAGATCAATGGACCAATACTGTTCCTGATTACCAGACCATTTATGTAAGGGTTCAGAGAACTGATGAATTCTCGTGCTACCACGTAAAGTTCTTTGACCTTTACATCAACAGAAAACCAGAAGATCCACAGGCTAGCAATGAGTTTTTCTGCCTGGAAGACCCCGCGAATTTCCTGTATGACCTTAACCTTAAGAACCCGGAGATACTGGATGGTGCCGATCCTGAAAAATATAATATCCTGTATTTTTCTTCAGAAGAAGATGCTAACGCACGTACAGGGAATTTTTCTCTGATTGATTCTTCGCAAGCTGACCGTACCATCTACTTCAGGATCGAGAATAGGTGGTTTAATGGCTGCTATGAAACCGGAAGTTTCCAGGTTGATATAAAAAAGGGAGTACAGGCAAGCACTCCTCAACCCATTAGCGAATGTGCGCAGGGAACCGGACAGCACTTCCTGGATCTGTCAGAAAAAGACATTGAAATCATTGGAAACCAGGATCCTGATAAGTTCCAGGTGGCATACTTTTATAACCAGGAAGACGCAAACACACATACTGATGAAATCCCGAAGGAAAATTTTGGAGTACAGCCGGGAAGCATGACACTTTACGCCAAACTTATTCCGCAGGCTGAAGGATGCTCAAGTCTCGCCAGGTTAGAAATTAAAATTTTATCTCCTCCCCAGCCAGAACTGCAGGCTTCTTATTCTATTTGTCCTGAAAATGACCAGTTGGAACTGGATGGCGGCAACTTTGATAGCTGGGAATGGCTGAATGAAGATGGCGCTATTATGACAACTTCCAGGAATATCACTATTTCAAATCCCGGAAATTATTCTTTAAAAGTCACTAAAACTGAGGGGGCCACCATATGTGAGAATAGCATTTCTTTCAGTATAGAAGAAATGGAAGAAATAGCCAATTTCACCACAAATATGGAAAGAACAGCCACCGGCACCAAATTAGAGATCAGTGTCCATGGAACCGGTGATTATGAATTTAGCATCGATGGAGAAAATTTTCAGAATTCGAATGTTTTTAACCTGGACCCGGGGGAATACCAGGTGTATGCCAGAAGCCTGAACGGCTGCGGAAGCATTTCCAGGCAGGTGGTCCTTCCCGGATACCCCGAATTTTTCACGCCCAATGGTGATGGCATCAATGATAAATGGAATATCGTTGCTACTGAGGATGGAAACTTTCTCGATGTTCAAATTTATGATCGATATGGAAAATTACTGGCGCAGATTCTGGGAGGTAAATTCGGATGGGACGGAACTTTCAATGGGAAACCCATGCCAACCGATGATTACTGGTTCCTCATCCAGCCGAAGAATTCCGAAAAAATTACGGGACATTTTTCCCTGATTCGACAATAATTTTTTTGAAACACACAATTTTAAGTTTCAAAAAGCATTTATTTATTTTAAAAGTTCCTTATTTGTATTTTTGCTGAAATCCTTTAACCTACATATGGCTAAAAAGAAAGCTAAGACCAAGAAAACCAACCAGAAAACCCAAAAATTCTCTCTAAAACTAAACCGCCAGCAAAAGGTGGTTCTGGGAAGTTTTTTGATGCTCTTTGGCCTGGCCCTTATCATTGCCTTTATTTCATTTTTGTTCAACTGGCAGGCAGACCAGAGCGTGCTTGATGAATTCGCGAATCGCGAGGTTGCCGCCAAGAACTGGCTGAGCAAGTTCGGAGCCAGCGTAAGCGATTTTTTTATCTATAAAGGTTTTGGCCTAGCCTCTTTTTCCATCGCCATTCTCATATTATTGAGCGGGATCTACCTGTTCTTTGGACTAAATAGTTCAAATCTTAAAAAATTCTGGTTCTGGGGAATTCTCGTCATGATATGGCTGTCGATCTTTTTCGGATTTTTCAGCGGCAGCTATTCCCTTATGGGCGGAAGAGTTGGTTTTGAAATGAACGATTTCCTCCAGGATTATCTTGGTTTCTTCGGAACCCTTCTCCTTTTATTATTCTTCCTGGTCACTTACCTAAGCATTCGTTTAAAAATCACTCCGGAATTGGTTGCCGATTATTTCAGAACCGGGAAAAAAGAATTGGAGGGTGCATTCGACCAACCCCGTTCAAAGGTTCCTGAAACCGATGAAGAACTGGACTGGAAAAAGGAAGTGGTCAAGGAAACGGCTACGGAAGAACCACAGCAGGTAGATCTTTCAGAAGATCAGGTAACTCAGCCAAAGGAATCCAAACCTGCACCTACTGCTACTCCTGAAGTTAACGTGACAAACCCACTGGAAGAAGATGTTTCTATGGAAGTGGAAGCCGCTCCCGAAGAAGAGGAAGAAGATAACCTAAGCCAGAAACTGGTCAAGGATTTTGGAGAATTCGACCCGACACTGGAACTTAAAAATTATAAATTCCCAACCATTGAGCTCTTAAAAGATTATGGTGGTGGAATTACCATCAACCAGGAGGAGCTTGAAGAGAACAAGAACCGAATCGTTGAGACCCTCAAGAATTACAAGATCGATATCGCCCAGATCAAGGCTACGGTTGGCCCGACGGTTACCCTGTATGAGATAGTTCCGGAAGCCGGAATTCGAATTTCGAAGATCAAGAACCTGGAAGATGATATCGCATTATCACTTTCAGCCCTTGGAATCCGTATCATCGCTCCTATTCCTGGCCGCGGAACCATTGGTATTGAAGTACCAAATAAAAATGCCAGTATCGTTTCCATGAGATCGGTGATCGCATCGCCTAAATTCCAGAATGCCGAAATGGAATTGCCAATGGCGCTTGGAAAAACCATTTCCAATGAGACCTTCGTGGTAGACCTTGCAAAAATGCCTCACCTGTTAATGGCGGGAGCAACCGGTCAGGGTAAATCGGTTGGATTGAATGCGATCCTGACTTCCTTACTATATTGCAAGCACCCGGCAGAGGTGAAATTCGTACTGGTTGACCCGAAAAAAGTAGAGCTTACGCTTTTCAATAAGATCGAACGGCATTACCTGGCAAAACTGCCAGATACCGAGGAGGCCATAATTACCGATAATACCAAGGTGATCAATACGTTGAACTCGCTTTGTATCGAAATGGACAATCGTTACGAATTGCTGAAGAATGCGATGTGCCGTAACATCAAGGAATACAACACCAAGTTTAAGGCCCGAAAACTGAATCCGAATGACGGCCATAAATTTTTGCCTTATATCGTTCTGGTAGTAGATGAATTTGCAGATTTGATTATGACCGCCGGTAAAGAGGTGGAAACACCAATCGCAAGGCTTGCGCAGCTCGCCAGGGCAATCGGGATACATTTGATCATCGCAACCCAGAGACCTTCGGTTAACGTAATTACAGGTATTATAAAGGCCAACTTCCCGGCACGTATCGCCTTCCGGGTGACCTCCAAGATCGATTCCCGGACCATCCTGGATAACCAGGGAGCTGACCAGCTTATTGGTCGTGGGGACATGCTGTTCACCCAGGGGAATGAATTAAAACGACTTCAGTGTGCATTTGTAGACACGCCAGAAGTTGATAAGATCACCGAATTCATAGGATCTCAAAAAGCCTATCCCGATGCGCATCTTCTCCCCGCTTACGAAAGTGAGGATAGTGGCACAGGAGTTGATATAGATGTGAGCGAAAGAGACAAGCTGTTTCGCGAAGCCGCAGAAGTGATCGTGACCGCCCAGCAGGGTTCGGCATCGTTGCTTCAGCGTAAATTAAAACTCGGCTACAACCGCGCCGGACGAATCATCGACCAGCTGGAAGCAGCAGGTGTGGTAGGCCCTTTTGAAGGCAGCAAGGCCAGACAGGTTTTAGTAACCGATCTCGCGGCACTGGATCAGCTTTTAAATGAAGAACCAAACTCATAAACAATCAAAATGAAACAATTAGTATTTATCCTGGTAGCGATCCTCACGTTCAATGTGCAGGCCCAGAGTTCACAAAAAGCTGAACAATTGCTGAATGCAGTATCTTCTAAGGTTAAGAATTACGATAATATGGTGATCGAATTCAAATATGCCCTTGAAAACACCGCTGAAAACGTGAACCAGGAAGCAAGAGGTGATGTAAGCATTGATGGGGAAAAGTACGTGCTTAACATGATGGGGACCACCCAGATGTTCGATGGGAAAAAGATCTATACCATCATTCCTGAGGATGAAGAGATCAATATTTCAACTTATGTAGAAGAAGATGATAATAGCATCACTCCTTCAAAAATGTTCAGTTTTTATGAAGATGGCTACAACTACGAAATGGACATCACCCAGAATGTAAAGGGACGAGAGATTCAATACGTAAAACTGACTCCAAAAGACAGCAATGCTGAAATCAAGAACATTCTTCTAGGTATCGATAAACAAACAAAACATATCTATAACCTCATACAAACACAGGATAATGGCACCAAAATCACCATTACTGTAAAAAGTTTTAAAACCAATCAGCCTCTCGCCAAAAACCTTTTTACCTTTGACGAGTCGCGCTACAGCGATTATTACATTAATCGAATAGACTAAATTGAAAATACTCGACCGGTACATACTCACCAGTTTTTTAAAAACTTTCTTTTCGGTCTTTATCATTCTCATGTTCATCTTTGTACTCCAGACGATCTGGCTGTACATAGGTGAACTTGCTGGTAAAGACCTGGATGTAGAGGTGATCCTGAAGTTCCTTCTCTACTTCTCTCCTAAACTGGTCCCCCTGGTATTGCCGCTCACGATTCTTTTAACGTCTATCATGACCTTTGGAACCTTTGCCGAAAACTACGAGTTTGCGGCGATGAAATCTTCCGGTATTTCGCTTCAGAGGGCCATGAGGAGTCTTACCCTTTTTATCGTTCTGATTGGCATGGTCGCATTCTTTTTTGCCAATAATGTGATCCCTGCTGCAGAATTCAAATCGATCAACCTCCGGAAAAACATTGCCCAGTTAAAGCCTGCCATGGCAATTACTGAAGGCGTTTTTAATGATATTGGCGATTTCAATATAAAAGTTGAAGAAAAAAGTGGCGATAACGACCGTTATCTCACCAATGTGATCATTCATAAAAAAACGCAGATTGGCGGAAACCATACCGTTATCAAGGCTAAGGAAGGTGAACTGGCCGGAAGCACCGATTCTGATGTGCTTTCTCTTATACTCAGAGAAGGAAATTACTATGACGAGGTAGAACCAAGCGATTACGAAAAGCGTAAACGGAAACCATTCGCCAAGAGTTATTTTGACGAATATGTGATCAACATAGACCTGTCAAACTTCAACAATGTAGACCTGGAAGATGAAACTTATAGTTCAACGCATGGGATGCTGAAGATCTCTGAGCTTAATGAAAGTATCGATTCCTTTTCTACTTCTTATAACCAGCGGATGGATCTTTTTCAAAAAGACATGTACCGCCGCACCGGTATGCAAAACCTGAAGACCAATTACAAACCCCAGGATACGCTGGTGGCTTTTGAAGAAGGCATTCTCTCGCATTACAACACCTATGACGGCTCCCAGATCGCGAACCTGGCTTTGGGAACTACCAATTCGGCCCTTGCTCATCTGAATCTTAAAAAACAGGAATTCAAGAACAGCATAAAGCAGATCAATAAATTCGAAATTGCTCTCCATGAAAAATACGTGCTGGCTGTAGCCTGTATCGTCCTGTTCTTTGTGGGAGCACCTCTTGGAGCAATAATTCGGAAAGGAGGATTGGGTTTACCTATCGTGGTGGCGATCATATTGTTCCTTACTTACCATTTTATTGGGATCTTCGCGAAGAATTCTGCTGAAGACGGAAGTATCAGCGCTTTTGTAGCGACCTGGCTTTCTACCTGGATTATGTTGCCACTGGGCATCTATCTCACCTACCGGGCTACTACAGACCAGGGCTTATTTGCTTTTGACAACCTGCTGGAGCCTTTCAAGAAACTTATCAAAAGTATGGGCTTCAACAAATCTGAAGCCGATTCAGGTTACCACTACGAGATCCTGAAACTGGATGTTCCGGTCTCGATCGATAAGAATGAAATGGAAGACCTGCGAGCCCAGGATACCGAGAAACTAAAGGATATTGTACAGTTCTATCGAAGGTATAAATTGAGTTCAGAATACAGGCTTGCAGCCCTGCAGATTCTGGAGACCCGTGGTATCACCCAGGAAGAATTGTTACAGGAGAAAAAGCTATATGATGACCAGTACCTGGAACTCGACCAGTTGTACCTTTCAGTTAAAAACGCATTCAAGTCTACCAATGTACTTTACGTGCTATTCTTTGTTTTCTTTTTCGCGGCAAGTTTTGTAAATCTTAATTTTCACGAAGAAACACCGGCACTTATTCTGGCAATACTCGCCATCATGTGTGCCATTCTTTTCTACATTTATTTATATAGCCTGGATCAAAAAGCCCGGCGAATTGATGAAATTCTGGAAAAGGAAAGGATCGCCTTTTCGCGGGCCCTTCTCATTCCGGGAATCCTTACTTACCTCTACCTGTATTTTCAATATAAAAAGCTACTCAAGAATCTCTCAGGAATCGTTAAAAGTTAGAACTTATTAATACCTTTGCAGCCTTAAAAAAGCACTATTATGGCTCAGGTTGAAGACAATCAATATTCACTTAAACTGGATAGTATCCAGGAAGCTATCGATGATATTCGCGCTGGAAAGGTGATCATCGTGGTAGACGATATTGACCGTGAAAATGAAGGAGATTTTCTGGCTGCCGCCGAAAAGGTTACACCTGAGATGATCAACTTCATGGCTAAACATGGACGTGGCCTAATCTGTGCTCCCATTACCGAACATCGTTGCGAAGAACTGAAACTAGAAATGATGGTGGGCAATAATACCGATCCTATGGAAACCGCTTTCACCATTTCAGTTGACCTTAGGGGAAAGGGGGTTACCACGGGAATTTCAGCTGCCGACCGGGCCAAGACCATTCAGGCGTTGATAGATCCTGAAACCAAACCACATGACCTGAACAGACCCGGGCATATTTTTCCGTTGAAAGCCAAAGAAGGTGGAGTGCTTCGCCGTACGGGACACACCGAAGCCGCCATCGATTTTGCAAGACTGGCAGGATTTGAGCCTGCAGGGGTGATCGTGGAGATCATGAACGAAGACGGAACCATGGCAAGACTGCCTCAACTTATGGAAGTGGCCAAAAAGTTCGATTTGAAGGTGGTTTCTATCGAAGACCTGGTTGCCTACCGAATGCAACATGACTCCCTGATCGAAAAGAAAGAAGATTTTGACCTGGAAACCCGCTTCGGAAAATTCAGATTAAGAGCCTATAAACAAACCACCAATTCACAGGTTCATATAGCACTTACCAAGGGCAGCTGGAAACCAAATGAAGAAATCCTTGTTAGGGTTAATTCTACCCTCGTGAACAATGACATTCTCGGAACACTTACCAACGACGCTGATAAAAAACTGGATAGCATGTTCAGGGCGATCAATGACGAAGGTCGTGGAGCCATCGTGTTCATTAACCCGGCTACGCAATCCTTAAATCTTCTGAACAGGCTTTCAGAATTAAAGGAAGGCCAGAAAAAAGGAGAGATCAAGGCACCGCCAGTAAAAATGGATTATAAAGATTTTGGGATCGGAGCCCAGATCCTGCACGACCTGGAGATCCATAAGATCAAATTGCTTTCCAATACCCGCCAGACCAAGAGGGTTGGAATGATAGGTTACGGACTCGAAATAACCGAATACGTAAATTATTAATCGATCTCGATGATCACCTCTTCGAGGGGTCGACGAACCTTTTTGAACTTCGAATGCATATCGTCCTCTGCCCGGTAACCAACCGGTAACACCAGGACCGATTTCAGGTTCTTTTCATGAAGATCTAATTCGGCATCATATTTATCAGGCTGGAAACCTTCCATTGGGCAGGCATCGATCTCTTCGGCAGCACAAACGGTAAGCAAGGTTCCTAAGGCCAAATATGCCTGGTTCACGGCCCAGGATTCGATCTCATCAGCGGCTTTCGTATTGAAATCCTTAACGAGAAACTCACGGAAGGGTTTCAGAATTTCGTCTGGAGTCTCCCTTACATGCTTAACTCGTTTGAAATAATTAACGATAAAATCTTCATCCACTTCGTTTTCGATACAGATCACCAGTACATGGGAGGCGGTATCTACCTGCTGTTGATTCCAGCTATATCCGCGAAGTCTTTTTTGTAATTCTTTATTGGAAATAATGAGTATTTTCAAAGGCTGCAATCCATAGGAGGTAGCGGTAAGATTAAAGGCCTGTTTCAGGGTTTCAATCTTATCTTCAGGTAATATCTTATCAGGATCGAATTTCTTAGTAGCATATCGCCACTGCAATGCCTTTATATTGCTCATGATTACATAAATAATATTTTACAAATGTACATAATGTTGCAGGCCACTCCAGCGTTACAGCATAAAATAAACCAATACATATAATTATTATGGTTATCTTCGGATTCTTATTCTACCAGATTCATGCGTCGTTTTAAAAAAATAATCCTGTTTTCGGTTATTGGCCTTGTTTTGATCATTTTCGCAGTTCTTGGAGTGGAGGCTATTTTTAAAAGACAAACTGCCAATCTAATTTATGAAGACATTTCTGCCCTTCCTCAAACCGAAACGGTGATCATTCTTGGAGCGAGCGTTCATGCCGACGGAAAACTCTCCCCTATTTTGCAGGACCGCGTAGATACGGCAATCAAACTTTTTGAACAGGGTAAGGTAGATAACTTCCTGGTAACCGGAGACCATCGCAGTGACGATTATAACGAGGTAGATGCCATGGTAAATTACCTTGAAAAAAATGGTATCGATGAGGAGTTGATCAAAGCTGATCATGCCGGACTTGACACCTATGACAGTATGTACAGAGCCGGAAAGGTTTTTGGAGTGGATAATGCCGTTGTGGTAACCCAGGCTTTCCATTTGCCAAGGGCATTGTTCATCGCCTCTAACCTCGACCTCAACTATTATGGCTTTACGGCCGACCAGCGCGCTTACCAAACCGAATACCGTTTAAAACAACGGGAAAAACTGGCCAATCTCAAGGCCCTGTGGGAAGTACTTCTGAAGAAAAAACCCCGAACCCTGGAAGCCCGACTTTAAGCAGGTCGTCTGAAATACCAGTTTTTTAGTATCTTAGGTTTACTTCTAACCTCAAAACCAAAAAATTATGTTTCAGTGGATCATTCATATCCTCATTGATGCTCTTGTGCTTTTGCTTGCGGCAAGATTGTTTTCCAGTGTTGAATTAAAAGGTTTTAAATCGGCGATCGTAGTGGCCCTTATCATTGGCGTTCTAAGCTTCCTGTTAAGCTGGCTGCTCACCGCGATCCTCAACATCGCAACGCTCGGAATCTTCTATTTCCTGGGACTTGGCTTTATCACCCGGGTGATCGTAAACGCGATCATTATTGAGATCGCGGATAAGTTTACCGACGATTTTAAAACCCACGGATTTAAGGCCTCCCTATTACTGGCCATTTTCATTGCCATTGTGGGAACCATAGTAGACGCCATATTATTTTAACTAAAAGGAGTTTACCGGGTGAGGTGCTTCATCCGGTTCTTTCTTCCCCACCATACTATAAAACCGGTCACAGGCAGGGATGCCACGAACAGACTAAGGATAAAAGCTATGATCTTCCCGGTCATCCCAAAAAACTGGCCTGTATGTATTCCGTAGCTCATTTCCTGAAGTTTTAATCCGGTACTTTTTGAATCATAAGGTTGTTCCTGGAGCAATTCAGCGGTTTGCGGATGAAAATAATAATTAGACTGATGGTCATAGTCCAGGGATTCTGGATAGGCTCCGGTAACCACCGGGTGGTCTTGACCTTCGGTCCACACAAAATACATATCATTTCCGGGTGCCATTTCCATGGTTTCATAAAAGGCAATATCTACAGGGTTTCCTGAGATCCGTTCCTGCTGAACGATATTTTCAATATGATGATCACTTTCAAAATCCTCACCCAGGTTTCCGAAGTAATAGATCCCGCTTTTTACCCAGTCATAAGAAAAATATAAGCCGGTGATCGCAACTATAATTGCCAGAATATGAAGGTAGAATCCGCTAATGTTATGCAGGTCGTAGTTCAATCTTCTCCAGCGGGCATCCCATTTGATCTTCAGGCTGTTCTTCAGGTTTTTTAGTTTCTTTGGCCACCAAAGAATGACGCCGGTGATCATCATCAGGATGAAAATGAGGGTAGACACACCCACCACCTGCCGACCGATATCCTGTGGTAACAGCAGGTACATATGCAGGGCCTTAATGATCTCAAAAAAATCCTTTTTGAAATTCTGTGCATATAAAAATTCACCGGTATACGGATTCAAATAGAAATAATAAGGAGTTTCCTCATGAACACCATAAACGGCCACAGGCCTGTCTTTTCCTGAATAGAGTACGAAATCATCGGTAGTTCCCGGGTAGCGCTGCTGCACGATCTCTTTGATCTTGCTAGGCTCCAAATAAGCTTCATTACTTTCTTCCACGAACCGGTAATCATAGATCGCATCTTTGATCTCATCATGAAAAACATAGATGCAGCCCGTTACCGCAACAATAAAAACAATGATACCCGTTATGAGTCCGAGCCACAAATGCAGTCGGCCCGCCCATCTTTTTAACCATGTATTTTTCTTTTTCTTCTTTGCCATACTAAAAAAAGGAGATCGCCAAAAAGACGATCTCCAGCTAATTCAATTTTAAAATCTGTAGGTAAGCGCCGCGGCAAAATTCCTTGGTGCCTGTGGGTTTATGGTAGACCATCCGTTGAAGTAATCCTCGTTGGTAAGATTATTCAGTTTAAAGTTGATGGAAAACTTATCCACATCATAGAAAACAGCAGCATTCAGGACCGTATAGGACGGAAGGGTGAAGGTACCGGCTGTATTCCTGTTAAAGATCATATTCTCGCTGGCATAATTTCCTCCAAATCCTATTCCAAAACCTTCAGCGAAACCTGAAGTTAAGCGGTAACTCGCCCACAGGTTGGCCAGGGATTCAGGGCCGGCAGATTCAGGTCTTCTTCCTAGGAAATCATCGTTTTCGGCCGCCTCGGTCACCTCGCTATCGTTGTGGCTGAAACCTGCTACCAGGTTCAATCCGTCAATGGGGCTGGCTGTTATCCTGCCCTCAAAGCCGCGACTGTACTGGGTTCCGTCCTGGTTCACGTCAAGCCCGGTACCCAGAACGATGTTTTCTACCTGGATATCATAGTAACTCAGCGTGGCGAAAAGACGGTCGTTAAAAAAGTTGAACTTGGTTCCGAATTCAAACTGGCTTGCATGCTCAGGATCGAAAGTAATCCTCCTGGTTTCCCCTGTTGCCTGGTCTATCACTTCGGAAGGTGCCACGTTGCTGAAACCATTCATATAGTTGGCAAAGATCGAAACCCTGTTCAGCACTGGCTGATACACCACTCCAAACTTGGGAGAAAGCGCGGTCTGGCTGTTGTTATCGTTCTCGAACTGGTCTATTCGCAAACTGGCCATCGCCGAAAGAGCCGGGGTAATATTCAGGACATTCGATACATAGGCACTGTAGATATCTTCTTTGGTAGTTCGGTTATTTCGGTTGGTATTCGCCAGTAAGTTATCTACTGCAGCCGTAGAAAGTATCCCGCTATCGCCATCGGTGATATAACTTGCAGGATCGGTAATCCCGAAGACAGTTTCGTTCACATTCTGTAAACTGGCATCGCCTATATAAACATTCCCGTTACCAATATATCCAGTTCCGTTATCGATAATCTCACGCTGAAAATAATCCAGACCGGCCACCATTCGGTTTCTCATTCCAAATAGCTCAAAATCGCCTATGAAATTCTGCTGAAAATCGGTAGTAAGCGTAGTAGAATTCTGGTTATTCATGAACCTGGAAAGCACGATCCCTTCATCCAGACCTTCATAAAATCTGGTGGTTTCGTACAGGTAGGAATAATATCCTTTTGATTTTGCACTACCCCTGGAGATCGCTGTTTGTGAGGTCCAGCTTTCAGATAACTTATAGTTCATCTGGCCCTGTAAACTGTAGGTTGGATTCTTAAGAGTTAGATCATTACTGGTGTAAGACCTGTTAGTGTTGTAATCAAGTTCTTCGATATTGGTAACGGTTAGTGGTGCTCCTCTATCAACGAACAGCATGGTGGGATTGGTGGACTCGCCATCGAAAAACTCGGTATTCAAAAAGAATGAAAGCCTGTCGTTCACCTTGTAGCTCAACGAGGGAGCGATAAAGAATGATTTTGAAAAGCCAGCATCCTGGAATGAATTCTGAGTCTGATAAGCGGTATTCACCCTCATGGCCACATCACCATCTTCATCAAGCGGTGTATTCACAT
Organism: Christiangramia bathymodioli; assembly: GCA_009735695.1. Taxonomy (GTDB): domain Bacteria; phylum Bacteroidota; class Bacteroidia; order Flavobacteriales; family Flavobacteriaceae; genus Christiangramia; species Christiangramia bathymodioli. The sequence goes on from SRSL01000003.1 coordinate 392,911, forward strand.
CGGCAGCGATCCTGTTCAGGCCAAAACTCCCAAGGGTATAGCTAAGATTTCCACCAAAATAATCATAAGGCTTTTTGGTGGTGATATTGATCAATCCACCATAAGAGATAAGGCTGCTCCCGTATAAGGTCCCGGAAGGTCCCTTGATCACTTCAATATTTTCGATATTGGCTGGATCCGGGCTTCCATTGGTAACCGCCGGTAGTCCGTTAACCAGGGTTGGCTGTACAGGAAATCCTCTTAGAGAGTAATACCCGGCTCCGTCTCCACCTCTTCCGGTAGATTCCCAAAGCTTGGTGATCCCCGAGCTGTTCTTTAAAACGTCATCGAAATTGGTGATGATCTGTTCTTGCAGAAGTTCAGAAGTAATATTATCATACACCTGCGGATTTTCGATCTTATCCAAAGGCAGTTTTGATACAAAGAAGCTTTCTTCGCGGTTGAATTTATTCCTGTTTCCGTTCCCCTGAATCACAACTTCATTTAATTGCTCTTCTCCAGATTGCAGGGTCACATCAGGAATAACCGTAATTTCTCCCGGCTTTATGGAGATCGCAATTTCCTTTGGTTTAAGCCCCACATAAGAGATCCTTAAAAGGTAATTTCCTTCAGGAACATTTTCGATATTGAAATTACCTGATTGATTGGTCTCGGTTCCCAGGCCTGCACCCTGAACCTCAACATTAGCTTCAGAAATTCCCTTAGCATTTAGGTTTACAACCTTTCCTCTAAGGCCTCCTGTATCCTGTGCAAATCCAGCGTAAGTGAAGAATATTAATATGAGTAGTAGTTTCTTTTTCATCTTTAATCTTATTTAGACTTATTACAAATAGATGCGCAAAGCTATAGTCGGAAAAGCAGTTTTCAAAGACTATTTAGATTTATTTTAAATAAAAAATTCAAATAAACTGTAATTCAAACATTTAAAAAGCAAAAGGATAAAGAATGATTATGGTCGCAACACAAAATTTAATGCTGATTTAATCTTATTAAGACTGCTATCCCCTACTTTTGAAATTTCAAACTTACACCTATGATCAAATTAATTGTAACCGATGTTGACGGAACCCTGCTGAATGATAATCATGAGCTACACCCCGATTTCTGGAAAGTTGAGGAACAGCTTACCAAAAACGGAATCCTGTTTTCCATCGCCAGCGGCCGCCAGTTTTACAATCTTGAATCGAAGTTTGAGAGGATCAAGGACCGTACGATGTTCTTTGCCGAAAATGGCACCTATGTTTCGCACAAAGGGAAAGAATTATATGTGAACCCCATTGAGAAAGAAGCCGCCCTGGAATTCATAAAAATGGGTAGAAAACTAGAGGATACCTATCTGGTGCTTTGCGGGAAAGAATCGGCTTACATAGAAACCAAAGACCAGGAATTTAAAACCGAAATTTCCAAATTTTACGAGAGGCTGCAGGTCGTAGATGATCTTACGAAAGTAGAAGACACTTACCTTAAGGTCACACTATGCAACTTCAATGGGGTGGAAGACAATACCTTTCCTCATTTTGTGAATTATACCGACAGGTACAAGGTTGCTATCGCGGCCAAGGTGTTCATCGATATTACGGCTCTCGACGCCAATAAGGGAAACGCTATTAAAGGTATTCAGAAGGAACTGGGAATAAGCCCGGAAGAAACCCTGGTTTTCGGCGATTACCTGAACGACCTTGAAATGATGAAGGTTGCCAAACACAGTTACGCGATGAAAAATGCACATCCTGAGATCCTTCAGGCAAGTAATTTTAGAACTCGTTATGATAATAATGAAAATGGCGTTTTAAGGACTATAGAAGAACTGGGCTTACTTGTTTAGTTCACGATGATATTAGTTCGATCCAGACCGGTATTTCCTGTCACAGGATCATAGGCATAGATGAGCACTTCATAAAGTCCCTTTTGGAGATTTACCCGCGCCGAAAAGGTGCTGGGCTTATCCTTTTGCTCTAAAAACAGCTCTGACTTTTCACCATTTTCATCGGTAATCACTGCTTTTACCTCATATTGATTGGCATCCCATATTCCATCTTTCGTGACCGGACAGCCGCACATCATTACCACATTGGCCTTAAGCTCTATTTCTCTGCTTTCCGAAATGCGTTCATGCGTCTGAGGGGAAAGAATATCAACCACAAATCCAGGAATTTCCAAGACCACGCCATCCCCGGTTATGTCTTTTCCAGGAATCGCCCAAAGCTGCGTACTGCTCATTACAACGGCCTGTTTTTTATTTACAGGCGCATAGGCTTCGATAGTGATGAAGGTTGGTTCCTGAATATTCAGAACTGCTTCGAATCCCGCGGTGCTTTCTTCTGAAAGCGGTTCATTGCGCTTCCAGTCAGATCTCATGATCCTTTCGGTATTCCCGGTACTGCCTTGGGTAAGACCTTCAGCCAGAATTTTTCCGGTTAGAACATCCTTTACAAGAATCTTTGCTCCGCCAATCGATGAACCTATGAACTTGGCATCTTTCGCCTTGGCCCTGATCATCACACTGGTAGTCTGACCGTACATTGAATAAGTAAAGAAGATCAGTCCTAGGCAAAAGAGGTATTTTTTGAAAATCATAATTTATCTAATTGCGGTTTAATTATCCGGAGTTCCCATTTTTTCCAGATTTATTGAATTTAAAGGATCCTCCTGATATGCAAACATATACTTTTCAAGGCTAAGAAATTCTTCCGAAGTAAGGTCATCTGCTTTCATGTTTTCCTTTAAAAGATGCCAGGGAATTTCAGATTTATAATCATATTCTCCAAATAACATAATTGGCGTACCGTGCCTTACCACTTTGTCATTTTCAAGTTCCCAGGTATCGGCCCAATCATAAATAAAAACAGCATCCTCCATTTTAAGCCGAATACATCCATGGCTGGCGGGATATCCGGGTAATTCATATTGATGCATTCCAACTCCTTCATCATTCATAATATTGAAATAATATGGCATTTTCCAGGTGTGGTTTACTGAACTCGTCTTCATTTTCGATTTATAATTGCTGTAATATAAACCGTTTGGAGTGGGAGTCGCAGCTTTTCCCGTAGAAATTGGGCCCCATCTAATAAGATCGCCATTTTCATAAAGTCCGAATGCCTGCACCCGCTGACTTATCAACATACTTTTGGGCAAACACTTCATCACAGGCAAATATTGTGGCATAGGAGCATATTCTATAAGCTCATGTGAGATACACTCCGGAACAATAATAGCCGACATTGGTTTGATCCTGTTCTTTTCTGTTCGATTAAGGTCCAGCAAAACCTTGGTTTGGTCTTCATTTAACAGAGCAAAAAGACTATCTACTTCTTTTCTGGAATGCATGGTATCCAGCTCGTAGGTAATCTGGGTTCGATAGATCTTCTGATTTTTTTTGGCTTCCGTAGTTTTTTTCTTTTGAGAATATTCCCCTATAAAATTTGCTCCTACATCTGGCTGCGTATTACAGGAAAACAGTACTCCTAAAGTCAAAATATTAACTAATACATAAATTGGAACATGGCTTTTCATAGGCGATCATTTTACTGTATAACAACACATTACAACCATATTTTAAATTTAAATATACATAAGCACAACCATATTTGCACATAAAAAAACCGGTAAAAATTAGATCTCTTGTGAATCTAAATTTTACCGGTGATTTAAAATTCAGGGCTAAAACTTTTTTTAGGCTTTGGCTAACCCAGCTTCCGCTTCCTGGGAAGCAATTGTTTTAAAGTTTTTAGGGTCTGAATGATATTCCTTTACATATTCCTGAAGAATATCGATCTCTTCCTGGTTAAGATCATTAGCTTTCATATTTTGTGAAAGTGCATGCCATGGTTTTTCAGCTTCGTAATCATATTCTCCAAAAACCATGAAGGGTGTTCCGTTAGTTGTAATTCGGGAACCGTCTAATTCCCACATTTCAGCCCAATCGAAAATGTATTTAGCGTCGTCCATATATAAACGAACGCAACCATGACTGGCAGGGTAACCCGGCATCGCATACTGGTGAACACCAATCCCTTCAAAATTCATAAAATTGAAATAGTAAGGCATGATCCAGGATTCATCTACGGTGCTGATTTTCCGTTTGGCTTTATAATTTCCATAGTTTAAGCCATTAGGGGTTTGGGTTGAACTTTTCCCCGTGCTCACCGGCCCCCATTTGATCAATTCGCCGTGTTCATACAATGCAAAAGCCTGAACTCGCTGCGAAATCAATACTGTTTTCGGAATACAGGCTAAGAGATTGAAAGATTCAGGAAACGGACTGTAAACATTTGGATTTTCCGATGCGCACTCGGGAATAATCAATGAAGTGTTGGACCTTAAACGGTTCTTTTCAATACGGTTTAAGGCAAAAATGGTTTTTAATTCATCTTCAGAATACGAACTCAATAAAGAGTCGATATCGCTTCTGGAAGCCAGAGAGTCTACTTCATAACTGATCTCCTTTCTAAAATTCCTGGCTTCCCTTTTTATAACAGGGTTTTTCATGGCCAAATTTTCTCCCTGTGAATTCGCTGGTTCCAACACCTGATTATTAGTATTGCAACTGAAAAAAAATGCTGTACTTAAAATTAAATACGATAATTTATTTAAAGCATTTAAAGCTTTCATTGTAATAGTAGTTTTGATTATTAATCCTGAAATTACAATCACAATCTTAGTTGCGCTGCTAATAAAGCGTTAAGCAATTGTTGACTTTATAATAATTAACCAAAGCTTAGCAATAATGGGGAGTTCGTTAGCTTAATTTTTTCTGAAAATTTAACTAAAGCTTTAATTTAGATGAAGTTTTTATTGCCGTAATTTGCTAGTAATTATAGTTTTAAAATTCTTATATAGGGAACAAAATTTTTTCCCGCATTTCTGATCTTCACGGAAATCGACTTCAGAAATCATCCCAAAGTGGATAAACGGGAATCTTATTCGATTTCCAATTTTTGGAGGCTAACCCAAAAATTTTCTTTTAAAAATCTTACCAGGAAAACCTTACCACTATCCTGGATCGCTGAAGGTTCCCAGAATACCGTTTTTCTACCTGACACCTGTTTAATATATCTATCACAAAAAGATGAAAAGAATATTTTTTTGGGGAATAATCTGCCTTATGTCGATTTTTCCCGCTTGTTCCCCGGATGATGACAGCATTGATGATAGGCGTCCTTTAGATGATGACGAGTACGTTACCGAACTGGAAATCGAACCTGAAATAACACCCATTCAAAATGAGCTTGATAAGGAGATTATTATGACCCGCCAGGACAGATAGTACAACCAATTTTCAACTTTCTTTAGAGCAGATGGTTTATCTAGTAACAATTCTGGTAATTAATCGTAGCATACTTACAAAGCCCGGGAAAATTGACCAGGATGCTTTTACTCTTTCTGGAGCATGGTGACACTTTTAAATGCTATAACCCGATAAATTAAAATTGAAGGAATACCAATAAAACAAACATCAAATAATATCAATCAATGAAAACAAATTTTAAGAATGCTCTTTACCTGGGGCTCTGCTTCTTCTTGGCAGGCTGCTCCTCAGATGACGACCAGGTTGCTGGTCCTGGTGAAAACCCAACCGAAAACCAGATCGTCAAACTTAGATTTGACGATGATTTTGAGATCAGGGAAAACGATCCTGAAACCGAAATCAACATTCATTTTGACCAGAAGGCAGTTGTTGACGGGGAAATTGAGATCAGACTTCACCTTCCGGAAGATGTTGCTGTCCAAACCACTCCCGCGGCCGAAAATGACCGACTAAAACTGTCCATTGAAAAAGGAGATGAATCGATCAGTTTTAAGATCAAACCAACCAACGACGAGCTATTAAAAGGCCATAAAACCATCAGTTTCAGTTTTGGTACCATGAGCCAGGGTTTCCAGAAAGCCGATAATAATGGAATGGAACTGGAGATCCTGGACGATGAACTGGAAGGAAAACCTAAAGGATATAAGGGCCCGGGAATTGACTTCAAATATTTTTACCAGGAAGATGGGAAAATTAAACAGGTTATTCGCTCGTTTGTTGATGGTTCTTCGGTATCCAGTCTTTATACATATAACGAAGATGGAAAAATCGCCAATATCGTTACTGAAAATGGATTTGATGCTGGCACAAGAACAGATTATTTCTGGGAAGAGGGAAAAATAGTAAGATCTGAAGAATATTTTGAAGATGTCATGACCACTTACAGCCTGTATGATTATGATGAAGCTGGAAATATTGGCGGAAAGGAAACCTATACATCTAACGAATCGGGCGAGTTCATCAGGCAATTTGTAACTATCTATTTGTATTTCAATACTGGGAATCTATATAAACAACTAATCTATTATGTTCCTGCAGACGATGAGGAATTAGAACTAATTTCCACAAGAACCTTTGATAATTACCTGGATAAGCCTAACCTTTTTCCTGTTTACGAAGTTATTCCTGGAATAATGACTCAGAATAACCTGCCAGGACTTTACCGGGTTGAAGAAAATGGTATGGACCTAAGTTTTGAATTCACTTACGAATACAATGAAGCTGGAAATGCAGTCAAACGTATAACTGAAGGAGAAGAGATCACTTACGAATATTACTAAAACAGTTTATATCAAGCAGGCCCAGGTTGATACCCTGGGCTTTTTTATTTAATTCGATTTTAATTGGTATTTTAAAGGAAAATAAACATCATGGAAAACAGAAGAAGCTTTATAATAAAATCGGGCTTATTTTTAAGCGCCGCTCTCCTCCCTTTTCCCGGCTGTATAGCCTCCAACTCTCAGCGTAAACTTGGTGTAGCCCTTGTGGGCCTTGGGTATTACAGCACCGACCTTTTAGCACCCGCTCTTCAGCAAACCGATTATTGTGAATTAAGAGGGATCGTCACCGGAAGCCCGGAGAAGATCCCGGTCTGGCAAAGAAAGTATGGTATCAAAGATTCCAATGTTTACAATTATGATAATATGCATCAAATTGCCAATAATGATGATATCGATGTGATCTATATCGTTCTTCCTACCGGGCTCCATGCCGAATATGCCATCAAAGCCGCGAATGCCGGCAAGCATGTGTGGTGTGAAAAGCCCATGGCGAGAACCGCCGACGAATGCCGGCAGATCATCGAAGCCTGCAACAAGAACCGGGTAAAATTATCGATTGGTTATCGTATGCAACATGAAACCAATACCAAAAAGATCATGACCTGGGCGAAAACCAATCCTTACGGACTTATTAAATCGGTCATTTCTGAAGCCGGTTATAATGGCAGTACCATCAATCCATGGAAGCTCAAAAAAGCAATGGGCGGCGGTGCTATTTATGATATGGGCGTTTACCCAATCAATGCCGCCAGGTACTCAACCGGGATGGAACCTATTGCCGTGACCGCAACCCAAAGTACCAATCGCCCTGAAATCTTTACTGAAGTGGATGAAACCACCAGTTTCCAGTTGGAGTTTCCCGGAGGCATTATGGTTGACGGCAAAACCAGTTTTGGGGAAAGCCTGAATAACCTGGAAGTAACTGCCGAGAATGGCTGGTACTATCTAAGGCCGATGCAATCCTATTCAGGGGTACAGGGAAAGACCAGCGACGGACTCAACCTCCCTCCAATGAGGAAAAATCAGCAGGCTGTACAAATGGACGATGATGCCCTGGCTATCATCAACGACACCGAGGTTATGGTTCCCGGGTCTGATGGTTTAAAGGATATTCATATCGTCGAGAAGATCAATGAATCTGCTGCAAATAATAGTCAAAGAGTCATGATCTGATTTTTTTCCGGCTTAAAAGATTTTGCCATAATCCATATTCATCGTAATATTGCAATATAATATATTCATATGGGCCTTACCAAAACCGATCTTTTCACAAAGGAACAAAACGAGCTGGCTTTACTGGCCAAGGCTTTTGCCCATCCCGCTCGTGTAGCGATCCTGCAGCATTTGCTCAAGGCGAATACCTGTATAAACAGCGACCTGGTCAACGAATTGGGTCTGGCACAGGCAACTATTAGTCAGCATCTAAGGGAACTTAAAAATGCAGGTCTTCTACAGGGAAATATTGAAGGTGTTTCCATGAGTTATTGCATACATCCCGAAAACTGGAATAAGGTGAAGGACCTTTTCAACGGAATGTTCAATAAGATCCAGCAAGGTGCGCCAAAAGACGAATGCTGCTAAAAAAATTTAAAAACAAACATCGTAATAATACGATATAACGATTGTAATTATGAAACTATCAGAATTCAGAGAACACTTATCCGGCTTACAGGAGATCGCTTTCGAGCTTCCTAGTGGCAACCTGGTACCCGAGCATTTTCATGTCACTGAGGTTGGTAAGATCAACAAGCAATTTATCGATTGCGGGGGAAGCCTGAGAAATGAGGTGAAAATTTCCTTTCAGCTTTGGGAAGAGAACGATTACAACCACCGCCTACATCCCGAAAAATTGATAAAAATTATAGATCTCGCAATAGAAAAAATGGGACTTCCAGATGCAGAAATCGAGGTGGAATACCAGGGCGAAAGCATCAATAAGTTCGAGCTTGGTTTCGACGGGAAGAATTTTTTATTGCTGAACACTCAAACTGCCTGCCTGGCAGAGGACAAGTGCGGCATCCCTTCTCAAAAACCAAAAGTGAAATTATCTGAACTTCAAAATTCCAGTTGTGCTCCGGGATCTGGTTGTTGCTAAATTTTATGATATGCAAAAAGGATTATTGTATCCCTCTTTAAGGGAAAAACTAGCCACTCTTGAAAACCTGGAGATTCCCGAAGATCGGAAAAAGATCTTACAGCCCCTGATCGATTATATTCAGGAAAAAAAGGAAAATTCTGAACCTGTTCTGCTAAATTTCATCTGTACTCATAACTCCAGGCGCAGCCAGTTAGCGCAGGTCTGGTCGCAGGCCATTTCAGCAGAATTTGGTATTGAAACAAAATGTTATTCGGGAGGCACCGAGCAGACCGCCTTTTTTGAAAATGCAATAGCGGCATTGAAAAGAGCCGGTTTCAGCTTGGAAGCTGAAGAAGGAAGAAATCCTAAGATAAAAGTTTCCTTTTCTGAAAATAAAGAAGCTTTGACCTGCTATTCCAAGCTCTATGATGCACCTGAAAATCCGTCAAAAAATTTCGCCGCCGTCATGACCTGCTCCCATGCCGATGAGAACTGCCCGTTTATTTCCGGAGCTGAAGCACGGATAGCCCTGGATTATCAGGATCCAAAGGAATTCGATGACACTCCCCTGGTCTCCAAAAAATATGATGAACGCAGCAACCAGATCGCTTCAGAAATGATCTACGTATTCAAAAATATACTCTAAAATGGCAAAAAAGCTGAATTTTCTAGACAAGAATCTCACTTTATGGATTTTCCTGGCTATGGGAATTGGAGTTGGATTAGGTTACCTATTCCCTTCCATTCCGGAAAGCATTAATTCTTACAGCAGCGGCAGCACCAATATCCCTATCGCCATTGGCCTAATTCTTATGATGTACCCGCCTCTGGCAAAAGTGAAATACAGGCTGTTGCCCAAGGTTTTCAAAAATGTGAAAATCCTCAGCATTTCGCTCATTCTCAACTGGGTCATCGGGCCCTTGCTAATGTTCTTCCTGGCGATCATTTTTCTGCAGGATCACCCCGAATATATGGTGGGACTCATTTTGATTGGCCTTGCTCGCTGTATCGCCATGGTACTGGTCTGGAACGATCTTGCCGAGGGAAGCAGCGAATATGGTGCTGGCCTGGTAGCCCTTAACAGTATTTTCCAGGTATTCGCCTATAGTTTTTATGCCTGGCTATTCATTACCAAACTGCCACCTCTTTTTGGTTTTGAAGGAGCCATTGTGGATATTTCGATCTCAACCATAGCCGAAAGTGTCGCTATATATCTTGGAATTCCATTTGCCATGGGAATCTTAAGCCGACTCATTCTAGTGAAATTAAAAGGAGAAAAATGGTATGAAAACAGCTTTATTCCGCGCATATCTCCAATAACCCTAATCGCTCTTCTATTTACGATCATCCTTATGTTCTCCATAAAAGGTGAATTGATAGTGGAAATCCCGATGAAGGTGGTGCGAATCGCGATCCCGTTGCTGTTCTATTTCAGCCTGATGTTTCTCATCAGTTTCTTTGCCAGCAAGGCTTTGGGAGCTTCTTACGATAAGAATGCTTCGATCTCCTTTACCGCAGCCGGAAATAATTTTGAACTTGCCATCGCGGTTGCGATCGCTGTTTTCGGTTTGAACAGCGGCCAGGCATTTGCAGGGGTTATAGGGCCGCTGGTAGAAGTTCCTGCTTTGATCTTACTGGTTAGGGTTTCGTTCTGGCTGAAAAGGAAATATTATCCCAGCGCGTTTCAGTTAAAATAAATAGCTAAGACCAAAATAAATGCTGCTCAGATTCAGTGTGAAATTGAAGTAATCGTTAGATGCATCCGGCCGGCCATCCTGATTAATGTCCCTGTGAGAATATTGAAGGATGCCAAGCCTTGCATCCAGTAAAAATCTATTTGATAACTGGTAGCTTATTCCGGGCTGAATGGCAGCAGAATACGTGTTCACGGTGTTATTTGTACAATTGGTACAGGTTTCTGATTCGTTACTACTCCACTGTCGACCATATTCAAGGGAACCTGTAAAATTAATAGCGAAGGATCTGGAAATCGGCAGGTATTTCCTTAAATAAGGAGCTACCAAAAAACCATGGCCATTATATTCTGAATAAGAGCTCGTCCTTACACTTTTATCATAGGCGTAACTGTAACCGGCCAGCATACCCAAGGCAAGGTTATCATTAATAAAGTATCCTGCTTCGGGCCTGATGGTAAATGAAAATCTTCTGGTTTCTGAAGACAGACTTTCTGAACGATTCCCACTAGCATTAACATATCCTCCCATGATCCAGGAACCTTCCTGTATCAGGAATTTTTCCGATTCGGTTTGGGCATTAAGAAATAGACTAAAGAATGCAAGGATAAAAAAGGAAAGTTTGATTTTCATAAACTGGATTTAGAACACAAGAATATGAAAATTCAGCTCAATATTATAACTGTTACGAATAAAATTATAATTGCGAATCCCAGCTAACTAATTGCCAGCTGATTAGCCTTTAACCAGCTTCATTAATTCATCTAGATCCAACCTTCGGGTATACATCTGGATGCTACCATCACTGGATTTTGGCCATTCTTCCCCTGGTTTATCCCAGTAAAGCTCGATGCCATTACCATCTGGATCATCCAGGTATATTGCCTCGGAAACCCCATGATCGGCAGCTCCGGTTATCGGATAGTCTTTTTCCTGAAGTCTCTTAAAAACCCTTGCCAGGTCTGTTCGTTCCGGGTACAAAATGGCTGCATGAAAAAGTCCAACGCCACTTTTCGAGGCCTTCCCGGCACCTGCCGAATTCCACGTGTTAAGAGCAATATGATGATGATAGCCGCCAGCTGAAAGAAATACCGCCGAATCTCCCATCCTTTGAGTGATTTCAAAACCCAGCAGGTCACGATAGAATTTCAGGCTCTTCTCAATATTCGAAACTTTTAAATGCACATGGCCTATCCTTGTTTTTGAGGGAATTTTATAATCCATAAGCTTCCTATTTTCAGTAAATTTAATAAGAATTAAACCTGAAAAAACAATCATTATGGAAACAGCAGTAGACTGGAGCCGGTTCGAAATTAAAATGCCGCTTGATTTCGATGAAATCCAGATCAGGGAACATTGGCTAACTCAAGAAAATCTTGAAAAATGGTTCCTGAGAAAGGCCGGGTTCTTAGACAAGCATGGCAAACCCAGGGAAAAAAACGCAAAAATTCAGCCGGGTGATTCCTATAAATGGCAGTGGCATGGCTGGCCAGAATCGGTAGAAGAACAGGGAGTGGTACTGGAACCTCATAAGGGAGAATTCCTGAGATTTTCGTTCGGGAAAGCTGGTATTGTTGGACTTAGCATGCTTCAGGAACAGGAAGAAAGCATTCTGAAACTGGTTCAGGAACATATTCCGCTGGATGAAGAATCCAGGATGAACTTTCATGTGGGCTGTAAAACTGGCTGGACCTTTTATATGCTGAATTTGAAATCCATATTACTAAATGGTCCCGACCTTCGAAATAAAAATCTAGCCCTTCAAATGGACTGATATTTTTAACGATAGTTTACAATACTATATAAACACTTTAGGCCTCAAAATACTAGCTTTAGATTAAGATTAATAAAAAGTATTGATGAAAAAGATTCTTGCCATAATCGCTATTCTTTTTTTCGTTCTCATCGGTCTTATTTACTGGTCGGCATCAGGCGCAGATAAAAAAATGGTGACCTGCAGTATTGAGAATTTTGAGGATATCGACAAAGTGGATTTCAGAAAACATGATTCCGTGCTTGTGGCTGCAAGTACCCTGTATGAGGGTGATTTTATCAAGAGGCTTATCCAGGGGGAAAACTATCGAAAGGCCTGGTCTACCCCGGTTCAGGTTCCTATCGCCTACCTGGACACCCTGAAAGGCGGAATGAAGGTGGTGGAGGAAGGTGGCGGGATGCAAACCCAGTCACTGGAATTGGATGGAAAGGATGATATAACCTATACGCTAAGAAGTGTGGTAAAGGATCCCGAAAAGCTGATCCCTGAAATCGCGGAAAAACTGGGCCTGGAAAATATCGTGGTAGATGGAATTTCAGGGCAACACCCTTACGCCGCTATGTTGGTTGCTGAATTGGCCAATATTGCAGGAGTTTTTCATACACACCCAGAAATATTGTTTATTCCGAAGCAGGAAAGGCTGGGTGAATTGAACGAAAAATATGGAAACAGACTGTACCTTCTGGAATACGAACGGAAAAGCGATGGAAACTGGACAGATCTCAAAAATGTAGAGAAGATCATTGATACCGACAACCTGCAGGAACTAAAAGCAGAAAAAGGTGCAGATCTTAGCATAGACGAGGAAGTTTTCATCAGGACCCGGCTTTTCGATATCCTTATTGGTGACTGGGACAGGCATTCCCAACAGTGGGGTTGGGCTATTCAGAAACAAGATAGCGGTTACAAAGCCATTGCAATTCCAAGTGACCGGGATAATGCTTTTTTTAAATTAACCGGGCTGGTTCCTTCTATACTTACCAATAAAAATATCAGGCCAGAGATAAGGCCTTTTGAAGAGGATATTGTTCACATGCCTGGCCTGGTGTATCCCAACGATCGTTATTTTTTGATCAGGGTGCCTAAAGAAAAATTCATTGAGCAGGCTGAAATACTTCAGCAAAAAATGACCGAAGAAAAAATAAGAGCGGCCTTTAAGGTGTGGCCAAAAGCTATCGCCGAACTGGACCAGGAAGAGATCACTGAAAAATTACTCTCCAGGCGTAAAAACCTGAAAGAATATGCCAGGTCCTTTTACGAGATCATTCAGGAACGAGGTGAATTATCTGAGCCTTTGAAAGGTTCAGAGGATATTGATATTCCCGAAGAGCTTATGCACTGTTTCGAATGCCTCGATAACAATAAATAAACGATCTTTTTACAGAATTTTCCAAAATATCTCCGAAGTGCCACTCGAGTTATTCCTCCATTTTAACTATTGAGAAAGCCAGTTTTGATATTTAATAAAAGGAAAGCTTATTTTTGGAAAGTCACTTAATCTTAGTTTCATGAAAATCAGGTTTCTTTTCCTGTTCCTTTTTTGCTTCATTTCTTTTAAAAGCCAGTCGCAAAGCACGGCTTCGGCGCAGGTTTCTACCTTCGAAATTACCGCGCCACAGCTGGATACCATAAAAAAAATATGGATCTATCTTCCGAAAAGCTATAAAACTTCAGAAAAAAATTACCCGGTCATTTATATGCATGATGCCCAAAATCTGTTTGATACATCAACCTCTTATGTAGGGGAATGGGAAGTGGATGAAACTTTGGATAGCCTTCAAATCCCCGAGGCCATTATTGTAGGTATTGAACATGGTGGTGAAAAAAGAGTGGATGAGCTCACTCCATTCCCTCATGAAAAATATGGCGGCGGAAAAGGCAATCTATACCTCAAATTTATCAAAGAAACCCTGAAACCTCATGTAGACAGTACTTACCGCACCAAAGCCGGTCTTCAAAATACAGGTATTTTTGGTTCATCTCTTGGCGGACTCATTTCTTTTTATGCCATCCTGAAATATCCTGAAACCTTCGGGATGGCAGGTGTTTACTCGCCATCTTTCTGGTTCAATGAAAAGATCTACGATTACACCCGTGACAGTGAACTGAACGCCGATGCAAAAATTTATTTCCTTGTTGGAACCGAAGAATCTGAAGAAATGATTCCAGATGCTGAACGAATGGCAAAGCTTTTAAAGGAGAAAGGCATTAAGCCTGAAAATTTCCAGGCTATGTATATTGAAGGAGGAAAACATAATGAAGCGCTGTGGAGGAAAAACTTCGCAAATACCTATATCTGGTTGATGAAAAATAAAATAAATGAATAATGAGATACCTTATCACATTTTTTATAGGCCTAATTTTCCTGAATTCCTTTGCCCAGGAGAATAAAGATTCCGAACTTTTTACTGAGTTAAAATCCAGGGACAGCCTCTTGTTCGATCGTGGTTTTAATTTGTGTAAGATCGATGAATTCGAGGATTTCATCAGTGAAGACCTGGAGTTCTATCATGATCAGGGTGGTTTGACCACCAACAAGGCAGATTTTCTCAAAAATGTTAGAAATAATATTTGTTCCAATCCCGACATGAAACCAATTCGGAAACTGGTACCCGGGAGTCTCGAAGTCTTTCCGCTTTATGAAAATGGTGAATTATACGGAGCGATCCAGAAAGGAGTTCATGATTTTTATATCAAGGAACCCGGGAAGGAAATGTATAAAACCAGTTCAGCCAAATTCACCCATGTCTGGTTGCTGGAAAATAACGAATGGATACTCAAGCGTGTTTTAAGTTACGATCATAATAGCCCTGAATAATATGAAAAAAGTAAATATTGAAGAGAAATTCGGAAAATTTTCAGATCACTGGAATCCACGTGTCGTAGGAGAGCTAAACGGCCAGCAGGTAAAGCTGGCCCGTTTAAAAGGCGAATTCATCTGGCATTCCCATGAGCACGAGGACGAATTATTCTGGGTGGTAAATGGAACTTTAAAAATCGAATTTCGGGACCGTATGGTGATTTTGAATGAAAACGAATTCATCGTAGTGCCCCGTGGAGTTGAACACAAACCCATCGCAGAAGAGGAAGTCCTGGTAATGCTTTTCGAGCCGGCCTCTACCCTACATACCGGAAAGGAACAGCATGAGCTAACGAATAACCAGCAGCAGAAAATTTAGCAATTTCAGTCAAGAAACAGGTCGGATTTCACTGACATTTTTTTGTATATTTAATTGGTTTTCAAACCACCACTCTTATTTCCTAACCAAAAATTTACAAAAGATGAAAAATATCGCATTCCTGTTATTTTTCCTATCAGCATTTATTTCTGCACAAAATACTCATACGCCGAAGGAATACAGCATTGAACAATTTTATGAAAATACCCGTATTGGCGGGGGGAGATTTTCCCCTGACGAAACCAAATTACTGATCAGCAGTGATGAGTCTGGTATTTTTAATCTATACGAAATCGACATTTCGAGTGGCCAGAAAAAAGCCATTACCAATTCAGAAAGCGAATCCCTGTTCGCAGTGGATTACGTTCCAGGTACCGGAGATATCCTTTATTCGGCAGATAAAGGAGGGAACGAAATTAACCACCTTTACCTGTTAAAACCCGATGGCACCACCAAGGACTTAACGCCGGGTGAAAATGAAAAGGTGGACTTTGCAGGCTGGAGCGCCGATGATTCGCATATGTATTACCTTTCCAACAAAAGAGATCCGCAATTCTTTGATCTCTACCAGATGAAAGTTGGAACCTGGGAACCAGAAATGTTATATGAAAATACCAAAGGTTATTCCATTGCTTACATTTCAGATTCGGGAAAATACCTGGCGCTTGCCAAAGCTATCACCACCAGTGAAAACCAGCTTTTTCTTTTAAATCGCGAAACTGGAGAAATGACCGAGATCTCCAAACCAGGCTACAATTATAGTCCGACTGGTTTTAATAAAGATGAGACTGAAATGTATTATACCACGAACCATGGAGGGGAATTTTCCCGCTTAATGTCTTATGATATTGACAAAAAGACTTCTGAAGTTCTCTACAAGACCAATTGGGATGTTATGTACAGCAATCTTAGCGAAAATGATACCTATAGGGTAATTGGAATCAATGAAGATGGCGCTACAAAACTTGTGATGTGGAAGAATATCAGCCAGCAATCTATGGAATTGCCAGATATCCCTGATGGGAATATTGTTTCAGCCACATTTTCTGAAAGTGAAGACCTTTTAAGGCTTACCGTTGGAACCTCTAAAACCCCGAATAATATCTATGTATATAATCTTAAGGAAAAAGAACTCAAAAAATTAACGAATACACTTAATCCCGCGATCGATCCTGATGACCTGGTCTCGGCTGAAGTGGTGCGATATAAATCCTTCGATGGCCTGGAGATCCCAGCGATCTACTATAAACCTCTAAACGCCACTGCGGAAAATAAAAAACCGGCGCTAGTTTGGGTTCATGGTGGGCCCGGTGGCCAATCCAGGGTTGGCTATTCAGCATTGATCCAGTACCTGGTGAATCATGGGTACGCGATTTTAGCTGTAAATAACCGCGGAAGCAGCGGTTATGGGGCCAGCTTCTATAAAATGGATGATAAAAATCATGGGGAAAAAGATCTGCAGGATGTTATCTATGGTAAAAAATGGCTTGCATCACAGGATTATATCAATAAGGACCAGATTGGAGTCATTGGCGGAAGTTATGGGGGTTATATGACCATGGCGGCCATGACCTTCGCACCCGATGAGTTTGAAGTTGGAGTCAATATTTTTGGAGTGACCAACTGGCTTCGAACATTAAGGTCTATTCCTCCTTACTGGGAATCCTTTAAAAATGCCCTTTATGAAGAACTGGGGGATCCCAATACTAAAGATTCCATTAGACTAAGAAAGATCTCTCCCCTGTTCCATGCCGAAAATGTGAAGAATCCCATCATGGTTCTTCAGGGCGCGAATGATCCAAGGGTTTTGCAGGTAGAATCTGATGAGATCGTGGAAGCCGTTAGGCAAAATGGCGTGCCGGTAGAATATATGGTTTTTGCAGATGAAGGTCATGGCTTCATTAAAAAGGAAAATGAGATCAAGGGCTACAGGCAGATCAGGTTATTTCTTGACAAATATTTAAAAGACGAAGAGGTGAATCTTCCCGATACTGGTTTAAAGGATTAAATTAGTATCATTGCCAAATGAAACAGGTAATATTCTATAGGTATTGAAAGAAACTCGTAGAATATTACCTGTTATTGTGATAGCGCAATTTTGCTGTACCTCATTATGGTTTGCAGGAAATGGCGTAATGACCGATCTGCTGGTTCAATTTAAATTAGCACCCGAAGCTTTAGGCCACCTAACCTCCGCCGTTCAATTTGGATTTATCAGCGGAACTCTTTTGTTTGCTTTTTTAACCATTTCAGACCGCTTCTCACCTTCCAG
Source organism: Christiangramia bathymodioli (assembly GCA_009735695.1). GTDB lineage: Bacteria > Bacteroidota > Bacteroidia > Flavobacteriales > Flavobacteriaceae > Christiangramia > Christiangramia bathymodioli. The sequence goes on from SRSL01000003.1 coordinate 410,498, forward strand.
AGTATTCTTCGTGTGCGCGCTGGCAGGAGCAGTTTTTAACCTGGGGATTCTTTTAGAAAACAATACTTTATTCAGCCTGATCGCTATTCGATTTTTCACAGGATTTTCACTGGCCGGGATCTACCCGGTAGGAATGAAGATCGCTTCCGATTATTTCCACAAAGGCCTCGGTAGGTCTCTCGGCTACCTGGTTGGTGCGCTGGTTGTGGGCACTGCCCTACCCCACTTGCTGAAGGAAATATCTGGAAGCATCGAGCTTGATTGGAGATCGGTGATCTTTATCACCTCCACACTCGCTACTGCAGGAGGTTTCATGATCCTGTTATTCGTTCCCGACGGACCATTTCGAACAGCGAAACAAAAACCCGATTTTAGCCTGATTTTTAAAATTTTTAAGAATAAAGAATTTCGTGCTGCAGCTTTTGGGTATTTCGGGCATATGTGGGAATTATACAGTTTCTGGGCTTTCGTGCCGGTACTACTCGCATTCTTCAGTTTCAATAATCCTGAAGAACAATTCAGCATTTCATTTCTATCCTTCTGTATCATCGGCCTGGGCGGAATCGCCTGTGTCCTGGGCGGCTACCTTTCTGAAAGATTCGGTACAAAGAAGACCGCGGGATTTGCCCTGTTTTGTTCCGGTCTATGCTGTTTGATCTCGCCCATGATCCTTTCCGGAAATTCTCTCACCCTATTAACGGTATTTCTAATATTCTGGGGTTTAGTGGTAGTAGCAGATTCCCCGCTTTTCTCAACCCTGGTTGCCAGCAACACAGAAGCTTCCTCTCGCGGAACAGCCCTTACGATCGTGAACTGCATCGGCTTCTCCATTACCATTTTAAGTATACAATTGATCAATTTTCTTAGTGATCGAATCCAGCCTTCCTACCTGCTAGTCTTCCTTGCCATTGGTCCGGTTTTAGGTTTGACTGGACTTTTCAGAAAAAACGCTCGTAAATAAATGCGTTCCCGAATTAAACTGTAAAAGCTTAATTTTATTATGACATTTTATTCTAGCAGACTATGAAAATCGAGGCCAGTTCACCGGAAGACTACATCAGTAAAGTACAAACCAACAGGATCGAAATTATGAACAAATTACGATCCATAATAAAAGAGAACCTGCCTGAAGGTTTTGAGGAAACTATGAGCTATGGCATGATAGGTTACGTGGTTCCATATTCCCTTTACCCAGCGGGTTATCACTGCGATCCAGAACTTCCCCTTCCTTTTATCAACCTGGCTTCCCAGAAAAATTATATCGCATTGTACCATTCCGGCATTTATGCCAGCAAGGATTTAAACGATTGGTTTACCCAGGAATATAAAAAAAGGACGGGTCGAAAACCAGATATGGGCAAAAGTTGCATCCGTTTCAAAAAACCCGATGAAATCCCATTCGAACTTATAGGTGAGCTGGTTACAAAAATGAGTCCTTCAGATTGGATAAAGCTTTATGAAAAAGCGATAAAAAAGTAGGCTATTCTTTTGATACCTAAATTTCAGGCATTTTTTGACTATTTTAGGGATGAACAAAATAGTCTACTATGAATAAATTTTTATTCCCTCTGTGTCTGCTTTTTACTTTGGTGCTCCAGGCGCAAAAAAGCATTCCTGCCGATAAGCAGGAACTTATAAGATCTATTGAATCTCGCGAAGATGAGCTTATTGCCCTTAGTGATAAGATCTGGGCACTAGCCGAAACCGCTTTTGAAGAAAATCAATCGGCCAAATTACTCGCCGATTTTGCCGAAAAGGAAGGCTTTCAGGTCGAACGTGGCGTGGCAGGAATTCCCACCGCCTTTGTCGCCTCCTACGGAAGCGGCTCTCCGGTTATAAGTGTACTTGGAGAATTCGACGCGCTTCCCGGAATTTCCCAGAAAGCAAAGCCCACCAAGGAACCTTTGAATGAAGGAGCAGCCGGTCATGGTTGTGGGCATAATCTTTTTGGTGTTGGTAGTTTGGCTGCAGCGATCGCCATAAAAGACCAGATCAAAAACGGAGATATAAAAGGAACGGTAAAGTTCTTCGGCACACCCAGCGAAGAGAAATATTTTGGAAAGATCTGGATGGTAGATGCCGGTTTGTGGGATGATGTAGATGTAAATATAAGCTGGCATCCTGCCGCGAAAACCGAAGCCGATGTGCAAAGCTCTCTTGCCCTGGTAGATTTCAAGGTTGAATTCTTCGGGCAGGCCGCTCATGCTTCAGCCGATCCATGGAACGGAAGAAGCGCTTCTGATGCCCTGGAACTATATACAACAGGGATCAATTATTATCGCGAACACGTAAAGCCCACGGTAAGAATGCACTATCATATCCAGGACGGCGGACAGGTGGTGAATGTGGTTCCCGATTATTCACTGCTTTGGATGCGGGTGCGGGATACAAAACGAGACGGATTGATGCCTGTTTACGAACACGCCAAAAGGATGGCTGAAGGGGCCGCGATCATGGCAAACGTCGATTACAAGGTCTCATTGATCTCTGGGATCTATGAAACCCTGGTGAATCGCGAAGGTGGAAAGATCATGCAGAATAATCTGGAGCTTCTGGGACCCATTGAGTATACTCAGGAAGAGATCGAATTCGGAAAAGGAATTCAGAAGGAAACCGGTAAGGAACTCGTTGGGATGGATGCTGAGATCAAACCATTGGAAGAGACCAAGGAACACCCAGGAGGCGGATCTACAGATGTGGGCGACGTAAGCTGGAATGTGCCTAATATCAACCTAAGTGTTACTACTGCTCCAAAAGACACTCCCTGGCACTCCTGGGCCGTGGTTGCCTGCGGTGGAATGAGCATTGGTCACAAAGGAATGATGTACGCTGGTAAGGCTATGAGCATGACCATGCTGGACCTCTTCGAAAATCCGGAATTAGTTGAAAAGGTCAAAAAAGAATATCAAGAGCGAAAGGGAGATGCCACCTATGAAGCCATTATCCCGGATGGACCTCCGCCAATTCCAGATACAGCTAAATAATTCTATTTCAAATCAGGTTTAAAAGAACTCTTTGAAATGTTAAGATTTCCTTAAGAAACCCGATTAATTTCGTAAAACTTTGGTATTGGAGAGTGAGACCCATAGATTGGACGGCCAAAATTGAAAACAAAGACTATGAAATTGACGAAATTATTTAGCGCAGTACTATTTGTATTCGCACTTGGAAACCTGAATGCTACCGCTCAGAATCAGCCAATGCCTCAGCAACAAAAGATCGAGGTAAGCGATTCTGAATTGACCGAATTTGCACAGGTTTTTCAGCAAATACGAATGGTTAACCAGGAAGCTCAGAAAGAAATGATCGCAGTGGTGGAAGCAGAAGATTTTGAGCTTCAACGATTCAATGAAATTCACCAGGCGAAAATGAATCCTCAAAAAGAGATCGAAACAACAGATAATGAGGATAAAAAATATGAATTGGTTGTGGCAGAACTTCAAACGATTCAGCCAAAATATCAGGAAAAGATTGAAACGGTAATTGCAAACAGCGATTTAAGTATGGAAAGATACCAGCAAGTTGCGATGGCCCTGAGAAGTGATGCTTCTTTACAGAAAAGACTGCAGGAAAAAATGCAGGGATAATCTCAAAAATAAAGATTGAACTTAAAGCAGGCTTTTAGCCTGCTTTTTTAGTTTCTGACTAGTATCGCCGCTGCGTAATTTTAAGTCTATTTTAAAATTCACCCCTTTTGCAGGCATTAAATTTGTTGTAATTTAAACTACATTAAAGAAATATGACGGGGACTTTGAAGAACTTATTAATAATACTACTAATCATCACCAGTATTCCAAATGGTTTTAGCCAAATAATGCCTATGCAACAAAAAGCCAGTCTTGAAATAAACAACAAGATCGTACCTGATGAAATTTGGAGAGAAGCTTATATCGCATTTTCCCATTATCCTGAATTACAGGATACTCCTGTCGAGATCAGGTTTAAAGAGAACATTAAAAAATCCTTTATGCAGGCTCAACCCCGGGTTTCCAGCCTTTTGAAAGACCGGGGAGATCGTGAGTACATTATATTTATCAATAAAGAATTTGATATTGAAGGCCAGAAATTCGATATCAGTATGGTACCTTCTGAAGTTCTAATTGGCTGGTTAGGTCACGAAATGGGGCATATCATGGATTACCAGGACCGAAGTGCCTTAGACCTTTTGTGGTTTGGTATCAAGTATATTACTTCAAAGAATTATATCCGGGAAGCTGAAAGAGCCGCGGATACCTACGCCGTGAATCACGGCCTGGGCGAACAGATCATCGCCACTAAAAATTTTATTCTGAATCACTCTAAACTTTCTGATGTATATAAAAATCGTATCGCTGATCTATACCTTTCACCGGAAGAGATCATGGTGATGATCGATGAAGTTTATGAAGAGGTTGAGTGAGCCTGATCAATTTTGAGCTTTTACAAACTGTTCCCACTCATCGAATTTTTCTTCGCTCATTACTTTTTCCATCTTAACCTGTCCGCCTTTTTTCTTATTAGCTGCATTCCATTCGTGAAACATATCAGGTGCCACGAGATTCACCTTTACTCCTTTCAAAGCTTTGGAGCGGGCAACCTTATAATTCTTGTTGGCTTCTTTGAGGGCTTCGTCTAAAGCATTGGCTAATTTTTCAGGATCTTCTGAATCTTCGGTGCCCAGGTACCAGAAATGATAATATTCTCCATCCTCTGCCCTTTTTGCGGCCACTACAAATTCAGGAATACTGATGTCAAATTGATCTTCCAGGCTTTTGATCGCATCATTCATTTTATTTACGGAAAGCTGGGAGCCCACCACATTCAAAAAGAATTTGGTTCTTCCGGTGATCCGGATCTCGAACTTTTCCCTATCTGTAAATTTGATGGTATCTCCAATGATATATCTCCATGCACCACTCACGGTAGAGATCAATAATACATACTCTTCTTCTTCCCTGGTCTCTTCCAGTGGTATCGCGGGTGCGTCTTCAGTCAACGAACCGTCTTCATTGATATATTCCGGTTTGAAAGGCACAAATTCAAAATAAACTCCGCCATCGAGTATAAGTTTCATCGAGTGTGTTCCGGGCCGGTTCTGCAAGGCAAGGAAACCTTCAGACGCCAGATACGTATCGATCACCTGGATAGGTTTCCCCAGCAGTTTTTCGAAGCTCTTTTCGTAAGGTTCAAAAGCCACTCCCCCCGACGCATACACCTGTAGGTTTGGCCAGATCTCATGAATATTCTTCACATTGTGATATTCAATAACCTTTTTCAGCATGAGTTCCATCCACGAAGGAATTCCGCTTAAGGCTCCAATATCCCAATTTTTAGCATTCTCGGCGATCTTCTGAACACGCTCATCCCACTCGTCTATTTTAGCGATCTCCTCCCCAGGTTTATAATAACCACGGAACCAGAACGGAATATTACTGGCGCTTATTCCGCTTATCTCACCTTCCTCATGATCACCTGCCTTTCGAAGATCGGTAGAACTACCCAGCATCATGATCTCCTTTTCGAAAAAGTCGGGCGGAAGATCAAAATTACTCAACGCGCTTACCTGTTTGATCCCGGCCTTTCGAATAGCTTCGAGCATTTCTTCAGTAACCGGTATTCTTTTACTGCTTTTACCGGTGGTACCGGAACTTAATGCGAAATATGGCGGTCTTCCCGGCCAGGTGACATTTTCAGCACCTTCGTCGTGATACTTATGCCACCACTCCTCGTTGATCTTATGATAGTCGAAATAAGGCACCGTGCTGGCAAATTCTTTTTTGATGTTTTCAGCATTCAAAATGCGTTCGAAATCATAATGCTTTCCAAATTCGGTATCCTTGGCTTTACTAAGCAGGTTTTTTAAAACCTCCTCCTGGTCCTTGAGCGCATCGCTCTCAGGCGTAAGAGTTTCTTTAAGTTCAATAAGACTTTTTATGATCGATCCGAATACTGCCATTTTTCAATTAGATTTTTGAACCTTAAAACTAAAAATAGCCAGACAGATGCCATAAAGATTACCAAATATTTAACTCGCCGGTGCCGCATAGTACTGATGTGCTAAGTAACTTAGTAATCAAGGCCCTTGGTATGAATAATATTTATATAGTTGACGACGAGACCATATCGAATTTTATAACCCGAAAACTCCTGGAATTAGAGGGCTATAAAGCCTGCGTGACCGAATTTACAAAAGCCGAAGAAGCTCTTAAGGTAATAACGGAAGACAAAAATGATCCTTTAATTTTTCTGGACCTTAACATGCCTAAAATGAATGGATTTGAATTCATTGAAAAACTCGGCCAGAAAAATAATTCCTTCAAAGTTATACTTCTTACCTCCAGCAATAGTAAATTTGACCTAGAGGAATCGAAGAAATACCCGTCTATAATACGATATCTTGTCAAACCCCTGACGAAGAATAAATTTCATGAGATTTCTGATATCTTAGACCAATATTGCAGGAATTGAATTTAACCGATTCTAAAAAACTTATCGAACTCGCCTATGCAAAAATGCATTTTGGCAAATACAAGGATTATTATCTTTCAGATATTCCGGAGCCTTATTATGTATGGTTCAGGCAAAAGGGCTTTCCTAAAGGCAAGCTGGGCGACCAGATGCAGGAAGTTTACGAATTAAAGATCAATAGCCTGGAGCAGCTGCTGAGAGAGATCAGAAAACGCTATCCCAGGCCCTGATTTATAAAAATTTCAGTTCTTAAAAACCTCTTAATATTAGCATTCCAAATTAACTGCTTTTTCTATTCTTCTTTGTAATTTAGCGCCCTGAATAAAACAACACAACAAACTAGAATAAAATGGCCGATACCAAGTATATTTTTGTAACAGGAGGTGTGTCTTCTTCCCTGGGAAAGGGGATTATTGCTGCCTCTTTAGCAAAGTTATTGCAGGCAAGGGGTTTTAAAACTACTATTCAGAAACTGGATCCATACATCAATGTTGATCCGGGAACTTTGAACCCCTACGAGCATGGAGAATGTTATGTGACCGATGATGGAGCGGAAACCGATCTCGACCTTGGCCATTACGAACGATTCCTGAACGTAAACACCTCACAGGCTAATAACGTAACTACCGGCAGAATTTACCAAAGCGTGATCGAAAAAGAGCGCCGCGGTGAATTCCTGGGGAAGACTGTCCAGGTGGTGCCTCATATCACCAATGAAATCAAGGAGCGAATCCAGATTCTTGGTCAGAATGACGAATATGATATCGTGATAACCGAAATTGGTGGAACGGTAGGTGATATTGAATCCCTTCCGTATATCGAGGCAGTAAGGCAATTAAAATGGGAACTGGGAGACGATAATGCCCTTGTGATCCACCTCACTCTTGTGCCATATCTTTCCGCAGCCGGCGAGTTAAAGACCAAACCAACCCAGCATAGCGTTAAGACCCTGATGGAAAGCGGGATCAAAGCCGATATTCTGGTTTGTCGTACTGAGCATGAACTTTCTGATGATATCCGCCGGAAACTGGCCATTTTTTGTAACGTTAGACAGGAAGCGGTGATACAGAGTATTGATGCTCCAACCATTTATGACGTTCCTAACATGATGCTAAAGGAAGGACTGGATACGGTGACTCTGAAAAAACTGGCTCTACCAGATGATTCAACGCCTAATCTGGAGAGATGGAATCAGTTTTTGAAAAGACATAAAAATCCAAAGGCCGAAGTACATATTGGTTTGATCGGAAAATATGTGGAGCTTCAGGATTCCTATAAATCCATTCTTGAATCCTTCATCCACGCCGGTGCCGAAAATGAAGTTTATGTGAATGTGGAATATATACATTCAGAATTCATAAATGACAGTACGATACATAACAAAATAAGCCATCTTGACGGAGTGCTGGTTGCACCGGGATTTGGTGAAAGAGGAATTGAAGGAAAAATTGATGCCGTAAGATATGCACGGGAAAACGGACTTCCTTTTCTGGGTATTTGCCTTGGAATGCAGATGGCGGTTATCGAATTTGCACGAAATGTATTGCAGTTAAAAGGAGCCAATTCCACCGAAATGGATGGGAAGACCAAACACCCGGTAATCGACCTGATGGAAGAGCAAAAGGAAGTTACTCATAAAGGGGGCACGATGCGTCTGGGAGCCTGGGATTGCAAGCTGGAAGAAGGTTCGATCATTCACGGGGTGTATGAAACCGATTTGATCCAGGAGCGACATCGCCACCGTTACGAATACAATAATAAGTATAAAGAGCAGCTGGAAAACGCCGGGATGCTAAGCACGGGAATCAACCCGGAAACCGGTCTGGTTGAAGTGATAGAACTCAGGGACCATCCTTGGTTTGTAGGGGTTCAATATCATCCTGAATACCGAAGCACGGTGGCCAATCCTCACCCCCTTTTCGTGTCTTTTGTAAAGGCTGCCCATGAACATGCTGAAAAAACTAAAAGTGCCAAGATGGCACAGAAATAAAATTGGTCACCTTTTTGACCAGGGAGGAATAAGCAAAAACAAATAATGGAAGAAAAGAAAATTGATATTCAATCCATCATTGGATTTTTACTAATTGGAGGTATCCTGATATGGATGCTCTATAATAATACGCCGGAAGATACGGTAACCGAAGAAGAGGCTGCTCAAACCGAGCAGATCGTTGAAACCGAAGAAGAGCCTCAAAATACGTCTGAAAGGCAACTATCGACTTCTGAAAATGATTCGGCTGCATTGGTTAGTGCTCAGCGTCGTCTGGGGGCTTTTGGATATTCAGAAACTCTCCCATCAGCTCAGGGTGGAACCACTACCATTGAAAATGACCTTCTGGAATTAAAGGTTTCCAATAAGGGTGGATATATTGAAGAAGCCAGGCTTAAAAACTATAAGACCTACGATTCCATTCCGGTATATCTTATCAAGGATGGGAATGCTAAGCTTAATATGAGCTTATCCACCACCGACGGTAGAACGCTGAATACCGAAAACCTTTATTTTGAGCCGGAATTAACTGAAAACAACGGCAACCAGATTCTTTCCATGAAATTAAAGGTTTCAGATAACGAATATCTGGAATACCGGTATGCCATGAGACCGGGCGAATATATGCTGGATTTCAGCATACGCTCTCAGGGCCTTACAAACGTATTGAACAGTTCTCAAAACCCAACCCTAAACTGGGAATTACAAGGATATAGACATGCCAAAAGTATTTCTTATGAGAATAGATATACCGAGTTGATCTATGAGTATGATGGTGGTGATGATGACTATTTAGGGCAGGGAGACCTGGAAGAAGATGAAGATACCAATATTAGCTATATTGCTTATAAGCAGCATTTCTTTACTTCTATTCTTCTAACCGATACTCCCTTCGAAAAAGCTAATTTCGTTTCAAAGAACCTGGTAGACGATGAAGAGGTAGACACCCTATATACGAAAGCTTTCGCCTCTACCATTCCTTTAAAATTACAGGCAGGAGAGCTTAACTATAATATGAACTGGTACTACGGTCCCACCGATTATAAGATCCTAAACGATTATGATCGGAACCTCGATGAGATCGTACCTTTAGGTTGGGGAATTTTTGGATGGATCAATAAATATCTTTTCATTCCGTTCTTCGCGTTCCTTAGCAGTTTTTTACCTAGCTACGGGATTGCGATCATCGTGATGACCATCGTTGTAAGAATTCTGTTATCTCCTGTAACTTATAAGTCTTATTTATCTCAAGCCAAGATGAAGGTTTTAAGACCGGAGATCAACGAGATCAACGAGAAGTACAAGGATAACGCGATGAAAAAGCAGCAGGAGACCATGAAGCTTTATAGCAAGGCCGGGGCCAGCCCTATGAGCGGATGTCTACCAGCATTGATGCAGATCCCTATTTTCTATGCCTTGTTCCAGTTCTTCCCGAGTGCATTTCAGCTAAGGCAGAAGAGTTTCTTATGGGCAGATGATCTTTCAAGTTATGATACCATTGCAGAATTACCTTTCCATATTCCATTTTATGGAGATCATGTGAGTTTATTCCCTATTCTGGCATCCATTGCGATCTTCATCTATATGATGATGACCACAGGGCAGAATATGCAGGCAAGTCAGCAACCGGGAATGCCGAATATGAAATTCCTGATGTATCTTTCGCCGCTAATCATGTTGTTCTTCTTTAACAACTATGCCAGTGGTCTTTCTCTTTATTACTTCACTTCTAACCTGATCACCATCGGAATCATGTTAGTGATCAAGTATGTTATTATCGATGAGGATAAGATCCATGCTAAGATTCAGGAGAATAAAAAGAAACCTAAGAAACAGAACAGGTTTACCAGGAAGTTCCAGGAAATGATGGAGCAGGCTGAAGAGCAGCAGAAAAGGCAGCAAAAAGGAAAATAATATTCCTCGGAAAAAGTAAAAGCCCCCGCATTCGCGGGGCTTTTTGTTATCCTGAATTATGGTTGCTGACTTAGATGACGCATTTATTTAATTCAATTCATTGTAAAGGGTACTTGCAAAAACCGACTATCTCCAATTAAATAAGCAGAACAATTTAAATGGATTTAGCGTCAAATAGGAGAATCAACCACGGTTTAATCTTTTAAGATGTAAAGTCTTATGATATCAAAAAAAAGTCCCTGTTCAAAACAAGGACTTTTAAATATTTTAAATTAAATGTTGCTTATTCAGAATCACCTGATAAGTCCGGCATTAATACGGTATCTATCGCATGAATCACACCGTTGGTCGCCTGTATATCAACAAAGTCCTCAAGGATATCCGACATTCCTCCTGCCGCATCAGTGATAGAAAAATCTCCATCAGCCTCATTGATAGTTAAATCCTGTCCCTGAAGAGTAGTAACGGCTAAACCATCAGATAGATCTCCTGATAGATAATTATTTTCTGCAATAACATGATACGTAAGTACAGCAGTTAATACATCATCATCGATATCAGCAGCAGATGTCCAATCGTCGTTTGAGTCTAAAAGTGCCTGGAATGCATCATCGGTAGGCGCAAAAACAGTAAATGGTCCTTCAGCCTGGAGAGCACCCACTAAATCGGCTTCGGTTAAGGCCTCTGCTAAAAGTGAAAAATTAGGATCTGCAGTAGCGAAAGTAGTTAAATCTGGCAATCCAATTACCTGATCTACAACATGTACCACACCATTATCAACCTCATTATCCGGATCAGTAACGGTACTTACGCCGTTTAACATCACATCATCACCGACATTGATATAAAGGCTTAAATCCATCATTTCGCCTCCTATATCAGTTTGGGCCATACTGGTATAATAACCGGTTTCCAGGTCTCCAGACATAATCGTTCCAGACTGAACATGGTTCATTAGTACCTGTTCCAGTACATCTGCAGGGATATCACCAAGTGCAGACCAATCCTCATTAGAGTCCAGTAAAGCCTGGAAGGCATCGTTTGTAGGCATAAAGATCGTTAATTCATCATCGCCTGTAAGTGCCCCGGTTAATTCAGCTGCTTCTGCAGCTTCAACAAAAACGGTGTAGCCATTAGCAGCAGCAAAATCAAGAATGTTATTAGATTCAACAGCACCATCATCATCGGTTGGTTCTGGATCTGGATCAGGAACTTCTGTCTGACCACCAGGATTAAAATCGTCGTTGTCATCACATGCTATGAATCCAAAGCAAAGAAGAAGAGCAACAAGGCTAAGTTTTGCATTTCTTAAAATAATTTCCATAATTTCTTGTTTTAGTTTTAGTATAGTTCTCATTCTTAGCGTAAATGTAAACTCAAAAAGAACCAAAATATGTTTAATATTTGTTAATTATGATTAAACAGCAGTTAATTTATTTTGTATTTACCTTTATAACAGCCAGTTATCAGGCTCAAGTTAATCAAAAAGACGCCAACGGACAACGAAATGGGCCATGGAAAGTATATTTTGAAGGTTCTGATCAGCTAAAATTTGAAGGTAATTTTGAACATGGGAAAGAAGTTGGAATCTTTAAATTTTACCAGAAAGGTTATTCTGCTCATCCTGCTGCCATCATGAATTTTGAATCAGATAAAGATTCGGTGGCCGTTACCTATTATACTCAAAAAGGTAAACCCATTAGTCGAGGCCATATGATAGACCGGAAAAGAGAGGGTAAATGGTTCTATTATCATCAAAGCTCAGATAGCATTATGATGATCGAAGATTATAAAAACGATTTGCTGAACGGACTTCAGAAAACATTTTACCCGAATGGCCAGTTAGCTGAAAAAACCTCCTACCAGCAAGGTAGAAAACATGGAGAAAGCCTTATTTATACCGAAAAGGGACAGGTCACCAAACAACTCCAGTATAAAGATGGGGAATTACACGGCCCGGCTATATATTATGATCCAAAGGGCCAGAAGATCATGGAAGGCCAGTATATTGAAGGAAAGAAATCGGGTCTCTGGAAATATTATACCGATGGAAAATTTGACCGTGAAGAAAATCACTGATACCTAAAATTGAATATCTTAGCAACCTAAAACCAGTAAATCATGAAAAAGCTTTTAATTTTATTTTTATCGCTTAGTTTGTTTACCGCCTGTAGTGACGATGATGATGCCAATACAGATGACGGAATGGAGATCGTTGGAAAATGGTACCTTGAATCATTAAGACCTGTAGGTGGTCAAAATACCTTGAGCACCTGCAATCAGGATTCATACATTGAATTTGAAGCAGATGGTTCTGCCACTTCCGAATTCTATGAGGAAAATGATTCGAATTGCGAGTCTGAGGGTGTAGTTCCCGGAACATGGTCCTATAATGGGAACAACAGTTATACATTCTTTCTACCAGGACAAGGAAACACAACTGGTAATGTGAATTTCAGCGGTAGCAATCAATTCATTTTTACAAGTTCTGAATTACCGGGATTAGAAATAGTTTTTGAAAAATAACAGGTTTAAAATATCCAATTTAAAGGTGGCTTTCGCCACCTTTTTTTATTTCGTAATTTTGCTGCGTTTTAACCGACTTCCTTATCGGCACATCCAAATTACAAAGAATGAAAAAAGTTGTTGTAGGTCTTTCGGGCGGAGTTGATTCCAGTGTAACTGCTTACCTTTTAAAGGAACAGGGTTATGAAGTCATTGGCCTTTTTATGAAGAACTGGCACGACGATTCGGTGACCATCTCTGATGAATGCCCCTGGCTGGACGACAGCAACGATGCCATGATGGTTGCCGATAAGCTGGGGATTCCATTCCAGACCGTAGACCTGAGCGAACAGTATAAAGAGCGAATCGTGGATTATATGTTCAATGAATATGAACGCGGCCGCACTCCAAACCCTGATGTACTTTGTAACCGGGAGATCAAGTTCGATGTCTTTATGAAGATCGCGCTTTCCCTGGGGGCAGATTATGTGGCTACCGGTCATTATTGTCGAAAAGATGAATTCGAGCAGGATGGCAAAACGATCTACCGCCTCCTCGCCGGAAAGGATAATAATAAGGACCAGTCTTATTTTCTGTGTCAGTTAACCCAGGAACAGCTGGCTAAGACCCTCTTCCCTATTGGAGAACTTCAGAAGTCTGAAGTTAGGCAGATCGCCGCTGAACAGAATCTGATCACTGCCGAAAAGAAAGATTCCCAGGGTCTTTGTTTCATTGGGAAGGTTAGGCTTCCGGAATTTCTTCAGCAGAAGTTAAAGCCCAAAGAAGGGGTGATAGTTGAAGTTCCGGCATCTATTTCAACCTATCAAAAAGAACAGAAATCATTTGATTCAAAGATCGAAGAGCTTGAGCATCTTTCAGAAAAATATGTGTACCAGCCTGAAGACGGTAAAGTGGTAGGAAAACACCAGGGCGCGCACTATTTCACCAAGGGTCAGCGTAAAGGCTTGGCCGTGGGAGGAACGCCTGAACCACTATTCGTAATAGATACCGATGTAGAAGACAATATAATCTACACCGGCCAGGGCAAGGATCACCCGGGAATGTATCGCAAGGCGCTGTTTATCGCACAGGACGAAGTTCACTGGGTTCGGGAGGACCTTAAGTTGGGTGAGGATGGTGAGATGAAGGTGAAAGCAAGGATCAGGTATCGCCAGCCCCTGCAGGAGGCAAGCCTATACCAAACCTCGAACGGAATGTATATTGTTTTCGAAGAGGAGCAGGCCTCCATCACCGAAGGTCAGTTCGTTGCCTGGTATAAGGACGATGAATTGCTTGGATCAGGTGTTATTTCTTAATTATCGCTCAAATTCTCAGTTCAATTTAGGTTTCCGGGTTTTCCCGGTGGAATTTATATTGTTAAGTTTGAACTGAATTTTTAGATCAACTTAATCTGCTCAAAGCATCATGTTCGAAAATAATAGAATCACCAAGCTTTTTAATATCGAATATCCCCTGATTCAGGCCGGGATGATCTGGGCCAGCGGATGGAAACTGGCAAGTGCGGTTTCCAACTCCGGAGGTCTTGGGATTATTGGGTCAGGCTCTATGTATCCGGAAGTTTTAAGAGAACATATCCAAAAATGCCAGAAAGCTACCGAAAAACCTTTCGCGGTAAACGTACCCATGTTATATCCACAGATCGACGAGATCATGCAGATCATAATCGAAGAAGGTGTAAAGATCGTATTTACTTCTGCAGGGAATCCAAAAACATGGACTTCCAAGCTCCAGGAAAATGGTATCAAAGTGGTTCATGTTGTGAGCAGTGTGAAATTCGCTTTAAAATCCCAGGAAGCAGGTGTTGATGCCGTGGTCGCTGAAGGTTTTGAAGCCGGAGGTCATAATGGAAGGGATGAAACAACGACCTTCACCTTGATTCCCATGGTTAAGGAAAAGATCGAAATTCCACTGATCGCCGCTGGCGGAATCGGTTCCGGACGCGGAATGCTGGCAGCGATGGTGCTGGGCGCCGATGCTGTCCAGGTTGGAAGCAGGTTCGTGGCAACTCCCGAGGCTTCTTCGCATCAGAATTTCAAAGAAATGGTGGTGAAAGCCCAGGAAGGTGATACCGTATTAACCCTTAAAGAACTGGCTCCGGTACGATTGCTAAAAAATAAATTCTTCGAACAGGTGCAGGACCTGTATACTAAATCAGCAAGTAAGGAAGATCTTATCAATTTACTTGGTAGAGCTCGAGCAAAAAAGGGAATGTTCGAGGGCGATCTCGATGAAGGTGAGCTTGAAATCGGCCAGATCTCAGGACTCATCAATGAGATCAAACCAGCTGCAGAAATAGTAAAGGAAATGATTGCTGATTTTGAAAAAGCAAGGAAAGAAGTTCAGAGTTTCTAATTCTTATACACTTCTAATTTTGCCAGTTCCGAAGCTATGAATTTCTGCCAGCGCTTTTCGGCCTCGGCATTTTCGCTATGACCGGTTTCTCTGTCGAAGGCTTGCTGCATGGATTTTCGTTCAGCCTCGAACTTACTGGTGAGCCGCTTCATGTCCTGCCTGATGTTCCTTCCAATCTCGTATTCGCTAAGTGCTCTTCGGAATTTTCGTGCATGGATTTCAGAAATATCGAAATGCGCCTGTTCATGAGCCAGCAATTCATCTGATTCATCAATATCTTCCTGCACCCAGGATCGGTTCGGGTCAAAATAGGCCTGTACTTCATATTCGAAAACAGGTTTGCCTGAAGCGGTGCTGTAATTCCAGCCAAGACTGATGCCCGAATTGGTACTGGCTGCAAAATCATGATCTGCTTCAGCTTCAGCTTTAAAATCGGACCAGGTAAGTGGCCTGTCTTCAGCCCAGAAAATGCGTTCGTCCTTTTCCTGCGCCTGTAAAGACAGGTTCAGAATAAAGAGGAAAACAAGAGGCGTGAATTTCATGAATAAGTAAAAGAAATATTCTTTTTTATATCAGGATGCAAACTGTAAAGTACGGGACAATTCCTGGCGGTATTCTCGAGGATCTTATTGTTCTTGTCGCCGAAAGATTCCGGAAAACTGATTTCAATATTGAGCTGTGAAATTCTTCGAGGATCGGCAGCCATGGTTTTTAAAACATTGGCAGAAGCGCCTTTCAGGTCTACTCCAAGGTCCCTGGCTTTTATTCCCATTACCGTAAGCATGCAGGTGGCCAGGGCATTCGCAACTGTATCGGTAGGGGAAAAGGCCTCCCCTTTTCCGTGATTATCCACTGGGGCGTCTGTGATCATTTTAGATCCGCTTTGAAGATGAACCGATTCGGTTCTTAAATCGCCGAGATATATAACCCTAGAAGTCATTCGCCTTGCTTATGGTTAGATCTTCGTTGAACTTCAGGATATAGATCGCATCATTCATAAATCCACCGTTTGGATTCGGGAGATAATGAAACTTGCTTTCGTAATATTCGGTATAGCCAGGATATCTTTCAAAAGATTCCATCAGGTTTTCAGCACTTGCCAGTCTTAATAACACATCCATCGCCAGGTCATATCCTCGCACAGCAAACTGGTTGGGCTCATTTCCGAAGCGTTCGTTATAGGCATCGATGAAATCCTGGGAAGTAGTTGTATCGTACTCCTTATCTACTGAAGGATAATGAAAGTTCAACCTGCCCAGGTGCATATTCGAAATATTATCGTCTTCGTACGTGTTATTCTTGTTAGTGGTCAACAGGGTAATATCATGTTCCCTCGCCAGCCTGTTCAGCAAAGAAGTGGCGCTGCTAAGAACGCTGATGTTATCAGACTCCAGGATAACCCAGTTAGGGCCCGCCACAAGTGCATTCTTTAACTGATCTTCCTTTATTACCTTATCGACGGGATTTACGAACCTGGCCGAAGGCAGCATATTGCCCAGTTCAGATTTTACCCTGAAATTATTTCCGTCGGCGATCACGATCACATTCTTTCCCGAAGAATTTCTTACGATATAATCCATCATGGCTTTTCGCAAAAATTCATCGGTTGGACGTGCCTGGAAAAGATTATTATAACCCTGCATTTCACGATTAGAAAGCGGAGTAATTACAGGAATATTTCGGTTTTCCAGCCTTGACGCGGCAACTTCGGTGGTTTCCTTCAGCAGCGGTCCAATAACCGCATCGGTATTGCTGAAATTGTTCGTGTTGATGATATTGGCAACTTCAGAAGCCTGTCTTTTGGTATCATAAACCTTAAGATTGGTCGAAATTCCCATAGATTTGGCGTCTTCAACAGCCATAAGCACACCAGAATAAAAATCAAGTGAGATCCTTACCACCCGTTCGTCGAGGATGGTATTGCGATAAGTTTCCAGTGAATCCTTTTCGATCTTGTCCAGATGAAGCGGTAGCATAAGAGCGATCTCCTTGGTTCTGAAATTGCTCAGGGAGTTTTCCAGGTTTACTTTCACATTGCCTTTACCTTCAGCAAAAGCATATTCTTCTTCGTTAAAATCTGGGTTTTCCTTTTCAGGAACTTTCAGGACCATTCCGTATTTCAAACCGTCTTCGAGTGCAGGATTCAGTCTTTTTAAGGAATCCTGACTTACACCAAATCTTTGTGACAGGCTGAAAAGAGTTTCCTGAGGCTTCACTTCATAGAATCTGAAGCGCTCATCGGTAATGATCACCGGTTCATCCTCGAGAACATTCGTTCCCACGCGAATCATCATCCCCGGCTGGATCACATCTACTTTTGGATTAAGCTGGTTAAGTTCCTCCAGCGTCATGCCATATTTTCGGGCGATCCCGAATTTGGTTTCCTTCGGAAGGACTATATGTTCCCTGGTCTTCGAAAGATCCTGGGGACTCTTCGGTTTTGACTCAGCAGTTTGAGAGGCTACCGGATTATTTACCGGTATAGTTCCCGAAACAGGGATTCGTATCGTTTCCCCCGATTCCAGTTCTTCAGCATATAAATGTTTATTAAATCGCTTGATATCATCAATGCTAACCTCGTATTGTTTAGAAAGACTATATAAGGTTTCTTTTCTCTGCACTTTATGCTCGCGGAATTTCACTCCTGCAGAAGCATTGGAATTTTGATTTTCCTGGATAGGGATCACCAGTTTCTCGTTCACTCCTATCCCGCTTTTAGCGTCCGGATTGTACTTATAGATGTCTTCCTCTTCGATATCATAGGTCTGGGAAATGCTGAATACGGTCTCACCTTTCTTTACGGTGTGGTATTTATAGGCCTGTGCATTTGCCGAGATCGTGGTGATCTGGAAAAGAAAGCATATTACTAATAAGTACTTCATTCTTGAGGTTTTAGGTTAAGTTCTGTTTTGCTATTCCCATTCGATGGTAGCTGGTGGTTTTGAACTTATATCATATACCACCCTATTAACGCCCTTTACCCGGTTTATTATTGTGTTAGAGGTCTTCTGAAGGAACTCATACGGCAAATTCACCCAGTCTGCGGTCATTCCGTCGGTAGATTCTACCGCTCTTAGCGCTACAACCTGCTCGTAGGTTCGTTCATCACCCATCACTCCTACACTTTGTACCGGCAACAGGATCGCTCCAGCCTGCCATACTTTATCATATAACATCCAGTCTCTTAATCCCTGGATAAAAATATGATCTACTTCCTGAAGAATTCTCACCTTTTCTGCGGTGATATCTCCAAGTATCCTTATAGCAAGACCCGGGCCAGGAAACGGGTGTCTTCCTAATAATTCCTTATCGATCTCTAATTCCTTACCAACTCTTCGAACCTCATCCTTGAAAAGCATTCGTAGTGGCTCCACGACTTTTAGTTTCATGAAATCCGGAAGTCCGCCCACATTATGATGAGATTTGATGGTTACTGAAGGTCCATTCACAGAAACCGATTCGATCACATCTGGATAAATGGTTCCCTGGGCCAGGTAGGTCACATCGGTGATTTCATGAGCCTCATCATCGAAAACCTCGATAAAGGTGTTCCCGATCGCTTTCCTTTTGGCTTCAGGATCGCTAAGCCCTTTAAGAGCTTCCAGGAATCGGTCTGAGGCATCAACTCCCTTCACATTAAGGCCCATATGTTTGTATTGATCCAGAACGCTTTCGAATTCGTTCTTTCTCAAAAGCCCGTTATTCACGAAAATACAGTACAGATTCTTTCCGATTGCCTTGTGCAGAAGTACCGCTGCAACTGTTGAATCTACGCCCCCACTTAAACCTAGCACTACCTTATCGTCTCCTATCTTTTCCTTTAATTCGGAAACCGTAAGATCTACAAAGGCACCAGGAGTCCAGGATTGGCTGGTTCCGGCGATCTTTACCAGGAAATTCTCAAGTAATTGCTTTCCATCGGTAGAATGATAAACTTCAGGATGGAACTGAATCGCATAGGTTTCCTCACCGTCAATACGGTAAGCCGCGTTCAAAACATCGGTGGTACTGGCAAGGCGTACTCCCTTTTCAGGCAATTCCATAATAGTATCACTATGGCTCATCCAAACCTGAGAGTTCTCCTTGATCTCATCGAACAATAGTTCGCCATCCTTAATAACCGTAAGGTTAGCTCTTCCGTATTCACGGGTTCCGGAAGGTTCTACCTTTCCACCATTAAAATGAGCCAGATATTGGGCCCCGTAACAAACGGCCAGAACTGGCAATTTTCCTCGTATTTGGGACAGATCAGGATGCGGAGCATCTTCAGCTCGTACCGAAAACGGGCTTCCCGAAAGTATGACCGCTTTAAAACCTGATAAATCGTCTGGAATTTTGTGATAGGGATAGATCTCGCAGTAAATATTCAGCTCTCTTACTCTTCGCGCAATTAGCTGTGTGTACTGCGAGCCAAAGTCTAGGATGAGTACGTTGTTTTGCATGCGCAAAAATAGGAATTTGGGATAAAAATAAAATACTAAGCTGGCTTTTAATTTTTCAAAAGCTGAGTTTCCAGCTTGGGCAAATTATTTGTTTTTTCCTTAAATAAATGCATTCACTTAAATTTTTGCTATTTATTTAACAGTAGGTTTATTTTTTTAATATACAATTCTTATTTATTGATATTTTATTTAGAAACTGAAGAATACCTTTATACCGTCCCAAAAATCTAATAAATATGAATACTAACTCTACCCAATCCGAGAGGGAAAGGCTGGAGGAATCTGAATGGTATTTAAAACCTGAACGCACCCTTGAAAACCTCAAGCTCTATGGCGTGATCATTATTATTGTACTAATCATCACACTTATTCTTGTTTAGGATACCTTATTTTGCCCTACCAAAAAATCCTCACCTAAGGCGAGGATTTTTTACTCTATAGACCCGATCTCCACCGGGGTTTCCGTATATAAATTAAAAAGATCAACCAGGTTTTACAGCGGTACTTACCACATCACGGTAGATCATCCAGCCATTATCAGTTTTTTTCCAAAGGGTGGAATAGGAGCCATGATCCACGACCTGCCCATCGGGTGAATACACTTTATAACTTCCCATCTCATGGGCATAATCCCCAAAATCGAGGATCTCATCGGTCTTGATCTCCAGCTTCATTCCAGAACCGGCCATAGGTTTATGGGCTGAAACGATACCCTGACGACCTTTAATGACTTCATATCCGGAAGGTTTGAACATAGCATCTTCAGCGAAAAAACTTCCGAATTTCTCGGCATCTCCATTTTCCATGGCCTCCTGCATGGCTTTGGCATTCGCCTCAATACTGCTCTTTGCAGATTGTGCGTTCATGTTAATTGCATAGACCAGAACGGCCAGTAATAAAATCACTTTTTTCATAATAAAATTAAATTGGTTAGTTAAATCGCCCATTTTCAAAGGCTTACAATCGAATATAAAAATTCATTCGCCCCCTTCAAAATTCCCGAAAATTAACCGGTTAAATGCTTTTTTTCTCGATCACGAGTTGGATTATTGATTATCTTCGGAATGTTCAAACTTTTGGTTTATGAAATATCTGAGCGCGATCATTTTTTCGGTGGCTATTGTAATGGCCGCTTATTTTTTAGGAAACTCGTATGTTTCAAGAGCGAATCCGGAAGGCACAATTTCGGTGACCGGATCGGGAAGTGAAAACTTCATTTCAGATCTAATCGTCTGGGAGGGCCGCTTCAGCAGAATGAATCCAAACCTGGAAGCTGCTTACGAGCAACTTAACCGGGATAAGGAAATCGTTAGATCTTACCTTACCGAAAAGGGGATCAAACCTGAAAATATCGTCTTCAATTCGGTACAAACCATTGAGCAAATGGAAAACCAGTACCAGAATGGCAATTATACCGGTAGTATTTTTAAGGGATTTGAACTCATTCAACCAATCAAGATCGAATCTACCGATGTAGAGCTTATCGAATCGGTTTCCAGGGAGATCACGGAACTGCTGAATAAAGGAGTCCAGTTCAACTCTTCTCCTCCTCGGTATTACTACACGAAAATAGCCGATCTCAAGATCGAAATGATTTCCAAAGCTACGGAAGACGCAAGACTAAGAGCCGAAAAAATAGCCGCCAACAGCGGTGAAGAACTCGGTGATCTCAAAAGCGCGAACATGGGCGTGTTCCAGATCACCGGCCAGAATTCCGGAGAAGATTACAGCTGGAGCGGAGTCTATAACACGGCTGATAAAAATAAAACCGCCTCGATCACTATGCGACTGGAATACGGTATTGACTAAGCCGAATCCAGGGTTGCCAGGATATCATCGATATCCTTTTCAGTAGTATCAGGATTGATAAAGCAGAACCTGATGACGCTTTCTCCTTTCCAGGAAGAAGGGGTGACCAGTGCGAATCCTTCCCTGTGATTCTTGTAGGTCCAGTCACGGTAATCCTCAGCTTTCCAGCCTTTCCTTTTGAACAAGACTACCGATAGGCTTGCCGGACGAACCAGTTCCAGGTTTTCATGTTCCTGAACTTTCTTAGCCGCAATATTGGCAAGTTCTATTCCTCTTTCGATCGCTTCCCGATATTTATTGGTTCCGTGCATCGCCAGGGAAAACCACAGCGGAAGTCCTCTTAATCTCCTGGTAAGTTGAATCTGGTAATCGGCAGGATTAAAACCCTGGGCACCTTCATCTTTAAAGATTTCAAGATAAGCTCCTTTTTGGGAATGGGCGTTTTTAGCCAGTTCGAGATCCTTATAGATCACCGCTCCACAATCATAAGGTGAAAACAACCATTTATGAGGATCGATCGTGATACTATCTGCTTTTTCGATTCCGTCGAATAGATGCCTTACCGAATTCGCGGCCAGCGCTCCGCCGCCATAGGCACAATCCACATGCAACCACACCTCTTCTTTTTCACAAATTTCAGCAACGCCTTTAAGGTCATCGATGATCCCTGCATTGGTGGTTCCTCCGGTAGCCACCACCGCGAATAATCGTTTCCGGTCCTTTTCGCTTAAATTATCGATAGCTGATCGTAGTGCCTCACCTGAAAGGAATTCCTCGTCAGATTCTACCATAGCCACATCGGCGTCCATCACCTTAGCCATGGATTTAATCGAACTATGAGCACCGTTAGAAGTAAGCAACAGGGCCCGTTCCTTTTCCATAGAACTATCTTTTTCCCTCCAGACATCGCGCGCCGCAACAAGGGCTGATAAGTTCGCAGCCGTACCACCGCTGGTGAACACCCCAAAGGCAGTTTCGGGTAATTTAGTAAGTGAGACCAGCCATTTCATAGCCTGGTTCTCACAGAAAATGCCTCCTGCACCTTCCATCCAGTAAGCACCATGTATACTGGAAGCCGAAGTCACCAAATCGAACATGATCGCCGCCCGGGTGGGAGCAGCCGGCACAAAAGCCAGATGACGCGGATGATCAATAGGAACCGTTGCCTTGACCAGCACATCCCTGAATAACTGAAAGGCGTTCTCCCCTCCTATTCCTTCAGGAGTGATCGTCTCTCCTACAATTCGCAACAATTCTTCTTCCTTCCTGGGAGAACCCAGTTCTGGCGTGACATTCGAGATACGGTCTATGGTATATTTCATGACGTCCAGCGTCATTTCTACCAGGTCCATATCTATGGTATGCATTCTATTCTTTTCCAAAGGTGATTATTTTAAAATTAGACTCCAGTGGATCCAGATTATTCTTTAATTCTTCGATCAGCTGCTGCCCGTATTCAACATAGAATTCAGAGAAATTGGTTTGCCTTTCCTGAAGGCTTTTGTTCGGAAACAAACTATTCTGAAGCTCGGCGATACGCTCCACCTCATCTTTCAATTTGCGTTTCTGGGCTTTTAAAAGACGTTTTTCGAGATTATCAAGACCTTTTAGCTGTTTCACTTCCTGGGCTTTTACTGCACCTAAAAAAGATTTATCGGTTTGTTCTGCCAGCTCATACATATGCTGGAACTGATCTACCAGGTGCTGCTTCTGCGTGGAAAAATCGATATCGATATTTGAAATCTTTCTGACTTTTCGATTGATCAGTTCATGCTGCTTCAGGAAAAGTTCAGGAATTGAAATATTCAGTCTCTCCCTTTTGCCATTTTGCTTGGCGGTTTGCAGCAAAGCCGAATTCCGCAATAACAGCATGGGAAAAGTAACATTTTCGGCTTCGAAGTAATCCTTAAGTTCAAGCCAGTAAGCAAGCTCGCCACCACCACCTATATAGCATAGATTCGGAAGTATGACTTCCTGGTAAAGTGGTCTAAGCATGACATTAGGGCTAAAGCGTTCCGGATGTTCCTCGAGTTCTTTCAGTAATTTATCCTTACTCCAGCTGATTTCGGTTTCATTTACAAAGAATTTCCCTTCCTTTTCGATAATCCGCTCCCTGATCTCTTCATTCAAATAAAACAGGTTGATCTCCCGTGGATTCACCTGTACATTATAGCCCAGTTCATTCAGTTTTTCAACTGCAGAACCTGTCTTTTCAAAAGATCGCTTTTCGAGCAATTCGTGCTTGGCGTACGGAATAAAATGCTTTTTTAATTCGGCATCCTCCCCATCGATAATAACCAGGCCGTATTCACCAAAAAGCTTATCGGCTATATACCGGGTCGCATCGCTCAAATTATCATGTTCGAGGTAAGCTTTTCTGAAGAGCTCCTTCAAAAACTTTCCATTCTCGCTATCCCCGATTTCAGCTGAAAATAACTGGAAAACCTCGTCCAGGCCTTCCGTAGACAAATAACCAACGGCTGTTTTTCCAGCACGCGCATCGGCGTTGTTCCATTTGAACTTTTTTCCGTTGAGATTAAAGAAATTGATCTCTTCAAAATCATGATCCTCAGTAGCCATCCAGTAAACAGGCACAAAATGATGACCGGGAAATTTTTGCTTTAATTTTTCGGTGAGGTTGATCGTGGAAACGATCTTATAAAGAAAATACAATGGCCCGGTAAACAGGTTCAACTGGTGCCCGGTAACTACTGTATAACTTTTCTTATCGCCAAGCAGGTTGATGTTTCCCCTGGTTTTATCTGAAATTTCAATAGCGGCGTATTGTTTTTTCAGCACTTTTACCAGGTCTTTACGAATCTCGTGATCAAATGAAGATTCCTTCTCAGCGATTTGTTTTTCAAAATTCTGAAGCTCAGGAAAATGACCATAAAGTTCTTTCAGTTCCTTTTTCTGCGAAAGATAATCCAGGATAAGATTCGAGAAATAATTGGTTTCGGGATACGAAATACAATCGGTTGGCATAAGCTTTTCTTGAGTTTGCAAAGATATCGAAGATAGGGATTTTATTAACTAAATTTTAGTTAATTCCGGGCTAGGTACTATCTTTACTCGGCTTTTAAAAAATTTTAGTTTAAATGAAATATATCGTCAGCTCCCTAAGTGTATTCTTCTTCAGTCTACAACTACTAGTTTCTCAAAATCTACAAACCCCTTCAGAATTCCTGGGTTATGAACTGGGCTCCCAGTTTTCCCGGCATGCTGATGTGGTTGATTATTTCAGCCATGTTGCTGAAAATTCCAGCATGGTCGAGTACCATACCTACGGAAAGACCAACGAGCGCCGGCCGCTGACCTATGCGGTAATATCTTCTGAAGCTAACCTGAACAACCTGGAGCAGATCAGGAAAAATCATTTGAAAAACGCCGGAATTGGTGACGGCTCAGGTAGTTCTGATGTCGCTATTGTCTGGCTGAGTTATAATGTTCACGGGAATGAAGCCTCGAGTACTGAAGCATCTATGAAGACGCTATATCATTTGATCACCGAAAAAACCGACTGGCTGGAGAATACCGTGGTCATTATCGATCCCTGTATCAACCCCGATGGTCGTGACCGCTACGCCAACTGGTATAACCAGGTGAAGGCCGAGCCTTATTCCACCTTACAGGAAGCAACGGAACATCATGAGCCATGGCCTGGCGGAAGACCCAATCATTATCTTTTTGACCTGAACCGTGACTGGGCCTGGGCCACACAGGTGGAAACCCGCCAGCGATTAAAGATCTATAACCAGTGGTTACCTCATATACATGTAGATTTTCATGAGCAGGGAATCAATGAACCTTATTATTTTGCGCCGGCTGCGGAACCTTTCCACGAAGTGATCTCTCCTTTCCAGCGCGATTTCCAGACCCGCATCGGGAAAAATCACGCCCGATATTTCGATAAGGAAGGCTGGTTGTATTTTACCGGAGAACGATTTGACCTTCTGTACCCAAGTTATGGCGATACCTATCCAACCTATATGGGCGCGATCGGGATGACCTACGAGCAGGCTGGTCACGGAAGAGCCGGCCTTGGTATTCAAACCGATGAAGGCTATGTACTTACCCTGAAAGACCGGGTGGAACATCATTTTACCACCGGAATCTCGACGGTTGAAGTCGCTGCAAACAATATCGCCGAACTGAATACAGAATTCAAAAATTACTTTAAGGATGGTGATTTTAACTATCGTAGCTATGCCCTGCAGGGCAATCAGGACCGTCTTCGCGCCTTAACTGAATTATTAGACAGGCACGAGATAAAGTATGCCTATTCAAATAATAACAACCGAATTAGCGGGCACAGTTTTAAGGAAAATGGAGATGGGACTTTGACTGCCGATCAAAATACGCTGGTTGTTTCTACCAATCAGCCAAAAGGGAAAATGGTAAAGGTCTTATTTGAACCAGAGGCGAAACTTTCAGATTCTCTTACGTATGATATTACTGCCTGGAGCCTTCCGTATGCCTATGGTCTGAACGGAATTGGCAGCAAAAGAATTATCGAAGCCTCCGGTAAAGCACCGGCCTCGAGCTTTCAGAATACAGCCAATCCTTCCGGAGCCGGTTATATTTCAAAATGGAACAGCATGCAGGATGCGGAATTCCTGGCTGCCCTATTAAAGAATGATATCAAGGTTCGCTTTAGTGAAGTTCCTTTTGAAAGCAATGGGCAGAAATTTGAACGAGGAAGCCTGGTGATCACCAAAAGCGACAACAGGCAGGTGAATGATTTTGATAAAAAAGTAATTGAAATCGCCAACGAATACGAAAGACAACTTACCACGGCGAACACCAGTTTCGCAGGAAGCGGACCCGATTTTGGCTCTTCCAGCATCAAGATCATCAATAAAAGCAGGATCGGAGTTCTTAGAGGCGACGAGGTTTCATCGCTTAGTTTTGGAGAGGTTTGGTACTTCTTCGAACAGGAACTGAATTACCCCGTTGTACCACTGGACACCGATTATTTCAACCGACTCGACCTCAGCGAATTCAATACCATCATCATGCCTTCGGGCTGGTATTCAGGTTTTCTTACCGAAGACACCATGAAAAAGATCACAGAATGGGTTAAAAATGGTGGAAAACTGATCCCTATCGGAAATGCCGTTGGAAGTTTCGCCGGAAAGGAAGGATTTGGTCTTGAAGAAAATAAAAAAGCTGAAAAAGACAGCGCTGCCATCAAAAATAACCTGGTGCCTTATGCAGAGCGTGAGCGCGAAAGCATTAAAAATCTTATCACCGGAAGCATTATTCGCACCCAGGTTGATAATACCCATCCAATGGGCTTCGGTTATGATGATGACTATTTTACGCTGAAATTGAGCAGCGACAGCTATTCCTTCCTGGAGAACGGATATAATGTTGCTTATATCAAAGAACCGGAGGTAGTTTCTGGTTTTGCCGGAAGCGAAGCGGTGAAAAACCTTAATAATTCACTGGTTTTCGGCGAAGTACCTTTAGGCCAGGGTAGCGTGATCTATATGGTAGACAACCCCTTGTTCAGGGCTTTTTGGCAGAACGGGAAACTCTTTTTCGTAAACGCGCTTTTCCTGACCAATAATTCGGTTGCAGACCTTTAATATCTAAAAAATGAAATTTCAATTATCCATATTTAGCATCCTGTTTCTGACTTTTTCGCAGCTGATCCAGGCACAGGAAAAGTCCGATTCCCATTCAGTAGACTTTGAAAGCTTTCAGCTGGAAAACGGGCTGAAGGTGATCATGCACGAAGACCATTCCGATCCGGTTGTTGCCGTGGCTTTAACTGCTCACGTGGGTTCGGCCCGGGAAAAGGAAGGTCGCACAGGATTTGCACATCTATTCGAGCATTTGCTTTTCCTGGAGTCTGAAAATCTCGGGAAAGGCGGGCTGGACAAGATGAGTGCGAGAATTGGTGGTTCCGGGGCAAACGGATCAACCAGCCGGGACCGTACCAATTATTATCAAACCGTGCCTAACGACGCACTTGAAAAGATGCTTTGGGCCGAAGCTGACAAACTGGGCTACTTCATCAATACGGTAACCGAACCCGTGCTAGCCAAGGAAAAGCAGGTGGTGAAAAACGAAAAAAGGCAGGGCGTAGATAACCGGCCTTATGGTCATGATATGTACGTGATCGACCGCAACCTGTACCCCGAAGGGCATCCCTACAGCTGGCAGGTGATTGGCAGCCTGGAAGATCTTCAGAATGCAAGCCTGGAGGACGTAAAGGAATTCTACAATAAATGGTACACACCCAACAACGTGATCCTAACCATTTCGGGAGACTTTGATCCGGAACAGGCTCGGGACTGGGTTCACAAATATTTTGATGAGATCCCACGAGGTCCTGAAGTTGAAAAACTGGAAAAACAAATGGTAAGTCTCGAGAAGACTAAAAAGCTTTACCACGAGGACAATTTCGCCAAGTTGCCTGAATTAACACTTACCTGGCCTTCGGTTTACACCAATCATCCCGATTCGTATGCACTTCAGATCCTTGCGAGCTACCTGGCGGATGGTAAAAATGCGCCGCTGTACAAGAAGCTGGTTGAAGAAGAAAAATTAAGCGGAAGGATAAGCATGTTCGATTATGAATCAGAACTGGCCGGCCAGCTGATGCTGCAGGTAAGAGCCTATGAAAACGTAGACCTGGACCAGGTGCAGCAGGCCATCAAGGAGGTGTTTTCAGAATTTGGGAAGAATGGAATTCCGCAGAAAGATCTTGATCGAATCAAGGCCGGACTCGAAACCGACTTTTACAACCAGATTTCCAGCGTCCTGGGAAAAGGCTTTCAGCTTGCTCAATACGAGATCTATACAGGCGACCCTAACAACCTGAACAAGGAAGTGCAAAATTTGCTGTCGGTTTCAGAACAGGACGTCATGAATGTATTCAGAAAATATGTTCAGGATAAAAATTATGTGGCTACCAGTTTTGTTCCAAAGGGATCGCCAGAACTGGCTTTAGAAGGTTCAGATAAGGCTGAAGTGATCGAGGAAAAGATCGTAGAAGGAGCCGAAGAGATATTCGACCCGAGCCAGCAGGCCAGTTATGAAAAAACGCCTTCAAGCTTCGACCGAAGCATTGAACCGCCATACCACGGAAAGCCTGAAACCCGGGTGCCCGATATCTGGGAGCAGAACCTGCCTTCAGGAATGAAAGTAATGGGAATTACGAATAAAGAAGTTCCGCTGGTACGATTCAGCCTGGACATCAAAGGTGGCCAGTTACTCGAAAAGCCTGAACAGGCCGGGATCTCGAATTTACTGGCTGAAATGATGACCAAGGGAACGGCCAACAAAACTGCCGCCGAACTGGAGGAAGCCATCGAAATGCTTGGGGCCTCGATCTATGTAAATTCCGAAGAAGAAAAGATCACGATCAGCGGGAACACCCTGGCCAAGAACTACGACAAGACCCTTGAGCTGGTTAAGGAAATTTTGCTGCAGCCGCGCTGGGATGAAGAAGAGTTTGAACTGGTAAAACAGCAGATCTTAAGCAGGCTTCAGGAGCAAAGAGGTGACCCATTACAAATTGCCTCTAACGAATTCAATAAACTCATCTACGGAGAAGACGGCATACTTTCTTTCAATTTGCTTGGAAATACCGAATCTGTAAACAATATCAGTCTTAACGACCTGAAGAATTTTTACGAGGAAAACCTCTCGCCACTGGCAGCCTCCTTTCTGGTGGTGGGAGCCATCGAAAAAGATACAGCTCTGAAACCGGTACGTGGGATCTCTGCGAACTGGCCACCAAAAAACATCGATTTCCCGGAGTTTCCGGATCCTGAGCTGCCTAAAAAATCCAAAGTTTATTTTTACGATGTTCCGGGTGCCAAGCAATCCATAATCAGCTTCGGAGCGCCTGCCCTTTCGGCTACCGATGAGGATTTTTATCCTGCCGAGGTCATGAATTACCGACTTGGGGGTGGAAGTTTTGCCTCACAGCTAACCCAGGAACTAAGAGAGAACAAAGGCTACACCTACGGGATACGATCAAGGTTCACCCAGCGGAATTATATTGGTCCGTTCCAAATAAGCAGCGGCGTGCGAACCAATATCACGTATGAGGCTACTGAACTTATCCGTAATATCCTGAGGAATTATCCGCAAAGCTTCAAGCCTTCAGATCTTGAAGTTACCCAAAGCTATATGATAAAAAGCAATGCCAGGAGATTTGAAACTCTTGGCGCCAAGCTTAATATGCTACAGGAGATCAGCGATTTTGGCTATGATTACGATTATATCAAACAAAGGGAAAAATTGGTGGAAGATATGAGCGTGATGCAGATCCAGGAGCTGGCCAGGCAATATGTGAATCCCGAAAGGATGTATTTCCTGATCGTTGGCGATGCCGAAACACAATTAGAGAAACTGGATCAGCTTGGATTTGGGGAACCAATCCTGCTTAATCCGGAGGAATAATACAAATTTTATAAAAGTTTTAAGGCAAAGGCGGAACAGGTAGTTCCGCCTTTTTTCTATCTTATCCAAATCTGAAATGACCAGAAAATCAAATCCGTTTGTCTGAAAAAGCATCATATATACTTACCGGAAGTATTATCGTTGGGTTATTAGCGATCTATTTTTTCCACCCGCCTTTCAAAGAATTTATAGACCATACCTGGGATATTCTCTGGAGCGAAGACGAGGAAAGGATCAGTGCCTATTTTAAGAATTTCGGCGTTTGGGGACCAATCGCCATTATCCTGATCATGATCCTGCAGATCTTCCTGGTGGTATTCCCATCCTGGTTACCCATGATTGTAGCGGTTCTGGCCTATGGTTTCTGGGGAGGAGCTTTTATTTCGATCGCCGGAGTATTTTGCGCTTCCAGTATCGCGTTCTACCTGGGAAAATGGCTCGGAGAAGACAACCTTGAAAAGGTAATGGGCAAATCGAAAAACAAAAAAGCCGAGCGCTGGATCTCAGAATACGGATTCTGGACCATTGCCATTTTCAGGATATCTCCATTTCTCTCGAATGATGCCATAAGTATCATCGCCGGAATGCTGAGCATGAAATACCGAAAATTCATACTCGCCACCCTAACCGGAATTGTCCCTCTCTCTTTCGCAATCGCCTATTTTGGTCAGGATACCGATACCCTGAAAAACGGACTTTACTGGATAGGTGGCGGTGGAATTCTTATTTACGGGATCTATGTCTATATAGATTACAGGAAGCGAAAAAAGCTAAAATCCCAGAATGCCTAAAACCAGGAAGGATGCAACGATTTTTTCGTTTTCTTAAAAATCTGCTTCTACTTATAATAATGCCGGCACTTATTTACCTGTTGCTAAATTTGATAGGCGCTATCATCCCTGTCAATAGCGGGTCGGGTTCTGAAAAAGGGAACATTAAGATCTACCTCATCCAGAACGGCACTCACACCGATATCGTCCTGCCCGTTAGCAATCAAATCCAGAACTGGAAGGAAACGATCCCTTCATCCAATTTTTCTACGCCTCGACAAACGGCTTATTATGCCTTTGGCTGGGGTGACCGGGAGTTCTACAGAACTACCCCGCAGTGGGATGACCTGGAAATTACAACTGCCGTGAATAGTCTGTTTCTGAATACACCTTCAGCGATCCATGTGACCAGGATGGATTTTCCGCAAACACGAAATCATATTCAGCTAAAATTAACCGAAGCTCAATACCAGAAGCTTTCAGAATATATCTTAAAACATTTCGAAAGAAATGTAAACGGGAATCCCGTACAGCTTGACTTCAGCTATACTCAAGATGATATTTTTTTCGAATCGAAGTCTTCCTTCCACGCCTTCAGAACCTGCAATACCTGGGTTAACAGCGCCATGAAATATGCCGGCCTTGAAGCCTGCCTCTGGACCGCCTTCTCTCAGGTTATCTTCTGGAAATATTCCTGAGCAGTTTTATCATTTTTTTATAATTGAAGAATCTTTATTGGTGTTCAAATATCTTATTTTCAGATATATAACCAACAAGTAAAGAAATGAGTCTTTCCCGAAATGAAAAAGACATCTCGAAATATATTCATCACCTGGGCAACAGCTATGATCTTGAGCCACTGATGGAGCGCATTGGTGATTCCCGGTATGTCCTTCTTGGTGAAGCCAGCCATGGTACCCACGAATATTACACCTGGCGGGCCGAAATTTCCAAGCGCCTTATCAAGGAAAAAGGCTTTGATTTTATAGCCGTGGAAGGAGACTGGCCGGATTGTTTCAATATTAACAAATGGATCAAGAACGGTGATGACCAGGAAATACAGAGCGTGCTCGAAGAATTCAAAAGATGGCCAACCTGGATGTGGGCTAACTGGGAGATCGCGGCCTTCGCCAATTGGCTGAAATCACATAACCAGGAGTGCCCGGCTTCTGAAAAAGTTGGTTTTTACGGCCTGGATGTCTATAGTTTATGGGAAAGCATGGAACTTATCGTAAGTTATCTAGAAAAGGAAGATCCAGACACTGCCGAACTGGCCAGGAAGGCGATGATGTGTTTTCAGCCTTATAAGGAAAGAGATTCTTACGGATCTATTTTCAGCAGAGCTAAACCCGGTTGCCAGGAACAGGTGGTAGAGCTCCTCAAAAAGGTAAGACAGCGTTCTCACAATTATGATCAATCCCTGGAAGCCGATCTAAATGCAGAAATGAACGCCCTTGTGATGGCGAATGCCGAAAAATACTATAAGGCTATGTCTGACTTTACCCAGAATTCCTGGAACGTTCGCGACAGGCATATGATGGAAAGTCTCGACAAACTTTTAGATTATCACGGAGACGATTCTAAAGTGATCGTCTGGGCGCATAACACTCATATTGGTGATGCGCGGGCTACTGATATGGCCAACCACGGACTCTTTAACCTGGGAGAGCTGGTACGAATAGAAAAAGGCATGAGGAATACGGTTCTGGTAGGTTTTGGATCCTATGCAGGTTCGGTGATCGCCGGAAAGTCATGGGGCGCTCCCATACAGGAAATGGAACTTCCGGAAGCTATTCCAGGGAGTTTTGAACATACATTACATAACCAGAACCAACACAATCAACTGATAATCTTTGACGAGCATCCCAGCCTTTCAGAAGCATTTGAAGATAAGATTGGCCACAGGGCCGTTGGAGTAGTTTATGATCCCGATGATGAAAGGTCGAATTATGTGCCGTCCGAAATACCCGAAAGATATGATGCCTTTATTTACCTGGACCGCACCCAGGGATTGCATCCATTGAAATATAAACCCGAAGGAAAGTTAACTCCCGAAACCTTCCCCTTCGGAATCTAAAACAACCAATCATGAAAAATTTAAATGAAATTGAAAACATTCTAGGTGAAGACGCAGCTTATTACCTGGAACATACCTGCAAAAAGATACCAGCAGAACGAATTCTGGCGCCGGGACCAGGTACGGTTGAGTCTTTTATCGACAGTGACCGAAATCCGCAAAGTCTACGCAGTCTTGTCCAGTTATATGGGCACGGTAACCTTGGCGGAACCGGGTATTTGAATATTTTGCCCATAGACCAGGGAATTGAGCATTCAGCGGCCTTTTCGTTCTATAAGAACCAGGAGTATTTTGATCCTGAAAATATCATTAACCTGGCCATTGAAGCAGGTTGTAATGGCGTTGCATCCACTTTTGGTGTGCTGGCACGACATGCAAGGCGCTTCGCTCATAAGGTGCCTTTCGTTGTAAAGATTAACCATAACGAACTCCTCACCTATCCCAATAAATACGACCAGATCCCTTATGGTACGGTGAAAGAGGCCTGGAATCTGGGAGCTGTGGCTATTGGAGCGACCATTTATTTTGGCTCAGAAGAAAGCAACAGGCAGATCGTTGAGATCGCCCGGGCTTTTGAAGAAGCACACGAGCTGGGAATGGCAACTATTCTATGGTGCTATACCCGGAATTCAGATTTTAAGAAAGATGGAGAAGATTATCATTCGGCAGCCGATCTTACCGGGCAGGCGAATCATTTAGGGGTCACCATCAAGGCTGATGTGATCAAACAAAAATTACCTACCACCAATTTTGGATACCAGAATATCGATTTTGGTAAATATGATGATGACATGTACGAAAAGCTCAGCACCGACCATCCAATAGACCTGTGCCGGTACCAGGTGGCGAATTGCTATATGGGAAAAATAGGACTCATCAATTCAGGTGGTGGTTCCAAAGGAGAGTCCGACGAAAAAGAGGCCGTTCGCACTGCCGTAATTAACAAGCGAGCCGGTGGCGCAGGACTCATCATGGGCAGGAAAGCTTTCCAGCGTCCTTTAAAAGAAGGGGTGGAAATATTGAATAAAGTACAGTCAGTATATTTGGAGGACAAAATTACGATTGCCTGATCTTCAATTCCTTTCGTTTCGGCTTTTCTGAAGTGACATTCAATGGCTCTCCATACAGGTCGAAATCGGCCGCATCGGTGATTTTCACCTCGTAATAATCTCCTGTTTTAAGATAAACCGAAGTTGCATCGATCAACACCTCGTTATCCACATCGGGCGAATCAAATTCGGTTCGGCCCACAAAATAATTGCCTTCCTTGCGATCGATCACCACTTTAAAGATCTCGCCGATCTTTTCCTGGTTCAGCTCCCAGGAGATCTGGGACTGGATTTCCATGATCTCATTCGCTCTTTCCTGCTTCACCTCCTGAGGCACATTATCTTCAAGGTTATATGCATGCGTATTCTCTTCATGAGAATACGTAAAACATCCCAAGCGTTCAAAACGCATTTCCTTAACCCAGTCCTTCAATTCCTGGAAATGTTCTTCGGTTTCTCCCGGGTAACCCACGATAAGGGTCGTTCTAATTGCCATTTCAGGAACCCTTTTTCTGAATTCCTTCAGAAGTTTAGTGGTCTTTTCGTGAGTGGTTCCACGGCGCATGGATTTTAGCAGATCGTCTGAAATATGCTGAAGCGGAATATCAAGATAATTACAGATCTTGGGCTCACGTTTCATCACCTCCAGTACATCCATCGGGAAACCGGTGGGGAACGCGTAATGCAAACGTATCCATTCAATGCCTTCCACCTTAACCAGGTTTTCAAGCAATTCAGCGAGGTTACGTTTCTTATAAAGATCCAAACCGTAATAGGTAAGATCCTGGGCGATCAGGATTAATTCCTTCACCCCATTAGCGGCAAGTTTTTCAGCTTCCTTAACCAGATTTTCAATAGGCGTGGAACGATGGCCCCCGCGCATAAGTGGAATTGCGCAAAAAGAACAGGGACGGTCGCAACCTTCGGCGATCTTTAAATAGGCATAGTTCTTTGGAGTTGTTGTTAATCGCTCACCAATTAGCTCATGCTTATAATCGGCTTCCAGGGCAGCAAGCAAACCAGGCAATTCGGTAGTTCCAAAATACTGGTCTACGTTCGGAATTTCCTTTTGAAGATCCGGCTTATAGCGTTCACTTAAACAACCGGTCACGAAAACCTTGTCTACTTCTCCTTCCTCCTTCTTCTGAACAAAATCAAGAATGGTGTTCACCGATTGCTCCTTGGCATTATCGATAAATCCACAGGTATTGATCACCACGATATTTCCTTCCTGCTCATGAACAACATCCTTGTTATTGGCCTTTAACTGGCCCATCAACACTTCGGAATCGTAAACGTTCTTACTGCATCCAAGAGTAACCACGTTGATCCTGTTCTTCTTTCTTGACTTCGTTCTCATTTTATTCCTTTTTGACTCCGCCCAGACCTCAGAGATTTTTGAAACCTTTGAGGTCTTTTTGGCGGGTGCAAAGATACAATCTAAAATCTGAATTGCAGAATGCTACTAATGAAGACTTAAAATAGACAGGTTCACAAAGTTGCAGTTTTGTATCTTCACCTTCTGAAACAAGCCAGACCCATGAAACAAAATCTACTCCTGTTATTCATTTTGTTCATTACAATCAGCCTTTCCGCACAGCAACGAAGCCGAGAGGTTGGCATCAAAGTAGGTGTTCTACCTACTGGTACAAATAATTCGATCACCGATGTGGGAGGTGTGAAGGTTGGACATACCACGCTTATCAAAGGAGATAGCATCCGAACTGGAGTCACCGCGATCCTGCCGCATGGCGGGAATATCTTTCAGCAGAAAGTTCCGGCGGCGGTTTATGTTGGTAATGGCTTCGGAAAACTAGCCGGCAGCACACAGGTAGAGGAGCTTGGAAACATTGAAACTCCCATCATTCTAACCAATACCTTAAATGTTCCCACGGCCATGGACGCCCTGATCAAATACAGCCTGGAGCTGACTGGGAACGAAGACGTGAGGTCGGTTAACGCGGTAGTTGGTGAAACTAATGATGGATATCTGAACGACATTCGTGGTCAGCATATAAAAATAGAGGACGTACTATCAGCCATCAAATCTGCTGGTTCCGATGTAGCCGAAGGGAATGTTGGCGCCGGAACGGGGACGATCTGCTTCGGGTTTAAAGGCGGAATTGGGACTTCTTCGCGAAAACTTCCTGAAAGTCTAGGCGGATTTACCATCGGCGTACTAGTACAGAGCAATTTCGGCGGAAATCTGACCATAGACGGCGCTCCGGTTGGAGAAGAAATTGGAAAATTCAGTTTCCGGGATCGTATTTTAGACAGTGCCGATGGCTCCTGCATGATCGTAGTCGCTACCGATGCTCCCCTGGATTCGCGAAATTTAAAACGCCTGGCAAAAAGAGCACTTTTAGGACTGGGTCGAACCGGCGGGATCGCCTCCAACGGAAGCGGAGATTATGTGATCGCCTTTTCAACTGCTGAAGAAAACCGGGTTCCCTACCAAGTCGAAAACCAATTCCTGGAACAAAAAGTAGTGCCCAATGACCTAATGTCTCCCATCTTTATGGCGGCCATTGAAGCCACCGAAGAAGCCATTCTGAATTCATTGTTTATGGCTGAAGACATGACCGGGTTTCAAGGCAGAACGATCGAAGCGCTACCACTGGAAAAGGTCAAACCGATCCTGGAAAAATATAAGGTAATAGATTAGGCCTGGCTTTTCCGGGTTTTCTCTTTAAAGGCCTTCTGAAGTTTCCTGGTTATCGGTCCGGCTTCCGGCCGCGAAAATATCTTTTCTTTTTCAGTAAATATCTCTGAGATCGTCATAACCTGTGTGGTAGTTCCGGTTAGGAATACTTCATCCAGATGTTTAAAATCTTTTAAGCTGTAGGCCTCTTCCCTGATATCCAAAGCGAGTTCCGTGCAGAGATCTATCACGATCTTTCTCGTGATTCCTGAAAGTATTTCGGGACCTTCCGGGTGTGTATAGATCACGTTTTCCTTCACAAAAAATGCGGTGGAATGAGAACCTTCGGTGATCTTTCCATCCCGGAATAGTAAAGTTTCATCAAGCCCCAGGCGATGGGATTCATCGTTCAGCATCGTATTGGCCAGGTAGGAAGTGGTTTTGATATCGCAGCGATGCCAGCGAATATCTTCGGCCAGCAGCAATCGCCAGCTTTTTTCTTCAAAATCCTTCAGTTTAACCGGAAAGGAATAAACCAGAAAATTGGGTTCTGAAGACTTTGGAAAAAAATGTGTTCTTGGCGCTGTACCGCGACTGAGCTGCAAATAAACCGCAGCGTCTTCTTCAGCAAAAAAACTGCGCTTTACAGCCTGAAGGATATAAGGCACCAGCTTTTCCACTTCAAAATCGAACCTGATCTGGGAAAGGCTATATTTAAGTCGGTCTAAATGTTCCTCCAAAGCGAAGACCTTTCCGTCATAAAATGGAATGACTTCATAGAGGGCGTCGCCCAGCATAAAACCCCTGTCAAAAACCGAAATCCGGGCATTTTCAGGTTGCATCCATTCACCGTTCAGGCAAACTTCATTTGGATAGTTCTTGCCGGGAATTTGTGGTAGCATTATTGGAAATAATTATGAAGCTGCAGCATCCACTCCTGTTCGTAATATCTCACAATACTGATCAAAATAGCTCCGGCGATCACATAGGCCCAATGATAGGAATTCCTTTTCACCATCAATCCGCCTATAATCGCGAAGATCAGATACGGAATAGCCAGGATCAGATTCGGTATCGCCCAGGCACCCTGAAAAATTGCAGCGATTTTCATGATCACATAAAAAACACTGTAGAAAAAGATGATCTTGGAAATGATCACCAGGTATCGTTGGGAGGTCTTACTCATTATAAGCTTTAGGTGTCTTTCTCCTTTTCGTCTTGTTTTCAAAAACATAAGCCAACTGCAGCAATTCCTTTTCTGAAAATGGTTTTCCAATAAAAGTGAGTCCCATAGGTCGGTTTTCTGAAGTAAAGCCCATTGGAACGGTTATAGCAGGGTACTTAGCTACAGCAGCGAATCCAGCATGATAATTATTGATCGAGAGTACCGCATCGAGATCATGCTCTTTCATTGGCTCCTCAAATACTTTGGCCCCAATATTTCTTAAGGTGTCCTTGATCGCAGCAAATTCTTCATCTGTAGCAGAATCTGCTACGATCCCATAGAACATTGCCTGGCCGTAAGGAGCACGATTCAAAGAATCCAGATTATTATAATCTATGATATCCTGAACATTTTTGTAATCAACTTCCCCACCATAATTTTGGAAATAAGCAGCGAGATCTTTTTTCATATCCAGATTTAGAAGTCGTACAAAATTAGGCAAACCTACTCTTTCGGGATCTTCGATGATAACTTCGGCACCCAGGTCTCTAAGATCCTGGACGGCCCTTGCGTACAATGAATCCTCCATCAGACTTTTCATGGCCCCAAAACGTTTCCCCTTTAGCGAATTCAGCTTAAGATCTGAATAATATTCTTTTTCCTGTTCTCCCGCTTCTTTAGAAGCACTATCTGCATCATCCACGCCTTTCATAGCATCCAAAAGGATCGCATTATCCACTACAAATTTTGTCATAGGTCCAGGAGTGTCCAGGGTACTTGAAATAGGTACGATTCCACCACGGCTTAAAAAGCCTATAGTAGGTTTTAATCCAACCACCGAATTGGAACTGGAAGGAGAAAGTATAGATCCCGATGTTTCTGAACCTACTGCAACCGGCGCGAGATTGGCTGCCACTGCTACCCCACTACCCGAACTGGAACCTCCGGTATCGTGAATCTTTCTTCCGTATGGGTTCAGAGTCTGACCTCCAACGGTAGAAAATCCGTTAGGGCAACCATCACAGAAGAAATTTGCCCATTCGCTAAGGTTAGCTTTTCCCAGTACCAGAGCACCATTTTCCTTCAAGCGTTTTACAATAAAGGCATCATCGGTCTGGTTTTCCCTCATGGCCGCCGCTCCTGCCGTGGTTGGCATAGCCGCAGTATTGATATTGTCCTTTAGAAGAACTGGTATCCCATAAATTGGATGCCTCTGTGAAGTAGCACTCCTTTGCTGGTCTTTTTGCCTTGCTTCCTGAATTAAATCAGGATTGAGTGAAATAACCGAGTTTAATGAAAGATCATTTTCCCTATCGTATTCCCTTATACGGGTAAGATAAAAAAGAGCTACTTCCTCATAAGTAAGTTTTCCTTCTTCGATTGACTGCTGGA
Source organism: Christiangramia bathymodioli (assembly GCA_009735695.1). Classification (GTDB taxonomy): domain Bacteria; phylum Bacteroidota; class Bacteroidia; order Flavobacteriales; family Flavobacteriaceae; genus Christiangramia; species Christiangramia bathymodioli. The sequence goes on from SRSL01000003.1 coordinate 449,493, forward strand.
TCTCAGGAATGCTCTTTTCAAAAACAAGGGCCTTTACCTCCTCGTAAACTTCCGTGGAAAAACCTGAAAGATCAGATTCAAAAGGTTTCCACATCTCATCCTGATCGATGAATTTGGAATCGACCACTTTGAATTCCATTTCCTCGACACTATCTGTCGAGACTGTATCTACCTGATTTTCGACATTTGCCGAATCTGACTTTTCATTTTTACAACTCGCTATAACGAGAATTGCCAGTAGAAGTATGTATTTTTTCATAGGATTATTTAAAGAATGAGTCTACAAATTCGTATTTGTTGAATACCTGTAGATCTTCCACTCCTTCTCCTACTCCAATATATTTTACAGGAATTTGAAACTGGTCACTAATGCCAATTACCACACCGCCTTTTGCTGTTCCGTCGAGTTTGGTAACTGCCAGCGAGGTCACTTCGGTCGCCGCGGTGAATTGCTTGGCCTGCTCAAAAGCATTCTGACCGGTTGACCCATCAAGAACCAGCAATACCTCATGCGGAGCCTCGGCAACAGTTTTCTGCATCACACGCTTCACCTTTGAAAGTTCATTCATCAAATTCACCTTATTGTGAAGTCTTCCGGCTGTATCGATAAGGACTACATCGGCATCCATTTTCACGGCATGCTGAATGGTATCAAAGGCCACGGAAGCAGGATCGCTTCCCATTTTTTGTTTGATGATGGGCACATCGGTACGATCTGCCCAGATCTGAAGCTGGTCGATCGCCGCAGCACGGAACGTATCAGCCGCTCCCAGCACTACTTTCTTACCCTGACTCTTGAACTGGTGAGCCAGCTTCCCAATGGTGGTGGTCTTTCCAACCCCGTTCACTCCAACGACCATGATCACATAAGGTCGTTTATCTTCAGGAATGTCCAGTTCAGCATATTCACCTTTTTCGGTTTCCGAAAGCAGGGCTGCGATCTCTTCGCGCAGTATCTTATTCAGTTCATCGGTTCCCAGATATTTATCCCGGGCGACGCGCTCCTCGATACGGTTGATGATCTTTACGGTGGTTTTTACTCCAACATCACTGCTCACAAGTACCTCTTCCAGGTCGTCCAGCACCTCATCGTCTACCTTGGATTTCCCGGCAACGGCCTTGCTCATTTTATCGAAAAAGCTGGTCTTGGATTTTTCCAGTCCCTTATCCAGGTTCTCCTTTTTCTCTTTTGAAAATATCTTTTTAAATAAACTCATTTTGATTTGGCAGGTTTAATAACAAAAGGAGGCAAAAGGCCTCTCGAAATGCGGCATAAATATACATAAAAAGAAAAAGCCGTCCAGATTAAATCTGAACGGCTCTCTACTGATATTCAATATCGTTTGTGAAGTACTATTTACTCTTCAAAAAGTCGTTAACGTCTTCCGGAGCCATGATCTGTTCTACGAAAGTATAGGCACCGGTTTTTTCAGATTTAACCATTTTTATCGCTTTGGTTAATCTTTTAGATCCTGTTTGAATAGATGCTACTGATTTCTTTGCCATGACTCAACTTATTTAATTTCTTTATGCACCGTCATTTTCTTAAGAATAGGGTTGAATTTTTTCAACTCCATTCTATCCGGTGTATTCTTTTTGTTTTTTGTTGTAATATATCTTGAAGTCCCTGGCTGACCAGTAGACTTATGCTCTGTGCACTCTAGAATTACCTGAACTCTGTTTCCTTTCTTTGCCATTGTGAAATATTTTTAAGGTTAAGGATTATTTCTTAAGAAATCCCTTTTGCCTGGCTTCCTTAATTACGGCAGAAATGCCTTTTTTATTAATATCTTTTAGTGCAGAAGTGCTCACTTTTAGAGTGATCCATCTGTCTTCTTCAGGAATGTAAAAACGCTTTTTAACAAGGTTAGCGTTAAATTTACGCTTAGTCTTATTCATGGCGTGAGATACATTATTCCCAACCATAGCTCTTTTCCCGGTAAGTTCACAAACTCTTGACATTGCTCTATACTTTTCTCGTTATTTCAAAACAGGCTGCAAATTAACGATTTTTTTACCTAACAGACAACAAATTCAAAAAAAATATTTCAAGTAAAGTTTTTATACTGAATCCCTTTGTTTGCAATGGCTCATCTACCTCTTAAAATAGAGCTTCGTCCTTATTTTTTAGCCGCCAGCTCGATTATGGCCTCCTGAATCATTTCCATCGCTTTATTAACCGCTTTCCCGATCACTTTTTCCCGGTGATTCCCAAAATTGAATTTTCTCGAAAAGACAGCTTCGGGCGTTCCTATCGCTATAAATGCAGTACCAATCTCTGAATCGCTATCGCCTTTCGTAGGTCCGGCGTTTCCAGTGGTTGCTATTGAAAATTCGGTTTTAAATTTTTCTTTCGCAGCCCTGGCCATAGCTTCTGCAACCTCGGCGCTTACCACGCTATGCTCTTCAATGAGATGTTCAGGAACCTCTAAAAGATCAATCTTCGCCTGGGTCGCATAACTTACAACGCTTCCCTTATAAGAAACCGAGGAACCCGGAGCAGTGCTGAATTTTACAGCCAGTCGTCCTCCTGTAAAGCTTTCAGCAGTGGAAAGCGTCCAGCCATTTTCAGCGAGCATCTTCCCTATTACCACCTCCACAGGATCATCATCTTCATAGCCCTGAATAATATCGCCTATAAATTCGTGCAAAGCGGTTATCTGACTTTCCATCAGATTTTTCAAATGTTCTTCATTGTCACCTTTTGCGGTGAGTCGCAACCTAACTTTTCCCAAATTTGGCAGATAGGCAAGTTTTATTTCTTCTGGAAGATTTTCTTCCCAGGTTTCTATTTTTTCAGCCAAAGCACTTTCTCCAAGGCCGTATGTAATTACTGTTTTGTGAAGAATTACGGGCCGATGGTAATTTTGCATTAGGCGTGGAATCACCTCATCTTTTATTAAGGCCTTCATCTCGTAAGGGACACCTGGCAAAGACACCACCACTTTGCCATTTTCATCAAACCACATTCCAGGTGCAGTGCCATACTGGTTATGCAAAACGGTAGCTTTTGATGGAATTAGCGCCTGGTCGCGATTAAGGTTTGAAATTGGGGTATCTATATATTTTCTGAAAAGCTCTTCGATATGAGCCAGCACTTCAGAATTGCGGTCCAGTGAATCATTAAAAAATTCACACAGGCATTTTTTGGTAATATCATCCTTTGTTGGACCAAGGCCCCCGGTAACAATCACGATATCTACCCGTTGGATAGCTTCCTTAAGACTTTGAAGAATATGCTCCCGCTCATCCTGTATCGATGTGATTTGATGAACGCTAACGCCGATCTTATTCAGTTCTTTCGAGATAAAAACCGAATTCGTATCAACGATCTGGCCTATTAGGATTTCATCTCCAATGGTGATGATCTCCGCTTTCATCAGGTAAGGCTAAAGTCGTTGCGAAGCTCCTCTGCCGCCATATCCACTTTGTGAGTGATCTTCTGGGCCGCTTCAGGCACCTCATCTTTTCGTTTCCCCTGTTTAGACCAGGCTTCGATCACCTGGATCTGTTCCATCAGGTTCAGGCCAAAAAGCTGAAGATTGGGTTTCATTTTATGGGCATATTGATAGGCCAGCGACGGATTATCATTGCCGATAGCCTCGTTCATCGCAGCTACGTCTGGCGGAATTTCTTCCAGAAAGGTTTGAACCACTACGAGCATGAATTCTTCATCCCCGCCTGCCATTTCTTTTACTTCGGTAAGATTGTAGCTACTCATTGATTTATTTTACTTTGATGGAAAACATTTTTTTATCTTCAAGATAACCTGTCAGCCTGTCTTCAGACTCAACCTTCCCCACCCCGGCAGGAGTACCTGTGAATATGATATCACCAATTTTTAAGGTGAAATACGTCGAAATATAAGCAATTAATTCATCAATTTTCCAAAGCATATGCGAGGTATTGCTTTGCTGAACCACCTCTTCATTACGCTCCAACCTGAAATTAAGATCATTAACATCTTCAAATTCAGTTTTATCTATCCACTTATTTCCAATCACCGCCGCGCCGTCAAAAGCTTTGGCTTTTTCCCAGGGCAAACCTTTATCCTTCAGTTTTTGCTGAAGATCCCTCGCCGTGAAATCGATGCCCAGGCCTATTTCGTCATAATATTTATGTGCGAATTTCGCCTGAATGTGTTTCCCGATCTTTTTGATCTTAACCAGAACTTCGACTTCATAATGAATATCATCTGAAAAATCAGGGATAAAAAAGGGTTGTTTCTTCAGAAGTATGGAAGTATCCGGCTTTTGAAATAGTACCGGTTCATCGGGTTTTTCATTTTTCAATTCCTCGATGTGTTCCGTGTAGTTACGGCCAACGCAAATGATCTTCATTTAAGAAAGTTTATTGTTCAGCTTACGAAGCTTAATAGCTGTTAAAACCTTTTTGGTGTAAAGCGGAAAATCGGCATTTTGTATCCAGCCGAAATAGCCCGGCTCTTCTTCCAGGACCTGTTCTACATGCTTCCCCCTGTATTTACCAAAAGTAAAGACCTCTTTTCCTTTCTTATCAAAGGCGATAAAGCCGGCGAAATCGGCCGCTTTTTTACGTGAACTAAAGTTGGCAAGCCATTTCATATCGTTCTCAAGGTCGTCATATCGGTCCAGCTGCGACTTAAGCACCTCGTAGGTAGCTTCGGTATCTGCTTCAGCGCTATGAGCGTCTTCCAGGTTTTTTCCGCAGTAGAACTGATAGGCAGCAGAAAGCGTGCGCTGTTCCTTTTTATGAAAAATGGTTTGCACATCCACCGCTACCACGTTTTTCATCTCGAAATCGATCCCGGCTCTAAGAAGTTCCTCTACCAGCAACGGAATATCAAACCTGTTGGAATTATAACCTGCCAGGTCGCAACCTTTAATTAGATCATGAATTTTAGAGGCCAGTTCTTTAAAGGTTGGCTCGTTGGCCACTTTTTCATTAGAGATCCCATGAATGGCCACCACTTCTGCCGGAATGTCTCGCTCGGGGTTGACCAGCCAGGTATAACTTTCTTTATTTCCATTAGGAAACACCTTTAAAATGGCAATTTCCACGATGCGATCGTTGGTAATATTGGTACCGGTCGTTTCCAGATCAAAAAAACAAATTGGTTTGGTGAGCTTGAGGTCCATTTTTTAAAATTTGTGCAAAGTTAGAATAATTTGATAGTCCAATTCGAGATATCAGCAATTTTAGAAGGGTTTAAAAATCAAATGAAAGTAAAACTAATTAAAAAAGGCCGCACTAATAGCGGCCTTTTCATTTATAGTATTCGAAATTTAAATTTCTCTGTTTTTATCAAAACCTTCAAGGTATTGAGCCACCCGCTGAACGAACTGTCCGCCAAGCGCTCCATTCACAACCCTGTGATCGTAACTATGAGAAAGGATCATCTTGTAACGAATGCCGATAAAATCACCATCCGGCGTTTCGATCACCGCCGGCATCTTTCGAATCGCTCCAAGCGCCAGGATTCCCACCTGTGGCTGGTTGATAATTGGGGTTCCCATAATGCTTCCAAAAGTACCAACATTGGTTACGGTATAGGTTCCTCCCTGTATCTCGTCTGGTTTCAGTTTATTCTGTCTTGCCCTGTTGGCTAGGTCGTTCACGGCTTTGGCCATACCAACAAGGTTAAGCCTGTCGGCGTTCTTGATCACCGGCACGATCAGGTTTCCATCTGGAAGGGCCGCGGCCATTCCAAGATTGATATTTTTCTTTTTGATCACCTTGGTCGCATCTTCATTTACTGAGATGTTGATCATTGGGAAATCACGGATCGCCTTGGCAACCGCTTCCATAAAGATTGGAGTAAATGTTAATTTCTCTCCTTCTCTCTTCTGAAAATCGGCCTTATGTTTGTTTCTCCAGTTCCAGATATTGGTCACATCCACTTCGATGAAAGACTGAACATGGGCAGAGGTCTGAACGCTGTCCACCATATGGTGGGCGATCATTTTACCCATTCGGCTCATTTCGATGATCTCGTCTTCACCTGAAACCACCGGTTCCGGTTTTTGAGCTACTTTCTTCTCCAGTTTTTCGGTATCGATCGACTTACCCCGGGTTTTTGAAGCTGGCTCCTGCTTTTGATCACCCCTGTTCTCCACATAGGAAAGAATATCGTTTTTGGTTACCCGGCCATCCTTACCAGTGCCTTCTACCTTTTCCAGTTCTTCAAGGGAAATTCCTTCTTCCTTAGCTATATTTCGAACTAAAGGCGAATAAAACCTCGAAGAATCGGAATAATCCTCACTGCTTTCAGCTGAAGCTGTTTCCCTTGCCACCTCAACGCTTTCCTCTACCTGGCTGGCTGCCTCAGGTTGTTCCTCTTCGTCGCTGCCTTCACCTTCAACCTCTCCATCGATCTCTATGATCGCGATGGTCTCGCCTACTTTAACCACATCATCATTCTCGAACAGTTTCTCAACAAGCTTCCCATCTACTTCACTGGGAACCTCGCTATCTACTTTATCTGTAGCGATCTCAAGCACGGGCTCATCCATTTCGATGGTATCCCCTACTTCCTTTAGCCAATTTGTAATGGTTGCTTCTGCAACACTTTCACCCATCTTGGGCAGTTTTAATTCAAATTTTGCCATATCTTTAAATGAGATGTGATTTTTATTGTTAGCGTTGCGAATTTAATTAAAAATACGCATGTTGAATATTAAAAAATCAATAAAATTACTATTTACTGAAAATTCAATACCGGGATGTTCGGTAATTATTCCCGCTAAAATTACGATTTACGGACTGGAATCTAAAAGGATTCGCCGAATTTAAATTTTCTGAAGCCAGCTAGCCTTTCATCGACGATTCAAAAGGCACCCGGTTGGTGATGCTTCGGCCGAGGGTAACCTCATCAGCATATTCCAGTTCGTCGCCTACCGAAATTCCGCGGGCAATTGTTGAAGTTTTAATATTGGTCCCTTCCAGTTGTTTGAAAATATAGAAATTGGTAGTATCACCTTCCAAAGTACTGCTTAACGCAAAAATGATCTCTTCGATCTTCCCCTGTTTTACCTTTTCTACCAGTGGTTTAATGGTAAGCTGAGAAGGCCCGATTCCATCCATGGGACTAATCTTTCCTCCCAGAACATGGTAATGCCCACGATACTGGCCAGTGTTTTCAATGGCCATTACGTCACGGATGTCTTCCACTACACATACCAGCTCTGAAACCCGGGAAGTATTGGAACAAATTTCACATAACTCGGTATCACTAATATTGAAACAATTCCTACACAATTTAATGTTCTTCCGAAGGTTTTGAAGTGCTTTCGTAAGCTGATCGGTTTGCTCTGTGGGTTGTTTTAAAAGATGCAATACCAGCCTAAGTGCGGTTCGCTTCCCGATGCCCGGTAATTGTGACATTTCGTCTAAAGCCTGCTCCAGTAATTTTGAAGAAAAATCCATACGCGAATTTATGATTTTTTTGATGGATGAGTTTACTTAAGCCGTAATTTGTAAATTGCCCCGCGTAAAATCTATTCATGCAACCTTACCAAGTCCTCATTCTTATAGCAGCCTACTTTGGCGTACTAATTTTAATCTCTTATTTAACCGGAAAAGGTGGTAGCAATGCCGAATTCTTCCAGGCTAACAAACAGGCTCCCTGGTACCTTGTCGCATTCGGAATGATTGGCGCCTCACTGAGCGGGATCACTTTTATTTCAATCCCCGGAACCGTGGAATCTGATTCTTTCAGTTATTTCCAGGTGGTGCTGGGCTACACAGTAGGTTACGCAGTGATCGCACAGGTTCTACTGCCGCTTTACTATAGGATGAATTTGACATCCATTTACACCTATTTGGATAGTCGCTTTGGAAATTCCTCGTATAAAACCGGGGCCTCTTTTTTCCTGTTATCAAGGGTAGTTGGCTCCAGTTTCAGGCTGTTCTTGGTTGCCAACGTTTTACAGCTCATCGTATTCGATTCGATGGGAGTTCCATATTATGTAACTGTAACCATCACAATTTTATTGATCTGGCTTTATACCTTTAAAAGCGGGATCAAGACCATAGTTTGGACAGATACGCTTCAGACATTTTTTATGCTCCTGGCATTAGGTATTACCATCTATTTTATTTCAGAAGATCTTGGGCTTTCACTCGGTAATTTGATGGATTACCTGGCGGAAAGCGAACACTCCAAAATGTTCTTTTTCGAAGACTGGAAAAGCAAGGATCATTTCGTGAAGCAATTTCTTTCAGGTGCCTTTATCGCTATTGTCATGACCGGGCTGGATCAGGATATGATGCAAAAGAACCTTACCTGCCGAAGCCTGAAAGATGCACAGAAGAACATGTTCTGGTTTACTATCGTGCTGGTTTTCGTGAATTTCCTGTTTCTAGCTCTGGGAGTTTTATTGACCGATTATGCCGACCTTAATGGAGTAACCGAAGTTCGTGACGATCTTTTCCCTGCCATCGCTGCAAGTGGAGAACTGGGAATAGCCGTGGCCATCTTTTTTATATTAGGCCTAATTGCGGCAGCTTATTCCAGCGCCGATTCAGCTTTAACAGCCCTCACTACCTCATTCAGCATTGATATCCTGGAAATCGAAAAGAAATATTCCGAAGAAAAACAGGTGAAGATCAGGAAGCAGATCCACATCGCGATCTCCATTATCCTTATCCTGGTGATGCTAGCCTTTAAATATGCGATCGCAGATAAAAGTGTGATCAATAAACTGTTCCAGTTTGCCGGATACACCTACGGGCCACTGCTGGGACTTTATTCATTTGGCCTGTTCACCAAATGGAAGGTAAAAGACAGGCTGGTACCGGTTGTAGCGATCGCGGCGCCGGTTCTCTCCTATATTATCAGCATCAATAGCCTGATGTGGTTTGGATTTGAATTCGGATTCTTTATTCTTATCCTGAATGGATTACTAACCTTCCTGGGACTAATATTGCTGAGAAGAAAGCAGGATTAAAGTGCAGGCGCTTTCATAAAAAATTCCATGCTCCTGTAGTAATTTATACAATTCAGGGTTCTCTGTACCAGGGTTAAAGATCACTCGTTCTGGATGGAGGGATAAAATATAGTCGTAATATTCCTGTTGCCTTTTCGCATTCAGGTACAGCGTAATGGTATGGATGTCTTCAAAAGGAACTTTTCCGGTTTGTATCTCTACTCCTTCAACTTCTCCCTCACTAAGACCAATGGCGACGGTAGGTTGGGAGTGCCTTTTCAATCTTTGAATAGCGATATTCGAGTACCGAGATGGTTTTAAGGATGCTCCAATAACCAGGGTTTTTTTCTTCATATTTCAAAGTTAATTAAAATTAAGTGTAACATTCCGGTTTCAGAACAGTCTTTAGTATGAGGTCCGGGCCTTGCAAAACCACCCTATTAATTTTTTTTGATGGTTAGTGTTAATACTGGTGGTATTGCCAAGCCTGCATTTGTGAAAGAATGCAGGCTTTTTTTTCAAATAAACTGTAACAAAAAAATTTTCGCGTCGTCTTTATTATAGAGAGTCGTGTTTTTTCGATCTCGTGGCATCATCAACTATGCAATACAAGGTATTTTGCATAACATATTAATCATCAAAATCAATCAAAAAATGAAACATCTATCATTAATTCTGTGTTTATTAGTTTCTTCACTTGGTATGAGCTTCAACGATCCAGTTGGGCAAATTACTGGAACTGTTTTAGACCGTGACCTTAAAGAACCCATCCCCTATGCTACCGTAATTGTTAACGACACCAATGGCGAACTGGTTACCGGAGTGACTACCGATGAAAATGGAAGTTTCCAGGTAACAGGCATCAAGGCCGGAAACTATGTTGTTAAGGTTCAGTTTATAGGTTACAAAACCTTTTCAACGGAAGTTAGCCTGGATAAGAACAATAGCGAACTTAAACTTGGTATCATCGAACTGGAGGCCGATATAGCGATGCTCGATGAAACCGTAGTGGTAGCCGAAAGGACAACTATCGAACAACGAGTTGACCGCAAGGTGATCAACGTTGGAAAAGACCTGATGACAACCGGGGCAAGCGCCTCAGAGATCATGGTAAATGTGCCATCGGTGAACGTAGACCAGGACGGTAATATTTCTCTTCGGGGAAATTCTAACGTACGCATACTGGTAGACGGCAAACCTACCAATATTGATCCAGCACAGTTATTGAAACAGATCCCTTCAACTTCGATAAAAAGCATTGAATTGATCACGAACCCTTCGGCTAAATACAATCCTGAAGGAATGAGCGGGATCATTAATATTGTATTACACAAGAATTCCAATGAAGGTTTTAACGGGAATCTAACCACCGGAACCACCCAGGGCATCAACACCCGTTTTAATGGTACCGTAGATATGAATTACCGGGAAGGCAAATTCAATTTCTATTCCAACCTTAGCACTAATTTTGGAGACAATGAAAATGGTGGACGCATCTTTCTTCCTTCTCAGGATGCCAGCCAGGAATTCAGTGTAAACAACCAGCGAAACAATTACCTGTATAAGTTTGGAACAGACTTTTATCTGAACGAAAAGAACACCATTTCAGTCTATACCAATCAAAACAGATATGTAGGTGGTCCTATAGGCTACATCAGTTTTGATGACCTGGCAGATCCGTCGAATGATTTTACCCAGCTTCTGGAACTTGAAATGGACAACCTGAACTCGACCTATAACTTTCTTTATGATCATAAATTTGAAAAAGATGGTCACAATATTCAGGCAGAATTCGATTTCAACAATTTTACCGGCGAGGAAAATACCGTGGTGAGTTTTGGAGAAAACAACCAGAATTTCACTCCGTATGATGAATTCGTAGAAGAAAACAGGAAGAACCTTACTGCTAACATCGACTATGTGAATCCGCTTAGCGAGAAGACCAAACTGGAAATGGGTCTGGAAGCCAGGATCCTGGATACTGATAATGATTATGACACTTCCAATCCGTTATTTTCAGATGCTACTTACCAGTATGACCGGGATATTTACAGTTTTTACACCACTTTTGGCCAGAATTTTGACAAATGGTCTTACCAGCTAGGAGGAAGAGTAGAGAATTACCAGGTAAATGCTGTTTATAATGGAGAAGAAGTTTATAACGATGACTATATCACCTTATATCCGTCGGCCTTTGTAACCTTTACTCCCGGTGAAAAGAACAATTACCAGTTGAGCTACAGCCGAAGAGTGGACCGGCCAGGATTTGGCCAGGTAAACCCGATTCGTGAAGTGGCATCGCCAAGACTTACCGTGGCCGGTAACCCTGAACTCGATCCGCAATTCACCAATTCTCTTGAATTCAACTACACCCGAAATTTCAAGAAAAAAGGAAGCTTTACCGCAGGTGTTTTTTACCGAAGAACAGTAGATGAGATAAACCAGGTTTTCACCGAAGTACCTAATGAACCAGGTTCCCTTCTGCTAACGTTCCAGAACTTTGAGAATAACGATTCTTACGGTGTTGAGTTTTCAACCAACTACAAGATCACCGACTGGTGGAACACTAACACCAGCCTGGAATTGTATGGGCAGACTTTAAAAGGAGTGGCCGGAACGGAATTTATAGAAGTAGAGAACGAAGCATATACCTTTAGAACAAACCATAATTTCAATGCCACTGAAAATCTTACTTTTTCGCTGTTCGGATTCTACCGAAGCAAAACCAAAGACCTTCAGCTGGATATAGACGACTTTTATTTTGTTAACCTGGGAGCACGTTATTCATTCCTGAAAGACAAGAACGCTACGGTAAGCCTTAACTTCAATGATGTATTCGACACCCAGGAATTCAGAGTAACAGATGGACGACCTTTCCCTCAGAGCGGTCGATTCAAAGGAGAAACACAAACCGTATACCTTGGATTCGCATACAGATTCGGAGGTGGAAAAGGCAGAGCATTTAAAAGAAAAAGCCGTGATAATGATGATTCAGGCGGCGGAGGAATCTTTTAAAATTTGTTGTGTAATAGCCAGAAAAAGCTCCCGAAAACCGGGAGCTTTTTTATTCAGCCAAAAAAAATCCGGATCGTATAATCCGGACTTTCAAATAGTATTGGGATAAGCTTTATTCTATACTTCTACAGCATACATTTTATCACGCTGTTCCTTGATCTTCTTATCACTCATATATTCATCAAAGCTGAGGTAACGATCTATCACCCCGTTCGGAGTTAATTCGATCACGCGGTTCGCTACGGTCTGCGCAAACTCATGATCATGAGTAGTAAATAAAACCGTTCCTTTAAAATTCTTCAGGGAATTGTTGAAAGCAGTGATCGATTCAAGATCCAGGTGGTTAGTAGGCTCGTCGAGCATCACCACATTGGCTCTTAGCATCATCATTCGGCTCAACATACATCTTACCTTTTCACCTCCGGAAAGCACTCTACAGGTTTTCAAAGCTTCTTCTCCGCTGAAAAGCATCTTTCCAAGAAATCCCCGAATGTACACCTCTTCTCTTTCCTCTTCGGTCTTCGCCCATTGTCTCAACCAGTCTACCAGGGTAAGATCGTTCTCGAAATATTCTGAATTATCCGCGGGAAGATAGGACTGTGAAGTGGTAACCCCCCAGGAATATTTTCCGCTCACCGGCTCTTCCTTCCCGTTGATGATTTCGTAAAAAGCAGTAGTGGCCCTGGAATCTTTTGAAAAAACCACAACCTTATCTCCTTTGGCTAGGTTAATATCGATATCCTTAAATAAGGTTTCTCCTTCCAGGCTGGCTTCCAAACCTTCCACATTAAGGATCTGGTCTCCGGCCTCACGCTCACGCTCAAAAATAATGGCGGGATATCTTCGGCTTGAAGGCTTGATCTCGTCGATATTCAACTTATCGATCATTTTTTTCCTGGAAGTAGCCTGTTTACTCTTTGCCACGTTAGCGCTAAAACGCTGGATGAACTCCTGAAGTTCCTTCTTCTTCTCTTCAGCCTTTTTATTCTGCTGAGCTCTTTGCCTTGCAGCTAATTGCGAAGACTCATACCAGAATGTATAATTTCCGCTGAAGTGAGTGATTTTTCCGAAGTCGATATCAGAAATATGAGTACATACCGCATCCAGGAAGTGACGGTCGTGAGAAACAACGATCACCGTATTATCATAATTCGCCAGGAAATTCTCTAACCAGCCAATGGTCTCGTAATCCAGGTCGTTGGTAGGCTCATCCATGATCAAAACATCAGGGTTTCCAAAAAGAGCCTGGGCTAACAATACTCGTACCTTCTGCTTTCCGTCAAGGTCTTTCATATAGGAATAATGAAGGTCTTCTTTTATTCCTAAATTCGATAGCATCGAAGCTGCATTGCTCTCAGCATTCCAACCATCCATTTCTTCAAATTTCACCTGCAGCTCCCCGATTCGCTCGGCATTTTCATCAGAATAATCGGCATATAGCGCATCGATCTCGGTTTTGATATCGAAAAGCGGCTTATTACCTCTCATTACGGTCTCCAGAACAGGATATTCATCATACAGGTTGTGGTTCTGTTCAAGAACCGACATTCTTTTGCCCGGTTCCAGGTGAACATGACCGGAAGTAGGCTCAGATTTTCCAGAAAGGATCTTTAAAAAGGTAGATTTTCCGGCACCGTTGGCACCGATGATTCCATAGCAATTCCCCTGGGTAAAAGTGGTGTTCACTTCATCGAACAAAACTCGTTTCCCAAATTGTACAGAAAGGTTTGATACTGAAAGCATAAACTATTCTAATTAATTTTTTGCAAAAGTAATTATTATAAGCCTTACTAAGAAAGATTAACGTTTTAAATATTCTATTTAACTCACACTTAACATTGCTGGTTTTTAACACATTCTATTTTTGTCCTAGATTAGCAATTCCCGAAGATCTATTATGGATTGCCAGTAAACCTCAATGAAATACGCCTTATTACTTTTATGCTGTTCGCTATTGTTGATTGGTTGTGCCGATGAACCTGAACCCCAAACCATTTTTGTGGGTGGCCAGATCAATAATCCCGAAACCGATTACGTAATCGTCTCCAGGGAGAACGAAACCATAGATACTCTTTATCTGGACCAGAAAAACCAGTTCGGGAAGGACTTCAAAAATCTCGAAGCTGGTATATATACCTTTAAACATCCACCGGAAAGTCAGATCATGTACATGGAACCTGGTGATAGCATCATTATCTGGCTTAATACCATGTCATTTGATGAATCCCTCAATTTTAGCGGCGACGGTGCAGAAAAGAGTAATTTTTTGCTGGATATGTTTCTGAACAATCAGAAGAACAATGATCTTATTCTAACCTACCATAAGATAGCGCCAGAAAAATTCGCTGCAATAACCGATTCTATTCGGAATGAGCGCCTTCAAAGATTGGATAAATTAAAGGAAAAGAATAAATTTTCAGAAGATTTCCTTGAGATCGCCAGGGCTAGCATTAACTATGAATATTACGATTTAAGGGAACGCTATACTTTCCTGATCAAAAAATACTACAGTGATATTGCTGAAGAAATCCCTGAAGATTTCAATGCTTACCGGGACGAGATCAACTTCAATAACCATAAGCTTCAGGATTACTATGTGTACACCAACCTGATAGACGATTATTTAAGGACCAAATCAATTGAACACTGCGCAAAGAATCATGATGATGCCAGGAAATGCTATAATCTGAACGATCTAAAGAACCTGAAAAGAAGGATGAGGCTAATAGATTCCCTCACCAATATTTCCTCTTTAAAAAATGAATTTTTAGACAGGCTATCTGCACAAGCTATAACACTTGCCGAAAACGAAGACCAAATAGAATCTGTGCTGGAGGTTTTGGAAGAGGTAGACTATGCCAGTATAGAGGATGCGCGGGACCTGGGGAAAATTCAGAAGGCATATCTGGTAGGAAACAATATCAAAAAGCTAAAACTTAGCAAACCATCGGGTGAGGTCGTAGAATATGATGACGTAATCCGCTCTCCAAGTGTGGTTTATGCCTGGTCTATACATAACCCCGGTCATCACCAATGGCAACATGCCATTATAAACCGTCTAAGAGAAAAATATCCGGAGGTCAATTTTATTGGCGGGAACGTTGATTTAGGTGAAAGAGAAGAATGGCTTAGAACGCTGGAGAATTACGGCTATGACAAATCCCAGGAATTCCAGATCACAAATAGAATTGCAGATAGTGACACGTATCGAAAATACCTTTATAAAATTCTTTTCGTAGATCAGGATGGCACGATCATAAACGGAAAAAGCCAGTTGGCTGCCCAGGATTTTGAGGAAGACCTGCTGGAATTTCTGAACAGTAAATAAAAAAAAAGCTGCCGATTGGCAGCTTTTTTTATTAATCATTCTGATTAGCAGGATTATTGGTTTCCTTTCCTGTGATCTGCAAGGAATTTTTCAAGGCCAATATCGGTAAGCGGGTGCTTCAACAAACCTTCAATAGAAGAAAGAGGGCCCGTCATAACATCGGCTCCAAGTTTCGCACATTCCAGCACATGCATGGTATGTCTTACTGAAGCAGCAAGGATTTCAGTTTCAAATCCGTAATTATCATAGATCAACCTTATATCAGCGATCAGGTCCAATCCATTGGTTGAAATATCATCCAGTCTTCCGATGAAAGGAGAAACATAAGTAGCTCCGGCCTTTGCCGCAAGCAATGCCTGTCCTGCTGAAAAGACCAGGGTACAGTTGGTTCTGATCCCATGATCGCTGAAATATTTCAAAGCTTTTACCCCATCTTTGATCATAGGCACCTTTACAACGATCTGTTCGTGTAGTTCAGCCAGTTCTTCACCTTCCTTTACAATTTCATCAAAATCGGTCGCGATCACTTCAGCGCTCACATCACCATCAACAAGATCACATATCTTTTTGTAATGCTTAAAAATATTATCTTTCCCGGTGATCCCTTCTTTTGCCATTAGGGACGGGTTCGTGGTAACTCCATCAAGCACTCCTAGGTCCTGGGCTTCTTTGATCTGGTCAAGATTAGCAGTATCAATAAAAAACTTCATAGTTGTGTGTTTATAAAATTCGAATTCAAATTACAATTTATAATGCTTCATCAGCATTTTCTCGTATAGTTTATCGGGCAGAAGGCTTTTTAATTTAACTGAAAATTTCTGAAGCCGCTCCCCCACTTTATAATGTACATTCGGTTCAGGGTTTTTGATCACTTTAAAGATCTCCCGAGCCATCAACTCCGGATCCTGCCCTGCATTTACATGTTCGTTCATCAATTTAAGGGTGTTCCCGTAAACTTCTTCATACGGCGAGCCCTTTTTAACCGGGGCGTGATAACGGCCAGAAGCGATATTGGTCGCGAAATCTCCCGGTGCCACGTTTGTCATTTTTATTCCGAATTGCCTGAGCTCCATTCGGTAAGCCTCTGCCGTGATCTCCAGGGCACCTTTAGTTGCTGAATAAATTCCGCGATAGGGCAATCCCATATAACCGGCTATAGAGGTGATATTGATGATCAAACCATTGCTTTGTTCCCTCATCGAGGGCACCACATGTTTGATCATATTAAGCGGACCAAAATAATTGGTCTCAAAAGCTTTTTTGATCTCAATTTCGGGGGTTTCTTCAATGGGTCCTGTAATTCCAACCCCGGCATTATTGATAAGAATATCGATCTTTCCTTCAATTCCCAGAATGTGATCTACAGCGTTTTTAATGCTCTCCTCGTTGGTCACATCCAGCTGTACAAATTCAAAATTCTCTGAAGTATTGCCCGCCTTTCGGCTGGTCCCGTAAACTTTAAAATCTTTCTTGCTAAGGAAATTGGCTACAGATTTTCCTATCCCGGATGAAGCGCCGGTGATAAGCACCACTTTTTGTGAAGATTCCCCTTTTTTCATATCGCACAAATATGCAATAAATTTAGGACTTAGTAGAAACAAAAAATGGCAAGCGACCCACATCACACCGCTACGACCGCCTACCCTTGCTGCGTTCCCGCCCTGGGGGATTCAGCAGGAGCTGGTTGTGTGGGACTTGCCGGTGCAAATATACAATCTTTGTATATTTTGACAAGCTTTTTTTGAAGTGAATTGGTTAATTTAGTCCCTGTTTACAAGCCTTTTTATCATGTTTAAATTTAACTCGCTGTTAGCCTTTATTTTATGTTTTCTTATTTTTTCCTGCGGAAGCAATAACGGAAATAAAAAATCTGATTTTTCCCTTCAGATCGATCAGAACAAATCGAAATTCACCTTGAATGACGAATTAAAAGCTTCTATCCTGAACAAAAAAAACAAGCAAATCGATTCGGTTAGCTTTTATATAGGAGAACAATTTTTGAAAACAGCTAAAAACACCGATTTCAGCCTCGATCTTCAGAATGTAAGATTAGGAAACCAGAATCTACGGGCGATCATCTTTCATGAAAACACCAGCGATACCTTATCAAAAAATATTCAGATACTCAACACGGAAGCTCCTAAACTTTATACCTACGAGATCGTAAACTCCTATCCTCATGATATAACCTCCTACACTCAGGGTCTTGAGTTTCGTGGAGAAACTCTTTTTGAAAGTATAGGCCAATACGGCAAATCGAAACTTCGAAAACTGGACCTGGAATCAGGAGAAGTTCTAAAAGAAATCGAACTTGATGACCAGTATTTTGCAGAAGGCTTAACCATTCTAAAAGACAGGCTCTTTCTTCTTACCTGGAAAGAAGGCGAAGGTTTTATTTATGACCCTGAAACATTTGAGAAAACCGGAACTTTTGGATATAACCAAAGCAAGGAAGGCTGGGGCCTTACTAACAATGGAGAAAAGATCTATAAAAGTGATGGAACTGAAAGGATATGGATCCTTGATCCTGAAACCCTCGCAGAAACCGATTATATCCAGCCTACGACACATAAATCGGTCGCAACCAAGTTCAACGAACTGGAATGGGTGAATGGGAAGATCTACGCGAACACCTATACCTATCCCAGTGTTGCCATTATCAATCCCGAAAATGGAGCCATCGAGGGACTTATCAATTTTAAAGACCTCAACAAGCAGGTAACCCAGCACGATAAGCTGGATGTTCTAAATGGTATCGCTTACAATCCAAATACCGATAAATTATATGTAACCGGAAAGAACTGGGATAAGATCTTTGAGGTTAAAATCGTGGAAAAGTAATGGAAACCAATCCGGAGATCTACGAGAAAAAACTGGTCGTAGAAGACAAGCACCTCGACAAACAAAGGCATGTGAATAATGTGCAATACGTGCAATGGGTACAGGAAGTTGCCGAAGAGCATTGGGAGACTAGGGCTTCTGAAGAACAAAAGGCTGGTGTGGTTTGGGTAGTTGTAAGGCATGAAATAGATTATAAAAAAGAAGCATTTCTAAACGACGAGCTTATACTCCAAACCTATGTTGGCGAGACCACTCATGTAACTTCTATACGACACGTAGTGATCAAAAATGCTGAAAATGACCAGTTGCTGGCACAGGCGAAAACCACCTGGTGCCTGCTGAATTCAACCACTAAAAAACCTGTAAAGATTTCAGATGAATTGAAGCAGGTCTTTCTTCAGTAACCCTCCTCATAATCACGCATTTAAGTTATTATTGAGATTTTTTCATAAAACTTTGTTTAATGTTTTTACATATTAGTTAAACAAATGTATTTTAGGGAAAAAATTGCTCATGGAAACACTTAGGATCATCCTGCTTCTGGTGACAGGACTGGGAATTTTGAACGTCTGGCTGCTTAGGTTCAATAAGAATACCGCTTATCGCGGTGGAAGCGCTGGAAATATGAAGGAAGAATTCAGGGCATACGGGTTGCCTGTTAAACTTGTTTACCTTGTGGGTTTCATTAAATGCACACTGGCAATACTCCTGCTGGCCGGGATCTGGTTTGAAGAACTCGTGATGCCTGCGGCAATTGGAATGGGCATCATGATGCTTGGCGCCATCATTATGCACATAAACATAGGTGACAATCTCAAACAAAGCATGCCTGCATTAAGCCTACTGGTTATTTGCGGGATTCTTGCATGGATATAAAAAAAGCCATTCCCGGGGAATGGCTTTCCTGTTTTATTCTGAATAAGTTCAGGCCTTGAACAACGGAAGTCCATGCATCATGGCATTCACTTCCTTTTTCACCGCTTTCAGCTCTTCTTCATTCTCGATATTAGTGATCACGCGATCTATCAGGTCAACGATCTTAGCCATGTCTTTCTCTTCAAGACCCCTGGTAGTCACTGCTGGAGTCCCAATTCGAATCCCTGAAGTAACAAAAGGCGATTTATCATCAAAAGGAACCATGTTCTTGTTCACCGTAATATCGGCCTTCCCAAGAGCCTCTTCGGCATCTTTTCCCGAAACATTCTTGTTTCGAAGATCAATGAGCATCATGTGATTATCGGTTCCGCCGGAAATGATATTATAACCTTTGTCAACAAAAGCCTTCGCCATCTTTTCAGCATTCTTTTTCACCCTTACCATATAATGAAGGAATTCATCGGTAAGCGCCTCACCGAAGGCTACAGCCTTCGCTGCAATGATATGCTCCAGTGGCCCGCCCTGGTTGCCAGGGAAGATACCTGAATTGAGCATGGCCGACATTTTTTTCAAATTCCCGTTCTTCAGCTTTTCACCGAATGGATTATCAAAATCTTTCCCCATCAGGATAATTCCACCTCTTGGACCGCGAAGGGTCTTATGCGTAGTGGAAGTAACGATATGGCAATGTGGAACAGGATCACTTATCAATCCTTTGGCGATCAAACCAGCAGGATGGGCAATATCGGCCAGCAAAATCGCGCCAACACTGTCTGCAATCTCTCTGAATCGTTTATAATCGATCTCTCTTGAGTAAGCCGAAGCACCCGCGATGATCATTTTTGGCTTTTCCTTTTCAGCGATTTCAGCTACCGCATCATAATCGATCAAACCGGTTTCCTTATCTACCCCGTAAAAAACAGGATTATAAAGTTTTCCTGAAAAGTTCACTGGCGAACCATGAGTTAAATGTCCTCCGTGAGAAAGATCAAAACCAAGGAATTTATCACCCGGCTTCAGGCAGGTATGAAAAACCGCCGTATTGGCCTGGGAACCGGAATGAGGCTGAACGTTGGCATATTCTGCATTGAAAAGCTCTTTCAGTCTTTCAATGGCCAGCTCCTCAACCTTGTCTACTACTTCACAACCACCATAATATCTCTTTCCGGGATAACCTTCAGCATATTTATTGGTGAGTACAGAACCTGCAGCTTCAAGCACTGCATCACTCACAAAGTTTTCACTCGCAATAAGTTCCAATCCGTTTAACTGTCGCTCTTTTTCTTCTGCTATTAAATCAAAAAGTTGGGTGTCTCGTTGCATTCTAATTGTTTAGTTAAATATTCGGTAAAAGTAACAAATACATTCGGTTAATTACAGGAAAATAATATATTTGAGTCAACTAGATTTTAACAAAAAACCAACATTTTTTATGTCTATTACCGCTAATGATCCTAGCAGAAAAACCTGGCTGGAAATCCCTGGCGATACCGATTTTCCCATTCAAAATATTCCTTTCGGGGTATTCCTAACCCGGGATGACGTGATCACCATAGGAACCAGGATTGGAGACTACGCCATAGACCTTGGCGCACTGCACCAATTAGGTTATTTTGAAGGGATCCCGCTAACCGACGATATTTTTCTTCAAGACACTTTAAACGATTTCATATCTGACGGCAAAAAGACCTGGCGCCTGGTTCGAAACAGGATCGCTGATATTTTTGACGCAAAAAACACCAAATTAAAAGACAATCAGGATCATCGCAACAGGGTGCTATTCACCCTTGACGAGATCGAAATGCAAATGCCGGTACAGGTAGGTGATTACACCGATTTCTATTCATCTAAAGAACATGCTACCAATATCGGAACCATGTTCCGCGATCCAGACAACGCTTTGCTGCCTAACTGGCTTCATATCCCGGTGGGCTACCATGGAAGAAGTTCTTCCATAATCCCTTCGGGTATCCCGGTTCACCGTCCTCAGGGACAAACCAAACCGGCCGATTCAGATACACCGGTTTTTGGACCATCTCAACGAGTGGACTTCGAGCTGGAAATGGCTTTTATCACCACAGATGCCAATCATTTGGGAGAACCTATCCCTGTTGATGAAGCTGAAGATTATATCTTCGGAATGGTGCTGTTCAACGACTGGAGCGCCAGGGATATCCAGAAGTGGGAATATGTACCGCTAGGCCCATTCCTTGCAAAGAACTTTGCCTCTTCTATTTCTCCATGGATCGTAACCATGGATGCTCTGGAACCATTCAGAACGGCGAGTCCAAAACCAGAAAAAGAACTACTGCCTTACTTGAAATATGAAGGCGACAAAAGTTTCGATATCAACCTGGAGGTTTTCCTTCAGCCTGAAGGTGGCGAAGAGCAATCGCTTTCAAAATCGAACTTCAAATATCTTTACTGGAATATGAGTCAGCAACTGGCTCACCATACGGTGAACGGCTGCCCGGTTAATTCAGGAGATATGATGGCTTCGGGAACAATTTCTGGATCTTCTGAAGATTCATTTGGATCTATGTTAGAGCTCACCTGGAGCGGTAGCAAACCTATTAAACTGAAAGATGGTTCTGAGCGCAAGTTCATAGAAGACGGAGACACCGTCATCATGAGAGGCTTCTGCCAGAACGGTGATTACCGAATTGGTTTTGGTGAAGTACGATCCAAATTGCTTCCGGTATACCAACCCAAGAAAAAATAAGCTGAAAATTCCAGCCAGCAAAAAGCCCCAAACTTGGGGCTTTTTCATTGATTTTTGTTTTCTTCTGAAAGGTCTTCACTTTGATCTTTCCATTTATTCGATTCTTCGCCTTTCTTGCCGGCAGAAGATTCACTTTCCTTTTTCTGCTCCCTGTCCATAAATTCCCGTTTCTGCCTGTCAGCATCAGAATTCTGGATATCCTTCTTTAGTTTCTCCTTTTCTTCCTCTTTTAATTTCATAATGTCATCATTTTAAATGAAGTTAAAAAAGAAGCTCGAAAACCGAAATAACTTAATGTTGTTTAACAGCAAGTCTTAAAGGCTTGCAAAAGCTATCCTACCAAAGCTTTTAATTTATCGGCTGAAATAGCCTGATGCGAAGAATGATGCACCACTTCCCTGTTCTTTATCACAATCAATTGCGGGCTTTCATGCTTAACACCAAACCTTTCGGCAATTTCATTTGATATTTCGCGATAAGCGATAAGATCCAGGTAATAGAGTTCAATAGGACTGGAAGCATCCAGATTATAATCTGATTCGAACATCTTCAATACCATCCTGCTGATCCCACAACGAGTGGAATGTTTCAGGATCGCAACGGACTTATCTTCAGATATCTTCTCGATCCCGTCTAACTGCTCCATGGAAGTAAGTTCGATCCAGGGCATCTCCCGTTTCTCCTTTCTGCCTTCCTTCTCCTCTGAACCGAATAATTTGTTAAATATTCCCATAACATACTTTTCCGCAAAAATAAATCTAAGTAAATTTATAGAACGAAAAATCTCCCCGAATTTTTGATGCTTTTCAAACAAACTGCCTTTTTGTCTTGAATTTTTTATTAAAAAGCGTCATTTTGACATTTATATTGAATGGTATATCTATTGCCATATGAATTCAAAAATTAACGCAGATGAACTTTAATAATTTTACCATAAAATCACAAGAGGCTATCCAGCAGGCACAGCAGCTTGCTCAGGAAATGGGCCATCAGCAGATCGAGAACGAACACCTTTTCAAGGCCATTACGATGGTTGATGAAAATGTGACTCCTTTCCTGCTGAAAAAACTGAACATCAACGTAAACCTTTTCAACCAGATCCTGGACAAGAGTCTTGAGAATTTTCCGAAGGTTAGCGGGGGAGACATCATGCTATCCAGAGAGGCTGGAAAGACCGTAAATGAAGCATCTTCCATCGCGAAAAAAATGAACGATGAGTATGTTTCGATTGAACATCTGATCCTGGCGATTTTCAAATCCTCCAGCAAGGTAGCCCAGATCCTGAAAGACCAGGGAGCTACTGAAAAAGGCCTGAAAGCCGCTATAGACGAATTAAGGCAGGGGGACCGGGTTACCTCCCAGAGCGCGGAAGAAACCTATAATTCCCTGGATAAATATGCCCGTAATCTCAACCAGCTTGCTAAAGACGGAAAACTGGATCCGGTTATCGGCAGGGATGAGGAGATACGAAGAATACTTCAGATCCTTTCCCGAAGAACCAAGAATAATCCTATGTTAGTTGGTGAACCGGGAACCGGTAAAACCGCGATCGCAGAAGGTCTGGCTCACCGTATCGTAGATGGAGATGTCCCTGAAAACCTGAAGGATAAACGCATATATTCCCTTGACATGGGAGCATTGATCGCGGGCGCAAAATATAAGGGAGAATTTGAAGAACGACTAAAAGCTGTGATCAAGGAAGTTACTTCCAGTGACGGAAGTATAGTGCTGTTCATTGACGAGATCCATACCCTGGTAGGAGCCGGTGGCGGCCAAGGAGCCATGGACGCAGCCAACATTCTGAAACCCGCCCTTGCCAGAGGAGAGCTAAGAGCCATTGGTGCGACCACGCTTGATGAATACCAGAAATATTTTGAAAAAGACAAGGCGCTGGAACGACGATTCCAGAAAGTAACGGTTGAGGAACCTGATACTGAAAGCGCTATTTCCATCCTGCGAGGGATCAAGGAAAAATATGAAACCCACCATAAGGTGCGAATCAAAGATGAGGCGATCATAGCCGCGGTAGAACTATCCCAGCGCTATATCACCAACAGGTTCCTACCAGATAAGGCGATCGACCTTATGGATGAGGCCGCTTCAAAATTGAGAATGGAGATCAATTCCAAGCCAGAGGAGCTGGATGTACTGGACAGGAAGATCATGCAACTGGAGATCGAGATCGAGGCGATCAAACGCGAGAAGGATGAAACCAAATTAAAATCCTTAAGGGCCGATCTTGCGAATTTGAAGGAAGAACGAAATGATCTGCACGCCCGCTGGATGGGTGAAAAGGAGATCGTGGACAATATTCAGAATACCAAGTCGCAGATCGAGGAATATAAACTGGAAGCTGAAAAGGCTGAACGTGAAGGCGACTACGGAAAAGTGGCTGAAATACGTTACGGAAAGATCAAGGAAGCACAGGAAAAACTGGAAAAACTTCAGGAAAAGGTTGCCGAAAACCAGAATGAAAAATCCCTGATCCAGGAAGAGGTGACCAACGAAGATATCGCCGAGGTGGTAGCAAAATGGACCGGAATACCTGTAACCAAAATGTTGCAAAGCGAACGTGAAAAGTTGCTGAACCTGGAAGCCGACCTTCATAAAAGGGTTGTGGGTCAGGATGAAGCTATCCAGGCAGTTAGTGACGCGGTGAGGAGAAGCCGGGCCGGACTTCAGGACCAGAAGAGACCCATAGGTTCCTTCCTTTTCCTGGGTACTACCGGGGTTGGTAAGACGGAGCTGGCAAAAGCCCTGGCCGAATATTTGTTCGATGACGAATCTGCTATGACAAGGATAGACATGAGCGAGTACCAGGAAAGACATTCGGTTAGCAGGCTGGTTGGTGCACCTCCTGGATATGTGGGTTATGATGAAGGCGGGCAATTAACCGAAGCGGTGAGAAGGAAACCTTATTCCGTGGTATTGCTGGATGAGATCGAAAAAGCCCACCCAGACACCTTTAATATCCTGTTACAGGTACTGGACGAGGGTAGGCTTACCGATAATAAAGGTCGACTTGCAGATTTCAAGAACACCATCATCATTATGACCTCAAATATGGGAAGCCATATCATCCAGGAAAAATTCGAGAATATCCAGGATGTGGATACAGCTATGGAAGCCGCAAAAACGGAAGTTCTTGGCCTACTGAAACAAAGTGTACGGCCAGAATTCCTGAACAGGATCGATGATATTGTGATGTTTAGTCCGCTGACTAAGAAAGACATTAAAGAGATCGTTGGCTTGCAACTTAAAG
This sequence comes from Christiangramia bathymodioli, assembly GCA_009735695.1. Classification (GTDB taxonomy): domain Bacteria; phylum Bacteroidota; class Bacteroidia; order Flavobacteriales; family Flavobacteriaceae; genus Christiangramia; species Christiangramia bathymodioli. The sequence goes on from SRSL01000003.1 coordinate 474,443, forward strand.
GCGTCAAGAAAATGCTTGCAAAGCAAAATATTGTGCTGGACGCTACTGAAGAAGCAATCGCTTACCTTTCAGCAAAAGGTTTCGATCCGCAATTTGGAGCGAGACCGGTTAAACGGGTTGTACAGCGGGAAGTTTTGAACAAGCTTTCCAAGGAGATCCTTGCTGGTAAGATCAATACAGACAGTATCATTCTACTGGATGAATTCAATGACGAGCTGGTCTTCAGAAATCAGGAGGAATTAGCATAGATAGTAATTTCAAATAAAAAAAAACGCTGTCCTTTCCGGACAGCGTTTTTTTTATTGAGCAAGCGTTTTCAGGTATTCCTGGAACTGGATGGGTTATACTCTTCCCGTTCATACAATCTTTCTCCTTCAGCGTAAGAAGGACTTTGTTCTCTATTGTAAGAATCCAGAACCATGATCTCATATTTTCGATCAACGCTACTCCCCTTTTCCATGCGCTTCGTTTCAGAGAAGGTTCTGTGGTCTATCGTATCGCTATGAACGATCTTTTTATCAGAATCAAGGCTAACCAGCCCAATCGGCACAATTAAATGATTTTCACCATCCTTATTCATGACTTCATGCGCACCCTCTCTTGCCGGATTTGAATAAGGCGTATGCTTCGCTTCCAGGATGGATTTGTCCAGTTCGACATCGAGATAAACAACTTTTTCGCTTTCCTTGTTCACCAGTAGATTATCTACCTTCCCAATGCTCCTGCCCTCTCGGTCTTGTATTTGCCAGCCCCGAACGTCTGGATCATCGCTTTTTACCTTATAATCTGAAAGTTCGTTTAAATAATATAAGTGTTTTTTATCCTTTTCCATGGCCTTTCTATTTCATTGCGATTAATAATTCCTCTGCATTGTCGAAAAAACTCTTGACAGCCTCTTTTTGGTCTAAAGTTGGTTCTTCTGCTTCTATCTGAGCCAAAGCTTCTTCTACTGCTGAATATTCCTGCTCCAGACCAGGGAACTTCTCGGTTTGTAAAGTTTGAAGAGCCTGAGCTATTATTTCGCCAGAACTTTTTATCCGTTCTGCATGAGTAAGATCTAAAGGATCTTCTGCAATCATCTCTGCCTTTTCCTGAGCCTCTTCCAGTTCTGCATTTATATTCACCTTATTATTTTCAGCAACTGTACGCGTCGCATCGATCAATTCCAGGAGCGCACCATTTGCATATTCATGATCCATTCCCATTTCAGGATTATCTATGTAATTGCTATATTCCTGAATGCTTGTCATGACTGTGGTTTCATCCGTATCTGAGGACTCGTAAGTTTCCTCTTCCATCACTTCTTCTGTAGTGATTTCCTCGGTAGCTTCCATTTCATCGCTGTCATCTGCAACAATCCACCAAATGATTGCAGCCACAATTAACAGGACCAGCAAGATCCACGGCCATATGGTTTTCTTTTTTTCAATTTCTATTTCTGCCATTACGATTGATTTTTAAGATTAAATATGTTTTCCGAGGTAAAGGCTTTAAATAAAAAACGGTAGATCTCTCTACCGTTTTTAAAACTTCTAAGTAATTACCAATTGTCTATTTCCCTTTTCAATTCCTCCTTGGTTTTGCCTGTTTTTTCCTGCATTCGACCAAGCATTTCATCAAATTTACCTTCGGAATATTTCACATCATCATCGGTAAGTTTCCCGTATTTCTGTTTGAACTCACCTCTCATCTGTTTCCATTTTCCTTCTAACTGATCTTCATTCATAATATTGGTTTTTTAGGTGTTATATTCCAAACTTAGGGATATACTTACCCAACCTCTGCCAAGGAACTACTATAATTCTCTTAAGCATTTGTTATTTTTGCCCTCAATTAATTGGTTTTCGATGAAAAAGACCCTGATTCTCTGCCTTGCAATTCTAATATTCAACAGTTGCGCAGTAAGCCGGAAGGTTAAAAATGACGAAGTAAAAATAAGTTTCATTGATGAGTATGTTCTACCTGCCGACCTGGATTTCCGCGGAACCCGAATAGGCGGCTTGTCTGGAATAGACTACGATAACGGAAATTATTACCTGGTATGTGATGACGCCGGTAATCCACGTATTTATACAGCCGAAATCGAGCTGAATAATGGCAAATTCGAAAAAATCGAAATTACCGATGTCTTACAGATCAATAAGGAAGGACTTGGAAAACATAATGTACTGGACCTGGAAGCCATTCGGTATGACGACGAATCGGGAGATTTTTTCCTCACCAGCGAGGGCAAGATCAACGACACTAAAAATCCCGGAATTTACCAGGTCTCTTCAGAAGGCGAAATCAAAAAAACCTTTTCTCTTCCCGATTATTTTAAAGCGGAAGGAATCCAGAAGCCAAGAGATAATGGCGTTTTTGAAGGGATTGCCGAAAGTCATGATGGTAACGGGTATTGGGTAGCTACAGAACTTCCTCTCACCGAAGATGGACCCAAGCCGAAATTATATCCTACACGCTCACATATCAGGATCACCAAATTCGACAAAAAAACCGGGGAACCGGTAAGACAGTTCGCTTATAAGCTGGACGGTATCTCAAAATTACCAATTAATTATTTTGCCATTAATGGCCTAACCGAGATCCTGGAATATGAAGAGAACAAATTATTAATCCTTGAAAGAGGCTATGTTGCAGGATACGGCTCGCACGGCAATACGGTGAAGATCTTCGCCGTAGACGCTTCAGAAGCTACCAATACTTTAGAATTGGCTCAATTAAAAGGCTCCGATTACATAAAGGCCAGTAAAAAACTGGTTTTTGACTTAAAGGATGTTCGCAATTCCCTCACCGATGAGATCATCGACAACCTGGAAGGAATGTGCTTTGGCCCAAAGCTGGAGAATGGAAACAGAAGCATTCTACTGGTAGCCGACAATAATTTCAACTCCTTCAGCGAACAGATCAACCAGTTCATTTTGCTGAAGATTGTCTTCAATTCAAAAAATTAATTTTTTATCTTCCAACTCATCAAACCGAACTCCATGCGCAAGATCCTTATTATTTTACCGGTACTATTCATCCTTTTAAATTCCTGTTCAGACATGAAGAACACCGAAACAAATAGCAGCTCCCTAACTACATACTATCTTATAAGGCATGCCGAAAAAGATCGCAGTGATTCTACTAACCGTGATCCACAACTCACCGAAGCCGGACAGATGAGAGCAGAAAACTGGGCGAAGATCCTGAAGGATGTTGAATTCGATATCGTATACAGCACGGACTACAACCGAACCAGACAAACCGCCAAGCCTCTTGCAGAAAAAAACGGACTGGAAACCATCATTTACGATCCGGAAACATATTATAACGAGGAATTTCAGCAAAAAACTTCAGGAAAAAAGGTGCTGATTGTTGGTCACAGCAATACAACTCCACAATTCGTCAATGCCATTCTGGGAGAAAAGAAGTACCAGGATCTGGACGACAGCGAGAACGGAGGATTATTTATTGTTCAGGTTGCCCCTGACGGAACCAAAACCAGCCAGGTACTTTATTTCAATAATTATTAGATCAGGAACCCAGGTCTACTTCCACATCTTTGGTTTCGATCATGGAAAGAAGATCCAGTTGTCTATTTTCATAAAGGCTATCGAGATCTTTTAAAGGAGCAGAAAGATCCTCGTATTTATAATTTTCGTAATCCACGAAGCGAATTCCGTTTATGACCCTTGGATTAATGGCGCGCCTGAAACGAATCCCTCCATCATTGGTCTCAAAATTATAAGCCAGGTAATCCACTTCAAAACTCTGGGTATCTATCCAATACATGTATTCGTCTTCATGATCGGTACCTCCACCGTTTTCTGAAAAGGTAACCATGATCTCGTAGTATTCCCTGGAGCCTATACTATCCTTTCCGATTAATTCCTTGTTGGCGGCAGGAGCGTTAAGACCAAATGGAAGGTGAACGAAATAATGAACCGAATTCACCGAATTGCTGTAGGCAGTTTGAAGACTATCGGGCAATTGCACCAGGGAATCATTTCTATAACGGTTAAAACCTTCATTTTTTAGAACATCAACAATAAGATTTCCAAGAGAATCCTGGCTTCGACGTTCCAGTTGATAGGCTCCTCCATCCCTCTGACTTCTATAGGTCATATTTCTAAACCTGAAATCGATTTGGGCTTTTTGATAAAGTTCACCACCGGCTTTATCGATCGCCCTGTTCACGATTTCCTCAGCCGTTAATTCTTTTGAAGATTCACCACATGATAAAAACGCAAGCACTAAAATCAGAATCGAAATTCTTTTCATGAGTTAAGGATATTTTTGGCGCACAAAGATACTATTTCATTCAGAAATGACTCCCCAATTTTAATTTGGCTTTAGCAGGTTATTTCATCAAAGCTTGTATTTTTGTGAGTATATGAAGAATACAATCAACATCAAGAACCGAAAAGCCAAGTTCAACTACGAATTCCTTGATAAATATACCGCCGGGATAAAATTAGCCGGCACCGAGATCAAAGCTATTCGGGAGGGAAAGGCCAGTATCGCCGAAAGTTTTTGTGAATTCAGCAACCATGAGCTTTTTGTGATCAATATGCATGTTGAGGAATATTCCCATGCTACCCATTTTAATCACAACCCTAAAAGCGAGCGCAAATTACTGCTTCAGCGCCGTGAATTGAGAAAACTGGAAAAAGAAGTCCAGAACTCCGGACTTACCATTATACCTTTAAGATTGTTCATCAATGATCGAGGCCTGGCCAAGTTGCAGATCGCACTGGCCAAAGGTAAGAAGGTTTACGATAAGCGAGAAACCATCAAGGATCGCGAAAACAAGCGCAGGCTGGATCGCATTCAGAAGGAATACAAATAAGAATAACGAGGTTCGAGGTACGAGGTTCGAAGTATGAAGACCGAATTGCGAAATAGATCTCTCCCTTCGGTCGAGATGACCAGTCTTTTTTTGAAAGTCATTTCGAAGAAGCGCAGCGACTGAGAAATATCTTTAAACGCAATTACGAAATAGGAGGTTCGAGGTACGAATGTTGAATAGAGAAATAGATCTCTCCCTTCGGTCGAGATGACTTGTACTACCATAGTTCTTTGAGTTCATTTCGAAGAAGCGCAGCGACTGAGAAATATCTTTAAACGCAACTAAGAAATACGAACGACGAGATTCGAAGGATGAATTGCGAAATGGATCTCTCCCTTCGGCCGAGATGACTTGTCCTACCATAGTTCTTTGATGTCATTTCGAAGAAGCGAAGCGACTGAGAAATCTGGCAAAGTTCGAAGTACGAGGTGGGAAGGACGACGGTAGAGGTACGAAGTAGTAAGTACTAAGGTTGACCTTTAAACCCAAATTTTTTACTTATCTTTGACGTTAGTAACGCATGTCGTTAGTAATTTGATTCGGTCATTTTCAGATAAAGAGACGGATAAAATATGGAATGGAATACAGTCCAAAAAGCTTCCTGCAAATATTCAAAATGTAGCAAGAAGAAAATTAAGAATGATAAATAATGCTCAAAATATTAATGACCTTCGAATTCCCCCTGCTAATCATCTGGAAAAACTCAGTGGAAATTTGGTCGGTTTCTACAGTATTAGAATTAATAAACAATGGCGAATAATATTCAAATGGGACAATGAAAATGCGTATGATCTTCAAATTGTAGACTATCACTAAAATGATTACCGTGAAAAAGTTAGAAAACATCCACCCGGGAGAAGTGCTAAAAGAGGAATTCCTAGACCCTATGGAAATAAGTGCTTATCGCCTTTCCAAAGAAACTTTTATTCCCCAAACGCGAATAAGTGAGATCATAAAGAAGAAAAGGAGAATAACAGCAGATACGGCAATCCGGTTCTCGAAATTTTTTGGGACAAGCCCTAAGTTCTGGCTGGGATTGCAGGACGATTACGATCTGGAAGAGGAAAAATCTTTAAAGAAAAATGAATTCAATAATATAAAACCATTGGAAAATAATGTCTCATAAGAGACTTCTATCCATTCAAACAGATCTCTCCCTGCGGTCGAGATGACCAGTCTTGTTTTAAAGTCATTTCGAAGAAGCGCAGCGACTGAGAAATCTGGCGAAGTTAGAAGTACGAGGTAGGAAGTGGGAAGTACGAAGACCTCTCGACTTGGCCTGTACCGAGAGAACCCGAAGTGCTCGAGGGGACTTTAGTTATTTGGAAGGCACAAAAAAACCGGAAGTTTCAAATTCCGGTTTATATAGGTTTTGTTTCTGAGAAGTCTATTCTTCCTCGTCGTTTTCTGCTTCTTTTTTATCCTCTTTAGCGAAATCGGTCATTCCGTTTTCAATAAGAATATTGTACCACTGGATCACTTTCTTGATATCGCTGGAATATACACGATCCTCATCATATTCTGGAAGCACATCAGAGAAATAGGCTTCAAGGTCGTCTTTAGAAGACTTGTGACTTAGAGCTTTTCCCCCATCCTCTTTTTCCTTCATTTTTTCGAAGATCTCTCCTAATGGAACCTCTTCTGTATATGTATAAATAGCGATCTCACTAAGTATGCTCACATTATGACGCATGTTCACAGCGATCTTCTTCCCATCCAGCAGGGATTTGGCGATAAATCCGCCTCTGGTTTGTGCGGTTAGTTCGTAAAGTCCTGGTTTTCCTGAAATAGCAAGAATTTTATCTAATCCCATAGTAATTTTTAAATTTTGGTTCGCAAATATCCTTTCCTAAACGCAATTATCAAAGAACTTATCGCGCTTTTTTCATGTTCGGAAAACGCATGCGATATTCTACATTGATCTTTCCTTTCGAAATATTCGCCAGCTTCCCCTTGATCAATCTTTTCTTTAAACTGGAAAGCTTGTCGGTAAACAAGATACCTTCAATATGATCATATTCATGCTGAATAACCCTTGCGGCTAGTCCGCTGAAAGTCTTAGTATGCTTCTCGAAATTTTCATCGTAATATTCGATGGTGATATCGGGTTGACGGAACACATCCTCACGAATATCCGGGATACTCAAACAGCCTTCACTAAAGGCCCACTCCTCACCTTCTTCTTCGATAATCTGCGGATTGATAAAAACCATTCGCATATTTTTCAACTCTTCTCTTTCGGCATCATCTAGCTCTTCATCCTCTGCAAATGGGGCAGGATCGATCACGAACAGGCGAATAGGCAAGCCAATCTGCGGAGCCGCAAGACCTACACCATATGCATTGTACATGGTATCCCACATATTATCGATCAATTCATCCAGTTTGGGATAATCCTTATCGATCTTTTTCGCTTTCTTCTTCAATACCGGATCTCCGTATGCTACTATTGGTAAAACCATTGAAATGAATATTTTATAATGTATATTTTATAATTGCTTTCTAAGCATTCATGTTCTTAATTGCCGTAATACGAGAGGCAATAAAAATACTGGTCAGTTCCCTTGCTTCTTTTAAAATGCGATTGGACTCTTCATCATTTTTGAGGTTTTCATCCTGAAGAAATTCGATCCAGAAAATGCATTCATCTGCCTCCTCTATAACAATTCCCAATTTCGAAACGAATGCTTTCTTAGACTGCCCTAAACAAGCCGCCCGGTAATTCGCTGCGACCGAAGTAGAACACCTTATCAACTGTCCCTGAATATGGCTTCCCAATTTATCTTTCGGAAGTTGTAGCGCTATTTTCACACAATCATGAGCGAATTTCTTTGAACGATTGACCAGATCATTTTTCATAAATCATAATTATACATTATTCATTATAAAATATTCATTCATACAGCCAGGTTTGCAAAATGATCGTCGCACTGATCTCGTCCACAAGGGCCTTGTTTCGGCGTTTTTTCTTTTTCATTCCGCTGTCGATCATAGATTGAACGGCCATTTTGCTGGTAAAACGTTCGTCCACTCGCTCTAAAGGCATTTCAGGAAATTTTTCAGAGAACTTTTTCAGGAATTCCTGAATGTGGATCTCGCTCTGGCTTGAGGTATCATCCATACGCCTGGGTTCGCCCACCAGGACACGTTCCACATTTTCATTTTTGAAATAATCTTCGAGGAAATTTAAAAGCTCCTGTGTATTCACCGTGGTGAGTCCCGAAGCGATCAGCTTGAGCTCATCGGTTACCGCGATCCCGGTGCGTTTGGTCCCATAATCCAGGGCTAAAATCCTCGCCATTTCAAAAATTTAGGCAAAGGTAAGGTTTATATTGGTTTGTCCATAAATATTGGGCTATAGCTCTTATATTTGGAAAAAATTTGAAAATGCAGGAGTTAAAAGCTAAAATCGAAGAGGCCTGGGAAAACCGGGACCTCCTGAAAGATACTGAGACAACTGAAACCATCAGAAAGGTCATCGAATTACTAGACAAGGGTGAATTACGCGTTGCCGAGCCAACAACTGACGGCTGGCAGGTGAACGAATGGGTCAAAAAAGCTGTTGTGCTTTATTTCCCTATTCAGAAGATGGAAACCCTGGAAGCCGGAATCTTTGAATACCACGATAAAATTCCGCTAAAGAAAGGGTATAAAGAAAAAGGAATACGTGTAGTACCTAACGCAGTAGCCAGACATGGAGCTTATATTTCTTCCGGAGTGATCATGATGCCAAGTTATGTGAATATCGGCGCTTATGTAAGTGAAGGAACCATGGTTGATACCTGGGCGACTGTAGGAAGCTGTGCGCAAATAGGTAAAAATGTTCATTTAAGTGGCGGAGTAGGAATTGGTGGTGTACTAGAACCTCTTCAGGCCGCCCCGGTAATTATTGAAGACAATGCCTTTCTTGGATCCAGAAGTATCGTGGTAGAAGGTGTACGAGTGGAGAAAGAAGCCGTACTAGGTGCCAATGTTGTACTTACCGCTTCGACCAAAATCATAGATGTGACCGGTGATGAACCTAAGGAATTTAAAGGTTATGTTCCTTCCAGATCTGTTGTGATTCCGGGAAGCTATACCAAGAAATTCCCTGCTGGTGATTTCCAGGTTCCATGTGCACTTATAATAGGTAAACGTAAGGAAAGCACCAATAAAAAGACTTCATTGAACGATGCTTTGCGTGAATACAATGTAGCCGTATAAGCAACGATAATTTTGAAGATCTTAGTTATACAAATGAAAATGATTGGGGATGTACTTACATCCTCAATCTTATTTGAGGCTTTACGAAAGAAATTTCAAAATGCCGAACTGCATTACATGATCTATAAACATACCTTTCCGGTTGTAGCAAACAATCCGAATATCGACAGGTTCATCATGCCTGAAGACGAGCAGAATTTCGGGATACTGATCAAAAAAATTAAAAAAGAAAAGTACTACGCGATAATAGATGTATACTCAAATTTAAAAACCGCTTTGCTTACGGGGTTATCTGGTGCTAAATACAGAATCGCCTACAATAAAAAATATACCCGACCTCTTTGCACACATGTTTTTAGCCGAAAAATAAAACCTGAAACCAATGCGGGAGCAGCTATAGAAAAAAGATTGAGATTGCTTTCACCTCTTTCTGATAATTTCCCGAAAGAGATAAAACCCAAAATTTATCTGAGCGAAAAGGAGATCAATCTGGCCCGCAAAAAGCTTGAAGATTCGAACCTCGATCTTTCTCAAAGTCTTTACATGATAGGTGCTTTGGGAAGTTCAGAAAAGAAGACCTATCCCCTGCCCTACATGGCAGAATTACTGGATAGAATTGTGGAGATTACGAATGCAAATCTGCTCTTCAACTACATTCCCTCTCAAAAAAATCAGGTTGAAAAATTATATGATTTCTGCAATGAGAAAACCCAGGAAAAAATTCATCTGGAAATCTACGGAAAAAGCCTTAGAGAATTTCTTGCGTTGACGAGTCAATGCGATGCTTTGATCGGTAACGAAGGCGGCTCGGTGAATATGGCCAAGGCTTTAAATATTCCGACTTTTGCTATATTTTCGCCTCCATTGAATAAAGAGAACTGGAATATTTATGAAGACGGGAAGCAAAATGTTTCCGTACATCTCAGAGATTACAATGAAAACATTTTTCAGGGGAAATCTGAAAAACAATTGAAAAATAGCTGGAGCAAATTATATAAGGCATTCGAGCCGGAACTGGTCTCAGAAAAACTGGAAAGTTTTCTAAAAATCAATTCAAAATGAACTATCGTTTTCTCATCTATATAAGCCATAACTACGCAATTCCAATTGGCAAACCCTTGCAGGAAGAAATATTAAAAAGAGGCTATGAGGTGAAATGGTTTTCAGAATTAGATCCTCCCAAAGAATTTTTTCCTTCCGCTGGTGAACTTATCGACGATATTCATGAGGTAGTAGCATACAAGCCTCATATAGTTCTCACCATTACGAACACGGTGGCAGACTTTATTCCCGGTCTTAAAGTCCAGATTTTTCACGGAATTCAGATTAACAAACGCAGTTTTAAAAAAGGGCATTTTAGAATAAGAGGCCTGTTCGATTTATATTGCACCCAGGGACCTTCAACAACAGGACCTTTCAAAGAGATACAGAAAGATTCACCCCATTTTCTGGTTCGGGAAACCGGCTGGGCTAAGGTTGACCCTCTCTTTGAAATACCGGAACAACCCAGAAAAAAACCTACTATTTTAATTTCTTCTACCTTTTCAGCAAAATATAGCTGGACATACCATCCAGAAGTGATTGATGAGCTGGAAAGAATTTCGAAAACAGGAAAGTATAAATTCCTGGTCGTTCTTCATCCTAAACTGGAAAGAGAGAAAATCGATAAAATAATATCAATTCAAAATTCCAATTTTGAATTTATCGAAACCCCAGATATTATTCCTCTTTTCAGACGGGCAGATATCATGTTTTCAGATACTACTTCTGCAATCACTGAGTTCATGCTTCAAAAAAAACCGGTAGTTACCTTTAGAAATAGTAAACCCGAAGCACACCTAATAAATATTCAGGAAGCTGAAGCTATTGAAAACGCTATTGAAAGAGCTTTTCACCCTTCAGAAGAACTTAAGAAAGCTATTGTGGATTATGTGAATTTCACCCATCCCTATTTTGATGGCAAAAGCAGTAACCGAACAATCTCAACCTGCATAGAGGTTTTACACGAAGATAAATCTCATTTGAAGAAAAAACCTTTGAACCTGGTGAGAAAATTTCAGACTCGTAAAAAACTGAAATATTTTAAATTCTGAATATCACTTATACAGGCCTAAACCTGCTTTTAATTCTTTAAAATAACGCTTAAAAGTAAAGTTAACCCTGTTTTTGGCACTGGTTAGCTGCCATGAGTTAACATGTTCCAGATCTTTTAAAATTTCATTCATTTTCTTTTCAGAAATATGAAATTCAGACAGCTTTGCTGGATCAATATTACCGTAACCTGAAAACTCATTCACCTTATTCTTGGAATGAATTATACTAAGCCAAAGTCGATTATTCTTGATTTTGGTCATATTCTTTTCATACTTCCATGAACCGTGACGCTCCCGAAACCAAACCGTTTTAAAATCTCCTTTTTTCTCAATTAAACTGATAAAAGGATTGTTCAATTTCATAAGGCGACCAAGACGATTAGTGTCTCCCATCTCTAGAGTATACCCGTCGATAATATCTATAGCTTCGTGCTCCTGTTTCGCAAACTGATCCTGAACAGACTGGATATAATCTTCGTGAATACAGTCATCATTATCTAGCCGGGAAGTGATAATATAATCTTCGGCATCCATTTGCTTTATATTCTTCTTGATTTCAGGGAGAAAATTCTCCATCCCGTCGATAAAACAAGGAATAAAATTTTGATACGCGTTTTGATATACTTCAACTTTCCTTTTATAGACTTCGGGTGTATTTATATCGAAAAAGACAAGCCATTTAAAATTCTGGTTGTTCTGATTTTTTACCGAACTCAAACAGAAATTTTCAAAAAGATCAAAACGCTCCTCTAACCATTCCTCGGTGAGCACTTTCTCATTATTCTTTGTGGTTGTCCAATTTTTAGCGCGAAGGTTAAATCTGGTAAGTATATAATGTTGAAACATAAAAATTTTAATCTTGGGTAAAAGGAAGTATATAAGTTATTTTCCTACGAGCCTTTTAAAGCGCTTTTTCAATTCCTTTTTTCTATGAAATTTCTTCTGGAACTCGTCGGTGTAGAACCACATTTTCTTAAATACCTCTTCTTCATTTTTTTCAATTAATTTCGCATATTCATTTGCCATAACACGGATCATACTTTTTTTCGGTGTTAACCTGGAAAAATTTTTCATCCGCCTGTCAAAATCCATTTTCGTAAAATTCATACGATTAAGATCTACAAGATAGAATTTATATTCCCCATCAACCCTTTTAATTAGCGTATTGCCAGGTGAATGGTCTAAAAATTCGATTTCTTTTTCGTGTAACTCAAATGTAAAGCGTGTAAAAGCTCGCAAAATCTCCTCATGATCCGCCAGGTCTGGATTATGCACCAGCTCTCTATAAGTTAAATCTGCATGCAAATGACGGCTAATATAATAACTATCCAGAAAATTAAAACTCGTTTGATGAACTGCATAAGCTACAGGAAAAGGCGTATTTATTCCTTTTTGTATAAGAGTTTTAGCATACTTGAATGAGCGTTCTGCTTTCGAGAGCCTGAAAAAACGATAAGCAAATTTATTGATAAGATTTGGAATTCGGAATGATTTGATATTTAAGTCAGCCTCTCCTACTTTAAAAATTTTTATTTCGTTACGCCCTTTATGTAAACTGGCTCCTTTTCCGGAAAAACTGCTAATCAAATTTCTGATCTGGTCTTCCTGAAAATTGCTTTCTTTATTAACTTCGTACCTCATCTGCTGGTGTTAACTATTCAGATAATTACTTTGCGCCTGGTCATTCATTAATGAATTATAAACTCTGTAAGTTTCTTTTCCAAGTTTCTCTGCCGTAAAATCTGAAATAAACCGCTCATAAGACTTCTTCCTGAATTGCTCCCGAAGCTCTTTATTTTCTTTCAGAATTATTAATTTTTCAGCTAGTTCTTTGTAGTCACCTACCGGCACAGAAAATCCGTTTATACCATCTTCAATAGCTTCATCTATTACGCCTACTCTCGTTGAAACTACCGGAACCTTTTTAGAAAATGCTTCGATCACAGAAGACGGGCCACCTTCCCGACTTGAAGTCATAAGAAAAACATCGAATTGATTCATGAATGAGGACGCATTTCTTACAAAATCGGTATAAATAATATAATCTTCAAGCTTATATTCTTTCACCAAAACTTTCAATTTTTCGGTTAGCGAAGAAAACTGACCTATTTGAATTAGTTTAATATTCCTGATCTTCCTAACATGTACAAGTTCATTCAGAGTTTTTAAAAGTAAAGGATGATCTTTGGCTCGCGTATGGTTTGCGATATTTCCAATTAAAAAAACATCTTCACTTAGTTGATATTTTTGCCGAATATTAAATGAAGCTTTCTCAAACTGATCATCTTGCTTGACACTATCATGAATAACGGTGGTTTTCTTTTTATTTTTTTGATTTAAAATTCTGGAAAAATGATCTTCTACGTATTTCGAAACACAAATAATAGCATGAATATTCTTATAGTTGTATTTCAATTTGCTCAAAAAACTGTGTTTAGCTCTTACACTTTTCCTGGCAAGAACAGTGGACGTATTAATCTTATAAAATAGATCGGTTAAAACATAACCAGTAGCCGCGTCGTTGGTATGCAAATGAATAATGTCTATCTGATTTTGATTAACAATCTCCCTGAGTTTTTTACGATAAGTTTTTGAGGTAGGCTTAACATAAGGGATCGCCATTACATCCTCAGATTTTCCTTGAGTTTCTGCATGAAGCGGTGTGCCCTCGTAACACAACAATTTCTGATTCACCTCAACTTTAGGCAACTCGTTCATTAAGTAAAGTAATTGTTGTTCACTTCCTCCCCAGGATCTGGCACCTGAGATATGTAAGACTTTCACCAAAATTTAAATTTTTACAAATATAATTATCCTAGCCTATTTCATAGTTTTAAATTTGGCCATCTATAAATATTCTTGAGTGAAGGAAAGTTTTAAAATTTTACACCTGTCAGCTGCAAAAGATTGGGGAGGTGGCGAAAATCATCTGCTGAATCTGGTTACTCATAATATCGCCGGTACTACTGACCAGCATATTGTCTTATGTCTCAAAAATTCATCCTTTCATAAACGACTGAAGCAAACGAAAATCAATATTCATACTGTTTCAATGTTGCATCAACTCAGTCTAAACTATGTTTTCAGAATTATTTACCTGTCTAAAAGATATAAGATCGATCTGATTCATATTCATGATACCACCGCGCTTACCCTGGCGGTTATGGCCACAAAAATTACCGACTTACCTAAATTCATTTTCAGCAAAAAAAGCTCTTACTTAATCAAGAACAGGAAACGTACCCTTCATAAATACAATCACCCTAACATTGCCAAAATTCTTTGCGTTTCAGAAAAAACTCTGGAAATATGCAAAATATCTATAGAAGATCATTCTAAACTTATTCGCGTCTATCACGGTACCAATCCAGAAAAATTAGAAAAGCGAGATTATTTCAACATCAGAAAAGAAAAAGCTTTGTCTCAAAATGATATTCTTATTGGTAACATTGCCAATCACTGGAGGTCTAAAAACCTGGATACTTTTCTGAAATGCGCTAACGAAGTCGTGAATGTACGGGGACTAAAGAATTATCAATTTATTCAGATTGGCCAGCATACCAAATACACTCCAGATCTTCTGAAGTCTTTGAAAAGTCTGGATTTGAAAAAAAATGTTCATTTTCTGGGCGAGATCGATGAGGCTTCCGGTTTAATTCCTCAGTTTGATATTAGCCTGGTAACTTCTCAAAGCGAAGGATTGCCGCAATTTATTTATGAAAGTTTTTATCATAAAGTTCCGGTAGTAAGCACCAATGTAGGCGGTATTCCAGAAATAATTGACCATGGTGTAAACGGCATGTTAAGCAATCCTTACGAACCGCAATCTTTAGCAGATAATTTGATAGCTTTGTCCCGGGATAAGGTTTTGATGGAAAAATTCACCGAAAGATCACATAAAAAGCTGATCGAAAACTTTACCTCTACTAAAATGGCTGAACAAACCCTGGCTGTTTATAAAAATGTGCTTTATGGAAAAGATTGATCAGGAAGTTAGAAACTGTATAGAAGTCATAAAAAAAGGAGGCATCATCCTCTACCCTACAGATACGGTTTGGGGAATAGGCTGTGATGCTACCAATGCTGATGCGGTAGATCGCATTTATCAGCTTAAGAAAAGGGAAGAATCCAAAGCACTTATTTGCCTTGTTTCAAATTTTAAAATGCTGGAGCAGTATGTTGAAGAAGTTCCGGAAATGGCCTACGATATCCTGAAATACGCCAAAAAACCTACAACTATCATCTATGACAAACCCATCCGCATTGCCGAAAACCTGGTAAGCGATGATGATTCCCTCGGGATTAGGGTAGTACGGGATAAATTCTGTTCAGAATTGATCAAAAAAATGAAGCGGCCTCTGGTTTCAACCTCAGCAAATATTAGCGGACAACCTACTCCGGGTTCTTTCGATCAAATCACTCCCCAAATTTTAAAAGGTGTGGACTATGTAGTAAATTTGCAGCGTTCAAAAAGTTCACCACAACCATCGGCAATTATCAAGCTTAGTAATGATGGACAGGTGAAAGTGATACGCAAATAGGACCGATGCCGAAATACCACAATTACAGTAAAGCTTTACATCACAAGATCTTTAATACTATCTCTGAAGCAGCCGATGAAATTGGCGTGGAAGCCTTTGTAATAGGTGGCTTTGTCCGCGATCATATTCTTCAGCGGGGAGAACCCACCGATATTGACATCGTTGCCGTAGGAAGCGGGATCGAACTGGCTAAGAAAGTTTCAGAAAAACTACCTCATCAACCCAAAGTACAGGTGTTCAAAAATTTCGGAACGGCTATGCTTCGGGCAGACGATATGGAGATCGAATTCGTTGGTGCAAGAAAGGAGAGTTATCGCCAGCATAGCAGAAAGCCGATAGTAGAAGACGGTACCCTGGAAGACGACCAGAACCGTAGGGATTTTACCATCAATGCATTGGCATTGAAACTGAATAAAGAAGGTTTTGGCGATCTGCTGGATCCTTTTAATGGTTATGAAGATTTAAAAAACAAAATCATAAGAACGCCTCTGGATCCGGATATCACTTATTCAGATGATCCATTAAGGATGTATAGAGCAATTAGGTTTGCCACACAACTCAATTTTATGATCGAGGCTGAGTCGCTGAGTGCAATCAAAAGAAACCGGGAAAGGATCAAGATCATTTCCAAAGAACGCATCGTAGATGAGCTGAATAAGATCCTGCTTAGTGAAAAACCTTCCAAAGGTTTTGCCTTACTTTTTAAAACCGGCCTTCTTAAAAAAATACTTCCAGAGCTGACGGCACTTCAGGGTATTGATGAAGTAGAAGGACAAAAACATAAAGACAATTTCTGGCACACCCTGGAAGTTGTGGATAATATTTCAGAAAATACAGGGGATCTCTGGCTGCGATGGGCCGCTTTGCTTCATGATATCGGGAAGGCTCCCACTAAAAAATTTCATAAAAAGATAGGTTGGACCTTTCACGGTCATGAATTTGTTGGCGCCAAAATGGTGTTCAAACTTTTTAAACGCCTACGACTTCCATTGAATGAAAAGATGAAGTTCGTACAAAAAATGGTTTTGTTAAGTTCCAGACCGATCGCCATCGCTGATGAAAATGTAACCGACTCGGCCGTTAGAAGACTGGTTTTTGATGCGGGAGATCATATCGAGGATCTAATGACGCTTTGTGAAGCAGATATTACCACTAAAAACCCGAAACGATTTAAGAAGTACCATAATAATTTCCAGAAAGTAAGGGAAAAGATTGAGGAGGTGGAAGAGCGGGATCATATCAGGAATTTCCAGCCACCGGTTAGCGGGGAAGAGATCATGGATACCTTTAATATAAGGCCAAGCCGGGAAGTGGGCCTTATTAAAGATGCGATTAAAGAGGCGATCCTGGAAGGCGAGATTCCTAACAAGTATGAACCGGCACGGGATTTTATGCTGAAGAAAGGCGAGGAACTTGGACTTAAAGTAATTACTGAGTGAAAGTATAATTCTCAATATGCTGAGAAATGAACGGATAATTTTGAATCCGGAATCTTGAATACAAAACTTTAAACTTTTTTACTTGATAACTTTTTAACTTTTACATGTATCGAAAATTTGTAAAGCTCTCTCTTATTCTGGTTTACCTGGTAATCATTGCCGGTGCAGTGGTGAGAATGACCGGCTCAGGTATGGGATGTCCCGACTGGCCTAAATGTTTTGGTTATTATATTCCGCCTACGGAAGTGTCAGAATTGCAATTTCAGTCAAATCGTGAATATAAAAAGGGTCAGGTCATTATCGTTGATGAAAGTTTAAAGGTGGCAGCATCCGATTTTACTTCTGCTGAAGTTTACGAAGTTGAAAACTGGGAGAATTACGAAAAACACGATTATGCCATTTTCAATCCCACTCATACCTGGGTGGAATATATCAATCGGCTTTTTGGAGCGCTGGCCGGGTTCGCTGTTTTGATCATGGCGTTTCTTTCATTCAGAAAATGGAAAAACAAAAAACGAATTACCATCCTGTCCTGGCTGAGCGTGCTCATGATGGGCTTCCAGGCCTGGCTTGGGGCGACCGTGGTGTATTCGGTGCTGGCGCCGGCAAGGATCACTATTCATATGGTAATGGCACTGGTGATCGTAGCAGTGCTTATTTACTTACTGCAGATCTCTGCGGAAGCTAAAAAGAACCAATCCAAGACAAGAAAATTTCAGAATCTGCTATGGGTAGCAGTTATATTAACTTTAATCCAGGTCATACTTGGTACACAGGTGAGACAATTCGTGGACGAACAAATTCGAAGCCTGGGATACAATGCAGAAGAACTCTGGCTGAATGATCCAGATATCACGTTTTATATTCACCGCTCCTTCTCAATTTTAGTGCTGTTACTGAACGTTTACCTGTTCTGGCTAAACCGAAATTTGGGCCTCAACCTGAAAAAGATCAATATCGTGGTCCTGCTAATCCTTTTAGAAGTGGCAACAGGCGTGGCGATGTATAATTTCGACTTTCCGTTCCTGTCTCAGCCGTTACACCTGGTGATCGCTTCTGTGTTATTCGGCTACCAGTTCTACCTGTTAATGGAAGCTCGCAATGCCCCTGAGAAGATTAAAAAATCGTAACTTTGGCCCGAAAAAAAATTTATTATGGTTTATAGATTCAGAGTAATTCTCGATGCCGAAGAAGATGTATTCAGAGATATAGAATTACTCCAGGAAAGCACACTAGAAGATCTTCACAATACGATCGTTCAATCCTTTGGTTTTGACGGGACCGAAATGGCCTCGTTCTACATCAGCGATGAAGAGTGGAACCAGGGAGAAGAGATCCACCAGTTCGATATGAGCGGGCATGATACCAGTATCAAACTGATGAACGAGACCAGCCTGGATAGCATCCTTTCCGAATCTCAAACCAAACTTATTTACGTTTACGATTTCCTAAAAATGTGGACGTTCTTCGTGGAACTGGGACAGATCGCTGAGATCGAAGAAGGCCGTGATTATCCAAACCTGATGTATGTACATGGTCAGATCCCTGAAAATGCACCTGAAAAAGAATTCACCGGTGAAGATGAAGGCTTGCTGAACGGTGATTACGATGATGATTTCGATGAAGATGGTTTCGACGACTATTCTTTTGACGAAAACTGGAATTAGGATCCACTTACTTTTAAGCTATTTTTCTTCTGAAAATCACTTTCAGAATTAGTAATTTTCTGCTTTATTTAGCCCAAATTTTAACCTGCTATGATCAATCTTTTTAATGCTCAAATAGAATCACTTTCCATTCACCGTGTAGGTAATAAAAGCCGCGGTGAGAACATCTTTCTTTCAGGTTCAACTTTTCAGCTCAACGATGAGATCAAGCCTTTGATCAAGGAATACTTTCTGAAGCCGTTCCGTGAAAAGGAAGAATCTTATTACCGTTTTTCTCATGAGAGCGATATCGAATTCAATGAGCTGTATAATTTGTCGAATTCTATTTTCGACGATCCATATAACACCCACGAATATTCAAAGAAGATCGCGACTATACTTTATGAACAATCCAGCCATCCGCACATCAAAAGCGGCGAGGTTTACGTGGTGTATTTTGAAAATATGCAGATAGATAATGAAAAGGTATCGGCCATTGGGATCTTTAAATCTGAATTAAAGCACGACTTCCTTCAATTCGAACAAAAAGGAAGCAACCTGGAAATGATCGTGGAGCAGGGTGTTAACCTCAACAAACTCGATAAGGGAGCGATCATTTTTAATACGAACCGGGCTGAAGGATATAAGATCCTTTCCGTAGATTCCAACAGGTATGACACAAAATACTGGCTGGAAAATTTCCTGGGGGTTGATGTGCTGGCAGATGAAAATTACTTCACCAAAAACTACCTGAATTTCGCCAAGAACTTCGCAAAGGATGTTGTTTTACCTGCGGAAGACAAAAAACAGGAAGTGCTGTTCATGAACCGAAGCATGGATTATTTTGCCAAAAATGACGATTTCGAAGAAAGCAATTATATCAATTCGGTGATCGACAACCCGGACCTGATCCCCGAATTTCAGAATTACAAAACCGAAAAGGCTCCAAAATATAAAGTTGAGGATCTAACCAGCTTCCCCATCGCCAACAAGGCGGTGACCGATGCCAGAAAAAAGATCAAGAACGTGATCACTCTGGATACCAATATCCAGATCAAAATGGATTTCGTAAACGCCGAGTCTGCCGATAAATTCGTTGAAAAAGGCTGGGACGAGGAAAAGCAGATGTATTACTACCTGGTTTATTTTAATAAGGAGGAGAAAAAGTAATTGAGCATTAAGCTTAAAGCGATAAGTGTTCAGTTGGAAAGTGGAGAGTGGAGAGTGGAGAGTGGAGAGTGGAAAAATGCTTATTTATACTGGGAAATCCTGGTCTTGAGTATTAAATTTTCGCGATAAACAGTCATTCTGAGCGAAGCGAGGAATCTCCTTGAATGAGCATTCAGCATTAAGTATTCAGCGGTAAACTTTAAGCTGAAGCTGGACGCCTTTAGTCTGTAGTCTGTAGTCTGTAGTCTGTAGTCTGTAAAATTGTAAAAGTATATTGTAAGTTGTATACTTTAATAAGTTGATCTTAATCTGAAGGTATTACAACAGTCATTCCTAGAGCTTTTTTGGCCATAAGGAGGAAACGAATTATCTCTTAAATCTGCTTTCTTTTCGATTAAATCCCCCTTATCCCTTGCTAAAAGGCTATGGATTAGGATTAACTGCCAATATTTGTCTACTACCACTGTGAACGTCTGCATGCCTGCTGCAACTGCTAATTGCTTATTGTTTACTGCTTAAAACTAATCAAGCATTCGCTGCATATTCACATTTTCGTAGTTCCGTTTTACAAAATCAAGTGCTGTTCGAAGGATCTGGCCCATGGTGCTGGCACGCTTGAACTTCATGTCCTTTGAAAAATGGTAAAGCTCATTCCGCAGCTGCTTGACATTTTCTTTGGTAGAGACATGATCGTTGATCATACAGCGAATCAGTTCTTTATACCTGCTTTTGGTGTTGATCATCCTTTTTGCCAGCAATGAACGTTCTTCTTTCCGGTACTGTTCAATAGAAGATTCTTCTAATTTTTCAGAAACCAGCTTCACCATTTTATAATTTTCCTTGAAGAACTGTGGCCTGTAAACCTTCAGGTTTCCTTCGAAACATTGCTGGTCGAAATCGATCGCACGGATCTGGTATTCCACATGATCAAAATCGTGAGTAGGGATCACCACGTAATTATAAGATCTCATATCCCCCAGCAACCTAACCGTACATCGTTCGTTAAATTTCACAAATTGCTTGGCGATCTGCGTCTGGGCTCTGAGATCACATTCCGGAAGATGATCGTCAATAAAAACGTCCCCGGGAATTCCAGCAATATGCTCCTCGATCAAAGTATCCTTATAAACCAGGAAATTGATACGGTGCGGAGATAACAGGTGTTCGAATTCGAGTCCGTATAAACGTGAGGCATCGGCTTTCTTCACATAAAAGTAGGTGAAACTATCATTCAGGATGTTTCTGATCTTGATCCGGAAGGGCTTCGAATTTCCGAAGGTACAGTAATCGATCGCATCTACATTCAGCCAGTCCAGCGAATCATCGCTACCATCGGAATGCAAAATGGTATACACCTTTTTAAGGCTTTTGTCCATTTCTACACGTTCATGATCGGGATAATAACATCTTACCCAAAACGTATCCTCATCATGCTGATCATAGACCACTATGGAGCCCGAAAATCGTAACAGATCATCATAAAAAACGGGGATTTTAGTATTTCGGTTATATTTTCCAAGATATCGGCTAAACCGGTCATTGACTGGAAAGGCCGGTTTCTTTTTAGACATCAGTTTTTCTTCCATAGAAATTCCTCGTTTTTACTCAAAATTAAGCCTATTATAGGGATTCCTGTAACAAAATCCTATTTTAGACGTCGTACTTTTAAACAACCAGCCATCTTGGAAACGATTTTAAGTTTAAACAGCCTCACCAAAAGATTTGGCAGGATCACTGCCGTTGATGATCTGAGCTTTAGTATAGAAAAAGGAAATGTCTACGGGATCCTCGGTCCTAATGGGAGTGGTAAGTCCACTACCCTGGGAATGGTCCTGAACGTGGTAAATAAGTCTTCAGGCGATTTTAAATGGTTCGACGGAACAATGTCTACCCATGAAGCATTGAAAAAAGTAGGTGCGATCATCGAGCATCCCAATTTTTACCCTTATATGACAGCCGTTCAGAACCTTGCTCTTGTATGTAAGATCAAGGGTACTGATGAGCGAAAGATAACCGAAAAACTGGAGATCGTTGGCCTGCTGGACCGCAAGGACAGCAAATTCAGTACGTTTTCACTGGGAATGAAACAACGGCTCGCGATCGCCTCTGCCCTGCTCAACGATCCCGAGATCCTTATCCTCGACGAACCTACTAACGGACTCGATCCACAGGGAATTCACCAGATTCGGGAAATAATCAGGAATATCGCTGCCGGAGGAACTACCATTCTCCTGGCTTCTCACCTATTGGACGAAGTTGAAAAGGTTTGTTCTCATGTGGTGATCATTAGAAAAGGCCAGAAATTATACAGCGGCCCGGTTGATGAGATCGTGAGCAGCCATGGTTTTTTCGAACTGAAGGCTCCCGATATGGAAAGACTCGAAAGCCTGCTTGCAACGCATCCCAAGATCGGCAAGATCAACAGCAAGGATGGCGTTTTAACCGCTTTTCTTAATGATCCTATGAATGCCGAAGAGGTCAATGCCTACCTTTTTGAAAAAGGCCTATCCCTATCTTTTCTTGTAAAACGAAAAGAAAGTCTGGAAGAACAATTCTTACAGTTAACCAACCAAACCTCCCAGAATTAATGTTACGACTACTCAATATAGAATTTTTAAAACTCAGGTATAGCCGATCGGCCAGAATACTGATCATCACTTATTTTATCCTGATCACCTTTATCGCGCTAATCGCCTCCATCGAATTCAATATTGGCCAGATCGAATTCAGGGTTGCCGACCAGGGCATCTTCAATTTCCCGTATATCTGGCACTTCAATTCGTATATCGCAGCGCTGTTGAAATTATTCCTGGCAATTGTGATCGTTTCGATGATGTCTAATGAATACAGCAATCGCACCATTAAGCAAAACCTTATAGACGGTCTGAGCAAAAAGGAATTTATTCTTTCCAAATTCATTACGGTACTGGTTTTCGCTGGAATATCGACTTTATTCCTGTTTGTCGTTTCCCTGATACTTGGGTATTCTTTTTCAGACTTTACGGAGTTTAGTATTGTTTTTAGCGACCTGGAATACCTGCTCGCCTATTTCGTAAAACTTACCGGCTTTTTCGCTTTTTGCATGTTCCTGGGAATCCTGGTAAAGCGGTCGGCATTTGCACTTGGCTTTTTAGTGGTTTGGTATATATTCGAAAACATCCTGCATGCGATCCTGAAATTCCAGGTCTTTAAAGGCACTGACAAGGCTTCAGATATCATGCAATTCTTCCCGCTACAGGCTATTGGCAACCTCATTGTTGAACCTTTTTCAAGACTGAACGCGGTCCAGGCGGCGGCCACACAGATTGGGGAAGCTTTGGATAAGGACTACGGAATTCACTGGTACCAGCTTTTGATCGTGATCGCCTGGATCGCCATTTTTGTTTACCTGTCTCTGGCGCTACTGAAGAAAAGAGATCTTTAATATCTTAGGTTCTTCAGAAAACTCCATGAGAATAGTCTTTCTTATTCTTTTTTTAATCGCTTGTATTTCAATCCAGGCGCAATCCAGCGACTGTTCTGGAGCCATTCAGATCTGTGGGGACGGTTCAATTTCCAGTAATGCGAACGGTGCAGGAACCCAGGAAATCTCTGAACTGAATTCCTGTTCAAGCCGCGAAAACAACAGTCTCTGGCTTTATATTGAAATTACCAAGGCAGGAACGCTGGGCTTTGACCTGAAACCGGTGAGTGCCAACCTGGAAGTTGACTATGATTTTTTCATTTTCGGGCCGAATGCCAGTTGCGGTAATTTAGGCCAGTCCATCAGGTGCTCCACAACAAATCCAATCGCTTCCGGAGCCACAACTAATTTAACCGGAATGCGTACCGGCGAGACCGATACCAGTGAAGGTCCAGGAGCAAACGGCAATAACTTTATCAAACCGCTGGATGTACTCCCAGGTGAGACTTATTTTATCGTAATTGATCGCCCCATTGGCGATGGTCCGTTTGAACTCACCTGGACGGGTGATGTCACTGACGACGGAACACCATTTCCTGAAGGCCCCGAAATCAGTAAACCAGGCAATCTATCAACCTGTAATGCTTCAGGACAGGCCAGTTTTGATCTTTCTGTCCAGGAATCTGAAATTACCAGCCAGGCCAATACCACTCTGAGTTTTCACGAAAACCTGGCCGATGCGACCGATAATATTCAGCCTATCCAGGGTTCCTATACAAGCAATGAACCTGTAAAGACCATTTTTGCCAGGGTGGAAAACGATCTCACTGGCTGCGCCAAAATCACCGAATTCGACCTGATCATTGAGGACGGACCTATCATCACTCCGGAATATGAATATTCCGTATGCGACCTTGATTTTAACGGAATTGAAACCTTCAGTTTTCCTGAAATCAATAGGGAAATTCTGAATGGCCTGGATCCGACACAATTCGAGATCGCCTACTTCAGTGATCCAATGGAAGCTCTTGAAAATGTCAACCCTCTTCCTTCGAACCTAACTTCCGAAGGTGAAACGATCTATGCCCGCGTCTGGGAAAAAGGATTTCCCGATTGTTATAATATTTCTGAGATCGGTCTTAACCTGAACATTCCGCCACAGCTACAGGATTTTGACCTGATCCAGCCTGTGGTTAATTCCAATAACAACAACATCAGCATCGATCTTCAGAATTCCGGCGATTACGAATATTCCATTGGAAATATCGATGGGCCATACCAGGAGGAAACCGAATTCCAAAATATAAGTTCGGGCTTTCAGACGCTGTATATAAGGGATAAAAATGGTTGCGCGATCATCAGCACCGAAATTGCCATTATTGGCTACGATAATTTTTTTACTCCAAACAATGATGGCGTTAATGATTTCTGGCAGATTAAGGGAATTGCTGAAATGGCTTCAGAGAATTATATTTCCATTTTTGACAGGTACGGAAAACTACTGAAAAGACTCGATACTTCGGAAAAAGGCTGGGATGGCACTTTTAATGGAAAAGCAATGCCTGCCGATGATTACTGGTTCCGCCTGGAACTCAAAAACCGCCAGGAAGTCAGCGGTCACTTCAGCCTGCTTAGATGATTCCCCACTAAAATTGATTTGGGCCTGATAATTGCTTATTTTCGTGAGGCTATGAAAAAAGGAAGAGGCGAATGAAATTCAATATAAAATCAGATTACAAACCAACCGGTGACCAGCCAAAAGCAATTGAACAGCTGGTTTCGGGTATCAATAAGGATGAACGCTATCAAACCCTGCTCGGGGTAACCGGATCGGGAAAAACCTTTACGGTTGCTAATGTGATCGAGGAGGTTCAGAAACCCACCCTGGTACTTGCTCATAATAAAACGCTGGCAGCCCAGCTTTATTCAGAATTCAAACAATTCTTCCCTGATAACGCGGTGGAATATTTCGTAAGTTATTACGATTATTATCAGCCGGAAGCCTTTATCCCTACTTCCGGAACTTATATTGAGAAGGATCTTTCCATCAATGAGGAGATCGAAAAGTTGAGACTTAGTACTACTTCTTCCCTTTTAAGCGGAAGAAGGGATGTGATCGTGGTGGCTTCGGTTTCCTGTCTATATGGTATCGGGAACCCGGTGGAATTCAGAAAGAACGTGGTTTCTATCGAACGGGATATGGAAATTTCCAGGACCAAATTCCTTTATAGCCTTGTTCAAAGTTTATATTCCCGTACCGAAGCGGAATTCACCCATGGAAATTTCAGAATAAAGGGCGACACGGTGGATATCTTTCCAAGTTATGCCGATAATGCTTTCCGCGTACACTTTTTTGGCGATGAAATTGAAGAGATCGAAGCTTTTGATCCCGGCACGAATGATATTATTGAAAAATATGATCGTTTAAATATTTATCCTGCCAACATGTTCGTGACCTCGCCGGATGTGCTTCAGAATGCGATCAGGGAAATTCAGGATGACCTGGTAAAACAGGTTAATTATTTCCAGGATATCGGGAAAACACTGGAAGCGAAACGGCTGGATGAGCGAACCAATTTTGACCTAGAAATGATAAGGGAACTTGGGTATTGTTCAGGAATTGAAAACTATTCCAGGTACCTGGACGGAAGAAAACCCGGCACGAGGCCTTTCTGTTTGCTGGATTATTTTCCGGATGATTACCTGATGGTCGTAGACGAAAGTCACGTGACCATTCCACAGGTTCATGCCATGTATGGCGGTGACCGTTCGAGAAAGGAAACACTGGTGGATTATGGTTTCAGGCTGCCTGCTGCTATGGATAACCGTCCGTTGAAATTCGAGGAATTCGAGGCACTGCAGAACCAGGTTATTTATGTAAGTGCTACCCCTGCTGATTATGAGCTTCAGAAAAGTGAAGGTGTTTATGTAGAGCAGGTGATCAGGCCTACAGGACTTCTGGATCCGGTGATCGAAGTACGGCCTAGCCTTAACCAGATCGATGATCTTATCGAGGAGATCCAGACACGGGTAGAGAAGGACGAAAGGATCCTTGTCACTACTTTGACCAAACGAATGGCGGAGGAATTAACAAAATACTTGACCAGGATCGATGTGCGGTGCCGGTATATCCACTCAGATATCGACACCCTGGAACGTGTAGAGATCATGCAGGATCTTAGAAAGGGTTTATTTGATGTGTTGGTGGGCGTTAACCTGCTTAGGGAGGGACTCGACCTGCCCGAAGTTTCGCTGGTCGCTATTATCGATGCGGATAAAGAAGGTTTTCTTAGAAGTAACCGTTCCTTAACCCAGACCGTTGGACGTGCGGCAAGACATGTGAATGGAAAGGCGATTCTTTATGCAGATAAGATCACCGATAGTATGCAAAAAACCATAGACGAAACCGAGTATCGCCGGGAGAAACAGATCGCTTACAACAAGGAAAACAACATCACTCCTACTGCACTGAACAAGAAGTTCGACAGCGCACTGGTCAAACAGAAACTGGATATCTACGAACACGAAAAGCGCCCGGATCTAAAGGCTGCAGAGGAAGAAGCAGCATATCTTACCAAACCACAGATGGAGAAAAAGATCAGGGAAAAACGCAAGGCGATGGAAGCTGCGGCGAAGGAACTGGACTTTATGCAGGCCGCCAGGTTGAGGGATGAGATCAAAGTTCTACAGGATAAGATCAAAGAATTGGCCTAAGAAAAATTTTTTGTAACATTTTTTAGCTATATTTATTTCATCCTAAGACAGTTAGACATTTCTTAAAATGACAAACCTAATACGTTTGTCCATGAAAAATTTTTGCTTTTTAGCAGGCCTTCTGGCCTTTTCCGGCATGTTTGCACAGGTAGGAATTGGAACATCCGATCCCAAAGCCCAGCTCGACATCAAGGCCACCAACACGATCGAACCAGCGAGCATCGACGGAATTCTTATTCCCAGGATCGATAAATTCCCAACCACCAATCCAGGAACGGATCAGCATGGAATGCTTATCTTTCTGAATAAGAATCTCACTGGTTTTAATTCGGGATTCTATTACTGGCATGCTTCTGAAGTAAAGTGGAAGCCTATGCTCGCCGATGCTTCGGCCTCTAATTTCTATAAACCTGGGACCACCGCCAGTCCCAATAATCTTACCGAATTGATCTATCGGGATGCCAGTGTGGGCATTGGAACCGATCAGATCACTTCCAGGCTTCAGGTAGCCATCCAGGCCGGGAAAGATCTTACTTTAAAAAAAGGTCTCGAGGTGGACAATGCGAATTCTGCGGTAGACAATCTTACCACGTATGGAATTATCAATGATAACCGTAGTGCGACCAACGGGACCAAATATGGTATCAAAACCAATGTTGGTGGTGCCGGAACCGGCATTCACTATGGGGTTTTCAATGAAACTTATCAGAATACCGGGACCAATGATATCTATGGGATCTTTAACCGGGTAGGCCGAACCTTTGGCGCGAAAAGCAATAATTATGGGATCTATTCTGAAATTGGAACTATCCAGGGTGTAGGAAATATCTATGGAATTTACAGCATCGCTACAGGTGATGCTAATAGTAATGTGTATGCTGGATATTTTGCCGGAAGACTGGGGATAGGATCAAGTCCTGAATCTGATTATGTTCTGCCGGTGAATCGCGGTACTGAAGGCCAGGTGATGATGACAAATGGCTCAGGCCAGGTAAGCTGGGTTAACGCCGGGTTTGAAAACTACTCTTCCACCACCAGCACGACCGGTGATTTTACCATAACTGATGAAATTGGTAGCCTTCGGATCAATAATCAGGTTTCTGGCCTTGTCATTCCGGCATCCGCTCCCAATAAAGGCCGAATCATCAGGCTTATCAACTGGCCCGGGAATTCTGAAAAGAACCTGGTTTTCCTGGGTAGCGATGATCTTTTCGATCCGCGAACCAATCAAAAAGTGCTTACGATAAAACCCAACCAGATATTCACCATACAGAGTGCCGGAAACCGCTGGATCCTGTTAAGCCAATAAAAAAAGCGCCACAAAGGCGCTTTTCATAATTAACTAATTCAATCAAGATTATGCGATCTCAATCATTCGCTTAGCCTGTACTTTGGCTTCTTCTTTCTTCGGAAGACTGATCATCAGGACTCCATTATTGTAAGAAGCCGAGATCTTAGAGCTATCTACCGACTCTGGCAGGCTAAAGGCACGTTTAAAGGTGCTGTAACTAAACTCTTTTCTGGTGAATCTTCCATTATCGGAAGAAGTTTCATCTTCTTTTTTGGTTTCAGAAGAAATGGTTAGCACATCGTTATCCAGCTCGATATTGAAATCTTCCTTCGCCTTCCCGGGAGCAGCTACTTCCACTTCGAAGCTATCGTCGCTCTCTTTAATATTTACCGCAGGAATGCTGGTTCCAATGCTGTTAACGTTAGTAGTTCCTCCAAGCCAGTCAGTTCTGAACATATCATCAAAAACTGATGGCAACCAATTTGTTTCGTTTCTTTTAATTAGACTCATGGCTTTATGTTTTTAGGTTATTAATCAATTATTTTCATGATGTATATAGCAATTCAAATACCACTTAAAAAAACATGCTATTTTGTCGGTTATCACCGATTTATCCATGCCATTATGTCTTATTTGGTATAAATTCATATTAAATATCACAGGAATTGTGGGCTTTTGGATTAATTTCAATTGACACTTCAATCTCTATGAAAAAACTGATACAGCGAATTTCTTCATTCTTTACTTCCGTAAGAAGCAAGATCGCCTTTTACCCTACCATCTTTGCGATCACGGGATTTATTTCTGCATTCCTGATGATCTTCCTGGAAAACAGGGGAATTTCAAGATACCTTCTCGATATTTTTCCAGGCTTAGTAGTTAACAACGGAGATACGGCCCTTACTATTCTTAGCGCCTGCATTACCGGACTTATTTCTATGATGGTATTCAGTTTTTCCATGGTAATGGTCATTTTGAACCAGGCTTCCAGCAATTATTCTCCCCGATTATTGCCGGGACTTATTTCAGAAAAGAATCACCAGGTGATTTTGGGCGTTTATTTGGGAACTATCCTGTATTGCATCTTTATCGCTATTAGTATTCAGCCGGAAGGAGACAAATACCAGGTCCCCGGATTCGCGGTTCTGATCGGGATCCTGGGAACTGTTTTCTCCCTGTGCGCTTTTATCTATTTTATCCATAGTATTTCTGAAAGTCTGCAGATCAGCAATATTCTTAACGGTATTTATACCAAGGCACAAAGCCGGCTTAATAAATTAATTGAAAGCCGCGAGGACAGGGATTCCGAACTGGGCGACACCAGTGACTGGCACTCCTATCACACGGTAAGGACCGGTTATTTTCAGAATATTGCCAATGAAAACCTGCTGGATATCTGTGAAGAACATGATACACGAATCAAGATTTTACCTGTTAAAGGCATGTTCATCTTAAAAGGCATTCCTATTTTTCAGTCTGAAAAAGAACTGGACGAAGAAACGATCAAGGAAGTGCTGGCAAATTTCAACTTTGCACGTGGTGAACTGGTGGAAGATAATTACAACCTGGCCTTTAAACAGATCACCGAAGTGATCCTGAAGGCGATGTCTCCCGGAATCAACGATCCAGGAACTGCCTTAAATTCTATTGATTATCTCACCGAACTTTTTGCACTACGGATGAAACTGGGCGATTACCATAGCATTTCCAGGAATGAAAAGATCTACATTCACACTACCAGTGTGCGATTCCATGAACTACTTTATAATGTCATGGCAAGCATCCGGACTTATTGCAAACATGATATCATCATTGTTCAAAAGACGGCTATCATGTTATTCTATCTCTTAAGTCGTGAGGCCAAACTCGAATCCTATCATGAGAATATTAAAAAGGAGGCGAAAAATCTACTAATTGATGCCCGCCATAATATGAAAAACGATGCCGATCTTAAGATCGTTGAAAAGCTCTCCAGAAAACTTTCCGTGGAACTGGACCAATAAAAAACCCGCCTGTAAAAGACGGGTTCTTATTTAATATTCTGAATTCCCTATCGAACCAGTTTCTTGTACTTGATACGTTTCGGCATAATATCACCGCCAAGCCTTTTCTTCTTATTTTCCTCATAATCAGAAAAACTTCCCTCGAAGAAATAAACCTGTGAATCTCCTTCAAAAGCCAAAATGTGTGTACAGATCCTGTCCAGGAACCAACGGTCGTGAGAGATCACTACCGCACAACCCGCAAAATTCTCCAAACCATCTTCCAGGGCCCTCAAGGTATTAACGTCAAGGTCGTTGGTAGGCTCATCAAGCAA
The DNA here is from genome assembly GCA_009735695.1 of Christiangramia bathymodioli. Lineage (GTDB taxonomy): Bacteria > Bacteroidota > Bacteroidia > Flavobacteriales > Flavobacteriaceae > Christiangramia > Christiangramia bathymodioli. Next base: position 505,091 of record SRSL01000003.1, read on the forward strand.
CAACACGTTACCTTCTTCCTTTAAGGTCATGGCAAGATGCAGTCGGTTTCTTTCACCACCGGAAAGCATGCTTACTTTCTTATTTTGTTCACTTCCGCTGAAATTGAATCGGCTCAGGTAAGCTCTTGAATTCACCTGTCGGCCGCCCATCATGATCAATTCCTGCTCATCGCTGAAGTTCTGCCAGATGGTCTTTTCAGGATCAATATTAGAGTGACTTTGATCTACATAAGCGATCTTGGCGGTCTCTCCAACTTCAAAACTTCCTTTATCAGGCTCTTCTTCCCCCATGATCATTTTGAAAATGGTGGTCTTTCCGGCACCGTTAGGCCCAATAATACCAACAATTCCAGCCTGCGGAAGGTTGAAATTAAGATCTTCATAAAGCAGTTTATCTCCAAAGGCCTTGCTTACGCCTTTCGCCTCGATCACGTTCGTACCAAGACGAGGACCGTTCGGAATATAGATCTCCAGTTTTTCGTCCATCTGCTTCTGGTCCTGGCTCAATAACTTATCATAGTTCTTAAGCCTCGCCTTTTGCTTGCTTTGTCTTCCTTTCGGGTTCATTCTCGCCCACTCAAGCTCTCGCTCCAGGGTTTTTTGACGCTTGCTGGCCTGCTTTTGCTCCTGAGCAAGTCGTTTGGATTTCTGGTCCAGCCAGGATGAATAATTTCCTTTCCATGGAATTCCCTCTCCACGATCCAGTTCCAGGATCCAGCCTGCGACATTATCAAGGAAATAACGGTCGTGAGTCACAGCAATTACAGTTCCCTTATATTGCTGAAGGTGATGTTCCAGCCAGTGAACGGATTCGGCATCCAGGTGGTTGGTAGGCTCATCCAGCAGAAGTACATCTGGTTCCTGAAGCAATAAGCGGCAAAGCGCCACTCGTCTTCTTTCCCCTCCTGAAAGAACCGAAATCTTTTTATCCGGCTCAGGAGTTCTAAGCGCGTCCATGGCGATCTCGAGCTTGGTATCCAGTTCCCAGGCATTGGAAGCATCGATCTTATCCTGAAGTTCCGCCTGCTTGTCCATAAGCTTCTGCATCTTATCAGCATCCTCATATACTTCCGGTAAACCGAACATATCGTTGATCTTGTTGTATTCATCAAGAATGGCAACCGTTTCGGCCGCACCTTCCTTTACTACCTCCAGTACGGTCTTATTTTCATCGAGTTCCGGCTCCTGCTCCAGCATTCCAACGCTGTAATTCGGGGAAAAAACCACATCACCCTGGTAATTCTGGTCTTTTCCTGCAATGATCTTAAGAAGGGTGGATTTACCAGAACCGTTCAATCCCAGGATACCAATCTTGGCACCATAGAAAAAACTCAGGTAAATATTCTTAAGTACAGGCGTATTGGCCCGGGGAAAGGTCTTCGTCACCCCAGACATCGAAAAAATCACTTTCTTATCGTCAGACATATATTCGTATGATTTAATTCAGGTTTAAATTGAAGATGCAAATATCCTGAAAATTTCAGAATTTATAAGCCTAGTAGGCTCCTAATAATCTTTGAATTACCAGCAATTGTCCCGTGTGATAGGCATTGTGTTCAATTACCAGAAGGATTTCCCGGAACAGGCTGTGCTTATCGGAATTTTTCACCGGCTCATCCAGGTCATTTTCAATGTTCAGAACATATTCCTGGAGTTTTTCCCTATCCTGAAAATATTCCGATTTCAGCTCTTCCCAGGATTCTTCAGACTCCGGTTCCTGGTTATCGGGCCAGTAATCATCTGGCCATGCATGTTCGGAATAGGCTTCAGAAAAACAATATTCCAGGATGTCTTTCTGGGCAAAATACATATGGTAGAAAACCTCGTAAAAAGAATAAGGCAGCTCATCGGGCCTAACACCCACCTGTTCATAATCCAGGTTGTCCACAAAATTATCGATGCTCTGAAAGGCCATTCCACCATTGAGGTGTTTAACCAGTTGTTCGCGTCTTTGCCTTTCCATGCTCATTAAACACGTCCTTTTAGCGCATTGAACACCCAGCTTATAAAGAAGAAACCAATGCCTGTCGTGGAGAAACCAATGGCATAATCTTTATATTTTAAAACACCCAGCAAAACCAGCGCAGTACCTACCAGGAACATCAAAAAGGAGGCCCAGCCAAAAATGGTATTTTTATTCATTGCCATAAAAAATCCTTTTTACAAATATCGGCTATTTAATGACTCGATTCCAGCCGGAAGAGTTCTTCTGATTTTGTATTTTAGCCTACATCTTTATTTAAATAAAATTCACAAAAATTCTTTAGAAAACCGTATTATTTATACGGAAATACTTGAAAAAATTTAGATTATTGTAAAAAATTGAAATAAATGGACATTAACTTCAATAAAAATGAAGATCATAATAAGCTTTTGGTCTCTAGTTTAAAGCAAAGGCTTGCCAAGATAAAACTCGGAGGGGGAGAGAAACGAATAGAAAAACATCATTCCAAAGGAAAAATGACCGCCAGGGAGCGGATAGACTTCCTGCTGGACGAAAACTCAAACTCCATTGAAATAGGTGCATTTGCAGGCGACGGCATGTATAAGGAACATGGAGGATGCCCTAGCGGAGGTGTGGTTGTGAAGATCGGCTATGTTTCAGGTAAGCAATGTATCGTGGTAGCTAACGATGCGACGGTAAAGGCTGGTGCCTGGTTTCCGATAACCGGAAAGAAAAATCTTAGAGCCCAGGAGATCGCTATTGAAAACAGGCTGCCAATCATATACCTGGTAGACAGCGCCGGGGTTTACCTGCCCATGCAGGATGAAATATTTCCCGATAAGGAACACTTCGGCAGGATTTTCAGAAACAATGCAGTGATGAGCAGCATGGGAATTACCCAGATCGCGGCGGTAATGGGAAGCTGCGTCGCCGGTGGAGCCTATTTGCCCATCATGAGCGACGAAGCCCTGATCGTTGAAAAAACGGGGAGTATCTTCCTGGCCGGAAGCTACCTGGTGAAAGCGGCGATTGGTGAATCCATAGACAATGAAACACTGGGTGGAGCGACTACTCATAGTGAAATTAGCGGGGTAACCGATTATAAAGCTAAAGACGACAAAGATGCGCTTACTCGTATCAAAAATATCATGGACAAGATCGGTGATTTTGATAAGGCAGGGTTCAATCATTCCAAACCTCAGAAACCAAATCAGAAAGAAGAAGAGATCTATGGCCTACTTCCGAAGAAAAGAAGTGACCAGTATGATATGCACGAGATCATTTACAGGCTGGTAGACAATTCAGAATTTGAAGAATACAAGGAAGGCTATGGCCAGACCATCATTACCGGTTATGCGAGGATCGATGGCTGGGCGGTTGGTATCGTGGCTAACCAGCGAAAGATCGTTCGTACCAAAAAAGGTGAAATGCAGTTCGGTGGCGTGATCTATTCAGATTCTGCCGATAAAGCTACTCGTTTTATCGCCAATTGCAACCAGAAGAAGATCCCGCTTGTATTCCTTCAGGATGTGACCGGCTTTATGGTTGGTAGTAAAAGTGAACATGGCGGGATCATCAAGGACGGTGCAAAAATGGTGAATGCTGTGAGTAATTCGGTAGTTCCAAAATTCACCATTATCATAGGTAACTCCTACGGCGCCGGAAATTATGCGATGTGCGGAAAAGCCTACGATCCGAGACTCATCGCCGCTTGGCCGAGTGCTGAGCTCGCCGTGATGGGTGGCACCCAGGCAGCAAAAGTTCTGGCTCAGATTGAAACCGCTGCCATGGAGAAAAAAGGAGAAAAGGTGGATGAAGAGAAGGAAAAAGAAGTTTTCGAAAAACTGAAGGCTAAATATGATGAGCAGACCTCAGCTTATTACGCTGCAGCAAGACTTTGGACCGATGCGATCATAGATCCGCTGGATACCCGAAAATGGATCTCCATGGGGATCGAAGCTGCTAACCACGCCCCTATCGAAACGGATTTTAACCTTGGAGTGATCCAAACCTGATTCTAATTATGAGAAAACTAATTTTCGGCCTGCTGGCTGTACTTTCAACCGGATTTCTTCAGGCCCAGGTGGTGGGCTCTAATCATTCTGAATATACCGAAGCAGATAGCCTTAGAGGTTCTCTACGACCGGAGCGCACAAATTATGACGTGCGGAAATATCATCTGAAATTAAAGGTAAAGCCCGAGGAAAAGTCTATTTCCGGATCTAATATCATCACTTTTAAGGTAGTAAACGATATGCCGGTGATGCAACTCGATCTTTTCGAAAATATGAAAATCGATTCTATTTTATATCAGGATAGAACGCTGGACTATGAAAGAAAGCATAACGCGGTCTTTATCAATTTCGAAAAAGCTCTTAAGAAAGGGATCACCGATTCTATCGAGTTCTTTTACCATGGCAATCCCATCGAAGCGAGAAACGCTCCCTGGGATGGTGGATTTGTCTGGGAAGAAGACCAGGAAGGTAATCCCTGGGTAGGAGTTGCGGTACAGGGGACAGGTGCCAGCCTATGGTATCCAAACAAGGACCATCAGAGCGATGAACCTGAAGCCGCTCAGATCGATATCGCCGTACCAAACGGACTCATGAACGTTTCGAATGGACGATTTGTTGGAAAAACTGAGCTCGGTAATGGCTTTACCGAGTGGCGCTGGGAAGTGGTCAACCCGATCAACAATTATAATATTATGATCAACATCGGGAACTATGTCCATTTTTCAGATAAATACAAAGACCTCGACCTTGATTACTATGTGCTACCTTACAATCTTGAAAAGGCGAAAGAGCAGTTTGAGCAGGTTCAGGGTATGATGAAATGTTTTTATGAAAAAATGGGGCCCTATCCTTTTGTAGAGGACGGCTTTAAATTGATCGAAACACCCTATCTGGGAATGGAACACCAGAGTGCGGTGGCCTATGGAAATAAATACATGAATGGTTATTTAGGTAGCGACATTTCCGGGACAGGCATTGGCCTGAATTGGGATTATATCATCATTCATGAATCCGGTCATGAATGGTACGGAAACTCAATTACGGCAAAGGATATAGCCGATATGTGGATACAGGAAGGTTTTACTTCCTATACGGAAGCTATTTATATCGAATGCAACTGGGGTAAGGAAAAGGCACAGCAATACCTGAAGGGCACCCGGAGGAATCTGGGTAACCGCGGGACCATCATTGGTGATTATGGTGTAAATGCTGAAGGCTCAGGCGATATGTATTTTAAGGGAGCCAATTTGCTGAATATGATCAGAAGCATTTACGATGACGACGAGCTGTGGTGGGAGACATTGAGAGATTACACCGAAACATTTAAGCATAAAACCATCACTACTGAAGACACCGAAAAGTTCTTCGACGATGCAACCGAAGTTGACCTCGAACCTGTTTTCGAGCAGTACTTGAGAAGAGCCAGTCTTCCCGAGCTGCAATTCAAAACCGAAAACGGAAAGATTCAGTATAAATGGAAAGCTGATGTAAAAAATTTCAAAATGCCGGTTGATGTTTTTATCGGCGATGAAGAAGTAAGACTTTTTGCCACTTCTGACTGGAAAAACCTGGACAGGGATATCTCGCCGGAAGAGATCAGGATCAATGACCTGGAATTCTATATCAACTCAAAGCTGCTATAGGAGTACTATAAATAAAATGAAAGCCGGGCAGAGTTACTGTCCGGCTTTTTTTATTACTAATATCGCAATTTCATAACTCCAATAAGTCACTGATTTTTCGTAACTTAAGTAGATAAATCAATCCATTATGTTAAGCGTAAAATCACTTAATAAATGGGCCAATGCACATACCTATTACTGGTTGGATCTTTTGAGAGTCGCACTAGGAGTATTCTTTATTATTAAAGGATTTCAGTTCATTTCTCAAACTGAAACACTGGTAGAATTAATCGATCCACTGAAAGGTTTTGGCGGGATCATGCTGGTGATACATTACGTAGCACCGGCTCACCTGGTTGGCGGGATCCTTATCGCATTCGGACTCCTTACCAGATGGGCATTAATAGCACAGATTCCCATCCTGCTAGGTGCGATCCTGATCAATTTTGTAGGAATCATGAATGTTTCTAACCTGATTCTTGCGCTTGTGGTAACTGCATTAACCATTTTTTTCATCTTTTATGGCTCCGGAAAACATTCCGCAGACTATATCATGAAAATGGGTTATTAGGCCCGAATCCAGAATTTTAGTTCTGAGCTTCTTCCGAAGGAATTAGCATAAGATCGGTTTGCCTGTTATTGACATAACGAAAACCATCCTCTCCCCAAAATCCGGCTTCCTCCAGCATGATACGAATATCCTTTCCCCATTCTGGCACGCTCACTTCAGTATTCAATTCTATCGCGTAAACCGTATTTTCATACAGTTTATAATCTCCAGTTCCGGGAACTCCGCCCTGCTGATCCCACATCCCGATGATTGGCCCGGCAGAATGCCCATACAGCCCAAGCGGGTGCGTGTAAATAGAGTGTTTTAATCCTTCAGCCTTCGCCTCCTGCAGACTTTCCTTCAGGATCTCATTACCAGATTTACCGGTTTCAAAATTAGAGGTAAGTATATCCTGTAACCGGTTTCCTTTGGCAAAAGCCTCCTGAAGAAATTCCGGGGCTTCATCTTCTCCTTCCTTTAAAACATAAGCCATTTGCTGGCAATCGGTATTCAGGTTTAAATAAGTGATCCCGAAATCGCAATGCAGCAGATCGCCGGGCATGATCACCTTATTCCCCTTTTCGTCTGAAAAGGCCGTGATATGGTCAACCAGGGCTTCATCGCTTCGCTGTATATCCACCGTTGGATGAAACCAGGTTTCTAGGCCCATATCAGTAACCTTCTGACGCATCCACCACACCACGTCGTCGGTGGTAGTCACTCCGGGCTGGATCACTTCGGTGCTAAAGGCTTCTGCTATAATATTTCGTGTGATCTCTACCAACTCGCTATAGAGAACCATTTCCCGAAAGGTTCGGGTTTCGATCCAGCCCACGGCAAGATCTTCAGCCGAAACGATTCGCTTTTTGTATTTTTCCGGAAGTGCTGCCATGAACTCATCATGATCGGTCTTTACCAGTCCGTCTGCAATCCCGTAATTTTCAGACATGTTCAATCCTATTGTCTGCGGATCCCGGTCTTTGATCATATCCACGAGCGCCTGCCATTGATCGGGCTGCTCTTCCTTATTCCAGGCCGATTCGATATTATCACCAATATTATATCGTGCGATCGCCAGTTTTTCAATAGAATCGGCTTCTTTTAACCTGTTAAAGACCAAAATCGTCCTTCTTCTGGCATTCAACCAGGTGGAGGGCAACATGGTTCTAAGCACCGGGTCTTCGTTGTATTCCCTGGAGATGATCACCCACATATCGATATTGCTGCGGTCCATTAATTCAGGAAGTACATTGTTGAACCTTTCGGCGAGGATTTCATCTACGAGTTTCGACCGTTCTCTTTCGGCAAGCACCTGTGCCTCAGCGATCCCTGAAATGAGTATCAGGAGTGCGACTAGTATTCTTTTCATAAAATGGTTTGACTGATTACTGGGTGAACTAAGATGAGAAATTTATTTCAATTCTATCTTATCGATGAGGAGTTGAAAATCCTCATTTTTATTGTTTCCGATCAGGAAAGTTAATTGATCCAGGTGAGAATGATCAAAATCGGGCTTATTTAAACTTCGCCCGCGATAGGTTGGAGACATTTTTTCCAGGGGAATATTCACCTCTTCCCAATCCCCAGAGGTTCCGAATTCATAATTATAGGAATAATAGACCTGGTCATCATTTTTTACCCTTAACTGGTAATTCTTGCCATCACCTTTTAATCGTACCGCTATAAATTCATGATTGCCAATTTCGGTTTTCGGCATATCGTAATCTACTGAAACAAAACCTCCGTTATTTTCCAGGGACACGGTACCTTTAAAAACAGCATGACCTTCCACATTAAGGTAGAATTTACCGGTAGAAACGCCTCCCATTACCTGGTCTTCCACAATTCGCCAGTTACCAAGATCGGTTCCTTTCTGAAAATCAAAGATCGTCCAAGCCATTGCATATAGAATTAGAAGTATGAACGGAATGAGGTTTTTCATAGCCGAATTATGAAACCTTACTCTTCAATGTATTCTCCCGGTGAATTTTACCATTGGGAGTTTCCTCGAACTTTTCGATAAGATAGATCTTCTTTGGCTTCTCGTATTTATGCAATGAATCCATATTCTCAATGGTTTGATGAAGTTGAGCAAGAGTTTCTTCAGAAAAGTCATCTTCAACAAATAAAACCAGTTGTTCACCCAGGGCATCGTCTGGCATGGAAGTGACAAAAAAGCGATGATCTAGCTTTTTATTTAGTTTACGTTCGATCTCTTCAGGAAATAATTTGATGCCTCCGGAATTGATCACGTTATCATAGCGACCTTTCCACCTGAACTTTTTATAGGTAAGAATTTCAACCACATCGTTGGTAACAATCTCTTCGTCGAGCAAATTAGGTGCTTTAATGATGAGACACCCCCTATCATCCTGGGCTATGGTAATATTCGGAAGTAATTTAAACGGGCGATCTCCTTTTTTCTTTTTCTTCTTCGGATTCAGCCTTTTGGCGGCTACATGACTACAGGTCTCGGTCATCCCGTAGGTTTCGAAGATCTTAGATTCTACATCTGCGATCATTTTTACCAATCTCGGGGAAACGGTGCCACCGCCAATGATCAATTTTTTAACCAGGTGCAAACGTGCGATAGAATTATCAAGCTGAAAAGGAGTCATCGCAGAAAAATCATAGACCTTGAACACCTGGTCCAGTGGATTGGAGGATGGCGGTACGGTATCTAAATGCCAACCGCAGAACATGGCTCTTACCAGCATCATTTTACCGGCGATATAATCTACCGGCAGGCAGAGCAATGCCGTGGTGCCGGCTGACAAATCGAAAAAACGCGAGGTTGCCATGGCAGAATTAACCATATGCTCTTTTTTAAGGCGAATCTTTTTCGGTTTTCCCGTTGAGCCGGACGTATAGACCTCGATATACGAAGTTGGTTTAAGCCAATCCAGCAAAAAGCTACCAATTTGTTCTTCATAGGGCTCTCCCTCCTTGATCAAACTGTAAGCAACCTGCCTCAATTCACTGTTGGTAAAATGCAATCTGTTCAGCCTGAATTCCGGATGCGTTTCAGGTATTTTGTACTTTTCTGCCATCTTTAGCTAAATTGAAAAATCCCGTCTAACTTAAAGTTAACAAATTGCTATTAAATCATACACAATCTTGTTAAAGTTTTAGGAAATATGATTATTCCTACAACCTTTAACCTAAGATGATTTTATTCCGAAAATGGATTTAATAGAAATCGGTTGTTTCAACAGCCAGCGGTTTTTCCACCTTCCCGAAGATCTTATGTTTCCAGTTTGACCAGCCGTATTTTCTGGCCATGATGAACAGGAATAACGGATAGATGATCAGGACAGGGATTAACACATCCCAACCTAAGGAGGGCTCTGATACATCCTTGAAAATCGAATGGGTTTGAAAAGCGGTCCAGTCGGCAGTTACGAGGAGTGCGGTTAGAAGATTATTGGCAGCATGAAAACCAAGGGCCAGTTCGATGCCTTCATCCATTAATGTCATGATCCCTAGGAAAAAACCTGTACCTATATAATGAATCATGATTATGTTACCCAGCTTGGTGACTTCCGGATTGAGAAAATGGAGGCCACCAAAAATAAGAGAGGTGACAAAAAGCGGGACCCAACGATTGCCTGCAAGGGTTCCGAAGCCCTGCATAAGATAAGCCCTGAAAAAGTATTCCTCAAAACTGGTTTGAAGGGGAACAAAGATAACCGCCACCACACAAAGAATGAGGAAGGGCACCAGTTTGAAATTATAAAGATAATCCTCGGGATTAGCCAAATAATCTCCAACAGTTGTAAGAATAATAAATACAGCCAGTAGTCCGAAAGCGAACCAGAACCGGCTCCAGTCAATTTTCTTCCTGGCCGTGGTAAGCGCTCTAATGGATTGCGCATGTAGCCTTGGCACTAGAAATAGCAGAACAGCCAGCCCCACGGCAAATGGCAACAGCATATAGAACAGGAAATAGTTCGAATCCAGGGCGGTCATCATTTCAGACTCGCTCATGCTAAGAGTATCAGCTCCTTTCTCGAGGAAAAGCGCGATTAAAAATGGAAACTGGCCTAAAATAATTCCTGCAATAACCACGAGCGTACCTATGATATACCTCCAGAAATCATATTTGAATCTATAAACCTGACTTATAAACATATGTTCTAAAATTTAAATTCCCAGTTCTTACCGGGATTATAATGAATACTTCCATTTTTCACTTCCAGCGGACTGTCAATATTATTCGTATACAAACTCCCTGTTCCAAGGCCCTGAGGCATGTTGGAGTTCAGGGTATAGGTCCATTGTGAAATGGCATTAAGACCAATATTGCTTTCCAGCGCACTGGTTATCCACCAGCCAACTTCATTCTGCTGGCAAAGTTCCAGCCATTCGGTCGTTCCTTTGAACCCGCCGATCAAACTGGGCTTAAAAATCGCATATTGCGGTTTAATTGTTTGTATCAATTCAGCCTTTTCTGTTACATCCACCACACCTATAAGTTCTTCATCTAAGGCAATAGGCAAGGGAGTTTTAGTACATAGACGTGCCATTGCCTCGATCTGCCCCTGTCTAATAGGCTGTTCGATACTGTGAATACCAAGCATGGCAAGTCTTTCCAATTTCTGAAGTGCTTCCTCAGGCTCGAATGCGCCATTCGCGTCTACCCTTAACTCGATCTCCCGCGCCGAAAAATTCTCACGAATCGATCGAAGCAAGGCTAACTCAGCTTCAAAGTCTATCGCTCCTATCTTAAGTTTGATGCAGTTAAAACCAGCTTCGATCTTCTCAGAGATCTGCTTTTTCATAAAATCTTTCTCCCCCATCCAAACCAGTCCGTTGATGGGAATAGAATCATTCCCAGAGGTGAATTCAGAAGGAAATAGAAGACATGGGTCGTCTGAAGCGAGGCTTTTAAAGGCCATTTCCACTCCAAACTGAATGCTTGGAAATTCTTTCAGCTCTTCCCAAAGCCTATCCTTTCCCAAACTTATATTTTCACAAACCCATTTCAGTTTTTGCTCATAATCGGGCCGGTCATCATAACTCAGGCTGCGAAGAATTCCGCATTCCCCGATCCCATATTTAGTTCCCTCAGATATCTTCAGAAACCAGGTTTCCTTTTCAGTAAGAACGCCCCGGGAAGTTCCGCTGGGGCGTTTGAAATTGAGAATATATTTTTTGTAACTCGCTGTCATCTGAAACGATTTCTGGAATATTAGATTATTGGATTATTACAATTTCCAGATTGGGTAATATTACTTCTGAATTTGGAAATCATCTTAATGATTGATGATATTTTAGACTGTAGTTTTTTGAGGTCAAAGTCATCAATGACGTCTAAATCATTCGAAATTAATAATTGAGTTTCTACCTCAAAACAAGAACCCAATGCGATTTCAAGAAATCTATCAAAATCTTTGTTGGATTTTCTTGATGCTCCTTCAGCTATATTTGAAGGAATCGAAACGCAACCGCGTCTTAATTGCATTACCAATCCAAATTTTTCAGTTTCGGGAAAGGCCTGAGTAACTTCATAAATTTCTTTACAAAATTCTCTGCTATATTTCCAGATTTCTAAATCCTTAAATCTGTGCATCTAAAAATCCAATGATCATTTATTATAATTCTATTGATTCTCCAATTTCCAGCAACATCAGATCCTTGCCTTTTTCGTAAAATTTGCGTTTAGCCTCTTCGTGATCGATCTCGATATATCCAAAGGTATCATAATGGCAGCCCAGGATCTTATCACATTCTATAAAATCGCTGGCAATGATCGCATCATCCACTCCCATTGTAAAATTATCACCAATAGGCAGCACGGCAAGATCCAGTTTGGTTTGCATCGGGATGAGCTTCATATCCATGGTAAGTGCGGTATCGCCCGCGATATATAGATTCTTATGCTCGCCTTCGATCACAAAACCTCCCGGCTGCCCACCATAACTACCGTCTGGAAACGAACTGGTATGAATGGCATTTACGTATTTTAGGTTTCCGAATTCAAAATCCCAGCTTCCTCCGTGATTCATCGGGTGCACTTCGATTCCATTTTCTTCATAATGATTCGCGATCTCGAAGTTACTTACGATCACCGCACCTGTATTCTTTGCGATCGCTTCGGCATCGAGGACATGGTCCTGGTGAGCATGGGTAAGCAGAATATAATCGGCTTTCAGGTCCATAATATCAACCTTATCCTTGCTCAGGTCGTTGCCAGTAATAAACGGATCTACAATAATATCGATATCGCCTATCTTGATCGCCAGGCTGTTCTGGCCATAAAAAGTAATTTTCATCATCTTAATTTTTCGGTTCTCTATAAAAATAGAAATAAGAATAAAAATCATTCAGGCAAAAGCCATATAATTTTGTTAATCTGATGATTTTACCAAAGAAGGCCTACGGTAAAAAGAATGGCAATTGCGAAGGTGGAAAGAGCGACGACCTTTAATTCAGGGTCCAGCTGTTTGGGATCCCTGTTATTAACTACTCGCTGTAAATGAAAGATCAATGGAATAAATGCCAGTAGGTAGAGAAAATCGTTCAGATCTTCTGAAATGATTACCGAATAAACCACCAGACAGAACAGAGCACCGAGAATAAGGGTATAATGATAATCCTTCGCCCGGCTCTCCCCCATTTTTACCACCATGGTTATTTTTCCAGATTTTTTATCAGAAATGCGGTCGCGAAGATTGTTCAGGTTCAATACCGCCACGCTTAGCAAACCTACTGAAACAGCAGGAAAAAAAACCACCAGGTCGTGCTCATGACTGTACAGGTAAAAAGAACCATAAACAGCAACGAGTCCGAAGAAAATGAATACGAAAATATCTCCGAATCCCCTGTATCCATAAGCCGAATCGCCCATGGTATATTTCATGGCGGCTATAATGGCCGCGATCCCAAGAACGAAGTACAGGAGCGCTTCCAGCAAATTATCTTCGCCAAAGGAAGCATAAATTAGCAGTACTGCCAACAAAAGAGTGGTTACCGCTGTCAAGGTGATGGCGGCGAGCATATCTTTCTGGGTGATAAGACCACTTTGGATAGCCCGGGATGGCCCAATGCGTTCCTCATTATCGGTTCCTTTTACACCATCGCCATAATCGTTGGCAAAATTGGATAAGATCTGCAGGCCTAAAGTCGTTCCAAGGGCGAGGCTGAAAATGGCAATATCAAAAAACCCTTCTTTCCAGGCAATACCACTGCCCACCAGGATCCCTGAAATTGATAAAGGAAGTGTTCTTAATCTTGCGGCCCCTATCCAGGAGGAAATCGTGCTCATTCCTAATTCATTATTTTTACCAATAATTCTTTTAGCAGATCGCCATCAGGAACATTTCCTGCACCTACTCCCTTACCCTTTACATCGGTTTCATGAATAAGACTGATGGCCCGGCTCACTTTTTTCATGGGATAATTCCTGGCCGCTACAGCATAATCCTTCACAAAATAAGGACTTATTTTTAGCTGTTTGGCAACACTGCCTTTCGATTTATCAGGCAAACCATGATACTGCAGAATTTGAGAAAAATAAGAGAACAATAACGAGGTGGTCATCACCAACGGATTATCCTTGGGATTTTGCGCAAAATAATTGGCGATTCGATGAGCTTTTACGGTATCCCGCTCCCCTATGGCATTTCGCAGCTCGAAATTATTGAAGTCCTTGCTGATGCCGATATTCTGCTCGATTGTTTCGGGGTCTATATTTGTGCCTTTAGGACAGATCAATTGTAATTTGTTCAATTCATTGTCGATCTTTCCTAGATCGGTTCCCAGGAATTCTACCAGCATCTGGGCCGCCTTAGGCGAAATACTGTATCCCCGTGACTTCATATTCTTCATGATCCAGTCCCCTACCTGGTTTTCATACAGGCGTTTACTTTCAAATACAAGCCCTGTTTTGGTAATGGCCTTTATTAGTTTCTTCCGCTTATCCAGTTTTTTATACTTATAGCAGAGCACGAGTACGGTTGTGGGTTGCGGATTTTCAGCGTAAGCTGTGAGATTTTCGATGGTACGGGAAAGGTCCTGGGCCTCTTTTACGATCACCACCTGCCTTTCGGCCATCATGGGATATCGCTTGGCGTTGCTTACGATGTCATCTATGGTGGTATCCCTTCCGTAGATAAGCATCTGGTTAAAACCTCTCTCCTCCTCGCTCAGGATATTTTCGGCAATATAATCTGAAATTCTGTCTATGTAATAAGGCTCTTCCCCCATCAGGAAATATATAGGCTTTATATCTCCTTTCTGAATTTCACTAACAATCTTTCTGGCTTCGTCCATATTTGGATCTATATGGCTTTTATATTCTGAAAAACATTCGTTGCACGCCTGTAATAAACTTTATTATTTTTGACCCATGCAAAAACTGAATTTTCCTTCGTATTCGTTTCGGTTCAAAAATAGTCAAAATAAAATAGCTGTTTTTGACGAACTAAGGAAAAAATTTATCATTCTCACTCCTGAAGAATGGGTAAGGCAGCACTGCGTGAAATTCCTGCGGGAAGAAAAGAAATATCCTTCCAGTCTTATCAATGTGGAAAAACAACTGAAGCTTGCCGGGCTTACCAAGAGATATGATATCGTGGTTTTTGAACCTGAAGGTGACATCAGGATCATAGTGGAATGCAAGGCGCCTTCGGTTAAGATCACCCAGGACACTTTCGACCAGATCGCGCGCTATAATATGAGCCTGAATGCCGATTTGCTTATGGTAACCAATGGTATACAGCATTTTTTCTGCAGAATGGATTACGATAAGGAAACCTATATTTTTTTAAGAGAACTCCCCGAATATACCCGAAAATGAAAACAGCGGTCGTCATACTCAACTGGAACGGAAAGGAATTGCTGAAGCAATTTTTACCTTCCGTCATTAAATATTCTGAAGAAGCGACCGTCTATGTGGCAGATAATGCCTCTACCGATGATTCGGTGGACTATTTAAAAACCGAATTCCCAAACGTCAGGCTCATTCAGAATCCAACCAATGCGGGTTATGCCGGAGGATACAACCAGGCACTTCAGAATTTAAATGAAGATATAATTGTGTTGTTGAATTCAGACGTAGAGGTAACCGAAGGATGGCTGAAGCCTGTTCTTCAAATATTCAGGGAAGAACCCGATACAGCAGTAGTTCAGCCCAAGATCCTGGACTTCAAGAAAAAAGATCATTTTGAATACGCCGGTGCGGCAGGAGGTTTTATCGACGCCTATGGATATCCGTTCTGCAGAGGTAGAATTTTCCAGGAACTGGAAGAGGATCACTGGCAGTATAACGAAGATGCTTATATTTTCTGGGCAAGTGGGGCCTGCCTTGCCATCAGACGTAACGCATTCGAAGAAGCTGGCGGACTGGACGAGGATTTCTTTGCTCACCAGGAAGAGATCGACCTGTGCTGGAGGCTTCAGAATATGGGCTACCGGATAAAGTATACCGGTAGATCTCGCATTTTTCATGTTGGGGGTGCCACCCTTGCAAATATGAACCCCATGAAAACCTATCTCAACTTCAGAAACAGCCTTTACCTGCTTTTAAAGAATATTGAGAGCCCAAAAGTTTACTTCATCCTCTTGTTCCGAATGCTCTTAGATGGTATAGCGGGGTTCAAATTCCTGGCCGAGGGAAAATGGAATCATTTCTTCTCCATTCTCAGGGCTCATGGAAGCTTTTATCGCAACTTCTTCCGAATTCGGAAAAAGAGAAAAAACTCTCGATTTTACAGGGATTATCACCTCATTAATTCAATAGTTTATGCCCATTTTATTCAGCATAAAAATAAATTCAGTGAACTGAAAAAATAAATACAGAATGATTTGTTAAAATACCTTTCTGTCTTATTATTTTTTTGATATTTTTGGCCCATCTAACAATTTAAAATTTATAAGAAACGAGTTATGAAAAAAATCATGCTTTTGTCGGCAACGGCTGCCATTTTGCTTTCTTCATGTGTTTCACAGAAAAAATACAATGAGCTGGAAGCAAAGCAAAGAGAAACTCAGGATCAATTAAATACAGCTACCGTAAAGTTGAATTCCTGCCTTGATGAAAAGGAGAGAATGAATTCTGAGATCACAAGATTGAACAACACTAACGCTGCTTTATTGAACAACGTTGGGGATCTTGCGACACTTTCGAAAAAAGAAGCTGAAAACCTTGAGCGTTCACTAGAAAGCATCAAAGAAAAAGATCTTGCTATCCGTTCAATGCAAGATGCGATCAACAAGAAAGACTCTGTAACTCTGGCACTTGTAACTAGCTTAAAAGGAGCTCTTGGTAATATGAGCGACGAAGATATCGAGATCAACGTTGAGAAAGGTGTGGTTTACGTATCTATTTCAGATAAACTTTTATTTGACAGCGGACGTTACAACATCACTCCACGTGCGAAAGAAGTACTTGGAAAAGTTGCTACCGTAGTTAAGAACAAGCCAAACATCGAGTTTATGGTGGAAGGTCATACTGATGACAAGCCAATCAAAACTAACATGTTCGAAGATAACTGGGATCTATCTGTGAAGCGTGCAACTTCTGTTGTAAGAGTTCTTCAGGAAGATTTTGGTGTTGAGCCAGCGAGAATGACTGCTGCAGGTAGAAGTTACTACGTACCAGTTGCTACCAACGAAACTGCTGAAGGAAGAGCTAAGAACAGAAGAACCCGTATCGTGGTACTTCCAAAACTTGACCAGTTCTACAGCATGATCGAAGAAGGTATGGAAAAAGCTACTTCTAACCAGGAGTAAGAATAACTTATAATCCATTAAAAAGCCCTCGCGATGCGAGGGCTTTTTTTTATTGTTATACATGGGATTCCAACTATTTTTAAAGAATATCAATACTTCCCTTTCCTTCACGAATGATTTCCGGTTCTGGAGTGGTTAGATCTATCACCGTTGAAGGGATATTATCTCCATAACCTCCGTCGATTACCAGGTCTACCTGATTATACCATTTTTCACGGATCAATTCAGGATCGGTGCTGTATTCAAGCACCTCATCTTCATCGCGAATCGAAGTGGAAACTATAGGATTACCCAGTCCTTTTACGATTGCCCTGCAAATATTATTATCGGGAACCCTGATTCCCACAGTCTTTTTCTTTTTGAATACATTAGGAAGATTATTTCCCCCGGGAAGAATAAAGGTGTAAGGGCCGGGCAAACAACGTTTAAGGATCTTGAAGGTCGCAGTATCGATCTGCTTTACATAATCTGAAAGATTGCTAAGATCCTCGCACACAAAAGAAAAGTTGGCTTTTTCCAGTTTTACATTCTTCAATTGAGCGATCTTTTCAAGAGCTGCGACATTGGTAATATCGCAACCCAGGCCATAGATGGTATCGGTAGGATAGATAATGAGTCCTCCTTCTCTAAGGACTTCGACTACTTTATTAATATGTTTTGGAGCGGGATTTTCGTCATAAATTCTTAATAGTTCAGCTGCCATAATGGGTTGGTTTTAAAAAATTATAAAAAAAGATCTCGTGCTTGACTTTTGGAACTTTTTTATCAATCTACTTTTTTCACCTCGCTCTCAGACTTCAATACCTTGCTCCCATCTTCCTGCTCGATATAAAGAGCCTTATTCCCTTCTTCTCCTTCCCGGGTGATCTCACTTCCATCGATTGTCTTGGTCACTTTTTCTGAATAGGTTTCTATCACCTTTCCCGAGGCCGTACCATCACCCCAGTTCCATTTAACTTTGCTTCCTTCTCGTATCATTTTTTCCTTTCAAGGTAAAAAGAAAGCCGCTTTTCGCGGCTTTATATAACAGAAGTTTAACTGCAATTAGTTAGGTAAGCACCTTTAATTTGGCGAACCTGAGCAGCAATTTTTTGATCCCTCCTTCATCGAAGTCGATCTCTGCTTTTTTATCCTGCCCAACTCCTTCGATCTTTAAAACCTTACCTTTACCAAATCTCATATGTTCCACCTCGTTCCCGGCACTTAATTCTATATTATTCTGTGCTCTTTCTGGTTCCGGCCCCGCAGGTTTCAATTTTCGAAGTTTCCTAAGCTGTTCTTCCGAAGGTTTATGAGAAGGCGGCGATGTTCCATTCTTAGGCTTGGTGCGCCTCAATTTACTCTTATCAACATCATCGCCAAATATATCGGTATCGATAAGCGGTTTGTATTTATAATCATCCTGAGGTACCATCATATCGAGGTACTGATCATCTATCTCCTCTATAAAACGGCTGGGTTCAGCATCCACCAGTTTTCCCCAACGATACCTTGACAAAGTATAGGTGAGATATGCCTGTTTTTCAGCACGAGTCAGTGCGACATAAAATAATCGTCTCTCTTCCTCCAGTTCACTCCGGGTATTCATACTCATGGCTGAAGGGAAAAGATCTTCTTCCATTCCTACGATATAAACGTAAGGGAATTCAAGTCCTTTCGCCAGGTGAATGGTCATCAGGGCCACGCGGTCATCATCCCCGGTATCCTTATCCAGGTCGGTGGCGAGGGCTACGTCTTCCAGGAATTCTGAAAGTGAGCCGGTAGCATCAGCCAGTTCCTTCTGACCTTCCACAAAATCCCTGATCCCGTTCAGTAATTCCTCGATATTCTCGATTCTGGCGATCCCTTCAGGAGTTCCATCTTTTTTCAGTTCCTGAACCAGCCCGGTCTTTCTGGTGACCGTTTCGGCAAGTTGAAAGGCATCAGCCGTTTCGTTCATGATCGCAAAACTCTTGATCATATTCACGAAATTCTCAAGCTTGGTTTGGGTACCGCGATTGATCTTTAAATCGATCTGCCCCATGCTTTCTATGATTTCAAAAATGGAAACACCTCGCTGGTTGGCTGCAACCGCAAGCCTGTCCATAGTTGTCTGGCCAATTCCCCTCGATGGGTAATTGATCACCCGCTTCAAAGCTTCCTCATCCTTCGGATTTAAAACCAGTCTTAGATATGCCAAAACATCCTTGATCTCTTTTCTCTGGTAAAAGGAAAGTCCACCATAGATACGGTAAGGAATGTCCTTTTTGCGCAGGGCATCTTCCATTGCCCTACTCTGGGCATTGGTTCGGTAGAGAATAGCAAAATCACCGTTATTCAGCTGATTCTGCATCTTGTTCTCGAAAATAGAACTTGCGACGTAGCGCCCCTCTTCCCCGTCATTCAGCAAGCGATTTACAATGATCTTAGGCCCATCATCGTTCGCGGTCCAAACCACTTTCTCCAGCTTGGTCTTGTTCTTATCGATGATCGAGTTGGCGGCGTTCACTATATTTTTGGTAGAACGATAATTTTGTTCCAGCCTGTACATCTGCACATCCTCATAATCTTTCTGGAAGTTCAGGATGTTATTGATATTCGCTCCACGGAAGGCATAGATACTCTGGGCATCATCACCTACCACGCAAATGTTCTGAAATTTATCAGACAGGGCACGAACAATCAGGTATTGTGAATGGTTGGTGTCCTGATACTCATCTACCAGGATGTATTTGAATCGGCTCTGGTATTTATGCAACACATCCGGGAAGCGGTTCAGCAGTTCGTTAGTTTTCAGGAGCAGGTCATCAAAGTCCATCGCCCCGGCCTTGAAACAACGCTCCACGTATTCCTTATATATATCGCCCAGCCGCGGTTTTTTAGACATGGCATCAGCCTCCATCAATTCCGGATTCTGAAAGTAAGCCTTAACAGTGATCAGGCTGTTCTTGTAGGAAGAGATCCGGTTATAAACCTGTTTATATTTATACACATCCTTATCCAGCCTCATATCCTTAATGATCGCCCGGATCACACTGTGAGAATCCTGGGTGTCGTAAATGGTAAAATTGGAAGGATACCCAAGCTTATCAGCCTCGAATCTCAATATTTTGGCAAAAACCGAGTGAAAAGTTCCCATCCAGAGATTTTTCGCCTCAGAATTTCCTACAATTTTCGCAATTCGCTGCTTCATTTCCCGGGCAGCCTTATTGGTAAAGGTGAGTGACAGAATATTAAAGGCATCCACTCCCTGGTTCATCAGGTAAGCGATCCTGTAGGTAAGCACCCTGGTTTTTCCGGAACCGGCACCGGCAATTACGATCATGGGCCCGTCTTTCTGTAGCACCGGAGCCCTCTGTGCATCATTCAATTCCGCTAAATAAGCTTCCAAATCTTCTCCGTTTTTAAAACGCTGAAAGGTAACCAAAATGCTCAAAAAAATAAACCCTAAGTCGGCCGTTTTTTTGAACAGGTTCCGCTTAAGGGATTCGGCTTTTCCATATTTTGATATCTTTAGCCCTTTCCAAATTTTTACTGCAAAATATGAGAAACCTCTATCTGCTTTGTACCCTGCTTATTGCAGGTATCGCCTGTTCGCAGGAGTACGGTCCTGGGAATGTAATCCCGGAATACGGAAAAACCTTTACGGTTCCCAAGCCTGGTTTTAAAACCGATACCGACTCTAAACTGAAAATGGTGCTGGATGTAGACCGAAGTTTTGATCCGACTCAAACCAATAAATTAATAGAAACTGCAGCTCGTTTCCTGAACATGCATGAAAAGGCCGGCGCAGATCCTGAAAACCTGGAAGTAGCCCTGGTTTTGCACGGCAATTCGGTTTTTGATGTACTTAGGAATGAATTTTACACAGAAAAATATCCTGAAAGCAAGTCCAATCCCAACCTCCCGTTAATTGAAGCACTTGCCGGGAAAGGTGTACAGATTATCTTATGCGGACAAAGTGCCGCTCATCACCAGGTAACAAAAGAAAAAGTAAGTGAATATGTAAAATTCGCATTATCGGCCATGACAGCCCTGGTACAACTTCAGAATGAAGATTACCGGCTGGTGAAATTCTAAATGCGCAGGCTCACCAATTCTTGCGGAATAAACTAATTCATTTAACTTTGAAAACCTGAAAACAGATCCTTCATGAACGAATCAGAAATCCTGGACCTCATTTATGCCATCCTTCCGACAATCATAGTCGGCCTGATAAGCTTTTATTTTTTCAACTCCTATTTTAAAAGTGAAGAAAGCCGAAGGAGATTTCACTTGATGCGGGAAAACCAGAAAACTTCGCTTCCTATTAGACTTCAGGCCTATGAAAGGCTTGCCTTATTTTCTGAAAGGATTTCACCGGGAAATCTACTGTTCAGGGTAAAACCGACTTCGGAAGACCCGGTTTCATACGCCAATTTACTGATCGCGACGATCGAACAGGAGTTTGAGCATAACCTTGCACAACAAATCTATGTTAGTTCAGATTGCTGGGATTATATAAAAACAGCCAAAAACGCTACCATTAATTTGCTGAGAAACGCAGCGGCCAAAAAAGACCTTAGCAATACCGATCAGTACAGGGAAACGGTCTTAAAAAACCTGATGGATAAAGAACCACCTTCAGGCGCGGCGCTTTCTTTCATTAAAAAAGAAGTTAGAAGCCTAACCTAAACCAGGATCTTTCGGCTTTTCTTTCCTGTTCTTTCTTTTCGGCATATTCATAACCTTCCTGCCACCACTGGGTCATGGCTTTTTTATTGAAAACAAGTGAGTTTTCTGTGAGTTTGGTTGGAGTATAATAGATATTCAGCTTTACCTTCTTGTTCATGGCAGCCAGTTTGCCTTCAACAATATCGTGATATTCTACCTGGTCCAGCAGGAACCCGAAAAGGTTTACCATTAAGGAAAAAGGATTTTTTCCAAGTATCTTATTGTACTCCATATTTTCGGCTTCCAGGATGATGGCGTCCACCTCGGTCGCACCTCGCTTAATGGCTTCCCGAATAGGAACCACGCAACCCAGTCCTCCATCGGCATATTCACAGCCATCCTTCTGCGCCAGGCTCATAAACGGAATATAATTACAGCTTATCCAGATCCAGTCGCAAAAATCGTCGTATTCAAAATCGTGTATCGATTTATATTCTACCCGGTTCTTGGATAAATTGGAAACGGTCACTACCACATCTTTGACTTTGTTCTTAAGTTCATAGAAATCCTGCCGGGAAAAGCTTTTCCTGATATTCCGCTTTAGCGCCTTGCTTTCTCCAAAGGTGCGCCGTGACCTGATGAACTGCCAGACTGTATTAAAATAGTTGATGGTTACATATTCCCTTCCATCCTTTTTCTTGACCACAAAAGGATTCACACTGAAGATCTTTCGCTGGGTTACGTTGGTATAAATATCATATACCTTCTGTATCTTCCCTGCAGCGAGATGCGGGATCAAGAGGCTCCCAGTGGAAGTTCCGAGGAACAGGTCGTAATTCTTTTTCTTCTCCTGGATAAGGTATTGGGCCACGCCACCGGCGAAAGCTCCTTTACTCCCTCCTCCAGATATTACCAATGCTCGCATTAAGGTTTAGATTTCGTTAAGTTCTTCGTTTCGATATTTGGCAAATTCAAACCCAGACTCCCACCATTCGGTCATTTTCTCTTCATTAAAAATAAGGGAATTGGTCGTTAATACACTGGGTGTATAATAGAAATTTAAAATAGCGTCGTGGTTTGCTGCGGCGAATTTCCCGATCTTGATATTCTGATTCTCTATCCGGTTCAACATAAAAGAAAACAGATTCGTGATGAGTGAAAATACATTCTTTGATGGCATCCTGTTAAAATAGGTTACTTCTGTTTGTAAAACGATAGCGTCGACCTCGGTCGCGCCCCGGTTAATGGCCTCTTCAATAGGCACCATGGAACCAAGGCCTCCATCGGCATACTCACAGCCGTTCTTCTTCACCAGGCTCATAAACGGGGTATAATTACAGGAAATCCAGATCCATTCGATAAAATCTTTATAATCGTAGTCGTTGATCGATTTATATTCCACTTCATTCAGTGAAATATTCGAAACGGTCACGATCAATTCCTTGGGACCTGCCTTCAGTTTTTCGAACTCATCCCGGGTAAAGGTCTTTTCCAGCAATTTTTTAAGATTCATGCTATCTCCAAAGGTTTTGTGTCCTCTCAAAAAATTGCGTAATACATTGAAGTGATTGATGCTAATGGTTTCATGACCATGCTGCCGCTTGATAAAAAACGGGCGTAAGCTAAAAATACTCCCCTGGTTTACCGAGGTAAAAACCTTGCGCACCTTTTCAGCTTTTCCAAGGGCCATATGAGGCATTAGCAAACTTCCGGTTGAAGTGCCAATGTAAAGATCGTAATCCCTGCCAAGCTCTTCGATGAGATACTGCGCTACACCGCCTGCAAAGGCGCCTTTACTTCCTCCTCCCGAAATAACCAGTGCGCGCATGTTATCCTGAAATTTGTGAACGCAGATAACGGGTATCTTCCTCGTTCATAGTTTGTAAAAGTGATTGAAGTTCCTGCCGGAAACTTTCTTCGGAAAGCAGCTTCTTTACCAATTGCCTGCAATAGTTCCTGAAACTATAGGTATGATGCTGAGTTCCCAATACCAGGCTCTGCAAACTGTTTTCGTTCAATGCTGCGATCTGGTACTGATAACCGAAAGCATTTTCCCTGATCTGAAACGGATTCCAGGGCTGGGTGTAACCGGCCAGTTCATTATAATATTGTGGAGTTAGATCAGGCTCGAAATCGGGAGTGACCAGACTTAAAGTTAACCATAACATTCGGATGTTCTTTTCAAAGAAACCGATACGCCCTTTGGTTTGCTCGAGATATTTTGAACGGTCTTCCGGAAATTGATTCCACAGTGTAAACAAGGCCGCTTCCTGAGTTAAGTAAGATTCATCATTCAGCAAAGTTTCATAATTCCTTTTTAATTTCTGTGGAATTTCCCGCATACTGATGGCAATGGCCTGTCTTACAAAAATGTTTTCGGTATCAAAGGCCAGCTTATAGAGTTCCAGCGCCTGTGCACTTTGGTTTCCAGCTAACTGATTCACCGCTTCCTGACCCATATAATCATTAACCGGAAAACTGAGTGCCGACTTCAATAGGTCGTATTTCTGGTCGAGGGGAATTTCCCTCAGTGCAGCCAGCTCCAAATAATCTGTCATGAATTCCGACTTTTTCAGGGAATCCAGGGCTTCTTCGGCCTTAAATGCAGATTGCTCCAGCCAGTCCTTTACAAAAAGCGACAGGTCCATTCCGGAGGCCATTTCCATTTCTGAAATAAAATTATCGGTAGTCACATTTTGAAAACTATACTTTTCCAGGTAATTTTTGATCCCCTTTCTAAAGGCTTCCTGCCCGATCTTTTCCTTCAAAATATGCAACGCCCAGGCTCCTTTCTGGTAGTAAGTAAGTGAACTGGCATTTGCTTTCAAAAGGGATTCCCCCTTACCGCGGTCACTAAGATCCTTTAACTGCTCTGCAGTCTCATATAATCTGAAATAGAAATAATCTTCCCCGAAGATCTCTCTTTCGGCGAGCAAAGCGAAATAGGTTGCAAACCCCTCATGAAGCCAGTGATGGTTCCCGTTTTCAGCGGTTACCAGGTTTCCGAACCACTGGTGTGCCAGTTCGTGAGCATTCACATTCACATAATTCCGGTCTTTATAACCCATGAAATCGGTCATTAGATTATTTGAAAATATGGTCGTCCCGGTATTTTCCATTCCGGCGTAAAGGAAATCCTGCACCGGGATCTGTTTATAATTCTGCCAGGGATAAGGTATCCCGGTTTCCTTTTCGAGAAAATCGAAAATTTGAACGCTGTGGCGATAGGTTGGTTCAACTTTGGCTGAATCTTCAGGTTTAAAATAAAGCTGAATTTCATCTCCAGTTGAGGACTTAAGCTCATTTTTCTGAAATTTGCCTGCTGCAAGAGCCAGTAAATAGCTGCTCATGGGTTTTTCCATATCAAACTGCCAGCGTACCAGCGAATCTCCAATTTTTTGAGATTTTTGAAGGACGCCGTTCGCGATCACTTCGAAACCTGGTGGAAAATCGACTTGCAGGTCGAACTCGGCTTTTTCCCGAAGATCATCGAAACTCGGCATCCAGGAGGAGGTGTATTTCCCCTGTCCCTGCGTCCATACCTGTTTTTCATTTGAGTCCAGGTCAGGATATTCCCAGTTAATGAAATACATGCCCGATTCTGGTTTTGCCGAATAACTCAATTCTAGCTTTTCGGCTTTAGCTATTCTGAAATCATGTAAAATATAGATCCCGTCATCCTTTTTAAAAAATTCAACTGGATTTCCGTTGACAGAAACCTCTGAAAAATCCATTTTACGCCCATCAATAAAAAGGGTATCTACCGGTTGTAAAACATCGAATTCGTAATTCATGGTCCCGGTGATGATCTTTTGTTCCGGCTTAATTCTCAAATGAGCCTGTACCCGTTGGAAATCGATCGAATTGATCTGTGAAGAATTTTTCTGTGCCGGGGAGATCGCGAAAATTAAAAGGAACAGAAAAGTTATGAGTTTTTGCATGTAGTCCTGAAGAATATCTTCTGCAAATTACAAAATAGAGGCTTCATTACATAAAATTTCCTCTTTATTGACCGAATCTGAAAGCGGAATATTCAAAAATCCGATCGATTTAATATCTTCGTTTTCATGATCCAGAATCTGCTCCAGACCCCCATCGAATACCTGAAAGGCGTTGGACCAAACCGGGCCGACCTTCTGAAAAAGGAACTCGGCATTGAAACTTACCGGGATCTGATCAATTTTTTTCCTAATCGTTATATCGATAAAACCGGGTTTTACAAGATCTCACAGCTTCAGCGCAACAATTCTGAAGTGCAGATAGTTGGGAAGATCGTTCATATGAAAATGGTCGAGCAGAAAAGGGGGAAAAGGCTGGTCGCCGATTTTGTGGACGATACCGGAAGAATGGAGCTGGTATGGTTCAGAGGCCAGAAATGGATCCGTGAAAACCTTAAACTGAACACTCCTTATGTGATCTTCGGAAAAACGAACTGGTTTAATGGTGTTTTTAGCATGCCGCATCCGGAAATGGAGCTGGTCGCCGATTATAAAAGAAACCTCCGTACGGCCATGCAGCCGGTTTACCCTTCTACCGAAATGCTTCTGAAAAAAGGGATCACCAACCGGGTGATCATGAAACTGATGCAGGAGGTTTTGCAGCAAACCGGGCTCAAATTTTCAGAAAGCCTTAATTCTGAATTGATTCAGGAACTGAAACTTATCTCCAAATCAGAAGCGCTTTTCAATATACATTTTCCGAAAAGCCAGGAATTGCTTGCGAAGGCACAGTTCCGGCTGAAATTTGAAGAGCTGTTTTTTATCCAGTTGCAATTGCTTCGAAAGAATATGCTGCATAAGCAAAAGATCAAAGGCTTCAATTTTGAGCAAATCGGCGCTCATTTCAGCAGTTTTTATGAAAATCATTTGCCTTTTGAACTTACCAATGCCCAGAAACGGGTAATTAAGGAAATTCGAAGCGATATGGGAACCGGCGCTCATATGAACCGGCTGTTACAGGGAGATGTTGGTTCAGGAAAAACCATTGTAGGACTCATGTCTATGCTGATCGCCCTGGATAATGGGTTCCAGGCCTGTTTGATGGCGCCTACCGAAATCCTTTCCATTCAGCATTACAATGGCCTGGCAGAACTTTGCGCAGATCTTGACATCGAGATCAGGCTCTTAACCGGCTCCACCAAAACTTCGGAAAGAAGGGAAATCCACGAAAAACTGGAAAGCGGCGGGATCGATATTTTAATAGGTACTCATGCCCTGCTGGAAGACAAGGTTCAGTTTAAAAACCTGGGACTGGCGATCATCGACGAACAACACAGGTTTGGCGTGGCACAACGCGCCAAACTCTGGAAAAAGAACCAGATTCCTCCACACGTACTGGTCATGACGGCGACTCCAATCCCGCGGACGCTGGCGATGAGTCTTTATGGAGACCTGGACATTTCGGTAATCGATGAACTGCCTCCGGGACGAAAACCTATTAAAACGGTTCACCGTTTTGACAGTAACCGGCTCAAGGTATTCAGATTCATCAGGGATGAGATCGAAAAAGGCCGGCAGGTCTATGTGGTTTATCCGCTAATCCAGGAATCTGAGAAAATGGATTATAAGGATCTGATGGATGGTTATGAAAGCATAGCGAGAGAGTTTCCGGAGTTCCAGATCTCCATCGTTCACGGGCAAATGAAACCGGCCGATAAGGATTATGAGATGGACCAATTCCTGAAAAAGGAAACCCAGATCATGGTTGCCACCACCGTAATAGAAGTGGGAGTGAATGTGCCCAATGCCAGTGTGATGATCATTGAAAGTGCTGAACGTTTTGGCTTATCCCAGTTACACCAGTTACGAGGACGGGTTGGCCGTGGCGCCGAGCAAAGCTATTGCATCCTGATGACGGGCCATAAACTTTCAACCGACAGCAAAACCAGGCTTGAAACAATGACCGCTACCAATGATGGCTTTGAGATCGCCGAAGTAGACCTGAAATTAAGAGGGCCCGGAGATCTGATGGGAACTCAGCAAAGCGGGGTGCTGAACCTTAAAATCGCTGATATTGTAAAGGATAACAGCATCCTTTCTACTGCCCGGCATTATGCTTCCCAGTTATTAAAAAAGGACCCCAACCTTGAGCTGGAACAAAATCGAAGCATTAAAAATGCCTACGCGAGACTGGTGAAGAATAAGACTATCTGGAATTACATCAGTTAGTAATTCGCTTAAACACAGCCAACTACACCCTTCAGCGATATTTTTGAATATTATATCGAAAAGTTCTGACAAAAAATACAGGATTTCCCCTATATCTGTACCTTCAGGTTCCTAATTTTTTAAATACTAACCAATTATGAAAAAAGTAATTTATCTGATGGCCCTTGTTGTGGGTTTATCAGGATGTAGTGTGGATGTTATTGATTCTAGTGAAGAGATCATTAGTGCCGATGCCAGACCAACTATGCAGAACACAGAGGAATCCATTTACTTTGAACCAAATCAAGCATGTGATGGCGAAGCCACCCAGTTCTGTTTGGATTTTCCACAGGCCACTGCTGGTCCAAATCTAAAAGAAAGCCAGGTATTAATCGATTTGAAGGTGATGGGTGATGATCCAGAAACCGATGAAGAGGAAGAATATTATTTTGAAGAGCTTTTCAGAGGTAAAGGCAATACGGAAGCCTGTTTTGAGCATACCTTCGAAGAAGGAAGCTATGATATACGCTTTAAAATTGCTGGAGTATCAGAATGGATTGATGATAGTATTGTTGTTGAATCTTGCGATGAATGCACCAATAATCTAACAGCAGAACTCACCTGTGAAGACACACGAGTTCTGAACATCATTTTTACGGCAGAAGAAGCTGGACCGATTGTGATCCAGGGAGGTCTTACCAATGGAACTCAAATTGTGAATGCAGAAAGCAATGTTTTAACCAGGAATTTCACCCATCCTGGTGTTATAAATTCAAATGCTAATGTCACCAGGTGGGAGGGTGACGTGGAAGCCTGTGAAGAAGTCACTATTCAAATAGAGTTTACCGGTGGTAACGGTGTTGGTGATTGGAGTGCCAAACGAGGTGATGAAGAAGTACTGGGAACTACACCCGAGATTTCATGCGAAGAATAATTTAAGGTTAACTATTCATTCTGTTTAAAATGGGGCTTCGGCCCCATTTTATTTTATAAGACTTTTTTGCGCAATTTTCCTTATCTTTAAAAGACTTATTTTCAATAGATTTAAGCCCCCTACCCACTTATTTCTGCTTTTAAACATCTCCCCCCGTAGAAAGCATTGTTTTAATTTAAAATATTGGAGTTATGAAGTCGAATAGAACCACCTCATTTTTACTGGGTTTTGCGTTTTTCCTGGGCACAGTTTTTAGCCTCGCACAAAATAACAGCGCAGATCTAACAGAAAAACTTTACCAGGATTACAAGAATAACGGGATAGAAAAAGCCTTAAGCGATTACAATAACAGTTCTGCCAAGGGAGACGAATATACCTTTCTCTCGGAACCCCTAAATGTCCTGGGTTACCGTATCATGGACGATGGAGATCTGGCCGCGGCCGAACGGGTCTTCCTGGCCCAGATCGATGAGTATCCCAACCAGGCGAACCCCTATGATTCTTATGCCGACCTCCTGATGCAAAAAGGAGAGGAAGAAAAGGCCAGGGAACATTATAAGAAGGCCATAGATCTTTCGGCTACCATGGAAGATGTGGAGGAAAAAGCACAAATGCTGGAAGCTTCCAAATCCAAACTCGCTATCCTGGAAGGAGCGGGTTCGGTTTTTAAGTTTCTGGAGGGAACCTGGGAAGTAACTGATTACGCTTATGATGAAGGAGAAAAAGTACTCCGTAGGCAGGGAACAATGGTTTTTAATGCAAACAACAACAAAACCATATTGTCGGGCGTCATGAAAACCAATGATGGTGATTTTGTTGGAACCCGAATCATTGCCTATAATGCGGTTGATGAGCAATATGAAATGGCCTGGGCCAGCAATCCTATGCTAGGGATAGAACCATCTATAATCAAGGTTGAAAAAGAATCATCTGATGAGGTGATCGTCATTGAACAGTATGAAGAGGATGGCGAACAACAAAAAGTTAAACATGTGATCGATAAAGAATCGGGCGATTTGTCCTGGCAGATCTATGATCTCACTAATACTGATGGAAAAAACCCTGTCGCTTCGATGACCTTTAAAAAGAAAAGTTAGTTTAATCAAACTAAATTAAAATGGGGAAGTACATTTACTTCCCTTTTTTTTGCTTTTGCATTTCAAAGTGAGCGTATAATTATGCTAAAAAATTTGGTAATACTATCTTTGCTGCCTGAAAAAGAATACTGATGAAAATTTCTTATAACTGGCTTAAACAATTTATCAAGCTACCCGAAAATGCTGAACAAACCGGAGAACTTTTAACCGACCTAGGTCTTGAAGTGGAAGGAATCAACAGTTTCCAGAGTATTAAAGGAGGCCTGGAGGGCATTGTGGTAGGTCATGTTTTAAGTTGTGACAAACATCCTAATGCCGATAAACTTCAGCTCACCAAAGTAAATATTGGCAATGGCGAAGAGGTACAGATTGTTTGTGGCGCGCCAAATATTGGTGCTGGACAGAAAGTTCCGGTCGCAACTATAGGAACCATACTTTACGATGAAAAGGGAGCTCCATGGGAGATCAAGAAAGGAAAGATTCGTGGAGAGGCCAGTTATGGAATGATCTGTTCTGAAAAAGAACTGGGACTGGGACAAAGCCATGAAGGAATTATGGTGATGGACAACGAACTGGAACCAGGAAAACCTGTAGCTGAAATATTCGAGGTAGAAAATGACGAGGTTTTCGAAATTGGCCTTACCCCTAACCGTGCTGATGCAATGAGCCACTGGGGAGTTGCCAGGGATCTAAAAGCTGGTTATCAGCAAATGGGAAAACACCTTGAACTTATAACTCCTTCGGTAAGCAGCTTCCACGTGGATAACCGAAGCCTGAGAATGCAGATCAAGGTTGAGGATTCTAACCTGGCACCAAGATATTGTGGAGTCACCCTTTCAGAAGTTAAAGTAAAGGAATCTCCGGATTGGTTAAAGAACAGGTTGAAGGCCATTGGCATCACCCCAAAAAATAACGTGGTAGATGCCACTAATTATGTGATGCATGAATTGGGGCAGCCTTTGCACGCCTTTGATGCCGGGAAGATCGCCGGGAACGAGATCCAGGTAAAAACCCTTCCATCTGGCACCAAATTCACCACCCTGGATGAGATCGAACGTGAACTGCATGAAGAAGATCTTATGATCTGCGATGCTGAAAAGCCTTTATGTATTGCCGGAGTTTTTGGTGGAATTGGCAGCGGAGTGACCGAAAACACTACCCAGGTTTTCCTGGAAAGCGCTTACTTTAATCCGGTTAGCGTTCGTAAAACCGCCAAAAGACATGGCCTGAGCACCGATGCTTCTTTCAGATTTGAAAGAGGGATCGACCCGAATGCCGTTGAATATGCATTAAAACGTGCTGCACTTTTGATCAAGGAGATCGCGGATGCTGAAATTACCAGCGATATCGATGATCTTTATTTCAAAAAGATCGAAGATTTCCAGGTATTTCTCACCTTCGAAAAGGTGAACAAACTCATTGGAGAAAACCTTGAGGAAGAGACCATCAAATCTATACTTGCTTCTCTCGAGATCAGGGTTAATAATGTTACTGAAACCGGGATGGGTCTCACTATTCCTTCCTACAGGGTGGATGTACAGCGGGAATCTGATGTGATCGAGGAGATCCTTAGGGTATATGGCTACAACAACATCAAATTCGGAGATAAATTAAGCCTTTCGGTAGCTAATTCTTCGAAATTTGAAGATTTCAAGATACAGAACCTGATCGCCTCTCAGCTAACGGGACAGGGATTTTATGAAACCATGTCGAATTCCTTAACTTCATCGGGATATCACGAGATAAGCGATTCCTTCAAAAAGGAATACCAGGTGGAAATGCTGAACCCGCTAAGCAAGGAGCTTTCGGTGTTAAGACAAAGCCTGCTTTTTTCAGGTTTGGAGAACATAAGCTATAACCTTAACCGGAAAAGGGATCGCCTGAAGATCTTCGAATTCGGAAAAACCTATCATTCTTATGTAAGCGGACGCGAAGAAAACAAACATCTTTCGATTTTTGTTACTGGAGAAAGAAATTCTGAAAGCTGGAACAATCAACCAGCGGCCGGGAATTTCTTTTACCTGAAAGGTGTTATAAACGCCATTTTCGAAAAACTTGGAATTCAGAATTTGAAGACCAAAGAGGTCAAATCTGATATATTCTCAGACGGGCTTCAGATAAGCAATAAAAAAGATCGTCTCGTGGAATTCGGGGTGGTAAAGAAAGGTATTTTAAAGAAATTTGACATAGAGCAGGAAGTGCTTTATGCCGATTTTAACTGGGATGCCTTGCTGGAAACTGCGAAAACTCAGAAGACTACTTTCAGCAGTATTCCTAAATACCCGAGCATGAGAAGAGATTTTGCGCTGCTTCTGGATGATTCGGTTCGTTACAGCCAGATCGAGGAGATCGCAAGGCAAACCGAAAAGAAGCTTCTGAAAGAGGTGAATCTTTTCGATGTCTACCAAGGCAAGAACCTTCCTGAAGGCAAGAAAAGTTATGCAGTGAGCTTCCTGTTCCAGGACGAGAACAAAACGCTTACCGATAAGCAGGTAGATAAAATGATGAAAAAACTTCAGCATAGATTTGAGAAAGAACTACAGGCTGAATTGAGATAACCGAAAGGAATCAAAATAAAAAAAACCGGATAAAATTTATCCGGTTTTTTTGTTTACTTTCTAAGGAAAGTCCTTGAATATTTCGTCTATATATTCGCGTATTTCGCGCTCCATACGTCTGGAGCCTATTTCCTCATCGGTTGTGCCTCTCCATAAGATCTCGCTGGTACGTCGGTCTATGAAATCGATCACAATGCTTCGCTGTTCATATGCAACCTGAGAAACCCTGGGACCATTTATACGCTGAATGGTAAAATAATTTTCGTACATATTGTCTTCATAATATGGACCCACGTAAAATCCTGGACGGTAATAAGGAAAATTGGTATAAACCGGGTTGGCATTCACCTCATGTTTTTCGTCGAACATCACGTGAGCCAGTACCAGTACATCGGGTTGTCTTTTATCCAGAACATATCCCTCAGCTTCCATGTTGGCTTCAATGGTTTCCACAATTATCTCGTGAATTTCATTATTATCGAGATCACGACTCATGATGGTGTCCTTATTAGGAATAAACGCATAAGATTCGTAGGATTCCAGTTTCTTCCTGTCGTCTTTTGCTGTAGGTGCTCCGGAACCACAAGAAAATAACATGCAACTAAGCAGGATCATTATGATTCCTGTTGGTAAATATTTCATAAAGGTAAATTTTCTGTTTGTATGAAAAATAAATTGAAAACAACGATTATAAAAGCCAATCGATGCCTTTGACGTTTATTTAACGCAGAAAGCGGCCCATAAGGCCGCTCTTTTAAGGATAATAGTTTTCAATTACTTTGTTGGAAGCAATACGGTATCGATAGCATGTATTACTCCGTTAGAAGAATCAATATCGGCTGCAACCACGGTTGCGGTATTTCCAGCCGTATCTGTGATCTTCACTTTATCACCGTCCAGGGTAGCTTTAAGCTCACTTCCGTGCACGGTGGTAAGAGTTGCGGTTCCATTTCCGTCCTTAATGGCGCTAACCACATCGGAGGCTTTAATGTCGCCAGGTACCACGTGGTAAGTCAGTACGGCCTGTAACTGTTTTTGATTTTCTTTTTTCAGAAGAGACTCCACCGTTCCATCAGGCAGAGCTTCAAAACCGGAATTCACCGGCGCAAATACCGTAAAGGGTCCGTCACTTTTTAGCACATCCACCAGGTCGGCTGCCTTAACTGCTGCTACCAGGGTAGAATGATCTTTAGACATCATGGCATTTTCAACTATATCGTTGGAGCCGGTTTGAGCTACCGCTACTACTCCACTAAGAAGGAAAAAAATAAAAGCGGTAAAAATTTTAGCATTTTTCATAACATGAATTTTAATTTTTGTTTAATTTAATATATAAAACATTAAACAAAAACATTTTTTAGCCAATTGGCTTAGAATTAACAGCTTCCTGTTTAAATTATAAACCAATTAAGATTTATCTAAGCAAGCTTAAATTGTAATTCTAAGCTTAATTACCTAAATTTAGTGATGCTAAAGAGAAAGAAAATGAAGCTGAGAATACCCCGCCTGGATTTAGAGCAGCAACTTCTAAAGATCCGTAATAAGACCACGACCCAGGAAGCTCTCCTGGAAGAAGTTCAAAGAATATTCCAAAAGACAGATCAAAGAGATGAGGAGATTCTTGATAACATACAAAACGGAACTCCTATAAATTTCAATGATTTTGATCCTGACCTGTTGGAAAGAGACCGGATTTTCCATATTGACCAGATATACAGCATCTGTGTAGATTACCGCTTAAGGTTTCTGGATTCCAAATTCTTTAAAGCAGAGATCCCTTATGAGGCACTTATCAAGATCAAAGAGGAGGAAAAACTTCACGGAACCCAGTTGAAGGGATTCAAGATCGTCGCTCCGGCAACATTGTTCAAACTGGAAAATGCTGATGATCCCTTACTATTTGCTCCTATTGGAAATGATTATTATTACCTGCTACATAAATGGGGGAAAGATCTCCACCCATTGCGAAAATTAATGATGTGGCCTTTCAAAACACTGGAAAACTTTATTTTATTATTATTGCTGGTAAGTTTTGTTACCGCGCTCCTGGTACCTGAAGGCCTTTTTACAAAGAATCAATCCACTACCGAATTCTTTATGATCTTTTTCTTCATCTTTAAATGGTTTGCCGGGCTTGCGATCTTTTATGGATTCAAAATGGGGAAAAACTTCAGTACTGATATCTGGAACAGCAAATTCTACAACGCCTAGAACGTTAATTTCGGTTTAAAAGCAACCTGTCACTCTTAGGTTATTTGTAATTTTAGATTAAACACAAAAATCATGAGTGACGAAGGAGCTTATAAGAATGTCTATACAGGACCTGAAACTAATGTTCAATACCTGCAGGAACTTTTTACCGAAAAAGGGATAGAATCCAGAATTCGCAATGAATTCGAGGCCGGGCTTCGTGCCGGCTTTGGCGGAGGCTTACCCGGACAGGTACAACTCTTCGTTTCTAAAGATCATTACCAGGAAGCACTTAAGATCGCCAAATCTACTTTCCCAAAAGATTATACCCATGAATAATGAAGAACTGGAACCCGGTTCTCCAAGGCCGGAAAGAAATAAATGGAACCTGATCCTGGGAATCATTTTTATAGCTTACGGTAGTTTCAGGATTTACCAAAACAGCCAATCACCAGACGCTGAAACCTTTAGTTTCGTGCTGGCAATTGGCTTTGTGCTTTTTGGAATATATGATCTCTATAAGTACTTCGGGCCTCGCTAAGCTCAGGATTATCCTACCATTTTAGAATAGCGCTTCCCCAGGTAAATCCACTACCAAAGGCGGCAAGAACTACAACATCTTCATTCTTTATCTTACCTTCTTCCCAGGCTTCGGTAAGCGCGATTGGGATAGAAGCAGCGGTGGTATTTCCATAGCGCTGAATATTGTTATAAACCTGATCATCACCCAATTTGAATTTTTGCTGAATAAACTGGGAAATCCTGAGATTCGCCTGGTGTGGGATCAGCATATCGATATCGCTTACCTCCAACCCATTCGCCTGCAAACCTTCATTAATGACTTCTGAAAATCGCTGAACAGCGTTTTTGAAAACGAACTGCCCGTTCATATATGGGTAGTAAGGGATATCATCCCCCTGCGGATTATCGGCAATGATCTCTGGCACCCAGTAATTGGTACTCGGGCCTTTTAACGAGAGTTCCAGGGCATGTTTTCCTTCAGAATGTAGATGTGTAGACAGGATTCCCTGCCCATTATGATCGCTTCTGGTTAATACAGCCGCTCCTGCTCCATCTCCAAAAATTACCGAAACAGACCTACCTCTCGTAGTAAAATCTAATCCACCACTGTGATTTTCGCTACCAATTACCAGGATATTCTTGTACATTCCTGTTTTGATGAACTGATCGGCTACTGAAATGGCATAGATAAAGCCGCTACATTGATTACGTACATCAAGAGCCGGACATATTTTAATATCGAGCATTTCCTGAACCTGCACTCCGCATCCAGGAAAATAATAATCAGGACTTAAAGTCGCGAATACGATCAGGTCGATCTCATCTTTATGAATGCCGGAGCGTTCCAGCGCGATCTTTGCAGCCTTCACCCCCATAGTGGCCGTGGTGTTGCCATCTCCCTTCTTGATATGACGTCGTTCCTTTATACCCGTACGTTCAGTGATCCACTCATCATTGGTATCCATCATTTTCGACAGATCATCATTTGTCACGACATTTTCAGGAACATATTTTCCTAAGCCTGCAATTTTAGTTTGATACATGGAAAAAATTTATGTTTTTGAACCTAATTCTTATTAAATTTAACGAAATGAAAAAAAATTGGGGTGCAATATACCAAACATTAACATTCCTTCAATTTACCCCGAGTAAAATATTCAATTTAAAACTGAACTTATGAATAGAATTTTAACCTGTCTCTCCGGAGCGCTGCTTTTCGTTTCTGCAGTCAGCGCCCAGGAAAACCTGGATTATCAGAAACCTTCCAAAGAAATACTGGAACTGGTGGATGTACCACTTGCTCCTTCCACAATTATCGATAGTGAAGGAGAAAA
Source organism: Christiangramia bathymodioli (assembly GCA_009735695.1). GTDB lineage: Bacteria > Bacteroidota > Bacteroidia > Flavobacteriales > Flavobacteriaceae > Christiangramia > Christiangramia bathymodioli. The sequence goes on from SRSL01000003.1 coordinate 541,370, forward strand.
TATGATCTTCATGTATCGTGATCAGTTCAAAAGCATTGCCGAATTGAGTGAAGAGGAATTAAGACTAGGCGGCCTAAGGATCAATCCCGTTACCAACATCAATAGCCGTGCCCGATATTACAACAATCTAAAGGTAAAGCCTGTTGACGGCAAAGAGCCAAAACAGGTAAGCGGACTACCGGAGAATCCAAGATTGACCAATTTCAGCTGGTCTCCAGATGAATCTATGATGGCTTTCACTCACACTACTAATAAAGGAGTAGAGCTTTGGGTGATGGACATCGAAAATGCTTCCGCCAGGAAATTGACCGAAGGGAACATCAATGCCAATATGAGAAGTACGGTTAACTGGTTCCGTGATAATTCAGGACTCCTGGTGACGATGCTTCCGGTGGATAGAAAGGCACTTATAGATACCGAAACTTCAGTGCCAACCGGGCCAACCATCTCGGTAAGTGATGGGAAGGAAGCCCAAAACCGAACCTACCAGGATCTTTTGAAAAACCCCAACGACGAATACAATTTCGAGCAACTCGCGAGATCTGAACTCGTTAAAGTGAATCTGGACGGAACCACTTCTAAATGGATGGGGCCAAAAATGTACAGTGATATTTCGTTTTCTCCGGATGGAGAATATGTGATGATCACTCACGTAAAAAAGCCTTTTTCCTACCTGGTGCCTTACTACAGGTTTCCTTCAGAAACCAATGTATATGACAAGCAGGGAAACCTCGTTAGCATGATCAACGATGTTCCATTGATCGAGGACCTTCCTAAAGGTTTTATGGCAGAACGTGAAGGAAAAAGAGATTTTGAATGGCGGGACGATAAACCGGCCAGCCTGGTCTATGTGACAGCCCTGGATGGAGGAGATCCTGAAAATGAAGCAGAATATCGCGACGAGATCTTCCAGTTGGAAGCACCTTTCAAAGGTGAGGGCAAATCGCTTTTAAAGGTAAAGAATCGTGCAAGAGGTATCATGTGGGGAGATGACGACACTGCCATCGCTACAGATTACTGGTGGAACACCCGAAATACCAAAACCTATGTTTTTGATCCTTCGGATGCTTCGGAAGAACCACAGATCCTTTTTGACAGAAATTACCAGGATGTATACAGCGACCCGGGGAGCTTTGTGAGGAAAAAGAATAAATTCGGAAAACAGGTTCTTGTTCTTGATGGCGATGATGCCTTTTTATTAGGAGATGGTTTCACCGAAGAAGGCCAGTTTCCATTCGTTGACAAAATAGACCTTGAAAACGGAGAAACCGAAAGGCTTTACAAGTCTGAATATACCAATAAAAAAGAGAGCCTGGTTGAAGCGCTGGATATGGATAAGGGAGAGATCCTGGTAAGGCTGGAGTCTTCTACCGAATATCCTAACTATTACATCAGGGATATCGATTCTAAAAATAAATTAAAGCAGATCACCTCATTTGAAAATCCCTTTAAACCTTTAGAAGATGTTTCTAAAGAAGTGATCACTTACAAAAGGGATGATGGTTTGGAGCTAAATGCCACTCTTTATCTTCCGGCTGGTTACGATAAAAAGAATCCGCAGGAACTGCCTATGTTGATGTGGGCTTACCCGAGAGAATATAAAGACAAAAATTCAGCTTCGCAGAATACTTCAAACGCTAATGAATTCACCTACCCTTATTACGGTTCGCCGATCTACTGGGTGAATAAAGGTTATGTGGTATTGGATGATGCCGCTTTTCCTATTGTAGGCGAAGGTGATGAACAGCCAAATGACAGTTTTAGAAGTCAGCTGGTTGCAAATGCAAAAGCAGCCATCGATGCGGTGGATGAAATGGGTTATGTGGATACCGATCGTGTTGCGGTTGGCGGACACAGTTATGGCGCTTTTATGACTGCCAACCTGTTGTCTCATTCCGATCTTTTTGCGGCAGGAATTGCCAGAAGCGGGGCTTACAACCGTACGCTTACGCCTTTCGGATTCCAGAGTGAAGAAAGAAACTACTGGGAAGCTCCGGAAGTTTATTACACCATGTCACCTTTTATGCATGCCGACAAGATGAAAACTCCATTGCTGTTGATCCATGGAGAGGCCGATAATAACTCGGGAACCTATCCAATGCAAAGCGAGCGTTATTTCAACGCTCTAAAAGGGCTTGGAGCAACTGCGCGTTTAGTTATGCTTCCAAAAGAAAGTCATGGGTATAGCGCCAAGGAATCTGTATTGCATGTGCTGTGGGAACAGGACCAGTGGCTTGAGAAATATGTAAAGAACAAAGAAAAGAATGAGGTAAAAGTTCCTGAAAAAGAAAGCTTCGGAAACTAAAATTTCATTTCATTCTTTAATTAAAAAAACCCGGCAGAGATGCCGGGTTTTTTTAATAGGGAAAGCGCGAATCGCTTTAGGGTACGACCGCGCTTTCCAACAACCTAACCAATAAATCAACCATTAGAATAATCCCTAAACTTACTTATTTGTACTTTCGCTTGAAGGTCATGCAATAGATTATAAAGGCCAAAAAAGGTTCTGCTCATATAGAGGAAGTGTCGGCTACCCCTATTACCATTCATCTTTCTCAACTCGGGATCTTTTGAATATCTTTCACTTAACTGGGTTAAGTGTTTCCAGAACTTTTCATCGGTAAAGTCGAATTCATCGTGCTGAAAAGGAGTCGAAAACATCTCAAACATCTCATAGAACATTTCCCGGAAGAATTTCTCTTCTTTTTTAGAGTCCCCCTCGTGAAGGATCTCAAGTTCCATTAGTTTCTGTCTCAAGACAGATTCATCATTTAAATTATCTCTGTTCACCAGCGAGAAATAAGGCTCATAGAAATCGGAAGGAATTTTCTTGATACATCCAAAATCTATAGCAATTAAATTCTCATCTTTATCTACCAGAAAATTACCTGGGTGCGGATCTGCGTGAACTTCTCTAAGTCCATGGATCTGGAACATATAAAAGTCCCAAAGTGCCTGGCCTATCTTATTCGCCAGTTCCTGATCTTCATTCTGTTTAGCGAATTCGCTTAGATGAAGACCATCCATCCAGTCCATCGTAATGATACGTTCACTGGATAATTCTTCGTAATATTTCGGAAACCTGAGATTTGGGATATGTTTACAGGCTTCAGAAATCTGTTTACTTTGCTTTACTTCCAGGACATAATCGGTCTCTTCCAGTAATTTTCCTTCAACTTCCTGAAAATATTTTTCAGAATCTTTCGCCTGAAGATTGAACATTTTCAGCGCGATTGGTTTGACCATGGCCAGATCTGAACTGATACTATCTGCAACCCCCGGATATTGGATTTTCACAGCAAGTTTTTTCCCATCTTTTGTAGCTTTATGCACCTGTCCGATGCTGGCAGCATTGACCGATTGGGTTGCAAATGTATCATATAGTTCCTCGGGATATGCTCCCTGGTACTTCTTGAATGTCTTTCTAACAAGTGGTGCGGACAATGGCGGAACACTAAATTGCGCCAGGCTGAATTTTTCAACATAGGCTCCGGGCAGTAGATTTTTTTCCATGGAAAGCATCTGGGCCATCTTCAGAGCACTACCTTTCAGGCTTTTTAAACCATCATAAATATCGCTGGCATTATCTTCGTCCAGTTCCTCTCGGGTCAGGTCAGGATTAAAGGCTTTCTTTCCGTAATATTTCAGGTAGTTACCACCGATCTTCACCCCGGTCTGGACCAGTTTGCTGGTTCGGCCAATTTTTCCTGTAGGTATTTTATCTATCGTTTTCATTCAATCTCCTTCGGCTTACGCCATTCTCTCTTTCCATAAAAATTTTCCGAAATCCACTACTCTTTCAAGCGGTGTGTTATCGAAAACATCAAAAACCGTATTTACCGATTTTTCTATTGCCACATCAGTACTTTCAAATCCTGCAGAATTATCATCCATCCAGAATTTAAGTAAGAATAGAAATTGCACCCAAACTCCTTCAGAAAATATCATTTCGCTTTGCTGAAAAAGTTTCAAAGACTTTTCCTTATTACCTTCCTGAATCAAGTCTTTGGCAAAAGATCTTATTTTTTTGCGCAGACTTTTTAATTCATCCAGATTTTTGAGCGGTTCCTTATTTCCATTTAAAGTATATAGCACATAGCTCCTGTTAGCGGTAAGAACTTCGAAGAAAGTATAGAAAAATGTCAGCAATTTTTCCCGATTGGAAAATCCAGCATATTCTTTGGACTTTTCCATTACATTCAAGCTGTTTTCAAAGAACTTCTCCCAAATCGCCTTTCTTAAACCTTCAAAACTTCCGAAGAATTTATAGAAATCGGCTTCGGTCCTATCATTATCCTTTGCAAATTTGTATACGCTTCGAGGGGTTTTCTCATGCTCCAATACATAATCCATATATGTTGCGATGAGAGTATCTGCATCTGGCTTCTTTTCTACTTTCTTTTTTCCTGTCGTCTTTGCCATTTCTTGCCTTCTATTTTTACCAAATTTACAACTTTGTTTAGTATTCTATCAAAATAATTAAACAAAATATTGTTAAATGTTTTTTAACCCTGAAAACGGGCCTTAGGCTTTTAGACGATAAGACGGGCTATTAATTACAAAAGTGTCAGTTTGGCAGCGAAACTGTTATGGTATTTTTTTTGTCAAAACCTAGCTGAAAATCAAAAACTAAAAATTCAAAATATGGCAACCGGAAAAATAAATGTATCTGTAGAGAACATTTTTCCGCTCATCAAAAAGTTCCTGTATAGTGATCACGAGATCTTTTTGAGAGAGCTTATCTCTAACGCGACAGACGCGACATTAAAACTGAAACACCTTGCCCGTTTGGGAGAGGCCAATGTGGAATATGGCAATCCTGTCATAGAAGTTAAGATCGATAAGGATAACGGTACCCTTCATGTAATTGACCAGGGTATAGGGATGACCAGGGAAGAAGTTGAAAAATACATCAACGAAGTAGCTTTCTCTGGTGCTGAAGAATTCCTTGCCAAGTATAAGGATTCAGCTAAAGACAGTGGAATCATTGGGCATTTTGGTCTTGGGTTTTACTCTGCATTTATGGTGGCCAACAAAGTGGAGATCCTTACCAAATCGCATAAGGATGAACCAGCAGCCCACTGGGTTTGTAAAGGAACCACCGAATTCGTGCTGGAAGAAGCTGAAAAGAAAGAGCACGGAACAGAGATCATCCTGCATATCAATGAAGATGATAAGGAATTCCTGGAAGAGAACAGGATACAGGAATTACTGGTAAAGTATAACAAATTCATGCCTATCCCGATCAAATTCGGAACCCGTGAAGAAACCTTACCACTTCCTGATGATGCGAAGGAAGATGCAAAACCTGAAACCAAGACGGTAGATAACATCATCAATAATCCCAACCCGGCCTGGACGAAGCAGCCAGCCGACCTGGAAGAAAAAGATTATAACGAATTCTATCGCGAGCTGTACCCGATGCAGTTCGAGGATCCGTTATTCCATATTCACCTGAATGTTGATTATCCTTTCAATTTAACCGGAATTCTTTACTTCCCAAGAATGTCCAAGGATATGAACATCCAGAAGGATAAGATTCAGTTGTATCAAAACCAGGTATTCGTTACCGATAACGTGGAAGGTATCGTTCCTGAATTCCTAACCATGCTTCGCGGAGTGATCGATTCTCCTGATATCCCGCTGAACGTTTCAAGATCTTACCTGCAGGCGGATGGTGCCGTGAAAAAGATTTCCAGCTACATCACCCGTAAAGTAGCCGATAAATTGAAGAGCTTATTCAATAATAACAGGGAAGATTTCGAGAAAAAGTGGGATGATATTAAGATCGTGATCGAATACGGAATGCTTACCGAGGATAAATTCTTCGAAAAGGCAGATAAGTTCGCGCTTTATCCAACCACCGATGGTGAATATTTCACCTATTCTGAACTGGAAGAAAAGATCAAAGAGAACCAGACTGATAAGGATGGTAACCTGGTAATTCTTTATGCTTCCAACCAGGACGAGCAGCACAGCTATATAGAGGCTGCCAAAGATAAAGGATATAAAGTTTTACTACTGGATTCTCCAATCGTCTCTCACCTGCTTCAGAAGCTGGAGACTTCAAAAGAAAAGATCTCTTTCGTTCGTGTAGATTCAGATCATGTTGATAACCTCATCAAAAAGGATGACGAGAAGATCTCTAAACTTTCAGATGAAGAAAAAGAGAAGTTGAAAGGCGACTTTGAAAAGGTGATCCCTTCAGAAAAATATACCATACAGATGGAAGCCATGGACAGCAATGCAGCTCCGCTAATCATCACTCAGCCTGAATTTATGAGAAGGATGAAGGAAATGCAGCAAACCGGAGGCGGTGGTATGTTTGGAATGGGCAATATGCCTGAAATGTACAATCTGGTGGTAAATACCAACCACGAGTTAATCAGTACCATTTTGAATACCAAAACCGAAAAGAAACAGCAAAGGCTGATCAAGCAATCGCTTGACCTGGCCAGGCTGTCACAAAATCTCCTGAAAGGTGAAGAGCTTACAGCCTTTATCAAGAGAAGTTTTGAAATGGTAAAATAAGTCTCGAATTATAAATTCTGAATAGCCGCTTCTGGAGAAGCGGCTTTTTTTATTCCCTTACCTGAGTTTCTTTCGTACATTTAGAAAAAACTTATCATGAGGCGCCTCCTTTTCCTTTGTATTCTGACTATCATAAGCTGTAAAGATCAAGGTACAGAAAAACCTATTCCAGTTGAACCAGATAATGGAATTGGTGACGGTGCAGGTCCACCTCCTGCTCTGTCTTTTTCTGAAAATATTGAAGAGGCACACAACAAAACAGCCTTTATGACCCACGAAGCCGTCGCTTTTGATATTAAACTTATGTTTGGCGGTAAAAACAGGCTTAATGGGGAAGTAAGTATGTTAACCAATTCCACAAAGGTAAGGCTGGACAAAAACAATGGTACAACCGTGATCTACGATGGCGAACAGGTTTACATCACTCCAGACACTGCCAATGTTGCCGGGGCCAGATTTGACATTTTCACCTGGCAGTATTTTTTCGCGATGCCATTCAAACTTACCGATCCAGGAACGGTTTGGGAAGACCCGAAAAAACATTTGCTGGATAGTTTGGAATACGACGCCGCGAAGCTCAGTTTTGAATCTTCAATTGGTGATTCGCCAGACGATTGGTATGTGGTGTACCAGGATCCGGAAACAAGTAGGTTGAAGGCAGCAGCTTATATCGTTACCTATTCCAAAGATCAGGAAGAAGCTGAAAAAGATCCTCATGCCATCGTTTATTCAGATTATACAATGCTTGGCGGAGTTGCCTTTGCTACAAAATGGAATTTTCACAACTGGAGTCAGGAAAACGGACTTGGAGAAAAACTGGGAGAAGCCAGAATTTCAAATATCAGGTTTTTTAAACCCGATGAAAAAACATTCAAGGTACCTGAAAATTCAAAGGCAGTAAATAAATAAGCTTAAACCTTTTCAGATAGATTTTGCAGGCTTAAATGCTTGTAAACGATCTGGTAGAACTTCTGTACATCGTATGGTTTAACGATGATCCCGCTCATTCCGGCGGTAATGATCTCCTCGCGAATTTCATCTACCTCAACGGCAGTTAGAGCGAGAATTGGAATATCAGCATTGAATTTCCTGATCTCCCTGGAGGCCTCAAGTCCCGAAATGCCCGGCATATTCACATCCATAAGTACCAGGTCAAAATCTTCGTTTCGCAGCATTTCGATGGCAGTGGTGCCGTCTCCGGCAACCTTACACTCAAATTCCTTTTTTGTAAGTATTCGCTGGGTGACCACCTGGTTGATACGGTTATCGTCAACGATCAATATTTTTTTCGTGCCACTGGACAAGGCGAACTGATCTTCAATAATATCAAGTGATTCCTTTTTAGATGAATCGACCTTGAACACTATTTTAAAGCTAAAACTGGAGCCTTCCCCTTCCACACTATGCAGATTGATCTTCGATCCGAACAACCTCAACAAACGTTTTACGATTGGAAGACCAAGGCCTGTTCCCTGGTAGTTATAATTAGAATTATTTAACTGGGAGAATTCTTCAAAGATTAGCTTTCTTTTGCTTTTTGGAATTCCAGGCCCGTTATCTCGTACCTCGAAATAGATCTGGGACCTGTCGTTTTCCAGCGAAAGCTGTTTTGCCGTAATATGAATGTCGCCTCTTTCGGTAAATTTCATCGCATTCCCTACCAGGTTCATCAGCACCTGTGACAATCTTACTGAATCGCCAATCAAATAAGCCGGGATATCCTCATCGACGTCCAGGTGGATCCTGTTCTTATTCTGAATTCGGGTAAACTCAAAACTGTTTATAATACTATTCATGAGTTCCCTAAGACTAAAAGAAACATTTTCCAGCTTGACATCGTTAGACTCCATTTTATTCATCTGCAACACATCATTGATTAGTGCCAGCAGGTAATCTGCAGAAAATTTCAATGATTTTAGGTCGGCTTTATGCTTCCCAAGACTTTTATCTTCCAGTAGCAAACTAGTTAATCCGATAACTCCGTAAAGAGGAGTTCTAATTTCATGACTTACGGTGCTAAAGAAGCGAGTTTTCAAAATCGATAATCGTTCAGCCTCTTCTTTAGCTTCCTTGAATTGTTGGTTCTTCTTTTTTAGTTCGCCAATCAGGTTCCTTCGGTCGCGGTTCACCTTGTGCAGGAAGACGAGAATAAATACCAGGCCTAACGAAGATAAGACCATCACAATTACTTTCTCTTTGGATTTATTGATGATCTCCTCCTGAAGTTTCTGTTCCCGCTCTGCGATCTCGAGGTTCTTTCTGTATTCGTTTACATTGAACCTGGCATTAGCGACTTCCATTTGCATGATCTTTTCCTCTTCAAAGATCTTATTATTCAGTTCGCTGTAGCGCTGGTGTGCTTCCAAAGCCTTTTTATAATCACCTTTTTTCTGAAGCATTTCTGAATAGGCATGATAAGCTTCGGCAGCAGGAAGAATAAGAGTGTCCTTTTCAGCCAGGTCGATCGATTGTTCAAAGTAGTAGCTAGCAGTATCGTATTGTTTTTTATGATCATAATACCTGCCGTGCAGCTGATACACCTGGGAATAGTAGTACCCTATATTAAAATCTTCAGAATTTTCAATATGATGTTTATCGAGAAGGCTTAATGACTCCGTGATATAAGGATATGCCTTTTCATACTGGCCAATATCCATATAGGTCCACCCGATATTGGATTTAGGTGCTATCTTACTAAAAGGATCATTCATCTTATCGGCCAGGTCAATTACCATATTATAATAGGCTATACCTTTTTCCCGGGTAGATTCTAATTCTGAATAAATATTCCCCAGATTGTTATAAGCATTTAAAAGTAGCGTATCATTATCGGCCTTCAATCCGTATTCCAGGCTAAGCTTGTAGTTTTTGCGCGCCCTTGCTGTATCTTTACGGTCCAGATAAACATGGCCCAATCCGCTATAAGCCCTTGAAACGTAATAAGGATCGCCAGCTTCTTTTGAAAGATTGACTAGTTCATACAAATCATCGATGGCCAGGTCATAATTATAACTGTTGATGTATTTGTGGATACGTTCAGCCATAGAATTGAGGCTGTCCCTGCTCACTTTCTCCGAATTCTGTGAAAAGGAAAAATCCCATATAAAAATACAGGCGATCAGAAGAAAAAAATGAGTTTTTTTCAAAAGTAGATCTGGTTAGCAATTAGATTTAGGCGCCTGAAAATTACTCCATTAAAAGGAATTACACAAGATTAATTTTCGAAAAGGCCCGAAAACAGGGTATTTTTCAGAAAATTTGAAAATATAGTATCTTCAGCCAAAATGTAATTCATGTTCATATTTCCCTGGCATCTCTACCTTATGGCTTTTATGTATATAATCGCCGGAATTTTCCATTTCCTTAAACCGAAGATGTATATGAGAATCATGCCCAGGTATTTGCCTAAGCACCGATTACTTGTCTACCTAAGCGGCCTGGCCGAGATCGCACTGGGAATTGGCCTTTGTATTCCTGCTCTTAAAGACCTTTCGATCTACGGTATCATTTTAATGTTAGTAGTATTTCTTTTGGTCCATTTTTATATGTTAAGTTCTGAAAAAGCCGGGGCCGGAATACCAAAATGGCTTTTGATCGCACGGATACCCCTTCAATTTCTTTTGATCTGGTGGGCCTGGTTTTATTTAAAATATTAAAAGGTGAAAAAGTCAAATATCAACCTGAAGGATGCCAACCTGGTCTATTTTCCTGATTTCATATCGGAAGCGGAAGCCGATAAACTACTGGAATACCTGCTCGAAAATCTTTCCTGGAGGCAGGATAAGATCAAAATGTTCGGTAAAGAGGTGATGCAGCCCCGACTTACTGCATTCCATGGAGCAAAAGGCCTGAATTACACCTATTCAGGTCTTAAGTTGCATCCAGAACCTTTCCCAGAACCTATGATGGATCTAAAAGAAAAATGTGAGGATGCTGCCAAAACCGAATTTAATGTATGCCTGGCCAATTTGTATCGCGATGGGAAAGATAGTATGGGCTGGCACGCAGATGATGAGAAGGAACTGGGAAACAATCCCATCATTGCCTCAGTTAGCCTTGGAGCCGAGCGTGACTTCAAATTAAAACATAAAAAAGGCCTCACGGCAGGGCATAAAATAAGGCTGCAACATGGCAGCCTTTTAATCATGCAGGGCACTACTCAGGAATTCTGGAAGCATAGCCTGCCGAAAACAGCAAAAACGGTAAATCCAAGAATAAACCTGACCTTCCGGAAGATCTATTATGAATAAATATCGTTAAGGATCTTGGCCAGTCTTAACCCCCCTTTCTGAAGCTGGTTAAGCACGGTAGGCATATGCTCATACATATAAGAATATCCCAGTTTTTCTCCGTTCTCTACCCCAGCGTATAATTCTTCAGCCATTTCTCGTGATTCATAAACCCAATCCAGCAATTTACCATCCTGAATCTCCTTTCTCTCAGATTTGCTTAGATCCCTTGTATTAATTACAAGTTCAGTATAACTCATCTGGTAGAAATCGATCATCTGGCTATCCCAAACCCTGTGGATGTTAGAACCATCATTAAACCACCTTACCTGTATATCGTTACCTCCTTTATCTGAAGCATGTCCTACATGGAAAGGCTGGTGAAGATCACCCACAAAATGTACCAGCATCTTCAAATGAAATTGCTTTTCTGAACGGGTGGCATCTTTATCTTTTAAAACCTGGATACATTTCCTGATCGCCTGAACAAGGTCTCCATCTTCACTGGCTTCTTCTGCCACATATTTTTTAGCGTCAGGATGTATATTTACATAATGCCATGGCCCGTATTTACGGTACTCAGGATCACTCTTGATATCATCGGCATAATTGGCAACGAAAGCAAGCCTTCTTCCGTCAAGGATATCTCCGATAGCCTCCTGCGCTTTTTTATTTAAGTTGTTCTCTGCGATTTCAGCGGTGGCGCGATGGCCGGTCTTTCCCCAATCTGAATCTGCTGCCTGTACATTAAAAAGGCTAAAACTGACGAAAAGAGCTGCTATAAGTTTTTTCATTCTATGTTAATTTTTGGCAAATATAACCAAGTCAGAAATAATTCACGTTTAAGGCTAAGGAGATTAAAATTTAATTTTATATATTTATAATATCATTTTAATATCATATTAGTTTCAATCATGACACAGGAAAAAACTATTAACGGCTCAAATGGCTATGTAATGCTGGCCATATTCTTTCTTCTATTCTTCGGAAGTATCATAGGTTTTATTTCTACCGGAAATCCATTTTGGGGGATCGCGATGTTTTTCGCAATTCTCATCCTCCCCGGATTGATCCTGGTGAACCCTAACGAATCAAGGGTGCTACTTCTTTTTGGAGATTATAAAGGCACCGTAAAGAAAAACGGTCTATTCTGGGTAAACCCTTTCTACACTAAAAAGAAGATCTCCCTGCGGGCAAGGAATTTTGACAGCGAACGTCTTAAAGTGAATGACAAATTAGGTAACCCGGTCATGATCAGTACCATTTTGGTATGGCGGGTGATGGACACCTTCAAGGCTTCGTTCGACGTGGATAATTTCGAGAATTTCGTCGTGGTGCAAACGGATGCAGCAGTACGAAAGCTGGCCAGTATGTATCCCTATGATAACTTTGCCGACGAGGGGCTGGATGAAGACATCACTTTAAGGTCGAGCATGAACGAGGTAAGCAGCGCTTTGGAAAAGGAATTGGAAGAACGTCTTGAAATTGCAGGTATCGAGGTACTGGAAGCCCGTATAGGATATCTTGCCTATGCCAACGAGATCGCCAGCGCCATGTTAAAACGCCAGCAGGCAACCGCCATCGTCGCAGCAAGACATAAGATAGTTGAAGGAGCTGTTAGCATGGTAGAAATGGCACTAGATGAATTGAGTCGTAAAGAATTGGTAGATTTGGACGCCGAAAGACGCGCCGCAATGGTTAGTAATTTAATGGTTGTACTTTGTGGTGACAGGGATGCCACACCGGTGGTTAATGCGGGAACTTTAAACCATTAGAATGCGTGTTTTCAAGGAAACTCAGCGATTCAGGCGATGGTGGCTGTTCCTCATTTTAGGAACCGCCCTGCTGGTAACCGCAATTCCTGTTCTGAAATATGATCACAATTCGGTATTTAACCCCTGGGAATTTCTTGGGATTATATTGGTGAGCTCACTCGTTGTACTTTTCTGGAAACTTCGTTTGAAAACACGAATAGATGCGACAGGAATTTCGACCAGGTTCGTTCCCTTGAGTTTCTTCAAAAAACATTTTCATTGGAAGGAAATCGACAGCTGTTACGTTAGAAAATACCTACCTATCCAGGAGTATGGTGGCTGGGGAGTGCGAGGTACCGGAAAGTCCAGAGCATATAATGTGTCTGGAAATATGGGAATACAGGTGGTAACCAGGGATAAAAGAAAATTCCTCATCGGGACAGATAAACCCGAAGAGGCAGAACGCATATTAAAACGCTATCGAAAAAATATAAAATATTATGAGGAATATAATTCTAAGCACCGTCCTTTTTCTGATTCTACAATCAGTCCTAGGCCAGGAAAAGTACAGCGAGGCAGATCTTAAGATCGATCAGTTCACCGAAGGAACGCTAACTACTCCTTCCGAAGAAAAAGCAAAGAGCCTCGTGATTTTTATCCAGGGGTCGGGGCCGACTGACAGAGACGGAAATCAGCCCATGATGAATAATGACGGGGTGAAGAAAATGGCACGAGAGCTTGCTGAAAAAGGCATTGCAAGCTTCAGGTTTGACAAGCGCATCTTTAAAATGAACGAACTTGAAATTAAGGAAGAAGACCTGCGATTTGACGATTTTGTTACTGATGTAAATTCGATAGTTGAATATTTCAAAAACGAAGATAAATTTGAAAATCTAATCCTGGCAGGGCATAGCGAAGGTTCCCTTATTGGTATGCTAGCAGCGGGTGAAAATGTAGATGCTTTTATCTCCCTTGCCGGGGCAGGTCAACCTATAGACCACATCATCGTGGAGCAGATCAAAAAAATGGCCCCTCCACTTGCCGAAAATGCCCGACAGGCATTAGATGAAATCAAGGAAACAGGAAAAACCACCAATTACAGCCCTATGCTGGAGTCTATGTTCAGGCCATCGGTTCAACCATATATGAACAACTGGATGAAATATGACCCGGCCACCGAAATTTCCAAACTGGAGATTCCGGTGCTTATCATCAACGGAACTTCAGATATTCAGGTTCCCGAAAAAGAAGCCCGACTTTTGAAAGAAGCCAAACCCGCGGCAGAACTGGTAATTTTAGATAAGATGAACCATATTTTCAGAGAAATCGAATCTGAAGACAGGCTGGTAAATACAAAATCCTATAACGAACCTAACAGGCCATTGCATCCAGAATTGGTACCGGTCATAAGCGATTTCGTTAAAGAACTTGAATAAATCATGTCTAAAAAGAAAGCATTCGCATTAAGAGTCGACGAAGAGATGCTCAAGGCCATTGAGAAATGGGCTGCTGATGAATTCAGGAGCACCAATGGGCAGATCGAATGGATGCTGGACAGGGCTTTGAAAGAAGCGAAAAGACACCCTAAATCTAAAAATAAAGAAAATTAATGTTCAAGATCGTTTTTTCAGATATAGACGGAACCCTTTTGAATCATGACAGGGACCTTTCTCCCTATACTATAGAAACCGTAAAGAAACTCAAAGGCTCTATTCCATTTATTCTTATTTCTTCCAGGATGCCGGCAGCCATGCGGCATCTTCAGGCTAAAATGGACATTGAAGACCAGCCGCTCATCAGCTATAACGGTGGTCTTATCCTGGTTGACGATAAACCGGTAAGCTCAACCGAAATCCCCTTGAATATTCTGGATAAACTTTCAGCTTTCAACAAGGAACTAAACGTTCATTTAAGCCTGTACCACAATGATGAGTGGTACGCACCGCAGTACGATTTCTGGGCAAAAAGGGAAGAAAACAATACCAAAGTAGAGCCAGGGATCAGGGCCAATTCAGAAGTTATCGAAACATGGGAAAATGAAGGAAAAGGTGCTCACAAGATCATGGCCATGGGAGAAGAATTCAAGATCGATGAAATCGTGAACTATCTGGAAAAAGAACATCCAAATGCTCTCCACTTATACAGGTCTAAACCAACCTATCTTGAAATTGCGCCGCGATCCATTTCAAAACTCACCGCAATAGAACATTTACTGGCAGATCATTACCGCCTACCTCTTTCTCAATGTCTTGCATTCGGCGATAATTACAACGACATTGAAATGCTGAAAGGCGTGGGCATGGGTGTTGCGGTTGGAAATGCCAAACCCGAGGTCATGGAAGTTGCACATATGGTTACTTCCTCTGGAAAGGAAGATGGAGTTGCGAAAAGCATTGTTGAAATCCTGAAGATATAAGCTCGCAAGACTGGCAGGAAAAATTTAATAAAAATTGTATTTTGCCGGCCAATCTAGTCAGACCTTATGGAAAATACTCCTTTCTTCACCAATGACGCGATCGTTTTTGGTTTATTGATGCTTGCCCTTGGCTTTGTTTTTTATACCTCCTCTCAAAAAGAGGGATTCTGGAAAAAATTCTACTCGGTAGTACCGGCTCTTTTAATGTGCTACTTGATTCCCGCCGTTTTTAACTCGCTGGGCTGGATAGATGACGAAACTTCCAATTTATATTTTGTAGCCAGTAGATATTTACTTCCGGCTGCGCTTGTTTTGATGACCCTCAGTATCGACCTGAAAGCCATTTTCAATTTAGGTCCCAAAGCCCTTATCATGTTCTTTGCAGGAACCATCGGGATTGTTCTGGGAGGCCCAGCTGCCATCCTGATCATGTCTGTAATCTCTCCTGAAACCCTTGGCGGGGTTGGCCCGGATGCTATCTGGCGAGGTCTTTCTACCATTGCAGGAAGCTGGATTGGTGGTGGTGCCAACCAGGCTGCCATGCTGGAGATCTATGAATACAATCCTGAATTATACGGCGGAATGGTGCTGGTAGACATCGTGGTAGCCAATATCTGGATGGCCGTGATCCTGATGGGAATTGGAAAGAACGAACGTATAGACAGCTGGCTGCGAGCCGACAATTCTGCGATCGAAAAATTGAAAGTAAAGGTGAGTAATTATGCTGAAAGCGTCACCAGAATACCTACCCTACCTGATTTTATGATCATGCTGGCCCTGGCTTTTGGAGCCGTTGGGATCGCACATTGGGGAGCAGACGGAATGTCGGAATACCTGCTGGCCAATTTTGAAGTTTTCAGCGATTCAAAAAGCGCCTTATCCTCATTTTCGTCTCAGTTCTTCTGGATGATCACCATTGCAACCGCCATTGGGATCATATTTTCATTTACAAAATTCAAAACCTATGAAGGAGCCGGTGCCAGTAAGATCGGAAGTATCTTTATTTACATACTCGTTGCAACCATTGGAATGAAAATGGATCTGGGCAAGATCTTTGAAAATCCCGGATTGTTAGGTATCGGACTGATCTGGATCCTTATTCACGTGATCGTTTTGTTAACCACTGCTAAGCTAATCAAGGCACCTTACTTTTTTCTCGCTGTTGGAAGCCAGGCCAATGTTGGTGGAGCGGCCTCTGCCCCTGTAGTTGCTGCAGCATTTCACCCCTCCCTCGCGACGGTTGGCGTGCTCCTTGCAGTCTTTGGATATGTAGTGGGAACTTACGGAGCCATCCTGTGTACAATTTTAATGCAAATCGCCGCCGGGAGTTAGCATTAACCAGAAAAATATAAGATATTTGCGCTCCAAAAAATCTGTGTATATAAAATGAAAAAACTAGCTGTTCTTTTAGTGATTTTGATCGGGTTTAGTGCCTGTTCTGAGAAAGAAAGCAATATAATTGTGAGTGGAGAAATAAAAGGACTTAAGAAGGGAACCTTATACCTCCAGAAAGTTGAAGATACCATGCTGATCAATGTGGATTCCATGGAAATTGACGGGGAACCACTATTTAGCCTGGAGACTTACCTGGAGAGTCCTCAAATGATGTACCTATACCTGGACAAGATTGATAACAGCAAATTTGATGACCGCATCGATTTTTTCGCAGATAAAGGACAGATCACCATTAATACCAGCCTGGAAAAATTTGAAACTGACGCGAAGATCGTGGGTTCTGCAAACCAGGAAAAGCTAATGGAATACCGAAAAATGATGAGCCGTTTTAACGATCAGAATCTTGATCTGATCAAGGAAAGCTTTGAAGCTGAAAAAGAAGAGAACGAAGAAAAACTGATGGAGATCGACAAGAAATACAACAGCCTTCTGAGGAGAAAGTATTTGTTCACGGTCAACTACGCTATCAACAATAAGGATCTTGAAATAGCTCCCTACCTGGCGCTTTCTGAAGTTTTTGATGCCAACATCAAATACCTCGATACGATCTACACTTCCCTATCTCCGGACGTAAAGAAGTCTAAATATGGCAAACAATTAAAAGACTTTTTGAAAGAGCGGAAACAAGAGGAAAAACTAGAAGAAAAAGTACAGGAAGAAGCAGAAGAAAACACTAATTCATAATACAGGTTTCTCAGGAAATCAAAAGGAGCCCCTCGGCTCCTTTTTTTTTGTTATAACATGTTCTTAGGTTTTTCTTAGGCTAAATTAGGTTTTGCATTACTTAACTTGAAGCAAATCTATTTTAGCATGACAACTACTAATCGTGACTACGATCTCATTTGCGTGGGTGGAGGAATCATGAGCGCCAGCCTCGCCCTCCTTCTAAAACTAATCGATCCTGATCTCAAGATCCTGATCCTTGAAAGACTGGATAAGGTCTCCCAGGAAAGCACCAAGGCCTGGAACAATGCCGGGACCGGACATTCGGCTTTCTGTGAGCTTAATTATACCCCGCAGGATGACAACGGTAACGTCGACATTTCCAAGGCTATTCGAATATTCCAGGAATTCGAAAAGTCAAAACAATTCTGGGCTTATCTTGTAAACCAGGGCCTTTTGACTGATCCAAAATCCTTCATTCATTCCATTCCGCATCACGCGTGGGTAAGAGGAAAAGAAGACGTGGATTTTCTGAAAAAACGATTCGAGACAATGACTTCTGAATTCATGTTCGAGAACATGCAATTTTCTGAAGATCATTCTAAAATGAAGCAGTGGTTTCCGTTGATCATGAAGAACAGGGATCAGGATGAAGTCATGGCTGCTACCCGTATGGAACTGGGCACCGGGGTGAATTTTGGCAATTTAACCAAACATTATTTCCGCATTCTGGAAGAAAAATTTAAAGTTCCTGTCCTTCGGAATAAAGAAGTAAAAGACATAGACCCAGATGGTCCCGAGGACTGGACCGCAGAAGTTGAAGACCTAGTCACAGGAGAAAAGACCTATTACGACGCCGAGCATATTTTCATAGGTGCAGGAGGCGGAGCCCTTCCCCTACTTCAAAAAGTGGAAATCGACGAAAAAGAAGGTTACGGCGGATTCCCCGTAAGCGGCCAGTGGCTGTTTTGCAAAAACAGAGACCTAGTTGAAAAACATCACGCCAAAGTCTATAGCAAGGCTGGGCCGGAGGCACCACCTATGTCGGTTCCACACCTCGATGCCAGGTATATCAATGGCAAAAAAGAGTTGTTATTCGGGCCCTTTGCAGGATTCAGCACAAAATTTCTGAAGGAGGGATCAGTACTGGACCTACCTCAATCCATCAAATTTGATAATATACCGTCAATGTGGGGTGTTTTCTGGCATAACTTACCGCTTACCAAATATCTTCTCAAGCAGGTAAGCATGGATCATAAAGACAGGGTGGAAGACCTTAGGGTATTTATTAAAGATGCAAAACCGGAAGACTGGGAATTGAAAGTGGCCGGGCAGCGGGTCCAGATCATTAAACGGGATGAAGAACAGGGCGGCACCCTGGAATTTGGAACCGATGTGGTACACAGTCGTGATGGGAAAATAACCGCACTTTTAGGCGCATCACCAGGAGCTTCAGTAGCCGTTAACATCATGCTAGAAGTCATGCAGATCGCTTTTCCGGAAAAATTAGAAAATCATGTTATTAAGCAAAAACTTGAACGGATGATCCCATTCTGGAACCGGGATGTTCGTGAAGACGAACAAAAATTCAAAGAGGTTCAGAAGGGTACGTCCCAAACGTTGGAGCTAGAGGCTTTGCATTGACTTTTAAATAATAAAAGACCTTCCTTCGTAGAGGCCTTTTATTCAGAGCCGATGGAGGGTCTCCCTTCGACTTCGCTCAGGATAAACTTCTCGCCCTCAGAATTAGACGTAAAAAAACCTCTCAATAAATTGAGAGGTTTTCACTTAGAGCCGATGGAGGGACTCGAACCCACGACCTGCTGATTACAAATCAGCTGCTCTAGCCAGCTGAGCTACATCGGCAACTTACTAAAGAGCGTTCAGCTTTTCTACCAGCGCTCTGGCTTTTGCCTCAAGCTCGGCCTGGATCTCGTTGAAATGCTTCTTTTTATTCTCTACATCACGCTGGTTGATCTTGGTGATGATCTCGTCGTAATTTTCGATAGCCTCATCCACGATAGCTTCCGACTTTGCCGGGTCTTCCTTTGGATTGGACATTTGATGGATATATGCAGCATCTATAATATCGCCGAACACATAATTCACATCCTTCTTCAATAATCTTTTACTCGCCATCTTAAATAAATTTCGGCTGCGAATTTAAACTATTTTTCGATACGATAATGTTTTTGAATAAAATTATCTCTGATTTCTTTTTAGCACGGCAAGTGCTTCGGAAATATGTTTTCCGGCGTTCATACTGTTGAAATTATGAATGAGTTCAGCCTTGTTACTAAAAACAAAAGTTTCTCTTCCTGGAAGCAATCCCAGCAGATTCGGCTTTACATCAAAGGCCTTTCTCGCCTTCTTATCCGGATCGCTTAAAATGGGATATGGCAGACGATATTTTTTGCTAAAACTGGAATGGGAATCTTCAGAATCTGAACTGATGCCGATCACCTCAGCGCCCAGGTCTCTGAAATCTTCGTAACTGTCCCTAAAACTACAGGCCTCTTTGGTACAACCAGGGGTAAAATCTTTTGGATAAAAGAACACGACCAGGTTGTTTCCTTCAGCCCTTTTTCTAAGATCAATTTCCTGACCATGCTGATCTTTCAGTTTTAAAGCAGGTATTTTTTCTCCCTTTTTCATCTAATCCCCTTTATAACTAACAAAATTACGAGGAGTCTCATATAGTGTCACTTCCAGTTCATGTGAAGTTTTGATTTTCGACCGAAGTTTGTTCCAGATCACCACCGCGATATTTTCAGCAGTGGGATTCAGGTCTTTGAATTCCTCTACTTCCACATTGAGGTTCTTGTGATCAAAGGCTTCTTCTACCTCTTCGTAAATAAGATCCTTCAAAATTTTGAGATCCATCACGAAACCGGTCTCAGGATCGGGTTCGCCGGTCACAGAAACGATCAGCTCATAATTATGACCATGATAGTTAGGATTACTGCATTTGCCAAAAACCTTCAGGTTCTTTTCATCACTCCATTCCTTGCGGAACAGCCTGTGCGCAGCGTTAAAATGAGCTTTTCTGTGTACGGTGATCCTCATTACTGAATATGTGAATAATATTTATCGAAAATGATCTTAAACCATTCGGTATAAATTTGCGGATTTTTCTTCATATCGGCCTTCAACTCCTCCATATCTACCCATTTCCAGGCAGCGACCTCATCGGGATTCAGGTTTGGCTCTCCTTCAAAATTACCCACCAGGATATGATCGAATTCATGTTCGGTAAGCCCATTGTCAAAGGGAGCTTTATAGATAAAAGAAATGGTGTCCTTAAGATCAGTCGTGAAACCCATTTCCTCCATCAGCCTGCGTTTACCGGCTTCGATATTCGATTCTCCCTCACGCTGATGACTGCAGCAGGTATTGGTCCATAGACCTGGTGAATGATATTTAGACAGAGCCCTTTGCTGGATCATCAACTCATTTTTCTCGTTAAAGACAAATACTGAAAATGCCCTGTGAAGCAAGGCTTTCTCATGGGCTTCGATCTTTTCCATCAAACCTATTTGCTCGTCCTTTTCGTTTACCAGTATAACTTTTTCTTGCGCCATTTTTTTGTTTGAAAGCCAAATGTACAAAATCAACCTACTTTTTCACAACCAGCCTGATTAAGCAATTCCTAAAGTTTTAGATTTCCGGTGTAAAGGTCACAATTAATGGAAAGTATGAATTCCGATCTTCGGTTCCTTTCATGTTCAGCTTCAGAACAGGGAATTTTGTTCCTGCAATCATTTGTCAATTCGGTTTCACCGTAACCTCTACCAGAAACCCGTCCCGGATCTACTCCTTTTTTCAACAGATAGTCCATCGTCACTTCCACCCTTTTTCTGGAAAGCTCCAGGTTATAAGAATCATCGGCACGACTATCGGTATGCGAGCGTATGTCAATTAGCAATTCGGGATACTCGTTCATATAGGCAGCGATCTCATCCAGATGCCGGGCTGCTTTTGGCTTAACTTCGGCCTTATCGAGATCGAAAAGTATTGGATCCAGATTCAGCATTTTCGAAAGGTCATCGCCCACCCTGGCGGCAAAGATACGGTCACCATCATGACTTTGAAACTGAATAATGTTCTCTCTTCGCTTAATTTCCGTAGCATAGAAACTCCAGTTAAAAAAGGCCCTGATAGCCGCAATATTAGGCGGTTGTGTACCTGAAAAATCATGGGAAGCCTGGTACATCACCAAACCATTCCGCGGGTCATCGAAGCCATGACCGTAGATCAGAATCGCGCCTGGACCATTTGAAATATCAGGCACATCTGGCGCTGTAGCATCTATGATGATTTTTTTAGCTCCTGAACGCCATTCATTCGCTTTTTTAGGATAAAAGATCCTTTCTGAACCATTTATGAGGGCTTCATCACTCCGTCCCAAATATTGGGAAACAGGATCTGATGGCAACTGATGAGTATATGGAGGTGTTGCAAAACGATGTTCGTAAAATGGAACCAGGCCCGTGGTACGCGCTCCGGCTGCACCGGCAGACAAAAAATTAAGCTGGATCAATTCGGATTTGCCATTTCCCTCTACACGTCCGTACAAATTCTCAAGCTGACTTCCTGCATGACAACCTGCCCAGATAGCTCCCTTGAATTTCCTGTTCCAGAAATAAAGGTTTTTGTGGGTTTCAAAAGTAGGCTCCGCATGGGGCATGATAAAAAGATCATCACAAACCCCAAGTTCCGAAGGTAGTTTCCAGTCTTTTATTCTATTTCCACCATGTGCCGAAGCAGGAATATCGGCCAGCTTAAAATAGGTGAGCGAGATAATCCCATTTTGTTTATCCAGTGTCCATTTAGGCGCCACAGAGAGTTCGGTGAAAACAGGCAGGCTTTGGTCTTCTTGTAGTTTTTGCCCAATTATCCCCTTTTCTTCCCACTTTTGAATTTCATGTTCCACTTCAGGGCTCATATAGGAAACCGGAATCACGAATGAACCAGCACGGAAGTCCTCCTCTCCTAACCTGAAATCAATCCCATCCTTTTTCTTATCAGGACGAATAACCCATTTGATATCGACCGGATGATTTTTCAAAAGTTGGTAGATAAGTCCATAAGGTTTAAGTGCATTCTCCGGTGTTTGCGGTAGAACACCCATGTTAATGGCATAAGAACCTTTGGAGATCATCTCGTTCTTTTGGGAAAATAGAGTACCCACAGAGCAAATCAGGAAAAAGCCCGTCAATAAAAATTTCAGGTTTTGTAGGGAAAAAACCATTTTCAGGGTATAAACTCTATTAAATATCCCACATTTAATCGAAAAAGCCTAGTAATTAAGTTGAAATCAAATCCCGGCACCTTCAAAATGCGATAAAAATCAAAAAGGAAATTCCTTAAAATAATAGTATTTTTGCGCACCAATTCGATCAGCAATGAAGCAGCATCTTAAAGAGATCAACAAGAGAAGAACATTTGGTATCGTTTCGCATCCAGATGCGGGTAAAACCACCTTAACGGAAAAACTACTTCTGTTTGGAGGAGCGATACAGGAAGCCGGAGCCGTAAAATCCAACAAGATCAAAAAAGGCGCGACCAGTGACTTTATGGAGATCGAGCGGCAGAGAGGTATTTCGGTTGCTACATCGGTGCTTGCCTTCGAATACAAGGATATCAAGATTAACATCCTGGATACCCCGGGTCACAAAGATTTTGCGGAAGATACCTTCAGAACCCTTACCGCGGTAGACTCTGTAATCGTGGTGATAGATGTGGCGAAAGGGGTCGAGGAACAAACCGAAAAACTGGTGGAGGTTTGCCGCATGCGCAATATCCCGATGATCGTTTTCATCAATAAATTGGACCGTGAAGGTAAGGATGCCTTCGAATTGCTGGATGAGATCGAACAAAAATTGAATCTTACTGTTACCCCTTTAAGTTTCCCTATTGGAATGGGATATGATTTCAAGGGTATCTATAACATCTGGGAAAAGAATGTAAACCTTTTCACAGGAGACCCAAGAAGGGATATCGAGGAAACTGTGGAGATCAACGACCTGAATTCTGAAGAACTGGATGATCTAATTGGCAGTAAACATGCCGATACCCTACGTGAAGAACTGGAACTGGCCCAGGGAGTTTATCCTGAATTCGACCGACAGGCTTACCTGGATGGGCATTTACAACCGGTATTCTTCGGTTCAGCGCTGAACAATTTTGGAGTTAGGGAATTGCTGGATTGTTTTATCAATATCGCTCCACCTCCAAGACCCAAAGAAAGCGATGTGCGCTTGGTTAAACCTGAAGAAAAAGATTTCACTGGTTTCGTTTTTAAGATCCACGCGAACATGGACCCAAAACACCGCGATCGCCTTGCTTTCGTGAAAATCGTTTCCGGAAAGTTTGAAAGAAACACCAATTATCTTCATGTAAGACATAATAAAAAACTGAAATTCTCATCCCCGAACGCCTTTTTCGCTGAAAAGAAAGAGATCGTGGATGTATCCTATCCAGGTGATATTGTAGGATTGCATGATACCGGTAATTTCAAGATCGGGGATACACTTACCGAAGGTGAGAACCTGATGTACAAAGGAATCCCGAGTTTCTCCCCGGAACATTTCCGATATATCAATAATGCTGACCCAATGAAGTCCAAGCAACTGGAAAAAGGGATCGACCAGTTGATGGACGAGGGTGTGGCCCAGTTGTTCACCCTGGAGATGAACGGTAGAAAGATCATTGGAACGGTAGGAGCCCTTCAGTTCGAGGTGATACAATATCGCCTTGAGCATGAATATGGAGCGAAGTGTACCTACGAAAACCTGAACGTTCATAAGGCAACCTGGGTAGAACCTGAAGATCCAAAGAATGAAGAATTCCAGGATTTCAAGAGAGTAAAATCTAAATTCCTGGCCAAGGATAAATCAGGACAACTGGTATTTCTGGCAGACTCACAGTTTTCACTGCAGATGACCCAGCAAAAATATCCAAGTATCAAATTCCATTTCACGTCGGAATTTTAAAGTACTAAACCCTGATTCACGTCAGGGTTTTTTATTTTAACTATACTCCATTTCAAATCCTGAGTTTTTGATAAGAAGTTGAAAATGTATATTTCAATTCAGCAGGTTCACTGATAAATTTTGTTATTTTCGGCTGCAAAGTTAACCTATGACCCAAATCGATCATTTCATTGCTGAATTCGCTTCCGCCGTGTGGGGAGTTCCCCTTGTAATTTTGCTGATAGGCGGCGGAATATATCTTCTAATTTATTCCAGATTTTTACCCTTCCGTTATTTAGGGCATTCCATTGAAGTTCTTCGAGGAAAATACAACAATCCGGATGACCCGGGAGATATCAACCATTTCCAGGCGCTTTCAACTGCCCTGTCTTCTACCGTAGGAATGGGAAATATCGCCGGAGTGGCTGTGGCTATCGCTCTCGGCGGGCCAGGTGCTATTTTCTGGCTTTGGGTGAGTGCGGTCGTAGGTATGGCAACCAAATTTTTCACCAATACCCTGGCGGTAATGTATCGTGGTAGGGATACCGAAGGAAAGATACAGGGTGGAGTGATGTATTTTATCGTGGAAGGCCTCGGAAAACAATGGAAACCCCTGGCTGCATTTTTTGCCATAGCAGGCCTGGTTGGTGCCTTGCCCGTTTTTAATATAAACCAGTTAACCCAGGCGATCAATTATATCTTACTGGAGCCTAATGATATTCAAACCGGGTTTACAAGCAATTTGGTCATCGGGATTGCCCTGACCCTGATCACGACCGTAGTGATCATAGGCGGCCTGGACCGAATCAGTAAAACTGTGTCCAAACTGGTGCCGGCAATGGTAGCACTGTATTTCTTTTCTGTGCTGGTAATTCTATTCGTGAATTATGATGTAGTCTTCCAGTATTTCGGGATGATCTTTACCGATGCCTTTGCAGCGAACAATTATAAGGGTGATCCGCTACTTGGAGGAGTTCTGGGAGGGCTGATCCTTTTAGGAATTAGACGTGGAGCATTTTCTAATGAAGCGGGTATTGGGACCGCGACCATGGCGCATGGTGCCAGTAAAACTTCGGAACCTGTTCGTGAAGGCCTCATTGCCATGCTGGGCCCGGCTATCGATACCCTCGTGGTATGTACGCTTACTGCCATGGCTATTCTTGTTACCGGCGTATGGCAAAGCACCGATGTGAACGGAGTTAGCCTTACCGCTGCTGCCTTCGACCAGGCGATTCCTTACGTGGGGAATTACCTGCTGTTGCTTTGTATCCTGGCATTCAGCATTTCCTCTTTATTCTCCTATTCTTACTACGGAACCAAATGCTTATCATTCCTGATCGGGGCCGAGAATAAAAAATATTATAACTGGATCTATATTTTAAGCATCATTGTAGGTGCGACCACTTCGTTGAGTTTTATCCTGAATCTTATCGACGGATTCTTTGCCCTGATGGCGATCCCAACCATGATTTCGACTCTTATCATGGCACCACGGGTTATGAAGGCAGCAAAGATCTATTTCAAAAAATACGGCCTGTCTAAGTAGTTTTAAAAAAGGAATTGATCGTATTGGTAAGATTCAGAATATCAGCTTCTGAATGCTGGGCATTCAACACGATCTTGCTTACCAGTGGTGAAGTTGGTGCCGGATACCTGAAATTGGTTGTAACTATCTTTTCTTTGAGAAGGTATTCGGTTAAAGCTTCATTATCATAACCAAAAACAGGATGTCCCGGGATGATCGTAAGATCTATTTCGTCGGAAATAGTTGCCAGGAAGGTTTCCATATTCTTTGAAAGCTTGGCTTTTCTAAGCTGAATAAGTTCTTCGGCTTCCATAAGGGTTTTCAGCGCGGCCGGAGATGGCGGACTGGCGCCCGCGAAGAATTCCATTTCATTCAGGTGTTCGATGCGCTGCCTGTTTCCGAGGATCACCCCACCCGGAGTGGCAAGAGCTTTCCCAAGCGAACCACAAACGATGAGTTCTTTTGCATTTAATTGTTTCAGCAGCTCATAACTTCCATATCCATTTGTCCCGATCAAACCGAAACCATGGGAATCGTCGGCTACCAGGATCACATTTTCCAGGGGAAGTTTTTTCAGCGCCTCAAAATTCGGAAAATTGATGCCGGAAAAATCAATGGTATCGAGGAAGAGAACACATTTTTTATCACCGGCGGTGTTCAAATGATCTACCAGCGAACTGGCCAGGTCTTGATAAGTTTGAAATAACCGGCTTTTTTCATGAATGATCGCAGGATGGGTATGTGGTGCACAGAACATTTCAAAACCGAGTTCACTGAAATGTCGCTTGAGCATTTGGCCGGCCATATAACCCGAAGAAACGCTCAGGCAGGACTGACTTCCTGCTTTTTCAGAAAGATAAGCTTCGAATTTGTCAAAAACCGATAGTCTGATATTCGACTTCCTGGAGGCTCCCCAGTTGGTTCCTAAACTCCCTATATTTTTGATCAGGATTTCCTGAAATTCAGCATCGGCCTGCAAGCCCAGGTAAGAAGTTCCACCAAAGAAAAAGTATTCCTCTCCATGGTCGTTCAGCCTTGAGCCAGGAGCACTTTCGAGAAAATGATTCATTTCTTCAGCTTAATTCCTGATCCATTTTCAGACGGAAAAATAACTTTTCCATTCTCCTCTATTTTCACGCCCTCTGCAATATCGCCCTTCAGCAACATGGCGCCATCCATATCCACATAATCCAGTTGTGGAAGCAATTGTGCGATCGCCGAAATTCCTACTGTAGATTCGGTCATACAACCAACCATTACTTTTAAACCCAGGTCTCTGGCCTTTTTGATCATTCTCAGGGCCGGGGTTAGTCCGCCACATTTGGTAAGCTTGATATTGATCGCGTCAAAATAACCGGCGCATTTTGGCACATCTTCTTCAACTATGCAGCTTTCGTCGGCTATCAAAGGAAGTACAGAGCCTTGTTTCAAGGTTTTCATTCCTTCCCAGTTTTCAGCATGAAGCGGCTGCTCGATAAACTCAACACCCAGGTTCTTCAGCTTCTTCGATAATTCCACAGATTGCTCGGGCTGCCAGGCGCAATTGGCATCTACCCTGAAGATTGCATCGGTATGTTTTCTAAGCTCCTCAACGATCTCCAGGTCATTGCTTGTTCCCAGTTTAATCTTGTAAATAGGCCAGGGCTGCTCTTTCATTTTCTCTACCATTTTTTCTACCGAATCCAGGCCGATAGTAAAATTGGTGATCGGGTATTTTTCAGCTGAAGTTCCCCAAATTTTATATAAAGGTTTTCCTTTAAGCTTTCCGTATAGGTCATGACCAGCGAGATCAAGAGCACAGATGCTGAAATTAGAAAGTCCGCGATCCTTCAGAAACTGATGAAATTCGGCAGGTTCCTGAAAATCGAAATTTTCAATATCCTCTCTGATGGCTTCAATTTCGGCCTTCATGCTTTCAAAAGTGATCTTGTAATACGGATTGGAAGTAGACTCACCATAACCGGTGTGTCCATCTTTGCTCAAACAGGCGATAAGCGTATCCTGGGTATCGTGGGATTCCCGGGAGATCGTGAAGGTATGCTTCAATTGAAGCACATATTTTTTAAGCTCTAATTTCATGGCAGACTAAGTGGTTAACTAAGCCTCCTAAAATAAAACATCCCGGTAAAACCGGGATGAAATTTTATATAATTTTACACTAATGTGTTTCTAAGCCTGTCCTGTAGGCCCGAAATTAAGGGGCATAGGAGCCTTGTCGTAATCCCTGATCTCCCCGTGAGCCTGCTCGAATTTATGGATATTATCACCAAGTGCCTTCAGCAGTCTTTTTGCATGCTGGGGAGTAAGAATGATACGTGATTTTACCTTGCTTTTTGGTCTTCCGGGCATGATATTCACAAAATCTACCACGAATTCGGAAACTGAATGATTGATGATCGCCAGGTTGGAATAAGTTCCTTCAGCAACCGACTCGTCCAGTTCTATATTGATCTTTCCAGCTTTATTTTTTTTCTCTTCGCTCATGATTTAAATTTTATTCAATTTAATATTATTATTTAAGAACTAGTCTTTTTTCAGTTTGTAATACACAAAATCTGATACGACCGGGTCGATATTCTGTTTACGGAATTCAGTAGCTATCTGCCCGCGATGATAGGTTGAATGATTTATGATGTGGAAGAAAATGTCCTGAACACTGCTACGATAACTTTCCCCTTTGGAATTTCTATATTCTACAATTCGGCCCAGGTCTTCGTTTTCCAATAAATCCAGACTCCTGGCATGATTGGTATTTTCGATCTCTTCCAGATTTTCTACCTCATGGACTTCCCAGACCTTTACATTGTCGCTTTTTCCCTCCATACGTTCATTCCATATCTTTTGGGCATTCAGCGTATGTGAAAGCAATTCCACGGCTCTTTCGGGAACTATAAAATGCAGATCACCATCATTAAACTTTTTGATGATCTCCAAATTGTAATGGTGGGAATATTCGAACAGTTCTTTAAAAAAATCCTTCATAACCCAAATATCGGCATAAATGAAAAAGGCCCCGCATATAGCGAGGCCTTTTTCTTATTCTTAACAGGGAATTAGTTATAGTTAACTTCCTGTTTTCTCTCAAGCATTTCATCGAATTCCTCTTTGGAACCAACGATAATGCTATCGTATTTTCTCATACCTGTACCTGCAGGAATTCTGTGTCCTACAATTACATTTTCCTTCAATCCTTCTAGTTCATCGATCTTACCGCTTACTGCAGCTTCGTTCAGTACCTTGGTTGTTTCCTGGAAGGACGCAGCCGAGATGAATGACTTGGTTTGTAGCGAAGCTCTGGTAATACCTTGAAGAACAGGATTCGCAGTTGCAGTGATCACGTCTCTGGCAGTTGCAAGATTCTTATCTTCTCTTCTAAGAATAGAGTTTTCGTCTCTAAGATCTCTTGGAGTGATAATCTGTCCTGGTTTCAGCCTTTCAGAATCACCTGCATCTTCGATCACCTTCATTCCGAATAACTTGTTGTTCTCATCGATGAAATCATCTTTATGAACAAGCTGGTTCTCTAGGAAGATCGTATCACCTGGATCCACGATTCGTACTTTACGCATCATTTGTCTTACAACAACCTCGAAGTGCTTATCGTTGATCTTCACACCCTGTAAACGGTATACTTCCTGAACTTCGTTCACAAGATACTGTTGTACAGCGTTAGGTCCTTTAATGTTCAGAATATCCTCCGGAGTGATAGAACCATCAGAAAGTGGCATACCAGCTCTTACGTAGTCATTCTCCTGAACGAGGATCTGGTTAGAAAGCTTAACTAAGTACTTCTTAACCTCTCCAAGTTTAGACTCAACGATGATCTCACGGTTACCACGCTTGATCTTACCAAATGATACAACACCATCGATCTCTGATACAACCGCTGGATTAGATGGGTTACGTGCTTCGAAAAGCTCGGTTACCCTTGGAAGACCACCCGTAATATCCCCTGCTTTAGAAGATTTACGTGGAATCTTAACCAAAATCTTACCTACTCCGATCTTCTCTTCGTTGTCCACCATCAGGTGAGCACCTACAGGAAGGTTATAAGAACGAATTACTTCGTCTTTTTTACCCAGGATATGAAGCGTTGGGATCAGTTTCTTGTTACGGGATTCAGAAATTACTTTTTCCTGGAATCCAGTCTGCTCATCGATCTCAACCTGATAAGTAACACCTTGTTCAACGTTTTCGTACTTGATCTTACCGGCGAATTCAGAAATGATCACACCGTTATATGGATCCCAAGTACAGATCACGTCTCCCTTGCTTACTGTAGCACCATCCTCAATATTAATCTGTGCACCGTAAGGAATGTTGTTGTTACTTAATACAACTCCTGTTTTCTTATCTTTTATTTTCAGTTCAGCAGTACGAGAGATCACGATGTCTGCAGTTCCACCATCAGGGGCTTCACCTTTAACAACTTTAAGATCCTCGATCTCAGCTATACCGTCGAACTTAGCTTCAAGTTTATTTTCTTCTGAAATGTTACCTGCAATACCACCCACGTGGAAGGTACGAAGTGTAAGCTGTGTACCAGGCTCACCAATAGACTGAGCTGCTACAACACCAACGGCCTCACCTGTTTGAACGATTTTGTTCGTGGCCAGGTTACGACCATAACACTTAATACAGATACCTTTCTTAGCCTCACAAGTTAGCGGCGAACGTACTTCTACGCTTTCGATTGGCGCCTCGTCGATCATGGCAACGATCTCTTCAGTGATCTCCTCATTCGCACCAACGATCAATTCATCAGTAGATGGGTTCACCACATCGTTAAGAGATATACGTCCTAGGATTCTTTCTCCTAGTGATTCAACGATCTCTTCGTTCTTCTTAAGCGGTCTAACTTCCACACCTCTTAGCGTTCCGCAGTCATCTTCATTTACGATCACATCCTGGGAAACATCTACCAGACGACGGGTTAGATAACCAGCATCGGCCGTTTTAAGTGCGGTATCCGCAAGACCTTTACGAGCACCGTGAGTAGAGATAAAGTATTCAAGAATCGAAAGACCTTCCTTAAAGTTAGAAAGAATCGGGTTTTCGATAATTTCACCTCCACCTGAGTTAGATTTCTTAGGCTTGGCCATAAGACCACGCATACCAGTAAGCTGACGAATCTGCTCTTTCGAACCACGCGCACCAGAATCAAGCATCATATATACCGAGTTGAATCCTTGCTTGTCTTCGCGAATTCGCTTCATAGCCAATTCAGTAAGACCCGCGTTAGTTGAAGTCCAGATGTCAATTACCTGGTTATAACGTTCGTTATTGGTAATAAGACCCATGTTATAGTTACCAATGATTCCTTCAACCTGCTCGTTAGCTTCGTCGATCATGGCTTGCTTTTCTTCAGGAATGATAATATCACCTAAGCTGAAAGAAAGTCCACCACGGAATGCGAATCCGTAACCAAGCTCCTTAATTTGATCAAGGAATTCAGAAGTTTCAGGTACACTGGTAATCTTAAGGATCTTACCAATGATCTCACGAAGAGATTTCTTAGTCAATACCTCATTGATATATCCTGCTTTTTCAGGCACCGCTTCGTTGAACAGTACTCTACCAACAGTAGTATCGATGATCTGGTAAACTAATTCACCTTTATCGTTATAATCTTTAGTTCTGATCTTAATTCCTGCGTTCAGGTCTACTCGCTTCTGGTTATAAGCTATCACAAGCTCTTCGGCAGAATAGAAAGTAAGTCCCTCACCTTTTACAGGCTCCTCATCAGTAGATTTCTTGTGCTTGGTCATATAATAAAGACCAAGAACCATATCCTGAGAAGGTACTGTAATTGGAGAACCATTTG
The DNA here is from genome assembly GCA_009735695.1 of Christiangramia bathymodioli. Lineage (GTDB taxonomy): Bacteria > Bacteroidota > Bacteroidia > Flavobacteriales > Flavobacteriaceae > Christiangramia > Christiangramia bathymodioli. The sequence goes on from SRSL01000003.1 coordinate 572,741, forward strand.
CAGGGTTCAGAATATTATGAGAAGCAAGCATCAATAGCTGAGCTTCCAGAATAGCTTCTGGCCCAAGTGGTAAGTGAACCGCCATCTGGTCACCGTCAAAGTCGGCGTTGAATGCGGTACATGCCAGTGGGTGAAGCTGAATTGCTTTACCTTCAATAAGTTTAGGCTGGAATGCCTGGATACCCAGACGGTGAAGCGTAGGAGCACGGTTCAATAATACCGGGTGTCCTTTTAATACGTTCTCCAGTATATCCCAAACTACAGGTTCTTTCTTATCGATAATCTTTTTAGCAGACTTCACTGTTTTTACGATACCTCTTTCGATCAGTTTTCTGATGATAAAAGGCTTGTAAAGCTCAGCTGCCATGTTCTTTGGAAGACCACACTCGAACATCTTCAATTCTGGTCCTACAACGATTACCGAACGCGCAGAATAATCCACACGCTTACCAAGCAGGTTCTGACGGAAACGACCCTGCTTACCTTTCAATGAATCTGAAAGTGATTTAAGAGGACGGTTTGAGTCAGTTTTTACTGCTGACGATTTTCTTGTATTATCGAACAATGAATCTACCGATTCCTGAAGCATACGTTTCTCGTTACGTAAAATCACTTCAGGAGCTTTGATCTCCATTAATCTTTTCAAACGATTGTTACGAATGATCACACGACGGTAAAGATCGTTCAAGTCTGAAGTCGCGAAACGTCCACCGTCAAGAGGCACAAGTGGTCTCAATTCTGGCGGAATCACAGGGATCACTTTCATGATCATCCACTCTGGATGATTTTCCCTGTTATTATTCGCATCACGGAAAGCTTCTACAACCTGAAGACGCTTAAGCGCTTCAGTTTTACGTTGCTTGGAAGTTTCGTTGTTCGCTTTATGTCTTAATTCATAAGAAAGCTCATCAAGATCGATTCTCTTTAGGATCTCGATAAGACATTCAGCACCCATCTTCGCGATGAATTTATTTGGGTCGCTGTCTTCTAAGTATAGATTCTCCTGAGGAAGTTCATCCAGAATGTTCAGATACTCTTCTTCAGTAAGGAAATCCATTTTCTTTAATGGTTTTCCGTCTTCATCCTTCGCGATACCAGGCTGGATCACCACATATCTTTCGTAGTAGATGATCATGTCCAGCTTCTTGGAAGGAAGACCTAGCAAATAACCAATTTTGTTAGGTAATGAACGGAAATACCAGATATGAGCTACAGGTACAACAAGGTTAATGTGACCAACGCGATCTCTACGAACCTTCTTCTCAGTTACCTCTACTCCACATCTGTCACAAACAATCCCTTTGTATCGGATCCTTTTGTACTTTCCACAGGCACACTCATAATCCTTTACAGGACCAAAAATACGCTCACAGAACAATCCGTCACGCTCAGGCTTGTGCGTACGGTAGTTGATGGTTTCCGGCTTTAGGACCTCTCCACGAGATTCCGCGAGGATAGACTCTGGAGAAGCTAAACCTATAGAGATCTGGTTGAACCTCTGTACTGTATTTTTATCATTATTTCTAGCCATACTTATAGTATTCAGTATTGAGCATTCAGTAATCAGTTTTAATGACCGATTACTGAATACTGCAAACTATTTTTTATTCTTCAAGTTTAATATCCAATCCAAGACCTTTCAATTCATGCATCAATACATTGAAAGATTCTGGCAATCCTGGTTCTGGCATTGGTTCACCTTTTACGATAGATTCGTAAGTCTTGGCTCTACCAATTACATCATCAGACTTCACGGTAAGGATCTCTCTAAGCGTGCTTGATGCACCATAAGCCTCAAGAGCCCAAACCTCCATCTCTCCAAATCTCTGACCACCAAACTGTGCCTTACCACCAAGCGGCTGCTGAGTAATAAGTGAGTATGGTCCAATGGAACGTGCGTGCATCTTATCGTCGATCATATGTCCTAGTTTCAGCATATAGATCACACCAACAGTTGCTCGCTGGTCGAATCTTTCTCCGGTTCCACCATCATAAAGATGTGTGTGACCAAATCTTGGGATTCCAGCCTCATCGGTAAGCTCGTTGATCTCATCGATGGTCGCACCATCGAAAATAGGAGTCGCGTATTTCTTACCAAGTTTCTGACCAGCCCATCCAAGAACGGTTTCGTAGATCTGACCAATGTTCATACGTGAAGGTACCCCAAGTGGGTTCAACACGATATCGACAGGAGTTCCATCTTCAAGGAATGGCATATCTTCCTGACGAACGATTCTGGCAACAATACCTTTGTTACCGTGACGTCCCGCCATCTTATCACCAACCTTAAGCTTACGCTTCTTAGCGATGTAAACTTTAGCCAGTTTAAGAATTCCTGATGGAAGTTCATCTCCAACAGAAATGGTGAATTTCTCTCTCCTCAGGTTACCCTGAAGATCATTTTCTTTGATCTTATAGTTGTGGATAAGGTCTGCAACCAACTCATTAAGGTGATCATCTGTAGTCCAGGTACCACTAGTCAAGTGAGTATAATCATCTACAGCGTTTAACATTTTAAGGGTATACTTCTTACCTTTTGGAAGAACTTCCTCACCTAGATCGTTAGAAACTCCCTGAGCTGTCTTACCACCAATGATAGCGAATAATTTCTCTACCAGTTGAGATTTAAGCAGTGCGAATTTCGCATCATACTTCTTCTCTAGTGCAGCCACATCTTCTTTATCCTGAGCTCTCTTGCGCTTATCTTTGATTGCTCTGGCGAACAATTTCTTGTCGATCACAACACCACTAAGCGATGGAGAAGCCTTCAAAGAAGCATCCTTTACATCACCGGCTTTGTCACCAAAGATCGCACGTAAAAGTTTTTCTTCTGGAGTAGGATCACTTTCCCCTTTCGGAGTGATCTTACCAATTAGGATATCACCAGGCTTCACTTCAGCACCAACGCGAATCATTCCATGCTCATCAAGGTCTTTGGTAGCCTCTTCAGAAACGTTTGGAATGTCGTTCGTAAGTTCTTCGTTACCTAGTTTGGTATCTCTAACTTCAAGAGAGTATTCATCAATATGGATAGAGGTGAAAATATCATCTCTTACCACTTTTTCTGAAATCACGATCGCATCCTCAAAGTTGTAACCTTTCCAAGGCATGAAGGCAACCTTCATGTTTCTACCAAGAGCCAGTTCACCTGCTTCGGTAGCATAACCTTGACAAAGAACCTGTCCTTTAGTAACCCTGTCTCCTACTCTTACGATAGGCTTCAGGTTGATACAGGTACCCTGGTTAGTCTTACGGAATTTGATAAGGTCGTAAGTCTTGGAATCATCATCAAAACTTACCATTCTTTCCTCATCGGTACGATCGTACTTGATTACAATCTTATTTGCGTCTACATATTCTACTTCTCCCTCTCCTTCAGCATTGATCAATACACGGGAATCTGTAGCTACCTGTCTTTCAAGACCTGTTCCAACGATAGGAGAATCAGCTCTTAGAAGTGGTACTGCCTGACGCATCATGTTCGATCCCATCAACGCACGGTTCGCATCATCATGCTCCAGGAATGGAATCAATGAAGCCGAAATAGATGAGATCTGGTTTGGAGCCACATCGGTATAATGAACCTCTTTCGGATCAACTACCGGGAAGTCACCTTCCATACGAGCAATTACACGATCGGTATCTATAGTTCCGTCATCCTTTAATGGAATGTTCGCCTGAGCGATCTTCTTACCTTCTTCTTCTTCAGCACTTAGGTATACAGGCTCTTCGGAATTGTTGATCTTTCCATCAGATACTGTACGGTATGGAGTTTCGATAAAGCCCATTCCGTTTACCTTCGCATAAACTGAAAGTGACGAGATCAAACCAATGTTCGGACCTTCAGGAGTTTCAATAGGACACAATCTTCCGTAGTGAGTATAGTGAACGTCACGTACCTCGAATCCTGCTCTTTCTCTTGAAAGACCACCTGGTCCTAATGCTGAAAGACGACGCTTATGCGTGATCTCTGCAAGAGGGTTGGTCTGGTCCATGAACTGAGATAACTGGTTGGTTCCGAAGAACGAGTTGATCACAGAAGACAGGGTCTTAGCGTTGATCAAATCGATTGGAGTAAACACCTCGTTATCACGAACGTTCATTCTCTCACGGATGGTTCTTGCCATACGTGCAAGACCAACACCGAACTGCTGAGACAACTGCTCACCTACAGTTCTAACACGACGGTTAGAAAGGTGGTCGATATCATCGATCTCAGCTTTTGAGTTGATAAGCTCAATAAGATATTTAACAATGGTAATGATATCAAGCTTGGTAAGCACCTGCTTATCCATCTCCACATCGAGACCAAGTTTTTTGTTCATTCTATATCTACCAACTTCTCCTAGGCTGTAACGCTGATCTGAGAAGAAAAGCTTGTCGATGATACCACGAGCTGTTTCTTCATCTGGCGGTTCAGCATTACGAAGCTGACGATAGATATGTTCTACCGCTTCTTTTTCAGAGTTGGTAGGATCTTTTTGAAGTGTATTGTGGATGATCGCATAATCACCAGTTTGATTATCCTCTTTATGAAGAAGGATAGTCTTGGTTCCGGTTTCAAGGATCTCTTCGATATGCTCTTTTTCAAGTTCTGTATCACGATCCAATACGATCTCGTTACGCTCGATTGAAACAACCTCTCCCGTATCTTCATCTACGAAATCTTCATACCAGGTGTTCAATACACGGGCAGCAAGTTTGCGCCCAAGGACCTTTTTAAGTCCAGATTTAGAAACCTTCACCTCTTCTGCAAGGTCAAAAATCTCTAGAATATCCTTATCACGCTCATATCCAATGGCACGGAAAAGCGTGGTAACAGGTAATTTTTTCTTACGATCAATATACGCGTACATCACGCTGTTAATATCGGTCGCAAATTCAATCCACGATCCTTTAAAAGGAATTACACGGGCTGAATACAATTTGGTTCCATTAGCATGGAAAGACTGTCCAAAGAAAACCCCCGGTGAACGGTGTAGCTGAGAAACAACTACTCGCTCGGCACCGTTGATGCAGAAAGTTCCGCTAGGTGTCATATAAGGGATAGTTCCCAAGTATACGTCCTGTACGATGGTTTCAAAATCTTCGTGTTCAGGGTCGGTACAGTATAACTTAAGTCTAGCCTTAAGCGGTACACTGTAGGTCAATCCGCGTTCGATACATTCCTGGATGGAGTATCTTGGCGGGTCCACAAAATAATCTAAGAATTCTAGTACAAATTGATTACGGGTGTCCGTAATGGGGAAGTTTTCTAGGAAGGTGTTGTAAAGACCTTCATTTCCCCGCTCTTCTGATTTTGTCTCTAATTGAAAGAAGTCCTGAAAAGACTTAATCTGCAGATCCAGAAAGTCCGGATAAGCAGGCTTATTCTTAACAGAAGAGAAACTCAATCTTTCAGTTTGCTTTGCTAACATCAATGGACGGGATTAAATTTTAAATATAAAAAACTGCGTTATTAGAACTTTAGCTCTATATACGCAAAAGGGTTTAGACCTTCAGGAGCGTATCCTGAGGCCTAAACCTAAATAATATTGCTTCGTCAAGCTTATTTAAGCTCAACCTCAGCTCCTGCTTCTTCTAATTGCTTTTTAAGAGCTTCTGCTTCGTCTTTAGCAACTCCTTCTTTAACTGGCTTAGGAGCACCGTCAACTAGTTCTTTAGCATCTTTAAGTCCAAGACCTGTAAGTTCTTTTACAAGCTTAACTACTGCAAGTTTAGATCCACCTGGAGCTTTAAGAATTACGTCGAATTCAGTTTGCTCTTCAGCTTCTTCACCACCAGCGGCAGCACCACCAGCAACAGCTACTGCAGCAGCAGCAGGCTCGATACCATATTCTTCTTTTAAAATATCAGCTAACTCGTTTACTTCTTTTACGGTCAAGTTAACCAATTGTTCTGCGAAATCTTTTAAATCTGCCATTTTCTATCGTTTTAAAAAGTTCTTTAAAATTTATATTTGTTAAAAAGTGCGTACTATATTATCCCTCTTTTTCTGAAAGGGTCTTAAGGATTCCCGCAAGTTTTCCTCCACCTGATTTAAGTGCAGAAACAACATTCTTAGCAGGAGATTGAAGCAGTCCAACGATATCTCCAATAACTTCTTCCTTAGACTTGATGTTAACAAGGGTATCAAGATAGTCATCACCAACATAAACTGCTTCTTCTACGAAAGCACCTTTAAGTAATGGTTTTTCAGACTTTTTTCTGAATTCCTTGATCACCTTGGCCGGAGCATTTCCGGTTTCAGAAAGCATGATTGAGGTATTGCCTTTTAAAACTGATGGAAGGTCTGCGAAATCTTTATCTGTCGCTTCCATAGCTTTTGCAAGCAATGTATTTTTAACTACCGATAACTTAACATCTGCTTTAAAACAAGCTCTACGTAAGTTAGAAGTCGCTCCAGCATCCAGGCCAGAGATGTCAGCCAAATAGATAGTTTGGAATTCGGCTAACTGGGCAGTTAAATCTTCTATAACTTGTGATTTTTCTTCTCTTGTCATAACCTATAATTATTGCTCAGTAAACCTTTTAGTATCTATTGCTACACTCGGGCTCATGGTTGTAGACATATGAATACTCTTCATATATACACCCTTGGCTGCCTGAGGCTTCAATTTTACCAGCGTAGTTAATAATTCTCTTGCATTACCTGCGATCTTTTCAGCATCGAAAGACGCTTTCCCGATAGCAGCATGCACGATTCCAGTTTTATCAACCTTAAAGTCGATCTTACCAGCCTTCACATCAGAAACCGCTTTAGCGATATCCATAGTTACAGTACCGGTCTTTGGGTTAGGCATCAAACCTCTTGGTCCTAGAACACGTCCTAGTGGTCCTAATTTCCCCATTACGCTAGGCATAGTGATAATTACATCAACATCTGTCCAGCCTCCTTTGATCTTTTCAAGGTATTCGTCTAATCCAACGAAGTCAGCACCAGCTTCTTTAGCTTCTGCTTCTTTATCTGGAGTTACAAGAGCCAAAACCTTAACGTCTTTACCAGTACCGTGAGGAAGTGTTACCACACCTCTAACCATCTGGTTAGCTTTTCTTGGATCTACGTTCAAACGAACTGCAAGATCTACAGAAGCGTCAAAGTTTTCGTTGGAAACTTCTTTTATCAAAGCAGAAGCCTCAGCAACCGTATAGGTCTTCCCATTCTCGATCTTAGACTGAGCTTCTTTTTGCTTTTTAGTTAATTTTGCCATTTTCTAATTTCTTTTTGGATTAAAACGGTGCTTCACCTTTTACAGTTATTCCCATCGAACGAGCTGTTCCGGCAACCATCTTCATTGCAGACTCGATTGTGAATGCATTTAGATCCTGCATCTTATCTTCTGCAATCGCTTTAACCTGATCCCAAGAAACACTTGCTACTTTCTTTCTGTTAGGCTCTCCAGAACCTTTCTTAGTCTTAGCTGCTTCCATCAATTGTACTGCTGCAGGTGGAGTCTTGATCACAAAATCAAAAGACTTGTCTGAATAAACAGTAATCACAACTGGCAGTACCTTTCCTTGCTTATCCTGAGTTCTACCATTGAATTGCTTACAGAATTCCATGATATTAACCCCGGCAGCACCCAAAGCAGGTCCAACTGGTGGTGATGGGTTAGCAGCACCTCCGCGAACTTGTAGTTTTACAACTTTACTTACTTCTTTTGCCATTTTTCAAATTTTTGAGTGATAGTTTATTGAGTGGAAGCTAAAAAAACTATCAAAAAATATGTAACAGTTATTTTTATACCTTTTCTACCTGCATATAGCTTAGCTCAAGTGGAGTCTTCCTTCCGAAGATCTTCACCATTACTTCCAGCTTACGCTTTTCTTCATTGATCTTTTCTACAGTTCCATTAAAGCCATTGAACGGTCCGTCAATTACTTTAATAGTCTCTCCAATAGTAAACGGAATCGCAACATTATCAGATTTAACAGAAAGCTCATCAACTTTACCTAGCATCCTGTTCACTTCAGATTTTCTAAGCGGTACCGGGTCTCCACCCTTGGTCTCCCCTAAAAATCCAATCACTCCGTTAATACCTTTTATAATGTGAGGAATTTCTCCTCCTAAATTTGCCTGCACCATTACATAACCAGGAAAGTAAACTCTTTCTTTATTCACTTTTTTCCCGTTACGAATCTGGATTACTTTTTCGGTAGGCACAAGAACCTGTTCAACAAAATCCTCAAGACCCTGGTGAGCAATTTCTTTCTCTATATAGTCTTTGACTTTATTCTCTTGTCCGCTAACGGCACGAACCACATACCATTTTTTGTCCTTTGCTTCTGCCATTATCGCCTAATTAAGATTTTACCCATACGAAGTACTGCTCGATCGCTTCACTAAAGACCGTATCAACACCCCAAATGGCTAATGAGAAAATAATCGAAAATACAGCAACAAGCACTGTTAATTTCTGGGCCTCCGTCCAGGTTGGCCAGGTAACGTGGTTTTTTAACTCGTTATATGATTCTGATATGTAATTAACAATTCCTGCCATTTTCCAAAAAATATTTGCACGGGTTGAGAGACTCGAACTCCCGACACCTGGTTTTGGAGACCAGTGCTCTACCAACTGAGCTAAACCCGTAAATATAAGGGAAGGCATCCCGCTTGTCACGGGATACCTTTTTATATAAATTCGATTCTTAGTCTAGAATCTCAGTAACCTGACCAGCACCTACAGTTCTACCACCTTCACGGATAGCGAAACGTAGACCAACGTTCATTGCGATTGGCTGGATAAGCTCTACTGTAATAGTAAGGTTATCACCAGGCATTACCATTTCAACTCCTTCTGGAAGGTTGATTGTTCCAGTTACGTCAGTTGTACGTACGTAGAACTGAGGACGGTAGTTGTTATGGAATGGAGTGTGACGTCCACCTTCTTCTTTCTTAAGGATATAAACCTCTGCTTTGAATTTAGCGTGAGGAGTTACAGATCCTGGCTTGGTGATTACCATACCTCTAGAGATCTGAGTTTTCTCGATACCTCTTAGAAGGATACCTACGTTATCTCCAGCTTCACCTCTATCAAGGATCTTACGGAACATCTCAACTCCAGTAATAGTAGAAGTCAATTTTCCAGCACCCATACCAATGATCTCTACAGGGTCTCCAGTGTTAGCAACACCAGTTTCGATACGTCCAGTTGCAACAGTACCACGACCAGTAATAGAGAATACATCTTCGATAGGCATCAAGAATGGCTTATCAACATCACGCTCAGGAAGTTCGATCCAGTTATCAACAGCTTCCATAAGATCAAGAACAGTCTTAGACCATTTCTCATCACCTTCTAGAGCTCCAAGTGCAGAACCTGAAATTACAGGACCGTTATCACCATCATACTCGTAGAAAGAAAGAAGATCTCTAACTTCCATTTCAACTAGCTCAAGAAGCTCCTCATCATCAACAAGGTCAACTTTGTTCAAGAATACAACGATTCTTGGAATACCTACCTGACGTCCAAGAAGGATGTGCTCACGAGTTTGTGGCATAGGACCATCAGTCGCAGCTACAACAAGAATAGCACCGTCCATCTGAGCAGCACCAGTTACCATGTTCTTAACGTAATCGGCGTGACCAGGACAGTCAACGTGAGCGTAGTGACGGTTTGCAGTCGCGTACTCTACGTGCGAAGAGTTAATAGTGATACCTCTTTCTTTTTCTTCTGGAGCGTTGTCGATTTGATCAAAAGCAGAAGCTTCTGAATATCCAGCATCAGCTAATACCTTAGTAATAGCTGCAGTTAAAGTAGTTTTTCCGTGATCTACGTGTCCAATCGTACCTATGTTTAAGTGCGGTTTGGAACGATCATAAGTTTCCTTTGCCATAATTAATACTTATTTAATCTTAGTTATATATTAGTGTTCAATTTTATACAAAACTAGAGCCAACGACGGGAATTGAACCCGTGACCTCTTCCTTACCAAGGAAACGCTCTACCCCTGAGCTACGTCGGCCTCAATAAACCGGCTGATTTAAACAGCTAAATCCATAAACCAACCCATGGTTTACGGAAGAAATCAGAATAAAAAACCCATGCCGAAATAACTCATTATTCATAAGCTATAAAACAGAATCGAAAAATAAAAGCCTGGAAAACCTTTAAATTTCGCTCTCGATTTTTGACCGGGGATTTCCTGATTCGGTTTTAAAAATAGCATTGGAGTCATTTAAAACTCCAAAATTATTTAGAGCGGGAGACCGGGTTCGAACCGGCGACATTCAGCTTGGAAGGCTGACGCTCTACCAACTGAGCTACTCCCGCGTTCAATTCAATATTCCAGATTCTTTATTCAAGATCAATCTTGAATTTTAAACTCTTTAATTTTGAATCGTTTTTGTGGGGAGAGCAGGATTCGAACCTGCGAAGTTAAAAAACAACAGATTTACAGTCTGTCCTCGTTGGCCGCTTGAGTATCTCCCCAAATAAATTTCCACTATTTCATAGAACCATTGCTGAAGCAATTCTGCCCTATTCGTTTTCAAAACGGCTGCAAATTAAAGCAAATTTACAGCAGCATCCAAGGCATTTTTAAAATTTAAATCGAAAAAATTTCAACCTCCTGATGACCAGGAAAATAAAATTCAAATTCTCGTTTTAATCTTCAGCATTTCAAAATTTCAAGAGCCGATGGAGGGACTTCACTCGACTGACGCTCGGGATACACTTCTCGTCCCTTAAATTGCAAATAAGATCTCAATCCTAAAACAATTCCTTCGCGTTCACTTCACTATTTCAGAGCCGATGGAGGGACTCGAACCCACGACCTGCTGATTACAAATCAGCTGCTCTAGCCAGCTGAGCTACATCGGCCTTTAACCCACTTTTTCAGCGTTTTTTCCGCATAAAAAAGTCCGCTATTTCTAACGGACTGCAAATGTATATAAATTATTCCTTTATCAAAAAATAATTTTCAAAAATTTACGCTATACATGCGCGCTCATTTTTTCCTTTCTTTTAATAAGTTGTCTCTGCAGCGAATTAACACATTCATCCACACAAGCTTCAAACTTATTACAGGTCTTTTTCACCATTAGGTCCCCGCCCGGGATACTCAATAAAATTTCTGTGATCTTGTTCTCCTTACCACTTGTATTTTGCACTTTGAAATAGACATCAGCATAAATGATCTTATCAAAGTAAGTTTCTAATTTATCTAATTTTTTCTGAGTGAAGTCAATCAATTTTTGATCGGCATTGAAGTTTACGGACTGCAGATTTACTTTCATATCAAGTAATGATTTAATTAAACAATAAGCTTCAGTTATTTTTTATTGTTCCGGGGATGAGCCTGCTTATGGATTTTGCTCAATTCTGCGATGCTATTGTGAGTGTAGACCTGAGTCGCTGCCAGGCTGGCGTGACCCAGGAGTTCTTTTACCGCGTTTAGGTTAGCACCCTGGTTCAATAAATGAGTGGCAAACGAATGCCGCAGGATATGCGGACTCTTCTTTAGTTTGCCAGACACTTCACTAAAATAATTATTTATAATTCTATAAACAAGACTTTCGTATAGTTTATCGCCCTTCAAAGTGAGAAAAAGATACTCCTTTTCACTGCTTCCAGCAATAGCAATCCTTTCAGTAAAATATTTATCAGCAGTTTGCTTTATGGAACCCAATAATGGAATATACCGCTCCTTATTTCTTTTACCCAGAACCTTGAGAGTTGAATTTCCGAGATCAAGATCTTTCAGCCTGATCTCGATCAACTCTGCCCGCCTGATTCCCGTAGAGTAAAAAAGCTCAACGATGAATCGATCCCGAATTCCTTCAAAATCATTCGTATCGATATTATCGAGCACCTGACTAACCTCAGCCTGGGAAAAAGGCACCTGCACCTTTTTGGCAGTTTTCAAAGCTTTATGCTTTACAAGAGGATTTACTTCAATCTCCCCGATCTTAAGCAGAAACCTGAAATAGGTTTTAAGGGAAGAAATTTTTCTATTGATACTTCTATTGGAAATGCCTTCTTCTGAAAGTTTTACGATCCAGCTGCGGATCTGGGGATAACTAACCTCTGAAAGGTCCTCCTGGTCAAATTCGGTACTTATAAATTCCTGAAAGGAAAGTAGATCGGCCTTGTAGGCGGTAATGGTATGCTCAGAATAGTTCTTTTCGAGCTGAAGATAATCCAGGAAGGCAGAAAAGGGCATAAAAAAACTGTTGATAAACAAAGTTAAGAAACTTTGATCTATCAACAGTCTTCAATATCTGTTCAGATTTTACGATCCGGTAGACTAGATATCTTCTGCGTCTCTAAGATGCTGAATGTACTCTGCCTTCTGGATCTGAGCTCTTCTTTCTACAGAAGGCTTTGTAAAATGCTGACGATCTCTTAGCTGACGCATAGTTCCGGTCTTGTCGAACTTACGCTTGAAACGCTTAAGAGCTCTATCTATATTTTCTCCGTCTTTAACTGGTATAATTAACATAGTGTCATCACCTCCTTTCTTTTGGAATCGGGTGCAAATATACTCCATTTAATTTACCTGCCAATAATTATTTCAGAAATTCAAATAATAAGCTTTGCGCAATAATTTTCTGTAAATTAATCACATAAACCAATTTCAGTATGAAAAAACTTATTTCACTTTTCAGCTTATTGTATTTGACCAGCCTTCCCGTTTTCGCCTTTCAGAATTTTGATGATATCAAGATCGAGATCACTCCTGTAAACAAGAACGTATATATGCTAACCGGCGCAGGAGGTAATATTGGAATCCTTACCGGTAATGACGGTATCTTTATGATCGACGATCAATTTGCTCCCCTTTCAGAAAAGATCATCCAAAAATTAAAGACCATCAGCGATGAGCCAATCACCTACCTGGTGAATACCCATCACCATGGGGATCACACCGGTGGAAATTCAAAATTCAAGGAACAGGGAGCGCTTCTATTCGCTCATGAAAATGTTCGAAAGCGCATTAAGGAAAATGAAGAAATTACAGATACCGGCATGCTTCCCGTAATTACTTTTAACGAGGAGATCAACCTGCACATCAATGAAAATGATATCATGGTTGTGCACGTCCATAATGCCCACACCGATGGCGACGTGCTGATCTATTTCCCGCAGAGCAATGTGCTGCACGCCGGCGACACTTTCTTCAATGGCAGGTTTCCCTATATAGACCTGAACAGTGGCGGCTCGGTAGATGGAGATATTGAGGCTGCGAGAACGGGTCTCTCCATAATAAATGAAGACACCAGGATCATTCCGGGCCACGGAAGCATAGCCACCTATGACGATTATGAAAATTACCTGAAAATGCTGGAAGGGATTCGCAATAACGTAAAAAATGCGATCCAGCAGGGAAAACCCAAGGAAGAGATCATATCAGACTCCTCTCTTACCAGTGAATTTTATACCGACGAGGAGATGAAAGATTCCTTTATCACTGGTCCCAGGATCAGGGAAACATTTTATGAAAGTCTGAAATAAAAAAATCCCGGCTTGAGGCCGGGATTTTTCAATTCTTATTATTTAACCGTAGCCGGTTTGTATTCTTTTTTATCGATCACCATTTTGGCGATAATCTCCTTGAGTATCTCGGAAGTTCCACCTCCAATTGGTCCCAGCCTGCTATCGCGGAAAAGCCTGGCCATTGGGTAATCCTCCATGTAGCCATAACCACCAAGCATTTGAAGGCATTTATAGATCACTTCATCTGCTATTTTAGTTCCAAGCAGTTTAGACATGCTGGCTTCCTTGACCACATATTCACCATCATTCAGTCGCTTAGCTACCGAATAATTGAATTCCTTGATCACCTCGATCTCGCTGGCCATTTCGGCTACAGAATGCCTTAAGGCCTGGAACTTATCCAAAGTTTTACCGAAAGCTTCACGTTCTTTCATATAACCAAGTGCATAGTCCAGGGCATATTCTGAACGAGCGTGGGCATTGATTCCCATAATTAACCGCTCCATCGCAAAATGCTCCATAATATAGCTGAAACCTTTACCCTCTTCCCCAAGCAGGTAATTGGCCGGAACCTCAACATTATCAAAGGCGAGTTCAGCAGTATCTGAGGCTCTCCATCCAAGCTTATTCAATTTAGTAGCATTGATGCCTTCAAATTTTTTGTCGACAAGCAGGATACTCATTCCCTTGTTGCCTTTTTCAGGATCGGTTTTGGCAGCGACCACGTAAAAATCGGCGTAAACTCCGTTAGTAATAAAGGTTTTTGAGCCGTTCAGGATATATTTATCGCCCTTTTTGATCGCTGTGGTACGCATACCCGCAACATCAGAACCACCAAATGGTTCAGAAATACACAGGCAACCAATCTTTTCGCCTTCTATGGCAGGAGTTAGATAGGCTTCCTTGAGCTCGTGATTCGCTTCAGCTTTTAAATGCGTCATTGCTAAATAGGCATGTGCCCACATTGCCGCAGCAAAACCGCCTGAATCTATCTTCTGAAGTTCTTCCAGGAAGATTACGGTATAAAAGAGATCCAGCCCCATTCCGCCATATTCCTCTGGCTGGTTAAGACCGAAATAGCCCATTTCTCCAAATTTCTCCCAGATGAAGCGTTCGATGGTTCCTGTTTCTTCCCATTTATCTATATGAGGCACCACTTCCTTTTGCAGGAATTCCTTAAAACTCTTTCTGAAAAGCTCATGTTCCTCTGTAAAATATCTATTGCTCATTTCTTTTTCAAGTTGAGGCCAAAAAGGCCAATTTTCTCGTTACATTTTCTGCAATTCGGGAACGAAATTTTCCCAAAATTTAGTTGAAGCCCAAATATAATTTAATTCTATCGATTTTATCGGAAGGAAAACCGCCTATTTGTGCTAATTCTTCAAAGCCGCGAATCCCTTCATGCAAATTCCTGTACTGTATCACTTTTCGGGCTAATACTGCATTAAAATAAGGCATTTCGGCCAATTCACTTTCCTTTATCGTATTGATATTCTTTAGGTTGGTATCAGGTTTTGATATGATCCTGAAGTGCTTCTGAATATTCCCGATCGTCTCTTCATTCAGTCCATACACATCCTGTAACTGAATCACATCCAGAAACCCGCCTATGCTTTTTCTGTATTTGACGATACGTTCTGAAAGCACTTCTCCCACCCCGCGAACTCGCATTAAATCTTCAGCTGTGGCAGCATTAAGATCTGCAACCTCAATTACAGGCTCATGTATTTTTCGAGTTACGGCGGCCTCAGACCTATTAACCCATTCCGGAAACCGGAAAGATGGAGCTATTCTATTCAACAGGCTATCTGATACACCAGTCACTTTTTGAAAATCTTCTTTCGAGTTCACCCATTTTCCAGCCGCTCGATATGCCAGCAAGCGATCGATCTCTTCAACCTTCATTCCCAGCTGGTAGCCTTTGAAATCGGTTATAAAATTGGGATTAAAAGGATAGATAGTGTCCTTCTTAATCTTTTTGGAAGATTTAATCGAATCCAGGCTTTTTACCAGGGCTTCGATTTCCGGATCTATTTTGTCGCTTTCAGGCTCAGAAATGAAATGGTCGAAAGAAAAGATCACTACCTGTAAGATAATGATCAATAACAGCAAAAGAAAAATCCCATTCTGCTGACTTCTTGAAAGCGCAAAATGGGATTTTAAGAATTTCATATCTCTAAAAAACTAAGAGGCTTTTGCTCTAGCTTTTTCAGCTTTTTTGAACAACTGTCCAGATTTCAGTTTATGTGAGTATTCCTTAAGGTCATCACTAACTTCACCGATCATGATATAAAGACCGATAATGTTAGGGAATGACATCGCCAGGATCATCATATCTGAGAAGTCCAGTACGGCTCCAAGGCTTACGGATGCTCCCACCACTACGAAGATAAGGAACAGCACCTTGTAAAGGATCTCGTTCTTTTTGCTTTTTCCGAAAAGGTAGGTCCATGCACGCATTCCGTAGTAAGACCATGAGATCATGGTTGAAAATGCGAAAAGGAATACCGCGGTTGCCAGTACATAAGGGAACCAGGAGATCACACTTCCGAAGGCCGAAGAGGTAAGCTCAACTCCACCAACACCTTCAACTTCATGCATCCCGGTAAAGATCAGTACCAAAGCAGTAAGCGTACAAACTACAACTGTATCGATAAATGGCTCTAAAAGTGCCACAAAACCTTCAGACGGCGGGTTGTTGGTTTTAGCTGCCGAGTGAGCGATCGCAGCCGATCCCACACCAGCCTCGTTCGAGAAGGCGGCACGCTGGAATCCAACGATCAACACCCCTATCACACCACCTTTAATTGCACTAGGACTAAATGCTCCATCCCAGATCGCGGCAAAGGCAGGTCCGATATTTTCAATATTTACACCAATTACCACAAGTGCTCCAACTACATAAACAGCAGCCATTACAGGTACAATTTTACCTGTTACACGAGCGATACTGCTAATACCTCCAATGATCACGATCCCAACAAGAATAGCAACCACAATACCGAAGATAAATCCGTTACCCTCTAACATTGGGAATTCTCCCGCAAGAATAGAAAATGACTGGTTTGCCTGGAACATATTTCCACCTCCAAAAGAAGCACCTATCGCAAGGATCGCGAAGAAAGCGGCAAGGAATTTACCTAAACCTCTTTTTCCTCTTTTCTCAAGGCCATACCTTAGGTAGTTCATAGGTCCACCAAAAACACGTCCTTCAGAGTTTATAAATCGATATTTTACACCTAGTGTACATTCCACGAATTTGGAAGACATCCCAAGAAGACCTGCTAGAATCATCCACATGGTCGCACCGGCGCCTCCAAGAGAGATCGCCACGGCCACACCAGCAATATTTCCTAGTCCTACAGTACCAGATACCGCAGTTGCAAGAGCCTGGAAGTGGGTTACCTGTCCAGGAGCGTTAGGATCGTCATATTTACCTTTTGCAAGATCCAATGAATGCTTGAATCCTCTAATATTGATAAAGCCCAGTCTTAGGGTAAAGAACAAAGCTCCAAGTACCAGCCAAACCACGATAAATGGAATGTTCTTCATTTGAGGATCACCGTTAGGATGTAATAAGGCCACCGGCTCATCATATTCGATACTTGCAAAAAACTGAGCTCCCTGCTCAATAACATCTTCTTTATTTTCTGAATCGTAAACCACGTCACCTTCATTCAGGAAATGATTTAAAGATCCGCTGGCGTTCGCATTTACAGTAATGTTTTGACCGTTTTTTGAAACTACAGCAACCGGCTCACCTTCATTTACATGCTCTCCTTCTTCTACCAGCCATTCTTCTAAAATGAATTTTGCATTCTCTGTAGCGTCCCATTCTGGCGCTTCTATTCTTTTAACATCAGCATACACTACAGGATCATAAATTCCTATTGCTGTAAAAGGATCCCAGAAAAGCACCGAGCCCATAGCAGAAACGATAGGAGCAAAAGTTCCGTTGAAATGCTCGGTGATCGCCTCGGCATCTACCTGGAAAGTCTTCGAAACCGAATTACCTTCACTATCTGTTACTGTAACACTATAAGGAATACCTTCGGTTAGGCCTTCAGCTCTGTTGGATTCAAGACTGGTAGACTGGTTAGACCACTTGTACTGGTATGGCGGGGTTCCACCTTCTACCTCTAATTCAATAAATCCATTATTAATTACCTTGGAAGGGTTCCCAACTTTGGCGTCTACACTAAGTTCCTGTGCAGAAAGCCCTAAAATTGAAAATAAAAATAACAATGAAAGTATGTACTTTCTCATATAGAATTTGGGTTATTAATTAAAAGTTAAATTTTCAGCCGGTGAATATGCTAAAAAAATAGGCTAAATCAAACTTTTGGGAGTTAAATTGTTAATTTATGCAAAAGGAATAATCTTGGCACACCTCCTGTAAATACCCGCTTTTTAATATTAAACGGAATAATAGGCTTTAAGATTTTCAATTTGATCTGGCCTGCCAATCAGGATCAATTTGGACTCTTTTTCCAGCCGCATGGAAGGCTCCGGATTCACCACGTAATCACCTGATGAAGTTTTATAACCAATGATGGAACAGCCGGTTTTTCTGCGAATGTCGGTTTCTGCGATCGTCTTTTCCTTCCCATCGGGACAAATTTTTGAAAAGGGTACCTGTTCAACATTAATGCTATCCTGTTCCCCGGCAACTGATAAATTATCCAGGAACTCAACCAGGTCTGGAACCACGACAAGGGAAGCCATATGGCTACCTCCAATCCTGTCTGGCATGATCACATTGTCGGCTCCTGCCAGTTTCAGTTTTTTGTAGCTGTTTTCTTCGGTAGCACGGCTAATTATCTTAAGGTCCTTCTTCAATTGCCTGGCAGAAAGAACTATGAAAAGATTATCAGCATCTCGCGGAAGAGTACAGATCAGGGTCGACGCCCTGTTAACTCCAGCACTTTCCAAAACCTCATCTTCAGTTGCATCCCCAATGATATAATTAAGATCATCATTTTCGATGGCTGTAAAAACTTCCTCATTATCATCGATAATAACAAAATCCTTTCGGTAATCTATAAGCTTCTGTACAGCTTGTTTCCCGTTTTGACCATAGCCGCAAACGATTACATGATCTTTCATCGAATTGATCGCTTTTTTCATTCTGTTCCTTTTAAGATTACCAATATTGTTCTTGCTCAGTATATATTCCGTAATGGTAGAAAGTCCAAAACCAAAGATGAAAAGGCCGGAAATGATAAAAATTGAAGTAAATATCTTACCATAGGTGCCCATTGGCTGAACTTCGCCGTAGCCCACCGTACTGATGGTAATGATGGTCATATAGAGTGCATCAACCCAGCTATATTCATAAAAAAAATGGAAACCTATGACTCCCGAAAGAAAAACCAGGATTATCAGAGCAACTGCTAGTTTAATTCTGGAGTCGATAAATTGTCTCATAGGTCGAATACCGAAGTTCGTTTGGTGTAGATCAGATCTTTTAATTTAAGCCAAAAGGCCAAAACCAGATAGATAATAAATCCGGCGCCCATGGTAAAGAACGAGGCGTAGATAAAGAATAATCTCACATTTTTGGCGCGCATTCCGAGTTTGTCGGCCATTCTAGAAGATACATAGAAACCATGTCTTTCCAAGAAATACCTGATATTTGATACGAATTGTGTCATTCCTCTACAAATCTAATGGTATTTTGGTTGTCTATTCAATAGAGATGCGCCTAATTCACATTCCATGCATCGGTTTTTATCGCAATAATTTCTTTTCAGTTCAAGTAGAGCCTGCGATTCCATAGCATTAGCTGCTGTTTCCGGCCGAAGGTCATTAAATAATTCTACAATAGAATTCTTTTCGACCTTCAACTGGTTCATAAATTCTGAAAGGTCTCCTCCATCCTTCCCTGCCCTTTTTTGATATAGATATTTTACCGGGACCAGGCAATTAATAATGATAAGGCTTAAGAAGGACTGGGTGATAGGCTTTCTACGATCTTGATGCGTTTTTCCAAAATTGAAATGCGACTGCCAATAAGCTGAGATCTCCAGCTCAAAAATCTGGCTTAGCTCCTTCAAATTCGAGGCATCCATAAGTGCGTCAAATAGAGATGATCTTTTTGAAAACAAGGCGGCCAGCTGGGCGAGGCGAATAGTTGGAAAATTATCTGGCCTTAACCGGAAGAATTGCGGGGTTGGAATTCCGGTTGCAGATAAGGAATATTTATGCTTTAAATAAAAATACTCCTTCTCCAAGTCCCGCCCATACTTATCTACTGGATTAATCAATCCAGCCTGCCCTAAAAACAGAGCTTCCAGAGAACCTATCTTGCCCTTCAATTTCTGAACGATCCTGTAATCAATGCTCTCAGCGATCTTCAAAAAAGACTCGGCATTCACGTTCAAACCAAAACCTCTGAAAAGGAGTATAAACAAAGTCGCTTCCCAGTTATTGCCAGAGCTCGCAAAAACCTTTTCAATTTCTTTAGATTTTCGCTCCAGCCTTTCAAAATAAAGTCGCTCGAGCCAGTGACGCATACTGAATTCACTGAACTGGTCAAATTCGGTCTCACAATTAATAGCCTGATGTTGAACCTCTAGAAGTTCGTGGTAGGATTCCAGAATGATGGGATCCACCAGATCATTAAGAATCAAGGTGGGAATTACAGTTTCGTTTTGCCGATATATATCCACATCGTGTTCCCAGACCACATGCAGGATCACATTATCATAATTCGAATCGATCTCGTGAGTATGCTCATACCATTGAGAGGAACGAATATGTATCTCCACATTGCCGGCCCAGAGCTGATCTCCAATTTGTATTCTCGCATTAAAGAAATCCGGGCCGGACAGTTCATTCAGACTTCCCGGATTAAATATCTTCAAAGTTTCGCCTTCATGGGTTTTCAGGCCATCTTTTTCAAACTTCTGAAACTTCCAGATATGGTATAGAAAATCTTCTCGCATACCTCAAATGTAGCGAATTAATCATCTGAAAATTAATACCTTAAAAATTTTTACTGCGGAAGTTTATCGGCAACCTGGTTCACAAAATGATTAACCCAATAAGAATACATCAGGCCACTGGGATGCAGGTCATCGCTGGCTATAAGTTCAGGCTCTTCGATTCCCTGCCTGGAGATAGGGGTGATATTAAAGAATTCAACTCCAAAATCTTCTGCCACTCTTCTGAAAACAGCATTAAAACGATCTATTTCTTCACTTATCTTTTCCCTGTCGCGGGCACCAAAGGGTGTATAACCATAATCTGGGATGCTTACCGCGAAAACCCCTTTTTCCATTCTCCTGGAATGGTTCACAGCCTTTCTGAAAACCGTTCTGAGTTCTTCTTCATATTCTGAAAGAGGTTTGCCCTGGTACTGGTTGTTCACTCCAATTAAGATAGAAACCAGGTCGTAATCCCGTTGAACGTCCAATTCTCTTTCAATGCCATCCAGAAGATCCCTGGTGGTCCACCCGGTCTTTGCTATGATCTTAGGCGCCGCCATTTTATAACCTCGAGCCCTTAATTGTTCGGCTAGTTGTACAGGCCAGCGTTGTGTCTCCACTACGCTTTCACCAATGGTATAGGAATCACCCAAAGCGAGATAACTGTACCTGGGATCTTCAGGAGTTTGATTACTGCTGGTATCCAGTGTCGAACTTGTGGAACTGCAGGAAATCATCAAAATACTTAGGAAGAAGTAGCAGAGTTTTTTCATAATTCGATGTTTACGACCTGAAAATAGGCTAATTCAGGCGATTCAGAAATTTTTTTCCGGGTTTTAGTTATTTCTTAGCATAAAAAAACCCCGCCAGAAGCGAGGTTTCATACTTATTTTTTTGAAGCTCTATTCTATATAGCCCATTTTCTTCATCCATTCATCGTTGTACATTTTACCAACGTATCGGCTTCCGTGGTCATGAAACAATACCACCACCACATCATCTTTTTTGAAATGTTCTTTTAACTGAAGCAAACCTTTTGCCGCGGCTCCAGCACTATTGCCCAGAAAGAAACCCTCTTCCTTTGCCAGCTTCTGAGTATACACCGCAGCATCTTTATCGGTTACCTTCGTAAAGCCATCGATCACGCTGAAGTCTACGTTCTTCGGAAGAATATCTTCCCCAATCCCTTCAGTTACATAAGGATAGATCTCGTTCTCATCAAAGATCCCGGTCTCGTGATACTTCTTAAATACCGAACCATAGGTATCGATTCCCCAAACCTTGATATTCGGATTCTTTTCCTTTAAATATTTTCCAACCCCCGAAATGGTTCCACCTGTTCCTACTCCAACTACAAAATGAGTCACTTTCCCATCGGTCTGTTTCCAGATCTCAGGCCCTGTGGTCTCATAATGAGCTTTTGTGTTAGCCAGGTTGTCGTACTGGTTTACATACCACGAATTCGGAGTTTCCTCAGCAAGCCTCCTGGAAGTGGAATAATACGAACGAGGATCCTCAGGTGCAACATCGGTTGGACAAACGATCACCTCGCTGCCCACGGCCTTCAGAATATCCATTTTTTCCTTGCTTTGTTTGTCGCTCATCACGCAAACCATTTTGTAGCCTTTTACGATTGCTACAAGAGCAAGGCCCATCCCTGTATTTCCTGAAGTACCTTCGATTATGGTTCCTCCAGGCTTCAAAAGGCCCTTTTCTTCGGCTTCTTCAACCATTTTAAGGGCCATGCGGTCTTTAACCGAATTACCCGGATTAAAGGTTTCGTATTTTGCAAGTACCAGTGCGTCGATCTCCTCTACGATCTTATTCATCTTCACCAGCGGAGTGTTCCCGATGGTACCTAATATATTTTCAGCGTAATCCATTTTCAAATTTTAAGGCTGCAAAGGTAAAAAATCCTGAAGGCTTAACCCAAGTTTCGGTTTCCTTAATTGAACGTGCTACTTCTAGTCAAACTTAATTGCTTTAACTGGTGAGATCCTGGAGATGATCACCGATGGGATCAACAACATAAGCATACATAGAATCAAGGTTCCCACATTTACAAAAAGAATATAATCCCAATTCAGGTAGATAGGCACTTCATTCACATAATAAGTACGGGGATCCAAGGGAATCAGTTTAAAATATTTCTGAACCGCCAGCAGGCCAATCCCCAGGAGATTACCCCAGAAAAGCCCCAGAAGAATAAGGTAGGCAGCATTATATAGAAAAACTTTACGAATACTCCAGTCATTCGCTCCAAGAGCCTTCAGGATACCGATCATCTGCGTACGTTCGAGAATAAGAACCAGCAGCGCCGTGATCATATTGATACCGGCGACCAGGATCATAATTCCAAGGATCAGGGCGATATTAAAATCAAAAAGCGATAGCCACTCGAAAATTGAATAGTATTTCTGGCGAATGGTTTGGGTGTCGAGGAACGAACCGGTGTTCTCATAGACTTCATTTCCCTTCCTGTCCAGTTCTTCGAAATTCGAAATAAAAACTTCAAAATTACCAACCTGGTCATCTTCCCAGCGGTTTATACGCTGAATATGCCGGAGATCTGCGATGATGTATAATTCATCGAATTCCTGAAATCCGGAATCATAGATACCTGTGATCAAAAATCCCCTTTGAACTGGGCGCTCACTATCCTCTCTTAAGAAAAAAGTGTTCATCCGGTCACCAACCTCGAGGTTCAGTCGGTTCGCCAGATAATCTGAAATCAACACCTCATCGTTCAGTTTACCTGAATAATCTGGAAGCTCCCCTTTCACGAGGTATTCTTCCAGGTATTCCCAGCGATATTCCGGACCTACACCCTTCACGATGATACCTTCAAAATCGGTTTCGGTGCGGATCACCGCGAACTTGGTAGCCACAGCCTGCACATGTTCTATACCATCTACCGTTTCGAAATCGGGATAAAAATCCTGGTTTTTCGAGACGGGGATCAGGGAAACTTTTGAACTGTTGTTATCGTAACTGGAAATATTGATATGCCCATTAAAAGCCGAGATCTTATCCCGAATCTTTTCCTGCAAACCCAGGCCCGTCGCAAAAGAAACCAGCATCATGATCACCCCAATAGCAATAGCGGTAATCGCTATTTTAATTATAGGGGCAGAAATACTACTTTTATACTTTTTTGCGCTAATAAGGCGTTTTACAACGAAATATTCGAAATTCAATATCCTATGATTAAGAGGTTGTCCAAAAGTACATTTTTATTCCTTCTTATCGGAATTCTTTCCTGCGGAAACACCCAGCAGGAGACTGAAAAAGATTCCAGCCTAAGCATGCAAGTCGATTCTGAAGAGACCCAACCAGCTGAAATCATCCTCGGTGCGAACCGAACCGAAGAATATCTTCCGCAGCTCAAAGGCAAAAGCGTGGGCTTTGTAGGCAACCAGACTTCCATTATAAAAACCAAAAACAACACCTATACCCATGTAGTGGATTCCCTGCTGAGCATGAAAGTGGACATCAAAAAGGTATTTGCCCCTGAGCATGGGTTTCGAGGAACTGCCGACGCCGGAGAAAAGATCCAGGATGGGGTTGACACCAAAACAGGATTACCTGTTTTTTCACTTTACGGTGATAACAAGAAACCTTCTGCCGAAGTTTTGAAAGACATCGATATGATGGTATTCGATATTCAGGATGTGGGCGCCCGGTTCTATACCTATATTTCCACTCTGCATTATATTATGGAAGCCTGCGCAGAAAACAACATTCCGTTACTGGTTTTCGACAGACCTAATCCTAATGGCCATTATATAGACGGCCCTATCCTTGATAAGGAATTTTCAAGTTTTGTGGGCATGCATCCTGTGCCTGTGGTACATGGAATGACCATCGCTGAATATGCCAGGATGATCAACGGGGAAGGCTGGCTTAAAGACGGAAAAAAATGCGAATTGATTGTAGTTGAAATGGCTAACTATGATCATTCCAAATCTTACAATCTCCCGGTAAAACCTTCTCCGAATCTGCCAAATGCCAGGTCTATAAATTTATATCCTAGCCTGTGCTTCTTTGAAGGAACCAATGTGAATGCAGGTCGCGGAACCGATCATCAATTCCAGGTTTTTGGCTCTCCCTACCTGAATCAGGAATATTTCGATTACACCTATACACCTGAATCAAAAGCCGGAGCAACCAACCCGAAACACCTTGGTAAAAAGTGTTACGGCCGCAACCTGACAAAGGCTGAAGACCTCAGTTCCCTCAACCTCGAATGGCTGATCGAAGCTTATAATCACACCGCGGAAAAAGATGAATTTTTCAACCAGTTCTTTACCAAACTGGCGGGTACCAAAGAATTGCAAAAACAAATAGAATCAGGACTGAGTCCTCAAGAAATCAAAGCTTCCTGGGAAGAAGGCCTGGTAAAATATTCCAAAACCAGGGAAAAATACCTGCTGTACTAATGGATAATTTAATGATGTCTTTTATAGTCTTCCTGGTATTTCTGGGAATAGCTTTGGTGATCTGGGTGATCATCGACCTGTTTCAGAAGAATTTCAGCATGACTGAAAAATTGTTATGGTTAATCGTCATCCTAATGGCTCCTGTCCTGGGTAGTATCGTATATTTTATCTTCGGAAGAAATCGCGGGAAATCAGCCTAAACGCCTCTTCATTTCCTCCACAATATTATAAGCCGCAGGGCAGATAGCCGTATTTTTAATGGTGATATTCGAGATTTTATGAAAATCCTTCCTGTCCGTATGCGGGTATTCCCTACATGCTTTTGGCCTCTTATCGTAGACCGAACAGTAATTATCGGCTCCCAAGAACGGACAGGGCACCTGCTGGAGCACATAATCATTTTCCTCATCCAGGCGCAGGTAGGTGTCTATAAAATCTCCAGGTTTCATCCTGAAGTGTTTGCTTAACCTTTCAATATCCTTCTGAGTAAAAAGTGGCCCGGTTGTTTTGCAGCAATTAGCACAACTAAGGCAATCAGTTCTGCTGAATTCTTCCTCGTGCAATTCCTGCATCACAGAATCCAGGTTTTTTGGCGGTCTCTTTCGAAGCTTCGAAAAGAACTTCTTATTCTCCTTCTTCTTATCTTTGGCCTTTTCAGGTAACTTTTTAAGAAATTCTTCCATTGGGCAAAAATAAGGATATATTCGGCAACGCCATCAGGGCATATTTCGAAAATAAGGATGAAACCGATATCATCGTTCATTCTGAAGATTTTGATGATGACATCATCCCGGTAGCCTATCTTTTCAGAAGCTTTGAAGATATGCCGGAAATTGAACAAAAAGCTTTAGAGCTTTGCTTCGGAAAAGTGCTGGACGTAGGCTGTGGAGCGGGCAGCCATAGCCTGTATCTTCAGAATGAAAAAAATCTGGATTGCCTCGCGATCGATACTTCGGAAAGTTCCATAGAGATCGCTCAAAAAAGAGGCCTGAAAAATGCCAGAAATCAGGATTTCTTTGAGTTAAAGAACGAGAGGTTTGATACCATCCTGATGCTCATGAACGGAAGCGGCATCATTGGAAAACTCAAAAATCTTCAGCGATTTTTCACTCATGCACGATCCATATTAAACGAAAACGGACAGATCCTGATGGATTCCTCAGACCTTATATTTCTGTTCGATGATGACGACATACCAGATGAGGAAACATATTATGGTGAACTTAGCTTCAGCATGAGCTATAAAGAGCAGCGATCAGCCGAATTCGACTGGTTATACATAGATGAAAATCTTTTAAAAACCTATGCCGAAAAAAATAAGTTTAACTGTGAGATCGTTAAAAAAGGTAGCCACTACGATTACCTGGCCGTTTTAAAACCGCGCTAACCCGCTAAATTTTCTATTTTTGTTAGAATGCTAACTAATACCATGATAAAACGCTATAAACTTTTTCTCCTGTTAATAGGCCTTTCCCTGGCCATTTCCTGTACTAAAGAAAGCGGCCCTTCAGAAGCCGATGCTCGAGCTGCCAATTTAAAATCTCTGGGTTCATCGGCCGAGGACCTGCTTAGTGATGTTAAATTCACCTCGCTGAATATAGAGATGGTTTATGTAGTAGGCAGCAAACCTACCGATGAAGCCATTAGTAAGTTTCAGACCTTTCTGGAGCAGCGGGTTTATAAGCCAGACGGGATCAATATTACACTTAGGAGCGTAGCTTCTTCCGGGAAGGCTCCATTCTCAATTGAAGAAATCGTGGAGATCGAGAAACAGGAACGAACCGCTTACAACACCGGAGACGAAATCGCCGTCTGGATCTATTTTGCCGATGGCAGCAATGAAAAGGATGAAAACGACAAATTCGTGCTTGGTTCAGCTTTTAGAAATACTTCCATGGTAATTTACCAGGGAACCATCCAGAATTTCGCGAGCAGGCCGCGTTCTCCAAGCAGAGCGACTATTGAAGCCGCAACCCTGAACCATGAACTGGGCCATCTTTTCGGACTGGTAGATCTTGGCACCTCCCCGGTCTCAGATCACGAAGATGGCGAAAACCAGGGCCATTGTAAGATCGATGGCTGCCTGATGAAAGCTTCCATAGAATTTGGAACCGGTGTTTTTGATGTCCTGGAGGGAAGAGGAATTCCGCAGCTGGATCAGGCTTGCATCGATGATCTTCAGTCTATCGGCGGAAAATAAAAATATCACTTTGCTGTATAAAAAAAATCCCCGGTCTGCCGGGGATTTTTAATTTGTATTATGTCTTAATCTTCTTTAAAAGTGTCAGGATCCAGGTAATCTGGAATTCCATCCCCGTTGGTATCGGTAAAGATGATCGTTCCATCCTCAAGGATCTCGATCTCTTTCCTGGTTGGAGTTCCGTCACCGTCATCATCGGCATCTGAGAAATTACTCAGGTCATCTTCGTCTGTATCATCGTTGAACAAATCGCCATCACCATCCAGATCTTCCATGTAAGAAGGGATTCCATCCGCATCGTGATCGGCTTCATTTACAAGGTAAAGATTCAGACTAAAAATAATTGGTGAATAGGCAGGGATGTTAGGTCTTGATTCACTGAAATAAGCCAATCCAGAAGGCATGAAAATAGCTCCTACCCCAAAATCATTTTTCCATTCAATGGTATTATCTGAAAGTACCTTGTAACCAGTAGAGGCCCGGAATTCGGTAAAACCTTCCTGGAAGCCGGTAATTGTTCCTCCTCCTCGCTGCACAACGCCATTTGCACCTTTAACCTGGTAAGCAGTTAAACTGAACCAGGTAGGAGTTTTGATATTGTTCTGGAAAACCTCACCAGTTAAATTCTCCCCTAATAAAGCAGTAAATACCGAATCGGTTTTCTTGGGAGCAGGCCCCTCACCTTCTCTTACTTTCAGTATATATAACTGCTGGTCTACTCCCTGGTAATTTACGGTCTTGGTAATTAGATCTTCAGATTCAATTATCGGAGTTTTACCGGCATTTTCACCAGCGATGGTATCGAACCTTACTACATAATCAAAATTTTCAGGCGGATTTTGAAAATCCTCGTAATTGTAAAAATGAGTGGTCATGTACTCTATTAGCTCCTGGTCATCTTCAATCGCCACTTCTCCCCGGTCTCTCGGAGGAACTGTTTCTATACCATCATCATCATTTTTATCACATGAAAAAACAAGTAAAGCCACGAGGCCCAACATCCATATTTTGTTTAATCTCATCGAAGTTTTATTTTGGAGGCGCAAGATACAATAATCTTGTATTTTTGTTTCATTATGAACGCCTAATTAGCCTTCAAATTATGAGAGTTGACAAATTTCTGTGGTGTGTGAGATATTTTAAAACCCGAAGCCTGGCAACAAATGCCTGCAAGCAGGGTAAAGTAAGGCTCGATGATGAAATCCTTAAACCCTCAAAGGAAGTCTTTCCGGGAGACAAATTAAAAGTTCGGAAGAACCAGATCAATTATGAATTGGAGATTCTTGACATTCCAAAGAGCCGGGTGGGCGCCAAGCTTGTGAATATCTATATCATAGACCATACCCCTAAGGAAGCTTTTGAAGCCCAGGACCTGCTTAAATATTCCAAAGATTATTATCGCAAAAAAGGTACTGGAAGGCCTACTAAAAAAGACCGAAGGGATATAGACGAGTGGTTCGACAATGCAGGAGACCAGCCCAACGAAAATTCTAAGAAAGAAAGTGAGTAAGGAATACTGGTCTCAACGGTACCGGGAAAAGAATACCGGCTGGGATATTGGTTATGTCTCTACCCCAATCCGGGAGTATATTGATCAGCTCGAAAACAAAGAACTGCAGATCCTTATTCCGGGAGCAGGTAATTCGTATGAAGCTGAATACCTGTACAGGCAGGGATTCAGGAAGGTATTTGTTTGCGACATTGCTAACGAACCTCTTCAGAATTTGAAGGCCAGGTTACCTGAATTTCCAGAAGGTCAACTTCTCCTGGACGATTTTTTCAGGCTTGAGCAAAAGTTTGACCTGATCCTGGAGCAAACCTTTTTTTGTGCCATCCCTGTGGAAATGCGTTCAGACTATGCCGCGAAATGCAGGGAACTGTTAAGACAGGACGGGAAAATTGCCGGGCTGTTTTTCGATTTTGAATTAACCGAAAACGGACCTCCTTTCGGTGGAAGCAAAGAGGAATATTTAACGTATTTTAGTGAGGATTTTAATATAGAAATTTTAGAACCCTGTTACAATTCGATTCCGCCAAGAAAAGGCAACGAATTGTTTTTTAAATTCAGAAAGAAATAAGATGGAAAAGCTTCCAATTCTAGACCAGGAGCAGATCAAACATAAAATTAGACGAATCGCCTATCAGATCTACGAAAGCAATATGGATGAAAAAGAGATCATCCTGGCGGGTATAGCCAGCAACGGCTACCAATTTGCAAAAATGATCGAAAAGGAGCTGAAAGACATCTCTCCTTTAGAGGTTTCGTTGTGCAAGGTAGAGGTTGATAAGAAAAATCCGTTGAACGAGATCAAAACCTCGCTGAGTCCGAATGAATATAAAGATCGATCTGTCATCCTCGTTGATGACGTGCTAAACTCCGGAACCACTCTTATCTACGGAGTAAGACATTTTCTAAATGTCCCATTAAAACAATTCAAAACTGCTGTTCTGGTTGACCGAAATCACAAAAAATATCCGGTAAAGGCCGATTTTAAAGGAATATCCCTATCGACCTCCCTCAGCGAGACGGTGAAGGTAATTTTTGAGAAAAATAACGAACGGGTAGAACTATCTTAAGCGATCTTCGATTTCAGAGATAATTCCTTCTGCAGTTTTGCCTTCGCAATCGATAATATAATCAGCCTGGTTATAATAAAAACCTCTTTCGAATAAATGTTTACGAATAAATTCTTCTAATTCGGCTTTATCCTGAAGGTGCTGTATAACTGGGCGATGATCCTTTTCAGCAAATAGACGCTCGGTAAGACTCTGTACCGATAATTTCAAATAAATCGAACAGGTTTCCTCAGCATTCCTGATCAGATCAATATTATCACCGTAACAGGGAGTACCTCCTCCCAGGGAAACCACCGCATCTTCCTCCCTGGCCAGATTCTGCTCAAGCACGCTTCGTTCCAGTTTTCGGAAATATATTTCTCCTTTTTTTTCAAAGATCTCAGGAATCTTCAAATTTTCCAGTTTTTCGATTTCCTCATCAAAATCCATAAATTTTTGATCGATCTGTTGCGCAAGAAGCTTTCCAATATGGGATTTCCCGGAACCCATATAACCCATTAAAAATATTTTCATTCTATAACTAGCTAATATTGAGTAAAAGGCAAAACTATGATAAAATTATACCAAATAAGGCTTGAAAAATAAATTAATGAATGTATATTTGCACCCGCATTCGCAAAAACACGAATGCTTTTTATTGATCTGGTAGCTCAGTTGGTAGAGCATCTCCCTTTTAAGGAGAGGGTCCTGGGTTCGAGCCCCAGCCAGATCACAAAGTGAGCTGGAAGGGCGAGTCTCGACGCATCGGGATATCCTGAGCGTAGCCGAAGGAAGCCCCAGCCAGATCACTTAAAGTTCATAATTTAATGGTTTTTAGATCTGGTAGCTCAGTTGGTAGAGCATCTCCCTTTTAAGGAGAGGGTCCTGGGTTCGAGCCCCAGCCAGATCACAAAGTGAGCTGGAAAACTTTTCCTGAAATCACTAACTTTTCTTTATTTAATGATCTACCGGAACAACCCGGTAATTTGTCGCCCGGGTGCTGGAACTGGTAGACAGGCATGGTTGAGGGCCATGTGTCCATTAGGGCGTGCGGGTTCGACTCCCGCCTCGGGCACTTTTTTATCCTATTTCCTACTTTTTTTATTTATTGTATTTATTGATAATCTATTGATTAGCAATAATTTACTTTGCTATATTTTGCATTTGTTTAGTTTTTTAACTACTTAGTTAAACATTTTAACAAATCAATAATGAAAATTGTGCCTGGTATTGTTTAGATTTGTTTAACTTTTATTTGAAAGTATGGAACATATCAAGCAGACCTTCAGCATTAAAGACCTGGAGCACCTAACAGGAATTAAGGCTCACACCATTAGAATCTGGGAAAAGCGTTATGACATTCTTGACCCGGAACGAACCGATACCAACATCAGGCTTTATAATGGAGAAAATCTTCAGAAACTCCTGAATATCTCCTTCCTTAATTCTCATGGGTATAAAATTTCAAGAATTTCCAAGATGACGGAGGAAGAGATCAATAAACTGGTAAGGAGAATTTCAGCTTCCTCAAGCGAGGAAAATCGTGCCCTGAATGCTATGAAGCTGGCGATGATGAATTTTGACGACCACCTGTTCCTGGAAACCTATAACCAGCTTAGAAAAACCAAAACTTTCAGGGAAGTATTCTACGATGTGTTCCTTCCTCTCCTTGAAGAAATTGGGATTTTATGGCAAACCGATACCATAAAACCTATTCATGAACATTATATCACAGAACTGATCAGGCAAAAGATCTATCTCAATATCGCCGAACTCAAATTCACCAATCTGAGCAGCGACGATGACCAGATTTACGTTTTATTCCTGCCTGAAAATGAGATCCATGATATTGGTATTCTATACGTGAACTACGAGTTACTGGCTGCGGGAAGAAAAGTGATCTACCTCGGGCATAGTTTACCTATGGACAATATTGATTACCTGCTTGATTTCCATGAGAACATCAAATTTATGAGCTACCTTACTGTTAGCCCTGTGAATACCGACGTTCACGAATTCGTTCAGGAATTTGAAAATAAGGTTTGTAAGGAAAGGCCCAGGGAATTATATCTATTTGGAAATCGAACCAAAGAACTGGACCCGGAAAGTCTCACCAACCATGTAAAAATATTCAGCTCTATTAGCGAATTCATCAATACCCTGTAAGCTTTAATGTCAAAGAAAATTTCAATTATAGGCTCCGGATTTTCATCCCTTGCTGCTTCCTGTTATCTTTCGAAAGCCGGATACGACGTGCAGGTTTTCGAGAAAAATGACAGTGTGGGTGGTAGAGCCCGACAGTTAAAGCGCGAAGGCTTCACTTTCGATATAGGTCCTACCTGGTACTGGATGCCCGATGTATTCGAGCGATTCTTCAGCGACTTCGGAAAAAATTCTTCAGATTATTATCAGCTTGAAAAATTAGATCCCGCCTACCAGGTGTATTTTGGAAAGGACGATTATGTAATGATACCCGGCTCCCTGGAAAACATCTACGAAAATTTTGAAGAGATCGAACCCGGAAGCTCCTCCAAACTTCAGAAGTTTATAGCTAAAGCAAAAGACAATTACGATATTGCCATCAAAGACCTTGTTTACAGGCCCGGTGTCTCCCCTCTGGAACTGGTAACTCCAGAGACGGCAACCAGGCTATCGAGATTTTTTACCAATATCAGTGCAGATGTCCGAAAGGAATTCAGCAATAGAAAACTCCAGCAGATCCTGGAATTCCCTGTTCTATTTCTAGGTGCAAAGCCTAGCGATACCCCCGCATTCTATAGCTTTATGAATTATGCCGACTTTGGCCTGGGAACCTGGCATCCCAAAGGAGGTATGTATATGGTGATCCAGGGCATCAAGGAACTTGCTGAAAGTCTGGGGGTAAAATTCCATTTAAACGCCCCCGTAGAAAAGATCATTACTGAAGGAACCAAAGCCAAAGGTCTCCAGATCAAAGGTGATATCCATTATTCAGATATTGTACTCAGCGGTGCAGATTATCATCACTCTGAACAATTACTGGAACCAGGATTAAGGCAATATTCCGAAAAATACTGGCAGAACAAAACCTTTGCTCCCTCTTCCCTGCTTTTCTATGTAGGATTTGATAAAAAACTCGAGAGGGTTTCCCATCATACCCTGTTTTTTGATAGCAGTTTTGAAGATCACGCCAAAAACATTTACGACGATCCGGAATGGCCAGACGACCCATTGTTTTATGCCAGCTTCCCTTCTATTACTGACGAAACCTGTGCTCCGGAAGGAAAAGAAGCAGGAATCTTTCTAATTCCACTGGCTCCAGATCTTGAAGATACCCCTGAGATCAGAGAGCGTTACTTCAACATTATCATTGACCGCTTTGAGAGAATTACCTGTCAAAAAATAAAAGATAATGTTATATTTAAAGAATCCTTCTGCGTGAAAGACTTTAAAGAAGCCTATAATTCATACAAAGGGAATGCCTATGGAATGGCTAATACGCTCTTTCAAACTGCATTTTTAAGACCGAAATTAAGAAGTAAAAAAGTAGACCAACTATACTTTACTGGGCAGCTAACCGTGCCCGGCCCCGGTGTTCCTCCGTCCCTGATTTCAGGGAAACTGGCTGCCGGACTAATTTCCAAAAACGAAAAAAATTAATATGAAAGCCCTTTTTGACATCGTGTCCAGAGCCTGCAGTAAGACCGTAACCAATTCTTACAGTACCTCATTTTCCCTGGCCACAAAAATGCTTGCTCCTTCCATACGGCAGGATATTTACAATATTTATGGATTTGTTCGGTTTGCAGATGAAATCGTTGATTCCTTCCATGACTATGACAAGGAACATCTTTTTAATGATTTCGAAGAAGACCTGCATAAGGCCATAGAATCCGGGATTTCCCTAAATCCTATTCTGAATTCCTTTCAGGAAACCGTTCACAGATACGGAATTCAAAAAGACCTGTACGCCGCATTTATGGCCAGCATGAGACTGGACCTTCACAAAAGCGATTATCTCACCATGGATGAATACCGGCAGTATATCTACGGAAGTGCCGATGTGGTTGGGCTTATGTGTCTCAAAGTTTTCGTGAAGGGCGATCAGAAGAAATACGAGCAATTAAAAGAATCGGCGATGAGTTTGGGATCGGCTTTTCAGAAGGTTAACTTCCTTAGAGACCTAAAAGCCGATTATGAGGATTTGAGCCGAAGTTATTTTCCGAATGTAGATCTTTCGCAGCTCAACGAATTGAATAAGGAAAAGATTATCCAGGAGATCGAGGAGGATTTTAAGAAAGGACTATACGGAATAGCTCATTTGCCGGTAGAGGCTAAATTTGGAGTTTATACCGCTTATATTTATTATCGAAGATTATTACATAAATTAAAAAAGGTACCTTCGTTAGAGATAAGAAAAAGGCGCATTCGAGTGCCCAATTATGAAAAAGCCGGTTTGCTGGCTAAATCGTATATCTCTTACCGATTGAACCTGATTTAAAAATACAATATGATGGACATTTTATTATGGATCGCTGTTTTTCTTGGAACTTTCATAATTATGGAAGGAATGGCCTGGTTTACCCATAAATATGTAATGCATGGATTTTTATGGAAACTGCACAAAGACCATCACCGTAAAGACCATAGCAACTGGTGGGAAAGAAACGACCTGTTCTTCGTTTTTTACGCCCTGTTAAGCATTGGATGCTTCCTTTTATGGAAATACGAAGATATTTGGATTGGCCTGCCCATTGGCCTTGGTATTCTGGCTTACGGAATAACCTATTTTACCGTTCACGACATTTTTATTCACCAGCGATTTAAAATGTTTCGCAATGCCAATAGTCGCTACGCTAAGGGAATCAGAAGAGCTCATAAGATGCATCATAAGCATCTTGGCAAGGATGATGGGGAATGTTTTGGGATGCTTTTTGTACCTTTCAAATATTTCAAAAAATAAGACCCTACAAAATTAGATGATCACGCCAGATTATTACTACGTTATCGTGGGTGGTGGTCTGGCTGGACTTCAGCTTGCCTCCCGCATCTCACAAGATATTTTTTTCAAGGGAAAAAAGATCGCCATAATCGATCCCCTGCCTAAAAGCAAAAATGACAAAACCTGGTGCTTCTGGGAACAAGGCAAAGGTAATTGGGATGATTTGATCACCCATTCCTGGAAAACTGCCGGTATTTACTCTTCGGAAACCGAAAAGATCGCCGATCTTGGCGACTACTCCTATAAAATGCTTCGGTCCATCGATTTCTATGAGTCGATCAAAAAGCAACTTCAGCTAAAGGAAGAATTTCTATTTATTCAGGATGAAATCGAGAAGATTGATCCGGTAACCCGAACCGCGATAGGCAAGAATGGAAGTTATACCGCAACTCACTTTTTCGACAGCAGGCCGGATCCCCAATTCAAGAAAGACGATAAACGCAGCCTGATTCACCAGCATTTTAAAGGCTGGATGATCGAAACCGAAAATGATCGATTTGATCCCACTGCCTTCACCATGATGGATTTCAGGATCAGATATAAAAATACTACCTGCTTTACCTATGTGCTACCCGTAAGTCCTAAAAAAGCACTCGTGGAATTTACCTTTTTCACTCCATTCCTTACCGAAGAGAAGGTCTACGACCAGCAACTGGAGAAATACCTGAAACAGGTGCTGAGGATTGAAAACTATAAGATCCTGGAAACCGAAACCGGAAATATTCCTATGACCGACTATCCATTTGAGGATCAGAATTCAGATCATATCACCAAGATCGGAACAGGTGGCGGATGGGTAAAGGCCTCTTCGGGCTATTCCTTTAAGAACACCGAAAAGAAGATCGACGAGCTCATAGAAAATATTAAAAGCGGTCACCGGCCTTCCTATAAACTTCTGAACAAAAGATTCCGAAAATATGATGCGATCTTTCTGGATGTTCTAGAAAAACGAAACGACCTGGGAGAAGAGCTGTTCATGAAATTATATACCCGTAATTCGATTCAGGATATTTTCAGGTTTCTGGATGAAGAAACGAAGTTTTCAGAAGATATAAAAATCATGAAATCCCTGTTCCATCCACAATTCCTGAAATCTTTTTTCACAAAGATCTAGCTATTCTGCGAGCAGCCTGTCCAGGGTTTTCCGGAAGCTTTCGCTATTCCAGTTGGCAGCACCAACTTTATCTACCACGATATTTCCCTGTTTTGAGATCACATAGGTCGTAGGCAGTGTTCTACCGTCCATAGGCTCAGGTGCCTTCGTAAGCATTTTGTAGGAAGGCAGGTTAAAGCGTTTCCTTTTCATAAAATTATCGGTGGTCTCGTGTTGCTCGCCGGAAACAAAAAAGAACTTTACCTTATCTCCATAATCTTCATACAATTCCTGAAAACTGGGCATTTCGGCGATACAGGGCGCACACCAGGTCGCCCAAAAATTAACGATCACCACCTCATCGTTAAATTCTGAAAATTCGATACGCTTCTTACGCTTATCTTCCAGAACCCAATCATAATTGGCGATCTTCACCTGGTCATCCTCGTCGTTTTCAGAAGGTGCAAATGAGATCAATTTATTAACGAAGATCTGTATGGGTTTCCTGGTTTGCGGGATGATCATCGCCAGGATGATGACGATCATGATGATATTAGTCCACTGGTTTTTGAACAGTTTCATAGGTGCTTCAGAATTTTGGCAAATTTAAGACCAAAACCACCATAGGGCCAAGTCCATGATGCATAACTTGAAAATAAAATTTCCTTGTCAAGACAAGCCGAGGCCTATTAAACCCTTTGGCGGTGCCAATAAAAAACTCCCTTAAAAAGGGAGTTTTCTGTTTATAGTTTCAGCTTAAAAATTAAGCTGCATTCTGCTTTTTGATAAGATTAAGTGCTGAACCATGCTTGTACCACTCAATTTGCGGAGCGTTATAAGTGTGGTTTGCCTTAATGGTATCCTTACTACCATCTGCATGAACGATCTCGATCGTTAACGGCTTGTCTGGAGCAAACTCCTCAAGATCAACAAAGTTGAAGGTATCGTCTTCCTGGATAAGATCATAATCGTTCTCATTGGCGAAAGTTAATCCTAACATCCCCTGTTTCTTCAGGTTTGTTTCATGGATACGCGCGAAAGATTTAACCAGGACCACTTTAACTCCAAGATGTCTTGGCTCCATGGCCGCGTGCTCTCTGGAAGAACCTTCCCCATAGTTATGGTCACCAACTACTACTGTAGGAATTCCTTCTTTTTTATACTGTCTCTGAACATCAGGTACGCCATCATACTCTCCTGTTAACTGGTTCTTCACGAAGTTTGTCTTCATGTTAAAAGCGTTCACGGCTCCGATCAAACAGTTATTGGAAATATTATCGAGGTGACCTCTATATCTCAACCATGGTCCTGCCATAGAGATATGGTCTGTAGTACATTTTCCGTGAGCTTTGATAAGCAATTTCGCTCCGGTAAGGTTTTTACCATCCCATGGTTCAAACGGAGTTAGCAACTGAAGTCTTTCACTGTCTTCGGCAACTTTAACCTCAACATCGCTACCATCTTCCTTAGGCGCAACATAACCGGCATCCTCTACGGCGAATCCTTTAGTTGGAAGCTCGATTCCCTGTGGCTCGTCAAGCATCACTTCTTCTCCATCCTCGTTGATCAATTTATCACGAGTTGGATCAAAATCAAGACGCCCGGAAATTGCGATTGCGGCAACCATTTCTGGAGATCCTACGAATGCGTGGGTATTCGGGTTACCATCGGCACGTTTCGAGAAGTTACGGTTGAAAGAATGAACAATCGTGTTCTTCTCCTCCCCTTTTCTGTCTGAACGGTCCCACTGGCCGATACATGGCCCACAGGCATTGGTAAAGATGGTCGCGTCAAGATCTTCAAAGATCTGAAGCAATCCGTCTCTTTCAGCTGTATATCTAATTTGCTCAGATCCCGGGTTGATACCGAAATCAGATTTTGCCTTTACTTTTTTCTCTACAGCCTGCTTGGCGATAGAAGCAGCTCTCGTTAAATCTTCATAAGAAGAATTGGTACAGGAACCTATAAGACCCCAGTCTACATTAATTGGCCAGTCGTGCTCCTTGGCCTTTGCACCCATTTCAGAAATTGGGGTAGCAAGATCTGGAGTAAATGGCCCGTTAAGGTGAGGTTTCAATTCTGAAAGGTTGATCTCGATCACCTGATCAAAATACTGCTCAGGATTTGCATAAACCTCATCATCACCGGTAAGGTGCTCACGTACCGCGTTGGCAGCTTCAGCTACATCTTCACGGTTGGTAGCCTTCAGGTAACGCTCCATAGAGTCGTCGTAACCAAAAGTAGAAGTAGTCGCACCAACTTCAGCACCCATATTACAGATGGTTCCTTTACCTGTACAGGACATGCTGCGTGCACCCTCTCCAAAATATTCGATAATTGCCCCGGTACCACCTTTTACGGTTAGGATTCCGGCAACTTTTAAGATCACATCTTTAGGAGCGGTCCAGCCGGAAAGTTTTCCGGTTAACTTCACTCCGATTAGTTTAGGGAATTTAAGCTCCCATGGCATACCAGCCATCACGTCAACCGCATCAGCTCCTCCTACACCAATGGCAACCATTCCAAGCCCACCCGCGTTTACGGTGTGAGAATCGGTACCGATCATCATTCCTCCCGGGAATGCATAATTCTCCAGTACTACCTGGTGAATAATACCTGCACCTGGCTTCCAGAAACCAATTCCATACTTGTTAGATACTGATTCCAGAAAATCGAAAACCTCACTACTCGTCTTGTTAGCTGACTGAAGGTCGATCGCAGCTCCCATTTTCGCCTGGATCAGGTGATCACAGTGAACTGTGGTTGGTACAGCCACTTTTTTCTTCCCGGCTTGCATGAACTGCAATAAAGCCATCTGTGCGGTCGCATCCTGGCAGGCAATCCTGTCTGGTGAGAATTCAACGTAATCTTTCCCTCTTTCGTAGGCCTGGGTAGCTTCACCGTCCCACAGGTGAGAATAAAGAATTTTTTCTGAAAGTGTCAAAGGCTTTCCAACAACCTCGCGAGCTTTGTTCACTCTCTCGGCCATGTGGCTATACACCTTTTTGATCATATCAATATCGTATGCCATATTCTGTTTGTTTTTAATTCTAAAAAAGTCTTGCAAAAATAAGGATTTTCAAGCGATTTTGAAAATTAGAAGCGAATCTCAAAAATTAGTATAAATAATTTCTGAAATTATAATTTTGACCACTGAAAATTCAGTAAAAATCAATTTTGGAGTGCAAAATTGAGAATTTGTCAAAATTAAGCCGTTTTATTGTCAGATTTAAATCTATTTTGTTTCAAATGAACCAGGTTTTTTCTTCGGAAGATATAAACCACAGCTACAAAAAAGGGTAGTAAAAACATCGAAAGGATCCAGAAGACCCGGTTTTTAATTTTCGACCTGAACATATCAATAAGAACTGGCAGCCAGAAAATAAAGATCAGGATTCTCAGCGTCCAGATCAGAATTTCCGCAGCAGTTTCATCAAGATCTAGAATGGTAGCATAGAAGGAACCTCCCCATAATAAAAAGAACAGGACGCTATACAAAAGTTTATTACGCAGAATAAACGAGATCAAATCAGAATAGTTTTTTGATGATCTCTTCCTCGGTGATACTTTCGGCTTCTGCCTTATAATTACGAATGATTCGGTGCCTTAGAATTCCGAAGGCAACAGCCTGTACATCCTCGATATCCGGAGAAAATTTTCCATTTACGGCAGCATGTGTTTTGGCAGCAAGGATCAGGTTCTGGGAAGCCCTTGGGCCTGCACCCCAGTCTACATAATTCCTGATAAGGTCTGGAGCTCCATTTTGCGGCCGGGTTTTGCCTACCAGTCTAACCGCATATTCCACCACATTGTCTGGCACCGGAATCCTGCGAATCACATGCTGGATATCTGAAATTTCCTGAGCTGTGAACAATGGATTCACCGATTTTGGCTCATCGGTAGTAGTGGTTTTCACCACATCTACCTCTTCTTCAAAACTTGGATAATCCAGTTTAATAGCAAACATGAAACGGTCTAACTGAGCTTCAGGCAGGGGATAGGTTCCCTCCTGCTCTATGGGGTTTTGCGTAGCCAGCACAAAATAAGGTAAATCCAGTTTATAATGATGACCGGCAACCGTCACCGCCCTTTCCTGCATGGCTTCCAGTAAGGCTGCCTGGGTTTTTGGCGGAGTTCTGTTGATCTCATCTGCCAGCAGAATATTGGTAAATATCGGACCTTTTATGAATTTGAACTTTCGGTTCTCATCCAGGATCTCTGCTCCAAGTATATCACTGGGCATAAGGTCTGGCGTGAACTGTATTCTTTTAAAATCAAGGCCCAAAGCTTTGGCGATAGTGTTCACCATTAAGGTCTTTGCCAGACCCGGAACCCCGATCAAAAGTGAATGCCCTCCGGAAAAGATAGAAAGTAAAATTTGTTCTATCACTTCATCCTGGCCTACGATCACTTTGGCGATCTCTCGCTTAAGAGCACCGTGTTTCTCAACCAGTTTTTCTACCAGGGCAACGTCAGACATACTTTTTTATTTTTTAACCCAATCACTGGTATACTCACACTCGCGATATTTACCATTAACCTTGATATACGTATCAGAAATCTTCTCCTCCTGCCATTCTGCGATCGCATCCAGTTGCTTATCTCTTAACGCCAGCTGTTTGATCTTCTGAAAATCTGTAGAATAATCAGCTGTATGCTCAGGGATCTTTTTGGTAACCTTGATTATCTTAAACTGAGGTTTTCCAGTTCGGGTTTGTTGAGTTAAAATTAAGGAAACTTCTCCTTCTTCCAAACCTTCCACCTGTTTGAAAAGATCTGGATCTACTTTTGTCAGTTCAAATCGGGTATCCCCTGTTCTTGGATTGATGAGTCTACCACCGTCATTCCTGGTTTCTTCTTCATCTGAAACTTCTCTTGCCGCGTCTGCAAAATCAAGATCTCCCCTAACAATTTTGCTTCTTACCGAATCGATCTCGGCACGAGCTGCCTCAACCGAAGCGTTGGTAACGTCTGGAATCAAGAGAATATGTCTTAGATCTACAGTTTGCCCCCTGATCTTATCGATCTGGATAATATGGTATCCAAATTCGGTTTCAAAAGGCTCGCTTACTTCACCTTCCTGAAGGCTGAAGGCCACATCCTTGAATTCCTTTACGAACGGGTCTTTACGGGTTAAAGTAATTCTACCACCATCTCTCCCGGTTACCTCATCATCTGAATAAAGAACCGCTTTAGTGGCAAAACTTGCTCCGTTATCGATAATATCGGCCCTGAATTCATTCAGCCTGTCGATCACTTTCTGTCTTTCAGACTCAGGGATCTCCGGCTCAATAACGATCTGCGAAAGTTCCACCTCGGTACCGAACATTGGCTTCTCTTCCATATTTACGAAATACTGTCGTACTTCTTCAGGAGTTACTTCAATCTCCTCAATGATCTTTTGCTGCATTTGCTGAGCCAGCTGTCGCTGTTTATTGATTCGGAATAGCTCTTCCCGAAGTTCCTCTTCAGTATCCTTATTATAATATTCCAGCACCTTGTCTATAGATCCTACCTGCTGAACAAAGCCCTGCAATTGCTGATCTATCATTCCGTTGATCTGAGAATCAGGAATAATGATACTATCCTGAATGGCGTGGTGAGCATACAATTTATTCTCCATAAGAGAACCTGCAAGATTACAGTCGGTCACCTCTGCCGTAGACATTCCCTGGCTCTGCATATCCTTATACATAAGATCGATGTCGCTATCCAGGATGATATAATCTCCCACTACGGCTGCGATTCCATCTACTTTTGTTCGCTGGCTTCCCTGTTTTCCTTCTTCCTTTGCCCTTACTTCAGCTTCGGTTTGAATAGATGTGCTATCGGTTACGATCACCTCCTGTGCATGCATAGAGATCGCACCTCCAAAAAACAGCATTCCGGCTACAACCGATTTAATTGTATATTTCAAATTCATTATTTTTAATTGCATCTTTAGTAATATCTTTTTCCAGTTCCTTGATAAGCGCCTGTTTACGCTTGTTGAGCAGGATTTCGCGAATGGTTGGCGAAGCATACTCCAGTGGTGCCTGCTCGTTTCTTTCCAAGACATTATTTACGTACACAAGATACACATTTAGTGAATCCTGCAATTCCATAAAATTATCTTTTTTCAGCAAACGCGCCCTGTCTTCAACAGTTAACGGCCCAATTTTATCATAAACGGTTTTGGTCTTTACCCAAACCGAATCGTTCAT
This sequence comes from Christiangramia bathymodioli, assembly GCA_009735695.1. Classification (GTDB taxonomy): domain Bacteria; phylum Bacteroidota; class Bacteroidia; order Flavobacteriales; family Flavobacteriaceae; genus Christiangramia; species Christiangramia bathymodioli. Next base: position 614,581 of record SRSL01000003.1, read on the forward strand.
AGAATAATTCTTGAATTGTAGCGCCATATTCAGCAGGTTTTCGCGATCTTCTTCATTAAACCTTTTGAACATTTTCTCTATTTCCTCCAGATTATTGCTATTCTTCGGCAAATTGATATAGCGAATCTGCACCAAATCTTCATTCAGAATGAAATTCTCTTTATTCTCCTCGTAATAGGTACTAATTTCTTCGCGGTTCAACGAGGTGTCGAGATCACGCGAAACCAACGCATCTGTATAGGCATTGGTATAGAGCTCATTCCGATAATTGCTCACCAGGTCGTTGAATTCTTCCTGCTGAGTTTCAGAGAGATTCAATTCTGCCCGGTCTATCAACAATTGCTGGGTGGCCCAGCGGGTAATATAATTGGAAACAATAATGGCACTATCTTCAGCAGAGGTGTTATCATTGATAAGCGACCTGATGTCCTCCTCATACAAATAGGAGTCGTTCACCCTCACCACGACCTTCCGGTCATCGTTTTGCTGAAAATAATCACAGCTCATAAGCGATACACATAGAGCGCCAAAGAGAATTCCATTTAAAGTTTTCTTCAAAATCGATTTTTTAAGCATCACACAATTTGAATGCCACAAAGGCCAGGCCTTTTTATATCCGGGCAAAAATAAGAATAACTTAAGGTTCTGCAAGCTTAAGAGATAACGAAAACGGCACATTTAAATTATTATCTCCCAGCTGTATATATTTCTGTATTATCTTTAAACACCAACAAACCAGCATGATATGAAATATGAAGAGCAAATCATCATCAAAAGCCCCCGGAATGAGGTAGTAGAAAAATTTTCCGATCCTTCCAGCCTTAAACACTGGCAGGAGGGCTTTACCTTTATGAAACCTATCAATGGAAAACTGGGAGAGGAAGGTTCACAGAATCTATTGAAATATAAAATGGGTAAACGCGAGATCGAAATGACCGAAACCATTCTCACCAACAATCTACCTATTGAATACACGGCGACCTATGAAGCCAAGGGAGTTTATAATTTCCAGCGCAACCGCTTTCTGGAAACACCTGAAAATCATACCCGATGGGTTTCGGAAAACGAATTCCGATTTACTGGTTTTATGAAGCTTTTTGGCTGGTTCATGCCCGGCGCCTTTAAGAAACAATCCAGGAAATACATGGAAGATTTCAAGGCCTTCGTTGAAGATGAAAAAAGTGTTCTGGACAGCTAGTTTTCAATAAAAGCAAAAAAATGGGCTTTATTTTGCTCAGCCTGTTATATTTGCGAAAAACTTTTAAAAATGAGACGATATAGCTTAGGAATTCTTTTTTTCATCATCGCCTTAACAGCGAACGCACAATCTAAGATCGGTACCATCGATGCCGATTATATACTTTCACAAATGCCAGAGATCACTTCAGTAAATAAGGGCATGGAAGATTATAACAAGGAGCTTCAAGCCGACCTGCAATCTACGATCAAAAATTACGAAGGACGCGTAAAAGATTATCAGGACACCAACGAAGCCCTTTCAGAAGAAGTCAAAAAGGCTAAAGAAGATACCATCATCCAACTGGAAAATGAGATTAAAGGTTTCCGCCAGAAAGCTTCAGTAATGATGCAAATGAAAAGAAATGAACTTACCAGGCCACTTTACGAAAAGATAGACACGGCCATGAAACAGGTGATCGCAGAAGGTGGGTATACCCAGATCTTCCATTCGAATTCCAGCGCCCTGGCCTTTTCGCGTGTGGAAGATGATATCACTCTTGCCGTACTGGCAAAAATGGGAATTGAGCCTAAAGAGCCAAAACCAGCTGCTGAAAATACGACCGAGAACCAGAATTAATAACATTCTATTCATAAAAAAAGCCCCTTCAAGAGGGGCTTTTTTATTGCACTATTTTAAAACTACCTGCTGTAGTTAGGCGATTCTTTTGTGATCGTCACATCATGTGGATGACTTTCCAGAACACCGGCAGTAGTAATTCTTACGAACTTACCGTTTTCCTTAAGAGTCTCAATATCCTTGGCTCCACAATATCCCATTCCGGCTTTTAAGCCGCCAACGAACTGGTGTATGCTTTCTTCCAGGTCCCCTTTATAAGGCACACGCCCCACAATTCCTTCCGGAACCAGTTTCTTGATATCATCTTCCACATCCTGGAAGTAGCGATCTTTCGATCCTTTTTCCATGGCTTCAACCGATCCCATTCCGCGGTATGACTTAAATTTTCTTCCTTCGTAAATAATGGTTTCACCTGGTGATTCCTTGGTTCCTGCCAGCAGCGAACCTAGCATCACACAGTCGGCTCCCGCTGCGATAGCCTTTGGAATATCACCGGTATACCGTATTCCGCCATCAGCGATCACAGGTACTCCGCTTCCTTTTATAGCTGCAGCTACCTCAAGCACTGCCGAGAATTGAGGAAATCCTACTCCGGCAACCACCCGGGTTGTACAAATAGATCCGGGACCAATTCCAACCTTCACGGCATCGGCACCTGCTTCAACCAGGTACCTGGCAGCGTCTGCAGTAGCGATGTTTCCTACCACTACTTCCAGGTCTGCAAATTTCTTCTTTACTTCTTTCAGCACATGTACCACGCCTTTGGTATGACCATGAGCGGTATCGATAATTACGGCATCAACACCTGCGTTTACCAAAGCCTCTACCCTGTCTACAGCATCTGCCGTAACTCCAACGGCAGCAGCCACACGAAGTCTTCCGAAGCCATCCTTATTAGCCATAGGCTTTTGGGTAAGCTTGGTAATATCGCGGAAGGTAATTAAACCAACCAGTTTATTTTCTGAATTTACAACCGGTAATTTCTCGATCTTGTTCTCCTGCAGGATATCTTCAGCATCATCCAGAGAAGTACCTTCAGATACGGTAACCAGGTTTTCTGAAGTCATCACCTCACTGATGGGCCTGTTCAGATTCTTTTCGAACCTCAGGTCACGATTGGTTACGATCCCGAGTAATTTTCCGTCTTCATCTACGATAGGAATTCCTCCAATGCTATGCTCACGCATGGACTCCTTGGCATCTCGCACCCTGGCATCGATCCTTAGAGTAACAGGATCTATGATCATTCCGCTTTCTGCACGTTTCACCTTTCTAACCTTTAAAGCCTGCTGCTCTATGGTCATGTTTTTATGAAGTACTCCAATACCTCCTTCCCTGGCCATGGCGATCGCCATTCGGGACTCAGTCACGGTATCCATCGCAGCAGAGACGATAGGAACGTTAATTGGAATATTTCGAGTGAATTTGGATTGGATACTTACCTGCCTTGGAAGGACTTCAGAATAAGCCGGCACTAGCAGTACATCATCATAAGTTAATCCGTCTCCTAGTATTTTTGAATCGTGTGCGGTCATTGCAATTAAGGATTTAATTGCATGCAAATATAAGGCTAATAAGTGAGAAAACTCAAAGAGAGTCTGTTAAGTATTTTTAACTGATGAATTACAGAAGTCTTCAGTTTATATAGCTGCAAATATCTCTTGGTTTGAAAACCTTTCCGGCAGGATTTAAATATGGCTCGAAATTAACTGAACTAATTCATCCACATCAAAAGGTTTTGGAAGTAAGGCATCTGCTCCTTCCATATTCAAAAGATTGGGATGGGCAGACATCAATATCACGGGAACATCTCTAGTTTCGTCTGTACTTTTAAGGTTTTTACAAACTTCAAGCCCGTTCCCATCAGGAAGCATGTAATCCAGTAGAAACAAATCTGGAACATTCTCATTTTCCATTTTCCAAAATTCATTGATGTTGGCAAAGACTTCTACTTTATACCCCTGGGTTTCCAGGAGCATCTGGATAAGTTCCCGAATATTGTAATCATCTTCCAGGATGTGAATGATCTTCATATTTATTCCTTTCGCTTTTCTTTTTTCGCCGATAACCAGGTTGCCTTTGGTTTAGGCAAGGTAACGTAAAATTCTGATCCTTCCCCACATTTGCTATTCACTCCAATGCAACCATTATGGCGGTCAATGATTTGTTTGGAGATATATAAGCCAATTCCAAGCCCATTAATTCCCCTGGAATTATCAGCCCTGTAAAAACGTTCGAATAAATTCTTCTGATCGGCCTCAGAAAGGCCTATTCCATAATCCCTAACCCTGATGCATATATTTTTCTCTTCCACCTCCAGTTTAACCTCAATTCTATCGGCATGAGGAGAATATTTAATCGCGTTGGAAATTAGGTTGGTGACCACCTGTTCAATTCTATGTTGATCACCCTGGATCATCACTGGACTGGAACCCAGTTCATGAATTATCTCATGCTCTGGGGAGGAAAAATTACAGGTATATATTGTTTCTGCTAAGAGCTCTTTAAGGTCGAATAGATCATCTTCAAAATCCAGTTTCCCGGTTTCCAGCCTGGTCATATCAAGTAGATCTTCAATAAGGCTGTTCAGTCTTTCAACCTGTTCAAGGGTCTTTTTCATGAAAATACCGGTGGTTTCATTGGCATTCATTTTTTCGAGCATCTGTAAATATCCTTTCAGCGAAGTGAGGGGTGTTTTAAGCTCATGGCTGGCAAGAGCAATAAATTCGTCCTTCTTTTCACTCAGGGATTTAACCCGTTCAAATAAATAGGAATTCTGAAGGGAACTGGCAGTGTGCGCGGCAATATTGCCTATAAGCAGGCTGTTTTCTGAAGTAAAATGTTCCTTTTGGGTATGACCGAAAAAGAAAAAGCCACTTAGAACCCCATTCTTTGCCATCACTGGCACTATCATATAACTTTTATAATCTAGTTTCTCCTTCAGCTTTCTATAAAATGGATTGACTTTCTTATCTTCTTTCTCGATATCGTGAATTAACAGAATCTGCCTTGACTCTAACACATCATACAAACTCTCCTGAAGCTCAAAAACCTTCGCTTCATCATCTTCATTTTCGGATTGTGTGAATGCAAGAAACTTTTTCTTAGTTTCCTCAGCATTAATATTCTTATAAAAGATAACACCTAATTCAGACTCGGTAAGTTTGGTTGTGATATTTATAACCCTTTGTATAATTTGCCTGAAATTCAGATTTTCAGAAATGGTCCTGCTAACCGAATTCAAAATCTGCAGGTTTTCGTTATATTTTTTTAAAGCTTTTTGGGATTTAACCTGAATGCTTATGTCCCGGGCGACCTTGGAAGCACCAATGATCTTCCCGTTGTGGTTCTTGAGCGGAGAAACAGTAATAGAAACCTGTATTTCCCTTCCAGACTTATGCTTGCGTACGGTTTCAAAATGATCGATCTTTTCACCATTCCTGATCTTACTCAGAATAAGGCTTTCTTCCGAAAGTTTTTCTTCAGGAATTAACATGGTGATGGAACTGCCCACAGCCTCCTCTTCTGAATATCCAAAGATTTGCTGTGCTCCCCGGTTCCAGCTCATGATAGTTCCCTCCAGGTCTTTACTGATAATTGCGTCATCAGACGATTCTACGATCGAGGAAAGTATCACCTGTTTTTCAAAACTTTGAAGTCGCTCACTTATATCGCGAGCTACCTTAGAGGCACCAACCACTTTGCCATTGGGATCCTTAATTGGAGAAATGCTTAGAGATAATGGTATAAGCGTTCCTGCCTTGTTAATTCTTAAAGTTTCAAAATGCTCTATTTTTTCACCGTTTTTAAGGCGAAAAATTATATTTTCTTCTTCCTTCAATCGCGAATCTGGAATGATCAGAGTAATGGACCTTCCTAAGGCCTCGGCTTCAGAATAACCAAAAATGCGTTCAGCTCCCGAATTCCATCCGGTTATGGTTCCATTGAGGTCCTTGCTGATAATGGCATCATCTGAAGATTCTACAATGGCTGAGAGAGTTGCATTTTTAAGCTGCTCGGTAACGCAATCTCCAGTATCGATCAGGAAAAAATGAGAACCTTTCAGGTTATTAGCTTCATCATACTCGGCCTGCGGAATAAATAATACGGTTCTAAAACTATGATCTGGCCGTTCGATTCGAAGTTTTGATTTCTCCTGAAAATCTCCATCTTTTATAGCCTTATATGCCGGGTGATCTTCCGCAGGCAACTGTTCGTTATCGGGATACCAGCACTTCCAGGAGCCACACCACTTTTCTTTAGGCTTCGGTTCGCGGCCCCACAATTCTGTGGCAGCTTTATTATAAAATGTTATTTCGCCCTTCAGGTTACAGGTATAAAAAGCAACAGGAGAATTTGCCAGAATATTCATCCCACTTTGTTGTGCGTTTTCCATGGTTGCTTTATTGAGCTGCTGTTACTTTTGAAAAATTTTTCGAACTAAATTCAACAAATATAAAAATGAGGTTAACGGTGGTTATAAATTATAAGAATCTTTAAGACTAGTTTAACAGCTATGCAAAGCAAGGAATGATTCCAGTTCATCCTCAAAGGATATAGCAGTCTAATTACCAATAATTTATATTGATTCTTATTATTTATCGACGTAATTTAAATGCTCTAAATAGTAAATATTATGAGCATACGATTAGGAAATACCTGCCTGAACTGCCAGAAATATCGCGAAGGATACTGCCTGAAGCATGAGACCTCGGTAACGGTACAGCACACCTGCGATAGTTTTAGAATGAAAGCTGAACTTAAAGACGAACCCAACTGCTCCAATTGCGCCCGGTATAAAAATCCTACCTGCGCGAACCCTCAAAAGGCAGCACCGGGAATGTTATGCAATCACTGGGCGCCCCAGGCTAGAGCTTAAACTGAAGCGACGTATACCAGGTTAAAGGTTGTGCGGGGATAATCCCGGGACCAGGATAGCCCGTGGCTCTTCTGGTGAAATAGCTGTTGGCCAGCAAATTATTGATGCCCGCCTCCAGTTTGAATCTTCCATAAGAGTAAGAACCTGAAAGATCCAGTATTCCATAAGCAGGGATTGCTCCTTTTATACCGCTAATTTGATCGGTTTTTACCTGCGGCGCATTGGTAGCATCGGTATATTGTTTCGACAAATAGGTATATTGTAAACCACCCAGGAAGTTTTTATAACCAAAATTCAGTCCGGTCTTCAGGTTTACCGCCGGGATGAACTCCACCTTGTTGCCTTCGACGTTGATCTCGTTAGATCGTATATATTCCGATTGAGTGAAAGCAGCATTTACAAATAAATTCAGTCTTTTATCTTCTGAAGCCTCAAAAAAGGTGTTCTTTAAATTCCAGTCGAAAAATGTTTCCAGGCCATAAATAAAGGCGTCCCCGATGTTTGATCGGTACTGGAAGATATCCCTGTCTGTAGATCGTTCTACCTGGCCAATTCGATCGTTGTACTTCAAACCGAAAACACTCAGGTCATAAGACAATTTATTCTGAAGCCGTCCACGTAACCCGATATCTGTAGTAAAACCTTCCTCATCGGTAATATCAGGATCGATCACCAGGTTGGGATTGATCACCCTGATATCATTAAAAGTAACCGACCGGTAATTCTGTGAAAAGTTCGCATAGAGTTCATTGGTCGCATTAAGATTGTAACTACTTCCTACGCCAAGCAGCACAAAATTCCTGGTGAAATCACGATCGTCTTCAATGGTCTCGTTCAGAAGCGGATTTCCTGCAAGGTCCAGAACGATGTTCTTATAAGCTCCAATAGATCGGGTTTTGATATATTCGAATCTGAAACCGGGGGTAACCGATAAATTATTGGTGATATTAAAGATATTCTCTCCAAACACCGCGATGTTCTCGTTGGGAAATCTGAATTCCGACTGTCTTGGATAATTTGGAAATTCGTCGTTTGCAAAACTGAAATCGGGCCCCATACTGGCCGATCCCGGTCCCTGTCTCTGATAATTATCAGCATCATAATATTTTGCACCTACCAGCAATACCGATTCTTCATCAAACAAATCATAGCGGGTTAAAACTCTCGTTTCAGCTCCCCAGTTGGAAAAATCATCTACCAGTAACTCTCTTGGGCTATTGGGATCATCTGGTTGATCCAGCCTGTCTACACGGAAGCCTACAGCTTTTCTGCTTGCATCCAGACCAAATAGATTCAGGCTGAAATCGGTTCGGTCAGAAAACTGGTGTTCCAGTTTCAGGGCATATAAATTCCAGTTCACGTCGAACCAGTTTCGTTCGCGATTGCTGAAATCGGGATTCTCATAGAACTGCGCATCTGAAAGTCCTCCCGGTTGCTGGGCCAGGTAATCCAGGTAGGTATATTCCAGGCTTAAACTCGTGCGATCGCTGAACTGATATCCAAGGTGAGCATAGGCATTATGTGAATCATATTCAGAATTTGGCCTGAAGTTCTCTCCTGTTTTATAATTGTAGTAGGTATAATAACTGAATTTACCAATCGTACCGCTCAGGCTATTAAAACTGGTAAACATATTATAAGAACCAACCGATTGCCTGGAAACGAGTTCGATCTTTTTATCAGGCACCGGCTCCTTGAATTTGAAATTGATGAGTCCGCCGAACTGCGTTCCGTACTGAAGAGACGCCGCGCCGCGAATAACCTGAATCTCTTCCAGGGCTTCCGGAGGTGGGGTATAATAGCTTTCAGGATAACCTAACACATCGGCTGAAATATCATAACCATTCTGACGGGTATTGAAATTCTGCGTGCGGTTCGGGTCCAGGCCACGACCCCCAATATTCAATTGGAGGCCGGCATCCCCATTGTCATAAATATTCAAACCAACCACCTGATTATAGATCTGCCTAGCGTTGTTAGAAGCCAGGTTTCCTACCACTTTATCCATCAGTACGACTTCGGTCTTCTTTCCGGCATATATCGCAGTGCCTTCCACCTGTCTTAATTTCCGCAGCGCAAAAAGCTGCTCCCTACGATTGGTGATCATCACCTCGCTCAGGCTTTCAGCAAGCGGAGACAATTCAAAGGTCATTTCGGTATCGCTATCGATGGAAATAGAGCGTTCCTGGATGGCATATTCATAACTGAATACCGCAAACTCATAAGTGCCTTCCGGAATATCGTTCATCTCGAATTCGCCGTCCAGATTGGCAACCGCTACCTGGGAAAGTGATTTATTCCAGACTTCGGCATTAGGGATGGGCTCCCCAGTTTCTGCAGAAACCACACGTCCACTTAAAGTGTTCTGCGCCTGAACTACTAAGCCAAAAAAGAAAAATATACTAAAGACCTTTAATCTCATCTTCAAAAGGTAAAATGAATGTTTTGTGTTTGAACGAGTCGGCGAAATTAAGCAAATTAACTTCGGGGTCTATATAGGGCCTGCTTTTTCTGCCATTCAGAGCTACGTAATTCTCTACATAGACTTCGATATTTTCATGTCCGTCCTTTCTGAAGTGTTCCGCCAGGAAATGGGCGTACTGCAGGATGAAATCGGGCTGAAAAGCCATTTGTTTTTCCTGGAAAGGAGTCAGGAAATCTGAATTATCCACGTAGAACCTTCTTCCAGTCTTTCCATCCACGATCTTGAACTGTGCATAGCCTGCCTTTTCCATTAGCATCACCCGCCATGAAAATCGGAAGCCTTCTTCGGTCCAGAACAATTCACCCGGATATAAAAGATACCGCCAGGGAAATAACAATTGCACTAAAAAGAAGACCGAAATAACTGGTAATATTATTTGTCTCCTAGTTGCACTAAAGATGTATTTTCTCCCTGTATCGAATTTCGCCATTCCTATTCTGAAAATCCTTGAAATAAAAGCGAGAATCCTGCGATGAACCGAGGGATCAAAGAAAATCAGCGCACTTACGATCATGATATACGGAAACATCCCGATGGGAAAAAGAACCCTGGTGAGAACATGGAAAACGATCACCATCAGAAAAGCGAAAAGCCTGGTTCGCTTCCACAAAAGCAGGAATGGAATAAAAAGATCATACAACATCCCGCTCCAGCTAAAGGCATAATGCACCCATTCCTGCTGCATGAGATCTCCAAGGAATGGTAGATCATATTTTGAAGGCAGCCATATCTTCAGCGGCATGGCCCGAAATAGCCAGTCTGAATTGATCTTGGCGAGCCCGGCGTAAAAATAAACGATACCCAGCAGCAGTTTTATGGAATCTACACACCACCTGGGAATATACTGAAATCGAAGCTCAGGCTTTCTGGCGGCATCAACCGAGAAATACCGGTTTGCAGGCAGGAAGATCATCAGAAAACTAAGGATACTAATAAAATAATAATGGTTAAGATAGGTGGTCTTATCCATTAATTCGATGTAGGTAAAGCTTAAAAAGAAGGTGATGATTGCCAGCCTGTATTTATAACCGGCAGCGACAAGGAGGGCAGAAATGCCGCAAACCAGGAAAAGCAGATAGGTATAATTACCCAGTGGCTTCACCCATTCAAAGCCGTAGTATGAAAAAAAGAATTTGGGAGCTATATACAGCTTTTCTATCCATCCATTCAGCCAGAATCTAAGGATACTGGCAAACATCATGATCCCGAAAAACAAACGAAAAACCGCCAAAGGGGCGGCTTCCGTGTTTTTATTCAGGTAATGTTGAATGGAAAAACTCATGTTCTAGCGACTAGTCTCCATCAGAATCAACATAGTCAACACTAATAGACAGTGCCTGCATCATATCTACTTTAAGCAACACGACGGCTTTTTGAAGTTCGTCGAAAGCTGCCAGCATGGCCGTATTATTGGTTTGTACCTGGGATTTAAAATTACCGTCCAGCTGCGCACTCTGGTCTTCGATAGCATCGAACTGATTTTGAATAAGTGCATTTAGATCTGCACCATCCTTCATACTATCCAGGTACTCCAGGTATTGTTTATAACTAGGTCCTGTGCCGCTGCCATTAAAACCTCTTCCCAGATAAAAATCCTGGAAAGCTTCCAGGGCAGTTAGGTAAAGCTCCTTGGAAAGATCTCCAGCATAAACGGCTTCAGCATTTTCAGGAGAAGGTGTTCCGGTAAAGGCTCCCGCAGGATATCCAATTTTTCCTGATCTAAGGAACTTTTCAAAATACATCACATAATCATTGCTAAAACGATCTACCGATCCTGTTGCAGAAGAACTGGTATTTTGAACGAACTGATCTCTGTAATCACCCTGCCATGCCGTAGCTACTTCTGCAGTAAGGGAATTGATTCTTTCAGCAACATCTAAAAGGTAGTTTCTGTAATTTTCAGCATTTTCACCGGATGTGAATTTCTGAAGTGTTTCTTCAGAATTACCCAATCCATACAGCAAATAATCCATCGCCGGGAATCCTTGCTCTACATAAGACGAAGACAATTCCAGGTTGTAAGAACCACTTTCGACCCTGGATTCAATAGCCGAAGCATTAGTTGGGTAAGTGTTCAGGAATCTTCTAAAACCGATCTCTTCAGCCTTCCCTATTTCGAACATAGAAACAGTCTGAAACTGCACATATGAATCCCTGTACTGGTTTCTTAAAGCAGAAAGCGTTGTAGCTGAAGGGTCATTTACAAAAGCCGTGGTTGCATTTTCCAGACTTTGAGAACTCACTTCAAAAGCTTCGAATGCCGGCACGATGATATTATCTGCCCAGTGAGCAAGCATGGCGCCGCGGTCGAAAGCATCGGTATCTGTTCCTCCAGATCCATTTCCTGAATCGTCTGTGGAGCAAGCAGTGATGCTTAGTAACATGATCATCAAAATTCCTGAAATCCTTTTCATATGCCAAAAAATTAGAAAGCCGGAGCTCCATGGCCCCGGCTAATTATTTTATTTTATGCCTCGCTTACTGAAAAACCGAAGGCGTTTGCAATCTCTTCTGAAATAGTATCCAGTGTTTCCGGAGATACCTCCCAGAAACCATTTCCATCTAACAACTGATCTTTATAAGTATCTATAGTTGCTTTACTAAGGTAAGGAGCTCCCGTCTCAGGATTATGGGTAAATCTCAGACTGTAGATGAATCCAAAACCTTCTGAAAGCTCATGGAAAGCAGCCCCGAAATCTCCATTTTCAATTTCAGCCTTCCCCCCCTGAAGATAGTGTACAGCGCGAATGGCGATCACTTTTGAGATATTCTCACGAATGATATTTGCCTGTTCATCGCGAAGATCATAATCTCCGGCCACGATCGCAGCCCTTCCTGTTTTAAAGGCCTCATAAGTCTCTTCTGCGATTCCTTCAAAATCCTCGTCGGCATCTACCCTTCCCAGGTAGTTAAAGAGGAGTCTGTCATCGCTTTCGTTTAGTACCGAGTTTGGATCATTAGCAGGAATGGAAGGATCTCCATACAGATAGCCGTAAGCTTCATCCCATTTATGTTCCATGGTTGTATAGGATTTTCCTTCCTCGGTAATTCCAGCTTCGTTATTCAGACGGTTATCACCTTCGTCCAGCACTGGCTGAGACAAATAATTATTCAGCATCTGGTCTACTAAAAGTGCTCCAATCAATGATTTTGCAAAAGCCTGGTTCATTTCAAGACCCTGCGCATTCACATAACGAATGGCATCTCCATCGGCTATTTGTCCAGCAACACCTGCTTCAGCAACTTCATTTCGGTTTGTCTTAACCTCATTCATCTGAGTAGAGATAAAGTATTCAAAGTCATTTCTGATCTCGTTGCTTTCTACGGAATTGGTCGAAAAATAAAGATTAGAGGCAGCTACCTTTGATTTTACGCTTTTAGAGGACTCGTTGAGAGAAGCTTCTGAAAAAGGATTGTTCTCATTCGCGAACATATTCTTTAGCATCTCTTCCGATGAATTATCAAAATCGTTGAAGTTGCTCAGAATTTCTGAAGTCATTTCCAACCTGGTGGTTTGACCACTATAACTAACCGTGCTGTTATTATTTCTTTCGAATGTGTAATTGGCGGGAACCTCAATTTCCGGATCTGGGGTAATCGCATCATCGTCTGAAGAACAGGAAGCTAAAGTTAGACCTCCAAGAACCACTGCGAATAAATGTCTTTTCATTTTGTTTATTTAGACTGGTTTAAAATAAAATTCGGCTGCAAATATATGACCCTCTTTTGGACGTACCAATTTTATTTAGATTAATTTTAAATAGGTTTTATTAATAAGAGAGGAAAAACCTATAAATCGTATTAATGATAAGCCTTAAAAATTTTAGAAGCTTCGTTGTAAGCCGACTCGAAACTGGTCATTTTGATGTTAGTTTCAGCTTTCGCAGATGTGAAATAGGAAAGCATTTTTTCTGAAGGCATATTTCCGGTTAATTCATCTTTTGCCATCGGGCAGCCCCCAAAGCCCTGGATAGCACCGTCAAACCTCCTGCATCCTGCCTTGTATGCTGCATCGATCTTTTCATGCCATTTGGATGGAGTGGTATGCAGATGCGCCCCGAATTCGATCTCCGGATATTTTGGAATCAAATTCGAAAACAAATAGTCGATAATATCAGGAGTTGAAGAGCCTATAGTATCGGAAAGCGAAAGAATCTTCACACCCATCGCTGAAAGTTTTTCGGTCCACTCCCCTACGATCTCCACGTTCCAGGGATCTCCATACGGATTTCCGAAACCCATACTCAGATAAGCCACCACATTCTTATCGGCCCTATGAGCGATCTCAAGGATTTCCTGCAAAACCTCCACCGATTCTGCAATGGTTTTATGGGTGTTACGCATCTGGAAGTTCTCTGAAATAGAGAATGGATATCCTAAAAAATCGATCTCTTCGAACTGAGACGCGTCCTGAGCACCTCGAACATTTGCTACGATTGCCAGTAATTTGCTCCCGGTATTTGAAAGATCCAATTTTTCCAAAACCTCAGCAGTATCTTTCATCTGGGGAATAGCCTTAGGAGAAACAAAACTTCCGAAGTCGATGGTATCGAATCCGCAGCGCAACAAGGACTGAATATATTGTGCCTTTTTTTCGGTAGGAATAAAATCCCGGATGCCCTGCATGGCATCCCTGGGACATTCAATCAATTTAACTTTCCCCATACTGCCAAAGATAGTATTTTAAAGAAAATCTAAAAAGATTAAACAATTATTGATGATATTAAATTGAAAGCAGGATTAAGAGGAAATTCAGTACATATCTTTCAATAAGATAGATGTTAGATGTGAGACGTTAGATTTGAGATTTTAGATATAGAACTTATAGATTAGAAATTCTGATCTAATTTTTCATTTTCTGCAGGATAGCCTTGTTGATCTCTTTAATGAGCGCCGGGCCTTCGAAAATAAAACCAGTATATAGCTGCACTAAACTGGCGCCAGCCTCCAGTTTTTCGATAGCATCCTGAGCAGAATGTATTCCACCCACTCCAATGATCGGAAATGCGTTTCCACTTTTTTCTGAAAGAAACCTGATCACCTCGGTAGATCTCTTGGTAAGTGGTTTCCCGCTAAGGCCTCCCATTTCATTTTTATTTTCAGAATGTAGACCTTCACGAGAAATCGTGGTATTGGTAGCAATAACTCCCGCAATCTTCGTTTCCCTCACGATCTCGATGATGTCCAGTAACTGCTCATCGGTAAGATCGGGAGCTATTTTTAACAAGATTGGCTTTGCAGGAGTTCGTTTGTTATTCTCTTCCTGAAGCGTGTTCAGCAATTTCTTTAAAGGCTCCTTATCCTGTAGCTCTCTCAAATTTGGTGTATTTGGTGAACTTACGTTAACCACGAAATAATCCACATGATCAAAAAGGGCATTAAAACTGAATACGTAATCATCTACCGCATTCTCATTTGGGGTGACCTTATTCTTTCCAATATTTCCACCAATAAGAACGCCGGTATTTTTTTTCAGGCGTTCCACCATCGCCTCCACCCCTTCGTTATTGAATCCCATCCTGTTTATGATGGCAGAATCTTCTGAAAGGCGGAACAACCTTTTTTTCTCGTTTCCCGGCTGTGGTTTGGGAGTAACCGTGCCTACTTCAATAAACCCGAAACCCAGGGAAGAAAGTTCTTTATATAGTTTCGCATCTTTATCAAAACCCGCAGCGAGTCCTACGGGATTTTTGAATTTCAACCCGAACACTTCACGCTCCAGGCGCTTATCTTCCACATTGAATCTTTTCTTCAGAAAGGCTTCAGCTCCAGGAATTTTGCAGAATTTCTTCAGAAAATCAAAAGTGAAATAATGAACTTTTTCAGGGTCGAACCTGAACAAAGCCGGTCTGATGAAAGATTTGTACATATCGGGTGAATTTCTGCAAAAATAGGATGAATTGGTAAAAAACCGTAAACACTTATAAAAACATTTCCAGCGAGATAAATTTTCAGAATAAGGCCACCTTAAAAAACTAATAAAATTTAGTTGTGGAATCCTTAAAATCTTGCTTGCAGGAGGCTATATGTGTACTTTTGATCCAAATCAACCCCACAATGACCAACAAACAGCATATAATAGATCGGTTTTTGAGTTATGTAAAGATCGACACCCAGAGTGACCCAAAAAGCGACGCTACCCCAAGTACCCCAAAACAATGGAACCTGGCTAATAAACTAGTCGAGGAATTAAAGGAAATTGGTCTTCAGGACGTCACTATCGACGAGCATGCCTACGTGATGGCAACCCTGCCGGCGAATGTGAGCCACCAGGTTCCCGCTATTGGTTTTATTTCTCACTTTGATACTACGCCAGATTTTAGTGGAACCAATGTGAATCCGCAGATCATCGAAAATTATGACGGTGGAGATATTGTGCTGAACAAGGAACTCGATATTGTACTTTCTCCAGACTATTTTGAAGACCTCTTACTGTATAAAGGCCAAACCCTAATCACTACAGACGGTACTACTTTACTGGGTGCCGATGATAAGGCCGGGATCACCGAGATCATGACCGCCATGCAATACCTGGTAGATAATCCGGAAATTCCGCATGGTACTATACGTATCTGTTTCACCCCAGATGAAGAAATAGGAAGAGGTGCTCATAAATTCGACGTTCAGAAATTTGGAGCTGAATGGGCCTACACCATGGACGGCAGCCAGATAGGCGAATTGGAATACGAAAATTTCAATGCTGCACAGGCAGTTGTAAAAGTTAAGGGAAAAAGCGTTCATCCCGGATATGCTAAAGACAAGATGATCAACAGCATCTATATCGCCCAGGATTATATCAATTCCCTGCCCCGCCTGGAAACACCGGAACATACCGAAGACCGCCAGGGATTCTTTCACTTAAGCAACATTCATGGGGATGTAGAAGAAACCGTACTGGAATATATTATCAGGGATCATGACAAGGAGCATTTTGAAGCAAGAAAAAAGATGATGAAAGATCTTGTGAACGACATTTGCTCTCAATATGAAATGGATTGTATCAGCATTGAAATTAAAGATCAATACGCCAATATGCGGGAAAAGGTTGAACCTGTGATGCATATTGTGGAACTGGCAAAACAGGCCATGGAAGATGTTGGAGTTGAACCGATCATCAAACCGATCCGTGGCGGAACCGATGGAGCCCAGCTTAGTTATATGGGACTGCCCTGCCCCAATATCTTCGCCGGCGGACATAATTTTCACGGAAAATATGAATATGTGCCTGTTGAAAGCATGCAGAAAGCGGCAGAGGTGATCGTTAAATTATCAGAACTTACTGCCAGGAAATACGAGGAAAATTAATAATTTAGGCGTATGCCTGTTAAAAGTCTTGAAGAATACCTGGACCGCCATCCAAATTGGCAGGAACAACTAAGACAGCTCCACGAAATGCTGCTCACCACCGAACTGCAGCAGGAAATAAAGTGGGGCGCACCCGTTTATACCCTGAATGGTAAAAATGTTATAGGCCTGGGAGCCTCTAAAAAACACTATGGACTTTGGTTTTTCAATGGGGCCCTACTAAAAGAGAACACTTCCCTGTTAATGAATGCCCAGGAAGGCAAGACCAAGGCCCTGAGGCAGATTCGCTTTGAAAAAGATGATGAGCTAAAAACTTCTGTCCTGTTGCCATATGTAAAAGAAGCTATTCAGAACCAACGGGAAGGAAAAGAGATTAAACCGGTAACCAATAAGAAACTGCTCCTGCCAGCTGAATTGAAAGCAGCTCTCGACCAGGATTCAAATCTCAAAGCGGCC
Organism: Christiangramia bathymodioli; assembly: GCA_009735695.1. Lineage (GTDB taxonomy): Bacteria > Bacteroidota > Bacteroidia > Flavobacteriales > Flavobacteriaceae > Christiangramia > Christiangramia bathymodioli. The sequence continues at coordinate 631,522 of SRSL01000003.1, forward strand.
TTCATGAACCTCAGCCCTGGCAAGCAACGTGAATATGCCGGTTATATTTCTGAAGCCAAACGGGAATCCACTAAACAAAGCAGGCTGGAAAAGATCATTCCTATGATCAACCAGGGCATTGGACTGAACGATAAGTATAAAAATTGCTAACTACCTTTTTACAATGGGATGGTAGGTCTGAAACAAGTCAGTACTTCGCTTAGATCGATGTACTGACTATATTTTTTTCTGATTAATTTCTATTTAAAAATCTTCATCTTCTATATTCTTCGTTTTAGAAAATGGAAGAAAAACCTGGATTCCAAGGTTCAAACCCAGTGAGTGTTGATAGTTAGTATTACCAGCTCCAACCAGTGCATTATACTTAAATAATGCTTCCAGAGCGACAGTTTCGGTAACGAAATATGAATACCCGGGACCTACACCAAATGCAAACCCATTCGTGGTCGCCCCGTCATTCACATTAACACCGGCCAGTCCCGCATTCGCTTCCGCAAAAAATCTGCCGTGCTTTAGTAAATTATCGATACCCTGCTCTCCCGGACTTAAATAATAGCGAGTTAAAGCCTGAATCCCATATTGAAAAGTTTCTGCGGCCTCCCCATTGGTTTCCGCAGATTTGGTAAATCCTAAATTTATGGCTCCTCCAATTAAAAGATTATCCTGAACAAAATATCCTCCTTTGGGACTAATCCCAAGATTAAAACCAGCTCCCTCATTCAATCCAAAATTGATACCTAACAAACTGTTGCTTCCTGCGTTAACCAGTCCACTACCCACATCACTACCAATCATAAAATTTCCCTTTTGTATTTGCGCGTAGGTTCCAAAGCTGAAAATCAACATAAAGCAAATACTACATTGTAATAGTCTTTTCATAGTTCCTAATTTAGTACTGCAATCATACAGTCATTAATAATGATTGAAGATAACAATTTAATACATAGCTAGTTACGATTACACCTGATTATCGTTAAATCGAAAATTTGTTCTTTAAAAAGCAAATTTCATATCTTCTATTTCTTAATTCATGACTTGTTTTTAGCCAAAAAAAAAAGCCTCTCAAAAACTGAGAGGCCATTCCTTTGAAATATTAAAAATCTATTTTTTTTCCTTCGCAGGTTCATTGAGTTTTTGACTTAATTCCATCGAAATAGATGAACGGTCAAAAGTGATCTTACCTGCTCCGGTTTCTATAATAACCGAATTATTCTTTTCGCTAAAATCGACGATCTTGCCATGCATCCCGCTCTTGGTAACGATACGGTCTCCTTTTTTAAGTTCAGAGGCAAAATTTCTTTCCTGTTTAGCTTTTTTCATTTGCGGGCGTATCATAAAAAAATACACCACCACAAACATTAAAATAATCGGCGCAAACTGCGTTAATTGATCCATATATGCTATTAGCCGGCGTTTTCAGTCGCTTCTGCCTCTACAAAAGCTTTAATTTTAATTTGTTCTTTTCCAGCCTCGGTATTCGCAGTTACAGTAACTGTTTTGGTAACCTGGCCATTTCCAGATCCGTTGAATTTTACCAACATCTCTCCGCTTTCGCCTGGTGCGATAGTTTCGTTCTTAGGATAGGTAGGAACGGTACATCCACATGAGCTGCTGGCGTTAGTGATCACCAATGGAGCATTTCCTGTGTTGGTGAACTTAAAAACGTGCTCTACGTTAGTACCTTTAGCTATGTTTCCGAAATCATGTTCGGTTTCTTCGAAAGTGATCTCAGGATACACTGTCTCCTGTGAATCACGCTCTGCAGCGGTTTCCACATTTTCAGCCTTTACCTTATCAGAGGCATTATCTTTACAACCGGTGAAGAGCATGGCTCCTACTGCCGCAAACATTAAAATTGCTTTTTTCATGGTGAAGTTATTTGTTAAATTTTGATCGATAAAAATAATAAAATTTCTTTACTACATAAGACCTCTTCCGGTTTTATTTAACTTGTCTTCAGCCTTATATTCCTTAGACAATTTGTCCAGAACCCCGTTAATGAAGATGCTACTCTTGGGAGTGCTGTATTCCTTGGCTATTTCAAGGTATTCATTAATGGTTACCTTTACTGGGATACTGCTGAAATATAAAAATTCGCAGATCGCCATTTTAATTAGCACCATATCTACCTCGGCGATTCGGTCTTTATCCCAGTTAGGAGTTTTGCCCAACATCTCTTCGGAAAGTTCCTCATCGTTCAAATAAGTCTTTCTGAACAATTTCAGCGCGAATTCCTTATCCTCCTCATTTTTGAAAAGCTCGGTTAACTTTTTGGTCTTCCCGGTATTCTCTTTCAGCTTCTGAAGAAATTTAAGAAGGGCGGTGTTTACCAGCGGAAGGTCATCTACCCAGGTTAGTTTTTTGTCTTCCAGGTATTCATATAGTTTGTCGTTAGGAGCGATGATCTCCTTGAAGATCTCTATGATGAAATCCTTATCGTCCTTAAAGCTTCCATCACGGGTTTGCATATATTCCTCGTACTGGTGGCTGTTGCGAATCTCGTTCCAGATGATTGCGACATACTCATCGTCCTGTTTCCAGTGATTGATCTTATGAGCTTCCAGGGCATCCTGTATGCTTTCATTTTCATTCAGGATCTCGAAGATCTTATTATCTACAAATTTTCGGTTGGGATCCTTTTCTTCGTGGGTGGCAAGATATTTTTTCTGGGATTTTTCCAGGAAACTATCGGCGTGTTCTCTTATTTCAGTAAGCAGGCTTATTTGAAGAAGAAACAGGTCATACATTTCCTGCATACTTTTGAGCAGGAACTTCTCCTCGGTCACCAGCTTATCATTTTCACTTTGATTAAAGGCATACAAAGACTGCATTACTTTAACCCTGATATGTCTTCTCGTCAACATTTTAAAAGAACTTTAGGTTTAAAAAAAGGGCGAAAAGTAAGCTTACTTTCGCCCTGCAAAAATATCAATAAATTAGAACTGACTAATTCAAATTCTGTTTTTTCTGTCTTCGATTCGCTGTTTAGCGATCTGAAGCGCCGCAAAATGCGTGGTAATATCATCCTGAGCAGCCTTTTGAAGGATCTTCAGGGTAGTATTATAAATATTTTCGGTCTTGCGCATGATCTCCTGCTTGTCGTAATTTTCAAGCTCGGCGTATACATTAATGATCCCTCCTGCATTGATCAGGAAATCCGGAGCATATACGATTCCTCTTTTCTGAAGGATCTCACCGTGAGAAACCTCATCGGCCAGCTGGTTGTTAGCAGCACCGGCGATGATATCTACTTTCAATCTTTCAATGGTGTTATCATTAACAGTTGCACCAAGAGCACAAGGAGCATAAATATCAACATTTGCAGCATAGATATCCCCATCGTTGAAAATATGAGCACCATATTTTTTGCTTACTTCCTGAAGTCTTTCTTCGTTGATATCGGTAATATAAACTTCAGCTCCATCACCAACAAGGTATTCAACAAGGGTTTCGCCAACGTGCCCGATTCCCTGAACAAGAACGCTTTTTCCTTCAAGATCGTCGGTTCCGTATTTGAATTTAGCCGAAGCCTTGATACCCATGAATACACCGTATGCGGTAATAGGCGAAGGATTTCCTGCACCTCCTTTAGATTCTGAAATCCCAGTAACATAAGGAGTTACTTCACGAACGATGTCCATATCTGAAGTTTCCATCCCTACATCTTCAGCAGTGATATATTTTCCGCTAAGCGAGTGAACAAATTCACCAAATCTCTTCATGAGCTCAGGAGTCTTATCCTTTTTCGCGTCACCAATGATCACTGCCTTACCACCACCAAGGTTGAGTCCTGTAATTGCACTTTTAAAGGTCATACCCCTTGAAAGACGTAATACATCATTAACTGCCTCCCATTCACTGGTGTAGTTCCACATACGGGTACCACCCAAAGCAGGCCCTAAAACAGTATTGTGGATACCGATAATTGCCTTTAATCCTGTATCTTTGTCGTTGCAAAAAACGATTTGTTCGTGATCGTCAAACGACACCTGTCCGAATACCGGAGCAGACTTTTTTAGTTCATTTGCATTTAGAACGTCAACTTGCATAGTTTGTTGATTTTTTAATTTTACGGATTCTTGATATAGCAAAAAATCCACTGCAAAAATAATAATATTTTAATTTGGAGGGTTTTAAAACGTGTTAAATTACACTTTCCTCAAAATAGACACTTTTTTGAATGAAAAATCTTCGCCACCTCAATAAATACTTCTACAAATACAAATGGAAGTTATTGATAGGTTTGTTCATCACCATTGCCGCCCGAATCTTTGCCATCTATTACATCCCTTTGATTGGGCAGAGCACCGTGGTGATCGAAGAATATGTGAATGGAACGATCACCGATATTTCTGAAGTTAAAAGCGAACTGGCCTATAATATCTTGCTCATCGTAGGCACCACCCTCATCGCGGCATTTTTTACCTTTTTAATGCGGCAAACCTTTATCGTGGTCTCCAGGCACATGGAGTACGACCTTAAGAACGAGGTCTACCAGCATTACCAGGAACTTTCCCTGAATTTCTATAAAAAGAACCGAACCGGGGATTTGATGAACAGGATCAGCGAAGATGTTTCCAAGGTAAGGCTCTATCTGGGACCAGCTATTATGTATAGCGTTACCACCTTCACCTCTACCGTGGTGGTTCTTATCTTTATGATTCAGGCTGCTCCCATGCTTACGCTTTATACGGTTATCCCATTGCCAATCCTGGCATTTTCGATCTATAAACTTAGTGTGGCCATCCATAAAAGAAGTACCGTGGTACAGCAATACCTTTCCAAACTGAACACGTTTACCCAGGAAAGCTTCAGCGGAATCGCGGTTATAAAATCTTACGGACTCGAGCCTCAAACCAATACCAATTTCACCGATCTTTCCAATGGAAGCCGGGATAAGAACATAGACCTGGTGAAGGTTCAGGCCTTTTTCTTTCCGCTAATGGTGCTTTTGATCGGGATCAGTAATATTATCGTCATCTATGTAGGCGGAAGACAGATAATCACCGGACAGATCGAAAATATTGATGTCCTGGTCGAATTTATTCTGTATGTGAACATGCTTACCTGGCCGGTCGCTTCAATAGGCTGGGTGACTTCTTTGGTCCAACAGGCAGATGCCTCGCAGGAACGCATCAACGAATTCCTGGGAGAAGATCCGGAGATCACCAATCCCAAATCTGAACCCGATACCATCAACGGAAGTATCGAATTCAAAGATGTAAGTTTCACTTACGACGATACTAATATCACTGCACTTAAAAACGTTTCCTTTTCGGTTAAAAAAGGAGAAACCCTGGCAATAATCGGTAAAACCGGATCGGGTAAATCTACCATCCTGGAATTGATCGGCCGGCTTTATGATATCGATAAAGGCCAGATCCTGATAGATGGCCGTAACATTCAGGAACTTAACCTGAATAGTCTTAGGGACAGCATTGGCTATGTACCCCAGGATGCATTTCTTTTCAGTGATTCCATCAAGAACAACATCAAATTCGGAAAAACCAATGCCAGCGATGAAGAGATCACTGAAGCCGCCAAGAACGCATCGGTTCATCGCAATATCATCGGCTTCAGCAAAGCTTATGAAACCGTGCTGGGAGAACGAGGGATCACCCTTTCCGGAGGTCAGAAACAGCGGGTTTCCATTGCCCGGGCCATCATACATGACCCGGAAATATTGCTGTTTGACGACTGCCTTTCAGCAGTGGATACTGAAACCGAAGAGGAGATCCTGAACAACCTTTTCAAGATCACCAAAAACAAGACTACCATTATTGTAAGCCACCGAATTTCCTCAGCTAAAAATGCCGATAAGATCATTATCCTGGAAGACGGAAAGATCGTTCAGGAAGGCACCCACCAGCAACTGCTCAATATAGATGGCTATTACAAGGAGCTCTATGCAAAACAGTTAAATGAAAAAGAAATGTGAAAATTTTTTGTTAGATGTTAAAAATTTTTAGATTTTTGAGCACAACAATAACAAACCATTAAAGAATCTAACTTATGAGCGACAAGGGAATGATGGAGAAAGAAGAAATATTCTCTAAAGTTTTACGTGCGGGTAGAAGGACCTATTTTTTTGATGTGAGGTCTACTCGCGCCAACGATTACTACTTAACAATTACCGAAAGCAAGAAGTTCACCAATGATGACGGTTCTTTCTATTACAAAAAACACAAGATCTACCTATATAAAGAGGATTTTGATGGTTTTAGAGAGATTCTTGAAGAAATGACCAACTACATCATCGATGAAAAAGGTGAAGAAGTGATCAGCGAACGCCATCAAAAGGATTTCAAAAAAGAATATGAGGATGAGAGCGAAGAGACTACCGCAAAAACCTCAACCGCCGAAAAATTTACCGATGTAAGTTTCGACGATATATAATCTGAAACAGCATTACACCCATTAAACCGTCCCATTTCAGGACGGTTTTTTTTATATTAGGGCCACTTAAAAATCAATTCTACCCATGCGAAAGATTAGCAGTATACTATTCCTATTTTTTATCAGTTTGCTCCAGGCGCAACAAGAAGATTTAAGCCTGAATTATTATTTACCAGACGATGTCACCTATAATCCTGAGATTCCTACTCCCCAGGAGGTGATAGGTTTTGTACCCGGCGAATGGCACGTAAGCCACGACAGGTTATTAAACTATATGCATAAACTTGCCGAGGTTTCCCCGAGGATCCAGATCGAAAACAGGGGCTTTACCTACGAAGGCCGGCCTTTGGTGCTGCTTACCATCTCTTCGGAAGAAAACCTGAACAATATCGAAGAGATCAGGAAAAACCACGTGGCTTTGGTAGAACAGAATTCGGGTTCCCTGAATACTGAAGAAATGCCGGTGGTCATCAACCAGGGGTTTTCCATTCATGGTAATGAACCCAGTGGGTCTAATGCCGCATTACTATATACCTATTACCTGGCTGCGGCCGAAGGCGAGGAGATCGAGAACACACTCGATCATACCGTGATCCTGCTCGACCCTGCATTTAATCCCGATGGATTACAGCGCTTTGCGTACTGGGCGAACACCAATAAAAGTGAAAATATCAATCCCGATCCGCAAGACCGTGAATACAACGAGATCTGGCCGGGCGGACGGACCAATCATTACTGGTTCGATATGAACCGTGACTGGTTGCCGGTTCAGCTTCCGGAATCCCAGGCGAGAATTGCCACTTTTCATAAATGGTACCCGAATATCCTCACCGATCACCACGAAATGGGATCGAATTCCACTTTCTTTTTTCAGCCGGGTATCCCATCCAGGACGCATCCGCTTACTCCGCAGATGAACCAGGATCTTACCAAGGAGATCGGCACCTATCACGCCAGGGCCTTTGACGAATTGGGATCTCTTTATTATACCGAAGAGAATTACGATGACTTCTATTACGGAAAAGGCTCTACCTTCCCCGACATTAACGGAAGCGTGGGTATCCTTTTTGAACAGGGAAGTTCTAGAGGGCATGCTCAGGAAACCGATAATGGGATCCTGACTTTCCCATTTACCATTAGAAACCAGTTTACTGCTGCCCTTTCTACTTTAGAAGCAGCAGAGAGTATGAGAACCGAATTGCTGAACTATCAGCGCAATTTCTTTGATAACGCAAGGAAATCTGCTGAAAATGGCGCCTATGCCTTCGGAAGTTCAAAAGACCCGGTCAAAGCTTATAAACTGGCCGAAATCCTGAAAAGACACCAGATCGAAGTCCATAAAGTAAAAGATGCTTTTTCTGAAAATGGAAAACGATTTGAGCAGGGTTCAGCTTATATCGTTCCGAAAAACCAGAGACAACACAGACTGGTCAAGGCCATGTTTGAACGAAGAACCGAATTTGAAGACAGCCTTTTTTACGATATTTCAGCCTGGACCTTCCCATTGGCCTTCGACCTTGATTTTTCAGAAGATGTTTCTCTGAAAAATGCCGGTGAAAAGATAGAAGAGCTAAGCATGCCGGTTCCGGCACCACCGTCTGAAAGCGATTACGCTTATCTGCTGAACTGGAGCGATTATTATGCTCCAAAAGCCCTGAATTCGATCCTGGAAAAAGGCCTTCGAGCTAAGGTTGCCATGGAAGATTTCACGCTTGATAATCAACAATTCGGCCACGGAACCATTATGATCCCGGTTCAGAATCAAAAATTATCTCAATCTGAATTACATGATTTCCTTACAGAAGTTTCCCAGGAAAGTGCGGTAAAAATCACCGCGATCAGTACCGGGATGACGGGCGGAATTAACCTTGGTAGTAATCAATTTAGAGCGCTGGAACCACAGAAAGTCGCGATCCTCGTGGGAGAGTCGATCACTTCTTACGACGCCGGGGAGATCTGGCACCTGTTCGATCAGCGTTACGACATGAAGATTACCAAACTGGACATCAGAGATCTTAACAGAACAGATCTAACTAAATATACCGATATTATCATTCCTAATTCCTGGGGCGGCGGTCTGGACAGCGGGCTGGCAAAAAAACTAATGGAATGGACTCGTGAAGGCGGAACTATCATTGGTTATAGAAATGCGGTAACCTGGCTTAAGAAGAACGACTTTATTAAGTTCGACACTAAAGAGCCTGAAGTAAACGCCAAAAATGTAAGTTTTGAAGAGCGAGGCGATTTTAGAGGAGCACAGGTAATTGGAGGTGCGATCTTTGAGGCGAAACTGGACAGAAGTCACCCGATCGCTTTCGGCTACCAGGACGACAAGATCGCGATGTTCAGAAACACCACTCTTTTTGTGGAGCCTGATGAACAAAGTTACAATAACCCGATTCAGTATACCGAAAAACCATTATTAAGCGGCTACATCAGCAAACCAAACCTGGATTCCATCGCCAATACCGTACCTTTTAAACATGCGAGTCTTGGCCGAGGTGAGGTGATGATGTTCACCGATAATACAAACTTCCGTGCATTCTGGTACGGAACCAATAAATTACTGATGAATGCCATATTCTTTGGCGATGAAATGTAGGCCTTTGCAATAGTTTAAGGTAATTTTAGCAGTCTCGCGGCAAAATTGGATAACTTTGTAATAGACCAAAACGCTGCTACTTAAAGTCCGGAAACTTTGGTTGTCCGGACTTTTTTTGGCCTTTTGCCAGGCAGTGATAAACCAGCTTGTGTGAAATTTTCAGGATTCAGAACATGGATACAAAATGAGCGTTTTTTAAGGTATCTGAGCACCTCTTCGCTCTTGTTTAGTTTACTTCTGGTTTTGCTCTCCTTATATGACCTGGGATTCCGGCACCCTGCAAACGCCGAATTCTGGCTAAATGATTTTTACCGACTTGGGCTGGCGATCGCTGCGATCTCCATCCTGGTACGATATTTTGGATTCCAGAAACTTTTCCAGCTCAAGGTTCGCATCCTGGATGTGGCTTTTGGAGTTACAGCCACCCTTTTTTACCTGAGATACAACACTGCCATCAATGATTTTATACCGGTACTGGAACTGGCAGGGCAACGAGGATTCGCTCACCTCGCAGGACTTCTATTTTTCGTTCGCGAACTTGCCAGTTATGATTTTAACCTGGACCGCACACTATTCAACCCGGCCCAGTTATTTATTTTCAGTTTTCTATTCATGATCTTCATGGGTACCGGGCTATTGATGCTGCCCACCGCTTCAACAGGGAATATTACTCTACTCGATGCGCTTTTCACGGCAACCAGTTCGGTATGTGTAACCGGTTTAATTGTGGTGGACACAGGTTCTTATTTTACCATGTTCGGGCAAAGCATCATCCTGGTACTTATGCAGCTTGGCGGGCTTGGGATCATGACCTTCGCCAGTTATTTCAGTTATTTCTTTCGAGGCAAGACTTCCTATGAAAACCAGATCATGCTGAAGGACGTAACGAATTCTGAAAAGATCGGCGAAGTGATAAGCGTGCTTAAAAAGATAGTTTTTATAACTGCCATTACCGAACTGATAGGTTTTGTTCTAATTCTATTCAGCCTTAAAAGAGAGGTGATCCCGGAAATTGGCGACCAGCTCTTCTTTTCAGTTTTCCATGCGGTAAGCGGTTTTTGTAATGCCGGTTTTTCCACCCTGGAAAACAGCCTCTATGAGCCGGCTTTCCGATTTAATTACCCTCTACATCTAACAATCGCAGTACTTTTCATACTCGGTGGTATAGGTTTTCCCATTTTGCTCAACCTCTATAAATATGTGGTCTACCTGTTCAGGAATAATATCATTAAATTCAATAAAAAACGAAGTCCTATTCATTCTCCCTGGGTGATCAACCTGAATACTCGTATCGTAATCGTAACTACCAGCATCCTGGTGATCGCTGGAAGCCTGGGATTCTATTTTTTGGAATATAACAATACCCTGGCCGAGCATAACTGGTACGGAAAAATGATCACCTCCTTCTTCAGTGCTACGACACCCAGAACGGCCGGCTTCAATACCGTGGATACCGGCGCCCTGAACTTCAGCACCATCATGCTTATTATCCTGCTTATGTGGATAGGTGCTTCCCCGGTTTCAACCGGTGGAGGTATCAAAACCAGCACGATAGCGGTCGCAACACTCAATTTTATCAGCCTGGCACAGGGTAAGAACAGGATCGAGGTTTTTAAAAGAGAAATTTCTGAAGCGACCAACAGGCGTGCCTTTGCTATTATTTCACTATCGATGCTCATTATTGGCCTGTCTATATTCCTGATCGCTTATTTCGACAGGAACATGAGTTTGCAAAGCATAACCTTCGAGGCATTTTCAGCCTACGGAACCGTAGGATTAACAACGGGAATAACAGCCTCGCTTTCGGCTCCTTCAAAACTGGTATTAATTTTTAGTATGTTCATAGGCAGGGTAAGCATGTTAACTATCATGATCGCAATCCTTAGGCGGGTACGACATTTGAATTATCGATATCCGCAGGATGAGATCTTAATCAATTAATTATGAAATATATTATAATAGGACTTGGAAAATTTGGCTCAGCTCTTTCTGAAAAACTTTCAGAAATGGGGAACGAAGTGATAGGAGTCGATCTGCAAATGAGCCGCATCGATGCGTTAAAAGACAAACTCACCCATACGATCAACCTTGATGCAACCGATCCCGATGCAGTTGAAAATCTTCCGCTGAAAGATGTAGACACGGTGATCATAGCGATTGGAGAGGATACCGGTGCCAATATCCTGGTGGCCGCCCTTATGAAGAAAAAGAAGGTGAAAAATATTATTGGCCGTGTGGTAGATCCTCTGCAAAAGACCGTTCTGGAGGCAATGGGCATCAAGGAGGTGATACATCCTGAAGCTGAAGCTGCTGAAAGATGGGCGAAAAAACTGAACCTGGAAGGAGTGGTAGACAGTTTTGAGCTGGACAGCAATTACAGCATAGTCGAAACCGAAATTCCCGAAGAATACCACGACAAAACCATTGAGGAGCTGGCTATAAATGAAGAGTTCGACATTATCATCCTTGCTATCATTAGTGTTGAAGGAGATACGAACGATGTGGGCGCTGAGAAAAACCGGAAAACCGTTCAGGGAGTGGCCAAGGCCGATACGGTCTTATATAAGGACGATATCATGGTGCTTTACGGGCACAATGATAACATCAGGAAATTACTCGAAGAGCACCGAAAGTTCAAGGAGCGGAAATAATTAGCCTACGCGTAGCCCGTTTTCTACCTTTTGATCGGGGCTTAATAAAACCACGTCATTATCATCTCCAACCACGCCAAGGACCAGACATTCGCTTTTAAATCCTGCGATCCTTTTTACCGGAAAATTGATCACCGCGATCACCTGTCTTCCCGGCAGTTCTTCATGAGTATATCTTCGGGTGATCTGGGCAGAAGAGCACTTTTCTCCAATTTCACTACCAAAATCTATATGCAGTTTGAAAGCAGGCTTTTTTGCTTCGGTCAAAGGCTCTGCTGAAATGATGGTTCCTACCCGCATTTCTACCTTTTCAAAATGATCCCAGTCGATTTGATCCATATAGATAAAATAAGATCGTCAAAATAGAGAATTAAATATATTAATTGCGCCAATATGTTTAATTTTAAGAAAATTATGGCACGAACGGCTTCAAATATGATGGAACTCGGTACCAGGGCTCCCGATTTTAAACTGATGGATACCATCACCGATCACCTTATTAGCCTGGACGAGATCAAAGGTGAAAAAGGAACCATTATCATGTTCATTTGCAATCACTGCCCTTTCGTAAAACATGTGAACGAGGAGATCGTAAGGTTGGCGAATGACTACAGGCCTCTCGGTTTTGGTTCCGCTGCCATCAGCAGCAACGATATTATAAATTACCCACAGGATAGCCCTGAAAGGATGAAGGAAGTCGCAGCAAAACATCAGTACTCCTTTCCTTATCTATTCGACGGAACTCAGGAAGTCGCAAAGGCATACCAGGCAGCCTGTACTCCCGATTTTTACCTCTTTGATGATGAACTTAAACTGGTCTACAGAGGCCAGCTGGACAACAGCCGGCCGGGAAACGGTTTAATTCCCAACGGAAGGGACCTTAGAGAAGCGATGGATGCCATCCTGAATAACCGGCCAGTTTCCCCCCAACAAAAGCCAAGCATTGGCTGTAATATTAAATGGAAGCCATAATTTAACCTTAGCTTAAATTTTCAGGCCTTCATTTTTGATTATCTTTATTGTCCTATAGATTTAATAGGTTTTATTACTAATTTAAAAATACGATTGATTATGAGCGAGTTAAAATTAGGAGACAAGGCACCAAATTTTGATGCTGAAACTTCAGAAGGAAAGATCAATTTTTACGATTACCTGGGAGACAGCTGGGGAGTGCTATTTTCACACCCGGCAGATTATACCCCGGTATGCACAACTGAGCTGGGAACCGTCGCCAATTATAAAAAGGAATTCGAAAAGAGGGATGTGAAGGTGCTGGCCTTAAGTGTGGATGGAGTCGAATCTCATAAAAACTGGATCAAAGACATCAACGAAACGCAAAATACTACTGTTAATTTCCCTATTATAGCCGATGAAGACCGAAAAGTTTCCAACCTGTACGGGATGATACACCCCAAGGCCGATGATACACTTACCGTACGTTCCGTATATGTGATCGGGCCAGATAAGGCCATTAAACTTATGATCACTTACCCTGCCAGTACCGGAAGGAACTTCGACGAGATCCTGAGGGTGATCGATTCGCTTCAGCTTACGGCTTATAATAAGGTAGCTACACCGGCTAACTGGAAACACGGTGACGAGGTGGTGATAAGCCCATCGGTAAGCAATGAGGATGCCGATAAAATGTTTCCGAAAGGTTATAAAACCCTGAAACCTTATTTAAGGATGACTCCTCAACCGGAATTAAAAAAATAGAACTGAAAAAGGCTGGATTAAATCCAGCCTTTCTTTTTTAATATGGTTTCAATATGAGCATAATGATGTTCACTATGCCAGGCATAATGTCCCAGTAGCCAGGTCAATTTGATAGTTTCCTGGGTTTCCGGATGTATAAATTCGCGTTCAAAATCTTTGTGGTTCATTCGGTCCAGCAGGAAGATCCATTTAGAATGCAAAACCTGGATAAAATCCAGGGATATGTCTACAGGTGCCCATAAACTGTCTGCCAGTAGGGAAAATGCCACCTGATCGTAGGCTTTTATGGTTGGTTTTTTTTCGGTTAGCGTCCATTTGAATCGCAAAAGGGCATTCATATGACTATCGGCTATATGATGCACCAGTTGCCGTATGGTCCATCCCTGCAGTCGGTACGGAGTATTTAGCTGAACATCGCTAAGCGGTCGTACCAATTCATCCAGTTTTCCGGGAAATTCGTCAAGAACCTCTATCCAGGCGTTGATTTCGGTATTGGTGACATCTCCTGGGAATTCATATTTCCCGATAGGATATTTTATATTTTCAAGTTCTTGCGGAGTCATACTTTACAAACAAAAAAACGTCCTGAATATCAGGACGTTTCTAATTTATGATTTTTTGGTGAATTACTTCACATCCATCAATTCAACATCAAAAATAAGTACCGCATTTGGAGGGATCACTCCTCCTGCTCCACGTTCACCGTAGGCAAGATGTGATGGAATTACCATGCGCGCCTTGTCTCCAACCTGAAGTAATTGAATACCTTCATCCCACCCAGGGATCACATGACCTACACCAATTGGGAATTCAAGCGGTTTGTTTCTTTTGTACGAAGAATCGAAAACGGTTCCATCGGCCAGCTGACCTTTGTAATGAACGGAAACGCTGTTTCCTTTTTCGGCCTTCTTTCCATCTCCTTTCTGAATGATCTTATACCTAAGTCCGCTTTCGGTCTTTTCAAAACCGGCAGCCAGTTTTTCCAGTTCTGCTTCGGCCTGTGCTTTTGCCTCAGCTTCTCTTTTGGTTTTTTCGGCATTGAATTCCTCAAAGGCCTTTTTAGCTTCGAAATTTTCGGCAGCCTCACCTTCGCGGATGATCTCCAGTTTTTCGATCTTATCGCCCTGCTGAATCTTATCCACGACATCCTGGCCTTCCACCACATTTCCGAAGACCGTATGTTTTCCATCCAGCCATGGAGTCTCCACGTGAGTGATAAAAAACTGACTCCCATTAGTTCCAGGACCTGCATTGGCCATAGATAGTTTTCCCGGAGCATCGTGCTTCAGATCTGGATGTATCTCATCGTCGAAATTATACCCGGGACCTCCGGCACCTGTACCCTGTGGATCTCCTCCCTGAATCATAAAATCAGGAATTACCCGGTGAAATTTGATCCCGTCGTAGTAAGGCTCTCCTTTTGCTTTCGCGTCGTTCTCGATCTTCCCTTCGGCAAGGCCCACAAAGTTACCCACCGTTCCAGGAGTTTTTTCGTATTCCAGCTCTACCAGGATCTCTCCTTTAGAGGTATGGAATTTGGCATATAATCCGTCGTTCATTTTGTTATTTTTTATTGAAGTGCAAAGATACCCAGTTTAATTTTTATAGACCTGTTCACCACCTACAAAAGTGTGCAGCACCTTTGTATCAGGGACGCTATCGATCTCCACTTCCATGATATCGCGATCAAGGATCACAAAATCGGCAAATTTTCCGGGTTCTATACTTCCTTTTTCGTCCTCCTCGAAATTGGAATAGGCAGCCCAGATGGTCATACCTTTTAATGTTTCTTCACGGCTTAGTGCCTGTTCTCTCATAAATCCGCCTTCGGGATAATTTTCGGTATCCTGACGGTCAACGGCGGCATAAAAAGTAAGGAACGGATTCACCTGTTCTACCGGGAAATCGGTTCCCAGGGCTACAATCCCCGCTTCATCCAATAATTTCTTGAAGGCATAGGCGCCTTTAACGCGTTCTTCACCCAGCCGGTCTTCGGCCCAGTACATGTCACTGGTCGCGTGGGTTGGCTGAACAGACGGAATAATATTTTTACTGAAGTAATCAAAATCTTCCGGTGCGATCACCTGGGAATGCTCTACTCTCCATCTTCTATCTTCAGAATTCCCTACCAGCGAATCATAGGTCTTTAATACCAGGTAATTGGCGGAATCTCCAATGGCGTGAGTATTCATCTGGAATTCAGATTTTGCGATGCGCTCTGCAGTAGCCTTGAATTCTGAAACCGGCGATAGCAGGGCTCCGAAATGTCCAGGCCTGTCTGAATACTCTTCCTTCAATGCCGCGCCTCTCGAAC
Organism: Christiangramia bathymodioli; assembly: GCA_009735695.1. Lineage (GTDB taxonomy): Bacteria > Bacteroidota > Bacteroidia > Flavobacteriales > Flavobacteriaceae > Christiangramia > Christiangramia bathymodioli. The sequence goes on from SRSL01000003.1 coordinate 647,201, forward strand.
CAAGCGCTCCATCTCCATAGAATTTAACCGAACGAACATTCAGGCGGTCGGTCTTAAAAGGTCCTTTCTCGAGGTAATAATCAAGATTTTCTTTGGTATTGCTAACCATGGCATACAGCCTGATCTTCAGGTCACCCTTATTGTTCAGACTGTCTATTAGTTCAATAACCGACCTGTCGAGACCGGCATCATCAACCGTTGTCAAACCATAACTGAAGCAGATTTCCTGGGCGTCACGAAGAGCTTCGGCCTGTGTATCCGGATCCACATCATCGGTGATTTTCTCGATCAACATCATAGGGTTGTCTACAAGAATCCCGGTTAGTTTTCCGTCTTTTTGTTCGATATCTCCACCTTCGAATTGGGTTTCTGTAGTGATATTCGCGGCATCCAGCGCAGCCTGGTTCACCAGCATAGCGTGGCCGTCTATCCTGGTAAGCGCAACCGGAGTATCGGGAAAAAGTCGGTCAAGCGTATCTTTCACCGGGAATTCCTTGATGTCCCAGTCGTTCTGATCCCAGCCTCGACCAACTATGAAATCGACACGATTTTTTTGTTGAAATTCCACCACCTTCATCACCACCTCTTCGAAACTTTTAGTTCCCGTAACATCTACACGCTGCTGTTGCATTCCGAGTCCGTAAAAATGAGCATGAGCGTCTATCAATCCCGGATATACCGGTTTTCCACCGGCATCGATCTCTTCAGCAAATTCAAATTTTTCACGCAGTGCTTCAGCAGCACCAATTTCCAGGAATTTTCCATCCTTTACGGCAAATGCCTCGGCTTTATCGAAGGCCTCATTTACTGTATAAACATTAGCGTTAAAAACAAGTAGATCTGCCTGCTCTTTTTGATCGCCGCATGAAATCATGAGGGCACTAAAAACTAATAGCGTAAATATTCTATTCATGTATCTGATTTTAAGTGCCTCAAATTCCGATTTTTCAACGGAAATAAAAAATGCTTTCCCAACCACACGAAAAATGTGATTTATTCGCATATGTATTTCATTTTCAGTTTTTTGTACATTTAAGAGTTCTTCAAAAGACCGGATTCAGAATATTTGAAGAGCCTAAAATCCACTTATGATTAAGTTTTTCAGGAATATTCGGCGAAAGCTTTTAAAAGAAAATCGCTTTAAACGGTATATGCTTTATGCGATTGGAGAGATTATATTGGTGGTTATTGGAATTTTGATCGCCCTGCAAATAAATAACTGGAATGAAATCCAAAAACTTCGGGCCCAGGAAAAATTAATTCTGGCTGGTATCCAGGACGAATTTATTTCAAACTTAAAAATTTTAGATTCTACCATGCACCTGAATGAACTTAATATTAAAAAGAGTTTGGAGCTTGGTGAATATTTAGGGCCAAGTACCGATTCTTTAGACCAGAAAACGTTCTCTAATCTGATGGTTGGAGCTTTTAAAGAAGAATCCAGGTACCTCCCCATTCTGGGCCTTGTAAACGAATTAACTAATTCGGGAAAACTTTCACTGTTATCTGATACTGAACTTAGAAAAGCAATTTCCTCGTGGTCATCAGATCTTGATCGCGTAGCGAATCAGGAGGATTATGTTGTGGAGAGAAGAGATATTTCCCATTCCTATTTTTTGAATACCGGTAACTTCCGGGATCACCTTGAAAAGATCAAAAACGGAAGTTCTTTGGTGAATATAACGCCAAGCAAATTTCCAAAAAACGACTATTCCTTTTTAAGAGACCAATCCTTCGAAAGCAATTTCTACCTTTTTATTACGGCATCTTCGAACCTTCAGGATAACTATTACAAACCCCTTCGGGAAAAAATAAATTTTATAATTCATGAAACCAGACAAGAATAGTTGAATGGTTTTTTTCAAAATATACATTGCACACTTCTTCGCAAAAAAAACTTTCCAGGATACCTCCTTAATTCCCCGGGAAAATAATCTTTGTTTTATTTGTATTTTCAACCTCATTAAGATTTTACCAAAACCAACAATGTATAACGTATGAAAAGACTTTTTTTCGTGTTTTTTATCTCCCTGATCTCCTGTAACAGCGATCCTGAAGAGGTTGACCTATTGGTAACAAATGCCACGGTACTGGACATAGAGCAGAACAAAAAATGGGTGAACAGGCTGGTTGCGATTCGCAATGATACTATTGTGGCCGTAAAAACCATGCGTGACAGCGACGACTTCATTGCAAATAATACTTATGATGCAAATGGCGGTTTCGTGATGCCGGGCCTTTGGGACAATCACGTACACTTTCGCGGCGGCGACACTTTGGCCTCTGAAAACAAGGATCTACTGCCTCTATTTCTGAAATATGGGGTAACCACCGTTCGTGATGCGGGTGGGGATATCAGTGAATCGGTTTTTGAATGGAAAGAACAAATTGAAAGCGGTGAGCTTAAGGGTCCGCGAATTTTTTCCTCGGGACCTAAACTGGACGGGAAAAACCCGGCCTGGCCAGGATCAATTTCGGTTAGCACCGAAGCCGATGTAGAAATGGCTCTGGACTCCCTCGAAAGCATGAATGCTGATTTTGTTAAGATTTATGACGGAAGCATTACCAAAGAGATGTTTTATGAAATAATCAGGGAAGCTGAAAAAAGAAATCTCAAAGTGACCGGGCATATGCCAATGTCTGCTGATGTTACCGAAGCCGTTAAGTTTGGTTTAGATGGAACCGAACACCTGTATTATGTCATGAAAGCAGCTTCAGCTAAAAAAGATAGTATCGAAAAGGTAAAATCTGGTTACTCCATGATCATTCCGCTTGCCAAGACTTATAACGATTCTGTTGCTAAAGTCGTCTTTGAGGAACTGGCTGAGGCTGACTTTTATGTAACGCCCACGCTTCATATTGGGAAAGTACTGAAAGACCTGGCAGATGCCGATCATAGCCAGGATGAGTTACTGGAACTCATAGGGCCGGGAATCCAGGAAACCTATCAGGGCAGAATTATGTCTGCCAAAAGGGCCAAAGAATCAGGATCCAGCATGCGGGATTTTACTGAAGATGTTTTTGAGAAAATGATCGAACCTATGCACAATTCCGGAATAAAGATTCTGGCTGGTTCAGATTGTGGGCCTTATAATTCTTTCGTTTATCCGGGGGAATCCCTGCATGAAGAACTTAAAGCATTAGTGGAAGCGGGCCTTACCACACAGGAAGCATTGCTCACCTCCATCAGGAATGGTCCAAGGTTCTTTGATCTGCAAAATTCCTATGTAAGAGTAGATAAAGGAAGAATCGGAGATCTTATCATTCTTAAAGAAAATCCTATGGAGAGTATTGAAAACCTTAATTCTATTAAAGCTGTAGTTCGAAAGGGAGAGGTTTTAAATGTTTCAGAATAAGCCGAGAACACAGCTTAATTTTTCCTGAAGCCATAAAAAAGCCCTCGCATTAGAGGGCTTTTTTTTATGAGTATAATCGTATAATTAATCCCAGTCAAATTTATAAGTGGCACCTGCCAGAAACTGAATCCCCTGAACATCATAATCCAGCCATCTCTGGTAATCATTGTTTAACAGGTTAGCTCCTTTTACAAAAGCCGAAAGCCTGTCATTGAATCTGTAACCCACGTGGGCATTCGCGTCGAAATAACTGTCCAGGGTGGCAACCGGCTCATTAAAAGTAAGGCTTATCGATCTCACCTCATCCTTGCGTTCTCCAACCAGGAAAAGATTCGCACCCGCATACCATTTTTCAGTGATCTGGTAATCGGCATTCAGGCTGGCTTTAAAATTTGGAAGGTTCCAGGCTTCAGCCTGTACATCGGTATTATAACTGAAGTATTCTCCATTGATCCCCAATCTAAAGTTGGTATTCACATCCACATTCAATTCCCCGTAAAACGATAGTGTTTTTACATCATCGTAAACAACTTCGAAACTATTACCATAAGTGTAAGCCTCCCCTTCAAGAACCGAAGCATCATAGTTCCTTTTGAAAAGAGCCTTATTGAACTGCGACTGGTAGCTTCCTCTTAGGTTATATGAAATAGCATTGGAAAGTTTTCCCTTGGCTCCCAGGTATCCCTTGTACTCATTATCAGTAGGCCTGATAACAAGAGTAGGAGAAACATATGGATTTTCCTGGAAAAATCCATAATAGGAATTCTGCTGAAGATCGCCATCAAGGCCCGCATAAGCGGTAAAATAATCTCCGGCAAGACGATAACTGGCTGTAACAGCCGGGTAAATATAAAATGCATTATCACTGCCTTCAATATCCATCCCATAAACGAAGTTCACTCCCAGATTGATGCTTAGATCATCTCTAAGGATCAGCAAACTAGGTTTAATATTGAAATTCATAAAGGTATAGTCATAACCTACACCTCCATCGTAAGACTCTTCAAAATTACCGTTCACAATGTCTGCTCCAACTTCGGTAGTGATCAATTCTTCAGCTATCTCGATCTCAAAAAGGCCTTCGGCATTAAAATGGTTTTCAGCCGTCCCATAAGCATCTCCCGAATGCCTGAATTTCGCATTGGCGCTATCAAAGAACGAATCGTATAGCTCGATTTCACTTCCCAGGTAAACAGAATAATAGTTTTGCTGGGAATCCAGATTAAGCAATTCAGCTTCAGAATTCGAATTGAAATCTGGCAGTCCGTACCAGTTAAACAGCTGGTGCTCCCCTCCCACCTCGGCAATCCAGGAAAGATCCCGGTTTCGAGTATTGTAGTTCAGGTTTAGTTCAGTATCATAAAATTTATCGTCCAGGATCACATTCTCGATACCGCCCTGGGATGAATTATGGTTTAAGGAAATTCCGAAATTACTGTATCGGTCTATTTCGAGGTTCGAATAAAATTCAGCCAGGACATTGGAATAATTTCCGAAGCCCAGAGTGGCATAATTGTCATAAACCTTTGGCGGGCGAACTCGTTCCACGGTTGTAGCCCTTCCTTTTGCAGGGGTAAAAGTAGAAGCCACAGGAACCGAAAATATTGAATATTGAACCGGTTTCTTCTGCAAGGCAACTGAATCGTTCCTGCCCGGGGTTTCCCTGATCTTGTTAGCGTCGTTAACCGATGGGGTGTACGGCTTGACTACTGTTACCTTTTCACTTCCTATTGGATCCTGTGCATACAGGAATCCGCAGAACATGAACATACTTAAGAACAGATTTTTCTTGATCGCTTTAAATTGCATATAGCAGTAGGTCTATTAGATTAAGTTTAGTTATTGTTAGTTTCTACGGAAGAATTGGTTTTTGCTTCCTGGGCTTTGATCTTTGAAAGCTCGGCTTTGGCTTCCTGAACAATTTCGGGGTACTTCTGAAAGTTGTTGATCACATTTTCCAGAATATAGGTTGCCTGGTAGGCATCCTTCAGGGCGTAGAAATTTTTAGCCATCAACACCAGCCCTTTAGCTCCCCAGCGTTTATAGCCCGAAAAATCCTTGGCCAGGATTTGTACGGCAGCATTGGAAGCTTCATAGTTACCATCCTTATGCTTGAAATAGGCATCGTAATAAAGGGCTTCGGCAGCAAGTTCCCCGGTGGCGGTCTTCTGAACCTCTTTATAGGCGGTACGCGCCTTAGCCTCGTTCCCCGATTCTATAGCCGCCCTGGCAACCATAATTCGGGCATCATTCTTAGCCTCAGCTTCGGCTCCTGAATTATTCAGAACTTTTTCCGCATAGGCGTTCGCTTTGGCGTAATTCCCCGTTTCGTAATAGGATTTCATCAGGTTTTGCTGGGCGAAGGCAACGTTTTGCTGATTATCGGCCTGCTGCTCCAGTTTTTCCAGCAAAGGCAATGCCTGGGCATAATCTTTCTTTTCAAGGTAAATTTCAGACAGTCTGGTAAGAGACTGCTCGGTAAATTCATTTTTAGGTCTTGAAGTCACATATTTATAATGCGGAATGGATTTCTCAACCTGGCCTTCCCTGTAATACAACTGGGCGAGGTAGAAATTAGCGTTGATGGAGTGAATTCCATTCGGGAAATTCTGCACATATTTTTCAAAATTGGCGATCGCCTTCTGAGTATTGTTGTTGATGTACTGATTCTCGGCAGCCTCGTAAGTAGCATTGTCAAGGTCGGCGTCGCTTACTTCCACGAAGTCGATATTGCGAACCCAGCTGGCATATTCATCGGTACGACCAAGGTCTACATAAACGTTTCTTGCAGTGGAAACCGCCTGTTTTGCTTCAGGCGTATTGGGATATTCAGCCACCACTTTTCGGAATTTCTCCAGCGCCTTGTTACCTTCATTCTGATTGTAAAAGATCAATCCCTGTCTCAACATAGCTTTGGGAACCAGCGCGCTCTGCGGCACATCCCTGATCAACCTGTTATAAGACTGAATGGCCTGTGATGTATTGTTCACTGCCACGTAGGTATTTCCAAGCTCATACATCGCATCATCGCGGTACGAAGAACGCGAATAGCGATTGATAAACGAATTGAGCTCTTCGATCTTCGTTTCATTGCGGTCTACAAAACCATAACTAATGGCTTTTTGAAATGCGGCATAATCGGCATTGCTAACCCCGTTATCGATGGCCTTTTGATAGGCTTCCATGGCCGGCCAGTACTGGCTGGTCACATAATAGGTATCTCCAAGTCTTAGAAGTGCATCATTTTTTCTGGCTCCATCAGCGCCTGAACTCGCCACGTAATTTTTGAAATAATTTACAGCCTGGGAATAATCGTTCTTTTTGAAATAGGCATAGCCAATATTGTAATCAAGATCCTGATATTCATCGGTATTCCTGGCGGCGCTCATTCCTTTGAACTCGCGGTAACCCAGGATGGCATCATCCATGCGGTTCACATTGTATTCGCTTTCAGCCTTCCAGAATGTTGCCTTGGCAGTGATCGCCTGGTCTCTTGGCTCTTTCAACGCTTTGTCGAAATTCTCGATCGCCCCATAATATTCGCCTTCTTCATACAATTCCAGCCCGTAGAAATAAGCCACTTTTTGATAAGCCTGTTTATCGCTGAAATTTCGGTTGTTTTCCAAAAGCCTCATGGCTTCTTCGTAATTTTTCGACGTGATGAAAGAGTCTATTAATAAGGCTTCAATTTCCTGGCGGTTCTCAGTATCAGGATATTTGTTCAGATAAGTGATCAAAACCTGGGACGGACTTTCATACGAATTCCCGATCTCATAGCTAAGCTTGGCATAATTGAGCATGGCATCTTTCTGGATCTTTGCATCGAATTCCATCTCGCTGGCATTCTTAAAGGCATTGAGTGCCTGTTGCTTCTGATCAGACTCCAGATAAGACTGCGCTAAATGATAATAGGCATTCTGGGCTATGGCATTATTCCCGTCTATGATCTTGTTGAACTCATTAATGGCCGCTTCGTAATTGCCCTGTTTGTAATATGCATATCCAAGCTGGTAATAATCGGTATTGTTCCATTTTCCGCCAAGCCCGTTATATCCCTTTAGGTAGGGAATTGCCTCTTCATATTGACCAAGGTTGAAATAGCTTTCTCCAATTATCTTGTTCAACTGCGGAATTTCCTGCCTGTTGGCATTAGGAAGTTGTTCCAGTCCCTGTTCGATGGCCTTTTCAAAATTCCCCAGTTTAAAGTTCATATCGGCCTGGAAATAGGAAAGATCTTCGGTATAGCGCTCATTCCCTTTTACTTCTTCAAAATATTCATTTGCTTCTTCATAATCATCACCTTCATAAGCGATGTAACCCAGGTAATACTTGGCCTGTGCTCCATATTCCTTGGAGTCTCTAACCCTGTTCAGGTAAGTTTGAGCTTCCTCGAACTGGTTCGACCTGAAATACGCATAACCGTTATTAAAGTAATAGCGCTCACGATCCTTTTTGCTCATCGCTTTCTCATCAACCCTGTCATACCAGCGTCTTGAAAGCGCATATTTACCTGTATTGAAATAGTAGTCTGCCACATCAAGGTAAGCCGAATTGGTTTTGGTACTGGTAGGATACCGGGTTACGAATTCCTCCATTAACCGGTCTGCACCAGGCTGGTTGAGACGAACAGCGGCATTGGCTATATAATAGGCAGCATCCCCTTTTATCTTTTCATCGGTAGCTTCATCTTTTACCTCTTCAAAAAGATTCTGAGCAGCCAGATACTGCTCATTATTGTACAATTCCAGGGCCCGATTAAAATCGGCCAGGTCATGAGTATATACGGCGGTTTGCTGACAAATTGCAGAAAATGAGGAAGATATAAAAACGACTAGCAGAAAAGCTCTATTCAAGGTCATTTACAAGGGTTTTGATTTGGTGTTCAAAGATAATTTAAAGCTTGCTTCTATAACGCCCATTAACTTCTATAATTATGTTAAGGAGAAAAAAAGTACCCGCTCGCCTTTTGAAAAATGTATATTTGAAAATAATTTTACAACCCGAATCAACGTTAGAAACCCATGTCTGAAACTGTCCTGGAACTCAAAAATGCGGCAATATATCAACGCGAAGCCTTAATACTTTCTGAGGTAGATGTTAAGGTGAACAAAGGAGATTTTGTCTATCTCATCGGGAAGACAGGAACCGGGAAAAGCAGTTTTATGAAAACCCTTTATGGGGACCTTCCGTTAACCGAAGGAGAAGGTCATATCGTTGATTATAATTTGAGAACCTTAAAAGAAAAAGATATTCCGTTTCTCCGCAGAAAACTGGGCGTGGTTTTCCAGGATTTCAAACTGCTTACCGATAGGAACGTGAAGGAAAACCTTTTGTTTGTTCTGAAAGCCACAGGCTGGAAAGACAAGACAGCCATGGACCAGAAAATAGACCAGGTGCTGGATAAGGTGGGAATGAAGACCAAGGGATTTAAATTTCCCTATCAGCTTTCGGGGGGGGAACAGCAACGAGTTGCCATTGCAAGGGCTCTTCTAAACGATCCGGAACTGATCCTTGCCGATGAGCCTACCGGAAACCTGGACCCACAGACTTCGGTTGAAGTGATGGAAGTGCTTCAGGAAATCAGCCGAAATGGCAATACCATCCTGATGGCTACTCATGATTATGCTTTGCTTTTGAAATATCCTTCGAAGACGCTGAAGTGTGACGGGCAACGGGTTTTTGAGGTGGTACAGAAATCGGTTTAAATAATTCTTTTTATCTCTCGATGCAGCCTGTGCTGAGCGGAGGCGAAGTGCTCGAGGTGACAGTCCATTCTATATTAATTGAGATGCTGAAATAAATTCAGCATGACGAAATTAAAAAAGGGACTATCACTGAATCCATGCGTTTCAACTAATATGGTTTTATATTCTCTTTCGTCATCTCGACCGAAGGGAGAGATCTAATAGATTACGAATTAGATTTCTCAGTCGCGTTGCTTCTTCCAAATGACTTTAATCAGGATGAAATATTAAATTAAATTCAGAATGACGAAATTAAAAAAGGGACTATCACTGAATCCATGCGTTTCAACTAATACGCTTTTATATTCTCTTTCGTCAGCTCGACCGAAGGGAGAGATCTGGGAGATTAAGAAATAGATTTCTCAGTCGCGTTGCTTCTTCGAAATGACTTTAATCATGATGAAATATTAAATTAAATTCAGCATGACAAAAAGTTAAAACGGGCTTTATCGAAATTCTCCAGTTTCCTACAGTCTCCTTTAGTACGCTTCATTTTTCTTTTTTGTCATCTCGACCAAAGGGAGAGATCTAATAGATTAATGGGCAGATTTCTCAGTCGCTTCGCTCTTTCGAAATGACTTTATCCTAATAAGCTATCAGATTTTAAAAATGAGACGCTAAAAGGATTTCAGCATGACGCCTTCTGAAGCCTAAACAATCCCTAAAAGTCTTTCTGAAGAGGATGGTTTTTGATACCTTGTATCACGGTCAATTCAGCAGATGGAATTATTAGGAATAGACATAGGAGGCTCCAGTCTTAAAGGAGCTATCGTAGATGTAAAATCCGGCAGGTTAAAAACGGATGCTCACAGCATTCCTACTCCCGAAGCGCGCGACCCGGAAGGCATCGCCAGGGCTGTGACTGAAATGGTCGACCATTTCAATCACAAAGGCGAAGTGGGTTGCGGCTTCCCAACCATCGTAAAAAAAGGGATCTGCAAGCACCAGGGAAATTTAAGCAGGAAATGGCTGGATGTTGATGTGGATGCGCTTTTCGAAAAATCCACCGGACTTGAATTCACCGTGATCAACGACGCTGATGCGGCCGGTCTCGCCGAAATCGAATTTGGTGCCGGGAAAGATCGCAAGGGTTTTATCCTTATGATTACCGTGGGCACCGGTTTAGGCAGCGGGGCCTATTTGAATGGCGAACTGATCCCAAATTTTGAGTTGGGCCAGATCCCTTATAAAGAATATCAGAAGATCGAGGAATGGGCGGCTTCTTCTGTGAAAACCGAAGAGAACCTCAGTTATAAAGACTGGGCATACCGGTTCAATATTTTTCTAAATTACGTTCACACCATTCTGAATCCGGATCTGATCCTGGTTGGCGGCGGAATTTCCAATGACTGGGATAAATTCGAAAAATACCTTGATGTAGACACTGAACTGATGCCAGCAAAACTTCGGAATGATTCCGGCATTCTTGGAGCGGCCCTGGCTGCAAGGAATAAATTCAGAAAATAAAATTTAAGCGTTTTCCGGCTTCCACTTATTGATGAACAGGTAATAGAAATTTACACAAACTATCACGAGATTAGTAATGATAACCGGCCAGGAATTCAGAAGGAATCCATAAATGATAAACAGGATACAGCCTACACTATTTACATAGCGCAGCTTGATTATATTCCGCATAAAAAAAGAAATCCCCACGAAGAAGGAAGCCAGGTAGCCTACCCATTCGGTCATATTTACACCTAAAAATTCAGTCATAATCTTCTTATTAAAAGAAAAAGCCCGCCTCGCGGCAGGCTTTTAATGATTTATTTTTTCCGCTTAGATAGCTTTTGCTCTTTTTCGCTCATTCTCGGTTAGAAGGATCTTTCTCAACCTTAAGTGATTTGGAGTAACCTCAACATACTCGTCTTTCTGAATATATTCCAGGGCTTCTTCCAGTGAGAATTTGATAGCAGGAACGATCTTGGCCTTATCGTCAGCTCCTGAAGAACGTACGTTAGAAAGCTTTTTAGTCTTGGTAATGTTCACCACCATATCATCCTGGCGCGAGTTTTCACCAATTACCTGCCCTTCGTAGATCTCCTCTCCCGGATCAACAAAGAATTTTCCTCTCTCCTGGAGCTTATCGATAGAATAAGGGATCGCTTTACCTTTTTCCATGGAAACCAGCGAACCGTTCTGTCTTTCTGGAATTCCTCCTTTAAGCGGCTGATATTCCTTATAACGGTGAGCCATGATCGCTTCACCCGCAGTCGCGGTTAGCAACTGGTTTCTCAACCCGATGATTCCCCTTGAAGGAATGATGAACTGGATGTTCATTCGGTCACCTTTGGCTTCCATGCTCAGCATCTCCCCTTTTCTCATGGTTACCATTTCAACCGCCTTACCAGAAACTTCTTCCGGAAGGTCGATGGTCAATTCTTCAACCGGCTCACATTTTACACCGTCGATCTCCTTGATAATCACCTGTGGCTGACCAATCTGAAGCTCATAACCTTCACGTCTCATGGTTTCGATAAGAACAGATAAATGAAGAACTCCACGACCGTACACCATGAATTTATCGGCACTATCGGTCTCCTCTACGCGAAGCGCAAGGTTCTTTTCCAGTTCTTTATAAAGTCTTTCCTTGATATGTCTTGAGGTCACGAATTTTCCGTCCTTTCCGAAGAATGGAGAATCGTTGATCGTGAACAGCATACTCATGGTAGGCTCATCGATACGAATGGTCTTTAATCCTTCAGGATTCTCAAAATCGGCAACGGTGTCACCAATTTCAAAACCTTCCAGTCCAACAAGCGCACAAATATCTCCCGCCTGAACCTGGTCTACCTTTCTACGGCCAAGCCCTTCGAACGTATGAACCTCTTTGATTTTAGTTTTCTTGATAGAACCATCACGCTTTACCAAAGAAACCTGCTGGTTCTCCTTCAATGTTCCTCTCTGAAGTCTACCAATCGCGATACGACCGGTAAACGAAGAAAAGTCTAATGAAGTGATAAGCATTTGAGGAGTTCCCTCGGTATCTACTTTTGGAGCAGGAATATGTTCAATAACCATATCAAGCAATGGCTCGATATTATTGGTTTGGTGCTGCCAGTCCTGGCTCATCCAGTTGTTTTTCGCCGAACCATAAACGGTTGGGAAATCCAGCTGCCATTCTTCGGCACCCAATTCGAACATCAGGTCGAAAACTTTTTCATGAACCTCATCTGGCGTACAGTTTTCCTTATCTACCTTGTTCACAACCACACATGGTTTCAATCCAAGATCGATCGCTTTTTGCAATACAAAACGGGTTTGCGGCATTGGTCCTTCAAAGGCATCAACTAATAGAAGTACACCATCTGCCATGTTCAGAACACGCTCTACCTCTCCACCAAAATCGGCGTGACCAGGAGTATCAATAATATTGATCTTGGTATCCTTATAGGTTACCGAAACGTTCTTTGAAGTAATGGTAATTCCGCGTTCTCTTTCTAGGTCGTTATTATCCAGGATCAATTCTCCTGTAGATTCATTATCACGGAAGAGTTCACAGTGATGCATTATTTTGTCAACCAGGGTAGTCTTTCCATGGTCAACGTGTGCGATAATCGCGATATTTCTAATAGCTGTCATATAGCCTTTTTTTGAGGCTGCAAATGTACAGCTATTTTTCGCTAATTCAGCATTGTTTAAAAAGATTTTAAATCATTGATTTTCAGAATATTTAAATTGATGAACATGCCCGCTTCGGGCAATTGAGATGAAGTTATTTTATTTTATCGGCAGTAATTAATTCTTTATTATATTCAAATTGAAGCTTAACTACCTTATTTTCTTCATTCCGAACAAATCTTATTTGAAAAGGTGCACCGGCAGGTTGAAATACCTCCTTTGAGACTTCGGATAGTTCAGAAGGTGTTGACGCCCACGGGAAAAAAACCACCATTTTGTTATTCAGCAATGCTATTTTGATCTGGCCTTCCGGCTGCAGCTGATAAGTTCCTTCCAGATCACTGAAATAGACCGGAATGGCAGAGGTCTTTTCGGGATCAACATACCTGCCATATTCTTTCATCAGTTTAGTGATGCTTCCATGCGGAATGGCATAAGCCTTATTCCCGTTAATTCCGGTCATGGTCTCAGCGGCTATCATGGCATTGATCACCGATTCTTCTACGGCCTCGATAGTAGAATCAAAAAGCACATCCAAAAACTCATTGGGAATCACTTCTATTTGTTCGGGTTCCTTTCTATTAAATGCATTTTCGTTGGCGGTTGAAAATGCGATAAAAATATCTCCTGAGCCGTTATGCCCCTTGCCTCCTACCAAAGCAATACCTAAAGGCACCCGTTGTGCTAAACGCTTTAATTGATGCGGAAGCAGCGGCGCATCTGTGGCGATCACGACTATGATAGAACCATCGCCTTCCTTTCTTTCGAAATTGGCAAAGGCGTTTATTTCTAAATTAAGAGTATCCATCAATTTTTTCCCAACAGGAACTCTGGCGATCTGCAAATTGTTCTTTGAACCAAAATTTGCCTGGACCAGCGCACCCAGGGTATATAACTTATCCTGCAGAAAGAACTGCCTGGAAGCCGACCCGATACCAGCCTTAAAACCTAAAGCCAACATCCCAGTACCGCCACCAACATTCCCTTCTGTAACCATTCCAGAGTTAGCATTTTCAATCGCCTCAATTACATGTTCTTCCTTTACATGAAAACCATAGATGTCATTCATAAGGCCGTCATAGGTCTCAGCCACCACCGGATAGGTATACCATAAATTCTCTCCCTTATACCAGTTTGAGTCTACATACCATTTAAGAACGGCATCTCTTACCACTCCTACGCTATTGGTATTGGTGATCATAATGGGTGTTTCCAGGAAGCCAGATTCGGTTATCCAGGTAGTACCCGTCATTTCTCCATTGCCGTTCAGGCTGTACCAGTTGGCATAAACGGGGCTGAATTTTTTACCTCTCGGAAAGATTGCTGTGACTCCGGTTCTCACCGGCCCCTCTCCCACTACATTTTCTCCTTCGCCTTTAATAATGGTACTATGGCCTACTTCTACTCCTTTTACATCGGTGATCGAATTCAAAGGACCCGGTTCTCCTTCAAACGGAATTCCCAGATCTCGCGCTCTCGATTTCTGAGCCACGGATGTGGAAATAACACAGCATAAAAAAAGAAGGTTTATAATTTTTCCCCAATGAATATTATTTAAAAACATATGTTTAATTTTCATCAGCTGAGGGTCCGTAGGTTGCCGGCACCGAAATGTCCAGTAAGCGAAAATACACTCCAAGCTGTGCCCTGTGATGCGGGAACTGCCCCATGACCATGGATTGCAGCACATTGAATTTCGGCATTTCGAACAGGATCTCCCCGTCGTTGGTCATTTTCCACATACGCTCGAATTCATCGTCTGATTTCTTCAGGGCCTTTTCGGCTTCGGCAGTGTTCTTTTTTAATTCGGAAATGATCTCATCCACAGTGCCATGTTCAAGGGGTTTATATCCTTTTACATCCATATTCCCGGCTTCCATAGTGCCCGTGATCCAGGCAGGGATTTCGGCCAGGTGGTTAGCGATCTGCCGGATGCTCATCGATTTTTCATGTGGTTTGTAGTCCATCTTATCTTCCGGAATTCTTTTCAGGAATTTTTCGGTAAGGGCTACTTCTTGTTGCAATTGGGGAATCAGGAATTCATAAATTTTCATTTTTGGCAGGTTTTAGTTGAAATATCTAATTTACTGAATTTTAGATTTTTAAACCTCTTTTTACTCAATTTCTGCGTACGTTGCGTTGCGGGATTAATTCAATTATCTTTGCTTCAAAATTGAAAAGGATGGATCTAAGCAAAATCAACAATATCAAGCATACCAGTTCTGGCAACTTCTTTTTACTATCAGGCCCCTGTGCCATCGAAGGTGAGGATATGGCCCTACGAATTGCCGAAAAGGTCGTGAACATTACCGATAAGCTTGAAATTCCATATGTTTTCAAAGGTTCCTTTAAAAAGGCCAACCGTAGCCGTATCGATAGCTTTACCGGGATTGGAGATGAAAAAGCCCTGAAGATCCTTCGAAAGGTTTCCGAAACTTTTGAAATACCAACGGTTACAGATATACATGAGATCAGCGATGCACAACTGGCCGCTGAATATGTAGACGTGCTGCAGATCCCTGCCTTTCTTGTTAGACAAACCGACCTGGTTGTGGCCGCCGCTGAAACCGGGCGTGCCGTTAACCTTAAAAAAGGCCAGTTCATGAGCCCTGAAAGCATGAAGCATGCCGTGACCAAAGTAACCGACTGTAATAACGAACAGGTAATGGTGACCGATCGCGGGACCATGTTCGGCTACCAGGACCTTATTG
Source organism: Christiangramia bathymodioli (assembly GCA_009735695.1). Lineage (GTDB taxonomy): Bacteria > Bacteroidota > Bacteroidia > Flavobacteriales > Flavobacteriaceae > Christiangramia > Christiangramia bathymodioli. The sequence continues at coordinate 662,633 of SRSL01000003.1, forward strand.
TTGATTTCCGCGGAATTCCTACCATGAGAGAGTTCGCCCCTACAGTCTTAGATGTCACCCATTCACTTCAGCAGCCCAACCAGAGCAGCGGAGTAACGGGCGGAAGACCAGATATGATAGAAACCATCGCCAGGGCTGGAATAGTTAATAAGGTAGACGGTTTGTTCATCGAAACTCATTTCGATCCAGCCAATGCTAAAAGCGACGGGGCAAACATGCTTGACCTGGCACATCTTGAAAAATTGCTATCCAACCTGGTGAAAATCAGAAAAACTGTGAACGAAATCTAAAATATCTCCCAAAATTCATAACGTTTAAGTTTAAAGAGAAAATTTCGGATTAAATTAAAAATCTAACCGATACCTCTCTTTAAATGCGCAGTAAATTACTCAACTTCGCCTGTCCCAAACTGGCCGTGGTAGGGTGTTTCATTTTCCTGTTTTCACACCCACAAATCAGGGCTCAGGATGATAAACCATCGCTAGACCTGGGAGGCGCCTTAAGGTTCAACTACAACCTTTCTTCCTGGAAAGAGGGTCAAAAGGACCGTGGTGGAGATTTTGGGTACGACATGTTCCGAATCAATGTGAATGCGGCATGGAAAGACCTGTATCTGGATGCAGAATACCGCTGGTATTCCGAAGCTTTTGGAGGAGGTTTCTTAAAACAGGCCTGGATTGGTTACCGGTTTTCAGAAAAAAGCGAGGTACAGCTTGGTTTAAGCCAGGTACCATTCGGGATACAGCAATACAATTCGCACAACTGGTTCTTCAACCTTACCTATTATATGGGACTGGAAGACGATCATGACATGGGGATCAAATATCTTTATGAGGGTGAACATTTCGAATACGATCTCGCATTTTATAAAAACGCCGAGGAGCAGATATTCGGAAATAACTCTGAAGCCAGTTCGTCCAGGTATTCCTATGATATCGTGGGAAGAAATAAGGAGATAAATCAGTTCAACGCCAAGGTCATCTACAAGACCGGTGAAGAATTCAGGCAACGCATTGGAGCATCGGCGCAGTACGGCGGAATTTATAATCTGGATACCGAAGAAACCGGAACTCATAACGGGCTCGCCCTTCATTACGAATTTTTTATCAAAAACTGGAATCTGAAATTACAGGGCATGCGAATCGATCATGACCCAAAAAATCCTGAAGGAAAAAGCGATGAGACCCTTCAAATGGGAGCTTATGGCGCACCTTATTCCGTGGCATCAGACTTTAATTTGTACAGTCTCGCCGTCTCCAAAAGCGTACCGGTAAAGCTCGGTCCCATTTCTAAACTGGAATTCTATAATGATTTTGGGTTTATGGATAAAAAGGTGGAAGAATTCGAAGATAGTTTTATGAATGTAACCGGCGTGCTGGTCACAGCCGGCCAATTATATACCTATATAGATTACGCCGCCGGCTATAACCATTCCTGGTTAGGCGGAAATTTCGTGGACGATTTCGCGGAAGGAAATCCCAATGCCAAATGGGAAGCCAGATTCAATATCAATATTGGCTATTATTTTTAAACCGAAAGACACAATTTATGGCAGAAAAAGTAACAAGGAGTGACGAAAAAAAATCCATTTTTGGATTAGAGGTCAACGGCCCTGTTTTCTTCACCTCTTCAATTTTTATTATCGTAAGCATTGCTCTAACCCTAATTTTCGAGGAACAGGCCGAAAGTTTCTTCGAGGAACTACAAAACGGCGTGGCCGAAAATGCCGACTGGTTCTTTATTCTCTGTATAAATCTATTCTTCGTTTTTCTAATCTATCTGGCTCTGGGTCGTTTTGGAAAACTTCGAATTGGCGGGCAAAACGCCAAACCAGAATTCAAAACCTTATCCTGGTTTGCTATGCTCTTTAGTGCAGGAATGGGAATTGGATTATTGTTCTTTGGAGTGGGTGAACCTGTGATGCATTTTAATGCTCCTCCAACCGCCGATCCCGGAACGGCAGCCGCGGCACAGGAAGCTATGAACTTCACGTTTTTGCACTGGGGTTTTCATGCCTGGGCGGTTTACGCATTGGTTGGACTCTCTTTAAGTTATTTCACCTATACACGAGGCTTACCGCTAACCATCCGCTCGATCTTCTATCCTTTTCTTGGTGACCGTATTTACGGAAAAATTGGAGACGTGATAGACATTTTTGCGGTTCTGGCCACCCTTTTCGGACTTGCGACTTCGCTTGGTTTCGGGGTGCAGCAGATCGCTTCTGGACTGGATCATGTGTTTGGGTTACCTTCAGATTTGACCGCACAGATCGTGATCATTGCCATTATAACGGCCATCGCAACTACATCGGTAGTTCTTGGAGTAGATAAAGGTGTGAAAGTACTTAGCGAATGGAATATGCGAATCGCGGTAGTACTGCTGGTACTGGCTCTCATCCTTGGTCCAACCCTATTTATCTTCCGGTCTTTCGTGGAAAACACCGGAAGTTATTTGTTCAATTTCCTGGAGATCGCTACATGGAGTGAGACCTATACCAACGGGAGCTGGCAAAATGACTGGACCGTTTTCTACTGGGGCTGGTGGATTGGCTGGTCTCCGTTCGTAGGAATGTTCATCGCGCGAATCTCAAAAGGTAGGACCATCAGGGAATTCATACTTGGAGTCTTATTGGTACCCGCCCTGGTGACCTTTTTCTGGATGTCGGCCTTCGGAAGCGTTGCCATTGAGGAAATCATGAACGGAAACGAGGTTCTCAACCAGGCTGTGAACGACGATATCGCTACCGCTTTATTTGTTTTCTTCCAGGATTATCCGCTTTCGATGGTGATCAACGTTGTGGCCGTATTGCTTATCGCTGGATTCTTTATCACCTCTTCAGATTCGGGCTCCCTGGTTATAGACAGTTTAACTTCAGGAGGTAAAATAGACGCGCCGGTGAGTCAGCGTATCTTCTGGGCAGTTACCGAGGGAACCGTTGCCGCAGTGCTGCTTGTTGGTGGTGGACTACAGGCGCTGCAAACTGCAACTATCGTTACTGGTCTTCCATTCGCGATCATTCTACTTATCATGTGTTATTCACTTTATAAAGGTTTGGTGGAAGATTTGCGAAAACTTGAAGAAAAGAAATCGGAAAAACAACTGGATAACTATGAGAAAATCGTTTCTGAAATAGTTCAAAAAAGAAATACAAAAACCGAGGATAAAACAGAGAGCAATGGATAAAACAAGAAAAATACTGGTAGCACTGGACCTCACCGAAATGGATGACCACCTTATTAAATATGCATCCTTTCTAGCTGAAAACTTTAATCCGGAAAAGGTTTATTTTGTTCACAACATCAAAAAATATGAAATATCAGATCTGTTCCGGGACCAGCTGAAGGAGCTAAACCTGGAACAACTCATCAGTGAAGAACTGGAAGAAAAGGTTTCAAAATTCTTTAAAGCTGATGTCCCCAGCAAGGTACTGATCTCGGAAGATCCCTATACCGAATCTTTAATGAACTATATCGTTCAGAAATATGCCATCAACCTGGTGATCATTGGGAATAAATCCAAATCTAACGGAACGGGGGTCATTTCAGATAAGCTGATCAGATTACTAAAATGCGACATTCTCTCCATCCCCGAAAATGCTTCTTCTAAATTGGAACATATCTGGGGAGGAACCGATTTTTCAAAAGAGACCGTCCGGGTTTTTGAAAGAGCCGAATTTTTAAGAAAAAAGACGAACGCCAAAATCACCGCGGTGCACATTTACAGCGTTCCGGTACAGTTCACCCCTTACCTCGACAAGGAAGAGATGGTACCAAAGATCGAAAAACATACCCGTGAGAAGTTCGATAAATTCCTGAAACGCTATCATCTTGGCGACCTTGAGAAAAAAATTATCCGGGGTCGAGATGCCAGTGTTGCCGAAAGGCTTGCGCTGGAAGGTGAAAAAGCCGGGATAGATCTTCTTATTGTAGGAGATATTGGCGGAAATGTCTTTTCGTCCCTCCTGGTTGGCTCGGTGACCGACGAACTTTTTGATCGAAGTCTGAAAATTCCACTTTGGGTGGCTAAGTAAAAATAGCAGTTTTCAAAAGTCTCTTTTTCAAGGGACTTTTTTCATTCCATATTTGTACAAATCAATAATTTAAACTTACTTTGTTTTTCAAAGTACTTTAAAATGGAAAACGAAAAGTATCTTAAAGATCTTAGCGAGATCAGGAATATGATGAGCCGGTCTTCCCGGTTTATTTCCCTAAGCGGACTTTCAGGCGTCTTCGCCGGTTGCTATGCGATCATTGGCGCTGTCCTGGCTAAATCCCTGCTTGCCGGGAGAGAATCTGTTTACGATAATTTCGATGAAGTTTCTAAGCTTGCTATGAATTCAGATCTCGTTCCACAATTAATTCTTATAGCCCTTGCCGTTCTGGTTCTGGCCATTGGAACGGCTATTTTTCTTACAACCAGAAAAGCCAGGAAGAACGAGCAAAAGATCTGGGATGCCACAACTAAAAGACTGGTTATAAATTTCTTCGCCCCTCTGGTAGCTGGTGGACTATTTTGCCTGGTTTTATTGCAATATGGTCTACTAGGCCTTATAGCCCCGAGCATGCTTATTTTTTACGGACTGGCTTTAATTCACGGAAGTAAATATACCTTTGCAGACCTAAAAAGTTTAGGCTATGCCAACCTTGTCCTCGGCCTTATTGCCACGCAATTCATTGGCTATGGCATTTATTTCTGGGCAATCGGGTTTGGAGTATTTCATATTATTTACGGCATCTGGATGCATAGGAAATATGACAGGAAATCTGCTGAATGAAGAGTATTATAAGCAATATCAATAAGGCATTCGATCATCGTATCCGGCTTGGGATCATGAGCGTATTAATGGTGAACGATCATGCCGATTTTAAAAGCCTGAAGGAGCTTCTAGGCGCTACCGACGGTAATGTAGCCAGTCATACCAAGGCTCTTGAAAAACAGAAATACATAAAAGTTGAAAAATCTTTTATAGACCGGAAACCAAATACTAAATATATCGCTACAGAAAAGGGCAGGAAAGCCTTCCAGGAACATCTGGACGCACTTGAGAAGCTTCTGAATGCAGGAAATGAACTGAACAAATAAACTATTACTGAACCAAAACTATATTTTTTTATCAATTTACTTTGAATTTCAAAGTACTTAAAACAATGATCAACCTTTAAAACTTTTAATTATGAAAACTTCAAGAATCCTTGCTGTACTTTTAATCGTTGCAGCCCTGTTGCTCATTCCTTTCATTGCCATGCAATTTAGCGATGACGTAGACTGGTCAGCTTTTGATTTTCTTATCATGGGAATTCTGCTTTCCGGGACTGGGCTTCTAATTGAATTTGTGTTGCGAAAAGTATCAAATCCCAAAAACCGCATTATCATTTGCGGAATCGTACTGGCCGTCTTTTTTCTGATCTGGGCTGAACTGGCGGTAGGTGTCTTCGGAACCCCTTTTGCAGGGAGCTAATCCTGGATTATGATCAACCTTAAATAATACATCATGCGTGATCTAATTATATCAGGTCTGGACAGTCCGGCAGAACTGGAAAGGCTGTACCGAAAGAACAAAGCCGAATTCAAACAGAATTTCAATTCGCTTTATACCGAATTGGAGAATAAGCCAATCGTACAATTCTGGCACGAGCGGCTTAATTACGAATCTCCTGAAATTTCATGGGGTTCCGGCAGGGAAATAAAATTCGTTTTTATCACCGCCTTCATTGCGGGTATTCTTGCCAAACTCCCGGACATTTTCAACATTGACGAAGAGTTCTTTTATCCCCGGAACATCGGCTTCCTGGTTTTTCCGTTTCTCATCTTCTATTTCGCATGGCGAAATAAACTTTCCTTGCGTAAGATCCTGCTGATTTCAGGGATTTCCCTGGTTGGTTTGATCTACATCAATTTGCTTCCGGGAAACCCGGAGAGTGACAGCCTTATCCTGGCTTGTATCCACCTACCCTTGCTACTATGGATGTTGCTTGGGATTTCATTTACCGGAAATGAACTGACTAATTTCAGGAACAGACTTGAATTCTTAAGATTCAACGGCGACCTGCTGGTCATGTGTGCCATGTTGATAATCGCAGGAATTATTCTAACCGGGATCACTCTTGGACTTTTTGAACTTATAGGCTTGCAGATCGCCGATTTCTATTTCAGGTATCTGGTGATATTCGCTTTACCGGCGGTGCCCATTTTGGCCACTTTTCTGGTACAAACCAATCCGGGCCTGGTGAACAAGGTTTCCCCGGTGATCGCAAAGATCTTCAGCCCCATCGTTCTGGTCATGCTGATCATCTACCTCGGCGCCATGTTCTATTCGGGTATTGATCCTTATACCGATCGAGATTTTCTTATTTTATTCAATGTACTTTTGATCGGCGTAATGGCGCTGATCTTTTTTTCTATTGCTGAAGGTTGGAAAGAAGACAGGCAGGGTTTCAATAACTATATTCTACTGGCCCTGGCTGCGGTTACGATTATTGTAAATGGAATCGCGCTTTCCGCGATCATATTCCGGATTTCGGAATGGGGCCTCACCCCTAACCGACTTACAGTTCTGGGTGGAAACATTCTGATCCTTGTTCATTTATGCCTTGTAAGCTTCAAAATTTTGAAATCAGCCTTCGGTAAGGCCGAAATTTCAGGAGCAGGAAGGGCCATCGTAAATTATCTTCCGATATATCTTATCTGGATCCTTATCGTGGTATTTCTTTTTCCATTTTTGTTCAACTTTCAATAAAACATCATGGCAGGCGATTTTCAACTTTCAAAAATACTTGGCGGGATATTTGGAGTATTCCTGTTGCTGATCGGAATGATGAATATCTTCCGTGGAAACGACCCGGGACTGGGAGTTATGTATATGTTACTTTCAATCATATTTTTCCCGGTGACCAATACGGTGCTACATGATCTTTTTAGGCTACACATTCCGTATTACGTGAAGGTCATTCTTGCGGTATTATGTTTGTGGTCGATCCTCGCCGTGGGCGCGATTGCTGAAGGATATTATCCCGAAATAATAGATTCACTTTAAAAGGACAGAAGGATGAAAAAGGAAAATTTTGTTGCTGAAGACTCCATCGTCAGGGAGATCTGGGGAAAAAGCGATACCATATTATTCATTTTCGCGGGCGCTTCCGCAGAATTCGCGCTGAACAAAGCGGTAGACTGGCTTTATTTTACCGGAAGGCTTCCCAGGGATCCTTTAGGCCGACTTTTTTCTACGGTAGCCTATGCCAGGGAGATCGTTTTCTCTGAAAGAGAATCAGCCATAAAAGCCATTAAAAGAATAAACTCGATACATGCTTCGGTTGAAAACAGCCGTGGAAAAAGCATTCCAAATTGGGCTTACAGAGATGTGCTTTTCATGCTTATCGATCATTCCATTCGGTCTTATGAATTGCTGGAACGCAAACTTAGCAGGCCGGAAAAAAATGAAGTTTTCCAGGTTTTTAATGAGGTAGGAAAAAAGATGAAAATAGAAGGTTTGCCATCAGACCTGAAGACTTATGAAGAGATGCGTGAGATTCATTTAAATCAGCATTTACATTATGGTGAATTTTCCAGAGACCTTTTCAAACAATATAGAAAACACCTTGGATGGCTGCGATATTTTTTACTCATCGAAACCCAGCGTCTCATCCTGCCGGAACAGGCAAAGAAATTATTAGGTCTATACAGGATTTCGGTTTTGAGCCCGCTTATAGGGATTTACAAAATTAGCCGGTCTATAAAACTGGACTGGCTTCTAAAGGAAATGCTATTACCTTCAACATACAAAAAGGAAATCAGGTCGCTGGATATGGCTGGGCTTTAACCAACAAACCTTAAAGATTTGATCTTATATTTATTGACCTATTAAGGCATTAATTTGAAATTGAAGAGAAATACCAGGAAAAATTATCTGGCAGGATTTTTAATCCTGTTTGTAATTGAGATCCTTATCGCCATCTACGTGCAGGATGATTTTATCAGGCCTTACCTGGGCGATTTCCTGGTGGTGATATTGATCTATTGTTTTCTAATGGGAATCTCTAGAATGTCGGTTATGAAAGCCTTAATTTCTGTTCTTCTATTTTCCTTTATCATTGAATTCTTCCAGTTGATCAACATCGTAAAGGTTTTGGAATACCAGTTGCCCGAACTCTTTTTTATCATCCTGGGAAGCAGCTTTTCGGTTTGGGATCTACTGGCTTATAGCCTTGGATTATTTACCTGTTTCCTCCTTGAATTCGCTCAAAGCCGAAGTTCACTTCGAGACACTGTTAAGCTATAAAAACCTAGTCCTCAGTTTTTTGTAACTTTAAGAAAAACTACTCAACCATGAAAAATTTTCTGTTGCTTCTGGGCATTCTGTTCCTGCATTTCTCGATTTCTGCACAACAAACAAAAATTCATTGGGACGAATGGGGTGTCCCTCATATTTCTTCCGATAATATGGAGGAATTATTCTTTGCGCAGGGCTGGGCGCAGATGAACAACCACGCTAACCACATTTTGCAATTATACAGCCACTCCCGTGGTAAAGCTGCCGAATACTGGGGTGGTGATAAACTTCAGAATGATATGATCATTCACAGTCTTGCTTTCCCAGGCCTTGCAGATGAATGGTTAACTCAAATGGATCCTGAAAGCAAACTGATTTTTAATTCATTTGTTAAAGGAATGAACGCATATGCTGAAAATAATCCTGAAGCTATCCTCGAGGAGAACCGAAAAATTTTACCGTTAAGCGTTAAGGACGTGATCATGCATAGCATGTTCGTGGTTTTCACCCGTTTTGTGGCCGGACAGGAACTTAGAATTACTCAGCAGTGGCCAGATATGGGTTCAAATGCGTACGCAATAGGCCCTTCCAGAACAGAATCTGGGAATGCCATGCTAGTTCAGAACCCTCACCTGCCCTGGTTTGGAGAATTTCTGTTTTTTGAAAGTCATTTTCTATATGAAGATAATAACATTTATGGAGCCAATCTGGTGGGCCTGCCAGGAATCGCCATAGGGTTTAATAACAACCTGGGATGGACCCATACCGATAATGTCATCGACAATAGTGACCTTTTCGAAATTCCTTTGAAAGATGACGGATATCTGGTGGATGGAGAAAAAAGAGATTTTGAAAAAAGAATGGTCAATTTGAAGGTAAAGCAGGAAGACGGTAGTTTGGCAACTCATCAAATACCGGTGGTAAAGACTATATATGGCCCTGTGGTAAAAAAAAGCGAGGATAAGGTACTTTCTCTGCGGGTAGCTGGGATAGACCGGCCGGACATGATACTTCAATGGTGGAAAATGGCTCAAAGTCAGTCATTTTCAGAATTTGAGGGTGCCTTAAAAATGCAGCAGATCCCTTTCTGGAATGTGATGTATGCTGATAAGGCAGGCAATATATTTTATCTTTTCAACGGGCTGATCCCTCAACGCACAAAGGGCGATTGGAACTACTGGAGCAGTATTGTAGACGGAAGTGATAGCGAAAACTTATGGACCAAGTTCCATGCTTATAAAGAGCTTCCGAAAGTTAAGAATCCGGAGACGGGTTGGCTTCAAAATGCGAATGATCCGCCATGGACCAGCACACTACCCAGGGCGATAAATTCTGAAGATTATCCACCATATTTCTCTCCAGACAGGATGTCTTTCAGGCCTCAACGCTCAGCCAGAATGTTGATGGAAGATGAAAAGATCAGTTTTGAAGAGCTGGTTGATTACAAACTTTCTACCCATCTCGAATTTGCTGACAGGATCCTCGATGACCTTTTCGCTGCTATTGAAGAAAATCCTAGTCCGCTACTTACAGAAGCAAAAAATGTTTTGGAAGACTGGGACAGGTCTGCCGATGCCGATAGCCAGGGTACGCTATTATTCTATAACTGGGCAAGAAAATTCAATGTCTGGAATACAAGTAATTATATAAAAGGTTGGGATAAGAAAGATCCTGGCGATACCCCAGACGGGCTTGCAGATCCTGAAAAGGCTCTAAACCTTCTTGAAGAAGCCGCAAAAGAGATAAAAAATAACTACGGAAAGCTTGATGTAGAATGGGGAGAATATTACAAGATCAGGAAAGGAGAAGAAATTTTACCCGGACATGGAATGAATGGGAGCCTTGGGATCTTTAGAGTCGCCTGGTCTGATGGACCGGAAGGAACTAGTGAATATATCTCGGGAGGAGATTCCTGGGTTGGGATCATTGAATTTTCGAAAGTGCCTCATGCAAAGGTTCTTCTAAGCTATGGAAACGCTACGCAGAAAAATTCTCCACATAATGGCGACCAGCTTCAGTTATTTTCTGAAAAACGGTTTAGAGATGCTTATTTCACGAGGGAAGCGGTAGAACTACACAGCAAAAAGACGTTATTTTTAAAGGATGAGAGCTTTGTAACGGGAAATGACAACTAATTCCCGGCTTGAAAACAGGGAACAAAAACTTATAAAGGTGCCGGATTAATTCCGGCATCTTTGTTTTTCAAAATGTTACCTCAACCATCACAGGTAAATGATCGGAAGGATAGCGCAGGTTTTTGGAATCACTTAAAACCGCGTATTTCTTTACCTCCACTTTTTCATTGCTGAAGATGTAATCGATGCGACGGGTCACCGGTTCGCTGAAGTTATAGCCATTAAAAGTTCCCTCAGGTCCGAAGCTATTTTCCGCCTTGACCTGTGAGTCAGCCAGGAATTCTGAGATCATTTTGATCTCTTCCGTTTCAGGCTCAAGATTGAAATCCCCCATTAGAAGCACTGGATAATTTTCGGTATTCAGCTCTTTTATTTTTGAAATGATCAGTTTTGAACTTTCGCGGCGGGCTTTGGTCCCCACGTGGTCAAAATGGGTATTGAAGATCCAGAATTTTTTACCGGTTTCCTTATCTTCAAATAGTGCATAGGTACAAACCCGGTTGAAATCGGCATCCCATCCTCTACTGACTTCTGCAGGAGTTTCCGAAAGCCAGAACGTATCTTCTTGCAAGACTTCGAATTGGTCTTTTTTATACAGGATGGCACTAAACTCCCCTTTATCTCCTCCATCCCTGGCTTCCCCTATGACCGAATAATTATCCAGTTTGTCAGTAAAATGATCCAGCTGTGATTTCACCGCTTCCTGTACTCCCAATACATCAGGCTCGTAAAAGCCTATCTGACTGGTGATCCAGTCCTTTCGGTTTGACCAGCTGTTCTCACCATCATTTTCGTTGGCGTATTTGATATTGTAGGTCATTACCTGGATCTGGGCCATCATCGAAAGGCTAAAAAGTAAGAGTATGCCAGTTATAATAGTAAATCTAATTTTCATGGTTGCCGTTTTTTCCGTTCACAAAATCCTGAAGGTAGGAATAAAGGGGCGTTAGTTTACCTTGCTGTGTCATTCTTGCCCTAGCCAGGATTCCGTCTTTATCGTCATTAAAAAAGGCCGGGATCACATGATCCAGGAACATTTCCCCGAAACCTTCGCTGGCATCTTTTGGCAGTTCGCAGGGCAGATTATCTACAGCCATTATGGCAATAGCCTTTGGATCCATAAAATCCGCTTCGGCACCCAACTGTTTATCATAGCCATAAAATGGTTCGGAGATGGTGGAAGGACGAATCGTTGTCGCAATGGGTCCGGCGATATCGCAGGAAATATCGGCTACATATTTTATTCGGAAATCCTTGTGGCGAACATCCTCTTTCGAATAGAAAACCGGTGCGCCTTCTCCATAAAAGTGACCGGCGATAAAGACATCGCTCGTCTTGGCGAATTTCATAAAATCGGATTCATAATTCTCGGGGACTTTATAGAATTCCCTTCGGCTTCCTTCGGCCCCGTCCCGGCGTTTGGCATAGTCCAGCACGTCTATATGGCAGAAAACCGGCTGGTCGAATTCATTAACCAGGTAGGTTTCAGGATCTATCTGTTTGATCTTTAGATGTTCTAGGATCTCGCGGGCGCCGTGAGCCACTTTTCCACTTCCAGTAAGCACGAATTTATAAGCCGGTAATTCGATACCATCCAGTTCTTTGAGCATGGCCGCAAGGTCTGGCAGGTCTTCTGCCTTGGACAGCTGGTATTTATTTTCTTTGAAACCAATAGCCCGAATTCCGTTATACGCGCCAACTAGCCCGGCATAACGACCAAAACCAATGAGCCTAGCATTATTCTTATCGGTGATTACTTCATGATCGTATAATTCTATATTTCTAGACAGAATTTCACGAAGCAGGTCGCGGTTATAGGGTTGCTTTTTGATGGTATGTGAGAAGAAAAAGTACTTTTTGTCAGGTATCAAATTTGGAATTGGCACTTCTTTTACGCCCAGAAGTACGTCGCATTCGCTTATATCCTGGGTGACTTCAAAACCAGCATTTCGATATTCCTCATCGCTAAAGATCCTGATATCAGAACTTTCCACTTTAAAGGAAGCTTCCGGAAATTGAGAAACTACTTTTGTAAGCATTTGTGGAGAAAATACAACCCGGCGATCTGGCGGGGTTTTTCGTTCTTTTATCAGGGCGAATTTGATCATATTCTGGTATAGCTTTTGTACATTAATGAAGTGTCTCAAAGATATAAATTTAAATGAGTATCTTTGCTGGCCCGATTGTTAACTACAGTCGGTTTTCTTTGATCCTTCGGCTACGCTCAGGGTTTAAGATTTTGAAATTTTGATAATGGTTTGCTAAATTAAATTTAGCATTTCTAAAGGTCCCGAAATTCCCGAAGCATCGGGACGGGACGAATTCGAACTGGTTAAAATCTAACAATTTTAACCGTTCTCATTCGCGTTAGGGACCTGCCTGACGGCAGGCAGGTAGCAGCGGAAATCCTTTTTATTTTGGCTCTCGACTCCGCTCGAGCTGACAAAATAAAAAGGTTGAAGCGGATAGCCCGGCCCTTCGAAGCTTTAGCGAAGAAGGGAACGCCATCATTGAAATTAGAAGTAAGAAATACGAGGTACGAATAACAAAAAATTCGTAATTCAAACTTCGGAACTCGTACTTCGAGAAGTTCATTATTTTATGGGGTCGACTTGGTTTTGACAGCGAGTCTAATTGAGTTGTAAGCACGTCGAGCGCTGGGATATAGCTCGTAAATCTCATATTTCACACTTTTTTAAACGGCGAGAATAACTACGCCTTGGCTGCGTAACCGAATCATAGTAGGTTTTGCTTAGTCCCTGTAAGACAGGGAGCCAAGATGTCTCGTGGAAGCCTTGATTTACGGCGTCCACACCAGAGGCACCGACAAAGTAAATATAGGGAGCTCAGGGCCTTGATGAGTTCCTGAAATTTAAGCGAGGATACGTGTAAAGTTGGTGGTTTTCGGCCGGCTTTGCATCGACAACCAAGTGAAAACTAAGCGTGTAGAAAGCAGCTGAATTGCTTGTTTGGACGAGGGTTCGAACCCCTCCGACTCCACTTTTTGAGTACCAAACTCAATCAAAAACCCCGAAATCCCAGGATTTACGGGGTTTTTCATTTTTAATGATATCGTTTAATATCAAATAATTACATATTTAGCGAGACCAATACGGTGACCTGGTGCGAGACCAAAAAAAGGGTCTCGCTAAGCCTACAAACCATTGTTTTTCAATTCTTTAAGTAAAGTTAAAATTTAAAATCATATGCTCTTTTTAGGTACTTTGCGAGACCAAGCGAGACCTAAAATTTGAAAAGCTATGAGAACCGATTTTCACATCCACTTTCACATCCTTGAAAAAAAGAAGAATAAACGTGGGCTAGCCCCCATTTATTTAAGGCTTACAGTCGACCGTAAAAGAAAAGAATATAGTATTTCCCGTAGAATCCAACCGGAATACTGGAACGGCAAATTGCAAAAAGTAATGGGTAACAATCCTAATGAAAAAGAGATCAATACCCATATCAATAACCTCCGACATAAACTGAATAAAATCCATCAGGTACTTTCAGATAATGACCAACCTATTACCGCTGCCGAAATGATCGCTCATTTAAAAGGTGAAAAGAAAAGGAAGCCAAAAATGACCCTGAAGGTATTTAAGGAGCATAATGAACAAATGGATCGCCTTTCCGGAAAAAGTATCTCTAAAAGCACCGCCAAGCGTTACTGGACCTGTTATAATCATGTTGAGCAATTCATCAACGAGGAATATAAGGCTCAAGATTACCCGATGAATGAGATCAACCACCAGTTCATCAGCAAATTCGAATACTTCCTAAAGACCAAACGTGAGTGTAATCATAACTCAGCACTGAAGTATGTGAACAATTTTAAGAAGATCATACGCATTGCTCTGGCCAACCAGTGGATGGATCGCGATCCTTTCTACAATTACAAGGTGCAGTTTGAAACCGTTGAACGCGAATTCCTAACTCAGGAAGAAATCGACAAATTGATCGAAAAGGACCTGCACCTGGATCGGTTGAAGTTAGTCAGGGACATGTTCGTCTTTAGTTGTTATACCGGACTGGCCTATTCTGATGTCAAAAAACTTTCCGATGCTGACATCACTACAGGCATCGATGGCGGGAAATGGATTAGAATCAAAAGGACCAAGACAAAGTCTTTAAGCAGCATCCCTCTACTACCTGTTGCCGAAGAAATTCTGGAGCGCTATAAAGATCACCCCGAGGTGAAGAACGGAAACTATGTATTGCCGGTATTGAGCAACCAGAAATCCAATGCCTTTTTAAAAGAAATTGCAGGCCTGTGCGGCATCAAGAAACCGCTAACTACTCACCTGGCCCGGCACACCTTCGCCACTACGGTAACATTGACAAATGGGGTCCCGATCGAGTCGGTTAGCAAAATGCTGGGGCATCAGGATCTTCGAACTACCCAACATTATGCAAAAATAGTTGACCGTAAGATCAGTGATGATATGAAAGCTCTAAGAGAAAAGCTGGAAGAAAATAAGATGAGGAAATCTGATTCTAAAAAGAATCAGAAAAAATGAAAAACATCGGTTCAAAGATATACTAATGCTGATCCGGCTCGTGCTATAATTTTTGAAGTTGCTTTAGACGATACTGATAATCCTGAATATAAGTTCGTTTGGTAGATTCTTCTAAAAAGGAGGCCTTAGCCAATCGTGTAACTCCCTCAGAATTCTCCAGCATTGTTGTGATAATCTGATCGAGTTGTTTCGATTTAAGCTCAACCTGTTCGGCCAGGGTTTTGAACTGGCCAGCAATGTTGGTTTGTGACATACTCTTTGGAAGAAGCCCTTCATCCAGTGCAAAAATGCTATCATCAACATGGATTCGGGTGTTGAGTAAATCATAAGCCGGACTCAAACGATGATCACCTAAGGGTGTTTCTAATATGGCAAAGTTCTTCAGATGAGCGTCACCATTGGAAAACAGATAATTAAAAATTAAGAGCTTAAATAATTTTGGAATCTCTATGCGATATGCAGGCAGAAATGTTTTCATTAACTGAAATAATTCCAGGTAATTGCCTTCATATTTATAATGCTCCCCATGTGTCTGAGGTGTTTTCCCGGAAAGGGTAGCGAAATCCTCCTTGGCTTTTTTTGAGCCATCGGTTTTTACATCAAAACGTTTGGTAATATATGCTGGTGTCTCATTTTGAAAAAATATAAGCGCATTTTCAGCGGTTTCAATATTATAAACCTGCCGGGCAATCTGCATGGTCAGGTGCTCATTGGCTGGCATTTGATCTCTCCTTTTCCCGAATTGTGGAATGGGTTTTAAAATATGGGTACCCTGCTCCCCTTTCTTAATGAGTCTAAGTTTATTTTTCTCCTGGAGTACAGAGAATTTTTCCTGAACGCCCGATATCGAGATACGTTGTTGATTCTCTTCAAAGAGTTCATCGGTTTGTCGGTTCGAGTTTGGCGCATCATAGGGTAGCAAATGAGAAACCTTGCGACCATCAAACATACGATTTAGACATGCCCTGCTATAAGTGTCATATCCTTCTGCTAGAGTTCCGGGGCAATGATCTATTTTCATTTTAGCTCTTTACTTTTTACTGTGACAGCCCCAACCGTATCATAACGCGCAGTAGTCATAAGAATGCCAAAATGATCATTTGAATCTAATCGATTGGCCCTTATTACTATTTGCCGATTGGTTCCTTCCGGAAGCATATTGTAAAAAAAAGGGAATAGGTAGTCCGAATGATATTCCGTTTGGGATCGTGGCAGTGTAAGACTAATTGAAGGATTTTCTGAATTGGCTAACCATGAATCTAGGTATCGGAAGCTAAAGCTTCCATCATTATGCTGTTCCAAAATACCAGCTTCTTTCCCTTTATAGAGTATCTTAGCTTGTCGCATCTAAATCTTTTATTTTTTTAACCTGTAGTGTGATTTCTAAGCCCAGAATATCTGTTATCCTTTGTAGGGATTCGAAGGTAGGATTAGCCTGCCCGGTCTCGATCTTATACAATGTATTGATCCCGATATCTGCCATATCAGCTAATTGTTTTTGGGTGATGCGCATATGATCGCGACGCTCCTGAATTATCCGACCAATCTGTTGGATCGCTGTCATAATTATTTTTAATCTACTCTTTTAACCCACATTATAATGTGAAATATAATTGCAAAATTAAGCATAGAGTTCAAAATACATTAATTTCCACAATTTAATGTGAATTACATTGTATTTTTATTAAGTCTCATAATATTACATGTAAAAACACACTATAATGTGATTTTGAAAGGGTTTTTATTATTTAAAATGATAATTGATGCAATTGCATATAATTAAAACTCCCTAATAAATTGAAGTCCTTATTTGGGGAGATTAAGCTTATTATAACGACCACCAACAGGGTTTGCAGATATAAGTTAATTGATTTTTATGGAGGACAAAGGATATGTTATATTATACAAAAAGCATCCAGATAACTTAGTCACAATTTCCCTCGCTTGAACACGAATCCCCTTCGGAGATCTTAAGCTCAGATTTATTTTCCTTCCATACTGTTTCCAAAGTCTGAAGGAAAGCTTCAACTGGCTGGGCTCCAGAAATTGCATATTTATCATCAAACACAAAGAATGGAACTCCCCGCACACCAATATTCCGGGCTTCCATCTCGTCCTGTTTTACTTCATATGCATAGGCATCTGAATTTAAAACCTGCTTAGCCTCTTCAGCATCCAGGCCTATAAACGTAGCAACCTCTGAGAGAACGGAGATGTCATCAATATTCTTCCCTTCTTCAAAATGAACTTTAAAGAGGGCTTCCTTGATCTCATTTCCTAAGTCCCTGGTTTTAGCAAATTGTATAAGGCGGTGGGCATTAAAAGAATTGGCCAGGATCCCTTTCTGGATATTCATTGAAATACCGGCTTCCTCTGCCATTTTCGTGGCTCCGCTGAACATCTGCAGGGCTTGGTCTTCACTTACACCTTTAGCTTTCACGAAATACTCCAGCATAGAAGTATGGATATCTGTCTTTAAGGAAGGATCGAGTTGAAAGCTTTTCCAAACGATTTCTACTTTGTCTTTATTTGGAAACTTTTCCAGAGCGTCTTCAAATTTCTTTTTTCCTATATAACAAAAAGGACATCTAACATCTGACCAAATACTTACTTTCATATCTCGCTTAAATTTTCCACTGTTTATTTTACCGGGGGAAATTTACAACAACTCAGGCAGAATGAAGATAGAGGAGGTTGGCTTCTCTATATATGTGGAAGAATTAAAACCCCGTATTTTCTCAATAATAAACTCGGCTGATTAATATATTTTTTATCATCAAGAATATTTAATGAAGATTTTTATTCGCTATTGTTAATATTCAAAAAATAATCTACTTTCCCACCCATTAACTTTTCTTTAAGAATATATGAAGCAAGTATTTTTAACGCTCCTTTGCTCCTGCATGTTCCTTATTCTTCCGGCACATGCTCAGGAACACAGAAAAATTGGAGCTGAATGCAAATTTTATGTTCCGAATAATGGAACTGCAACACCAGATGCCTCAACATCTTGTCCTGTTTGTTCCAGGGAACGCCAGGAGGAATATGAACGGCAGGCTGCAATCGAAAGAGAAAAACAGCGGCAAAGAGAAGAAAAGATTGCTCAGGAGAACGCTCGTTTTAAGGAGCAACAAAGAGCTGAAAAGCAGGCTTGGGAAGACCGGAACACTGTAGCACTTAATAAACTTCAAAATCTTGGTCGTGAGAGTGAAGCGTACGATCGATTGAGAAAAGAAGAAAGTGTGCAAAAAGACGCAATCCGTAAGAGGTATGACCAACAGGTAGAAAAAAGCAATCGTGAGTATAATGAATACCTCAGCCGTCTGCAGGAAAAAACCACTTTAACTCCAATAACTGAATCTGATCCTTTTTGGAACGAAACCGTTACTCCCGCCAATTACATTCCATTCTCTCAGATTATAGAGCGTAAAGAGCTTTTTGGATATAAAGACAGAAATGGAAATCTTAAAATAGCTCCAAAATATAGAAAAGCGACCTACTTTTCAGGTGGAGTAGCTTTTGTTCAGGAAGAAAATCTCAATAAATCCACGTATCGGTTAATTAACTCTAGGGATGAAACCGTAGTTAATTTTGATGATGCATTTCTAAGAAAGATTAGTGCGCAGGTCGGAAAAGAAATATCTCAATGGAATATTCCTGA
Source organism: Christiangramia bathymodioli (assembly GCA_009735695.1). GTDB lineage: Bacteria > Bacteroidota > Bacteroidia > Flavobacteriales > Flavobacteriaceae > Christiangramia > Christiangramia bathymodioli. Next base: position 681,215 of record SRSL01000003.1, read on the forward strand.
TACTATTACGGATGGGTTAGTTATTCTTAGATTGGGTTCTAACAATTCTAATTCAGTTGGTGTATTGGACAAAAAAGGAGATGTGGTTGTGCCACCAATATTTAATAAAATCGAAGGATTCAAAAATGGTGTTTCCGTAGCTAGTAAACTAATTGAATCTGACGAATATACTTTTGAAAATTTTCCGAGAAATTACTATGCAAATTTTAAATTTTTAGAGGTTGGGCTTATTGACAAGAAAGGTAATTGGATGCAACCCCCTAAGAAAAAAATGGAATACAATTATTGGTCATCGGCAATTGGCTATTTAACAGTTACTGATTCCAACGAAAGACTTACAGCGGCAGAGAAGCGCTACCGAGATGAGCAATGGGAGCTCACAAAAAAGAAACGTTACGATGAATCTATGAAGCAGTTAGAGCAAGAAGTGCAAAGGAGAGTGTCACAGGCTCAGACCCAGGGTTATTTAATAGAGAACACAAATACTAATTAATTATCATGACCAAGACCTTATTCTTCACCTTAGGTTTGCTCCTTTTAATTACAGGCTTATTATCAGCTCAGGGAGCTCAATCTACCTTTAATGAAGCCTTCAGTGCTTACGAAGCAGGCAATTATGAAGCTAGTCTGCGTAAAGCTGAGGAGACAGAAAAAATCCTGGGGGGTACCAATTCCCGGTTGCAGAGTCTTAAAGTTCTGAACTACTACGAAAAAGGAGATCAGAAAAATGCACTGCTTGAGTTAGAACTTTATTTTAATACTAAGCCAGACCAATTTTCCAGTGCCTATTCAGATATGGAAAATTTACGACAGGAAATAAAGGCTAGTATTAAGCAGTCTTTTGAGAATAGCAAACTCGAACTTGAAAAAAAACGAGAAGATGAATTGGCGGCATTAACTTCTTCGTACACCAGCCAAAAGGATCTCCTGGCATTTAAGATCGCACAGCAGGCTGGCACAATCCAGGCATTGGAACTTTTTCTAAGTGGAAACAAAAGCGAAAATTTGAAACTAGAAGCGCAGAAGCTTATTGAACTTGAGCAGAATCGTTTGCGGTATAATAGTTTAGTAGAAAATGGATTGGAATTGATGTCCAGGAACCTCCCAACACAGGCAAAGGAATCATTCATGGAAGCTGCGAAAATTAAATCCGAACCCTGGTTGCAAGAACGAATTCAGGAAGCTAAAATTGCTATAGCATCTCTGGCCTATTCTAAAGGTTTGGAGGAACTTAATTCAAAGGAATTTGCCAATTCCATAAGTAGTTTCAAAATTGCATATGAAAATGATCCCACTCCAGAAATTCATAGAAAAATTCTGGAGGCTGAAGAAGAGTTCACCTATCAACAGGCATTTGAGAATAAGGATCCCAGACAAATGAAAATTTATCTGGATACTTATTCTAATGGACGTAAACGTTATTTGGCGGAGATATTTTGCTTCGAGAATTATATTAAACTAACAAAAAAAAGTCTGGAGAGTTCTAACTATACCGAAACCGAGAAAAACCTGAAGGAACTTGGAAATCTAAATTCGTTGGAACACTGGAAGGTTTATTCTCCTATTTACTATAACCTCGTCCTACAACAGGCTCAGCAGCTTACTAAAGGTAAAAAAACTGAGAGAAAATCCAACATTCATTTAGCAATAGCCCATTATGAGAACTTAGATGCTAATTCAGGCAAGAACTATAATGGGAGACTTGGTTATCTCAAATGGAAACAAAAAGAATGGAATCGCCCCGACATGCTCTATGTTGCTTTTAAAACTGATCAAAGTTTGAATGATGTAGGATTCGAGTTTGGTTCTCATAATAATAACGGGTTAGGGTTTGGGTTAGACCTACAATTATCAAAACAGTTATTGAGTGTCGAATCTTCAAACGAATTTGAATTAAAAGACCTTGATCATTTAAAGGGATTAGCAAACCTCAAAGTATCCAAAAAAATTCTATATCCTCTTTGGATCTATGCGGGTGGGGGTTATGCGAACTTGGTAGGTGTGATTCCAAATGAAGATAAAACTCTAGGAAGTACGGATGATGAAAATCAGGTTGATACTGTTAATTTTATAGGTGGATTTAATATTCATTTTAAGCCGGTAGTTTTTACACTGGGAGCGAGTTATCCTTTGCTTAATGAAAAACAAAATCTGCAACTTGGTCTGGAAAATAACCCTCTGTACATTACAATGGGAGCTGGAATAGGCTGGTAAAAAATTAACCTAAGAAAAAAGAATTCAATCCCTGGGGCAACATGCTCCAGGGATTTTTATTTTTTGGTATAAAACAAACCGTTGGACTATATTACCGTTCAAAGATCAGTGGAATCCAATGGATATGACAAAGTATTGAAGCTTAAAGTTTGAAAATATATCTAATAGCCAAAAGCTAAAAATTATGTTCGGTAAAATTGAAACTATTAGAATATCAAAAATAGATATCCAGATCAGCTTGTTTAAAAACGATATTTAAATCAAATTAAATTATATACCACTTATTAGGTTATCGTAAGTTATGGGATAGAAAAGCGTGCTTGTCGGCTTGTTGTTTTTTCTACCTGAAATAGCCATTTTTATTACCTATCCGTTATTCGAATATGGCCGTATGCAACTGGCCTGTTACTTATTCTCCTGGATTATATTTATTCCTGGATTGATCTCTTTTATTTTTTGAACAAATAATTCGTTGGACTCAGGGCTGATATAAATTTCATCATATTTGTTGTATTTAATAATAAGCCCTTTTCTGGCTAAAGCCGGTTTCAGTCCTGCCCAGAGACTTTTTCCGACGATTATTTCCCTGATTTTAGCTATTTCTATGTTACCCCTTATTGGTCCGCTTTGATAAAACAAGTATTTATCAGACAATACATATTTAGTAGACATTAATATCCAAAAGAGTAGAGTTAGAACTAAAATCAGCACTAGATCGGAAGGGATAAATTCATAGTTAAATGTACCCTCTGAGAAGATTCGATCAAAGATAAAAACCAAAAACAAGCCGGTTAACCCAAAGGTTATAGCCAGAAATAAAGTGCCTTTTTTAGCCTTAAACATCATCTCTTATTTCCCCTTCTAAGAATGCTATCAATTTTTGGTTAATTATAATAGTTGAATATAAACCATAAATCTCTTTCAGCTTTCTAAAATCCGGAATTCATGATGAAGCTCAACTAACGGCTGGTTTTCCCTATCTCTCTGATCAATGCCTCTTTTAAGTTTTCCTGATTCCCAAAAGTATCGGGGTTAAACTTGTTGTTATTGCTGAGAATAATTATGCATTTATCCTGGTCCAGAAATCTTACGATCACGGAGTTTGATCCTAAAATAGCTCCCCGCCTTTCCATTAATCTTGGCTGGGATTTTAAAAAAGGATACTTGTAATTCCAGACTCCATAGCCAGCGTAATTATATTCTGGATAGGACTTTTCCAATATACTTTTGCTTTCAGAATTCAATAGTTCGTCACCGTCTAAAGCTCTATGAAATTTGAATAAATCTATTGCCGAAGAATACATTGAACCTGCTGCGTAATAATTTTCATAATACCAGTCTCGGTCCTGCTTTCGAATATCATTGGCATCAATATTAAAGGAATTAGCAAAATTCTCAGGCTTTTTAGAGTGCTTTAAAAAACCGGTTTCTTTCATCCCAATTTTGTCCAGCATTCTATTTTGTACTGATTCCTGCCATGTTGTGTTTTCAATTCTTTCAATGATCTTACCTAATAAGATATAATCCAGGTTGTTATAATTGAAGGAATTGATTTGATTGGGTTTATTAAGAACGCTTGTAGCTATAAATTCTTCAGGCTCTACCCTTTTATGGTAAATTGAATCACTTTCATTTGGCAAACCTGAGATATGAATTAGTAGGTGATGCACCGTAATTAGTTCAGAGTTAGGAATTTCATAAGTGGATAACAATTGCTCTAAATTTTCAGAAAGCTCTAGCCTGTTTTCTTCTATTAGCTGCAAAATCACGATCGAAGTAAACATCTTTGTTATGGATGCAATGCTAAAGCGGGTATGATCGTCAATACGTTCTTCCCTATTTAAGTCCTTGAAGCCAAAAGATCTGTTATAAGTAATTTCGGAAGAGTCGGCTATTAATATCGTTCCTTCAAAAGATTTGTTCTTTACATGATGCTCTATAATAGAATCAATTTTAGAATATTGCAATTGGGTGTATCCAATACCTGCCTGGAGATACAAGAATACCGTAGCTATTAAACTTTTTATTTTCATGGTAATGCATGTAACTCGCGACTAATGGACGAACTGCTTAAGAAAGATCACATTTTTGTCGGCTAACCCATTTCCAGCCTTTTTTCTAAAATTACACTTTTTCTTCAATACCAGGGAGCCGATGTCTAATCTCTGTTAAAACAATTTTTAAAATTCATTACAGTCGATTTCAAAATCCAATTCTATAACATCATCCTGGTTGGTTTGATAGGTGATAGTTGGTCCATAGTGAAAAATCGGACTATTTGAATTATAATTTTCGATGTACCAGAATTTAATCTTTATCTCGGAATTTGGCCTGGTTCTTCTTTCGAATGTTTCGAAATTCTCATAGGTCCTTTCAGTTCCAAACTCGATTCTGCCATTGTATTCGATGCCGGTAATTAAAGGTGCTATATGATTATTTAATACAGTAAGATTAAATTTTAACTTAATCGGGACAAAAGCGTTTAAATTAAGAATATTGTTTTCTCCTTCAATTAAATCTGATCATAATCTCTATAGAATTCTCCTCTGAAACGAATTCGGAATATTAGGTATTGGTTTCGGTTTCATTAAATTCCAGAAAATGACTTTCATAACTTCTCAAATTATATTCGAAACCCAATTGGTAATTGCCATTTTCTTCTGAATAAGTAGTTGCGATTTCCCTGATTCAGTAATTGGGTCCCAACCCACCACCTGGACAATTCCAGTATTTCCGTAATTTGATTTCGAAATTATTTATAATCAAATTTCAGTGATAGTCCTTAACAGTTCTAGAAATTGGTGTTGGGGTTCCTGGTAATTCTTCCCTGATATCATCTTTCTCACAGGAAAAAATAATACTAATGATATTACAATTAATAATTACCTAGATATTCTCACCAAGGAAATATACCCTGATCGAATAGGCCATTATTTATAGGCTTTCCGATAATTATCTATAGATTGTTGACAATCTGCGAATTTTTAACCCACTGATAATCAAATCCAGTCAAATAAATTTTTAGACTTAGTCATTTCTAATTAAATTATACCGTACAATTAGTACGGTTTGACGTTCCCTTTTCATCAAAAAATTTTTAGTTATTGTTAGTTAATAATTGATCAATTATTAAGGAGTAACCTGAAAATCCTTTTTGAGAGTAGGGATAAAACTTTAAACTTTAAATTATGAAAAAAGTAATGACAATTTTAGCCGTAGGAATTTTCACTGTATCAATTGCATCAGCTAACAATGTTTTTGTAAATGATGACGAACAAATTTGTTCAGCAGCAGCAATGGCTGCAGGTGATGCGGCCGAAGAAAATGGTGCAGACTCAGTACGCGCTTATGAAATAGCTAATGAAACGTACGAAGCTTGTATGGAATAGTTTAAACTAATGAACACAATACGATCAAAGGGATATCTTTTGATCGTATTTTTTAATTATTAATTATCATGAAAATTTATAAAATTTTTCTTCTTTTTTCTCTCATTTCGTTGCCAATTCAAGCCCAAATAAAATCTGGTGAAGTTGTATATGGATTGGAACTATCTTTCTCCCCGAATGATATCAGTGAGCAAAATAATTCAGCTGGAAATTCGACGCTTACCAGGATGTTGAAAGAGGCGGAAAATGAATTAGCAGAAGTAAAAGGGGTTTTACAGTTTAATTCCGAAAAGTCTTATTTTACAAAAGAGGTACCTATGCAAATCAATACAGGTCCTGCTTTAAGAGTATCTTTATCCCTTTTAGGTTTGAACAATGATGGATATTTTACAAGTAAAGTTGAAAAAGAGAAATTAGAAATCACTGAGAAATTCGGCAAAACTTTCCTCATTGAAGATGAATTGCTGGAAAATGATAGCTGGAATGTTACTCAGCAAATGAAAAGGATAGGTAAATATGTTGTATACAAAGCAACAACTACTGAGATAATTGAAAACTCAAAGGGAAAATTTGAGAATAAAATTACTGCCTGGTTTGCGCCAGAAATTCCATACAGCTATGGGCCTATGGGATATGGAGGGCTCCCTGGTTTGATCCTCCAATTAGAAGTGAATTCAAATTTTCCTTCTAAATACACTGTTGAGAGTATTGAATTCAGTGATGAGGAAACAGAAATAATGACACCTAAAGGACAAAGAATTACATATGAAGAGATAAACAAAATGGCCAGGAAAGCAATGGGAAATCTCAAAAGCAATTGAAAATATAAATAGGTATTTCAACTTATGCCAAATGAAATCATATAAAATTCTCTTTCTTCTTTTATTCACATCATTTATTATTACAGGCCAAAAGGAAGCAGTCTAAAATATTATAATAACCTATGGTGTAAAGATCAATGAAAAAGTTTTAAGGGAAAAAGTTCTAATCAGGTACGTTTCCAGCAAATTAAAAATAGCTTATTTGGAATAGAAGAGTTAGAACTAAAGTTTCGGGCTAATAAAAGATCAAGCGTGTTCAAAAGCAAAACACAAATGAGTTCAGATTATAACAACAATCTCCAAAGAGTTACATCAGCAGTTAAGGAAATACGATCTACTATACGAACGATTGGTGAAGAGATGCTAATAAAGGATTTAAAAAAGGAATATCACTGGGAGATTGATTTTATATGAAAAAAAATCATTCTTGGAAATACATGTTATAAAGCTACCGGCTATTACAATTCTTATGATAAGAATGAAAATGACTTAAAAGTCGATGTATATATATGATTTTCAACTGCATACTTATATCAGCAGGCCCTAAAGATCTCAATAAACTGCCAGGTTTAATTTTAGAAGCAGTGTTAATCCAAGATTTTTTTATTATGCTAAAGCCTTAACCTCAAAACCAGATGATTTTGAATTTGAAAAGCCAACTGCTTCAAAAACTTAATCGAGGAGGAATATGAAGCTATTGTAAAAGACGTACTAAAAACTATAAGGGAAAGAGGATAAATCAAAAAAACAGCTAATAATAAGAAAATCAAAAATTTGCCTTTAAATCGAGTTTATTACGTTTTACTTTTAATCAATTTTATAAGCTTACCATCAACTCATGCTCAAAAAGAATTGACTGGAAAGGTTACAGACTCCGCAAGCACACCCCTTTCTGGTGCCAATGTAATAGCTATCCCGGTAAGTGATAAGCTTGCTATGGAATTCTCTATTACCGATGAACAAGGCCGCTATAAGTTAAACCTTGAAAGCGATAGCTCCTATGTGCTTGAGCTAAGCTACTTAGGCTATCAAAAAATATCCGATACCCTAAAACTTCATAAAGATATATCTCGAAATTTCAGGATGCACCCCAGTAATGAAACGTTGGATGAAATCCTTATTAAACAAAAAATGGCTGTTCTGGTAAGGGAAGATACCATTACCTATCGAACCAAGGTGTTTAAAACCGGAGAAGAAAGGAAGTTAAGAGAGGTTCTGAAAAAATTACCGGGTATAGAAGTTGACCGGGATGGGAATGTTACCGTAAACGGAAAAAAGGTAGATAAGCTCATGGTAGATGGTAAAACCTTTTTTACCGGAGACACCAAGTTAGCCGTAGAAAACATCCCGGCAGATGCTGTAGATGAGGTAGAGGTTCTAGAGAATTATAGCGAAGTCCCTTTCCTAAAAGGATTAGAAGATAGTGATAAGATGGCCATGAACATCAAACTTGCTGAAGGAAAGAAAAAATTTGTGTTTGGAGATATTGAAGCTGGAGGTGGACCTGAGGAAAGATTTGTGATACATCCAACCCTGTTTTATTATAGCCCGAAAACTTCAGTAAATGTAATTGGAGACTTTAACAATATTGGAGAACGCTCCTTCTCTATGGATGATTATATAAATTTTGAAGGCGGCATTCTTGCATTAATGGATAACCCCGGTGGATTTAATATTTATAATGATGATTTTGCCCGGTTCCTTAGAAACGATGACTTTATATATAGTAAGAATGAATTCGGGGCTTTCAATATCGTACAGCAAATCACCAAGAGCTTAGATTTAAATGCCTACACCATAGCTTCCAAAAACAAAATGGAAATGCTACAGGAAAATGATATCACTTACGTAAATAACAACGGTTTAGATGAATTTCGTGAAACTCGTACCAATAATAATTTATTCTTTTCACTAAATAAAATTCAATTACGCTTCGTGCCAAATCCGGAAGAAGATCTAACTTATGATGCTTTTATAAAAACTTCCCACGCTGATGGACTGATACAATTAACTTCCGAAACCACCCAAAATACAACCTTTGTGGACACTCAGAATGAACCTGATGCTTTAGATTTTACCCAGAATTTAAAGTACAGCAAGCAGTTTTCCTATGAACACACCACAACGGCTACGGTAAATCATAAATTTAGTAAGGACAAGAATTACCGGAATTGGTTTTTTAACCGTCCATTATTTAGTGGGATTTTGCCATTGGAAGACGAAGACGAAACATTTGAACTCCTTCAAAATACCTCTTCCAGGCTAAACAAAGCGGCTTTAGAATTGAAGCATTACTGGGTATTAAATAATACAAATCATATTTATCCTGTTGTAGGAATAGATTTTTTAAATCACGAATTCACCACGCTAGATGCGCAGATTTTAAATAATGGAGAGGAAAATGATTTTAACGAAGCAGGTTTCAATAACGACCTTGACTTTAATTTTATGGATCAGTATTTAGGGTTTCAGTATAAAAAGAAATTGGGAGACCTAATTATTAAACCAGGAATTTTCTATCACTTTTATAAGTGGGATATTAATCAATTTGGTGAGCAAATCACCAATACAACCAAACCGGTTTTACTTCCAGAATTTGAAGGGGAATATGAAATAAGAAAATCAGAAAAATTAAAGCTCAAATACAGGTTAAATTCTCGTTTCTCTGATGCTTCTACTTTCGCCAACAGATTACGTTTAATTAGTTTTAATAGACTATACAGGGGTAATGCAGAACTGGAAAACCAACTTTATCACTCCGCCTCATTAAGCTATTATAAGTTTAGTTTATTTAAAGGTGTTTTCATCAATGCTAATTTTAATTATACCAATCGTTTGAAATCGGTTAGAAATACTACCATTATTGAAGGCATAGATCAAATTACTACTGCTATATATACCGATTTGCCTGAAGAAACCTATAATATGAGCGGCTCTTTCTCAAAAAAAATTAGTGATTTTAAATTTACTATTCAGGCAAACGCGAGTCTTTTTGAATATTCCAGAGTCATTAATCAAGAAATTCTGGATTACGAATCAAAAAATTATGGTTACACTTTTAAAACGGAAACATCTTTTAAGGATCTTCCTAATATTGAAATTGGAGCAGAATATGAAATTAACGAATTTAGCAATGCTAATTTCAACAATAATTTTGTACAAATAAATCCATATGCCGTCTTAGAATATGATTTCTGGAACAGCTTCATTTTGAATGCAGATTACCACTTTAACTATTACGAAAACCAGAATATGAGTGAGATTAATCGTTTTGAAATAGGTAACTTCTCTTTATACTATAATAAAGAAGATAGCCCCTGGGGTTTTGAAATTGCCATCAATAATGCTTTTGATGTACGTTATAGAAGAGGTAATACATTTAGTGAATTTGTAGTAAACGACCAGCGAATATTCATACAACCAAGAACAGCTTTAATTAAAATTTCATATAAACTATAAGAAGATGATAAAGGCTTACTTCAATTAGAGCTTTAGGAAACTAATTATAAAAGGGCTAAAAATTTCCTAAAACTACTTAACCTTTTATTGAATATGGAATGGTTACAAGAGTATATAAAAAAGTATAATTATACTGTTTAGGTCAGGTATATATTATTATAGTAAGCTACATCCAAGATTCTATAAAACATCTCATATTAAATTTTAATTATAAACTCCACAGGTAGAATTTAAAAAATTGGTCATGCAAAAAGCACTCAAAGTAATAGTAGCATATTATCTAATATCCTTTTTTCATGTGGAAAGAAGGATGTAGAAACACCTGAATCTCCTTATACTGGCTATTGGGAAGTAACTTCATTCACTTCAGATGTAGCTATGTACATCAATCAAGATGGGATTGCTGAATATAATTTTGTAAAAGAACTGGCTAAAGCCTGGTTTAAGAATGATATGAATATGATGGAAGATCATCATATATCAATTCGGTCGTATAGTCAAGGAGCTGAGGTATTATTTGTAATGAGCAAAGGTATGCCTTAACTTCCTCTCGAAGACATTTGCACAAATCTGGGTAGTAGATAGCTTTTTGTGACCAAGAATTTTTAGATACTGTTTCAATTGGCATCCCATTAGATAAGGCTACCGTAGTTGCAAAAGTATTCCTTCCTAAATGGAAAGTAATATATGCTTGTTCACCTTACAGAGGGTTGCAATCTTCTTTAAATAATGAATAATCTATTGGTTAGATATTTTTGGTAATAAAGCTCCAGTGATCTGGCAATCTGACACTATCCCGTAAAGTGTGTAAGTTTTAAATAAAGGGGTTCGATTTTATTAATTAAAGTTGAACCCTTTCTTCATATATGGTCAAGAACTGATTGAGGATAATTCCCCATTTTCTAACAGGCATTGTCCACTTCTTAGTGGCTTCTCTTGTAGCCAAATATACGGATTTCATCACGGCATCATCGGTAGGGAAGGATAATTTATTCTTGGTATACTTCCTAATCTTACCGTTCAGGTTTTCAATGAGGTTGGTGGTATAGATAATACGCCTAATTTCTATTGGGAACTCGTAGAAGGCGGTGAGATCTTCCCAGTTGTCCCTCCAGCTCTTGATAGCATAGGAATATTTATCATCCCATCTGTGGGCAAAGTCTTCCAGGGCGGCTTTTGCGGCTTGTTTGGTTGGCGCATCATAGATGAGCTTCATATCCTTTGTAAAGGCCTTTTTATCCTTCCAAACCACATATCTGCAAGCATTTCTGATCTGATGCACTACGCAAATCTGAGTGGTCGATTCAGGGAAAACATTTTTAATGGTATCGGTAATTCCGTTCAGGTTATCGGTAGCTGTGACCAGAATATCTTCTACTCCACGAGCCTTCATATCGGTGAGTACGCTCATCCAGAAGGCAGCAGATTCGTTCTTGCCAAGCCATAATCCAAGAACTTCCTTTTTGCCATCACGTCTAAGGCCTACGGCTATATAAACGGTTTTATTGATTACCTTGGAGTTCTCACGCACTTTAAACACAATACCATCCATCCAGACGATCAGGTAAACAGGCTCGAGTGGCCGGTTCTGCCAGGCTACGATATCATTACTGATATGATCGGTAATTCGGGATATGGTGGAAGTGGAGACATCAAAACCATACACTTCTGAGATTTGTTCTTCAATATCACTGTTGCTCATCCCTTTAGCATAGAGCGATACAATGACATTCTCAATGCCATCAATCATATTTTCTCGCTTGGGGACAATCATTGGATTAAAAGAGCCGTCCCGATCTCTGGGAACCTTTATATGATCCTCTCCAAAGGAACTGCGAACCTTCTTTTGTGAATAGCCATTTCTGGTATTTCCGGAACCAGATTTCTGGTGCTTTTCATAATCTAGGTGGCCATCTAGTTCACCTTCCAACATCTTTTCCAATCCGCGCTTTTGAAGTTGTTTTAGGAAATTACTGAGATCTTCCCCAGATTTGAACTGCTTTAAAAACTCATCATCAAATAGATCTTCTTTTTTCATCACTATGTAAATATTAAGGCCTGATTTGAGCAGGCAAGGTTAAAAAAATATAGGGGTTTGCAAACCCCTATATTTTCTACTTACACAGTTTTTGAGATAGTCCCAGCAATCTACATCATTCTTATATTTCTCAATAATTGTAACAGCTTTCTTTAACAATGGAACTTTTTCTGAATTGCCATTTTTCATTCTTCTTGTTACAATCCATAATTTTTTATTAATACCAAAAGTTAAGTTTTCAGGTTTCAACAATACAAGGTCCCCATAACTTATCTCACTGTAGCAACTAAAAACAAACAAGTCCCTCACTCTATCTAATCTGTCTAATTTGAGATTCTTATGTTCAATTGCATGAAGATCCTCTGCAGACAAAAACTCTCTTTCCCGTGGCTCTAAAGTGGATTGAAACTTTATGAAAGGATTTTTATCAATCCATTCCATACGGTAAGCTAGTGAGATCATCTACTTTAGCCGTTGTATATGTTTCATCATAGCATTATGTTGTTAATTATTCTGGTAATGCTTTGGCTTAACAGTCCTAAGAAAGTTCTCGAACTTCAATACGAAGTTAAAATCTAGTTCTTGTAGATAATAATCCTGCCTCCCGAACTCTTGTTTATGAATCTTCGGATATAGTTTTGACTGATATCATAAAGCCGCCTGGTATTCGGCTTTAATTTTGAAAACAGATTGTTTTATGATACTCAAAAATATCCTCCAAAGAGTATAATTTTTCAGTCTCTCCAAAGTACAATTTCTTGATATTTTCCAGGGATCGACCCCTACCTTCTATTCTTAACTCCTGATAGTATTAGAAAAGCCTAGAGCATTCCTGGTCTAAGAACTCGTTGAACTCGAAATCGAAAGCGTCAACAACAGTTGATCTTTGCTTTTTAGAAACCCATAATTCTACACTAATTTTTCGCTTTAGACTTATGTTTAACTTACGAGTGTACATTGGAGCCTCCCCTCCCTTAGCTCTTTGAATGTATATCCAGAACAGTACCGAAAATGTTGACGAAGTTCTAATGATTTGACATATTTAAAAGAGTGATTAATACGAAAGTCAAATCAATGATAGCGCAAGTTTCGCCTTTTTAGATAAGAATTTTTGTAGACAAAATGTTTAGGATCTGCTTGACGAAATGCTTGATTTCAGATGATGTCACATAATATCAAAAAAATTAAAACATTTATAATCAAAAGATTAACAAGGTTCTGGTTTGGCTATACCCTTTCCAGTAGCCTCACCGGGTAATCTAAAAATTTATTCTCTTCTAACTGTTACCTCTGTAATTTCATTTAAAAAAATTGAATTTGTTTTCTATAATGCACTTTAAGAAAACACCGGTTGTTTGAGATAAATGCTTATGACTAAGACTTTTTAAAATTTATTAAGGTCAATGTTTGGAATTTAGAGTAAATGTTAGCTCCAAAGCCAGGCTAATTCATATTGTTTCAGAATTAAATAATTCCACGGTAATAATCCAAAATCTTGGTTCTGATAAGAAATTCATATTTAGCGTTGGCTAAGTTAACTCTTGCGCGATCCAGATTATTTTTGCTAATGATATATTCCACCATATTGGACACACCATTTTGAAACCGAATTTCATTGACGCGATAAGACTCTTCATAGGCAGTAACCTGGTCCTTCAGAAAAAAATAATCTTTATAAGCGGCCTTCATATCGTTATGCGCCTGTTTAATAGCCTGGAAATATTCATTCCTGGTGTTTTCTAAAGCCAGCCGGGCATCTTCCTGGCCGATCTTTTTTAATGAAACCTCTCTTTTAGCCTGAAAACCATTAAAAATAGGAATATTCATACTTATTCCTGCAACCGAGCTAAGGTTATTATTCAGCTGATTGAAATAAGGAATATCCTGTTGAGAAAATTGAGTTTGATTCGCCTGAACTGCATAACTAACACCGTTGATATTGATGAACTGACCGGTTTCTACAACCTGTGAGCCGGTCTCGTTCAAGAGGCTAGCCAGGCTTGAATAATTGGTATTCATCTGTGCGAACAGGGAAATTTCAGGAGCAAAAAGCGATCTGGCTACAGATACATCTTCTTCCGCCGCCTGTAATCGTAAACGCTGACCTTCAAAAACTTCTAGATTTTCCAGTGATTCCTCATAAACCTCTTCCGCAGAAAGCTTGTAAGGTTTAATTTCAGGCAACACCTGAAATTCTTTTACTTCTATTTCTGACCTGGTATTTAATAACTGGGCCAGGTCAAGTTTTGCCTGCTTTAATTGGTTTTCTGCTGCGACGACTGCCGACTGATCATTTGAGAACTGTCCTTGAATATCCGTAAAATCTGCAGGATTACCCGAGCCCTCTTCGACTAACTGAGCAATCCGGTTCATCTGGTTTTCTGTGGCTTGCAACCTGATATTCGTAAGTTGAAGGAGATCTTCGCTATTCAGCACCTGGAAATAAGAGAGTGTCACATCCAGAATCAATTGCTGCTTAGCCGCTTCCTTTTCTGCTTCGGCGGCCTTCATTTTAAAACGATCCCGCCGGATGCTGTTGCGCAGTTCAAACCCATTAAATAGCCGGGCATTTAATCTTAGGCTGGCATTGCTGAAACTGAATTGTTGGTCGATCACGTCATTGGTATATGGGTCAATGCTCCTACCTTTATTCATGGCATAACTGTACCCCCCGTTAATCGATGGTAAAACCTGTGACCTGGTCCCCTTGAAATTTAATTCTTCGCTTTCAAACTGGAGTTCAGATCGTTGATAAGCGATATTATTATCAATCGCTATCTGGATACATTCTTCCAGAGAAAGCTCTGAATTCGTCGAATTTTGCGCAGTAAGGGATGTTGTGATGAATAGAAAAAGAATGATGAATTTTTTCAAAATTGTAATTTTAGGATTTTTGGATACTTCCGTCTAAGAGATGAATGGTACGTGAACCGTACGTGACGTTACTTTCAGAGTGAGTAGCCTGGATGATGGTAACTCCTTCTTTATTAAGATCATGAAAAAGCTGCATGATCTCGTCACTTTGCTTTGAATTGAGATTTCCAGTAGGTTCATCAGCTAAGATCAGTTTTGGTTTAATGATAAGAGCACGAGCAATACCCACAAGTTGTTGTTGACCACCGCTCAATTGATGTGGAAAAAGATCCTTTTTCCCAACTATATTAAAACGGTCAAGGATATCAGCTACCAGAGCCTTTCGTTCTGAACTTTTTACCTTTTTATACAGTAGCGGAGTTTCAATATTTTCATAAACCGTTAGATCGTCCAGCAAGTGATAAGCCTGGAAAATGAAACCGATATTCTGATTGAAAATTTCGGTTCTTTTTTTAACCTTTAGTTCATGTATGGCTTCTTCTTCAAAATAATATTTACCTTCCTGAAAGTCATCAAGCATTGCGATGACATTTAGCAAGGTAGATTTCCCGGAACCAGAAGGCCCCATAATAGATAAGAATTCACCTTCCCTTACTTCCAGATTGAGATCATTTAGCAGAAAAATTCTTCTTCCACCAGAAGAAACCCATTTATAGATATGTTCTAATTTCAGCATGATTTATTCGTTCTTTAAAGAGTTTATAGGGTTTGAAATTGCAGCCTTGATCGCCTGAAAACTTACGGTGACCAGAGCTATTAAAATTGCCGTTGTACCAGCAATGGCAAAAACCTGCCAGCCAATATCAATTCGATACGCAAATTCCTGAAGCCACCTTCGAGCCATCCAGTATGCGAGAGGAAATGCAATTACCAATGCAATCATCACCAACTTGATAAAGTCTTTAGAAAGTAAGCCTGTAATATTGCTCACACTTGCACCTAGAACTTTTCGAACGCCAATTTCCTTGGTGCGTTGTTCCGCCATAAAGGCGGCAAGTCCAAATAAGCCAAGACAGGCTATAAAAATGGCGAGTCCGGCGAAAGTAAGAGCTGCCCTTGCCGTTCTCCTTTCACCCGCATACATTTTTTCCACATGAGCATCTAAAAAAGTATAATCGAAAGCGACGGTAGGAGCGACTTTCCCAAAGGTTCCTTTAAATTTTTCAAGAGTTTGAGGTAGTTCACTGCTATTAAAACGAACCAGCATATAACGAAGCGGTTCGAAACCATTATTAAACGCATAAGCACCGATAGGTGATCGCAGGGAAGAAAAATTAAAATCATCTACCACTCCAATCACATAAGCATTCGGTCCTAGATTCGCGATAATATTTTTTCCAATCGCCTCCTGCGGATTAATTCCAAGAAAATCTACAGCATTTTTATTCAACAGTACATCTACGATTGAATCGGACTCCTGCTTTTGCCCAGGAAGGTCTTTTCCTGCTAATAAATTAAGCTGAAGCGTTTCCACGATACCCCCCTGTGCCCTATTGGTTTTCAAAGAGATCGATTCATCCGAGTTCATATTTTTATATAGAGACCTCCCACTAACCGAAATTCCCGGATAGCCCTGAGCCATCGTTACCGAGGAAACTTCCGGGAGATTTTCGAACTGCTTGATCAATGTTTCTTTTTCAGAATTAGATTTGATGGCCCTAATAGAAATTGCCATCGTATTTTCAGCATTGTAACCCAGATTCTTATTCCGAATAAATTCCAGCTGATTGTAGATTACTACGGTAGCAATGATTAATATCACCGAAGCTGAAAATTGTACGATCACCAGCCCCTTTCTTAAAAATGCGGTAAAGCTTTCCCTATCCCTACCCGAACGCATCACTTCCATTGGAGAAAACCTGGAAAGATGTAAGGCAGGAAAGGAACCGGCGATCAGGGTTGTAAGCAACCAAATAGCCAGAATAGCTAGAAGAAACCGGTACGAGAGCATATAGTTCAGGGACAGACTACTGCCTATAATCTTTTCAAAAAAAGGCAGACTCAAAAAAGTAAACAGAAGGGCTACAATGATCGCAAGCAGCGTTACAAAAGCCGTTTCTGTAAAAAACCTGGCAATAAGAACATTTGATGAGGCCCCTAATGTTTTGTTGATGCCCACATCTTTAGTGCTTTTCTGAGATCTTGCTGTTGCGAGATTCATATAATTAATACAGGCGATCAATAAGATCATAACCGCCAGTAGGCTGAAATTTCGAACCTCCTCAATACTTCCCACTTTGGAGGTATAGGCACTCTTGATATTTGATGAATACAAATGCATATTTTCCAGCGGCTGTAAATTAAGTGTATACCACTGATCTTCTTTTTCAACATTTGCATCTACCAGTTTTTGCATTTTTGAAATTACAGCATCAGCCCTCGCATCTTTATTCAGTAAAAAGTAAGTTTCAAAACTGGCATTGCTCCAACTCGGTTCCTTGTAAAATCCAATTGATTTAAAAGAACCTATTATAGTTCCATCAAGACTGGAATTTGCTGGAAAATCTTCATAAACTCCGGTAATTTCCATTTTACTGTCATTATCGATACTTATGGTCTTACCAATTGGATTTATATCTCCAAAATATTTGAGTGAAGTAGATTCAGATATTACCACAGTATTTGGCCTGTCCAGCTGATCTTTTGCATTTCCGTATACAAAATCCAGCTGAAAAATTTCAAAAAATTCAGGATCGGCATAGTAAAGCTTCGATTCGGTAAAATTTTTATTATCCACCTGAATGGAAGCTGTTTTTCCGAAGTCATGATCCCAAAGCCTGGCTGATTTCTGAACTTCCGGAACTCCCTGATCTACCGCTGGCTTTAACGCCGCCGGGACTGTAGCCCATATCTCGTTGTTGCGATGTTCATCTGTGTTGAATAGTACCCGGTAGATACGCTCTTTATTGGTATACATTTGATCAAAGCTCCGTTCCTTTATTACAAAAAGAAAAAGCAGCATGGTGATGGTCAGACCAATAGACAAGCCCAAGATATTGATGAAAGAAAATGTTTTATCGGCTTTAATTCTTCGCCAGGATATTTTGATGAAATTTTTTAACATGATGTACTTTTCAGGATGACTAATCTATTTTGTGAATAACTGTTTCTCCTATCTTTAATCCATTTTTGAGTTTCGCATCGCCTTTATATTCGATACTTGCTTCTCCAAATGCCGTTACCTTCAGTTCTTCTAAAACATTAACCACCACATGGTTACTCCCGTAAGCAGCTATTTGTGTTTCATTAGATTCCAGATCAAGTGTGTTCACTTCGCTGCTTCCATAGCAACGATAGCGTTGGAAACCTACTTTTCCGCCTTTAACTTCCAGGTAACTTTCGCCATAAAGGGCCACTTTAAATTCTTCCGCTGTAATATTTTCAAAATAAACTTTGGGAGAACCATAAATATCCAGGTTAAAAATTGCTGAAGTTATCGGGTCTTTAAACTGAATTCGTTCCTCGCTTCGTATTTCCACTTCGTCCAGATCCTTGTAATTCACCGTAATTCGCACTTCGGCACCTTTATAGATCGGCCGCTTCATCTCATGCCCGTTCACTTCAATTTCCTTTTCTTTTCCTATAATTTTTGCGTCTTCGAGGAAGATATGCAGCTCTTTCCCATCATTTTCAATATTGATCTTTTCACGAGCTACCTGAGAATTTTCAATCACCACAGATTCTTCGTGAGCTTGTTTAAAAATAACTTCTATATAAGGGCTGATCGTTACTTCTGAAAAGCGAGAAAGCTTTACGGTTTCAGACTGTGCATGGCCTAAATTAAAACTGATAAGGCTTAAAATTAAAGCGACCATAAATTTCTCCTGGATTAAAAGTATATTCTTCATAGTGTAGATTTATTCGATTTTGAGACTTTTTACGGGGTTCATGTTTGCCGCTTTAAAACTTTTGATGCCTATGGTTAAAAATGCGATTCCCAGGGTGATGGTCGCAGCCAGCAGGAATAACCACCATTTGATTTCAATTCTGAAGGCAAAATCCTGGAGCCATTTATTCATCAGATAATAGCTCAGCGGGAAAGCGATCAAAAATGAAATTCCTACCAGTTTGATGAAATCTTTGGAAAGCAAGGCCACGATTTGTGATGCTGAAGATCCCAGAACTTTCCTGATCCCGGTTTCCTTAAAGCGTTGTTGCGCAGTAAAGGTTACCAGTCCGAATAATCCGAGACAGGCAACAATAATGGTAAGAATAGCAAACAGCGTTAGGATAGTTCCCATTTTCTGCTCTTTCAAATAAGTATGATTAAAAGAATCATCCAGAATACTGTAATTCAAAGCTTCTTTAGGATTATAACTATTCCAATCTGAATTTAGAACCTCAATGATTCCAGACATATCTGCCGTTTTAGACTTGATTATTATACCCCCATGAGGATTCATTTTCAGAATTAAAGGATCGATTTCCTTATGTAGGGATTTCCAGTTAAAATCCTTAATAATGCCAATTACATGAAGGTCTTGCAGACCTTCATGGGTATCACGCTGAAATGTCTTACCAATAGCACTTTGTCCAAATCCAAGTGCCTCGGCAGCTTTTTCATTGATGATCACATTATTGCTTTCATTTCCGTAATCTTTTGAAAAATTACGTCCCGCCAGCAATTCCATACCCATGGTTGGGATATAATTTTCATCAACATTGTAGAAATACATGCGGCGCAAAAACTCTCCTTTAAGAAAAATTCCACCAGCTTCATTGTAGCTTTCTCCGGCAGGCACATAAGCGGAATGAGTTAAATTCTCGACTCGTGGATTATTTTTGATCTCCTGTATAAAATTATCCTCATTATTTTCAAGTAAGTAGGTATTATGAACTACGAGCAGTTGATCTTTTTCGTAACCCAGGTCTTTATTTTGAATATAACTCATCTGCTCCTTCACCACGAGTGTGGCGAGTATAAGTCCTGCGGAAATAACAAATTGAAAAACTACCAGGCCGCTACGAATACCGGAATTCTTTCCGCTCCCGGAAAATTTGGATTTCAAAGCATGTAGCGGGTTAAAGGATGAAAGGTAAAACGCCGGATAGCCGCCAGCCAGGACCGTGATCAATAAGATCAATCCAATTAAGCATAAAACATAAACAGGTTTAAGAAGCGAATAAAATTCAATGTTTTTTCCCGCCAATTGATTAAAGCCCGGCAATGATATTGCAAAGATCACTATGGCCAGAACTGTAGCTATTAGAGCTGAAATGAATGCCTCGGCCAAAAACTGGTAGATTAGCTGCTTTTTATTCGAACCGAGTACTTTTCGAATTCCCACTTCCTTTGATCGCTTTGAAGCAGAAGCAGTGGCAAGATTCATAAAATTGATGCAGGCTATGACCAGCATAAAAATGGCCACGATACTAAAAATGTAAATGTATTTAATATCTCCACCCTGTTCCAGAGTGGTGGCATCAGAAAAATCAGAATGCAGGTGAATATCGGTCAAGGGTTGAAGAAAAAGTCCTAGGTCATTATCTTTCTGGAATTCTTCATAAGACATCCCAATTGCATCGATCATCTGTGGCCCCATATATTTCCTGGTGATTGCCGGTAATTTTGCTTCCACTTCGGCTATATCAGCATCTTCCTTTAGAACCAGATAAGTGAAAAAATCAGACTGCATCCAGGTAGTTTTTTTCGCATTGACATAGCCCAGAGTGGACGCCAGGATATCGAAGTGAAAATGAGAATTTTCAGGAATATCTTGCATTACCGCAGTAACTGTATAACTTTCATCCCGATTGGTCACCCTAATCACTTTTCCCACCGGGTCACCACTGCCAAAGATATTTTTGGCCAGGGTTTCAGAGATTACCACCGTATTAGGTTTATCAAGTGGAGTTCTTTGATCTCCATTGATAATAGGCAAGGTAAACACCTGGAAAAAATTTGGATCTACATATCCCATGTTACTTTGGCCGTAATAAGTGCCATTATATTCTAACCTGTTATTGTGAGATTTGGCCAGCCTGGTTGCATCGGTTACTTCCGGAATGTCATTCTCCAGGGTTTGAGCAACAGGTGCCATAACTACAGCCTCATTCATTTCTTCACCATTAATATTAGCCCTGAAAACAACTCGAGCGATCCGGTCTGCCTTTTTGTTAAATCGATCATAGCTCAGTTCGCTGGAAACATATAACATGATCATTATTACTGAGGCGATTCCCAGGGCTAGACCTATAATATTGACCATAAATGTGCCTCGGTTCTTAATGATATTTCGCCATCCGGTTTTTAAATAGTTACTGATCATGATGATTGATTTTTGATGAATTTTATTCTGTTTTGAGACTTTTTACCGGATTTTTCATGGCAGCCTGAGTGGTCTTTAAACTAACGGTAAGAAAAGCTATAAATAGAACCAGACCGCCCGAAGCCAAGAATATCCACCAGTTTAAAGTGGTTTGATACGCAAAATTTTCCAGCCATTTGTTCATTGCGTACCACCCGATGGGAATCGAAATTAGGACGGCCACCAATACCAGCAAGAGAAAGTCTTTGCTTACAAGGTTAACGATATTGGGAACTTCAGCACCTAGTACTTTTCGAATTCCAATTTCTTTAATTCGATTTTTCAGGGTAAAAGTTGTAAGTGCAAAAAGCCCCATAAGCGAAATCACTATAGCAATCATTCCAAAGAAGCCAATCACTTTCTGAATCCTGTAATAGGACGCAAACTTTCGTTGGAAGTTTTCATCTAAAAATGAATACCGAATAGGACTTCCTGGCTCCAGTTCCTTCCAAAGCTGATCTATTTTTTGAATGGTAGACATTGGATCTTCGGCTTCCAATCTCGCCAGAATGGCACCACCAGATTGGTACATACAGGCTTCGTTATTAATGGTAAAAACAGCGGGCTGAACCCTGGTCTCATAACCCAACACATTAAAATCCCTAACAATCCCTACTATTTTTATAGGTTTCTCCAAACAATTCGAATAGTATATGGTCTCCCCTATTGGCTCCTGTATTCCGAAAATTTTAGCCGCTGTTTCGTTAATAATCGCAGTCTTGGTATGCTGATCCATTCCCGAATCACGAAAATTTCTACCACTGATAATCGGCGAATCGAGTGTTTCAAAATAATCTGAACTAACTTTAACCGAATTCATCCTATAATCGGTCCCATTTAATCTAAAATTCACGGTTGAAGAATCGGCAAGGATATCGCCCGGCACGTTTGTAGTTTTAGACACCGTTTTAACACCGGGGATCTCAAGCAATTGCTGGCGAACTTTTTCGAAATTTTTCTCGCGTGTATCCTGACTCGAACGAAGGCTTATTAACTGCTCTTCAGAAAAACCTTTATCTTTAGTTTGAAGATAATTAAGCTGCTTATCGATGACTGAAATGCTAATAATAAAAAAACAGGTGACGGTAAATTGAAAAATAACCAATAGGTTTCTTAGCCATAAACCTTTATTCCCGCTGAACGTGCCTCCACTTAGAATTTTTAATAGCTTAAATCGCGACAGTAAAAAAGATGGGAAAAATCCAGAAATAAGAATGACCACTATTAAACATAATCCAATCTGGAATATAAATTCAAGGTTAGAGTGGATTTGAAGCCCTAACCCAAAGCTGTTATTTACATATGGAAGGATCGTAATCACTAACCCTATAGCAATTACAATACTGATGCTGCATTGCAAAATAGCTTCCCACATAAATTGCCAGAATAAATTCCAGTTTCCCGAACCCAGAACTTTTCGAACCCCGATTTCTTTGGTTTTACCAAGAGATTTAGCGACACTTAGATTGCTAAAATTAATAGCACCAATGATTAAAAGCAACATTGCCAGAATAAAGAGTACCGTCACGGTATTAATACTCCCATTCCCATATGTTGGGAAATTTTGTATGTCAGGCACGGCGTCCACATATAAAACAGGGTGATTGCCACTGGCTAAATCTTCATCCTGCCAATTTTCAACCTTAAGCCTGCGCTCCTTGAAAATTCGATTAATATCCCCCTCAAGTATTTCTTTCGTTACCGGAACCTTCAATTTAATGTAGGTCTCATAAGAGTAATTATTCCAGAAAAAATTCTGAGATTCATTAGGGTCGCGCATTACCAGGTGCACTTTGCGATGGGAAGGAGTATCTGGCATTTTCATAACCCCAGTAATCACTGCTTCCAGCATATTGAAAATTGTCACTGTACGACCCATGGGATCCTTATTACCAAAAAGTTTTTTAGCCAGCTCGGTGCTGATAATAGCACTATTAGGATTATTCAATGCTATATTTCTATCTCCCTGTTCTAATTTGTAAGGGAAAACTTTTAGAAACAATGAATCTGAAGATGTAAAACCGTTGTGATATAATGTTTCATTTCCGGCACTAATTGGAACTTCATAGTCTCCAGCCCCCTGCAACGATGTTGCCACCTCTACCTTTGGATAATTCTCTGCCAGAAATGAAGCCAATGGCGCTGGCGTTGCCTCAAAAAGATCCTCTTTCTGCTTCATTGAAACGCGGTAGACCTTTTCTAATTCTGGAGACCATGTGTCATAGCTCAGTTCATAATTCAGATAGGATAAGACAAGGATAAAACTTGCCAATCCTGCTGCCAGCCCTAAAATATTAATCAACGTATACGATTTGGCATTCCAAATACTTCTCCAGGCGATTTTGATATAATGCTTTATCATGATTATTCGGTTCTTAGGGATTTTACAGGATTAGATGTTGCAGCTCGGAAAGCCTGAAAGCTTACCGTTAGGACAGCTATGAACATAGTTGAAAAACTCGCCATTAAAAATATCCAGATATTCAGGTCTATTCTGTATACAAAATTTTCCAGCCAGTTTCGAGCCAGAAGCCAGGCTATTGGGATTGCGATAATAATAGCAAACAATACGATCTTTAAGAAGTCCAGGGAAAGACTCGAGGTGATCTGGAAGACACTTGCACCAAGGGTTTTTCTTATGCCAATCTCTTTGATGCGTTTTTGTGCTGAAAAGGTCGCCAGTCCCAGTAATCCAAGGCCTGCAATGATGATCGTTAACACCACAAAGATGTTGAAGATATGAGCCAGCCGTTGTTCAGATTTAAACATTTCGTTGAAGGCATCGTCCATAAACTGATAACTGAATTCCTTTTCAGCATCAAATTTTACGTAGCTACTTTCAATACTTTTGATCAAGGCGGGCAGGGATGAAGTTTTTTGGTATTTTACGTAAAGACTTCCTGAATTGAATTTATTAATACTGGAGTTGCTTTTTGAAACCATCATCGCCAGGGAATTGATAGGAGAATCTAAAGAGGAATAATGAAAATCATTTACCACTCCCACAACTTCAAATTGAGCCCCGGCCATTTCAATATTCTGACCACGAGGATCATTTTTCAGTTTGAATTTTTCGATAGCCGTTTCATTGATAACCAGTTTTTTGGGTTGCTCGGGCAAAAAAGGATCTTCGGGTGGCAACTTCCACTTTAGCTCCAGAACATCAAAGAAATTTTTATCAATACTTATAAATGGTAAGGCCATTGGCTCACCATTTTCTGAAGATGCGTAGAACATATCATAACCACCGTATAAAGGGTAACCCGAAATAGAAGTCCCTTTTACAGCCGGTAGCTTTTCAACTTCTTTTCGAAAAGCGGGGATATTATTTCCCATACTTTTTTCCAGAGAAATCATCAAAATATCAGATCGGTTAAGACCGGTATCAATATTTTGAAGATGACTCATTTGCTCCCGGATAGTAATACCGCCTATTATGAGAATAACGGCAATAATAAATTGGAGGGTAGTACAGACTTTCCGAACCAGGCCTCCCCCAAGGTCATTCCTAGTTTTCTTTTTGAAATTTTCTATTGGATTAAAAGATGCCATGACCATTGAAGGGTACATTCCTGCAATAAGAATACTTACCATAAAAATCAGGGCAAGCGTCAATATGAAATTTTGATTGAGAAAAAATGCAGTATCAATATTGATATCCAGCAGATTGAAAAAGAAATCTTTAAGAAGGAAGCTCAATATACCAGCAAGCAAAAATGAAAGACTGATAAAAAGCGTAGACTCAATATAAAACTGGAAAGCGATCTCCTTTCGGCTTGCGCCATTTACCTTGCGAATGCCAATTTCTTTAGATCGGGAGGAGGCTCTTGCCGTTGTAAGACTCATATAATTTATGAGCGCCAGCAGAAGTATAAGTCCGGCAATAAGCGGGAAGACGTCCAGGTAACCGATACCTGCATTCCTTGAAAATTTTAAATGAGTTTCGGTAAAGGGATAAAGGAAAAAAAGATCTTTAGATTCACTATTTCCTTCTTTGCTCAGCCTGTTCGTGGTTTCAGCAATTTTCCCAATCTGGGTAGCATCATTAATTTTAAAATAGGTTTTAAAAGCACCTCCGCGAACGATTGGCGAATTGAATAAACCGTCATTTCCCTTAGTTTTCTGAAGACTAGAAACAGATGCGACAAATTTATGCTGAATGCTTGAATTGGATGGGGTTTCAGCGATAACACCCTTTACCGTGTAGTTATAAATACTGTCTTTTTCAACCTGGAGAATCTCGCCGATTGGATTTTCATCTCCGAAATACTTGTTGGCCATTTCTTCGGAAATCAACAAACTGAAAGGCTCTTTTAACGCAGTTTCAGGATTACCCTTAAGGAGCGAAAAAGAGAAAAAATTGAAGTAATTTGGGTCGGTATAGAAAAAACCTTCTTCAGAAAAACTTTTTGGTTCAAGGCCTGTCCTTTTGATGATCAAAGGCTTGTACTCCTGAAAAATCCTGATATTATCATCAACAAAGGCTGAATTCTCCTGAACCATTTGCCCCGTAGCTGCACTGAAATTCTGAACAAAAATAGTGTCCCCACCAAATAAAGCTTTTGCACGAAGCATATAAATGTCATCTGAATCTTCATGAAATTTGTCAAAGCTATGTTCATGAGAAACATAGAACATGATTAGGATACAGGCTGTAAGACCTAACGACAAGCCACCAATATTTATAAAACTGTATAGCTTGTTCTTTCTAATATTTCTGAATGCAATTTTGATATAATTTCTGAACATCCTGTTTGTTTTTTGATTGATGATGACCTATTACACAAGCACATTTTCAGTGACTTTCTGCCCATCCAGCATCCTGATGATTCGATGACTAAATTTAGCATCATGTTCACTGTGAGTAACCATGATTATAGTAGTTCCGGCTTCATTAAGCTCGGTTAAAAGATCCATAACTTCGTTTCCATTGCTGCTGTCCAGATTTCCGGTTGGCTCATCGGCAAGAATGATCTTAGGATTGTTTACTACTGCCCTGGCAACGGCTACCCGCTGTTGCTGACCTCCCGATAATTGCTGCGGAAAGTGTTTTCTACGATGCATAATCTGCATTTTTTCCAGCACTTCATGAACCCGTTCTTTGCGTTCGGCAGGTTTTACCCCTGTATAGATCAGTGGAAGCTCTACATTTTCAAAAACAGAAAGCTCATCTATAAGATTGAAACTCTGAAAAACGAAGCCTATATTATGTTTTCTCAATTTTGCTCTCTGCCGCTCATTGTAACCGGCTACCTCAATACCGTTAAAAAGATAGCTTCCGCCATCAGGGTCGTCGAGCATTCCAAGAATATTCAGAAGCGTTGATTTCCCACATCCAGAAGGCCCCATAATCGCAGCAAATTCGCCCTCTTTTACTTCAAAGGATAGCTTGTTAAGCGCTATGGTTTGAACCTCTTCTGTCTTGTAATATTTTTCCAGGTCAGTGATTTTGATCATTTTTTAAATATTTTGTCCGTTTTTAATTGATGTTTAATTATTGATTACCAGTTCGTCCACGTCTCCAAAATTAGAATAACTAGAGGTGATCACTCTGTCTCCTGGCTCCAGGCCTTCCAGAACCTCGTAGTATTCGGTGTTCTGGCTTCCCAGGCTAACAGGTGTTTTATAAGCCACATCACCATCTTCAGAAATCTTAAAAATCCAGTTTCCACCGGTTTGCTGAAAGAATCCGCCTTTTGCAACCAGGGTCGCTTTTTTTTCCTGGCTTAAAGCTAGCTTGATCTGAAGACTTTGCCCCCTTCTGATATTTTCTGGAACGCCATCAACAAAATGCATATCTACTTTGAAGCGTCCGTTTGATACCTGGGTATACACTTTTTTAATCTCCAGCTTATAGTCTTTTCCGTTGAAAGTAAAAGCTCCGATCTGCCCGTTAAAGATTCTTGAAATATAGTGTTCATCAATTTCAGCCTGAATTTTGTAGGAGCTAATCACATCAATCTGGCCCAACCGCTCTCCTTTAGATTTTGACTGACCAATTTCAGCATCCAAAGCCGTTAGTTGTCCGTCAACCGGAGCTTTCACAACTAAATCTTCTACCTTTTTCCGCATGAGCTCAAGGGCTTTTCTGGTTCGCTGATAAGATTCCCGTGCCTGCATGGTTTCAGTTTTACTAGAGACCGAATCCTGAACTAAGACTCGCTCTGTTAGCTCTAAACGCTCTTTTTGGTAATCAAAATTGTTTTTGGATTCTTCATAGTCCTGTCTTCCAATCGCCCCTTTTTTATAAAGTTTAGAATTGAGTTCAAATTCTCTTCTTGCTTCTTTCAGGCTGTTTTTAACGTCTGTTAGTTGATTAAGCCTGTTAATGGTGTTTTGCCTCGAAGCATTTTGAGTACGCTGAATCTGGGTAAGAAGATTATAAACCTGTGTTTCCTGGTTTACAAGACTCAATTCCAGATCGGTATTTGATAAGCGAATGATTGGCTCGCCCTTTTTCATCATAGCACCGTCTTCTACAAACCGTTCTTCAACCCTACCTCCCTCCATGGCATCGAGATAAATGGTTTTGATTGGTAGTACCACCCCATTCACCGGGATATTCTCCTGGAAGTTACCAGCCTTAACTTCGTTAATTGTGATACGTTCTTTTTCTATATTCAATTTTGAATTGCCTGTTGAGGAAAGAATGACATAGAGAATTAAAATTCCTATTATTGCAGCTCCAGCAATCATTGCGATTTTTTTAGGTGTAAATCTTTTCTTTTCTAATGGTATATCCATACATGTTCAATTTCACTCGAATACAAGTCAAATTGGTGCCAAAGTTTTAAATACTTAATTATCAGCTTTTTAAAATTATTTCACCAAATAAAAGTGTTCGGTTTCGTGACACTTCCTGTTCGATTTTAAAACAATTTTAACCCGGGATTTTTTTCGGGCCAGGAAAATTCATCAAGCCTTGAATAAATTGTAATATTGTCTCATGCAGTTAAGAGATGCTAAAATTCTAGTGATCGACGACGATCCCGATGTGCTTATTGCAATGAGATTATTATTGAAGTCTCACGTAGCAGAAATCGCTGTTGAAAAAAAACCGGCCAATCTGCATGCTATTTTTTCGGATAATAAATTCGACCTGGTAATCCTGGATATGAATTTTAACGGCCTCGTTAATACTGGCAATGAAGGCATCTTCTGGTTAAATAGGATCAAAGAACTCAGTCCAGGAACTGATGTGATCCTGATCACGGCCTACGGAGATATCGAACTGGCAATTCGCTCTCTAAAAGAAGGTGCTTCTGATTTTATAATCAAACCCTGGCAGAATGAAAAAGTGATTGAGTCCGTCACTGAAATGATTCGGAAAAAGAAAGAGCCCGGAACTAAAATAAAAACAAAAGCTGGAAATAACCGTATCATTGGTGAAAGTGAGGAGATTAGGAATGTTTTCACCAAGATTGAAAAAGTGGCACCCACTGATGCGAACGTGCTTATCCTGGGTGAAAATGGTACTGGGAAAGACCTCGTAGCCAAGGCGATTCATGAAAATTCAGAACGCAAGAACAAACCCTTTGTAAAAGTTGATGTTGGCGCACTTACGTCTACTTTATTTGAAAGTGAACTCTTCGGTTATAAAAAAGGAGCTTTTACAGATGCGAGGGAAGATCGCAAAGGAAGGTTTGAAACTGCTAATGGAGGAACGCTTTTCCTGGACGAGATCGGGAACATCAGTCTCAGGCAGCAAGCGAGATTGCTTACTGTTTTACAAAACAGGACAATCACACCTTTAGGATCGAATGAGGCTATTCCGGTGGATATCAGACTGATCTGCGCGACCAACCTAAAGATCTCTGAACTCTCTGATGAATCCAAATTTCGAAAGGATTTGATTTACCGAATCAATACGGTCGATATCGTACTTCCCCCACTTAGAGCAAGGGGAACTGATATTACATTACTCACCCGTCATTTCCTTGATTTCTATGCTAATAAATATTCAAAAGGACCGTTTAAGACTGAAAAAAGCTTTCTTGAAAAGCTGAAAAAGCATCCGTTTCCAGGTAACGTTCGGGAACTTCAGTATATCGTTGAACGGGCTGTGATCATGTCTGAAAACACTATTCTGGCTGATAAAGATTTATCCTTTTCTGCAATCGAATCGGCACCTGACAAACAGGAACTGGACGATTTGCGTCTGGAAACGGTTGAAAAAAACACCATTCTGAAGGTGATCGATAAGAATAAGGGAAACATCTCAAAATCGGCTAAAGAGCTTGGTATCACCCGCGCTGCACTATACAGAAGGCTTGATAAATATGACCTTTAAGAGTTATCATATCGCAATCACGATACGAGCGATTGTTCTGGCGATCATTTCGCTTGCCATGTCCTGGTTTTTCATCCAGCAAAATTGGGTAGGATTCTTCATAGGTCTATTGGTTTTCGTTATGGTGATCTATAACTTTTTTAGATATTTCAGTAAACGCTTCGAGGTCATCGATGATTTTTTTGAAGCTGTAAAATACCGTGATTTCTCTAGAAATTATTTAACTGAAAATAAAACAGAAGATATTAGCCGGCTATATACCGGTTTCAATACGGTGAACAAGACCGTACGTGAAATAAATTCTGACCGGGAAGTGCAGTACCTCTATCTTCAAAAAATCCTGGAAATGATCGATATCGGGATACTCGCTTACGACCTGGATTCTGGTGAAACGCTATGGGTCAATGAGGCGTTCCAGCAATTGATGGATGTTCCGGAATTTAAGAACGTCAAATTTGTAAAATCACGAAAACCTGAAACCTACCAGGTATTATTTGACAACTATTTTATAAAACCGGCAAACCTCGACCTTAAAATTCGTAACGAAAATATTAAAGTTATCGCTTCGCACAGCATTTTTAAGGTTGAGAATCAATCCTGTAAGCTTATCGTAGTTCATAATATTGATGATACGATCAATAAAACGGAATCGGAAGCCTGGAAGAAATTATTGAGCGTAATGACACATGAGATCATGAATTCTATTGCGCCTATTTCTTCGCTCGCCAATACCTTGAAATCATCGGTACAGAAAAATATGAATGATTCACTCCTCGAACTTGATCTGGAAGACCTGAACGCCGGCTTGGGAAGCATTGAAAAGCGGAGTGATGGCTTGATGAAATTTGCCAAAACCTATCGAAGTCTGAACAAAGTAACTAGCCTTAATAAGGAGACCATTCTTTTAAAAGATCTGTTTATAGACATCGAGCAACTCATGCGTTCAACTAATTCTTTACGAAAAGATACCTTGCGTTTTGAAGTTGTTGATGAGAAGATGGAAATTGAAGCAGATTCCTATTTGCTCGAACAGGTTTTGATTAACCTAATTCTCAATGCTATAGAAGCATGTCAAAATGAGGAAGATCCTCAGGTTCTTATCAAAGCCGTTCAGAAATCAAATGGGCGGAAAATGATTGCGGTGGTAGACAATGGTCCAGGAATTCCTCATGAGATTAAAGACCAGATCTTTGTTCCATTTTTTACTACTAAAAAACAAGGAAGCGGAATTGGTCTTAGTTTATCCCGACAAATTATGACCCTTCACGGTGGTAAGATACAGATAGATAATATCCAGGATCGAGGTGCACAGGTTTCCCTGGTTTTCTAATTAGTATTAAACATCCCAAAGAGCTTTTCAATCATAACTTGATTTTGAAATGAGTATTCCTTTTCAAGGATATTAAATAGGTTTGTCGCAAAAATCAACGTAAAAATGCGGCTTCCGAGGCCATTTGACGCAAATCAGCAGAACATCTTCAATAAAGACTCTTTATTTTTCAGGGCTTTACAAAGCATAACATCGCGCAGCGTGTTATCCTCTTGCTATTCCATTTTTAAAGCTGCCGCTTTTAAAATTGAAATACTTTAAACCGAAAATCAAGTTTTGGATTCCGGATTCAAAGCCAATTTTACTTTTTATATCTGGCGCATCTTCCTTTTCTTTTTTTCCTTCAGAAAAATAAAAAGCCTGATGCTGATCTGTTATTTTACTTCCCATAGAGCTGTATGCATTTCCTTTCTGAAATTGGTTCGGATAAAATTTCGCGATAAGAAAGACTTATAAATAGCGTAGCGGTTTATGCAGTCTGATTAGCGCTAAATTTTATAGGTTTTGGAAGAAAGGGAAATGCGGGAAGTAAATCAGAAAGATTTGTCGTTTTTCGTTATTCCAAATTTATAACGGTAGAGTTTAAATAACCTAAATTTAGCACCGTACGGTAAAAAATAGTAACTTCACGAACAAGTCACACCTAAATCGGGTATTCTGCCTCCCCTATTCCACTAAATAATTTTAGAAGAAATAGTTAGGCACCTTTTGAACGCAACCTTTTGTTTAATTTTTCATCTATTATATAAACAGAGAACTTGAAAAGATTTATCATACTTCTTATTTCAATAATCAGCCTTGGTTGCAGTAGAGAGGATGACGATATCAGTAGCATAGAATCTGATATAAATTTTATGCCGGTAGAAGTTTACAACAATTCAAATACTTCAGAAATTCCAGATCTAAAACTCAAACTGATCACAGAAGAAATATATCCCTGCATTAATTACACTATAATTACCGATAAGTCCATAGAAAAGAATGAGCTCAGGATAAGGATGAAGGAAATTTCCAATCCGGGAATTTGTTTAACAGCCATAGGCCCGGCAACTGCTTACATTGATTTACCGGAAAATATTACTGAAATAATCTTTATCAATGGCCAGACAATTGACAAATATTCAATTGAAATCAACCAGGAAAAAATTTCCATAGATCGCATTGAAAGCAATTTCACCAATTTGCTTTTTGAAGAGACTTTTCGATATCCTGAATATTCATTTGCCTACGTAGGAGGTACAAATACAGATAATACCGAAATATATCAGGCTTTTTTAGAAGTACTACTTGAAAATCCAAATTTCACTGAATTCACCTTTGAGGGGGAGGGCCGGATACCTTATCCTACTGCCTCAGATGGTCATTGGGTTGACCGGCCATCGAGGTATTTCAAATACACGGATTACGAAGAATTTGAAAATTTGGAATCAATTTTAAGGGATTTTTCGAATGAAAATATTGAGGAAGATTCTGGGGTTTCCCTTTCCATTTACGGTTGGGATAATATTAGTTACCATAGTTGGCTTAATAATTAGTCAAGAAATGCATATCTGTTTATATTTAAAATAGACGCCACCGTTAGGAAGGAAATTGGTATCTTCACCACAGC
This sequence comes from Christiangramia bathymodioli, assembly GCA_009735695.1. GTDB lineage: Bacteria > Bacteroidota > Bacteroidia > Flavobacteriales > Flavobacteriaceae > Christiangramia > Christiangramia bathymodioli. The sequence goes on from SRSL01000003.1 coordinate 713,547, forward strand.
CTGGTTAAGCTTAAGAATTCCTGTTCCCGGTTTAAGAAGCAATTAAAATCAATGAGAAAATTCATCCTAATAATTCTTGTTTCAACTTTTTGCATGTGCCTGAAATGTGAGGACTCCATGTTGCCAGAAGGAATTGAAACTAAAGTATATGGGCAGATTTACGATCAGATAAACGACAGACCTGTTATTAATCAAAAACTGATAATCCAGGAATTAAATCATGAACCAGGATTTCAAATAGGATCAAACATCGATTATATAGCAGATATTGATAGCACATTTACCGATGAAAACGGTAAGTATGAACTGGTTTTTGAAACAACCGGTCAGGGAGACACCTACCAGATTTTCTCCCCCAGAACCAAGCAGGTTTGGACATACTACCAGGATGCCATAGAAATTGAAGACATTGGTGCTTCCAATGAGATTGACTTTAATTTTTTACACTTATATCCAGTTAATCTTCTAATCAATGTTAACGAAGATTTTAATTTTCTTCCAGTTAGAATAAGTCATAGATATACCTTAAACAGGAGTTTAGAGGATATTGAAACCATTTCCAATGAAATCAACAGGCAAATTTATATTCCTTTAAATTTTGGCCAAACGGTTGATTTTTATAGAACCAAACCAGATGGTCAAAACCAAGTCTATAGTTTTGAAATTCCACCTGTAACAACCGGTGAGCCGTTTAATTTAGAGATTGAACTGAAGAATTCCAATTTTGAAGATTATTAGAATTTGAACTTCACTTTACACTAACAGAATTACTTTTCTAAATAACTTTTCCCTCGCGAAATGGACCAAATAGGCGGCCTAAAACAAAATAATAATGAAAAATATATTACTGACCTTACTTCTGATTTCACTGAGCTTAAACTTCTATTCCCAATCTGATAAAAATAATCTATTAAAGCAGGATATCGATCAGATTGTTGAAGAATTACGGTTCATGTATCACTACGACCAGGCTACGAGAGAATATCTGTACTACCAGACATTTGATAAATCGATCACAGATAGCATAGAAAACTTAAGTGATGAAGTAAAAGAAAACAGGCTAAGATTCACCCCGGTTAAATCAGATTCTCTCAAAAAAAAGATCTGGAAAAATTATATCACCCCAATGGACAAGATCCACACGGAGAGAGTAATTGAAATAACGAAAAAATATGGTTTTCCTTCCGCTAAAAGATTAAAAGAATATTCGGAAGAAAATATTGATTTTAATCCTTTGATCCTATTAATTCATTCCCCATTCGAATTTTCAGAAGATCTAAAGAAAATAGTAAAAATAGAACGGGAAAAGGGAAGGTTAGAAAAGTGTGATTATGGATATCTACTTTGGCATTTAAATGGTCGTTCAGATTTTCAGCCTATGTTGGACAATGGATATGCTATGACTAAAAAAGAAGATGGAACTATCGAACTAAAAGCAGTGGACTGCGATTAGAAAATTTCAAAAAACTGCTACAAAATAAAAGCTAGCCCTTGTCGCTACCTGCATAACGCGTACAATAGACTGAGGTATACCAGATAAAACAAGCCGTTTCATCTGGCACCCATTAATACTTTTTACAGCTATTTTTTATTGCTTTGTGAGAGTCACAACTTCATCAAGGGTTTTGTACCAGCTAACTTGCTGATCATCAATTTTTGAAAAGCTAAACATTACCGTGTTTCCTTCTGGATAATTTAGTTCTAAACGGAAATGTTCTTCATTATTAATTTCCAGAATACCGAAAGAAACACTGGAATCATGCATAGATCTCAGATGATCCTTTTGGCTTATTTCATCCGAACCTGAAAGTACGATAATATCATCCTCAGTGATTTCAAAACCTGTTCTTGAATCCTCAGAAGTATCAGCTTCCCAGGTACCAAGTAGCCAAGCCGGCGGATTGATAGGATTTACATAGGTCTCATCATCTTTGCTACAGGAAATAGTTAAGATACATAAACATAGGAGGATCAGATTCTTTTTCATGATGGTAATAGGTTACAATTGAAATTCGCCTTCCTAAATCTAATTATGTGAAGCAGTAGGAATAACGGGGTTTTACACTAAAGCTCGTAAATCTAAAGCTTTTCTTAAACAGGAAAAAGAAGAAATCCTTTTAAAAATCAACTAACATTAATATTCTTAAAGCGGTTCGCGCTATCTTCCATTGAATAATGTAGTTGCCAAAAAAATATTATTATAATTTAAAACGATCTATTTTGTCCCCTCTTTTGGTTTATTTGTGCTGAACTTCTAACGTTCCAGAATGAAAATTTTTTATCTGCACCGACTCAAAGGCAAATTAAGATAATTCCTTTCCGCTGAAATATTTGATAAGATCCTGCTTCCGCCTTTTCCACAAACTCCCTGGGATTAATGTCAAAGCAAATTATGGTTGAAGTTTTCTTCCTAAATTTGGCGCTACTAAATACAGTGTGAAAAGAACTTTAGTAAGATATAGAAATACTGCTTTTGGAAGGTTTGTTTTTCGCAATCAAAAGTACGCTCCCATTCTTTTTTTTATGGGTGGTTTCATATTTGACACCCTCACCTTAGGACGAATAGATCGTGTTTATGATACTGTGGTACTTTGCTCGCATATGACCTTATTATCCATAACACTTTATTTGTATAATACAGTGGATGATGACAAGTGGGAAGGTACTTTTATCGAAGGTTATTCCGAATATTTTCCGCTAGCCATACAGTTCTTCTTTGGCGCACTTTCAAGTGCTTTTGTCATCTATTTTTTCAGAAGTGTGTCCATGTCAAAAACCATGTTTTTTTTCATACTGCTGGTGCTGCTCTTATTTGCAAATGAGTTCCTGAAAAAGAAAATCTCCAACAAATACCTTCAGTTCAGTGTTTATTTTTTTATCAGTTTTACCTTTTTCGCCTTTATTATTCCCACGCTGATCAAGGAAATGGATACCTTTATTTTCGTCATTTCGGGGCTTATAAGTCTTGGGTGTACGCTAGCACTCATCACTTTTATTTACAGTTCAAGCCCAGTCACAAGAGCTGAGATAAGTCTGAAAAAACTCATCGGTCTTATCCTTTCTATCTATATATCGATTAATGTTTTTTACTATTTCAATCTTATTCCTCCAGTGCCGCTAGCTATGGATACCGGGTTGGTGGCTCATGACGTGCGCAAAATAAATAACGAATACTTCGTTACCTACGAGAAGAACCCATGGTATATATTCTGGCGTAAACATGACACCAATTTTCATCACCAGGCAGGTGAAAGAGTTTATGTGTTCACTTCTGTTTTTGCACCTACCGATTTAAAAAAGTCCATTTTTCATAGGTGGAAATGGTACAATCCTGAAACCAGCAAATGGGAAGTTACTGATGATATTGATTTTGAGGTTGCCGGTGGGCGTGATCGTGGTTTCCGTGGATATACCTATAAAAATAACCTTAAGGAAGGCCAATGGAAAGTTGAAGTAATTACCGAAGAGGAACTGATACTTGGTATTGTGGATTTTGAGATTAAAAACACTTCTGAACCTATTAAAGGAAGAATGGTAATGAAATCATTTTAACAACTGTTACCTCATCTCTATTTTTTATTAACCATCGCAATTTCCTTCAATATGTGTTCGGCGGTATACTTCCTGTGGTACTTCCCCAATCTTTGCCAATATTAAAGTCCCTGCTTCCCAGATCGCCCCCCGAAACCCTGGCGATACCACCGGCCCCAGCAATGAATATATTATACTGTCTATCCTCCTTTTAAGGATATAAAATAGGTTCGTTATCCCTATAAACTTACTATAACTCAAGGAAAAAAGTAAGATGATAAAAGGAAACCGAAATAAAGATAAAAACCGGATTGGCTATAAAAATTTGGCTTTTATTGACTTTAATTATGGACTGAGGTATACATTTTTTTGATCCACTACTATCCCTAAATTGAATTAATTGGTGTACAAAAAGAATGTCAAAATCGATAGGCAGTCTACGTACACACTATCATTTCTGATAAGTTCTTATTTTTATGAAAGTCTATTCCCCTTCCAGAAATTGAAGTTGGAATACCATCATCTTAAAAATTATTTCGAACCTTATATTAAGTAAGGTTCAATTTTATAGGTAAAAATATCCTAAGAATAAGATACAGCCGAATGAATACAATTCAGATTTTGAGGTAGCAGTCAATTTTTGTTCCATGAATAAACAAAATGGAATGATGTAATCTTAATTGAAATTCTCTATTAATAACAAACCGTAATTACGCTATGGCTAATAATTTCAGCTTAATTGATTTGAAATTTATTTTCGTCTCTCATATGAATACTATGACTGACATTGTTATTTTCTCTAAGGATAAAACGTTTTGTGACAACTTTATTAAATTTTTAGATAATACCCTATTCTCCATAACGAAAACCGTTAGCAGTGAAGAAGAAATTATGGTTTTATTGTTTGATAAACTACCGGATTTAATTATAATAGATTTTGATAATGAATTAAAGCCGACTAATTTTAAGAATAGTCTCCATGAATATTTTCCAGATTTACCAAAATTCATTGGCGTATCAAAAAATAAGGTTAATGCCTATGAAGCTTTAAAATCAGGCTTTATTGACTTCTTTCTCAAACCACTCATACAACTTGAAGTAAGTAAATTCCAAGCCAGATTTTTCAAGAATAAATCTATAAATAAGAACAAGGTTGATAGCCTCTGCATTAAATCGAATTCAGATTATAGATTTCTTGATTTAAATGAAATTTTATTTTTACAGGCCGATAATAATTCGACTGATATATTCATGTCCAATGGCCAGAAGATTTGCGCATTTCAAACCTTAAAATATTTTGAAAAATGCTTACCATCATTCTTCCTAAGAATCCACAATAGTTATGTCATAAACACCAAAATAGTTAAACGAATTAATTTCGGAAAATCTAAAGTAACAATAGAACAACAAGGAATCTTCCATAGATTACCCTTCTCTAGGACTTATAGAAAGGATGTAGAGAGTTTGCGCGAAAACCTTTTAGAAAACCAACTCCTCACCGCATCTAATTGAAAACTGCCGGTTACACTCTAAAAGGTGTCACACACTCTTATTATAATGTCATCTACTGTTTAAATTTTTTTACACAGTCTTCTTGCATCATCATGTTTTACATTCGTAACAGTTAACAAGAGCCTATACCCGGGTATAATTTTAAATAATCAGCTTTTAAAGCATTAAAAACTTTATCCATGAATAAGTATTTTAAACTTTTATTTTTGATCATAATCCCAATGGCATTAATTTCTTGTGAAAAGGAAGAACTTCCTCAGGAAATAGATTCTAATTCAGAAACCGTGAAGGTAGATAGTTTAAGTAGTGAAAAGGCAGATGACGCCTCTGGAGGAGAAGAAGGAGATATTGATGATAAAAAAAATCCATGATTTTACTTAATGAAAACGAGGCTATGGCCTCGTTTTCATTATATTTAAAGAAAGTTTTACAACGCTGAAATCTCAACTTTTCTCTTTACTTTTAATATTAATAGCCATATCAAGTTGTAATAATACTGGTGTGTCTAAATTGAATGACCAGAAATTTATTAGCGGTCCTAATATTGATGAACTATCTCAATCAACCTTGAAACAAAGGGTAAGTGAAATATCTGATGATTCGCTAAAACTAAAGTCTATATTTAATATTACATATTTTTACTATAAAAATAATGATTCAATAAATTTTAGATTTTGGAATGATCTTGCAAAGACTACCTCAATTAAACTTAAAGATTCTACTAGGCTTGCAGAATCAAATTGGGATTTAGGAAACTTCTACTACAGGAACAATTTACTGGATAGTTCATTTATATATTATCGCCAAGCTTACCTCGATTATAAAAATTTAGATAGTACATTTTTGGCTGGCCGAATGCTTTTAAATATGGCTACGATCCAGAGAAACGTAAAAGACTATACAGGTAGTGAAATTTCAACTTTTCAGGCCATAAAACTGCTAGATGAATTGAAGGATAACCCAAATTACAATTCTTCTATGTATATGGCCTATAATAATTTAGGAATCACCTACAATGGATTGGAAGAATTTGATGAAGCCTTAAAATACCATTTAAAGGCATTAGAATACGGTAAGCATAAAAATAGTTCTACTATTGAAGCTACTACACTAAACAATATTGGAGTTGTTTTCCAAAACCGATCCGAATATTATGTATCATTAAAACATTTTAATCAAGCCATAAATAAAGACAGTATTTTTTATAAGAACCCGAGATTATATGCTATGATTTTAGATAATCTTACATATTCTCGTTTTAAATTAGGAAATTATAAAAATGTTGAAAAAGATTTTCTTAGGGCAAAAGAAATTAAAGACAGTATAGATAATTACAATGGTATAATTTATTCAAATTTGCACCTAGGTGAGTTTTATTTAAACGCAAATGATACCGTTAAATCTTTATTTTATTTTAATCAAGCAAAATTACTCGCAAAAGAATATCTTGCTCTTGAGGATTTATTAAAGTCATTAAAATGGTTAATAAAAATTACCAATCAAAAAAAATATTTAAATGAATACATAAGTCTTAATGATAGTTTACTATCTGAGGAGCGAGCTACAAGAAATAAATTTACTAGAATTCAGTATGAAACTGACCATTTCATTCGAGAGAACAAGTCACTAAATATTGAAAAAGAACGATTAGTTCTATTGTTTTCTTCTATAATTCTTTTAATGTCACTTATATATTTTGTGGTTAATCAACGAATAATAAAAAAGAAATGGTCTCTTGAAAAAAGACAACAAGAAAGTAATCAAGAAATTTATAATTTATTGCTTTCTCAACATCAAAAAATTAACGAAGGTAAAAATCAGGAAAAAAGACGAATTTCCTCGGAATTACATGATGGAATTCTAGGTAAATTATTTGGTTTAAGATTGATTTTAATTTCTCTAAATGATTCTAATGATTCGGCAGATATTAAAGAACGGGAAAAATATTTGGATGAATTAAATAATATAGAATCGGAAATTCGATCCCTCTCTCATGACTTATACAACCAAACCAATGCTAAACAAATTGATTTAATTAATATCATTGAAGATTTTGTTCAAAAAAATGAACAACTTCTAAAAAATGGAGTAGTTATTGAATTTGACGATACTATTGATTGGGAAATTATTCCTAAAAATTATAAAATCAATATATTTAGAATCATACAGGAAGCATTTCAAAATTCAATAAAACACTCCAGTGCAAAAAAAATATCAATTCGCTTTGTATGTTTTTCAAAATTTCTCCGATTTACAATCAAAGATGATGGGGTTGGTTTTAAAGAAAGTAAGGTCAAACAGGGAATTGGCTTGAAAAATATAAAATTAAGAGTTAGGAATATGAATGGTAAATTTCACCTCATCTCCAATGAAAATGGAACCCAAATTTTTATTGATATACCTATTACAAAATTAGATGAATAATAAACTGATACTATTAGTCGATGATCATCCATTAATATTAGAAGGATATAAAAATGTTCTATTAAACACCAAGTTCAATAATAGCCATAATTACACTATACAGCTTGCTGAAAATTTATCCGATGCGCATCGCTACCTATTCGAAACAAATAATAAATACGATATAGTGTGTCTGGATATGAATTTACCTGCAAGTGAAAATTTGGGATTATATTCTGGCGAAGATTTAGGAATAAAACTAAGAGCTAAAAACCCGGATATTGCTTTGATAGTATTGACTATGTTCGATGATAACTTCAGAATATACAATCTAATTCGAAACTTGAATCCTGAAGGTTTTTTAATTAAAAAAGATGTCAAACCTTTTGATCTTGCAAAAGCTTTTTCAGATGTCGTCGAGGGAAAAACATATTATAGTGCTACGGTTAACAGTTTAATTCGAAAAAGAATTCAACAGGAGTTCGTTTTGGATAAAATTGATCGCCAGTTAATTTATTATATATCCAAGGGTGTTAAAACAAAAGATTTACCAGATCTAATACCATTATCCCTAGCAGCAATTGAAAAAAGAAAGCGCCAGATCAAAGAAGCATTCAAAATTGCTGGACAAGGAGATATTCACCTGATTGATCGTGCACGTGAATTAGGATTTCTATGAAATTTGAAGTGTACAAATAATATGTCACTAAACAACTATCGTAACAATTACCTAAAAATAAGAGCATTAATTTAATTCTATTTTAATACAATTAAATTTCAACAAGAATCTCCTGAAAAATTTTTACACAATTTTTAAGAAGCATTTCATCTAATATTCCAAAACCGTTCTACTGAGGTACCCCCAAAAATTAGGACAGTAAGTTAAGTTCAAAAATAACCTTAATTATACTGTATTATGACGAGAAGAAAATTCACCTCCAAAATTAAAACGAAAGTAGTTCTGGAAGCCTTGAAAGAACGACAAACGGTCAAAGAACTTGAACAATAATTTGAAATTACCACTCAACAGATAAATACCTGGAAGCGGGAATTTCTAAAAGACGCCGATTCAGTTTTTTCCAAAGGTGGCAAATCCAAGAAATCAGAAGAAGAGGAAAAGAAAGACCAGCTTCTTAAGGTTATTGGGGAGCTTAAAGTGGAGAATGATTTTTTAAAAAACGCCCTGCGATAAAACCTTTAGAGGAGCGTCGAACAATGATATGCAAGGGTCATTCTAAACTCAGCCTTGACCGGCAATGTAAACTATTGCAGATCCACCGCAGTGGAATCTATTATAAGCCTCGTGGAGAAAGCAAACTCATTTTAGAACTAATGCGCCTGATGGATGAACATTATACCCATAACCCTTTTAAAGGTGCTAGGAGAATGTACACCTGGCTTACCCTGGATAAAGGGTATTAGATTAATAAAAGCGCATAGAACGACTTTATTCCAGGGTATTGGTACTTAGAGCCATATGCCAGGGAAACATACCTCCAGGCGAAATGGCACCAGGGAATAGAAAATGAAATACCCTATAATCGATATTTACAACAACAAATAAAAGCTGATTGCCAAATGAAAAATAGAACTTAATTTAGCAGCTAAGCTGTCCTAACAAATTAGGGTCCTTCTTAAATATCAAAAAAATTAGTTTATTACTAATTCTAGTTTTTAGTTATAATTCAATTTATTTTTCTACAAAAGATTAACTCTTTCAAATGATTAGCAAGTCCCGGTTCGAACTTATACTCGTTGAAAAAAAAAACACATACTACGAAAGATTTTTACTTTAGAATATCCCTCTTATTTGATAAAAGAAACGTTCAATCAATCTTAAATCCTCTGTTATTATTTCTGCAGTGCCACTCATTTCTTGCTTAAAATCAATTTCCTTATCATAAGAAGTGATTAAATTTTCTGGTAAGGCTACATCAACATAATAAAATCCATCTTCATCAGGTATGGCTGAAATATTCTTTACGGTTCCATTTAAAATACCAAACTCAGAGTCAGGATAATTGTCTATTTTTATATTGACGTCTTGTTCAATTTTAATCTTTCCTGAATTCTGCGACGGGGTTTTTAGTTTTGCAACATAGTATGAAGTTTCGCTAGGTATGATAGTAAACACCAAATCACCACTTTTGACTGTTTGGTTATTATTATAAAAGTTTAGGAACGATACGCGCCCTTCGATGGCTGACTTTAAAACGTAAGTATTTTCCCAATCATTTATAGCTTTCTTTAATTGAGAAAAAGATTGAATAACCTTTTTGAGCATTAAAAGTTCTTCTCTTTCTTGGTTTATTTCTGTACCTTTTTTTGTTTTATTAGCATTACTGATAGATTCCTTTAATTGCGAGATTGAGGTTTCGAAATTCTTAAAGTTTCGTTCCGCCTGTGCATATTCTAATTGCGTTCCCTCAAAATCCTGCGTTGAAATCACTCCTTTTTCATATAATTGTTGATTTCTCTGTAAATCCCTTCTTTTAATATCAAGTTCATTCCTGTTTAGTTCTCTTTGGGATTTTAAACTTTTCAATCTACTGTTAAGTTCTTTAATTGAATATTTATTAGCCAAAGCCTCATTTGCAAACGGTCTTAGTTCTTTATTAAGAATATATTGAAAATAACTATTCTCGAATAATGCAAATTGCGTTTCAATTTCACCTAAAAAAAGAATGGGAAGCTTATCAATTGGAAAACTGAAATTTGTTTTATCAAATTTCAATGTATCAACAACCTTTTTTAGCAAATAGACATCTTCATAATTTGCGGAATTCTCTATGACCGCCAACGGCTGACCTCTGGTTACGTGCTCATTATCTGTAACCAAAATCGCCTCCAATTTTCCACTGGTCTTTGCATACTCCTTATGAGGTGGAATGTTTGAAGTTATTACTGCTTCAGACGGAATAATATCAGGATATTTTACGAACCACGAAAAAAATAGTACTAACACAATTAATCCTAAAAATAACCCATTGCCCCAGCGTATCATCCAGTGAGGAACCCGGGTGAGTATTTCTTGAACTTCTTCACTTCTTAGTTCTATATTATTTAATATGTCCGATTTTTTATTTTCCAAGCTCTAATTGATTTTTTACCAGATTATAGTAGTCGCTCCTATTTTTAATAAGTTCGGCGTGAGCGCCAACTTCAACTATCTTTCCTTTATCCAGAACCACAATTTGGTCAGCATTCTTTACCGTGCTCAAACGATGAGCTATAACTACTACTGTTTTATTCCTAAAAAAAGTATTCAGCTTTTCTATTATAATTTTTTCATTATTAGAATCCAAAGCGCTCGTAGCTTCATCAAAAAATAAAAAATTAGGATTTTTATAAACCGCTCTCGCAATGAGCAATCGTTGTTTTTGCCCTGTACTAAGGCCAACACCTTCCATACCAATTTTAGTGTTATAGGATAAGGGTAAACTTTCTATATACTCTTTGATATTCGCTACGTCCACAGCATGCGCCATTTTCTTTTTATCAACATAATTCTCACCTACGGCAATGTTATTTGCTATTGAGTCATTGAAAATATAACCCTCTTGCATAACTACACCACATTGTCTCCTCCAAGCTTTTTGTGATAAATTTTTAAGGTCCTGGTTTCCAAGTTTTATAACGCCCTTCACTGGATCATAGAACTTTAATAGCAGTTTCATTAACGTTGTTTTTCCACTTCCGCTTACTCCTACGATTGCCGTAACCCTGTTGGACGGAATGGTTAAGTCTAAATCTTTCAAAATTAATTGGTCAGAGCCTATATATCGGAACGATAAATTTTCCAATTTTAAATCTTGATCCAATTTTATATCATTTATTTTTTCAAATGCAAAAGAATCTTCATCCTCTTTATTGTGGATTTCAGATAATCGATTTAGAGAAATCCTAGCATCTTGAATCTCTCGGACAAAATTAATAAGCTGTGAAATGGGAGAATTTAATTGCCCGACTATATAGCTAATAGCCAGCATCATTCCTAAAGTGATATCTCCATCAATAACCAATTTTGCAGATAAAATAGTAATTAGGATATTTTTGAGCTCATTAATAAAAGAGGAACCTACCCCCTGATACTGCTCTAAAGCTAAGCCTTCTATCGATACTTTAAATAATCTAGCTTGCACGAATTCCCATCCCCAACGTTTTTGCTTTTCGGCATTATGCAGTTTAATTTCCTGCATACCATTTATTAGTTCAATGACTTTGCTTTGCTCTTCACCCACCTCAGAAAATCGCTTGTAGTCCAAATCTTTACGTTTTTTTAGAAAAACAGCGATCCATATAAAATATAGAATACTTCCAATCATAAATACTCCGAAAATAGATAGGTCGTAATAGGCGAGTACAAAACTAAAAACGACTAGATTAACCATTGAAAATAGTACATTCAAAGAAGAGGTTGTTAATATCCGCTCTATACGGTTATGGTCGTTAATCCGCTGTAAAATATCCCCTGTCATCCTGGTATCAAAAAAGGAAATAGGCAAGTTCATTAGCTTAATAAAGAAATCTGAAACTAAAGAAATATTGATTCGTGTGCTGAGATGCAATAATATCCAGCCTCTTATCACCTCAATACCAGTTCTACCTATAAACAATGTAATTTGCGCAATAAGGATAAGATATATAAAATTTATATCCTGGTTTTTTATACCAACATCAACAACGCTCTGGGTTAAAAAAGGAAAAATCAGTTGAAGTAAGCTTGCAGCAATTAAACCTAGTACTAATTGCCAAAAAAAGTTTTTATATTTAAAAAGGTACTTGGTTAACAATCCGAAACCAAGTTTTTTTTCTCCTGAATCAAAATCAGAATCGTAGAATTTTGGTGTTGGTTCTAATAATAAAGCAATTCCCTCATCAGTTGCAGTTGTGGCATTCTTGCCAATCCAAAATCTCAAAAATTCTTCTTCATTATAACTTATTAAACCGTAAGCCGGGTCAGAAATATAATATTTACCTTTTTTTATTTTGTATAAAACAACAAAGTGAACTTCGTTCCAATGAATAACACATGGCAAAGGAGTATCTTTTAGCTTTTCAGCACTTAAATTGACTCCTATAGAACGAAGCCCAATACTCTCTGCCGCATCGCTTAGTCCTAATAATGTGCTCCCTGTTCTAATAGTTTCGCTAAGAACTCTAAGTTTTTGGATATCTATTATTCTCCCGTGGTATTTAGCGATTATTCTTAAACAAGTTGGTCCACAATCCTTACCATCGGCTTGTTTGTAGGATGGGAAAATTCTCTTTTTATACGCCATCCTATAATCAGTTTAACCTTTGGAAGGTATGAATCGTTCCATCTATTGATATTGTTTTTATTTTGCTTTTTTTCTCATTAACACTGAATCGTTTATATGGAAAATTGTATTGGTAAAAAGAATTGAAGTAAAATAGAGATGAAAAAATATCAATACCTCTTTCTTTATTAGAATAAGCTATTTTATTCTTCTTGTTTCTGTATAAGAGATGAAAAAACATTCCATTTAATTCATAACTGCTTTCCTTCAAAACAAAAAAGTTAAAGTTCAAAAATTTGGAAATAAAAAAATCAGTCTTGAATAATAGTCTTTTGAATGCTGGCTTAATTTTATTTTGAAAATAGTAGATAAAAAAACCTTGTAATGAATTTTCGTTTTGCTTTCTAATATCATATTTATCAATAAAAAAGATGTCTGGTATTTCATTCCATTGCTTTTTTGTAGTGTAAAGATTTCCCTTATATAGGATCAAGTGATATAGAAGTACTTCAAATTCATTTTTAAAAGATAAAAAACCATTATCCCATTTTAATTGTCCAGGCAAACCTTCTATGACCAGAAAATCGAAATAAGCAGCTACATTTCCTTTATTGCTTTCTCTTTCTATAACGTGGTGCATACTATCAATCTCACATTCAACATCATTGATATTACCGCCCTCCTGAAGGAAATTATGCTTGAAATTACATTCATCAAAACAGTAATGCTTTTCTGATTGAAAAACCTTTTGGTAGTCCGGGCTATTCATAAAAAGTTCATTACAAATTTTGTTGTTCTTAAATAGCATAAATGACCCCGTTGGGTAATCATTTCTTACAGAGATTACATCATAAGTTTCCAACAGATCCAATGTTATGAAGTCTCTTATTCTCCCAAAAACAATATCTATATCAGTTATACCCCAGAAATCTGTATTTTTAAGATAATCTGAAAATATGACCCCATAGGCAGGCTTTAAATCACATAATTTATATGCATATTTTAAATTAATTTCAAAGTCTAATTTTTTGCCTGCTAGCGCATTGAATTCCTCAAGGGAAAACGGTAAAATCTTAACATTCCCGGGTAAATCAAATTCTTTTGTAATGCAGTCAGAAAAAATAAGGAATGAAACAGAAGGATTAGTACTGCAGGATTTAAGAAATAAGTTAAAATACCATGGAAATTCACCAAAGTAACAAGTAATTAATGTGATATTTTTCAATTAAGATCTGAATTTAAGAGTTTTTCAAATTCTACATTGGAGGGGTTAGGTGCACTTAAAGACACTATTTTTCCTTTTTTATCAATTAAAATATACCTGGGTATTTCTACGATGGCATATTGTTTTTGAAAATCGGATTTATCGTAAGCTATAAGTTGAGTATTTGTTAAGCCATATTTCTCAATCACTCTCTTCCATTTCTCATAATGTTCCTTTCTATCGATCGATATAGAAACAAACTCTATATCTTCATATTTTTCTGCCATTCTTTTAAAAGCAGGAAGTTCTTTAATACAGGGGCCGCACCAGGTGGCCCAAACATCTATATAAACGTTTTTACCTCTAAGGCTCTCTAAACTTATGATTTCATTATTTAAACTTTCCAGATCAAAATTTGGAGCCTCTTCGCCTATTTGCAAGTTTTTTAAGGCTAAATATTGCTCAGTAATATCATTAATGTATTCCTGATTTCTAACTGCTTTTTTATAAGTATTGAAAATATTATCCAGGTTTGGACCCTGTTTTAATCCATATATCATTTTACGTCGAAATAGATTATCTTTTACATCCCCGCTTGGAAAATCCTTATCTATTTCTCTTAGGTAAGCAAGAACTACATTATTCCCGTATTCTTTGCGTTTATCTTTTGCTATTTTCTCGTAATAATACTTAACCATCAAAGGATATCTAAGGGTCTGGGAAAGTGAATAACTCAAAGTATCTGAGAAGTTTAATGAAGTCAGGTTTTCATAGAAATCGTCACTTAACTCTGGATATACACCTTTTAGGTTAGCATGTATTTTTGGATATAAAAGCTGCTGAGCAGCTATTTCATAATCAATTTCCTTTATTTCCTGCTTTTTAAAATCAGCCTGGACATTGGCATCATTCAAAAATTTAATGAGATTTCTTTTGTACCTAAATAATTCCCCTAAAAATTCAGACTCATTTAAAGAAAAAATGGGCCTTTCATTAAATAACTTTTTTAGTTTCAATTTTTGAAGAAGATATTCGTTTTCTTCCTGTGAATTACCAGAATATGAAATTTTATTATGAGAATATCGATCAATTACAATTTTTGTTTTGGTTCCGCGCCTTAAGTATAAGGGAATATTATTTCGGTTGAAAAAGAGATTGTAATATCCTGATAATGGTAAAGTAAGTGTATCTACAAAAGTTTCTAATTTCTCTTTGTCGTTGTTAATTAACTTTTTGTGAGAATACGAACTATTAGAAATTCTTATTTCATCAATTTCTATATTTTTGATTTCGAACTCAAGGATTGTATGCTCTTTATCTACATCTATAGACTCACAGGCGAAAAGACAAAAAATTAAAAACGTGTAAATAAAAAAAATCTTTCTCATAAGTTTAAAATAAAAAGGTGTAGATTAAACTAATATTAATATACACCTTTGTTAATCAACAACAACTAATTAGCACCTGCTGTCTCTGTAATAACTTGACCCAGTTATACTAGATCCATGTATTGCACCCGCTTCATCAACACAAGCACAACCGGAATATCCATTCCCACCATGGAAGGAATAGCTCCCACGTTGATACCCAGGACAGCCCGGAGTCAAACTCCCACTACCACCAGTAATAGAACGCATCTCATCTCTGGTAAGTTGTTCTTTCATTAATTTCGAATTAAATTTTTTCATAATAAAAATTTTAAAATTGCACCTACTCTATCATAGCTTTTCGGTTTCCGCTATTTCAGTTTCAAGTTCTTTTTTGGAGAAAGTATTGTCATTAATCAATTCT
Source organism: Christiangramia bathymodioli (assembly GCA_009735695.1). Lineage (GTDB taxonomy): Bacteria > Bacteroidota > Bacteroidia > Flavobacteriales > Flavobacteriaceae > Christiangramia > Christiangramia bathymodioli. Next base: position 729,249 of record SRSL01000003.1, read on the forward strand.
TCAATGAAAAACTGAAGATCTTCAATATCATAATGCTCAGGATATCTGTAACCGTTAATAAACAAAAAAGGGGTAAAGTTGATATCATTCTGACGAAACCAAGTATTCTGCTTTTTTATCAAATTCCCAATTTCTTCTGAATTGTATAAGGAATTGTATTTATTTAGCCATTTTTCAAGATCATTTACTTCATACCAAAAATCAACAGCCTCAAAATATTTACTGTCAGTATTTTCCAATGTATACCCTGTTACATTTTTTGCAAATTTTCGTAAGTTGTCATTTGCAGATGAAACATTGTAGTAAATTGAAACACTAATGCTTTCTTGAAACTTTTCTAAAAAAGATTTAAGCATATAATGTGGAGACTTGCAATAGTCGCAGTAAGGGCTAGTTACGATAGCAATATTTAATCCCGCACTGGGTGTGCCAAAAGTTAATTTATTTTCAGGTAACTTATACCTCCGGGAGGTTTCTAATACTTTTTTAAAAAGTTTATAATTCCTCTTAAATCGGTTTGCTTTAAGTTTTTCAGCTCTTAAATAATTTTTTTGAACTAGAATATTTTTTAACTTAAACCAGGAGTAAGATGTAAAAAATCCAATATTTAAGAAAAGTAAAATCTCTTTAGTGATATCCGCACTATTGATAATAGTAACATCATAATTAATAACATACAATAACTCGACAACCAATAATCCAATTATCATTAAACAGATCGGACACCATTTCTTTTCAATAAATTTTTGATAATAAATCGATGTTATAAGTAGGGGAACTGACAAGAAGAGTAAAAATTTTTGAACCAAGAAAAATTCAACAATTCTATTCGTTAAACTCATAAAAGTTAAATAGGAAAATTGTGCCGCAAAAAAGATAATAGCCAAATCACTGAAATTGATTATTTCCAATACTTTCCATTTTTTAGAACTCAAGATTGAATTACAACTTATATGGGAGCTCTCTTGGCAAAATTTATCAATTAGACTATTCTTAAAACCAAAAATATCTTTTAATCCAGTTACAGATAACCAAATACCTACTATTGAAAATATATAACAGATTAAAGTCGTTATACTAAATTGCTCTATAATCAGAATAATTAAAAAAGTAGTAATACTGAAGATTCCCAATAAAAATTCCATTGAACTCCTTGGCCTTTTTTCTAAGGAATTAGCTCCAGTCTCTTCCAATAAAACCACAACACCAGACCATAATGATTCTAATTCTCGTTTGGAAATAGCTTTCCTTTCTTTTTCGTCTGTTCTAAAAAATAAATTTTCTTTTTTTTCTACATAAGATAGAACATTGTTGTCATGTTTTTCGAGCTGTGCTAGGAATCTATCAGGCAGTAGGTCAATTTCTGAACTATCAATCTTAAATGCACCATTGGCAATGTTAAAAAAGCTTAGAGTATCACTTAAGGCTAATAAAGAAGGGTAATCAGGATGTGAATTGAATTGGTATTCAAATTCATCCTTATTAAGGCTGATTTTTTCTGAACTTATATATTGATAAAAAAAATTTAGATCTACCATTCAAATAATTCACAATCTCAAAACCAATCAAAAAGAAGGCTTGTAAAAACCTGCTCGTTAAATAGCTTAGGCTAATATTCTATTGATAGTAAAATTAAAAAGACAATTATTACTTATGCGCCAGATTACCATAGTGCAGTTACGGTTAGACCTTACTTTATGCGGATCCTTTACAAAGGGATAGTTTTTTAGAATCATCTATAAGTTTGGGAAGTGTCTAATGTTGAATTTCTAAATTAATTGGGTACAACAACCCTTTTTTGATATCTATGGTAGTTCGAAACTCTAATTAGCTAACGCTAACAGGAATTTGGATCAAACTTAATATAGTCAATTGAAAATTTTACAAGTATTTTAGTTTCTTATATATGTTAACACCTTAATACAGTGAAATTAAATCTGATATAAACTAAAAATCCTTCCAACTTAAATTGAAAACAAAAAGGTGCGCATAAAAAAGAATAGGAAGGCTTCCCTGTTTTTCATACAGTTTAGAATCATCTATTATTAACTTATGAAGAAAAGCAGATTTACAGAAACACGGATAATTGCGATGCTTCAACAGTACGATTCGGGAAAGAAGGTTACCGATATTTGCCGAGACAAGGGCATCACTTCGGCTACCTTTTACCGCTGCAAGTGTAAATATGGTGGTATGGATGCCCATGGTGCAAAGAAAATGTGGAAGAAGCCATCCATCTTCATGGGAAGCCGGAGATCTTTAATACCGACCAGGGCAGCCAATTACCTCAGAGATCTATACCAATGGCATACTCTCTCAGGATATTAGGTTAAGTATGGATATTAAAGGAAGAGCTATCGATAATGTTTTTCTAGAAGGCTTATGGAGAAGTGTGAAATACGAAAACATCAATCTCAATCCTCCGGAATCCGGGGTAGGTTTATACAGGCAACTCCGTGACTACTTTGATTTTTACAAGCTGAGAAAAAGGCACCAGGGAATAGAAAATAAAATACCTATCAAACCATATTCCCAACAAGAAAGAAAAGCTGCTTAAAAAAATAGAACTTAATTTAGCAGCTAAACTGTCTTAACAAATGGGGGGGGGGGTTCTTCATTATAACACTAATTGAACTATAAAGTTCCTTGACTCAATAGTTTCCGATATAGAACTCTTTCAGATTTTTTCCTTAGACAAACAAATAAATTACCTATAAAATGGAAAATTTTCAAAGCTCCCAATGTTGATTCCATCACATTCGAATTAATTTCCTCATTTACTTTTTGAGGTTACTACACAAGCCTCAATTGTTTCTTTTTCCTCTAGCAAAACTACAATATCCAATACCGGAGACGGCATAAAGCCATTACGGCTTTGCCTTCAATTTTTATACGTCTCTACCGGTACTGGATATTGTATGGAAGTTTAGCATCAAAAAAGATAACAGCGAAGGCTCTATAAGAAGTAAATCAAAAGAGAATCATTATGAAAAAATACCTGGAGACATATCACTCAAAAAATTCAAAAAAGATAAACGCTCCAGATATAAAAAGTAAATCAATTTTTATAAACCAGGTCTTTAAGGCCATAAAATTAAATGTTATGAGTACTATTAGAAACAAAGTTCAACTAATCGGTAATGCGGGAAATAATCCCGAAGTGAAAAATCTTGAAAACGGCAAAAAAGTAGCCTCATTTTCAATGGCAACCAATGAATTTTATAAGAATTCAAACGGAGAAAAAGTTCAGAATACCCAATGGCATACCATCGTAGCTTGGGAGAAAACTGCTGAAATCATTGAAAAGTTTGTAACCACCGGTAAAGAAGTGGCAATCGAAGGTAAACTTAGCACCAGATCATATGAAACAAACCAAGGTGAAAAAAGATTCGTGACTGAAGTTATCGCTAACGAGATTCTTTTGCTAGGAACTACTAATTCCAGTGAATCAGAATCTTAAAAAAAGAAAGAGGGTGCTCTTCCTCAACTTGGCACCCTCTTCTATCCTAAACTATTAATTCAAATCTAGAATATGAAAACCAAAGTTAATGAAATATCACTCAAATACCGGGGAAATTTTAAAATGAAAGAAGCCACGAAAATAACTTCATCTGAAAAAGCTTCAGAAGTTATTTACCAAAACTGGGATAAAGATCGAATCGGAATTCAGGAAAGTTTTAAAGTATTACTTCTCAATAATGCTAATAAAGTAAAAGGCATTTATGAAGTCTCAATTGGCGGCATAACCGGTACCTTAGTAGATGTGCGGATACTTTTTGCAGTAATCCTGAAAAGCCTGACGACCTCTGTAATCTTAGTTCATAACCATCCCTCCGGTAATTTAAAACCCAGCCAGGCTGATAAAATGCTCACACAGAAAATTAAAACAGCCTGTAAATACTTCGATATTAACCTCCTGGATCACCTGATCTTAACCCCAGATGGAGAATACTATTCCTTCGCAGATGAAGGTATGCTATAACCTTTTTTGTCCCAATATTCAATAGGGTGGCTTTCTAGTCACCCTTTTTTAGTCTATACCGTTAATGATTATCGATAAAAATGATTTTCTATTGAAATTAATCTAATTCTTCACTTTAAAATCTCTTAAAGTCTAATACTCATAGTGAAGAACATGCGTAACTAATCTATATTAAAAAATACGGCAACGCCGTAAAAAAAGGAAAAGCAAGAGGGTAACACGCTGCGCGATGTTTCAGACATTCTTTCCTGTTAATTACGGTCAATTGAATGCATTTGATACGTAGTGCTATGTAAAGAGAAAGGACAAAAATTATTTTTCACGCAAAACCTCTGAAAAGACCCGTAAACAGGTAAATATTTCACGCAAATTGAGCCAAACTGAAAAAAAAGAACCCTTTAAGAACCTGAGTTTTAAAGCCTCCGTGGCTACAAAATTCATCAAGTTTAGTAAAGCGATTTCAAAATCCAGGTCCGCTACCCTACTACTCATGCTTGAATTTTTTGAATACAATAATATTTCACCCTCAGAATCCCTTGGACCACGAATGCAAACCCTTGAATCTACTATCACAAAGCGTATTAATGCGCTGGTAGCAATCATTCGAGATATTGAAATCAACCAAACACTACCTACCAAAGGAATGCTAGATGCCCTATTCGAAGGAATGCCCGGCCCTTCCACTAAAAAACTATCCACGTCTTTTGAAAAGGCATTTGAAAATTTGACTGTTCAAAGGCCACCTGAACAGCATCATCCAAATAATACTGATCACCACGATATCAGAAAAGTTCTAATTAGAATGGAACTGGTCAAACCGCCTTTTGGTAAGCCCTACTGGAAAGTTTCTCTAACCAATTCAGAGATAGCACACCTCAAAAATAAATATCATGTATATAACAATTAGCCCTCAAAAATTAGGCGATCAATATGCAACGAGCGTAGCTGATTTCGTCGACTACCTGGAAAAAGAAAACACCGATCGTCTTCCAGAGCAACGGGAATTATTCTTTAACCAAACTAGTGATCATATCAGCTCGAAAGAAGTGATTAGAGAAATCGATTCGAACACTGCAAAACTTAAAACAACCGAACCGCGTTATTATTCCCTTACTATTAATCCGTCACAACGCGAGCTTCAACATATTCAAAATGATCCGGACAACCTAAAATCCTATACAAGGGAAGTAATGAAGGATTACGCTGCAAGTTTTAACCGAGACTTAAATGGTAAAGCCATCCAGGTATCCGACATAAAATATTATGCTAAAATTGAGTATACCCGTACTTATAAGAATACCGATAAAGAGGTACGAGAAAATGCCATCTATTCGAACCGAATCGCAAAACTTGAAAATGACCTTCGCAAACTTTCCAGGGGTGAAATAAAAGGCTCTGACCTGGATATTCAAAAGGAAATTAACCGGCTACAAAAGGAGGCACCCCATAAACTTAACGGGCAACTTATTGAAGCCGGCATGGGTAAACCTGGAGCCCAAACCCATATCCATTTAATCGTAAGCCGAAAGGATCAAACCAATTCCATAAGCCTTTCACCGGGTAGTAAATACCGTGCCTCTGAAGTTATATTCCATGGTAAACAAATCAAAAGAGGTTTTGATCGTGACTCGTTCTTCCAAAAGGCTGAAAGCCGATTCGATAAACAATTCCAGTTTCACCGTAACTACGTAGAAAAATATTCATCTCGTAAACTACTGATAAACGCTCCCAAGCAGTACTATTCGGCAATCTTAAAATTACCTACCTCCGAACGTAAACTGGCGATGACTTTAATGAAATCAGCCCAATCCGTTATACCTGCCATTCCAAATGCAAAATTGCGATTTGCTATAAAACAGGTTCAGAAAGCTCTGGAAGTAGGTATGCGATCAGGCTCTATTGGATATTAAAAACACGACAAAATGATTTTACCTCTTATTTTTTCCTATACCCTCTCGGCAGCATTGTTTTCTATTCTACTGCGGTGGTCCAAATATGGCGTAATACAGGTTCTTCTTGTTTGCAGCCTGGTTTTCCTTCAACTCTTTTATCAAACCTATGAAAACTTATTACAATCCCTGATTATAACGCTACCCCTGCTTTTAACTGCATTGATAACTTCAGTTCTAATAAAAAATAATTCTCCTGTAGATATTCCGGGGAAATACAAAATCAAATTCTCCCTGGACTCAGGAAATTTGCAAATAAATAATCTAAGGAGAGGTGTATCCATTACCGGGGCCGCAGGTAGCGGAAAAACGGAAAGCGTGGTTTATAACTTTATTCAACATTTTTTTAAACATGAATTCTGCGGAATCATTCACGACTATAAAAATTTTGAATTGACAGAACTCGCCTATCCCTTATTTAAACATTCTAATCTGCCTTTTTACATTATTTCATTTGACCCTGTTTATAATCGCATTAATCCTATAGCGCCCGTTTGCCTACCAGACGAAGAAAGCGTTAACGAGGTTGCCAGGGTGCTGATGGAAAACCTATTAGAACAAAAAGACCAGTATGCCTCGGGAAGTTCAAGATTTTTCAATGATGCCGTGGAAGGGATTCTTAGCGGAATGATCTGGAAACTCCGCACCTACCATCCAAAATATTGTACCCTCCCTCACCTAATAGCCCTTTACCAATTGATGACCGGCGATCAATTAATCAGTTTCCTTAGTTCTGACTTTACCTCGCGGGCTATGGCCGATGCTTTTATCTCCGGGGTTGATTCGGAGCGACAAACGGCAGCAGTAAAAGGAACCCTTGCCAATGCATTTAAGAAGATTTCAACGCGTAAGATCTTCTTTTGCCTTTCCGGAAACGATATATCCCTGGATATTAATAATCCCGCTAATCCATCTGTGGTAAGCGTTGTGAATAATCCTAAACTTGAAACTGCCTACTCTCCTATCATTGCTACCATTATGCATTCTATTATCAAACAAATGAGTATCAGAAACAGGCAAAGCTCCTTTGTTTTGATGGAAGAGGCTCCCACGATCCGGCTCCTGAATATGCATCGAATACCAGCCACCCTAAGATCATACGATATCACTACACTCTATATCATGCAGGATAAAATTCAAAACGATTTGCTCTATGGAGATAAAGCCAGTAAGGCCATTTTAAGTAACCTCTCCTACCAGTTCTTCGGAAAGGTTAACGATCCAACCACAGCCTCCTATTATGAACAATTCTTTGAACTGGTTAACAAAGATGTAATAAGTATTAGTAAAGGCCAGAATCTTAATTTTGATACCCGAATAACAAAAACTAAAAGAGAAGTTTCAAAAATCCGGGCAGATTTGTTCTTTAGGTTACAACCTGGAGAATTTGTAGCATATGCGGACGGAAAAGAAAAAATGGTAAAATTTAAAAAGGCTTCATTAAAAAGGGAGCTTCCCCTTAAGTTTAAGGGTCACTCCCATGAGGAAATTGAAAGGAATTTTCAACAGATCTACCTGGATGTCCGTAAGCTCCTTATGGAATTGGAAGAGCCCTATTAGTATTTTTATATCTTAAAAGGATTTGGTACAGTTTAGTCTCTAATCCTCAAAATTATTTAAAATTTAACCTGAGATACCTACTACCATCTGCCTCACTCATCTCCAGTTGTAGCCTATCATGATTACCCAATGTAAATTTTGGATAAACCATAACAAAGCGAACTGTCATGCCACGATTAATTTGATCGGGAAATTCAAATCGAAAAACATCTTTTAAGAAAAGTTCCTGGAAAGAGCTTTTTCGCTTTTTTGACCCATGAAGTTTGGTAAGACGTAAGTCTTCAATTTTATAGTCGATACCCGACCCGTTTTTCAAATTGATCACCAGGTATACCTGCTCCTTAAAGTGGTACATCCCTTCTACTTTCATTTTTAGACCCTGGTTACTGGTTCTACCCAATAATATTGAAGTTCGATTTAGATAGTACTTTGAAAGTTTTCTAAGTTCTTCCGTTTTTTTAGAAGTAGGTTTACAAGCAAATACCTGTTCCGATCGCTCTAAACCATTCTTTTCTAGTTCAATTTGTTTATTTACCATCTTATCTGAGCCTATAAAATGAATAAATTGCTGGAGGCTATCTGTATATCTCAAAATATAAGTATAAAGTCCTCCATCAGTTGTTCTGATTAATAAGTTACTATCCTTTCCCGGCCTCCCCTGCAATAGCCCCAAACTATCTGCCGCAGTTTGATTATAACTGAAAACAAAATCTTCAGACCCGGTTACCGCCTGGGCGATTGGAGTATCCATTACAATAGCTACATTTTGAAAATCATTGCAATAAATTACATCAGGCGATTTTTGAGCCATAACAACAGTAGCTATTATTCCTAAAACAAAACTGGTAATTGATTTCATAATACTGGTTTTAATAAAAGTTGATACTGATGCAGGACCTTAACCTTAGTGCTGCGATTATTCCTTTGAAAAATGCCTTTTAATCCACTTACTTGCGGTAAGCCCGAAATATTTATATCCTGGATAACATCATCAATTACCTCCGTAGCAGCCTGACTTCGAAAACTATTCTCGATATAAATCCCCTCCTGCCCATCTGAAATATCAAATGCTTTCATCGAAATAGCTTTATTGCCGACCTGCCGAACATTTAATAACAACCGATTTGGCTGAAAACTGCAGAAGGCATAAAAAACCGAGTTTTCCCTCAAGGTATCATCCTCAATTACAAATGGTTCAATTAGCCTTAATTTTAAGCGATGATCCTTTCTAACTACCTGGTCACCGATTACTTCCACATTAATCGGTAGGCCCTCTTGAAGACCTTTTGATCCTTCTTTTTGGGATTGGAGAAAGAATATTCCATGACCCTGTCCAATAGGTTTTAGCAACTTAGACTGTTCGGGTTCAACTACAGCCCTGGAAACCAATGGCCGATCCCTTGACTCCTCCTGCTCATAATCGTAATCTTCTATATCAGGTCCGGATTTCAGAATACTATCCATTAAAGCGATCTTCTGTTTTTCGTGTAAATAAGGATCGTACTCCCCCGATTTGTCTATAAGGTCTTCGTCATACAAACCCGGGGTAGTTACCGGCCTTTCTTCCGATAACTTATCGACCGCCTCTAAACGGGTATCATATTGTTTTTTTTCATCACTTAATTCAGGAACCTCTGGCTCCTTTATTTCTGGAACTTCTGCGTCCTCTTGCATAATCATCAACCCGTAAATGATAATAAAAGCAATAATAACCGCAAGCATTGCAATAACTAGTAATTTTCGTTTATCTGGTTTCATCTGGTAATTTTTTTAAACTGTTTTCGAAATAATTAGTAATAAGAAGACCGTGAGGGTTCCTAGGGAATTGCCTATCGACCTTTAGTAGATTTCCGGAAGTCGTAAGCCGGTAAGTATCAATCGTACTTCCCCGGTTTACCTGGAAGTCGATTACCGAACGAAAGGAATAGGGTGCATTAGAAAGATCTAATTCCGTTTCAATACTTTGGATTTTCTGAACCAGGGAATACTGTAAAAGCCGGTTGTAGACTCCATCCGATTTCTTTTGACGATAAATGTCATCCACGCTTTGATTTCCGAGCCAAAGTGCTTTCTCCAGGTTTGATTTATAATTACTGGTGTTTAGGTCATAAAAGTACCGGTAGAATTGTGCAAGGTGAGCCTTAGCTTCAACTTCTAAATTCTCATTTTCTTCAACTAGTTCCAATGGGATTACCATTCCCTCTTGGCTTACCACAAAGGCCTTACCCAGTAGATCCTCTTGAATTTTCCTTACCTGGAATAAAGAAACTAAACTACTGCCGAAGGCAATGATGATCACAGTAAGCACAATAAATCGGTTCAACCGAAGCACTTTATAAATATGTAAATAGGGGCTTTTCATAGGCGTATAGTTTTATTAAGTAGTGAAGATTCGAAATGTGAATGCGATGGCTTGTTTATATAGCTTAAATTTTAATAGAACCATAAATCCAATGGAGCCCAGTTGGATAACCGGGGCTAAAACACTACCATCTATAGAATTACCAACCAGGTTCGGCCAGAAATCTGTGTTGATTGCATTATATAATTGATTGATAAAGATATTGACCAGGAAAAAAGCTGGAACGATCATATACACTGCTGCATATAATTTGAAGAATCTGTAGGCCAGCTCCCGAAATTTCTCGAATACGGAAAGACTAATAACCAGCGGAAATAGTAATTGCATTAAACCGAGAAGAAAGAAGCGCTCTGCCAGAAATAAAGGATAAATAAATAGATCCATGATCCATAAAAAAATACCCAGGATGAATGCTATGACCTTCATCGGGTAAAAAGGAGTGACCAGGTATTCATATAGCATAGCCAGTGCTTTACTACCTGCTTCTACCAATCCCATATCACGTTCAATTTCTACATCCTGTAGTTGCAAGGGCACTAGAGCTGGAGCCGTATCACGAAATCTTGTTTCAACTCCAACTAGTATTCCATCAAAAACGCTTAATATCTCTGAAGAAAAAATAACCAACAGGACAATTACCAGGTTTCTTATAAGATCAGCCGGGTTTAATCCCCAGGTATAACCATCACTGGCCACAGCACCTTCATGGTACTTCTTGATGATATTGACTAGAAATAATAAGACTGCCAACGCTTTTATTCCTGTAATGGTATACTGGGACAGATCAGTTTGTTTGATCGTAGTAAACACGGCATCGATATATTCCAGGCCTAAATCCATAACCTAGTAATTAGATACCCGGTTATTAATACTTTTCTTGATTTCCCTAAACTCTATGATCGCTCGATACCGACGCTTTTTTAGTTCTATCTCATGAATCATTTCACGTGAACGTAATCGCTGGGCTTCTAAAATGGCTAATCGTTCCGCATCAGTCATGTTCAGGAAATTACTGGTAAGCAAATCCCTCGAAAATTCAAGGTCCAATAAGGCATTGCCAATTAAACTATTGAATGAATCGCTAATTTGGTCTACCTCATCTGCCCTGATATACGGTGAATTCAGAATTTCTCGTAAGTCCTGTTGAACGGTCTCATATAAGCGCTGGTTATTATCAATTATCTCCCGTACAACCTGCAATTGTTTTACAATGTTACTCACCTGTTCAATTCTCTCTTTTTGCTCTTTGAGAAATTTTACAGTCTTAAAAAGTTCGGAAGTTTGCTTGGTCGATTCAATCAACGACTGGGCTAGGGCTAGAAAATTCGTGTTATCATAAACCGGCATGCCCTGGGCACTGGATTTACCTGAATAAATCGTAATTAAAATGAATAATAAGATAATCTTTTTCATGGCTTTGTTTTTAAATAATTGGTTACAAAATCCTGAATGGCACCTTCCATGGAACCATGTTTTTTATATAATTCGAGTAGAATTTCACTTTCCTTTCCATCGGTTAGATAAGCAGCATATACTTCCGGTGGAACTTCTAACCTAAAGATGTTACTCTCCTGGCCGATCTTTATGAATATTTCTGTGTACTTCCGGTTTCCCTTCAGGTTATTTCGAATGGAATTCAGTTGATTCAGATCATGTGCAGTTAAATTCAACCTCCTATACAAAGCATCGTATCCCTTTTCATTACGCAGACTATAAATAACCTGCGTGTTCTCCAGTATACTGGCTGAAGTGCTATTCTCAGGTAACTGGTTGATCGATTGTAAGATTATACCAATAGCACCGTTCTGTTTCCTTATAGCCTGGTAATAGAATTCTACGCTTTCAAGGACATTTTCAAATTTTAATTGCTTGGCAAACTCATCAAATAGGATGATCCCTCGCTCCGACCTATTTTTCCATATGGTGCGCTGAATCGCTGACTTTATAAGTTTTAACATCACCGATAAAATCTCCCTGTTATCCTTGACCTCATCCAGTTCGAATATGATCATTCGCTTATCTTCCAGTTTGTAGGATTGGTCCTTGTTGGTCTCGAAAAGAAAACTATAGATCCCATCCCCAACATACTCTGATAGAATGTGTAGAAAATGCTCCGTATCGAAATACTTATCGGATCTGGCTCGGTTACTACTTTTAGGTCGATCACCTAAATAGTCGTAAAAACTTTCCAGAGAGTGATCTTCGCTTGTGCTTTGGTAATAATCCAGTAATAATTTCTTTAGGGCAACCTCTCGCTCTTTGGCGACCTTGTGACCCGAAGCTGAAAGCTCTAGCAAAAAAGCTGTTAGATCTTCTATTAGCTCCGGGCCCAGGTCATCTGGATGCTCTATATAAAATGGATTAATCCCTAGGTTTTTACCCTGCTCGTACCGGAGAATGATATGATCCTTAGGATAAAGTTTGGCAAACTTGGAATACGAGCCTCCCAGGTCAATTATTACCAGCCGAGTACCCACCTCGTAAAATTGGCGGAGTATATTATTGGCTAAAAAAGATTTGCCTTCTCCTGTTGGAGCAAAAATGGCAAAATTTCGAGCTTTAATACGTCGCTTGTCTTCATCCCATACATCTTTGATTACTGGAATATTAAAGAGCCTATCGTTAAACATGATCCCCTTGGAATCATCTCGGTAATTCGTATTATTTAACCATAAACATAATCCATGTCTTAAATCCGATACGTAGTAATCTTCGCTGGAAAAGTCCTGGATAAACCCAAAATAACTGTTCAGAAAATACCGGTGTAAAGCAGAGCCCTTTGGCTGATATGCTTTAATATCGAGTTCCTTTAAGGACGCCAGGATGTAAGATCTGATTCCGGCTAATTCTGTATTTTCCTTGGCCCAAAACGTAATATTGAAATGCCCCCTGACTAGCCTTGCCTGGTCATCTGAATTTATCTGCGATAGTATTGTTTCAATACGCTCCAGGATGATCTTATTCTGAGTTCCAAACTGAATGCTCTTTAAAAGCTCCTCGCGCTTCTTATTTAATATTCCAATCCAATGGGAACGGTCATCTAATACCAGAACCTGGTTGACAATATGGTTTTGGTTTAAACTAAGACCTAAATCATCAACAAAGCCCTGGTGAAAACTTATCTCGTCCGATGTAAATCTTGAATTGGGTTTGCTGGTGCTAACCGTTTCTGCAATACTCTTTTCGTTGTTAATTGAGAGAATATCATATAATTGGTCTCCAATACTTAAATCTTTACCTAAAAGCATATCGGTGGAAACCGCATTATTGAACCCATTGAAATAATCGGTGGTAAGATTCCATACCTCCTCTTCCCTTAGCCCAGTAAAAGACAGTTTTTTTGAGTTATCCAAAAAGTTGATAGCTTCCCTGACCGATTGTACAAAAACCCGTAACTTTTGATCTTCACCTTTTGGTATTCGGTTTACCTTCTTTATAAATGGATTGGCAGAAAACCCTTTAGTAATATTCTTTGTACCTGGCCAGGTAAAAAACAGGTAAGAATGATGATCTATATAGTCTCGAAGGTTAAAGTAATTACTGGTAGCATGTGCTAAAAAGGTATTCCCGTGAATTTTCATTCCATCATAAGCGGTTTTTAAATAAATGTCCTGCTTATGTACGATGGTTCCAGTTGGAAGTCCCTTTAAAGCCCGGGCCCAATTACTATGTAAGTCTTCAAAATCCTTTTCGGAGAGGGAATAAATTTCTGGAAGCGAAATTTTAAATCCCATTGCGATACTACCGCTGGCCAGGTAGATCAAATCTTTTTCCTGGTAAATAACCGGGGGGTATTTTTGCAGGTTAATTTTCATAAGAACTGAAACCTATTTCTTTATTGGAAATCATTTCTAACTTTCCAGTAGATGGTAATTCCGGGATTTTTTTAAAGCGTAACAGGAAAAGGTATAAGCCTATATTAGCACTTAATACTAAAAAAATAAGGAACAGGCTGAAGGAAAATATGATCATAAGCAGGCCACCGATTACCGCTATCATCTGGACGGCGAAACCATTTACAGATAATCCGAAGATTACAGCCTGTTCCCTAATACTTCTATAAATCTTAAACCTTTTCATTAGACAACTATTCCAATCAAATAAGTAAAAATGCCAACTACGGCACCCGCTATTAGAACGAACACCAGAACCCTGGTAATCCCCTTCTTTAGATCCGCATTCTCACCAAAGAAATGCCCGGCATTGAATAAGAAACCAACCAGGAAGATTACTCCAAGAATGATTGGAAAGATTGACCTTATTGTATTAGAAATATCGTTAACGGAATTTTCAATCCCGCCGATTTGCGCCATCAGCGGGAGAAAGCTTAGGGACAAAAAAAGTGTGTGAACATATTTATTTTTCATCGTGAATCGGTTAATTTTTTGATATAATCAAATCTAAAACCGACTCTTAATTAACCCTCTACCATATTTATAGCTTAACAGGTTTATACAGTGATATTTATTAAGAATTCATCAATAGGTCTTATATTTTAAAAAACTGGTATGAGTGAGCTGCATTTTCATTTTATTAGATCCTATTTGTGGATAGATGATATGTTTAAGAAGGAACAAAGAAATATTTAGCAGGCATTTATAAATAGACAAAGGGAACAATAATGATGACATTCATTGTTCCCTTTGATTCGCCATAGATCGAAAACTGGCATTATCCAATTCCTCTACGGGTATATTCTCAGACTAGATAGCCACCCCGTTATGACAACTGTAAGATAAGAAATGATTAGCAGCAATTCAAAAATTTACCGGTAAAATCCGGTTTTACTTTTAGGTTTTATCTATTGAAAGATCAACCCAGAGAACAGGATAGTCACTAGCTTGATTCCAGCGACTTTTTAGAGTTCGAAATGTCCTCCATTGCTGCTCCATTCCGGCCCATATACCTTTCCGATTAATTCCAGCCCTGGTTACTAATTGGTATAACTCAGGGGATACTAAAAAATAACTTTTTTGCCGCATGTTAATTCCTTTGGCATATCCTCCGAGGCGATGGTAATCAGGATTGATGCTATCCCTTTCTTCAATGAAAGTGGGATGCCGACAAACATCCTTAAGATCGGTCGATTGAAATAAGGGCGATATAGAATGACAATAAGAATATGCCATTAAACTACCCAAGAGCATAATATTACTGGTACCTCGAGATCGCAGTTCCTGGTAAATTTCGATTATACGGTGAACCTGTTGAATGCGAATGGCATCCGTAACTTCTTTCGGATCCTTAACCGGAACAAATTGAGCCGAAATTATAGTTATAGCCATATTTCCCGGCCCGATAATTTTTATGATTCCACTACCGTCCTGAAATAAATAATCTCCATTGTCCAACTTTTCTTCCGAAAACAATTCTACTTTGGTAATATGCCACCCCTTCTTCATTAATAATCCATGATGAAGACCGTGAACGCCTGGTGAAGGTAGCAATGCCAGATCAGCGTAATTGGAACCCGGGTATTCAGGTAAAAAAGTCCGATTTAAATCCGATAAGCTTTCCCGGTCTTCGATCTCATGCAGCATTAGTATATCCGCTTGGGTCTCGGCAATCAATCGTACTTTATTCGAAATGCTAGTAGGATCAATAGGATGATTGATAATCGGAACCCAGCCATTCCAACGGTTATTCCAACTGGCTTTCTCCATCGTAGGGTAATCCATCCCCTTAAGGTATAATTGACCTCCCCTACGGTTCATAATCGCATACCTCGTTTTATCAAGCTTATCAAACTTGAGTAAAAAAGATAATTCCTGAATCCTCGATAAATCACTGGAACTTTTGGCAACCTTCGCGATAAGTTGGTCCATTTCTTCGATCCAGTTAAGAACGCAGCGATTGTTGTTTTTAGGTAATAATTCCTGGTGCCTGAAAAACAAGTTCTGAATGTTATAAAAGGCTATTCTCATAATTACTTTCTTTTATCCTTACTATCTGCGTCGAAAGCAACAAGGTTGAACAACTGTCGCATTCTACTACGAATTCTAATTCCATACCGGTTCTCCAGCTCTTCTGCATTCAGATTGGTAGTTACATGTGTTTTAACTTTATGGCTTACGAAAAGATCATATCGCGATAACATAATTTCACCAAGAACATTATAATCCTGACCATAATACCTGCCTGCAGGTTCCGCTCCCAAATCATCAAAACAGATGAAACCATTATTACCGTAATCTTCAATAATCTTAAATCCAATATGATTAAAACCGAAAACAATATTACGGGTTGGAATAACCTCGTAATAACGATAATGCGGGACGAGATGCCGCAATAACTTCATTAAACTGGTTTTTCCACAACCTTCTGGTCCCGTTAATAAAAGGCCCTTATCAGGATTTAAACCGTATAATTCACATTTCTCACGGTCCTTAATAAAATAATTGGTTAGCCGGTGTAAGATTTCAAGATCTTCTTCATAGATCCTAAACCCGGAACCGAATAAATGCTTTCCCTTCGTCTCGAGGTATCGTAGAACTTGTGAAAAATCATAGACCAAACGTTCTCCTTCAAATTTGGCAACAGTAAACTCCTCACCATTCTCTATTAATTTACAAGGGTTGATCATAACGCTTTTCTTTTTTTTCCTGTTTGTCCCCATTATGGGACGCCGTTGGAAGGTTTGAGGTTTCGGTAAGCCACCTGGAAACTATTTCCTTAGGACCAATACGTGCTGTATCCCAATTCAGATAATGTTGATCAAGCCACAACAAAAAATTTGGATACTCTTTTTCATCCAGCTTTTTCTTTTTAAAAGCTTCTTTTAAACTTTCATTTTTTTCATCTAAATATTCTTTTATGTTTTTAAGTTTATTATATATGGTAAGCTGTTCACCTATGGGACGAGGGCGTCCCACTAGCGAACTGCCTTTGGGGGAAAGCCGTCTCTCTAATGGGATGCCATTTTTAATTATCCTTAACACCTTGACCTTGCTTCCGGGCTTTTGCCTGAATGAAGGACGATATGAAATATATTTCCAACTGTCCAAATCTTTTATAATTCGGTGATAAGTGGAAGTGGATCCCAACTTGGAAACTTGCATGATTTCCTTTCGACTGATAGTCATCCAATTGGGAAAACGTTCCCTGTTCCATTGCCTGAACAAAGCCATGTATACACTAACATGCCTTGGATTTAACCTCATGTCTTTACTGAAAGACTCCAGGACTTCGTTAAGATGTGTGATGTAATTCATGACAGGCGATTTTGGATTTTATTTGAATCTAAAACATCCTGGATATCAGAAGCATCATAATAAATGATGCCTCCCACCTTTGTAAAAGGCAAGGTTCCATTTATCCTTAAATTTTGTAAAGTTCCGGGGGAGATCTGTAGGAGCTTCATAACTTCGGTGGACTTCAACCATTTTTTGGAAGAAATACCTTTTCCGTGCTGTTGAATTATTTCCCGGATCTCCTTCAATAATTCTTCCTTAAACTTGTTTAAATCTTCGGTGGTAATAATACTTGTTGGCATGATAAAACGATTTTAAAGAATCCCGCCACAGGGTTTAAATTTTTAAGCAGCGGGATTCAGCTGATTTGACTTTCGTTTTACAAAATTGGCAGGTATTGACTCGGATTCTTCCCTAGTAGTTTCGTAGTCCTGGAAAAGTTTAACAGGGAGTTAAACAGCAACATTTACGCGTAAATTATAGGATAATTTTAATTTAAACTTTACAAACCCCAGACGCTAGCTGGGGATTTTAGTAAATTGAAAAAAATCGTAGTCCGGTTCAACTTCGATTATTTAGATCTCATCATCTCGAACCATTTTATGCTCTAATTGATGCATTAAATCTGCCAGGTACTTGGTTCTATTCTTCTTCCGGGCTTTGATCTCTGAATAAGTCTTGTAGATGTTGTCTAATTTAATATTGAAGAAGTCTTCGAATGAAGAAGCAATGGTTTGAAGATCTGCGGTACCATGATTAAGATCGCCGCTGGAATATAACGCATAAATCAATTCTACTAAAGCAGTTTTGGATCCCGACCATACTACCAGTTTATGTTTTTTATCGGAATAAAGAGCAGCACTTCCTGGTTGCAGATTTTGAAGGCTTTCCCTTAAGTAATGAATAAAACGATATAAGGCCTGTACCTTGGCCCATAACATATCATGTGAAGTGCTAAATTCGGGGTACTGGTAATAATTAATAGTTGGCGTAAATGGAAAATCATTACGACTATTCCGGGTAAAAAACTGGTGATCAAGGTAATTGTGATCCTGTTCCATATAATGAACAAAATCATTATTACTGGAGAAAAACTTATTTACTTTCCTGACCTCCTTTTCTAAAAACCTAATTTTATAACTAGTTCCTGCCTTGGGTTTGGTCAATTCACAAGTTCGAACTTCCGTAAAATAAATGAGGTAGCTCATTGGGTAAGGCTTGATATTTTTGAAAAAATCAATCTCCGTTAGTACATCTTCAAAGTCTTCTTTTTCCACACTGGATTGAAGTTTAGACAGCACATCATTACATAACCTGATACCTGTTTCAGCCTTGCGAAGATGAGTTTGCTCCGACTTCAACAGTTCATTTAGTTCATTAGTAAATATGGTCATCGTTTCCTCAAACATGCGGTTAGTATTAATGGAAAACAGATAGAATCTTTGTTGAGCTATTTTCAAATTAGGAAGTGCTAAATAATATAAGATTTGGGGCAATTAAGAAATACCTATCTAATCGGTTCGGAGCCAGTCCAGCGACTCCAATGTAAAGTTATCCCTAGTTTGGAGGTATGCGCATTTATCAATAACCTTCGCTCCTACTTTTCGCTTCTCAAATGCAGCGGTTAATCCGAAATCAATTCTGGAGCATTTAATCTCTTTGGCTCTTATAATTGTTTGATATAACAGCTGGCGATATACCTGGTATTTCCTGGAATATTTATAGTCCATGCCAATTAAATCTGGAACATACACACCGGAACTGTTTTTATAACAAAACATTACCCCTACTATAGGTTCATCCTGATTCTCTTCCTTCTTTAACCTGAGTACTATAAATTCCCATAACTTGGAATCATTCATATTCTGGAATAATTCAAAGGGATAATCAAAAGTGTTTAAACCAGGATTGTTTTTCTTTACTTCAAGATATAAACCATAAAATTTATTCAGTAATGCAATGTTCACTCTTTGATCGATCGAAATATCAAAATAATCTCTAAAACCCTGTATTTCCTTTCTGAAATGCTTACGCGACCTGCTGCTTAAAGTGCTCACATAATCTTCCTCACTGTTCCAGGTAAAATTTTCATATACGCAGGATTCAGGCATGGCTACTTTTACAAACCCTTTGTTGTGTAAGAAATCGTTCAATTCGTTATCATCAGTTCGAAAATCTCGTAAAAGAACTGTAGAAGGTTTTAGCCTGTTTTCCAGCTCTTCTAATTTATGCAAGAATAAACTAAATGCCTCTTTCCAACTCTTCGACTCTCTGTCAAGATATAGATGATCTCCTTCTGTTAAAAAAGAGCCCATACTGAGTATATGACTGGTATGATAATAAGGATCTTTTTCACGAACCCTCTCCATTTCCCTGGTTACTGAGACAGGAGCCAGCATATCTTCCTTCCAAAGACTGAATGTTACCAAACTCATAAGAATTGGTTTACTGTTTGAATCCTTGATATTGAAATAATAGAACTGATAATTATGCTCAGGCTTCCTATTTCCCGAAAAACTTTTTTCAATAAAAGCCATGCCGTCCCAATCGATTATACTTCCATTTCCCATGTATTTATTCCAATTCTCCTTCTTTATATCATGTATGGTTTTAAAAATTTCGCAGGTAAGACCGGACAACTTTTTGGTCTGGCTAATAGTGGTATTATTAGTCATCCCGAACGCAAACCGCACTCGTTCAAGGTTCGTATGCGTTTCTTCAAGGGCTTTATAATAATGGTGATTGACGGCTTCGGTAAGACCAAGGATTTCCTTTTTTTGATTATGACGCGAAATCGTAATTCGTAATCCAGTATTTTTTACAGGAACTGCCGGAAAAATTCCGAGGTTTACATAATACCCCTCTCCCATCAGTCGGTTGACGAGGTTGTATCCCGTTTCCGGCATACCTGTTCCTATATAAAAGACCGGGGAATCATTTTCAGAAATTAATGGGAGGTCTGTAGCTTTTAAACACTCATTGAAATAGGAAGTCCTGTCAGAAAGTTGCTGTTGCAATTCGTAAATTTCGGGACTTAAATGAATGTTGGCTGATGCAATTGCAGCTCCTACCGACGAGGGTTCTAATTGGGCGGAGAATGTAAGTGGGCCTCCAAAATTTCGGATTCGACGGTGTAATTTTTTGTTTTTACAAACCATTACCGCTCCACTGGCACCAAAAGTTTTACTCAGGGTTCCAAATAATATTGCGTTCTCCGGCAATTCTTCCAGAACATTCATTACATACCCGCTACCATTTTTCCCTTTCCAACTCATCCCGTGGACATCATCAAAATAAATATGCAATTGAGGATACCTAACGCTTAGTTCTATTAATTCTCGAATCGGGGCATAATCACCATACATAGAATAAATACCGTCAGCCATATACCAGATCGTATTACAACGGTTTGACAATTTCTTTATCTTATCCTCTAGCATGTCTAACCTGTTATGCCTGATCATCTCTACCGAAACCGATCTTAATTTAAGAGGTTGAACGGCATTTTGAACGCTCCAGTGAACCTGGTGATCAAGTATTACCCCATCTCCGTCCTGAACAATAGATGGAATCACGGCCATATGTCCCAGCGTACTGTTTTTGGTTATTATTACCGGAAGGTCATAGATTGAACGGATCTTCTCCTCAAGCTCTTCATATAATGGATGTGAAATATATGATTTTGATAATGGGAATTGCGTTCCATAACGCTCTATAGCATCAATCGCCGCCCTTTTTAATCTCAAATCTTGCTCAAGACCTAAATAACCTGTTGTCCCGAAATGAAATAATTTCTTTCCTTTAATTTGAATGTGTCGACCGTTAAAAGATTCTCCTTCTGCGTACAGGTGAAGAGCTCCTTCATCTTTTGCATTAGTCATTACCTCGACAACCGTGTCGAGGAAATTGTTGTGTTTAATTTTTGCCATTTTTCCCTACTCAATTAATAAGAAGTAAAAGCTATAAAAGAAATTCTGCCTGGCCTATTTTTTAAATTTTATAGGACTTAACAGGCAAGTAGTTAACCCTAATAGGCAAATGTTTTTAAACTCAAATGATGCTATTTGACTAGAAATTACCCTAATTGCATATTACTTGACTGTTTATTGCATGTGTTAGCGTTATTTAATTTCATAAATTAGAACCGCTGAAGGTACTGGTATGGGATTTAAAAATAAATACGCAGAATTTTGGACCGAAGACGGAATCCTGTTCTTCGTATATAAAGCCAATACTGTTATTGACCTTAAGGCCGCAGAATCGATAGTCAAAGATAGGATCAGGTTTCAAAACGAAAAGGAACTTCCTATTCTTTGTGATATGCGCCAGCTTCACATTGTAGAAAAGCCAGCCCGTGATTACCTGGCAGCAGAAGGATCCTATCTTGCGAAAGCAGTAGCTCTTGTGGTGAAAGAATTATATACTGAGAAACTTGTGGATGTATTTCTGCAAACCAGCAAACCTAGCGTCCCTACACGCAGGTTTACCTCAGAAACCAAGGCACTTGAATTTCTTAAGCAATTTTAAAAGGCCTTATTCAGTTTTTTAACTTTAAATCTTTATGGGTAGGGAGTTCAATCATAATAAGCTTGAAGAATTATGCGATTTCGTTATTGAAGTGAGTAAGGGAAATTTTACGCTCCAGGTAGACCCTAAAAATTCAGGGGAACTCACTCCTTTAATAATGCTACATAATATTATGAACGAAGAGCTCAATACCCTCTTTCATCGATCACATGGAGGTAAGAGTCATCCTGAAGTTAAGCTGATCAACATTCTTTCGCATCCAAATTTGGACATAGCTTTTATATCCTCTGGTTCCCTTGAGTTGATTCATTTGAATCAAACCCCGAGAAGAATGAAAAGTATTCTTACACTTTCATCATATGCAAAGCTACATAAGCGTATAAAAAAACGTCATTCGTGGAAAAGACCAACTAAAAAATTAGATCTCGATTTTATTACTAGTAAAGGTTTAATTCTTAAGACAACCGCAATACTGGAAAATGTGGATCCGTCAGATAATAATTCATTGATTCTCATTAATGCCTATAAATTAGAATATAAGAATGATAAATTGGAAGATTACAGAAAAGGTATTGATACAAATCGAACAAAATATCCATCCAGGAATCGTTCGTTGTTGCTGCAGGAAAATAGGGAAATGATTGAAAGTTTAAAAAAGCACCTCATTCAAAACCTGGATCAAAAATTCCCTGGCATGAAAGCCTTAGCAGAAAAATTTAATGCCAGTGAAAGCAAACTAAAGAAAGGCTTTAAGCACTATTACAATACGAGTATTTATAAATTCCTCCAGGAAAAACGTTTTGAAAAAGCACACCTACTTCTTACCCAAACTGAAAAACCCGTTAGTACCATCGCCCGTGAGTGTGGCTTTGTAAGTGCTGCACATTTCTCCCGATCCTTCAAGGAAAAGTTCGGATATCGCCCTACCGATGTACAAAGAAGACCTGAATAATACCTGCATTGATAAAGGGTACAACCCTAAAAGCAAATTGATTTGGAGACATTTACTTCAAATTAATTGCAATGAAATCGTTAAGCTCTCATTCCAGAAATAGATTCATAGAGGTTTGCTGCTTTCTATTCATAGTGCTATTCCTTTATACCGCGATCAGCAAACTCATGGACCTCGAAAATTTTCAATTAGAATTACAGAAATCTCCCCTTTTAAGTGATTATCATAAAATGGTCGCTCTTGTAATTCCCGTTTCGGAAATCTTAATTAGCCTCGGTCTCATTTGGAAGAAGACTCGATTTATTTCTCTTTTAAGTTTCCTTTTCTTCATGACCCTCTTCACCGCATATATCTATATCATATTAAATTTTACAGGTTACATTCCCTGTTCTTGCGGCGGTGTTATAGAAAGCCTGGGATGGACCGAGCATCTCATTTTCAATGGCCTATTTATACTATTAGCCATTGCTGCTATTATCTACTACCCCATTCAAAAGTTTCAGAATATAGAACAAATCTTATTGCGCAATGAGTAGGAGAAGCTGAAAATCCTGTAAAGAGTAAGCATCATTAAATTTTAAGATTATGAAAAAAATGAAAATAATCACACCAATTATCGCTATCGCTTTAGCGATTGGTGGGGCCCTTATGAACCAAGCTGAAGAATCAAAAGCAATGGTCGATCAAGCCATGCTAACGCATTCTTCAGAACCAGTGCAAATCGGCTATTACAAATTACCAAACAACCCGGCAAATTGCCAGGCATTTAGCACCGTGGATTGTAATCCGATTGAAGGACCGCAACTTTGTACCGTAAACATTAACGGGCAGATGACTCAGCTCTATGATAGTGGCTGTGCAGATATTCTATACAGGGACCCTGTAGAGTAAAATTGATAAGGCAGCCCATTAGGGCTGCCTTTTTTTCAAACACTATGACAAGTACTTTTAAAATACTTTTGATTCTTTTTGTATTATTCCTAGCGGTTCTTACCATCATAGGAGTCTATATACCATTTTATAATCGACTTTCAACACCCATGGGATTTAATCGAAACTTTGAATCCCCTGAATTCCTGATCAAGGATACTATACCTTTAGGTTACACTGGATACTACTTCACCGGAGCTCATGACAACTCCATATTCCTGGGACATAAAAGCGCACCGGCTCATATCCTTAGGTATAATCTAAAAACAAAAGATACAATTCACCTAAACTTCAATATCGACCGGAGACAATTTCCAAACCTTGACCCTGATAAGCTAAAATTAGCAATTCAATATCCCCATACATATTTTGTAGATGGTTCCAACGGTATATTTATTAAAGGTAACCTTATAAACAAGAATATAAACGAGACCAATGAACTCGAATGGAGATTTGATAATTATATCCAAATAGATTCGAATACTATAGCATTCAGAACCTACGATATGGACAAGCAACAAAATATGCTAGCTGTTATTAACTCGATAGGCAAGGCCTCCGACATATACCATCCTAAAAAACAACAAGATGGTATCTTTGATACGGATGGGCGGCTTTTTCACAAAAATAATGACCTCATCTATCTTCTTTATTATAGGAATGAATTCCTCGTTTTTGATAATACCTTAAAACTCCAGTATGCAGGAAAAACTATAGATACTATTTCGACTGCTCAAATAGATATTTCGACCTTGGATAATACACTCACGATTTCAGGCCCTCCCCTTCGAGTAAATAAGAATCTTTTTATAAATCATGGTAAGCTTTACATAGAATCAATGATAAAAAGTAACAATCAAAGCCTTAAGAAATTTCAGCAACAGGTAACTATAGATGTATATGATCTAAAAAAAGGAACATATTTACATAGTTTTTACTTTCCCAAAATAAATCGAAAGCGCCCCGTTGAATATACAATTCACAAAGATAAACTTATGGCTATTTTCGACAAGAACCTGGTTATTTTCCATGGCTATTAGAATTTTGTTTTTGCTGTTCCATCTTGATAAAATATTCTTCAAATAAGCCATGCGATTCATATAGATTTCCATTTTTTATAACGGTGTGGACATTAGCTGTATGCTCAATATTTTCTAGCGGATTGCCGTTAAGCACAACCAGGTCTGCAATCTTTCCTCTCTCAAGCGACCCTAGGTCGTGTTGCAAGCCCATGGCAATTGCCCCGCCTAAGGTGGCAAGTTCCAATACTCTGTGCCTGCTAAGGCCGTGTTCCTCATGCTGCCATATTTCCCAATGGTAAGGCAGACCAGGAGTGTCCGTATGTGAACCAATCCCTATATTGCCTCCACTTTTCGATAAGACTACTGAACTTCCTAAATATAAAGCAGCTTTGGAATCTTCTCCAGAAATTTTATCCTTGTTATTAATAAATTTCTTTAAAGTTTCCCCTTTATTCCATTCTTCAAATATTTCAACATCCTTAGTTCCCGATTTAAAAAATTTCTTGAATCTATAATTATTATCAAACTCAGAAATACCCGCAACTGTATACCAGGTCTGGCTTTTTGCTATTAATTGAATTAAATCTTCATACATTTCGCCTATTTTAATAGCATGTTCAACTCCCGTTAAACCATCAAAAAATGCCGAAGCATCTAGGCTTGTAACGTAGCTTGAAAAGTCGGCGTGAGCGGTAATATTAAGGTTCTCATTCCTGGCGGCCTTGATTAACCATTGCCTAATCTTTCTTGGCCAACTATCATGAATTTTGATGAAGATAGCTCCTCTTTGCTTTTCTCTTTTAACCCAGGATAAAGCATCTTGATAATCTTTTATTTCAAAATGAGGATGACCCAATGCAAAGAATGGAATCAACCGGGAGGACTTTAATCTTCCCGTTTGTGCCATTTCTGAGTAAGCCTGCATTTGAGGATTGCTTGCCGGGTCCCTTATAGTGGTAATACCGAACGCGAGGTCCATGAGCAATTTAGAGTATTGATCTACAAGTACATCTGGCGGAGCATCGTGGTGAGCATGTAAGTCGATCAAACCAGGAATAATTGTTTTACCAGAAAAATCAATCCGTTTTGCGCTCTTTGGAATTTGAATACTATCTGAGTTCCCAATTTCTTTGATCCTTCCGTTTTCAATAATAACGGTACCATCTTCTATAATCTCTGGTCCTTGCATGGTGATAAGCCTGGCGCCTTCCAGCGCCAAAACCCTTGAATTCGTTTGGATAGCTTTTTTTATACTGATTTTTACAGCATGATCATTTAAAAACTTCTCCGTGCATTGGCCCGAACCACAATGATCAAGTATCATTTTCGGATGAATACGGAATAAATAGTTTCCATTAAACCACAATAAATCTCCAGAACCTGGATCAAAAGAATAATCCAACACTCCAAGGTTGGAAACCTTTATACTATTGCTATCAGTCGAGGTTACAGGTAAAGTTTTATCCTGTAGCTGGGTCAAAAAGAGCATATTTTTACGTAGATAAGCCATGTATTTTAAATTCTTAGAAACAATACCATGTTCCACAATTTCAAACTTGGCTATTATTCTACTCTCCGAGGGTTCTTTAAAATTGGTTTTGACAAGTTGTTTCCCTCCAGGAACTTTAACTATATGAAATATCCATTCCCCATCCATTGTCAAACGATTCTCAAAAGGGATTTGATCAGTTAAGGGCATTATTATTTTTCCCTCCTCCCTGTCCAGGACTTTTAAAGTGCCATCAGTGAAACTTTCCATGTTCCTTTGATAATTACGAGCACCTTCAATAAAAGCAACATATTTTCCATCTTCACTTACATCAATGCGTTTGTATAGGCCAGGTTCATTTAAAATCGTATCCAGCTTCTTTTTTCTAATGTTATAGGACCAGATAAAACCTTTTTCATTATTATCCCAGGAAGAATAAATGATATCCTCTCCATTCTTAATTAACTTCGGAAAAAACTGTCCATGATCTGCATCTATCAATTGCATGCTTTTTCCTGATTCAAAGTCATACTCATAGATCCTTGCCTGTGTTGAAAAATAGAGCTTCCTTTTGCTATTATTCAATTGAGGATAACGCATGTACCTCAATTCCAAACTATCTGTGGATAACCTATTTTGATTATAAACTAAAGGCGCTGCTTCCACTTGTATATTCGCTGCAAAAGGTATTATGGTATCCTGATGACTTTTAACATTTATTCGGTGAATTTTCCCACCGTAACCAATGATTATATTCTCATTATTTTTATCAAAACTAAACCTCGGTATGAATTCTAAGTGTTGCCCTATTACCTTTTTGAATAATAGAGTTTTACCCTTTAGATCATACACATTCAAGTAATTTTGGATTACATATTTTGAATTACTCATTCCTCTTCGAGTGCTTAGATTCACAAAAGCCAAATATTTTCCATCGCTGGAAATAACGGCTTGTGTAAATTTGTTCCCATTTAAACGCATTATCGTATCAATGCTATTGGTTTCCAGGTCAAAGGATCTGAGGTAATCATCATAAATCACGTAACCCCTGTCATCCAAAATACTACCCTTAGTCCAGCCACGGGTTTTACGAGAAAAGTCCCCCTTTAAATTATATATGGAATCAGAATCTCTTAAGGCATTTCCCGAAGGCAACCATTCCACACTGGATTTACTATGGTATTGATAATGATTGGTTATTGGTTTAACATTTTTTCCGTCAATATCCATTACATACAAATTATCCGCGCCCGACCTGTCGGATATAAATGCAATCTTACTTCCGTCAGGAGAAAATACAGGATGAGAATCCCATTGCATTCCGAAAGTAAGCTGCTGGGGATTACCGCCCTCAGCATCCATTAAAAATAGCTTACCAAGCAAGTTAAAGACAATACTATTATCCCTGGGCGATACGTCTATATCCATAAAGGTCCCTTCTGTTGTATGGATACTATAGAAACGATCAGGCTTCAATGGTAGGGAATCCTGGCCCCGAATATTCGGAACCAGGAAAAACAAAAGGATTATAGAATAGGTAAGTTTTATATACCTAAAGAACTTTTCTACATTTATAAATAAACTAATATCCCGCATTCTGCTCTAGGTTTGAATTCTTTCTTATTTCGTTTTGTGGAATTGGGAATAGCATATCTGTTTCGTGCCATTGCTCTTTTAGGGGCTCCAGCACCTCAGTTGCTCGCTCGGTTCTTTTTAAATCATACCAACGATGAGCTCGTTCTGTGAATAATTCATGCCTTCGTTCAAGAAGGATAGCATCAAGCAATTCCCCAGCGTCCGATATCTCAAGGGGTGATAAACCAGCCCGGGACCGTATGGTGTTAAGATCCTGTAAGCCACCTGTAATATCCCCCTGCATGGCTCTAGCTTCAGCCCTTATTAAATACTGCTCGGCTAAGCGAAATACCATCGAATATTCCGTAAGGGTTGGAGAAAATCGAACTTTGTATTTAAAAGGATAATAATAGGTTTGATCGGTCGTAAGACTACCAACCCACTGGCTTCGACGAAGATCTTCGGCCTCAAAAGATTCCACAAGACCAGGCCTTAAACTCACATGAAAAGGATTGAAATTCAGGATGAACATCCTTCCTTCCTTTGTGTTGAAATTCCTAAGTATTGGCCGGAATTGCAGAATGGCTTCCATGCTGTTCGCCAGGAAAACGGCATTGAGATCTTCCGGTAAGGAATATAAGGACTGATCTATAACCTGGGAAGCGTGAAGCTCTGCTGAGTTATAGTTTTGGCGATATAATTCTATCCTGGCTAAAAAAGCATAAGCAGCCCATTTATTAGGACGAATTCTTTCGCCTCCCGCAAAAGAATAATCTTCTGGTAGACTTTCTATTGCTGCATTGAGATCTTCCCGGATTAACTGGTATGCATCCTCTATAGGAGAAGCTTCAATACTTGAATTCACTTCATAGTCGGTGTCCGTCGTTAAAGGAATCTCACCAAACAGGTTAACCAGGTGGAAGTAACAAAAAGCGCGTATAAACCTTGTCTCTCCATCCAAACGTTTGGCTACTTCCGGGGTGAGACTCGAAGATTGCTCAATTCCTTCAAGGATTGCATTTGCATGGTAGATGTACCGGTAAGCTTCATTCCAAAGATTGAACTCTAAAATGGTATTTGTTGGCACCAGCGCATTTTCGAAAAACTGCCTTTGAGGTGGATTAAAACTATAATCCACCAGGTCGTCTGCTGCCAGACCAGTTACGGTAGTTAGACTCTGAAAACTTCCGCTCACGAAACCTTCAGAAGACATCATATTACTATAAATACCCAGTACCGCAGCTTCTGCGGTCTCGTCCTCTTCAAAAACAGTAGTACTGGTTAATTGGAAATTAGGTTCCTCTACCTCTATGGTTTCACATCCAAATGTGATAAAGAGATAAATACCGGTCACAACCTTAAGAAAAGTGTGTCGGCGAATTCTTATTAGAATATTTTTGTTGATCATATCAATTGATTTAAAAATTAATATCCAGTCCCAGACTTAGGAACCGTAATGGCGGAATAAGGTTGGAACCGGCATTTTCAGGATCTAAACCTTTATAATTGGTAACTGTGAAAAGATTTTGCCCCTGGAAATAGATTCGACTGTTTATTCCGGCAAACTCCGGCAAATTATAGGAGAGAGATAGATTCTTTAGACGTACATACGAAGCATCTGTATAGGTTAAAGAACTACTTAAAAGTTGCTGAAAAGCAAAATAAGGGGATCCAAATCCACTTTCAGCCTTCTGGAAAGTAGCATTATCTCCCGGTGCCTGCCAACGGTCTAATAATTCTAAAGGCTGGTTATTGGGTAACCCAGGCAAACCGAAGGTCTGGTAGTAGGTCCTGCCCTGCTGCTTTACGAACTGGAACAAAAAGTCTAAAGCAAAGCCTTTAAAATTTAGGCTATTCTGAAAGCCTCCGTAAAATTCAGGGTCTAGATCTACCAGATCTACAATATCATCCGGAAAGCCTATAAAACCGTCCTCGTTTAAATCTTCAAATTCATAGACTCCTGTATCAGGATTTACCCCGTTTAACAAATATCCCTTTTGGATCGATAAGGACTCACCAACAGTGTAGGTTGTGCTGTATGGAGAATTCTCAATATTATCAAACTCCAGTAGGGTATTCTTTGGAATAGTTATATTAAAATTAGTAGCCCAACTAAAATCCTCACCTTTTATATTTTGAATAGATAAGGCAAGTTCCCAGCCTTTATTTTCTACTAGTGCCGGAAAATTATACTGGATGCTCGTAAAGCCCGTAGTTCCCGGTAAGGGTAATCCTATTAGCTGATTTGAAGACCGGTTGCGGTAATAACTGGCGCTCAAATAAACGGCATCATCGAATAGACCTAATTCCAAGCCACCCTCCAACTTCCTATTAGTTTCCCATCCAAAATCACGGTTTACCAGGCGTGTAGGATATAATCCCGGGCTTCCCTGGTAACTTACCGAAGTTGCAGACCAAAGATCAAGAAACTGGTAATCTCCAATTTGGTCACTACCGGTGGTTCCATAGCTAAATCGAAGCTTCCCAAAACTTAGAAACGGGAGATTTTTCGCAATAAAATCCTCTGCAGAGAAAATCCATCCGGCTCCCACTGCACCGAAAGAGGCATATTCCCTGCCGGGGCCAAACCTACTGGACCCGTCACGTCTCCCGGTAAGGTTTAATAGGTATTTATCTTTATAATCTGTATGAAACCTTCCATATAACGCGCGGTACTTATACTCGGTATTACCAGAGAATAATATTTGGGTATTACCCGCAGCCTGGATATTCTCAAGAAGTTCATCACTATTGAAACCCGTAGCCCTTAAAACCTGCCTCTCATTTGTTGTTTCCTGTACGGTGGCACCTACAAGAGCAGACACATCAAAATCACCCCATTTCTTATTAAAGTCTAATTGCGGCTCTACAATCCAGGTTTCCAACCTGGAATGGTTATTAGATGATTCCCTTCTATTAAATGATACGGCAGGATCGAAAGCAGACTGTGGTGTATACTGGTCTTCCCGGGTATTTATATGAGTATATCCAAACCTGGAACTTATTTTTAAGCCAGGCAAGATTCTGTAACCCAGGTTAGCACTGCTCACCAGGTTATTGGTTTCTCCACGGTATCGTTCTTCTAAAGAAGCCAGGGGATTGGAAAAAGTAGAATTCTCCCAGTTCAAACTTCCGTCAGGATTAAATAAGGCTGGGGCGTTGGGAGCAAGAGTCAAGACTGCCAGGGTAAGATCTGCTTTAGGTAGCTCGTTACGGTTTACACTGTAGTTACCCGCAAAATTGGCTGAAAACTTGTTGTTTTTAGATCTATGATCAAGGTTGATATTTCCTGAAAAGAGCCGATTCTTGAAATCTCCGGGAAAAACCGTTTCATCTTCTCTAAATCCAACTCCGGCCCTATAGGTAGTTTGATTGTTTCCGCCGCTAAGGCTCGATTGAATATTCGTAAATTCTGCTGTACCACCAAATAACTCTTCCTGCCAGTCCGTTTCTCGTTCCTGGTCCCAGGTTAAGAGGTCCGGAGCACCGGCGGCAGATGGTTCTGTTCCAGAATTCTCATAGGCTTCTCTCCTCAATGCCAGGTATTGCTCCGTATTTAGAAGGTCTATCCTATTGGCAACCTGACCAACTCCTCGTTGAAGGTTAATGCGATAATTGGCCTCACCAGATTTTGCTGATTTAGTCGTAATTAATACCACCCCATTCGCACCCCGGGAACCATATATCGCCGTAGCATCAGCATCTTTTAACACCTCGATACTGGAAATTGTAGAAATATCAATATTGGCTAACGGACTGGTTTGCAAGCTGGCCTTTCCAACCCGGTCGTCAGTCGTTGGGTTGGTTGGGTAAGGGACCCCGTCTATGATAAATAAAGGAGCATTCCCATCTGCTCGTAAACTGTTGGTTCCCCTTATTTTAATATCAAAGCCGCCACCCGGGACCCCGGTGGCCTGAGTTACTTCTACCCCGGGCATTCTTCCCTGGATGGCGGCAAGCGGGTTTAGCACCGGTTGATTTTCTATTTCTTCGGCTGTAACCCTGGATATATTACCTGTTCGCTCCCGTTCTGTCACGCTGTAATATCCCCCATTCAATTGTATCTCGTTTAGGAAGGCTATATCTTCTTCTAACAATACACGTAACTGGCTATTCCCATCTATCGGTATTTCCTGGGTTTTATAGCCGATAGATGAGAAAACCAGGGTATCACCCGGAGACGCATTTATAATAAATTCTCCAAGGTCATTCGTGGTTGTACCGTACTGCCGGTTCTTCACCAGTACGGTAACGCCTAACAATGGCTCGCCGTCCTGGTCGCTTACAGTTCCCGAAATTTCTTTTTGTAATAGGAAGGGATAAGTTTTAGGCGTTGCTGCCTGGGCCTGGGATATGGCGAAGATCACCAATAAGCCCATAGCCAGTAGGAACATGATAATTAACATGCCCCTCCTGTAAAAATTTTTCATAATTTTACATGAGTTAAATGAAACATTAGTTTTATTAAAGCTTAGGCCTTCCCTACCAGACGCCAATCTCAAGGGAAGGCTTTGTTGCTTCTACCCGTCAAAACGAGTGTTCATCTTTCTTTTTAGCATAAGCGATTTTTTTGTTGACTAAAACAAACTATTAATAATTGGAGCAAAAAAGGCATCCTTGTCCTACCATTATACCCAGCCAAATGAGCTCTTAAGCACTGCATGAGGCTTCCCACCCAACTCCCGGTACGGTAGGGATTGTACCGGCATCCCACGGGATTGTTATATCAATTATCCTGTTCCCGCAAACAGGAATTAATGATTACACTTAAACTAGTGCCGGCCGCTTTGGCCTGGTTAATATGTAGGGATAAACTATTTAAAGCGACCTCCAATGTGAAGAAACAAAGGCTTTGAGAAGAAAAGTAAACGCATAAAAAATGGGCGCGAAACTCAACTTATGCCAATAAGGTACTGGTATACCGTGCAACAATAAGTAAGCCCACGCCCCGGGTCGTGAGCATTCATACTTATCATCTCGTTGCAAAAAATTACCAGTTTTAATTGGCGAGACTCTAAGCGAATGCTTCTAATATTTTAAGAAGAATCGCAATTTATTCAATATTATTCAAATGTAAATAAAATTTCTTAATCGTTCGCCATCGCGAACAGTAAATTTGTCAATTTTATTTTGATTTGGTGAAACTACAAATGTCAGGCGCCAATAAAAATAAAGACAAGTTGAATATTGCGATCTACCGTGATCTCTGCAATTTTATTTCTGACAAGTTTCTTCGAAAATTCAGAGATGAAAATGGGCAAGAAATTTCCCAAAATCAGTATGCCATAAAGTGTGGTTTATCTTCTTCTACTATAAGCAAAATTAAAGAATCAGAAGGTTATGACATACCCTTTTCAACTATTCTGAGTATATGTTTATTCGAAAAAATTTCCTTAGCTCAACTATTTAAAGAATTTGAAAAAGAGTATGGATCTAGACTTGATAGTTGATTACTAATTCTCATTTCTATATTTGTCTAATAGCTCTCCATCTACAAATCTTCCTTTTCCAACGATTTTATTGTTCTTAACATTATACTCCATTTCTACGAAAAACCTATAAAGTGAATATAAGGCAAACCGGCTACCTCCCTCCTCCCGGCTGGTTATAAATTCTCTTTTTGTTAAAGCCATATCGTCTTGTTCAGGGTTTAGAGGTAGTTTGAATTCGTATGTGTGATTTTTCATTATACATCTTATCTGAGCTACATAACTTAAAAATTTTTATTGTAAACCGTAATTGAATAAATTATGATTATTAATTTAGTCCACATTCGCATTATCCGTATTATTAAATTGATATAGAAAATTTAATAGGTAAAATAACGAGTTATGTGCAATGCTTATTAAAAATTCAACTTAATTTCCCGACTCATTAATTTTAAATTAAGTTTACAATCCGAAAGTAAATCTTAATGGAACATTATATACCTTCTTTTACAGATATAAGTAATTGGAATAAAAAGCCTTATTCAAGTACAGGTGGTACAAGAGCCAAAAAGATATATATAGATTTACAAAATGATCAAGAATATTTCTTCAAGGGATCCAAAAAATTAAAAAACGGAACATTTAAATACCCGAACGAATTTTGGAGCGAAATAATTTCATCTAAAGTTGGTCAATGGTTGGGATTTGATTTATTAGATTATAACATCGCATTCGATATAAACGATGAACAGCAAATAGGTTGTATATCGAAATCAATGATTGTCCATACGGAAAATAAACTTTCTGAGGGAGTTGAATATTTGAGAGGTTTCGATCCAAGTTATATTCCATCAGATGATGAATCTAGATACACATTCAATTTCATTAGGCAGACCTTACAATCTTTTGAGCTTTCCGATTCCGAAAAAAAATTTGTTGAAATGTTGGTTTTTGATGCAATAATTGGGAATTCTGATAGACATCAGGAAAACTGGGGATTTATATCAGACTTCAAAAAAACCTTCGAAGAAATCAACCAAAAAATACAAGACGACAAAAACGTTATTAAAAAAATTGGTCTAAGAATAAAAAGAGTTCTAGCAAGAGCAACACAGGAAATTAGTTCAGATGATGAGTTAAGGAGCACCAGTATGAACAAGAACATTCTTAGGACTCAAAGTTCGATTATAAACACATCTTTTTCACCAATTTACGATAGTGGCTGTTGCTTAGGAAGGGAATTAGAAAATGAGAAAATAGAAAAAATGTTAGCTAATCAAATAATGATTGAAAAATACGTGTTACGTGGCAAAGCTGAAGTAAGGTGGGAAGAAGGACCGGCAAAACCAAAACATTTCGACCTATTGAAGCAATTAAAAAATGAATTTAGTTCCCTTTATTCAGACATTGATCAAAAATTAAGTGATAAATATTCCTATGAGAAACTAGAAAATCTAATTTTGAAGATTGATTCAAATTTACCAAAAGAGTTAAGTAAATTTAAATTGTCCAATAACAGAAAAAAGTTGATGTTAAAATTGATACCTTTGCGACTTGAAAAAGTAAGAGAAGTATAAATGAGTAGAATCGGAAACATCTATCTAATATGGCGTAAAGGTCCAGGATCTAGGAGAATTCCTGTAGGCGTTGTTAAAAGAAATTCTTTAGATGGAACTCGATTTGAATATATACCAAAAGGAATTGAAGCAGCTGAAAAACAAGGCTTTATTCCATACACTGGGTTTCCAGATATTAGTAGAACTTATACAAAAAATGTTCTTGAGATACTATCTCAGCGCATTGTCAAATCAGAAAGAAATGATCTTTCGGACTTTTTCAAATTCTGGCGTATAGATCCTTCAAAAAAAACAGATCAATATTATATGCTCGCACATACTCAAGGCATATTACCTACAGATAACTTTGAGTTTCTAGCAGATTTTAACCCTAGAAAGGGCTTAACATTTGTAACCGAAATTGCGGGTCTAACAAAATCTAAAATTCCTTCTGATCAATTATCAGTTGGCGATATTTTAGATTATAAATTAGAACCAGAGAATCCTCAAGATAAATTTGCCGTTAAATTATTTAAGGATGGAGAATATGTTGGTTATGTCAAACTTATTCATTCCAGAATATTTTATCGTGCAAAAGGCAAAATAAAAGTAACAGTTCATCATTTGGAAAAAAATGGTGTAATAAAAAGAGCTTTTTTAGAGGTTCAGCTGTAATCTTCACACAGCACACAACATCTGTTAACGGCCAATATGCGGTATTTGAAGAAAATCGATAACTTAGAACTCCAAACAACAACACCATAACCCGATAACTCCGCGGGCTAAATTACTTCGAGAAATCTATCATACGAACCGTAACCGTTATCTACAACCCCGCTAGAAGAATTCCTCTTCTAATGTTAACTATTTTTGAATAACTTATTTATATACAGTTAATTGAAATTATTCAATTTGAATAATTTAGTTATTTATCCCGAACACTAATCTATTAATATGATATTCAACATTTACTATATAAACTTTCCGAAAGTTTATGAAATAAAAATGATGCTAAGCAATGTTATTTCTTTGAATAAAGAAGTAACAAAAGATGTTTCAGGAGAAGGTTTGGCTTCAATGAAAACTAGACTTGGTTTCAATTTTATGGGTTGGTTCAATCTAGGAGAAGCTGACGCCTCTGGGGAGTTGAAAGGTTCAGGATCAAAAAAAGTTTTTGAGACCTTCGAAATCAAAACAACCAAATCGGTCATTTTAAGTGATATAATTGAAAAAGCCAAATTAGTAAAAAACTTCAGTTCAATTGAAGAAGGAGAATTATTAAGAATTGATAATGTAGAATTAAACTTAGAAAATGAAGATGAATTAAGAATTGTAAAATTCATCAATAGTGGCGCATTGAAAGATTTGGTTGCACCTGGCACGAACGGATTTGATATGAATAATCTTTTTAACTCCATGTTCAAAGATTACGCCTATAAAATAAAAGGGAACTTTAAAACCGAAGAAAACATTTTATTTAAAATTCCACTGACTTTTGAGAGTGAATTCGAAAGTTCATATAGTGTTGATGATCTATTTGTTGGTAAAGTATCAATTATTGGCTTGTATAAAGGAAAAATAAAAGTGGATGATTTAAGAAATTCCTTTCAATATTTTCAAGAATTAGGAGAACTACAAAATGCTTTTCCTGCTAAAAAAAATGACCAAGAAATTCAAGAAAGTCATTATGAATCAAAACCTGTAAATCATACAATTAATTTTAAAAGTTCTGGTGATGAAACTGAATATCACTACATAGATTTATTAGCAATTATTCAAAATGTGAATTTAAAGCAGGAATAATGGAAAGAGTCCTATTATTTTATGAAAAGGAAGACTACTATGATTATAAAGACTCAAAATCATTAGAAGGCTATTCAATTATAAGTATTACCAAATTTATTCACAATCTTTCATTAATAAGCGAACTCTATCCTGAAACACTCATCGTTGATTTATCTGCACTAACAGAGTATACAACTATACAATCAGTCTCAGAACGAATCATATATCAATTTAAACCTGAAACAATCTTAATTTGCGACAAAGCAAAGCAAGAAAAATTAGAATACGAATTAAGATTTATTATTGATCGGTTTGAGAATATAAATCGTGCTTCCTTTACAGATAAAGAAAGAAAAATTACAGTTGATACAGAGGATGAAAATCTGATTACAAAAAGACATAGAAAAATAATTGATCTTGATGAATCAGAATTAGAAATCTTTTTTGAGAAATTTAGAAAACGTTTATATGGTCATGCAAAATTTAAGGATGACTTTGAAGAACAAGTAAGAACGTTTCGTGTTTTTAATAAATTAAAAGAACACAAAATCCTATCTCTATTTCTAATGGGTGAATCAGGGGTCGGTAAAACTGAAGTAGCCAGAACAATATTTGATTGTCTACAAGGAAATAAAAAACTAGCAAAGATTAATTTTGGTAATTACAGTAATGAGTTTTCCCTGAGTTCTTTAATAGGATCAGCAAGAGGTTACATTGGAAGTGAAGATGGGGAGATTTTTATGAAAGTTCGGGAAACAGACGTTGGGGTTTTACTAATAGATGAATTCGAAAAGTCTAATTCAGCCTTATTTAATTACTTTCTTGAAGTATTGGAAAGTGGGAAAATGACAAGTTCATTAGGAGAAGAAATGGATATTAATGGATTTATCATCGTTTTTACATCAAATATACCCAAATCAGATTTTCAAAAAAGAATATCTCCTGAGCTGCGATCAAGATTTGATTATAAATGTATTTTCACATTATTAAGCGACGTTGATAAAAGAAAATATATAGAATTTAGAGCTAAAAGTATAGGTAAAAAAGTGAGATCTGAACTTGGGATCGAAATTAGCGATAAATTAATTCCATACTTAATTAGCCAAATTAATGTTTCCTCATATAAAAATATGAGAGATATAAATAAAGAACTCAAAAAGGAATTTTTAAAGTTTTTGACGGCGTATCAAAATTCTATTGATGAGATTGATAATAATACTTCACCTCAAAGAACTGGATTGGCAAAAAGATTTTTGAGTCTATTTGAATATTAAAGTTTATTAGTTCAACGGGGCGGTAGAAAACAAGGCATAGCGCATATATTATGTTTACTTGAAGAACTCGAAGTTTATTTTAATATATGCTAGAAGAAAATGTTATAAAATATTGCTCTTATTTTAAAAACCTAAAGCGGGGCGTAAGCGGTGATTTAGGCAAAGCACCACACAAACCATTAATGCTTCTAGCAATTATAAAGGGAATACGAAAAAAGCAAATACTAAATAACCGGATCTTTATTACCCCCGAATTACTTTTAAACTTTCGCGAGATCTGGCCACAACTCGTAGATACGGGTCACACCGAGAATTTTGCACTTCCATTTTTCCACATGCGCTCCGAGCCCTTCTGGCAGTTAATAGCAAAACCGGGAATGGAAATAGGAATAACCCGTTCCGGAAGTATTAGGAGTTTTAAAAACTTAAAGGAAACCGTTGCTTTTGCTATTATAGATCTGGATTTATTTTATTTATTACAGCAACCGGAAAGCTGCCAGGTTTTAGAGGAACAATTACTGGAGAATTATTTTTACGAATCCCGTAGGTATTATAGGAACGATACGAATTCTGCCGAGGAATCTTTACTGGAGTACCAGATTCAAAACGAGTCCTCAAGGGAATACAAGGAACGCTTACTGTCGCTCAAATCTCAACTGGACGAAAGTAGTTACCAGGAGGAAATATTTATACGAGGTGGTTTGTTTAAGCGTAGTATCCCAAAAATTTACGATCATCGATGTTGCATCTCAGGGATGCGGATTATGGGGCCTCCAAATATACAAATGATCGATGCCTGCCATATCCATCCTTTTAGTCTTTCTAATGATGATACCGTTTCTAACGGGATTGCGCTGTCCCCTACCCTGCACCGAGCTTTTGATCGTGGATTAATTTATATTACAGCAGATTATAAAGTAAAGGTATCTACCGTTGTTAATGATATCGATTCTAACTTTACCTTAACCCAGTTCAATAAAAAAGAAATTTTTCTACCAAATAAAGAATCCTGGTTTC
Organism: Christiangramia bathymodioli; assembly: GCA_009735695.1. GTDB lineage: Bacteria > Bacteroidota > Bacteroidia > Flavobacteriales > Flavobacteriaceae > Christiangramia > Christiangramia bathymodioli. Next base: position 767,848 of record SRSL01000003.1, read on the forward strand.
CTTCAGTTGAGTCTTTAAGTTGGCATCAAGAAAATGTATTTATAAAATAGATATAAAGACATTCAACCTAAGTCGAGTGATTAGGTTAAATGAAAACCGAAAAAATTTGATCCATATCTCTCAGCCATAGAAGTATCACACAAAATCATTGTTCAAGCTGTCAGTTATATTTTTAAAATATACCCTCTAACGGGTATTTATTCCGCTCAAAAAATTCTCTAATTTTCAAACAATAACAATTAAACCTATTAGCTATGGCAGCACTAGAAGAAATCAAACAGCATTTTGACATTGATGAGTTAGAAAAACAACTTCAAACAGTTCTAACACTAAAAGATCCCATTGGATACATGGAAAGTAATATTAATTGGGAGATCGATAAAGAAGATTTAGACGACTCACCCGAACTTGATGATCAAATATTATTAATGACTAGTGATTCCAGGATGAAAACGATGTACGGCGCCTGGAACCCGTTCAAACGCTTTTTAAGTTGGTTAAGCAGGAAGAAGATTGCAAAAGGAGTTAAAAAGGCCCTTTGCGGGATTGCCGATAAAATTCAAGGTCTCATCGATGAAGAGGCTGAACTGAAAAAAATCTTAGAAGTAGCACTATTGGCTTTAATTGGTGCATTAGGAATTGGCTCGATTAATCCGGTAGTATTGACTATTGTTGTTGGTTTTTTAGGAGCAATGATCCTAAACGGAGTAACTAAATTTTGCGGTTTTTAAACTAAATCATTTAGTTTAACTTTTCTATAATATTTCTGTAAGTGAATTAAATTTATTTTTAAACGAAATGTAGATAACAAAAAAGGGTTAATTCTGTATTGCAGTCATGGCCCTTTTTTTATGCCTTAATTTAAACGGGAATTGAAATCTTTCCATCCTATTTCCCCATTGATTTTTATTGGGATCTCGAAATGTTGTGAATTCGCATCCAAACTTAAACATATTAAACTGTCACAATGTGGACATTTGAATTTAGCTTTGCGCGTTAGCATCGCTAGAGTGAAACTAAATTCTTTTTTACAAATTGTACAATCTCTTTCCATCAAACTAGAACCTACATAAATCATAATCATAAATTTTCACACTAAAGTGTTGGTTTTTACACATTTATTTGTTCTAAATATGAGAATTTTAAAAATTAAAATATCTTATTCCCGTCTTAAATTATAGAATTTTAACAACTGCAATTAAATCATCAGCTACTAAAGGCGAAGTAATAGACGTTTTAAAAAAATTTAATGTAATCGTTACTTTTTGTCTTTTTAATGATAATGCCGTTTCTAACATAATCGCTCTATCCCTATCTTTTGATTGTAGATAAACTCACATTACACCGGATTACAAAGTAAAGGTTTCTACCGTGGTTAATGATACCGATTCTAACTATACCAACCCGGTTTCACGAAAGTTGAATTTTTCTACCAAATACAGAGTCCTGGTATTCTTCGGTAGATTCTTTAGTTTGGCATATAAAGCATATTTTCTGCATTAAAAAATTAGATTATAGTATATACAAAGGCTATTTAATTTTGGGTTTTGTCCAGATGATTTAAATTAGCCTTCCAAAATAATCTGAACGAACACCTATGGGACTAAATGCTTTGATTTCAATAGATCTAAAGAATAATGATATTGAAAAATGTGAAATTTTCATTGAGGAAATGATAAACAAACAATGGTCTCTTATGGAAGAGGTTTCTAATACCTGGGTTACTAGTTTCAATGAAGGGGTTACCAGGGAGAAAGCATTATCGGTTATACAGAATGATATACAGGAAAGCAAGATGAAGTCTCAACTCGATACGATTAGCCTGGCGGTGCAATTGGCCGAAGAGGATATAGTAGTTGGAGAGTTTTAATAGTGATTGTAATTAGATTTTAAACTCCTGAAAATTCTTTAGATAAAGCTGCTACCGCTTTTTCTAATTTTACTCCCAAACGATTACAAACTCTTTGTAAATCATTAATGGCAAGATTAGAACTTTTTTTATCATGCCATAAGGTAGTATTAGGCATTTCATAGGTAGGTCCATTACCATATCTCCAGTTTTCATTATATCCCAGCTTTAGCATTTCATCCTTCACATTTGTATGAAGCTTATTAATATCATACGATAACATGATTACTCCAATTGTATCTCCCATAGCTTATTTGTGGTATTATTTATTACAAAAGTAAGATGCTCTTCATTATTGCCTTTACGGGATGTCGTAAATAAAAACTACTTACGGTCTGTACCTTGCCTCTAAATCATTTTAAGATACTATTATGCCATATTATTATGTAAATAAAAACGCCCAGCTTAATGGAGATCACGAGGTACATGAAAAAAATAACTGTCCTAATCCTCCTAATTTTGAAAACAGGAAAGATTTAGGATGGCATGTGGACTGCCATAGTGCGGTAAGGTAAGCTAAAAAAACCTAAAAACAATCTAATGGTTGTGAAGACTGTTGTAAACCGTGTCATACGACTTAGATTAATTAATTTTAATTCTCCTCAATTTTATGGAAACTATTACCGCCATTAAACCAGGACCCAAGCCTAGAAAACCAGACGGCACACCAGACCGAAGAAGAAGGGTAACCCCAGATAATAAGCCAAAGCATCCTAAATTAAAACCCCACAGGCATAAGCCGGGGGATTAAAAGAACCTTTTTTTATGGGAAACCGTAAATAAGTAATACTTGAACTATTTAATTTTCAAGTAAATATTTAAAAATTACTATTATGCCAGTTAAACACACACCTACAGGTGAAGTTCATAAAGGAGAAAAAGGAGGAAGTACAGGGTGCGGGGTTAATACCAAAACTAAACCCGATCATTGGGTAGATACTTCTTCCAGGATTACCTGTGCAAAAAATGGATGTAAAAATTAACCTGTATGGAAATATTCATTTTCTGGTTAATTTTTAGCTTGGTTGTAGGCTTTATAGGTTCAAATCGTAAAATAGGTTTTTGGGCTGCATTTTTATTATCCTTATTACTTAGTCCTTTACTGGGATTAATTATAGCCCTGGTATCGAAAAGCAATGACTCCTATGATTATGAGAATAAAGTACTCAAAAATCAAAATGAACAAAACGATAAGCTAAGTAAAATCGCACAGAATTCTGCCCATTCGATCTCTGAAGAACTTAAAAACTTAAAACTTTTAAGAGAGCAAAATGAAATTACGGAAGAAGAATTTCAAAAGCTGAGACGAAAAACTATCAATTCCTAGTTCTTTAAATTCTTATAATTAAATCATGGCCTGGAGATATCGGAAAAGAATCAAAATTATTCCCGGTGTACATTTAAATCTAAGCAGAAGCGGGATTAGCACTTCTATTGGAGTTCGAGGAGCCAGCGTAACCCTGGGAAAAGACGGAACTTACCTTAATACAGGGATTCCCGGCACCGGTATTTACCAAAGACAAAAACTATCAGGTGGCCTAAAATCTAAGCCTGATACTAATAATTTTGTCCATAACTCCATTTCGTATACTGAAACCGAAATCACAAGTTCTAGTATTCATGAAATCACCAGTAGTGATATGCAGGGTATTAAGGATGCTATTATCATGGCTGGAAAACAAAGAGCGGAACTTAAAGAGGATTTGGCTAAAGTAGAATCTAAGCTAAGTCTTACCAAGCTGTATTTGGTATTTAGTTACCTTTTTTTATACGGCCTAATAATAAAAAGTATCGCAGGTAATATTAGGAAGGATATCAGCTCGCAAAAAGCCGCAATTAAAAGGATAAAGTTGGAAATAGAACAATGCTATGTAAATCTTGATATTAATTTTGATGAAGAATTTCAAAATTGTTACGATCAATTAAGGCAGCATTTTAATTCTCTTTGTACCTCACACAAAATTTGGGACGTAACCAGCGAACAATATCAAGACAGAGCCACCACCAGGTCGTCAGCAGGAGTTTTAGTGAAGAGAAGTGAGGTTCGGTTAACTACAAAATCGCTAGATTTTATCAAATGTAAATTGGACGCCATGGTGTTTCAAAACGCTAATGGGGCCGATCTTTATTTTTATCCCTATTTTATAGTAATGTATACCGATCCTTCAAAATTTGCCATCATCGGTATTACAGAGCTTGATCTTCATTCCAGCTACGTAAGATTTACTGAAACCGGAAGCGTACCGAAGGACTCACAAATTATTGATTATACCTGGGCTAAAGTAAACAAGAACGGTTCAAGAGATAAACGTTTTAAAGGAAATTACCAGATTCCCGTAACAAAATACGGCCAGTTTAATCTGTATACAGATACTGGAGTCAATGAAGAATACCAGTTTAGTAATTATGATTATTCAAATAGCTTTGGAAATTCTTACCTCAAATACCAGCAGATGATTAAGAAAAATACTTCAGAGTTTATCCAGGAAAATACAGTTTCATAAGATTTATCCAGTCTCTTATTTAAAATCGTGGTTCTTTCTCTATACTATTTTTCGCTTTCAGAAAGTACATATTTATCGATCATATAATTGGTTATAGGCTTTAAAGTTTTTCCATTTTCCGGGTTTATACCCGGAGCCGTAAAATAATACAGATCATTTTTATATTTATCATACCACACCTGTACTTCCCCGTTTTTAAAGAAGGTAGTTGTATCACTTACTTCAATTTGCCTAAAATTCTTCACTAAAAATGACCTGTAGGCCACCTCTCCCAATTCTCCCTCGCATTTTGTAGGTTCATAGTGATCCTCTACCCAAACCATACATTCTTCACTTCCATTTAAAAAACCTACATATCCAGCTGTACCAATTAAAGGTATTAAGGATACCAAAATCCATTGTTTAAAGCCTTTTATCGCATAAAGTCCTTTATGGCTCTCGACTTCTATTTTCTCATTATCACCTGAATGCTTATTTAAGATAAATTCATTATAATCTGAATATCCTAAATATTTAGCCAACATGTCTTTGGTTTCTCCTTTAGGGCTACTTTCATTTTTATAATACCGCTCAAGAGATTTATACGAAAGCTGGTACTTGAAATTCTCCAATAAACTTTCAGATATATACTCACACCTACCTCTTAAGCTCTTCAGCCCCGATTCCTTTTCAGCCTTATTAAAGATTTGCTCTAAAAATTCCTTCATAAAACAAAATTTAGCCTCCCAAACAGTTGTACAATTTAATACCTAGACCCCTCATTCACAAACAGGTTTACAAAGAGACAATTTTGTCTCACACTTGTCTCACACTTGTCTCAGCCAATTCCGGCATCATAGCCAATATTTGCGATGTGATTGAATGACGATTGGGCATGCAACCCGGTCTGCGCAACATTCTTCACTTATGATTAATCAATACGGCCTGCAGGGTCACCGGGAAGTAACTCATCGCTGCCGTATTGGTTTTCAACTTCCCAAAGGTATCCGGTTTACGGATTTCCATAATACGGAATACCGTAAAAAAAGGGCTTGGCCCTCAAGGTATTCCCATGTCAAACATTTAAAAATTAAATCATGAAAAAAATAATTTTAGCACTAGTAATAGTGGTTGCAAATATTTCATTCATCGCTTGTACAGATGATAGTCTTGCAGAAGCTCAGGAAGATATAAATGCTCCTCATTATGCAGACTCTGATGATGAGCATATTGACCCTCCGGCAGATCCACCTGGTGATGATTAATAGGTACCGATGACAATAAAGCCACTTTTAAAAGTGGCTTTATTTTTTGCTTTTTGTATAAATTGGTCACATGAATAAAGCTACCTCTCTATTTGCTTTTATTTTAGTTATCATAGTTAGCTGTACCAATGCAGAGAAAGTCGATATCCAAAAGTTTAGAAACGATTATGCTTATGAACTATTCGTCAGGGCAAAAAACGAAAAGGACATAGATAGAAAGCTTAACCTTTTGGCTCTTGCCAACCACCAGGTGAAATCAGCAAGCGATACGCTATTATATGATATCCTGGATTATCAAATTTATTACCATGATCTTAAAAGGTCTTATGATAGCTCGTTATATTATTCTAACGAGATGATAAATAAGGCTGCAACAATCAATGACACGTCTAATTTGGCAAAAGGATATTATCGAAAAGCCAGAACCTTCTTATATCTAAATAAACAGGAACAAGTCCTTGAGAATATGTATAGATCCCAAAGTCTATACAAATCAATTCATGATTCTGTAAAAGCAGGTAAAAGACTGGTAGAATTAGCAAATGCGCAGGATAGACTTGGTGATTTTACCGGAAGTCATCAAACAGCAACAGATGCTCTTAATTATATAGCTGTGGATGATTCAATTTATTTAGCAAGCGTTCATACCCTGCTGGCTTTAACCAGCTCAAAATTGGATGATTATGAATCATCCATAAAAGAAAATAAAAAAGCCCTGAAATATGTGAAATCTCGCCATGACAGTCTCGTTATTCTAAATAATATTGGAGTTAATTATAGAAGAATAGGAAACTTTAAAAAGGCTGATGAAGTATTTGAAACAGCTTTAAGTAAAGCTCAAGATACTATTAGAATAACCTGGAGCCTAAGAGATAATTATTTTTACAATCAATATTTAAAAACAGGTGAAAATGTAATTACTGAGCTTGAAGGAATTGCAGTTCAAAGAAAAAAATCGAATGATATCGAGGGCCTTTTGAGCAGTTACAAACATTTAAGTACTATTTATCAGGAACATAATCTTTCTAAAGCCAAACAGATAGTGGAGCAGTATCTAAATACAGCTAAAGCTTTTGGTAATCCTTTGGAGAAATTACAAGCCCTTGAAGTAATTATTCAACTTAATAAAGAAAATCTTAAAGAGGATTATGTACAGGAATATTTTTATCTAAATGATAGTATAAATACTTCTCGAAACAAGATCAAAAACCTATTTGCTAAAATTAAATTTGATGAAGAACAAAAATTAAAAGAAATAGAGAGTTTGGAGCACCAATCTGCGGCCAGCAAATTGGAAGCTGAAAAAGAGAAAACTCAAAAAATTGTCATTTCTGTCATTCTATTTTTCTTGTTACTTGCTGCCTTCATCTTATATTATTTAATTCAACAAAAACATAAAAGAGATAAGATCAAGGAAATTCATGATACCGAGGCCCGTCTATCTAAAAAAGTTCATGATGAGCTGGCTAATGATATTTTTCAAATAATGACTGATCCAGCTGTAACAGAATCTACTTTAATAGATAGGCTGGACAATGTATACCATAGAACGCGTGATATTTCAAAAGAAAACAATTTAATCCATACTGGATCGGATTTTTCAGATGAACTACAAGGAATGATTAGCAGTACGGTTCCGTCCTCAACTAAAGTCTTTATTATTGGTTTAAAAAATATCGAATGGGACTTTTACAACCAGGAAAAGAAAATTGTGATTTATCGTGTAATCCAGGAATTACTGGTGAATTTCCGTAAACACAGCAAGGCTACCCGTTTAACTCTTAGGTTTGAGAATTCAGGGGGTAATCTTAATATTCTTTATAAGGATAATGGTCAGGGAACTGATTTAAAGAATGCTAAATTCTCGGGGCTTAGAAATATGGAAAACCGTATTCATTTAATAGACGGTTCTATTACTTTTCAATCAAAACCAGGATCTGGATTTTCTTGTCAAATCAATATTCGCAGTTAAAATGTTTAACAACGTACTTATAGCCGAAGATCAAGACTTCGTAAACCTAGGAATTAGAGAAGTTTTACAGAATTTAGAAATAGAAAAAATTACTCATTCTCAGTATTGTGATGAGGCATATCTCAAATTAAAGCGCGCTGCCTTAGACAATAAACCTTTTGATCTTTTAATTTGTGATTTAAACTTTAAGGCTGATCATAGAAATGAAAAAATAGAATCAGGTGAAGCATTAGCAAGCCTTTTAAAAAAGGAAATACCAGACCTAAAAATCATTATTAATACAGTAGAAGAACATCCAAATATTGTAAAAAGGGTTTGGAATTCCGGGATCGCCGACGCTTACGTTATTAAAGATAGAAATGGTTTTAAAAGTCTTGAAACAGCCATTAAAAAATTAACGATAAACGATAAGTATTTGGCGCCTTCTATAGAAGGTATACTATCAAAAAGTAATGTCATCGAATTATCTGATTATGAATTAGAACTTTTAAAATACGTTTCAAAAGGATATAGTCAGGAGGAAATTCATCAAGTATTTAAGAATTACAAGATCTCACCAAACAGCAAGAGTTCCATCGAAAAAAAACTTAAAGAATTACGGGAACTCTTTGAAGCCAAAACAAATCCCCATTTAATTACTGTGCTTAAGGATCTCCAGATCATTTAGTACGTTTTTAGATTAGCTATCTAAAATTTTCAATAATCCTCAGATTTGCGGAAAACCGTAAGAGTTTAAATTTCAGGCATGTTAAATTTAGTTCTGAAAGAAAACTCTTATATGAAAAAATTTCGCACCTATTTTCTTCTACCCTGTCTAATCTTACTGGCTGCGTGCAGTCCTGATGGACAATCCGATACCTCAGATGATTTAAGAAGCGAGTGCGGCACGCATAATGGAAACCTACTACATATTGGGCCCGAAGGAGGTTGCTATTATATAAATAGCAGTGGTAATAAGACGTATGTGGATAGGTCTGAATGTCAATGCTAAAAAAGTGGAATTCCTTTTTAACTAATTTAATTGTATTACCATGAGCAAAACCGCTATTTCAACCGAATTAAAAAGCCACTTTTTAAGGCTTTACCAAATGGCATTAACGGATGATCAATTTGATGTACTCGAATTAAAGACTCTTTATTCCTTTGCTGATGACCGCGGAGTCCCTAGAGAAGAGTTAGATAGATTACTCCTTAATCCAGTTGATCATTCATCTACAATTCCAAAAGATTTAAATACTAGGATTGAATACTTGTACGACCTGGCTACTATGATTCTAGCAGATAATGTAATTACTGAAGATGAAAAAAGCACTTTAAGAAAATACTGCAGGAAGTTTGAATTTCTCGAAGAGAATGTTGAACAATTATCTGCTTATTTACTGGAATGCGTTAAAAACGGTGTAAAAAAAGAAACACTTATAAATGAATTAAATAACTGAAAATGGAATCTATAAAAAACCTATTTCGAATTAAAGATGCTCCGGTAGAAATAAACGATTCTATGGAAACTGATATTGATAGAGAGCAAATTAGAATAACTTATTATCAAAGTGGTTTTGCCGCATCTACAAAAGCGTCTGGAAAACCTATTGTGCTACAGGCCTGTTTGCAAAACTTATTTAGCAGTTTCGAAGATCAATGTCGCAGACAAAATGCTGAACAGGAGAAGTTGAAACAACCCTATAGAGAAGAGCAGGAAAAGTTGCGTACTGAGTTAAAAAAGCTGGAGACAGGCCTTTCCATTTTCGATGAAAAAGAAATTGATTTAAACAATAAAATTGAATCTGTTAGGCATGATATAGTTGATGTTAAAAATGCTCCTGAAAAGTATGGAGTTGAAGCAGACAAAAGACCAAGAGCTCAATTTTATATTGGTTTAGCAGTTTTATTACCTATTACCCTTTACCTATTGGTATTTTATATATCTGCTTCATATTCCGCTTTTTTCAAGGAATTTACGAATGATGTTTTGACTGCTGCAATATTTGATAAGGATGCCTTAAATAATGCCTTTGAAGACAGTTGGCTTGAAGGACTATTAGTTATTACAATTCCTTTTGTTTTTATGGGCTTGGGATATGTTATACATATGATGCAAAAAGGAAGTGGCTTTGTAAACTATTTAAAACTCGCCGCTCTATTAATAATAACTTTTTTGTTCGATGGTTTGCTTGCGTATCAAATTGAAAAGAAAATCTACGATTTTAATCGAACTCTAAATTCACCAGATTATAACTTGGAAGTAGCACTTGGCCAAGCGGAATTCTGGATGATAATTTTTGCCGGATTTGTGGTTTACATTATCTGGGGACTCGTTTTTGACTTCATCATGAAGGAGCATGAAAACCTTGATAAGATTAAGGTCTTTATTAATAATAAAAAAGAGCAAATTAAAAACCTGGAAAGACTAAAGGAAGGTATAATAATCAAGAAGGATGAATTTAAAAATAAAATAACGGAGGTTCAGGGTAGTATTTCTGAAATCCAATCAAAAATAAACGGATTCATTTTTCCCATTAAGGAATACTTATTATATCATAATCAATACAAAGAGGGCTGGTTCCAGGCAATAAATACTGAAATAGCATTACCAAACAAAGAAAAAGAAGAACTTCTTAGTGCCTGTGACCAAATGGCACAAACCCATCTTAAAGAAATGAATCTTTCCGAACAGGACTTCCAGCATCTTATTTACTCTAAAAATTAAATCTCATGAATTTTAAACATATATCACTAATATTTATATTTTTCCTAGCATTTGTCGCCTGCCAGAACGAACAAAAGCACAATACAACAGATATTCAATCGACTGTACACAGAGACTCAGGGGTAAGGCAGCCTGAACAAAACTTAAATATAAGTTTCTTACTCGACTTATCAGATAGGATCGATCCCAAGAAATACCCCAACGATGCGATGGCATATTATAAAAGAGATGCTGCTTACATCAAATCAGTTGCGGGAGCCTTTAGGAACCACTTGAATTCAAAAAAAATTCGTCAGATCAACGAAAAGATTCAGGTATTTTTCGAACCAGAACCTTCAAATCCTGAAATAAATGAAATCTCAGAAAAATTAAAATTTAATTTTTCAAGGCATAATATCTCTAAGGATTTATTAGAAACCTTTGATCACAACTATAGAACCTATCCCACCCAAATTTATAATTTGGCAATTGAAGATAATAACTATATAGGCTCAGATACCTGGAGATTCTTCAAAACTAACATTCAAGATTACTGCGTTGAAGAGGGTTATCGAAACGTTTTAGTTATTATGACAGACGGTTATATTTTCCATAAAGACACCAAAATTAAAGAGGAAAATAGAACTTCCTATTTAACACCCGAATATATAAGATCAGTTGGCCTTAATTCTAACAATTGGATAGATCGTTATAAGGAAAATAATTTTGGCTATATTAACCTTGATAAGGATTTAAGTAATCTTGAAATCCTAGTTCTAGGTATTAATCCCGATCCAAAAAATGATTATGAGGAAGAAGTAATTCGAAAATATTGGTCAGATTGGCTCGAAAATATGAATGTAAAAAGATATAAGATTATGAATGCTGACTTACCCTCAAATATGGAAGAAATCATCAAGGATTTTATTTAGAGCTTGAATTTTTGCACATGAAAAAGTTCATTTTTATTCTAGTCCTTTCAGTTGCCACCACTTTCTCTGGATATGATCTGGTTTCTAATCCAGATCTTAAAAATGTATTCATTTGCAATAGTCAGAATGGTAAAAAATATCACTTTTCTAAATCCTGTAGGGGGTTAAATGCTTGTAGATCCAACATCAAAGAAATTACTCTTGAAAATGCTAAGAAATTAGGAAAAACCATTTGTGGTTGGGAAGACTAGTTTCTTCATTAACATTTCAACTATAACTTATCTTTTACATTTATTGGAATTCCAACTTTAAGCCCAAATCTTAATCCTTCTTTTTCATTCCTAGGGTGTACATTTAAATCTGGCCGGTCTGCGAAAAGTTGTAGTATCGCGATTTTACCAGATTTATCCGCCCTTTTAAAATCCCATAATAAACCTACTCTAAAGGGTATTTTATCATTATCTAACTCTTCCAATTCGAAATCATTATTTTCATACCCAATTGAGGTGAAAACACCTCCCCTATCCCACGGCCAATAGTACAACTCTAGAGATGCTCCTGATTTAAAGGCATATTCATAAGGGTTTGTACCTTCATAGGCTTTCTTTTCAGTAATTGACTCCACATTTTCATTACCTGCTATCTGGTTTCTTATTTGTATAGTAGATACCGATAAATCGTCATAATTGGTGGACCTGCCTAAATCAAAAGAAAGTAATGCAAAAAATTTGCTCACATATTTACTTTTACTCTGTATAAAGTAACCTGTATGAAATCTAGCTCCGTAGATATCTCTACTAACGGTTTCAAATTTATATCCGGGATTATTCGTGATTTGAATATATGCGTTTCTTGATTCCCTTCCATAATAAGGCGATGCACCAGCATACAATATATGTTTTGAATTCCAGACATCGCGGTTTTCTTCTTCTTCGATTTTATGTAAATTGCTTCTAATAGATTCTATCTTCTTCTCTAAATTAGAAATCTCTTCAATTATGAGATTAGTTCTATAACCTTTCAAACTAGTAGCAATATTTTGGGAAATGGAAGCATCATCCTTATCGATAAATTTATGATTAAACTTGAGCTCCTTCTCGCTAATTTGGTACTCCTGCAATGAAACTTTCCGTTTATATTTATCTATAGAGTCTGAAAAAATTCTTGCAAATTCATTTTTCAGCGTTTTTAGGTTCTCTTTAACCTTCTTTGATTCTGATAATTGTGTGAAACCATTTTGATTTTCAAGTATTCTAACCAGGGTATCGTATTTTGAATATAATTGAATCAGATATTCAGCCTGGCGATGAGTACTCCTCATATTGGCAAAAGACCGTTCCTTATCTAATGTCGCGTTTTCATCTTTTTTCGAGAACAAAGGATCAAATCTTCTAAAATATTTGGCAATTCCAAAAAAGTTTATCGAAATAGTTGCTTTCTTACCTGCTGCATCATCAAAAAAATACACTCCGGAATCAGCTGAAAAATCACCATCAGCTGTTATAAAGTCAACGCCTAAAAAATTTACTTTAGAAATATATACACTAGCTTCAAGAGTGGAAAGATCGTCTGCATACTCATAACTTAAGCCCTCTTTCGGGGAATCATCTCCAACAATTAAAAAGTTCAAATCCCTAAATGCTAAAGAATCGAATAATGACCGGGAAACTTGTCTATTGCTAATTAGCTCCGTATTTAAAACCAATTCCTGAGCTACAATCGTACCTGGTAGAAAAAATAAAAGAAGTATTGAGAAGTAGTAATTTTTCATAACCCTAATTTTTAAAATTTAAAAAATTGTAGGGTCCTTTTTTTTAAATCTTGAAGATTAAATAAACTCAAAGTTTATAATTGGAAGCAGCTAACTTAATCAAAACCAAATTTCTAATATAATTTAAAACCGTAATAATTCTAAGGTACATCCTTATACCTATGGCAATCTAAACCGTTAATTTCGAGCAGTTAATAACCCAAACTACTATATTATGATTAAAAAGTATTTATTTGGAACTGCTATGGTTGCCGTAATTGGATTTACATCCTGTGAGAAAAATGAGTCCTCCCCTGAAGAGACCCCCCAGGAGGCTATGACACAGATTGATTTAGATCAAGATCTTCAAGTAACCAAAGAGGTTCGTGAAAAGGTTAAATCATTAAATTTCAATTCTAAACACATTGAAGTTGTAACTCAAAAAAACCTGGAAGGAAAGACTGAGTCAGTTTTTAAAATTGAAGGAGATATTCTTATGAGCCCTCAAGCTCTTGCTGAAATGCAACCGGCCGATATCACCTCAAAACAGTACCGTACCTACAACCTGGTAAGTAGCCCAAGAACAGTAAACGTTATAGGATATACCGGTGGATATGGTCAAGGTCTAACCACCAAGCAACGCTCCGCATTACAACGCGCAATTCAAAATTACAACGACTTGAGTATAGGTCTGAATTTCACCTTAACCTTTGGAACAAATTATCAGTCTTATGACATTGTTGTTTATCAAACCCAGAATGGAAGTGCCGGAGGTGTAGCCGGATTCCCAAGCAACGGAGACCCGTACCAGTATATCCAAATTTTCGATGGAATGGAAAACTACAGCACCGCCACAAATGAACATGTATTGACACACGAAATTGGCCATACATTAGGTCTTCGTCACACCGACTGGTTTAGCCGTCAAAGTTGTGGACAAAGTGGTGAGGCAGCTGATCCATATGGTGCCGTACATATACCTGGAACACCTACCGGTTATGATTCTAACTCCTTGATGTTAGCATGCTTTAGTGCTTCTGAATCAGGAAACTTTGGATATTATGACGAAGTAGCATTGGAATACCTTTACTGATCTATTAACCTAATATCCAATGTTTGAAAGTGGGTCTCTTTGAGATCCACTTTTTTTGATTCATTTAAATTTAAAAAAGTAGTAAAATTTAGTTTTTAGCCAAGCTTATTCTCCAAAATTTCATATTATAAGAAATATAGATAATCTTTACGTATTGGCATCTTCATCTATCAATTTTGCTTACCAAATAAAGTTCACCTAATGTATAACAATTTTTGAGCAGCTTGAAAACATCTCCATTTGGATCTTACTATATTAAAATTGTTTTAATTATTGGTTTTTTGTCTTTTGGTAGAAATTCTATTCAAGCACAAGACTCCGATTTGGATTTTGCATTGATCAATGTAGGTGTAAGTTCAGTTATTGGAGGAGTTGGAGCGGTTATAAATAAGGAACCAGATGAAAAATTCGGAAAGGTTTTATTGAAAGGCATCTACCAGGGTGCATTAGGGGGTTATGTAGTTTTCGAAAGCAAGCGGTTACTACGTGAATTTTCTAGAACAAACAATTATGCTTATGTATGGCCCTCTAAACTGATAAACTCAGCTGGTAATTCAATTATAGAGAATGCCGCGAGTAATCAGGATTTTTGGATACAATGGCATTTAAATATAGGTTTCAATCGATTTGACCTGTATACAAAAGATAAATTCAGATTGAGATATAGGATTATGCCTTTTAGCCTCGGAACAACTATAAGTGGTTTTGTTAATTATTCATTTGACCTTCCAGAAAGTCTAAAAATTGGAACATTCGTCTTTACAGAAGATATTATAAATATTAATGGTAGATCGGATTTTGAGGGTGCAACAAGAGATAATTTAATTGTATTAATTAAAAATTCATCAAATTCCATAAAAGCGCACGAAATTATTCATACCTATCAATATGAACAGTTATCTGGAGTTAATATGTTTTTATCTCCAATTTCAGCTAAACTTGAATCGAAGTCGAAATTGTTTGAGTTCTATCAAAAATACTTTTACACAGATTATAATTCACTGATAAAGGGAATATTATATGAAATTGAGAATAAAAACTCACTAAATTACGAAGGAAATTTTTTTGAAATAGAGGCATACTATTTCACTAAATAGATATAAAGCGATTGATGAATAACTAAGAAAATATAATTCTTTCTGAGCAAGATAAAAATCTTTCCTCCTGGATTGTAAAATAAGTTTGTTCTAACATCAAATGGATAAACGAATAGATTTTAAATGTTTCCTTAAATTATTAAAAATCTAATATTTTTTATAAAATTGATTATATATACTTATAACTGTGTTCTTAAAATTTTTGAGAAAATTAAAAATCATTGCATTAAATATCATTTATGGTTAATAATCTGCTTTTATGAGATGTAAAGTTAAATTTTGTTAAAGCGAGACCAATCCGGTGACCAATTTTTCATGGCCTCTGGAAAGCCCTGTTAACTCAACATACTTTTAAAATCGGTCGTTCCCTCCGACTACTTGATCAAGCAAAGCAATACCTATAAATAGGAAATCTGAAGAAGTTGCTTTATAAAAATGTTCCTTTTAGTTCATAGGAAAGACCCATTCTGCCAGTTCCTTATCCTCCGCTCCTTCTGGTATACCCATACCACCAGCTTGAAAATCTCCCCACCGCAATTGACCGTGTATTCCATAAGGAATGAGCCTGATTCGATTCCTGGACTTTTCGACTTTAATTTCCATAAAGCTTTGGAAGTAGGGAGCTTTATTATAATCGAAAGCGGCTGACAGCCATTCGGCTGAAAAGGGATACCCATCATATTTTTTAACCCAGATCCAGGCCGGATACTTCCATCCGGGCGTCAGGGAATCGATCTTTTTCACAAGTGGATCACGAGCAGGATAGCTTGCCCAGTCTCTGGTTGGCCATTCTTCAGGTTTGGCCATTGCTGCCCCGATGCTCAGGTATGCTCCCCCGCCACCATTTACAAAATGATGCATGGTATGCCCGTCCTTATTTTGTGGCAACTCCTTGTAGTACTCCAGGTCATGAGTATCCCCAGCCATTACGAGAGGAACTTTATATTCCCTCAATAACTGGTGAAGGGCTTTGAAATCTGGGCTCATGTCGCCCTGGTATTCACCTATCGCGAAGAATGGATGCCCCAGCAATGCCATTATGTATTTGTCTTTTGAGGCTTCCAGAACAGATCGTATCCAGGCGAGCTGAGCCGAGTCGACTTTTCGCCTTACCCCGGTATCGATGGCCAAAAACACAAAATGATCATTCGAGATCTGAAAAAACGGGGCGTTTTGATAACCCACAGGAAGCTGATATTCCTTCCTTAAATAGGAGGCCTGTTTTACCAGGTCCTGAATATTTTCTGAATTCATTTTGCTCAGAATGCGCTCACTTTCTATTCTGGCTTCCATGGCCTTTATTGCCGCTTCAGGCGTAAAAAAAGTAGCGGCAAATCCTTCCAGGGCATCATACCAGTCGTGGTTTCCGGGGATAGCGTAAATGGGTTTCTGAATCCCCTTAAAAGGCATAAAGAACTTACGCTCATAATCACGCATGGCCCCTGAAGGGTATACGATATCAGATGATATTACAACGAATTGAATATCCTCCTTATTTGATACAGCCAGGAGCTGATCTTTTAAAATGAGTTGAGAGGCGTCTCCCTCTCCAGGATCCCCAATAATGACAAACGAAAAATCACTATTTTCCGGCACACCTTCAGGTTCTAACTTAAAGGCTTCTGGTCCGGGTTTTTCACCGCTTGCCTTTATCATGGCTTCACGCCAGACTTCCGTCCGGGATCCGGAATAACCATCCCAGATTCCAGAAGCCCAGTTTTCAGTATCAAAATACCAGCTCATTCCCAGAACGGGCATGATGGCAGCGAAAATTGCGGCGAAGGGCAGACCAATTTTAAGACCATTTCTCAGCGCAGTAGGAATGGAGTATGAAGATTTTCGCATGGAAATACTAAGCTTCAACTGGGATTTAACCCACCAGTCGGCCAGTGTGCGCAGGCTGATAGCCTTTCGCTCTGGTTCAGGAACTTTCTGAATCCAGCCAAAAATGAGTTTGATGAAATAAGTATTTAATCTTGAGAAAAGGCTACGTACAGGCCCGATAAGCCCAAAAGAGATCACCAGGGCAATGAACATATCTCCTATGACCGCCACCAAAGGTGAAACAATGCCAAGAGAAGATCGGTCAAAACCCATGCGGCCAAGGTGGATAAAAAAAAGCGTAAGAAGAATGACCACGATCCAATAAATATCTATGCGGGTATTCTGAGATTCTTCCTCTTCCAGTTGCCTGGCAAGGACTGCTACTTCTTCATCTTCTTCGATTCCCAAATCAGACAGGATATCTTCAGATACTTCATCTACATCACCCAGCTTAGCGGCAAACAGGTCGAGAACCGTTCCCAATATTCGCAAGGCTCCCCCAAGGGCCACGATCCAGGAAAACCCCTTGCCTTTAAAAATTAAGATCAAAAGTACGATGATCAGGTTGCCCAGCCCGGGCAACAGGGAGTTCATAACATTTTCACGGCTCCCGGGATGTTTGAGAAAGGAAATGAGGTATCTGAAAGCATCTATGGTCAACAGAACGGCTATAAGATTGACCAAAGGCCCTGGCTGAAAAAGCTCGTAGTTTATTAATAAAATCCCGATTAGAAGGGTAATTCCGCCACTGATCCAGCCGGAAATCCGCTCGTGCCCCTCTGACCTTTTAAATGCATGAAGAATTTCAAGAATTGCAGCCCAGACAAGCAGGCTACCTACATAGCTACCCGGTTCCACGCCAGGATTGAAGCCAGATAATAGCGCAAGTAAAGCTAAAAAGACACCGATTAGAGCAAAGATATACCGCTGTTGAATGAAACTAAAAATGGAATGTTGACTTGGTTTTTTCTCCATCAGGTATTTTTAATATCGGTTCAGTCTTTCACCAGGGATTAACACCTGAGGGCTCAAGATGCCTAATCCTACATAAATTATTTTACGCTAATTCATCTCCTGGATCTTCAGTTCAAGTTTTAATGGGAAGGCTAAAAAAATCATTGCTTATCTGGTTGTTTTAAAGCACTTACAATTAAGAATATAATATAATTAACCCCATGTTTTAAATCTACAAAAAACTAATTTACAGATATTTACCTGTAAAATTAACATTTTACTGAATTCAAAAAATCCTTTGCTAAAACATCACCAGAATTCTTTCTCTATCCTATTCCTATAACAGAGAATTTCATTATGCGCAAAGGTTTTGCAACCAGTTTAAGCTTCAAGGCAACATGATTGGATTTATCGTTCCCCGGAGCTACAGGCTTAAAATTTCCTATCCGGGCTAAAAGGTTCAAGCGCTATGGAAGGTTTTTTACAGGCAATGACTTCACTGATAAGCTTCCCTGTAGCGGGGCCCAGGCTCCAGCCTATCATAGAATGACCAGCGCCAATACTCAAATTTTTCCATTTTCTGGAGCGCCCAATATACGGAAGACCATCTGGAGAACAGGGTCGTAAGCCTGCCCTGGCACCAATCTTCTCTTCACTCGTGATTTTTAAATCATTAAAGTGATTTTCAGCGGCATCTGCGATTGCCTCCACACGAATGGGATTAATCACATCGTTAATTCCGCCCAGTTCCATGGTACCTGCAAATCGTGTAAAGCCGTTCATGGGCGTCACTGCTACTTTTGCTTCGGTTAGAACAGATGGCAACACCACCCCGATATCTCTATAAATATTAAAGCTATATCCCTTACCTGCTTCTATGGAAACCGATAAATTTAGTTTCCGCGCCATTTCGGGAGTCCAGGTTCCGGAAGCGAGAATCACCTCATCTGCCTGGAAGGACTTTTCTCTGGTCTTTACCGCCGTTAACCTGTTGCCGGAAACCTCAAAGTCACTCACCGAAGCGTTTTTTATAATACGAACTCCATTTGCCTCCAGGAAAGCACGCATTTGCTTCATGAATTCGTCGGGCGTCATATGCGCATCTGTATCGTAAAAAAAGGCTCCCTTTACTTTATAATTTGCTTTCGGAAATTGCTCATTGAGTTCTTTAGCCGAAATATGGCGAATTTTCATTCCTTCGTTCGAGGCGATATCGGCAATTTTTGCTTCTTCCTCTTCTCCACGGGCGGTCTTAAAACACATCAGCAAACCATTTCGCTCATAGGTGAAGGCAAAATCCTGGGAGCGCTTTAGATCCTCGTACAGTTCCCTACTGAAGAAGCTGATATCTTTTAATATTGGAATGGCCCGATTAACATGGCTTTGCGTCGACGACTTTTTAAAAGACCAGGCCCATTTCAGAAAATTGTTATCAAGACGGGGTTTCACATAAAACGGACTCCTGTTATTCAACATCCATTTTAGGCCCTTTGTAATTATTCCTGGGGAACTAAGAGGGATAATATGACTTGGAGTAATGTAGCCGGCATTCACGAATGAAGCCCCGCCATTCATGCCGCCTTTATCCAGAATTGTAACCTTATGTCCATCTTTAAACAAATAATAGGCAGTAAATAGACCAATAATTCCGCCGCCAACAATTACACAGTTTTTTCCCATATTTCTTTTTAGTTCTACTAATATAGGTTTATGGAAGTAATAATTTAAAGAATTATTAGCGACCTACTTTTTCCAGCCTCTTCTTCTTGAACCGAAACCAATGTTCTCCTTCTTTTTCAAACTCCTCTAGCGTCCTTGGAAATCTCGGTTATAATTTCACCTTAGACTCTCCATTTCTTCTTTCATTATATTTATTTAAATTAATTCTAAATAATTTTCTGTTTTTTAATTTCCCTTATTACTTTTGAAGCGTTTCCAGGAAAACCTGTTATTATTTAAGATCAGATGTTCAGAACTTCAGACAACCGACCAGCACCTAGAAAAAACAAAAAGCCGTATACCTTTAGAAAATTCATGACCGACGTTCATCTATGGTTAGGCCTCGCCAGCGGAATTATCCTTTTTCTGGTATGTTTCAGTGGAACCATGCTGGTTTTTCAAAAGGAGATCGAAGGTCTTTTCGCCGGAGATATCTCGGTTACTCCACAGGACAAGCCTTTCTCTATTTCTGAACTAAAAGAGTCCCTGTCTGATAAAGGCAATATCACTGCGATTACCATTCCGGAGACTGAAAAACAGCCTTTTGAATTCAGGATTAAAACCTCCCCCGAAGACCGCCGTGGCACCAGTTTTTTAGTCGACCCTTATACTGCTGAGATCATAGAGCCTGGTGAATCACCCCTGGACGACTTCTTCAGTTCCATGTTCCGCCTGCATCGGTGGCTGTTAATGGATAGCAGTATAGGCCGACCCATCGTAGGAATCGCTACTATAATTTTCCTCTTTTTATCCGTCACCGGAATTATAATCTGGTTTCCGAAAAAATGGAAGTGGAAGGCATTTAAACCCGGACTGAAAATTAAATTCTCGGCTAAATGGAAGCGCATCAACCATGACCTTCATAACACCCTGGGTTTTTATTCCTGTATCTTTCTTGTGATTATGATATTAACCGGTTTATGCTGGTCTTTTGAATGGTATCGCGAGGCAGGAAGTAAAGTACTGGGAACCCAGGTTTTTGGCGGTCGTGGCGGACCTCAGCTACAATCTCAAATTCCGGCAGCCGAATTGCTCAATCCTGATGAAGTCTATGCGATCTCTAACACAGAACTAAATTATTCCGGAAGTACCCGAATTTCCTTTCCTCAGGATGAAAATGGAATTTTTCAGATCCGAAAATATAGTAGCAATAACTGGTCTCCGGTAACCTCAGACCAATTGTTATTAGACCGTGACGGAACCGTTCTTCAGAAGGAATTATTCGGAGAGAAACCGTTGAATGTCCAGATCGCAAGCCTCATTAAACCTATACATACCGGCGAAGTGTTCGGGATTATTTCCAAGATCGTTTATTTCCTGGCCTGTTTGATCGCCACTTCCCTGCCGATAACAGGTACGCTGATATGGATCAATAAAATGAAGAAAAAGACGGGAAAATAGATTTTCAATCTTGGTAAAGAAGAATAATTCCACTTTCTCCAAACAGTGATTTAAATAGCACACTCACCTGAATTTCAGTTTTTTACATTACTTTAATAATGAATTAAAACATGTAAAAAATGAAAAAGCTAATTGGTCTGTTATGTATAATTGGCCTTTTTTCCTGCGATTCCGGGGAAAATAAGCCTGAAAAGCCTGAAAGGGTAAACTCCATAAATATGGAAAAAGAACTCGCATCAATTGAAGAAACCAGGACTAACTTTCAAAATGCCATTGCCGAAAAGAGGTACGAAGATCTTTCTAAATATGCCACCCGGGATCTGATTAGCCTAACCCCTGTCTGTGGTGAGTGGGAAGAATACAAAAAGATGGTGGAAGACTCAAAAGGTCTTTTTAGTTATGACAGTATCCGTATGAATCCGGAAGAGACTATAATTCTGAACGACAGCATTGCTTATGATTTTGGAACCAGTACCAGTTATTATACTAATTCAGAAGGCGAACCAACTGAAATTAAGGCAAGCTTCCTGGCAATCCTCAAAAAAGATAAAAAAGATGGGGTTTGGAAATTATACCGTGAGGTCGCGACAACCAACAGGAAGGGGAGATAGCGCTCTAAAACTGAAAAATCAAACTAAAGTATAATTACCATGAAAAAAATTATTTACCTGGTCCTGGGATTTTTCCTGGCAATTTTTACAGGTTTTACACCTTTCGAAAAATTAACCGGAAGGATTTATCCTGAAAAAACAGAAGAAAATTTAACCAATTTAAAAACAGAGGATATGAAATTAGGTGCATTTTCAATTAGTCTAAGCGTAGCTGATATCAGAGCTTCAAAACAATTCTACGAAAACCTGGGGTTCAAGGTTCTGGGAGGAAAACTGGAGGACAACTATTTGATCATGAAAAATGAAAATGCCATCATCGGACTTTTTCAGGGTATGTTTGACAATAATATCCTGACGTTTAATCCAGGCTGGGACGAAAACGGACAGAATATCGACAGCTTTGATGATATCCGAAAGATCCAGAAAAACCTTCAACTTGCCGGTATTTCTATCGATAAAAAGGTCGACCCGGAATCCACAGGTCCTGCCAGTTTTACTATTAAAGATCCCGATGGCAACCTTATTCTGATAGACCAGCACCGCTAGCATACCTTAAAAAACACCTATAATTCAAGGTATTACTCTCTTTATAGAAAAAGACCTTTAATTTTATCATACACTGTAAATCAATTTTTTAGCCTATATTGATGTTGTTTAACGGGCTTAAATTTGAATGAACCCGCCAATCAAGCTGGGTAAATTTGGATTAAGAAGATTTCACTCAAGGCTGAAAAAATTCGAAAAATTAAAAGCCAAAAAGATGTCACCCCATCCCACTAAAGATTTGATCGTGTAACCATGCTACTGATTAATCGTTCAGGAGTGAATATAAAATTTAAAAAACAGCCTGGGAGTAGCCAGGTTAAAAAGAATGATAAAACCCTAATAACCAGGCACAAAAACTGATATCAAAATTCTGCTTACATGAAAGCTGCTAAAAAAATTGACTGGCCCAGAATATTTTCGTTCCGTTCGATAGCTTTTACCCTTGTAGGGGTGCTTCTGGCCATTCTTGGGCTTCAGGGATTTATGGTTCCCAACAACTTTCTTGATGGCGGGGTTACCGGACTTTCTATCCTGATAAGCAGTTATGGCAATTTCCACATAAGCCTGTTATTACTCGTATTTAATATTCCATTTTTAATAGTGGGCTATCATAAGATTAGCAGGACCTTTGGTGTGCAGGCACTAATTGCCATGCTTTTGCTCTCTGCCGGAATGTACTTTATTAACTTTCCGGTTTTCACCAATGATAAAGTGCTTATCGCGATCTTTGGAGGTTTCTTTATCGGTTTAGGAATAGGCTGTGTTATTCGAGGTGGTGGCGTAATTGATGGTTTTGAAGTGATCGCGCAGTACACTGAACGGAAATCGGCATTTACCTCTGGTGAGATCATCCTGGCGCTCAATACGCTTATGATCATCGGCGCAGCTTTGCGTTTTGGAATTGAAACCGGGATGTATTCCATACTTGTCTATTTTACGGCCATGAAAACAGCAGATTATGTTGTGGACGGTTTTGAAGAATATACCGCCTTGCATATCATTTCTAAAGAATCGGAAGAGATCAAATTCGAGATCGTGAATAATTATAACAAGGCGGTCACCATTTATAAAGGAGAAAGAGGTTTTCTTCCCGGCTCCTATGAGATTAAAGCCGACTGTGACATTATTATGACCGTGGTGACCCGCCTGGAAATTCATCGCATCAAGACCGCGGTTACCGAAATAGACCCCAATGCCTTTATTTTTGTGAACAGCATTAAAGAAGTGAAGGGAGGGATTGTTCGAAGAAATAATAAGACCCATGTGTAAGGAGCTTTTCGAAGAAATCATAGGGCGCCTGGAAAACGACCTCCCGCCATATCTACATTACCATAGTGCCAGGCATACCCAAATGGTCATACAGCAAGCCGAATTCCTTGCCGAAAAAGAATCGGTTGAAAATCCCGATATCGAACTTATTAAAATTGCCTGCCTGTTTCACGATACCGGATTTTTAATTGCTATGGACCAGCATGAAGAAAGAAGCTGTAAGTTCGCTTCGGAAGAGTTGCCAGGTTATGGTTATTCCAAAGGAGAGATCGAAAAGATCTGCGGAATGATAAGAGCGACCAAAGTGCCTCAAAGACCATTGACCCTGAATGAAAAGATCGTTGCTGATGCCGATCTTTTTTATCTGGGAACTTCCCGGTATAAAAAACTAAGCGAAAAACTCTATCAGGAACTTCAGTATTTAAAGCCGGAAATAACCGAAGAAGATTGGTATAACATCCAGGTTAATTTCCTGAACGCCCATCATTTTCATACCAATTATGCTAAAAATAAGTTAGAACCTGTAAAACAGGAAAATCTGCAAATTCTGAAAGATGAATACCGGAAAAGTTCAGATTAAGTCTCCTCATTTTTAGGAGTGTCGTTATTTTCTTCTTCCGGTAATTTGAGCATTTCTTCATTCAGGCTCTCGGTAATATACCATCTGCGGTAATCACCTTCATTGGTTCCAAGATGAACATATTTCCCCAGGGAAGTTTTCATGGGGATCATACCCTTTTTATTCTTGGGATGCTTGTAAGTTTCTTCCCCAAGAATCTGGAATTCAACCTCGATCTCCTCTATGATCTCCCTGTTATGATTTAACCTCGTAAGATGTACCTTTCGTTTCATTATCCTTCTTCTTGAATTAATCCCGACTCCCGGCAACAATAGTTGCTCAACTTAACTAATGTCAACTAAAAATCCATCAGTTTTAAACTTTCATTGGGAATTGATTAAGATATGAATTTTACAGCTTTTTTTCCAGCTCATAGCTTCGGAATAAACTTTCCAGTATTGGCCATATATTCCCGATATTTATCGAATTTTCGCAGCAGCAACTGCTCTTCATAGGCAATTTTTAAGCTAAACAAAACATATAGTGCCAGGCTTACCAAAAACCTGAAACCGGAAGCCGAATAGATCGAATAACTTCCGAAGGCGATCAGGATACCCGAATAGATTGGATGTCTTACATATTTATACAGGCCAGACCTGATGAGGCTTCCGCCCGACTTCGGTGTAGGAAAAGGAGATAGGTTCCTCTTCAGCTGAAGAATTGCCACCAAAGAAATCACAGCTCCCAAAATGGCAAATACCAGGAAGCTATCTTTCAGAAATTGTGGAAAGGCCAATTTCAGAATCCTGAAATCGAAATAATAAAGAACAAACAATAGCAATTGGATGCCCACAAAAAAATAATCCTTTTTCTTCAGCCGCATAAACTAAAGATAAGTCCTTACTTCTTAAAAACCGATCTCCACAACTTTTTAAGCAGGTTTACGATTGGCAGTACCAGAAAACCAACTACAAGGCCTACCAGGAATTCTCCGAGAATGGAAGGTAGACTATGAACCAGGTCATGTATAAAATGAAGGTTATGTACAAAAATCCCCCCGGAAACCAGCATCAGTGCGATAGTTCCAATAACTCCCAGGCTTTTGATCACCCACGGAAGTGCATTGATAAGAAATTGACCAACCTTATCTGAAAAACTGTCGTCTCTTTCATTAAGATTTATCAAATGAGCTCCAAATTCGTCCATTCTTACGATCAACGCAACGATTCCGTAAACACCAACCGTCGCAACCAGGGCTATAAGCGAAACTACTCCAATCTGTACACTCAGAGGCTGGTCACTAACCGTTCCAAGGGCGATGATAATGATCTCTACAGAAAGTATAAAATCGGTAATAATGGCCGATTTGATCTTCTCTTTTTCCCTTGCCAAAGCCTCTTCCTTGGTTATTTTTTCGAGTTTTGGTTTATCTGAAGCATGTTTATGAGGAAAAAGATACTCATGAATCTTTTCGGCTCCCTCATAGGCCAGGTAAAGTCCGCCGATCAACAGGATGATCGTGATCACTTTTGGCAGAAAAGCACTCAGAAGGAAGGCTATGGGAAGAATGATCACCTTATTGAGAAAGGAGCCCTTAGTGATCGCCCATAAAACAGGGATCTCCCGGGAAGAGATAAATCCGGAAGCCTTTTCGGCATTTACAGCCAGGTCATCCCCAAGGATTCCAGCCGTTTTTTTACCGGCCACTTTTCCCATGGTCGCCACATCGTCCATAAGTGCGGCAATATCATCTAAAAGTGCAAAAAATCCTGATGCCATATATCTGATTTAATAATCGCGACAAGTTCCATCTTTTTTGCCAGAATTAGAAAAATAAATTGAAATCTGGTTTTTAGAAAACCAATTCCCTCTTCCAAATTTGATGAAACCACCCCCTTAATCTAAAAATATGACCTATTGGTCGGTTAGAGGAAATCAATCTGAAAGCATAGTCTTACAGGTAATGTATTTAAATGTATTTAACTGAATATTAACTATTTATACAAAACCGAAGCCTCCGGAAATCCCGTAAGTATTCATATAAACTAAAAACATAAATTATGAAATCATTAAAGTTATTATTGACAGGGATCCTTTCAGTTGCCTTATTTTCAATTGTAGGATGTTCAAAAGAAGAAATGGGAAGCGAAGAGATCAATACGGCCGATGCCCACTATGTCCCTCAGGATATTCCCAATAACGGAGCGAAAGCCAAGACCTATACCGTCAATTTTGGGGAATTGAACGGATCGGGTGTTTCCGGAATGGCTGAACTGGTGCTGGACGGTGTTAACCTAACCGTGCGCATCTCAGCCTCCGGAATGGAACCCGGAGCCCACGCACAGCATATTCACGGGTTCACTGAGAATAAGGGCAATTCCCAATGTCCTCCAGAATCGGCTGATACCGATGGGGACGGACTAATTTCAGTAGGTGAAGGGGCGCCATTTTATGGTGGAGTATTGCTGGCGCTTACTCCTTTCCCGGAAGCCGATGAGGATGGTAACATCGAATTTGAAATGACTTATTACGATGTGACCAAGGATATCACCCCGCTTCAGAATAAAAGCATCGTGCTTCACGGAATGGATGGTATGCCTTCCCTTCCAGTGGCCTGCGGACAGATCAAATCTGCCCAGGGAGCTAACTAAGGCTTCCAGCATATTTTGGAAAAAGCATCCTACGGGGTGCTTTTTTTATGATTGTATTTTAATGGTTCCAGCTTTCGAATTAAGGAGTTAGTGGTGATTAAAAAAACATTAGTACTTTAGAAGTAATAATTACAAACCAAACCGTTATTCATAATTAGGATCAGTGTCATTTCCTGAAATAGGTTTACTAAATATTCAACAACTTAGTTACCTATCAGATGAGAACAACAAATCAAGACTGTCAAAAAAATTCCTACAAAAAAGTAGGCTTTGATCTTAAGCTCAAGATCATCGATGAGATCCACAATGGACGTATTTCCATTAATCATGCTTCAGAAAAATATCGGGTTTCCAGAACTTCCATCTACTACTGGATTAAGAAATATGCTACC
>SRSL01000130.1 GCA_009735695.1 Christiangramia bathymodioli
GATCAAATATGGTGTAGCAGCCTTTTTGTCCACCTTGTTGACGTAGGTGTTAGAGATTTTGCTTGTTGGCTTTTGCTTRAGCTTTTGGTTTTGYTTRTCCCYGGTCWTCGCCTTGCATTGGAAAGACTTRTGGCCTTCCTTGTGRCATAGCCTACAAATCACAGTTTCTCCCTCCATAGGCTTGTTCACTCCCGCAGTGGTGTTATCCTGTGGAGGTYGGATTTGTTTGGCTTTGCCTTTCTTGTCATACAAAGCCTTSCCAAGGCGAGCCACTTCTTRCYTTAATTGYTCATTYTCCWTTGCAAYCTCATCCGAACATGTYTCTACAACAATATTCTCAACAASRACTTGGTTGCAGGGGTTAGAATYATCAATTAAATCAAAGCARGAAGTAGARGCATCTTTCTTAATTATTTCAGGTATTTCAAMTAAAGATGCTGCTGGGGTGCTACCAA
>SRSL01000131.1 GCA_009735695.1 Christiangramia bathymodioli
GTAAAAAGTAACGGTAAATAGTAACGGTAAATAGTAACGATGAATAGTGATGGTGAATAGTTCGTATGAACGAACGATGGATATGAATTATGAACGAACGATGAACGATCGAATGATCGAACGAACGAACGATCAGAATCTCGGCAGCATAACGGCAAGACAAAGATTATCTGGAAGAACGATGAATAGGGACTATGAACGAACGATGAATRGKGACTATGAACGAACGATGAACGATGAATAGGAACTATGAACGAACGGACGAACGATCGAATGATCGRACGAACGAACGATCGGAATTTCGGYAGCATAACGGYWGGACAAAGATTATCTSGAWGAACGATGAATAGGGACTATGAACGAAYGATGAATGATGAATAGGAACTATGAACGAACGATCRGAATTTCGGCAGCATAACGGCAGGAMAAAGATTATTTGGACGAACGAACGA
>SRSL01000136.1 GCA_009735695.1 Christiangramia bathymodioli
AAAGGTGCTTCTTTAGGCCTGATATGGTGAAGGAGGCAAAGGTGCTTCTTTAGGCCTGATATGGTGAAGGAGGCCGAGGAAAAGGTTCAGAAAATTATTCATAATATGAAGAAAGCACAAGCTCGTCAGAAGGGTTATGCAGACAAACGGCGAAGGCCCTTGTATTTTCTTGAAGGGGACTACGTCTACYTGAAAGTTTCACGCATGAAGGGAGTATCACGTTTCGGGATAAAAGGCAAGCTTGCACCGMGGTAGATTGGTCCWTTCCCCATWCATGAAAAATAYGGRCTAGTGGCATACCGACTCCARCTACCCGAAACATTGTCTGCWGTGCAYAATGTGTTCCATGTATCYCAATTGAAGAAGTGTCTTYGGGYYCCMRATCGAACCATTGAWGTRATGGATGTTRCCYTRGAACCAGACTTGACATATTTAGAACATCCCATT
>SRSL01000137.1 GCA_009735695.1 Christiangramia bathymodioli
TTATGAAGGGGTAATATGCACCAAGCACAACCCTTACCAACTTCAACCATTAATTTTAATTAAATGGTGAAACATCTACACCCGACGAATGTATAAGAAGATCAAACACCTCACCTTAAAGCATCATGAAACAAGTAGTTCYATTGRAACAAAACTCCTAATCTTCCTAAACCTTATTCTTGCCATCATGAAAAGATAATCATGTAATCTAACATTCTTTGCACCCCACAAAAGGGAGAAARTCTACAGAACTAATGGAGCAATAAAGCCGACAAGAAGCCMATAACATTYTGCGCGACACATTTCATCGAAGAAATGCCAAAAACTCYACAWAGAGCAYTGAYAGCMCAACAACAACACAATACTTGCTTAACCMATGTCKCTATACTTCATCCAACAWCTCAACTAAAAAAATAACAAAACTAKTAAGGTTAACCTACAA
>SRSL01000138.1 GCA_009735695.1 Christiangramia bathymodioli
GTGAGCTTCTCTTCTCAAATCAAAGCCGGGAACAAAACTTCCCCGCAAGGGCCACCACACAATTGGTGCCTCTTGCCTYGGTTACAATTGAGTGTTGATCACAAGARCAAGTGAGAAAGAAARRAWGCRATCCAAGCGCAAGAGCTCAAARGAACACRRCAAATCWCTCTCKCTARTCACTAAAGCYTTGTGTGGARTTGGAGAGGATTTGATCWCTTKGGTGTGTCTWGWATTGAATGCCTAGCTCTTGTAAGTGGTTGAGAAGTGGAAAACTTGGATGCMATGAATGGTGGGTGGTTGGGGGTATTTATAGCCCCAACCACCAAACTAGCCGTTTGGTGGGGCTSWCTGTCGYATGGTGCACCGGACATGTCCGGTGCGCCAGCCACGTCACCAAAGCCGTTGGGTTCCGACTGTTGGAGCTCTGTCTTCTGGGCC
Organism: Christiangramia bathymodioli; assembly: GCA_009735695.1. GTDB lineage: Bacteria > Bacteroidota > Bacteroidia > Flavobacteriales > Flavobacteriaceae > Christiangramia > Christiangramia bathymodioli. The sequence continues at coordinate 439 of SRSL01000138.1, forward strand.
CGC
>SRSL01000139.1 GCA_009735695.1 Christiangramia bathymodioli
GTTTTAGAGWGCTWTGTCGCGCGTCTCGCCGCGCGACAATCCTTTTTATTTATCTTCAYCTGCTTATAATGATTAGACATGRAACATGACTTTACTTTACGCTAAACATAGTGTCTACATTAAATTTCCTTCCATTAAGCGAGTGGKTAATTTATAATCATGYAACGTGAYCGTTTCTCGACTGTCTTTTYCTCTTTCTCTCTTAACCRTACTYGCGAGCCCGCGTGGAACGTCTGTTTACTTAYTGCATTCTATTGTATGGTGTACTGTTCTTTTGTATTAAATATGTGGATGTATGTATGTTTGCGCTCGCATAGAGAACGATCCGGTCGGAGAACCCGAAGAACYCGCAGGAGAAGCCCCTGAGCAGCAGTCGGTTGGTGGAGGCAAGTGTCCYTTGACCTATMTCTGTCCTATTCATTCTTTAATTCACCTCCCGC
>SRSL01000140.1 GCA_009735695.1 Christiangramia bathymodioli
GACACTAAATCACCAAAATACCACCAAAATACTTAGAAATGGCCCAAGGGCACATTTCCCTTTCACCGACATCTCGCATTTTTGTGTCATGATCCTACTAAATTCCTCACATGTAGATTCATTAGTAGATTATTAGTAGAGCCAAATATTATGTCATCGACATAAATTTGGCATACAAACAAATCACCATYACAWGTCTTAGTRAACAGAGTTGGATCCGCWTTCCCAACCTTGAAAGCATTAGTAATTAAGAAATCTCTWAGGCATTCATACCATGCTCTTGGGKCTTGCTTAAGTCCATAGAGCGCCTTAGAGAGCTTCCAGACATGGTCRRGRTACCKWTCATCCTCGAAGCYAGGGGTTGYTCCACRTAYACYTYCTCCTTGATTGGYCCRTTRAGGAAGGCRCTCTTCACATCCATTTGAAACAACCTGAAAGAA
>SRSL01000141.1 GCA_009735695.1 Christiangramia bathymodioli
GTGGGAGACTACCACGTTGATAGGCTACAGGTGTAAAGGCAGTAATGTCATAGCCGAGTAGTACTAATACTCCGTAAAGCTTGATGCGTGATGGTCCTGGGGCCGCAAAACTCCAGGACCGCCAAATGCTTACTTTATTACATGTAAGATCTCTACATTTCTTTGTTTCTTTAGATATGTCAACAATATTGGCCCGCCAAGTCGGCAGTTAAAAAGTGAAAAGTTCAAAGTTGAAAGTCTAGCTACTTTTAAACTTTACGAACTTTAAAAACTTTCTAACTTAAAATTTAAGGTGGCTATAGCAACGGGGCTCACCTCTTCCCATTCCGAACAGAGAAGTTAAGCCCGTTAGCGCCGATGGTACTGCTATCATTGTGGGAGAGTAGGTCGCCGCCTTCCTTTGAAACCCCTTCAGTAATCCTGAAGGGGTTTTTTTAT
>SRSL01000143.1 GCA_009735695.1 Christiangramia bathymodioli
GCGCCTCAACCCATTGCTCTCAAGTCAGCTAGGAGCAAGGAGGCGCTACCAAGCAAGGTGGCGCAAGTTGAGGYGGYCGGGCTAAATAATGAGGAGATGGCCCTCATCATTAAGCGCTTCAAGACRGCGCTTAAAGGTCGCAAGGGACAGCCAAGCAAGACCAAGACMAAGGRGAAGCGCTCATGCTTCAAATGYGGTAAGMTTGGTCATTTTATTGCTAACTGTCCYGATAATGAAAGTGACCAGGAACAAGGGAGCAAGAGGGARAAGAAGAAGSMWTACAAGAAGGCMAAGGGCGAGGCACAYMTWGGMAAGGAGTGGGATTCGGATTGCTCCTCCTCCGACTCCGACAATGAAGGACTYGCCGCCACTGCCTTCAACAAGTCATCCCTCTTCCCAAACGAGCGTCACACTTGCCTCATGGCAAGGGAAAAGAA
>SRSL01000144.1 GCA_009735695.1 Christiangramia bathymodioli
GTGGTGTGCACAGGAAGAAAATGTGCGTGGTGTGCACAGGAAGAAAATGTGCCACTTTCGTMARTCGGTCCACAATRACCCAAATYGAATCATGATGACGAGAGGTGTTGGGYAGACCCACAATGAAATCCATGCTGATATYRTCCCAYTTCCAYGAAGGTAYGGACAGKGGTYGCAARGCTCCAGCTGAYTTCAAGTGGCTTGCCTTTATCATCTGACACGTGTCACAYTCTGATACATAYTGGGCTATCTCCCTCTTCATTCTGGTCCACCATTAYGATRGCTTCARRTCATGGTACATCTTGGTGCTTCCCGGATGCATAGAGAATTTGGAGAGATGAGCCTCATCCAAGATTTTCCTCTTGAGGTCCTGATATTTAGGAATTACCAATCTGCTTTTAAACCATAACACACCCTTTTCATCCTGGCGAAAAC
>SRSL01000146.1 GCA_009735695.1 Christiangramia bathymodioli
GTGCTTGGGCCTAGATGATGCTATATTAGCCATGGTCGAAGTACATGAAGGGATTTGTGGTACYCATCAATCRGCTCCAAAGATGAAGTGGTTGTTGCGAAGGTCCGATTTTTATTGGCCTAGTATGATAGCTGATTGTTTCAARTACTACAARGGWTGYCAAGTRTGTCAAAAATTCGRCGACYTACAGTTGGTCCCTGCAGCCGAATTACATCCTATCATCAAGCCTTGGYCTTTCAGAGGATGGGGATTRGACTWTATWGGAGAAATTCATYCTTCRTCATCAAAGGGGCATCGGTTCGTGTTAGTTGCCACTGACTACTTTACCAAATGGACTGAAGTTGTTGCTCTGGAGAACATGACACACAAGGAGGTAATTGAGTTCATAACTGAACATATTATTCATAGATTCGGCATTCCCCAGACCTTGACTA
>SRSL01000147.1 GCA_009735695.1 Christiangramia bathymodioli
GCCACAATGATGGCTGCATGATCGGGGTTTACATACCAATCTAGCATTACGCTGATTTTCTCTTTTGCAAAGCTAGGAAGCGTGAGCATTAGCCCCATTACAAAGCTAAAATAACGGATGATTGTCTTCATTTTTTCTCCTTTAATGAAAAGTTAAACAGACCAAATAAAACGGTGTAATAGCCAATCAATGCTGAAATATAAACAGAGTGAAATTGACACTAAAATCAGTAAGGCGGCAAACATTAAATCGACTTGCATTCGGGCATTGGCGTGAATCATCAAATACCCCAAGCCTTCAGACGAACCTACCCATTCGCCCACCACCGCACCAATCGGGGCGACCGAAACCGCAATTCGCAAGCCCGAAGCAAAAGCAGGCAAAGCCGCAGGTAATCGTACTTTAAGCAATAAACGCAAGGGGGAAATGTTA
>SRSL01000149.1 GCA_009735695.1 Christiangramia bathymodioli
GAGTATGAAGCTGCCACATATAATAATAAAGGAGCCCCTGGCATTGGTGGAGTCAATGTTGTGAGTATGAAGCTGCCACATATAATAATAAAGGAGCCCCTGGCATTGGTGGAGTCAATGTTGTTAGATCTATYAAATACTGTTTYAGYTCTTCRAARGCCTTCTGYTGGATTGGTCCCCATTGAAAGACTTYGGCYGACTTCAGYACTTCGAAGAATGGTAARTTTCTCTCTGCTGATCTGGATATGAATCTATTGAGAGATGCCAATCTTCCTGTCAATCTTTGAGCCCCCTTCTTTGWAKTTGGTGGCTCCATCCGAAGKATAGCTTCAATTTTRCTTGGATTRGCTTCRATKCCYTTTGTTGATACCAGGCAACCAAGAAACTTGCCCTTCTTCACTCCGAAAACACATTTCTCTGGATTTA
>SRSL01000151.1 GCA_009735695.1 Christiangramia bathymodioli
TTGCCACCAGCACTTACATAGTTTGTAGGTCCAAATAAATCCATATGAAGTAGTTCCAGTGGCCTTGATGTTGACATGAAAGCTTTTGTAGGATGTGTRTTAGCAACTTGCTTYCCAGCTTGACATGCACTACATGGCTTGTCTTTTTCAAATACMACATCCTTTAATCCTCTAACCATATCTTTCTTTAATACCTTCTTGAGTGTGCTCATCCCAACATGTGCAAGCCTCCTATGCCARAGCCATCCAAGAGAAGCTTTGGTGAAGAGGCAAGTTCTTAAGTCTGCATCTTCTGAAGTGAAATCCACTAAGTAGAGGTTGTTGTATCTAAATCCMTTGAATACCATTGATTCATCATCCATYTTTGTTACAATAACCTCTGWTGGAGTGAATAAGCATTGAAGTCCAAGATCACAGAGTTG
>SRSL01000154.1 GCA_009735695.1 Christiangramia bathymodioli
GTATTCACCTGGTCGATAGCATACTGCGACAGGTGATTGAACTTGTTGAGATATTGGTTGACGGTATCTCCACCTTGTTGTAACTTCATAAATTCCTCTTGTTTCATATGCAGCACTCCTTCGGGKATGTAGTGYTCACGGAAGGCTGCTTTAAACTCATCCCAGGTGACTTGATGGTTGRCAGGYTGAATAGCCACRAAATTTCCCCACCAGGTACTGGCAGGACCACGGAGTTGTTGTGCKGCRAATAACGGCTTCTGCGTYTCTGARCAACGGAGAAGACCAAACTTYTGCTCAATAACCCGAATCCACTCRTCAGCTTCWAGKGGATCTTCAGCYTTSACRAATAGTGGKGGACSRGTTTYCRAGAAATCCAGATAGGTGGTCTCACGGGGACCTTGCGGATAACCTCTTCCCGCC
>SRSL01000156.1 GCA_009735695.1 Christiangramia bathymodioli
TCCCAGATATCGGTGAAAAATTTTCCACCAACCATGCTAGCYTCGGCTGAAGGATCTTTTGCATCTTCGAAGGACAAGGTAGCTTCGGATTGCGCTAAAATCTTTACATGCTCGCAGCCCTTTTTCTCCAAAATGGTGGCAATCCCCCTGGCACCCGARAAAGCACATATGTCCCCACGGCTATTTAAAATTTCCTCGAAGGCCTCAGCTTCGTGATTAATCCATTCGATGGGACCTTCRGGSTTGCCTCTTGTAAAGTTTTCTTCRCTCGARAATGCGCCAACGCTGGCGAAGCTAGCTTTCATTTTCTTAACACACTCCATAGATTTGTCRTAGCATCTTTTCTTGGACGARCGAAGCTCTTCAACAGTTCCTTCTAAATGATTTRCCCATTGGTCGCTAAGTTCTCGCTTCGTTT
>SRSL01000157.1 GCA_009735695.1 Christiangramia bathymodioli
GCTTCGGGAAGCCGAAGGTCCAAAAAACACCTTCCCTGAGCTCGTTGCGGAGAAACGATCCGACTTCCGAGCGCGTGTCGGTGCTTCGGKRAGCCGAAGGTCCAAAAAACACCTTCCCTGAGCTCGTTGYCGAGAAACGATTYARTTTCCSAGCGCGTAGCGGTCCCACCTTGCAGAGTTACTGTTTGATCCYTGCGGTCCACYGCGCAGCGGGTACAAGTTACTGCGCGCCTGGTGTAAMAATTCYGSCGCTTCGCCTTCTTACCTGCAGYACTATATAAACAGACGAGTAGGTGTGAAGTTACCACAGCATTYAYTGCTATTTGCACTGTTTTGCTGCCAAAATTTTTAACCATMGCCGAAGCTTAAGTCCCAAAATCGAACGAAGGTGCTTCTCAACGTCAGCTTCGTCAGAAAG
>SRSL01000159.1 GCA_009735695.1 Christiangramia bathymodioli
GCATACGACCTTTCCTGCAAGAAAGATTGCCATGAGCTACACGCAACTGACCCAAGGCGAACGATACCACATCCAATACCTGTCCCGCCACTGGCCACTGCACCGTCACCGAAATCGCCAAACAGCTGAACCGCCACAAAAGCACCATCAGCCGCGAAATCAGACGGCACCGCACCCAAGGGCAGCAATACAGCGCCGAAAAAGCCCAGCGGCAAAGCCAGACTATCAAACAGCGTAAGCGACTAAGCTCGATTCGCAGCTGATTCAGCACATCGACACCCTTATCCGCCGCAAACTCAGTCCCGAACAAGTATGCGCCTACCTGTGCAAACACCACCAGATCACGCTCCACCACAGCACCATTTACCGCTACCTTCGCCAAGACACAAGACAAAAGCAACGGCAGCACGTTGT
>SRSL01000161.1 GCA_009735695.1 Christiangramia bathymodioli
AAGAGACTTTATTAGGGGAAACACTTTGCCCTTCTTTCCAAACCACATTACGTATCCAGAAAGTATATATTAATGCGGGCCATCTCTCACTCACAATGCAATATTCCCCCGTGAATCCCGGCCTAGGCAGTAGTAGAGAGAGTAGGTAATTTATGCATCAAGGGAARGATGGACTTGCCTTCGTCGAAGCTTTCCTGGCACAAAAGGTTAATCTCGGAGGGGTCGGGTTCYTGCCCTTCTTCCGGAGCTAAGARTTCYGGAGGATCGGATCCCTCTTYCGCTAATTAAACAAGACAATAACAATACATCAAACATAGTGACCTTTGTGGGGTGTGCAAATTWTTATACTTYATTATTTTTGTGCCCTAATAATTTATTTAGACAATTTTTGGTGCATAAAATATT
>SRSL01000162.1 GCA_009735695.1 Christiangramia bathymodioli
TGCCTCTTGGCATCAGTGTTGACATCCTCGGGTGCATAACGGGACACCTGCAGAAACTTGTCTCGGTATTCACTAACRGACAKGGGTCCCTGCTTCAGAGCCAGAAACTCCTCCTTCTTCACGATCATCAGTCCCTCTGGCACATGGTACCWACGGAAACTCTCGCTGAATTCCTCCCAAGTGATGGCTTCGGGGTCAGCATGKGTGGCGAGGTAGGACTCCCACCAGGACTGGGCTGCTCCCCTCAGCTGRCGGGGACCATACAGAACCTTCTCYCTGTCGTCRCATTGGGCGGTRCGCAGTTCCCTCTCCACTGCGCGCAACCAGTCTTCTGCATCCATGGGGTCAGCAGAATGGGCGAAGGTAGGAGGGTGCCCTCTCATGAACTCACCACGCTTATCTCG
>SRSL01000163.1 GCA_009735695.1 Christiangramia bathymodioli
ATGACCCTCAGCGGTGTTGGRACTGATAGTTCGATCAAAGCCAGGGGAGTCACGTYCGTTGAATTAACCATCGRGACTAAGACCCTTGCTGCTRCATTCTTCGTYGCTGATGTAGAAGGAAATTACAGTYTAATCCTAGGCAGAGATTGGATTCAYGCCAAYCAATGTATACCTTCTACATTACATCAAATGYTRATACAATGGGTAGGCGATGAYRTAGAACAAGTACATGCTGATGTATCGGCCTGYATCGCTRTGGCCGATGCCCCTGTACTCTGGACKTATGAGACTGCTACATGTCTCACAGGAGTAGAYTTTTCTGATTATCARTTCATAAGTATAGATAAGAARGGTTTCATTCCTKTAATGCTAGAGCCGRTGGAGAATCGGCTAAATCCTAAAT
>SRSL01000164.1 GCA_009735695.1 Christiangramia bathymodioli
TACAAACCTCAAATAATACTTCATTTACCTTCAGGGGTGTGAATTAATCTCATGAGTCATACTCGAATTGAGTCATACTCGAATCATWATCATCATCAATATATGATTGAGCATCAGYATAATGCAAGCAAGTAAAGCATCACCATAGAGTCCAATTATGAAAGAATCCAATACTTCTGAATATTAGAGTGTAGGCAATAGAAATAACAGGTCAGAACGGAAGCAACCACCGCTACATTCACTTGACTTCATCGAAGAAGAAAAATGTACTAGRCATGATCTRGAGTGTAGCCAMCTGCTAGCGGGCATAAAACTTAGTACAAATATTTCACAAACATTTGCCAWCAATCAACAAAWCRCTCCTACACTTGAAACCAAGACCYRGTGGAAAGACTCCCACCC
>SRSL01000166.1 GCA_009735695.1 Christiangramia bathymodioli
TAGTTCCGGACCCCAGGTTGCCGGACCCACAGGACTTATAGTTCCAAATACTAGGGTACCCGTCACAAAGTGGTGGAGTGTGCAGGCTTTCAGGTATGGGACCAGGCTAAGCGGCCACACAGGCTCCGGACCACCCCATGGAACGGGGTCCCGTTCTCTAGAGCTGGCTCCCAGGCTRTCGGGCCCTCCTGCTTTCGCAGAGAGGTCCTAAACTGCAAGCCTGGCTRTTCAATTCGGATGTCATCATGTCTAATGGAAWGGGAACTGYTTGGGTGGGTTAGATAAAATAAYATCCGRAAAACTGYAAGKTAGGACCATGGWGCAGTAGGATAAAACTATCATGGAGGCACATCTGAGAGGGTAAATCTTTTCTTTATAACCTGTCATGCATGGGTGCAGA
>SRSL01000167.1 GCA_009735695.1 Christiangramia bathymodioli
CCCCCGCAGGCACAGGCGAGCGAGGGCAAACAACTTCATCGTACAAACCTTTACATATATACACGCGAGGGCGCCACACTCTACATCGGCTCAACCTTAGGAATAATTCCCATCTCCCTATAATTAAATAACATTATCCTAAGCTCCTCACCCGCAAAAAGACTYCGCAGTTCCCCTTCCCCTGTACTCGCGGCGGCCGGCAAAGACAACARTTCCTGCCGWCCAGCCCTACTCACACGAAGCCGAGCCCTTTCCTCCGTACTAACCCTACGCTTTGCAACCGCCCTTCGTCGTCGGCGCCCGGTTAGGGCCAGGCACGTCTGGCGCGTGTCCGCGGCGTGCGGCGAAGCCTCCGCCGCAGCCACGTCCAAGGCCGCAAAATAGTCCAAGTCCTCCTC
>SRSL01000169.1 GCA_009735695.1 Christiangramia bathymodioli
AAAATATTCTTGCAGGTAGAAGCCATCCTTCCTCAGGATAACCCCTGAGCTAAGCATTAAAAAATATTCTTRCAGGTAGAAGCCGTCCTTCCTAAGGATAACCCCTGAGCTAGGCATTAACGCWAAGGACAACCTCTATCCACAAGATCTAAGCARGGCTAAGCATTTTTGTAAATCATATTTTGATACTTCACAGAAGTATCTATAAAGGTATGGATATCAAGGAARGCAATGCATCAAAGGGTTTCAARKAACTCCTATGAACCTAATGCACATTTCACTAGACTTAAGTGTGCRAAARRTATTTAAAACACAAGGAAAGGGGTTGCATGCACCGGGGCTTGCCTTCGTTMGTAGGTGAGTCTGGCTCGGATYCACAAATATCAAAGTAGAA
>SRSL01000170.1 GCA_009735695.1 Christiangramia bathymodioli
CGCCTTTGCTTTCCGTGCCCTAGTTCTTGCATTTCCGCATCTGAATCTTCTCTGCCACTCGCCTCCTACCCTGYCCGCCAGTGAGAAGCAAGATGGCGCCCAAGAGGAAAACTGCRAACTCGTCTGYTGYGGTGATCCCCGCAATCGACCCCAACAGTCAGTTACCYTTCGCAGGTAACCAYATGTCYGTTATTTCCGAARCTGAGCTTCTCCGTCTTGTCTCCATCGGGGTTCTTCYTCCGCGGGAACTCTGTTCTTGGCGGATTTGCCAYGGKACTACTGTCCCAACCGAAGATACCCACGAGTCMGTWGTTTACGCYCCTTTCCTTCTCCGCGGCCTCGGCCTTCCCATCTCTCCTTTTTTTCGTGGCCTCCTTGATTTTTATCACATCT
>SRSL01000171.1 GCA_009735695.1 Christiangramia bathymodioli
TTAATTGGGTTGGTATCTACTTATACTTAGTAATTCCKAATAAAATTTTGACCAACTTTAAAAGCAATGCTCAGCTTTAACCATCCTCTTTGGTAAGCYTTACACTTCACRTGAGCTCCCACMTTTGGCGAGTTCATGCACATTATTCCCCACAACTTGTTGAGCKATGAAYGTATGTGAGCTCACTCTTGCTRTCTCACACCCCCCACAGGTCAAGAACAGGTACCACAGGATGAGGCGYATGRAGGATGCTRTGAYRAGTTCGTGAGTRGTCTAGGYCGTCGTCTCCCAGTCAACTTTGGGTTGTTGGACCGTTGTCTCCTTATAATGTAATTATTTATTTTGTATATAATTCCTGTTATATAGTAAAGATGTGACATTCGATCATGT
>SRSL01000177.1 GCA_009735695.1 Christiangramia bathymodioli
GCCATGCGCAATCTCGACCACGCGGCCATAACCGCCCCGCCGACCGATGAAACTGATGCGTCCGGGTGCGGTCGCATAAGCCGGTGTTCCGCGGGCTGCGGCGAAATCGACGCCCGTGTGCATCCTTGTGTCGCCGTAGACGGGGTGCGTCCTACGCCCAAAGACGGAGCTGAGGCGTGCGCCCTCAACCGGCTGCGCGAAGACCCGCATCACGGCCCCGTCGCGGTATATCGTGGCCCGGCCCGAACCGTCCTCAGGCCACACGATTTCGAAGAGCGTGTCGCCAAGGTCCAGCGCTGCGAAGGTCAAGTCCGGCTGACCGACGATGTCGTCGCCGGTCCGCGCCTCGCGCCACATCAGACGAAGTGTCTCGCCTCCAGAG
>SRSL01000178.1 GCA_009735695.1 Christiangramia bathymodioli
GATGGAGCAAGGCTGGCCACCATATGACACCGACTGCGAGAAAACCAACGAGATGGTTAGAAATCATGTCTAATCGAAAGTTATATACCTAAATAAAAAAGAGCGCGTACCCATGCTTCCGCGTATTTGCCCAGGCTGCGGCTGCCTTGRTGGTGGGAGGGACCTTGCATCAKCAWACRCCGTTCYCGGCTAGCGTTGTGCGCCTCRTCCCACTCAGCCGAGCACCACCTCTGCACCATCTGCTCCCAGCACTCWGGATGCGCGGCGCACCAATGAGGAATCATCTAAAAAAATTATAAGTACACCGCATATCAGAAGATAAGAATAAGCATATTTAGTACCAATAATAAAGTTTTGTATTTACCTGCAAGTACTGGTCCG
>SRSL01000179.1 GCA_009735695.1 Christiangramia bathymodioli
TTTGACTTGAACGGTTTTGGCAATTTTGGCATTTACCACAAATGATGATGCGAATGCTATTCCGTTGGGCAAGTCTTGCCGCCACTCTGAAGAAACGTATTGGGTTGATTTCGGCGTTATTTCAACAAAATCAATACTTGGGCACGGGAGCCCTATTTCATGAGCCAGTGTTGAGCCTATGACTTCCGCTAATAATTGACTGATTGGCATCATAGACAATGTTTTTATGATAAACCAATTCTCTTTATCTGTTTGACAAATAAAGGGACGGGTTATCCCCATTTCCATTCTTTCTCTGATAAATATGATTTTATCCATTCTCTTATCCAATAACACTTCCTCTACCGTTGCCATTACAACCCATTAAACCCACATTTTCA
>SRSL01000180.1 GCA_009735695.1 Christiangramia bathymodioli
TTATTCTCGTATTCCTCAAAGTACCAATGCTCATTTRCTTTCCATYCCWCTTGGYAAACCTCCWCAYTTTGATGGRGAGGACTACGGATTTTGGAGTCACAAAATGCGTAGTCACYTGTTCTCTCTCCATCCWAGYATATGGGAGATWGTTGAGARTGGAATGAAATTTGATAGCTCGGATAGTCCTWTATTTATYAATGAACAGATTCATAAAAATGCACAAGCTACTACTGTGTTGTTAGCCTCWTTGTGCAGGGACGAGTAYCATAAGGTGAGCGGCTTGGACAATGCCAAGCAGATCTGGGACACCCTCAAGATYTCTCATGAGGGRAACGACGTCACCTTACTCACCAAGATGGAGTTGGTGGAGGGCGAGCT
>SRSL01000181.1 GCA_009735695.1 Christiangramia bathymodioli
GTAGGGAAGACTCTGAATGCTAAGAATTCTTGAACCAGATCCGTAGGGAAGACTCTGAATGCTAAGAATTCTTGAACCAGATCCCTGGTACCAATATGCTCTGCAATGATCCTGAATTCATGCATTGCGYGTTGTGTTTGACCCTCTGGTGTCATGTTGCAGTGGGGTCGGGTTTCTCCGAARGTTAGCTCGAGTGGACTTTGCACAAGCTTYTCCTTGTCCTCATCAACCTTGACATAGAACCAYTCTGATTTCCAGCCTGCYGGCCATTTGCTTCGGTAGCTRATTACAGGAAACTTTGYAGTTTTCCGRTARGCAAAGTTATAGCAACCAAAATTATCGTGCAATCCATCTTTTCTAGCCTTTGTTTGATAATG
>SRSL01000183.1 GCA_009735695.1 Christiangramia bathymodioli
GAACACAAAGGTTGGTGCAGTGCCGAAGCTGTGTGTAGAAGAGCTTCGGAGTAGCGGCGGAAAAGGAAACCGACTTAAAGATGAAAAACCAGATTAGACCTCAAAGAGTTGTCATAGAGTTATTAATAAATGTAAAGGGCRTTAWTGTAATTTTSCATGGGCTGCGACCCGTGCCTATAAATAGGTGAACAGTATYCCYGTACTGTWSACGCTGAYTTGGCATTYACTTTTGCRTCACACYTGTATTCWCATTCCTTCAAGCYRAAGGTACAYTTGTAATTTACYATTGTTTACAYRAGTAATATAAATAGAAATAGATTAATAATAATGTTTACAAAAATTATGTTACTTTCTGTACTTTGTATGAATGTTCTC
>SRSL01000185.1 GCA_009735695.1 Christiangramia bathymodioli
TGGTATAGTGATTCTGATCGTACCATGGTAGTGACTCAAACAGGAGACCTGGCGGTAGGAGAGCATACCTTTTATGCTACCGTGACCAATTCTGATACCTGTGATAGTGATGCAGAATTGACCATTACAATTGATGCTGCGCCTGATCTTCAGAATGCGAGCGATACCTTCTGTGAGGATGACCAGTCACAAACAACTTTAAGTGATTATAACGATAATATCGGAGCCGATCCTGCAGATACTGTAGTTTGGTATAGTGATTCTGATCGTACCATGGTAGTGACTCAAACGGGAGATCTTGCGGTTGGAGATCATACCTTCTATGCTACCGTAACCAATTCTGATACCTGTGATAGTGATGCAGAATTGACAATT
>SRSL01000186.1 GCA_009735695.1 Christiangramia bathymodioli
TCCCAGATGTCGGTGAAAAATTTTCCCCCAACCGCGCTAGCTTCGGCTGAAGGATCTTTTATATCTTCAGTGGACAAGGTGGCTTCGGACTGCGATAAAATCTTTACATGTTCACATCCTTTCCCCTCCAAAATRGTGGCAATCCCTCTGGCACCAGAAAAAGCGCAGATGTCWCCGCGRCTAYTYARRATTTCYTCRAAGGCCTCCGCCTCATGATTGATCCATTCCAGGGGWCCTTCGGGGTTACCTCTTATAAAGTTTTCTTCTTGCGAAAATGCGCCAACGCTGGCGAAGCTAGTTTTTATTTTCTTGACACACTCYATAGATTTGTCGAAGCATTTCTTCTTGGCTGACCGAAGCTCTTTAACAGTTT
>SRSL01000188.1 GCA_009735695.1 Christiangramia bathymodioli
TGTAGTTCGCTTCGCCGTCGTGCCGTTAATGGGGCTCGGTGTATGCGGCTCRCTCARCCAAGGTTGGWTYGCCCCTTGGGGAGGAGTGCGGTRCATTTAGGAAACCTAACGGGYGGCTACAGCCYCRGRGAATCTTTGTAAAGGCTACRTAGTGARACCCTGCCTATTCACCTTGGTAGTGTTTAAGGGTTTGATCGGCCCGAKGCAAGAGGGAATCACRACTTGTGGGTAAAGTGCGCAACCTCTGCAGAGTGTTATGAAACTGATATATCAGYCGTGCTCRCGGTTATGAGYGGCCAAGGGAGCTCCATTGATTAGTGGTACTTGATCAGAGACGTTTTGGTTTACAGGTGGCAATGAGATTGATGGTTT
>SRSL01000191.1 GCA_009735695.1 Christiangramia bathymodioli
AAAAAATAACAAGTAAAGGTATGTTTCTAAGCCTTAGTACATTAGTTTTGTGTACTAACATCTTGTCTAAGTGTTAGAAACAGGAAAGAAAAGAAGTGGAGAGTGGCTGTKTGCAGCCAAAGKCTGCTTCGGGCTGGGGCACCGGACTGTCCGGTGTGCACCGGACAGTGTCCGGTGCGCCAGACYAGCGCGGAGCAAAMCAGCCGCTCTCGGGTTTTTCTCCGGCGACTTCGGCTAAAATTCACCGGACTGTCYGGTGTGCACCGGACTGTCCGGTGAGCCAACGGTCGGCCGGGCCAACGGTCGGCCGCGCRATCGGCGCGCGACRCGTGGCCGAGCCAACGGTCGGAAGGAGGCACCGGAC
>SRSL01000004.1 GCA_009735695.1 Christiangramia bathymodioli
CGATCCTGCAGATACTGTAGTTTGGTATAGTGATTCTGATCGTACCATGGTAGTGACTCAAACGGGAGATCTTGCGGTTGGAGATCATACCTTCTATGCTACCGTAACCAATTCTGATACCTGTGATAGTGATGCAGAATTGACAATTACTATTAATCCAAACCCAACATTTGAAACCCAACAGCCTCCTTTAGACTGTTTAGGAGGAGCGCCATCAATAGCGGTCACTTCCGATACAAGTGGTTTGCAATTTAGGTTGGTGATTAAAGCACAATCCGGATCATTTGCAGATTATACTGGTTCCTTCGAAGATCTCGAATATAATACAACCTATGTGTTAACTGCCAGGTCTACGACCGGGCCAACCTTCTGTGAAACAGATTATGAGTTCACAACACCTGTTCCATTAGATATACCATCTGATGTTACATTGATGGTAAATAGTCCAACCTGTGATTCTTTTGATGGAACTACCTATTATGGTAGCATTCAAATTACGAATCACGTACCAACTTATTTATATGCGGTGGTTGATCAGGCTACTTTTGTTGATATCGCAAGTGTTCCTGGTTCGGCTTATATGAATTATGATTCCACAAGTGGATTGATTTCAGGAATTGCTGTAGGTAGTTACTACGTTATAGCAAAAAGTCCTGATGGATGTTTATCGGCTATTGCGCCGGCAGTTTTAATCGAGCCACAGTGTATCACTTGCGAAACCGCATTTGCTAAAGACGCAAGCAATTCAAACTGTTTCGACCAATATCCAGATCTTATTCCAAATGATAATAGATGGGGTTGGACCAATTATTATGAATCTGCAGGTAATTATACCTTAGATCTGTACGCCGGTGCTGGACAGTGTGATATTACAAAAGGCGCCCTGGTGGGAGAAGTTCAGATTTCTGATAATGGTGATGGAACCATTGATGTTAGGTTCCTGGCAGATCCAGGTTACATCATGAGTTCTGTTCATCTATATGTGGGTTGTGAACCACTTCCTTACAAGAAAAAAGGTAAGAACTATGAGTACACCGTTGCACCAGGACAGTATCCGCAAAACCCGAATGGTGATATTGGATATGTAACCGACTACACCATTGAGAATGTTGAAGTAAATGGTAGCTTTTATGTGATCGCCCATGTAGATATTTGTACAAGCGAAAATCGAGACCTTATTTCAGAAATCAGGTCTGAGTCTGTACCCGTTAATTATACTCTAAACAAGCGATTTAGCGCAATGCAAGCCTGTATTTCTCCAAGTAGAAGCACTAAAGAATCTACTGAGCTATCAAAAACATCTACCAGCTTTACAGCAGATGCGTCTGAACCACTGTTCAGCATAGCTCCGGTTCCATTCAGGGATGTATTGAATATTGGTTATCAATTCGATTATACCTCAGATGTAACGATCCAGATATTTGATCTGAATGGTAGATTGCTTAGCACGTATACCGATACGGCGGTAAATTCAGATAGTGTGTCGACCTTTAATGTAGATTTCAGGACCAAGTCCAACCAGATCTATATTGTAAGAATGACCACCGATAGGGCAGTTTACACTGCTAAGATCGTTGCCGCGAAGTAATTACTAACCATAAAAAGAAAGAGCAGCCAATTGGCTGCTCTTTTTATTTCCTAAAATTGAGAAATTTAATCCTTAAGGATACTTCTTGAAATTACAATTTTCTGGATTTCGGAGGTTCCTTCGTAGATCTGTGTGATCTTGGCATCTCTCATCAATCTTTCTACGTGATACTCCTTGACATATCCATTTCCGCCGTGTACCTGGACGGCTTCCACAGTCACATCCATTGCGGTTTGGGAAGCATGAAGTTTAGCCATGGCACCAGAAAGGTCATAATTATTTCCCTGATCTTTATCCCATGCGGCTTTCATTACCATATGTCTTGCCGCCTCAATTTGAGTATGCATATCAGCTAATTTGAACGCGATAGCCTGGTGGTTGCAAATCTCTGTTCCAAATGCCTTACGTTGTTTTGAATAGTCTTTTGCTAATTCATAAGCTCCGGAAGCGATTCCCAAGGCCTGGGCCGCGATCCCAATTCGTCCTCCTGAAAGGGTCTTCATCGCAAATTTGAATCCGAAACCATCTTCTCCAATTCGGTTTTCCTTTGGAACTTTTACATCGTTGAAATTAAGTGAATGTGTATCACTTCCTCTAATTCCCAGCTTTTGCTCTTTTGGACCGATTTCAAATCCTTCCCATCCTTTTTCCACGATAAAGGCATTAATACCTTTATGTTTTTTCTCCTTGTCGGTTTGTGCGATCACCAGGTAATAGTCGGCGGAAGAACCATTAGTGATCCAGTTCTTGGTTCCGTTAAGGATATAATGATCACCTTTATCGATAGCGGTGGTTCTTTGCGAAGTGGCATCACTTCCGGCTTCAGGTTCTGAAAGACAAAAAGCTCCCAGTTTCTCACCAGTGGTTAATTTTGAAAGGTATTTTTTCTTCTGTTCTTCGGTTCCGAAGGTGTCAAGACCCCAGCAAACCAGTGAATTATTTACTGAAACCATTACCGAAGCTGAAGCGTCTATCTTAGAAAGTTCCTCCATTGCAAGTACATAGGAGATTGTATCCATTCCACCACCACCGTACTCAGGCGATGCCATCATTCCAAGAAAACCAAGATCACCCATTTTTTTAATGAGTTCCTTAGGAAATTCCTGTTTTTCATCTCTTTCGATCACCCCTGGCAAAAGTTCGGTTTTAGCGAAGTCTCTTGCCGCATCGCGTATCATGATATGTTCTTCGGTAAATTTAAAATCCATCTGCTAAGAAATTTGTAAAAAACTGATTTTTGGACGGCAAAGATAGCTTTTTGATACCTATTTTTCAATTGATATTAAGTATTTTTACGAATATGAAAAAAACCACTTACAGGCTGGTAGGGGTTATGTCTGGAACCTCTCTCGACGGGATCGATCTGGTATTCACCGAGATCACTTTTCAAAATAGCATTTCTTATACTATTCTCGCTTCCGAGACTGTTTCATACAACAGGGAATGGAGGGAGAAACTGGAGCAGGCTATTAATCTGCCTTCCGAAGAACTTACCGAACTGGATGATGAATACAGCATTTTCCTTGCTGAAGTAATAAATACCTTTATTAAGAAATATGATATTGATCTGTTGGATGCTGTGTGTAGTCACGGGCATACGGTGAAACATCGTCCTAAACAGGGTGTGACCTTTCAGATAGGAAACCGTCCTAAACTTGCTAAATTGATCAACGCACCGGTGGTTTGTGATTTCAGGGTGCAGGATGTAGAGCTGGGTGGAGAGGGCGCGCCGCTGGTTCCGATTGGCGACCGGCTGCTTTTTAGTGATTATAAATATTGCATCAATCTAGGCGGGTTTGCCAATATTTCTTTGGAAAAAAATGATCAGCGCATCGCATACGATATCTGCCCTGTTAATACGGTTCTCAATTTTTATACCCGCAAGGTGGGCAAGGAATATGACGAGAATGGCGAAATGGCCAGGTCGGGTAGGCTGAACAGAGATCTGTTAAATGATTTAAATATGCTGCAATTTTATAAAAAGGAAGCACCAAAATCTCTCGGAATTGAATGGGTGAATATGGAGATATTTCCGTTAATAGATAGAAAAGACATTCAAATTCCTGATATTCTAAAAACCTTTACGGTACATGTTGCTGAACAGATCGCGGCTTGCCTTGATAATGATCCTGCTTCGAAAGTTCTGATCACCGGCGGAGGAAGTTTTAATTCTTATTTAATCGAAGAGTTGAAATCCCGAACTGAATGTGATCTTGTAATTCCCGAAAAGCGACTGGTCGACTTCAAGGAAGCCCTTGTTTTTGCGCTCTTGGGAGTGCTCAAATTACGCAAGGAGATCAATGTGCTGAGTTCGGTTACCGGGGCCAGGATGGACCATTCTTCAGGCCGGGTTTATGAACCCTGAAAATTTTGCCAAATTCGGAATATAGCCTCTTCAGTTTTTTATATTTGCTGCAAAATATTCCAAAAATGAAAGAATTACTCAAATTATACGAGAATAAAGAACCCGAAATTGTATTTAACTGGAAAGATTCTGAAACGGAAGCCGAAGGCTGGACCGTGATTAACTCACTTCGAGGTGGCGCTGCCGGTGGTGGAACACGGATGAGGAAGGGACTTGATCAGAATGAAGTGCTTTCTCTTGCCAAGACCATGGAAGTTAAATTTACCGTTTCTGGGCCTCCAATTGGTGGGGCAAAATCGGGCATCAACTTCGATCCGGCCGATCCTCGCAAAAAGGGAGTTCTTGAGCGCTGGTACAAGGCGGTTTCTCCTCTTCTGAAAAGTTACTACGGAACAGGTGGTGACCTGAATGTGGACGAGATCAATGAAGTAATTCCAATCACCGAGGATTGTGGAGTTTGGCACCCACAGGAAGGAGTATTTAACGGACATTTCCAGCCAACCGAAGCCGATAAGATTAATAGAATTGGTCAGCTTCGCCAAGGAGTGATCAAGGTTCTTGAAAACACTCATTTTTCACCTGATGTTACCAGGAAATATACGGTGGCCGATATGATCACCGGTTACGGTGTAGCAGAGGCGGTTCATCATTATTATTCCATTTACGGAGGCGATATCGACGGGAAAAAAGCCATCGTTCAGGGCTTCGGAAATGTAGGTTCTGCAGCAGCATACTACCTGGCCCAAATGGGGGCGAAGATCGTAGGGATTATCGACCGTGCCGGCGGACTCATCAATGAGGAAGGTTTCAGTTTTGAAGAGGTGAAGGATATGTTCCTGAACAAAAAGGGAAATACCCTTAATCATAAGGATATGATGCCTTTCGAAGAGATCAATGAGAAGATCTGGAAGCTGGATGCTGAAATTTTCGCGCCTTGTGCTGCCTCTCGTTTGATTTCAAAAGACCAGATCACCAGCCTAATCGATAGAAAGCTGGAAGTGATTTCCTGTGGTGCGAATGTTCCTTTTGCTGATAAGGAGATCTTTTTTGGACCCATTATGGAATATACCGATGAGCGTGTAAGCCTGATTCCTGATTTTATTTCTAACTGTGGAATGGCCCGTGTTTTTGCCTATTTTATGGAAAGAAGGGTGCAAATGACTGATGAAGCGATCTTCAATGATACCTCAATGACCATAAAAAATGCCATTCAGAATACTTTCGATAATAACAGCAGCAAGACCAACATAAGTAAAACTGCTTTCGAAGTAGCTCTAAAACAGCTTGTTTAAAAGTTTGTGTAAACATTCTTGAATTATTGGTAGAACGGCTATTTCTATTATTTAAATTTGGTTACAATTAAACTTACTTTAGCACGTTACAATAAAAAACCTATTTAGAACATATGCTTAACTTTTTTCAGCAGGACGAGCTGGCCGATGCTGCCCAAACTGCAGAGCCCGTCGTAGAGGAAAAGACCCTGTCTCTATTTGAACTCATGTTCAGCGGGGGTCTTGGAGGCCAGATCATCATTATCATTCTTTTTGTTCTTCTATTTGCCGCAGTCTATATTTATTTTGAGAGACTTTTTGCCATCAAATCGGCGGGTAAAATTGACAAGAACTTTATGCTTCAAATCAAGGATAGCGTATTAAGCGGAAATATTGAATCTGCCAAAATACGCTGTGCACAGAGTGACTCTCCGGTTGCCAGGCTTACCGAAAAAGGAATCTCGAGAATTGGTAGCCCTTTGGAAGATATCAATACAGCCATAGAGAATGCAGGAAGACTGGAAGTTTATAAACTGGAAAAGAATGTCAGTATTCTTGCTACTATCGCAGGAGCTGCGCCAATGATCGGGTTCCTGGGAACTGTAATTGGTATGGTACTTGCCTTTCATGAACTGGCTACCAGTAGTGGTCAGGCTCAAATGGGAGCACTTGCTGAAGGAATCTATACCGCAATGACAACTACCGTGGCCGGATTGATCGTAGGTATCATCGCCTACATCGGTTATAATCACCTGGTGGTGAAGACTGATAAAATGGTTCACCAGATGGAAGCTACCGCGGTTGATTTCCTTGACCTGTTAAACGAACCAGCTTAGTATGAACCTAAGAGGAAGAAATAAAATAAGTCCTGAGTTTAGCATGAGCTCGATGACAGATGTGGTTTTTCTGCTGCTCATCTTTTTCATGCTAACCTCACCGGTGATCACTCCAGAAGCGCTGGACCTCATCCTTCCGAAGGCTAAAGGAAAGACCACGACCAAGCAAACACTTTCGGTGAGCATCACCAAGGATCTTCAGTTTTATATCAATGATGAACGAATAAGTAATTCTGCTTTGGAAGGGACTTTGAAAAGCCGACTGGCTGGAGAGGAAAATCCAACCATTATCTTAAGAGCTGAAGAAGGTGTGCCTATCGAAAAGGCAGTGAATGTTATGGATATTGCGAACAGGAATAGTTACAAAATTGTCCTGGCTGTAAAACCTGAATAGAAAGAGAAAAATGGCTGTGCTGGAAACCGAACATGAAAAGAAGTCCTTTACGATCACTGTAGTGATACACGTGATCCTGATCCTTCTTTTGATCTTTTTTGGCCTTACTTATCTGGATCCGCCGCCTGAAAGCGGGATTGCTATCAATTTTGGTACTTCTGAAGTTGGGATGGGTAACGAACAGCCAAAAAAGCCTGTAAAATCGGCACCAAAACAAACTACTTCCCAGCCTGTCAAATCTGAACCGGTTATCGAAAAGGAAGTGGTGACCCAGGATATTGAGGAGGCGCCGGTGATCGAAAAGAAAAAGAAAGAAACTCCGGTAGAATCGAAACCTGTTGAAAAACCAAAAGAGGAGCCCAAGCCTGTTAAAAAACCGGAACCAAAGCCCGATAAATCTACCAATGATGCCCTGAGTAGTATTCTAAATGGCCCGGAAAGAAGCGGAACAGCTTCCGGAGGTGAAGGGAATGACAATCAGGCCGGGGATAAAGGAAGTCCTGATGGTGATCCCAATGCCAGTTCTTACTATGGGCAGGGAGCTGGACTTGACGGGGATGGAAATTATCGCCTTGGAGGTAGATCGGCATTGAATAAAGAAAAATTTGTTCAGGATTGTAATGAGTCAGGTATTGTGGTGGTGAAAATCATAGTTGATCGTTCCGGAAGAGTGATCAGTGCCCAGCCGGGTATGAAAGGTACTACTAATAGTGCAAGTTGTCTTACCGAGCCTGCAAAAAGAGCCGCTTTAGCTACCCGATTCAATAGCGACGAAAATGCCCCCGCACAGCAGGTAGGAACTATTATTTACGATTTCAAACTTACCGAATAAGTGAAGACTTATGAAGAAACTGTTGAATGGATGTTTCAGCAGTTGCCAATGTACCAGCGAATAGGTAAACAAGCCTTTAAAAAGGACCTTACCAATACCCTGCAACTAGCAGCCCACCTTGGAAATCCGGAAAAGAAATTCAAATCCATCCATGTAGCCGGAACCAACGGAAAAGGGTCAGTAAGTCATATGCTTGCCGCTATTTTTCAAAGTGCCGGATACAAAACTGGGCTTTATACCTCCCCGCACCTCAAAGATTTCAGGGAAAGGATCAGGATCAATGGCCAGATGATCAGCGAAAAATCGGTAATTGAGTTTATTGATCAGAATAAAGATTTTCTGGAAAATCAGAAACTCAGCTTTTTTGAAATGAGCGTGGGGATGGCCTTCGACCATTTTGCAAAAGAACAGGTAGATATAGCTATTATTGAAGTTGGAATGGGTGGGCGCCTGGATTCTACAAATATTGTAAAACCTGAAGTTTCGGTTATCACAAACATTGGTCTGGATCATACTGCTTTTTTGGGAGATACCCTGGCAGCTATTGCAGGTGAAAAAGCGGGAATAATTAAAGAGAATGTTCCTGTGATAATTGGTGAAAAACAACTAGAAACTTCCCCTGTATTTAAAGAAAAGGCTTCAGAAATGAACTCGGAAATTCTCTTCGCTGAAGAAGGTGCTTATCCCGTTTATGAAACAGACCTTAAAGGTACCTACCAGGCAAAAAACCTTAAAACTGTCCTTACCACTGTAAAGGTTCTGCAAAATCAGGGTTGGAAATTGCCTTCTGAAGCCATAAAAAATGCCCTGTCGAAAGTAAAATTGCTTACTGGTTTACAGGGACGCTGGGACACCTTGCAGTTAAACCCGAAGGTGGTCTGCGATACTGCGCATAATGCCGAGGGCCTCAAGATTGTTATGAAACAACTTGGAAATGAGAATTATCAGAATTTACACATAGTTATGGGTGTCGTGAACGATAAAGATCTTTCAAAGGTGTTGCCTCTTTTTCCGAAAGATGCTCATTATTATTTTGCCAAGCCCGATGTACCGAGAGGGCTTGAGGCTGAATTACTTCAAGCCCAGGCCCGTGACCATGGTCTGGAGGGTAAGGTTTTCAGTTCTGTAAAAAAAGCCTATGAGGCTGCTTTGGAGTGGGCTCTGGACGAGGACCTTATTTTTATTGGTGGAAGTAATTTCACCGTAGCCGAGGTTTTGTAAAGAGATTTACCTTAAGGAAACCTTATACCATTAAAAAATAGCTTATCTTTATAAGTGTCCGAAAAACAGAAATTTAACGCTTACTTTCCACATTATTTCTTTCCCCATCTTTATATGATCTGACTTTTTTGCTGGGTTATTTATTAACTAAAACTCAATCAAAATGAAAAAGTCATTATTAATTAGTTTTTTACTTGCCTTGGCAATTAATCTCACCATTCTGGCACAGGAAACTTCTCAGGAATTTAAACCGGTTTACATCACTATGACCACTACTCACTGGAACGATGATCCGGAAACCAATTTTTCCGACTGGCTGGCTACCGAACAGGAGTATTTCAAAAATGTAACTGCAAAAAATGATCTCATTATCGATTCCGGCGTCTATACTCATTATTTTACACCAGACAATTCTGAAGTGGTCCTGGTAAATGTTTATGAAAACTGGGAGGACATTGAAAAAGCTAATGAATTAAACCAGAAATTAATCGAAGAAGCCTGGCCGGATGAAAAGAAGAGACAGGAATTCTTCGATAAACAGGCAGGTTATTATTTGCCAGACCACCGGGATGAGATTTATTTATCCATGAGGTATTATATTCCTGAAGCAGCTTCTAATGGAGAATCGCGTATTTACTACGTGAGGAATAGTCAGCTTGCAATGGACGGACAAGGTTCCCCTGAAACCTTTAATGAGTTCTATGAAAAGGTGACCAAAAAGAGCAAAAAACTTAAAGGGTATTACACTCATAGACATTTATGGGGTTCAAATAGCCGTGATATGGCTGAAGTATTTGTATTCGATAAATTAGGTGATATAGAAGAATTTTTCGAGGAAGAAACCAATTTAGTCTCTTCGGCCTGGACCGACGAAAATGAGCGGGAGGACTTTATGAAGAAAATGAATAAGAATTTCACTGGAAAGCACGCTGATTACGTTTACAGGAGTGTGCCGGAATTGATGAAAAGCAGTAATTAAAAGATTGTCCCTGAGCCTTTTGGTTCAGGGCTTTTTTTGATTTTTAAAATAGGGTGGCAGATTGATAAAAAAAATTGAATTTTTACTGTGTTTCTTTTTGTGCAAATGAAAATCTAGTCTATATTTGCATCCGCAATCGCAAGGGCGCGTAGCTCAGTTGGTTCAGAGCACTTGGTTTACACCCAAGGGGTCAGGGGTTCGAATCCCTTCGCGCCCACAGAAATTGAAAAAGGCTTCCAGGAATGGAAGCCTTTTTTTATACTAATTATCTCCGTGGAGTTCTAGTCAATATTATTTACTCTGAAAGTCTCGATCGATACTATATTGGATGCAGTGAAAATATTGAAGCAAGACTGGTCAAGCACCTTCAGAATCATAAAAGCTTTACTTCCGGAGCTAAGGATTGGAAATTGGTTTATTCAGAAAAATTTCCAAACAAGGAATTGGCCTTCGTGAGAGAAAAAGAAATTAAAAACTGGAAAAGCCGCAGAATGATCGAGAAATTGATCCCGGGAAATAGTATTTGAAAAAGTCCTGGTTCAGAGCATCCCGATTACATCGGGAGGGTCAGGGGTTTCCCGAAGCCAGTTCGGGATAGACTGAATCCCTTCGCGCCCACAAAAATTGAAAAGGCTTCCAGAAATGGAGGCCTTTTTTTATACTAATTATCTCCGTGGAGTTCTAGGTCTAAATTATTTACTCTGAAAGTCTCGATCGATACTATACTGGATGCAGTGAAAATATTGAAGCGAGACTGATCAAGCATCTTCAGAATCATAAAAGCTTTACTTCCGGAGCTAAGGATTGGAAATTGGTTTATTCAGAAAACTTTCCAAACAAGGAATTGGCCTTCGCGAGAGAAAACGAAATTAAAAACTGGAAAAGTCGATTAAAAATTGAATAGTTGATATCTAAAAAAACAAGCTAGGTTCAGAGCATCCCGATTGCATCGGGAGGGTCAGGGGTTTCCCGAAACCAGTTCGGAATAGATTGAATTTCTTCTTACCCTTAAAAGGCTTCTGGAAATAAAAAATTTTATCTGGGCATTTAAAAAAATCATTTTTTAGGCTTGTGGTATTCGATTTTTAATATATTTGCATCCGCAATCGCAAGGGCGCGTAGCTCAGTTGGTTCAGAGCACTTGGTTTACACCCAAGGGGTCAGGGGTTCGAATCCCTTCGCGCCCACAGAATTTGAAAGGCTTCCAGAAATGGAAGCCTTTTTTTTATGGTCATACCTATGGAATTTTATGTTTATATTCTCTATTCAGTAAGTCTAGACCGTTACTATTCTGGTAGTAGCCATAATATTGAATTTAGGTTATTGAAACATCTACAGAATCACAAAGACTTTACTTCGAAGGCCAAGGACTGGAAATTGGTTTATACTGAAAAATTTCCAACTAAGGAATTAGCTCTTGTTCGCGAAAAGGAGATTAAAAACTGGAAAAGCCGCAGAATGATCGAGAAATTGATCTCGGGAAATAGTATTTGAAAAAAACCTGGTTCAGAGCATCCCGATTACACCGGGAGGGCCAGGGATTTCCCGAAGCCAGTTCGGCATAAACTGAATCCCTTCGCGCCCACAGAAATTGAAAAGGCTTCCAGGAATGGAAGCCTTTTTTATTCCGGTTATTTCTTGGAAGGTAGCGTGTATCTTATGGATGGATAAAAGCTAAGCTGTTATTCCAGGGTTCAGAGCATCCCGATTACATCGGGAGGGTCAGGGGTTCGAATCCCTTCGCGCCCACAGAATTTGAAAAGGCTTCCAGGAATGGGGGCCTTTTTTAGTATGAACCATTTTATGGAGTTCTTCGTTTATATCCTCTACTCTGAAAATATCGACCGTTATTATACCGGTTGTAGTGAGAATATTGAATCAAGGTTAATCAAGCATTTACAGAATCACAAGGGATTCACCTCCAAGGCAAAAGATTGGAAATTGGTGTATTCGCAAAAATTTCCAACTAAGGAATTAGCTCTTGTTCGCGAAAAGGAGATTAAAAACTGGAAAAGCCGTAAGATGATAGAGAAATTGATCTCGGGAAATAGTATTTAAAAAAAACCTGGTTCAGAGCATCCCGATTACATCGGGAGGGTCAGGGGTTTCCCGAAGCTGGTTCGGGATAAACTGAATCCCTTCGCGCCCACAGAAATTGAAAAGGCTTCCAGGAATGGAAGCCTTTTTTATTTTCATGTTATTCTGGTTTTCATATCCCTGAAGGCATATGCATTAATAATTCAGGTGACAACAGCACCGGTTCTTTATTAATATTTTTATATTGCTAACCGTTAAAAAGACTAAGCTGGACCTGGCCGTGGAGAAGCATCAGAATAAGATAGCAAATTACTGGAAGAATATTTATTCTTCTAAAATCGAGCATTCAAAAAAATATGATATTCCTTCCCATTTTAAAAGGATGGTCTCGTTAATGGCTCCCGGTAAATCTTATTATTATATTGCCAACTTCCATACTCTGGAGCTTGAAATGCTTTCAGATTCTGTAAAGATTTTTACCGGAAAAGAGCCTGAAGAAGTAAATTTAGACCTGCTACTCTCTCTGGTAGCTCCAGGTGAAATTGAAAAGATTCATTTAAAGGAAAAGGTGATCTCCGATTTCTGTTTTAACTATTTGCAATCTGGGGAAATAATGAAATATAAAATAGTTTACACCTATAACAGCAGGGACTTCCGCGGTAAAGAGCGAATTATGCTTCATCAGGCAACCTGTCTTAGCGAAAACGAACAGGGTAGGTTTGTACACGTTTTCAGTATTCACTCAGATATCAGTCATATAGCCGGGAGGAGCTCAGAGGATATTTCATTTATTCACCTGGAGGGTGGAGAATCATATTATAATATCGATACTTCTGAAGGTGTTTTTAATAAAAGGCGATTAGGACAAAATAAAAGCCTGCATGAAATTTTAAGTGATCGGGAATTGGAAATCATTAAACAACTTGCCCTGGGTAATAGTGCCGACGAAATTAGCCAGATGCTAAATATTTCGCCCCATACCGTGAAGACCCATAAAAAGAACATTCTCCGAAAGACTGAATGCAAGAATTCTACTCAACTAGTTTCTATATGCCTTGCTGAAGGCCTGATTCGTATATAGGAGCGAAGGTCATTATATTAAAAAAATCTTAAAATACCCATTAAAGGGTATTGATTGCCCTTTCACTTAACAATATTTTTACTTCACTGAATTCCACCTGTTTATAAAGAGCGGTAAAACAGCTCTTGTGTGGAATGTCGCCCCCAAAAATACCTGCTTTTAAAGAATGGCTTGAAACAGGCCTTTCATTTCACCTGCCTAAAAAAATAGAAATATAGCAAACCAATACTACGCCTTATGATTTTTACTCCCTCCATTATTAAGAGAAGTGTTCTTCTCTTATTGTTCATTAATTCATTTACTACCGGCTTTTCACAAAACACTATAACTATCCCTGATCAAAATTTTGAGCAGGCGCTTATTGATTTGGGGATTGACAGTGATCTAACAATCAATAATTCCGTTCAAAGTAGCGATGTGGAATTTATAGAAACTCTGGATGTTTCGGGTCGAGGTATAACAAGCCTGACTGGGATCGAAGGATTTTTTAACCTCAAATTCCTTTATGCATATAATAATGAATTAACAGGGATTGATGTTTCAAATAATCCACGTCTGGTTCATTTATCCTTAAATGATAATTCCCTGGGGAACCTGAATGTGACTGGTAATTCTCTTTTAGAAGAACTGCACGTAAATAACAATCAATTAATAGAATTGAGTTTAGGAGATAAAACTGAGTTAAGAACCTTGCACGCGGGTGGTAACCAGATCAATTCAATTGATCTGAGCCTGGCGCCAAAACTGGTTTCACTTATTCTTTGGGGAAGTGAACTTACTTCGATAGATTTAAGTTCCAGTCCAGAGCTTTCAGAATTGGTTCTGGACGATAACAATCTAAGCAGTCTGGATGTTTCTAGTAATCCCAACCTGCAATTTTTGTATGCAAGCAATAATCAACTGGTTGAACTGAATATAGCCAACGGGAATAATGTTAATTTCACTCCGCCGAGCTGGAATGATTATTCTTTGGTAGTGCAAGGTAATGGCGGGTTAACCTGTATCCAGGTTGATTCAGAAATTATGGGGTCCATACCTTCAGACTGGGCAAAGGACTTTGGAGTCATTTATTCCAGTGATTGTTTCAATAAGCCAGAATATGTAAATATTCCAGATCCAAATTTTGAACAGGCTTTAATAGATTTGGGTATTGATTCCGATGGCGCTCTTAATGCGTTTTTATTGCTTAGTGATGCTGAGCAGGTCACTACGCTTGATTTAAATAATGCGGTAAATAATGAGTCTTCGAGCATTAGGGATCTGTCGGGCATTGAGGCTTTTGTGAATCTTGAAGGCTTACTGGTAAATTACAACGGCCTGGAACAGCTGGATGTAAGCAGCCTCAATGCGTTGAGGTTTCTTTATGCTTCTGGTAACAACCTCTCTCAGCTGGATCTCAGTCAGAACCCTGATCTTGAATTCCTTCGATTAAACGGTAACTCTTTAGATCAGTTAGACCTTTCAAATAATCCAAATCTCGCGGTGTTAAGAATTGCTGATAATAATATTACGGAATTAGACCTCTCTGCAAATTCTCAATTAAAGGACCTTCAATTAGTAAACAATCCTATTTCAAATATCAATACACAAAATTTAACAGAACTGGAGAAACTGTCTTGTGGGAAAACTAATTTAACCTCGATCGATCTCAGCAATAATTTAAAATTAAAGGAATTGAGTATTGATGAGCTTCCCATTGACGAAATAAATTTGCGAATCTTTCCTGATCTTGAAAGATTTTGGGCCAGAAATACACCTTTAGGTTCCATCGATTTTAGTCAGAATCCTAACCTTCTTCAGGTATGGATAGAATATTCTCCATTGAAGGCCCTGGATCTAAGTAATAACCCGGCATTGTTTGCTGTGGTTCTTCAGAATATTAGTGAGTTGGCTCATTTGGATTTGAGAAACGGAAATAATTCAGCTGTGACCTTTTTCATGCTGAATAATACCCCGAATTTAACCTGTATCAATGCCGATGCAAATCCTTCCCAGGCCATGCTCAGCTCAGGTAAGACCTTCAGCGAAGATTGTGGAGATTTTATCTTTATCGCCGATTCCAACTTTGAGCAGGCGCTAATTGATATTGGAATAGACAGCGATGGCATGGTGAACCAATCTATAATGCGATCAGATGCAGAAGCTGTTACTAATTTAAATCTAACTGTTCCTGCTTTTGTCCCTGAAAATGAACAGGGTTACGCCAATTCAGAAATCGTAAATGTAGAGTCCAAGATTCAGGATCTCATAGGTATTGAAGCTTTTATAAATCTAACTAACTTAAGAGCATTCTCTCATGAGCTTACTTCCATAGATGTTTCGGAATTAACAGAATTAATAAGGCTCGAATTAGTAAATAACCAGATAACTTCAATAGATGTTTCTCAAAATACTAAACTGGAAGTTTTCTGGCTTGAAACGAACCATCTTAGTGAAGTGGATCTAACTAACAATGCGAATTTAAGAAACATCGCACTGGGATACAATAACCTTACAGAAATTGATGTAACTCAAAATCCAGATTTATGGGCCCTAACCATTGAAGGCAATGATTTAACTTCGGTTGATGTTTCAAAAAATACCGAAATAGCGCAAATATGGCTTGCTGAAAATCCCAACCTTACAAAAGTGGATTTTAGTAAGAACACGAAAATGTATGGTTTGGGAATCTATAATACTGCGATCAAAAGCCTCGATCTTTCCAATAATCCGATGACTCGATTATTTATCGGGAATAATCCAAACCTGGAACATGTAGATCTGAGAAACGGAAATAATTCAAATCTGAACCAGTTCTGGGCAGATAATACTCCTAATTTAACCTGTATTAACGCCGATGCGTCAATTTCCCAGGCGATGATCGATTCTGGTAAAAGTTTCAGGGAAGATTGTGGGGATTTTATTTATGTGCCAGATCCTAATTTTGAACAGGCCCTTATCGATTTGGAAATTGATAGTGATGGTGTGGTGAATACTTCTGTTTTGAGGGAAGATGTGGAGACTATTGAAAATTTAGACGTGAGCAAAAGGGGTATTACAAGCCTGGTGGGTCTTGAAGCCTTTGTTAACCTAAAAGATCTTTATGCGTTCGATAATCAAATTGAAAACATAGATGTGAGGAGTCTTCCGGAACTTAAACATCTTTCTTTAGACAGGAATTCAATTTCCCAACTTGATGTAAGTAACAATCCTCTTTTACAGGAACTTTACGTTAGCGAGAACGATTTGTCTCAATTAGATCTGGGTGACCAGCCAGATTTGAGGAACTTACATGCGGGTGGCGGAAATCTTACTCAAATTGATCTTTCAAAAGCACCAAATTTACAATCTCTTATTCTTTGGGGAAGTGAGCTAACAGAAATTGATCTCAATTCCAATCTGGAACTGGTAGAACTGGTGCTGGACGATAACAATCTAACCAGCCTTGATATTTCAAAAAATCCAAAAGTTCAATTTGTTTATGCTGTTAATAATGCGCTTACCAGTCTGAATATTGCCAATGGGAATAACGCCAATTTCACTACGCCAGACTGGAACGAGTATTCTCTCGTGGCTTCCGGGAACCCTAATCTTACATGTATACAGGTTGATGCAGAAATGGTTTTTAATGTGCCTTCAGAATGGGCCAAAGATGCTCACGCGATCTACACCAGTGATTGCACTACTAAACCAGAATATGTGAATATTCCTGATTCCAATTTCGAACAATCGCTCATTGACATGGGAATGGATAGTGACGCTGTGATCAATACATGGATGCTGAAAAGTGATGCCGAAGCGGTAACCGATCTGAATCTGAACAATCCTAATTTCGACAATTCAGCTTTTGCAAACCAGGACCTGATAAATGTTTCTGGTAAAATTGCAGACCTAACAGGGATCGAAGCTTTTGTGAACCTGAAAAACCTTCAGGCAGCTTATGGCGCTTTGACTAGTGTAGATCTTTCTGCCAATACTCAGTTGGAAGAACTGTTTCTGAATGACAACCAGTTGAATTCCGTAGATATCTCCATGCTTCCTAACCTAAAACGATTTGGGATCATGCGCAATAACTTGACTTCAGGAGTTGATGTTTCAGGTAATCCATTACTGGAGGAACTGTTTGTTCATTATACTGGAATTAGTTCTATTGACCTTTCAGCAAATCCGAACCTCTGGAACCTGTTCATTCAGAATAATGAACTTACAAGTCTGGATCTATCCGCTAACGCGAATTTGATAAGACTAAGTGCTCAGAATAACCAGATTTCGGAACTGGATATTTCGATGCTCTCGGTAATTGAAAGGATTGACGCCCAGTATAATCCAAATATGAACTTGATTACGGGAGCAACAGGAAATCCAACTTTAACATCCTTGAATCTTTCGGGAACTGGCCTCAGCAATTTCAATGGAGCCGTGTATCCTAACCTTGAATGGTTGCTGCTGAATGATAACAGCCTTGGTAATTTCAACGGGAATAATACTCTGAATCTTCAGAATCTTTTCCTTAATAATAATTCCATTACTAAACTGAACCTAACCGGAAATTCACAACTTTCTCAATTACAGGTTATGAACAACGGGATGGAAGAGCTGGATCTCAGAAATGGGAACAATACCATTCTTGGAAGGATGAATGCGACTGGTAATAGCTTTACCTGTATTTCAGTTGATGCTCCAACCGATTCTACGATGCCTTATTCACAGTGGGAAGTGGACCTGGGAGTCATATTCAGTGATAACTGTAAACAAGCTGAAGAAGTTGTTATAATTCCTGATCCTAATTTCGAGCAGGCTCTGATCGATCTGGGATTCGATACGAATGGTATTTCCGGGAATATTTTGCTTTCAGATGCTGAAGCCATAACCAGTCTGGATGTACCTGGTAGAAGCATTGCCGACGCAACGGGTATTGAAGGATTTGTAAACCTGGTGAGTCTGAATATGAGCAATAACCTCTTAACTGAAATAGATCTAATTGAAAATGGAAATCTGTTTGAAATTGATCTTTCAGGTAATACGTTGAGTGAGCTGGTCATCAGTAACGGAAAGATTCTTTTAAGCCTGAATGTTTCTGACAATGATCTTGATGTAATCAATTTTGCAGATATTACCGACCTTGAATTCCTTGATATTTCCGGGAACAGTTTTGAATCTCTTGATTTCAGGGAGTTTGGTAGTTTGGAATACCTGAATGTTAGCAATAATATGCTTTCCAGGCTTGATCTTCGGAATGGCAACAACCAGGCGATCACTTATATGGATGCCTCCGGAAATTTGCTCAATTGCATTGGGGTTGATGATGCCTCAAATATCCCTGCTGGTTGGACAAAAGATACAGAAGCCGCTTATACAGAAACCGGTGATTGCGAATCTCCGATTGTTCTAACCAGGGATATAAGCATTTCTCTTGATCGATACGGTCTGGCCGAAATCACCCCGCAAGATGTGGATAATGGTTCTTATGATGAGGTGACCGAACAAAAGAACCTCGTTTACAGTCTGGATACTTATCAGTTTGGTTGTGAAGATCTGGGTCATAATGAAGTAATCTTAGAGGTTACAGATGCCTCAGGAAATGTTGGCGCTGCCATAGCTAATGTTAAGGTGATCGATGAGCTTGCTCCAGATGTTTCCGCAGTAAGATCGGTTAGTTTGGACCTTAGCGGTGCTGCAAGTATCGCGCTGGATGCTCAAACCTTGGATGATGGTTCAAGCGATAATTGTGTGGGGCTGGAATTTTCAGTGAATCAATCCAGTTTTAGTTTCCCGGGAACTTACACTGTTCAGTTGACGGCTACAGATGCTTCTGGGAACACAGCGAGTACAAGTGTAGATGTTGAGGTGGTAGACAGTGCGAGCCAGCCCACTTCTTTAAAATTCAAAAAGAACCTGGTAGCTACGGTTTACCCAAACCCGTTTTCAGATCAGATAAGAATAGGATTTTCCAAGACGATAGATCTGAATAGCGTAGAGGTGAGTCTTTTTACAATGACAGGTACGAATTCTGGAATTCAATTCAGCGTACAAGACAACGAAATCGTAAGCAGCAATGCCGATGGTCTGCCTGTTACAACCTATTCCCTCATTATTACCGTGAACGGAGAATCGCAATCTGCAATTGTGATTAAAGAATAATTAATAGATTAATATTTACATTGAAAGGAGGCTTGGGAACAGCCTCCTTTTTTATTTATTTCCAACCTCATTGAAAAGACTTTTAATATATTTGCCGCATTGGGGTGATTAGCTCAGTTGGTTCAGAGCACTACCTTGACAGGGTAGGGGTCACTGGTTCGAATCCAGTATCACTCACATATAAGGTCACTGGTTCTCCCGACCATTCGGGGCAGTATCACTCACACATAAGGTCACTGGTTCTCCCGACCATTCGGGGCAGTATCACTCACTTTGAACCTCGCTGATAGGCGGGGTTTTTTTATTGGCTTATTTAGAGTATCTTCAGGATAGCTAATCAATTAATCTTCTTATGAAAAAAATAGTTCTCTTACTGCTGATCTTAAGTTTCCAGGTCCAGGCGCAATCTGCTGATGAGAAGCAACTAAAAGAGCTCATTCAGAATTCTTTTGATGAGGTGCTTTCAGAATTAAAGGTGGAAGCCATCCCAAAATATTTTACCGATGATTTTCTGCTTTTGGAGGTTGGTGAGGTCTGGGATATGGAACGGCTGATTAATGAATTGAAAGCGGCTAATATGCAGGGTATGAAACGCCTGAATGATTTTGATTTTATCAAGGTGAAGCTGAGTGGCGATACGGCCTGGATAGCCTATCATAATGAGGCAACCTTTCAAAGGGATGGGGAAACCGTCCAGGTAATTAAGTGGCTTGAAAGTGCTACAGCTGTAAGAACAGAAAATGGATGGAGACTGGATATGCTTCATTCAACCAGGAAAATGCCTGGGTCAGGAGGACAGTAAGCCTTAAATACCGATACATAACATTGAGCGAGATCAATATTTTTAATATAAATTGAATGAAATCATATTTTAATATTTTACTACTGCTGGTCATCTTCATAGGAGTACAAAGCAGTTTTGCCCAAACTTCCAAAACTGAATTCGATAAGAACTTTAGCCACGTCGTCTATTTCTGGTTAAACAATCCCGATAATGCGGAAGACCGGGAGGCTTTTGAAACCTCTCTAAAAAAGTTCCTGAACAATAGTGAATACGCACAAACCAATTTTATAGGTGTTCCTGCGGATACTCCCAGAGACGTGGTCGATAACTCTTACACTTACTCTCTTATTCTAAGTTTCCCCTCCAGGGAAGTACAAAATAAATATCAAAAGGAGCCCGCGCATCTATTATTCATTGAGGAAGCTTCGCATCTTTGGAAGAAAGTACAGGTCTACGATTCCGTTGGGATAGAATAGAATTTTAAAGTTGGAATCCATACTAACTTTTTCTGAATTTTGATATAGGCTTTCTTTAAATTCTTAACTTATAGGAAGTTGTTGGGGTCATGAAAGGGAAGTGTTTATTTCTGCTTTTCTTAATTCTTTTTAGCCTGAGGATTTCTTCTCAGGTTAAAAAAGAGGAGATCATTATGCCTGATACTAATGTTGAAACACTAAAATTATTTCTTGCCGGTGATGTGATGATCGGTCGGGGAATAGACCAGGCGCTGCCAGAATCGGTACCTCCAACCTTATTCGAATCGTATGTCAAGGATGCCCGGGATTATCTTCGGCTTGCCGAAAGAAAAAGCGGAAACATCGATACTCCTGTTGATTATAAGTATGTCTGGGGAGATGCCATTCAGGTATTTCGTCACCATAAACCTGATCTTAAGCTAATCAATCTCGAAACCAGTATCACCACATCTTCTGAAGCCTGGCCGGGTAAGGGCATACACTACCGAATGCATCCAGCAAATGTTGAATTGATTAAAGTTGGAGGAATAGATCATGTGAGCCTGGCGAATAACCATTTACTGGACTGGGGGAGGAAAGGCCTTGAGGAAAGCCTTGAAACGCTTAGAAAGGCTGGTATTCAGTTTTCAGGAGCTGGTGCAGACCAAACAGTAGCTCAGGCCCCATCTATATTCAAAATAAACAATACCCGAATTCTGATATTTTCCTACGGCGCTGGAGATAGTGGAATCCCTGCTTCCTGGAGTGCAGAGAAAGCCAAAAGTGGGGTGAGTTACCTGAGCAGTTTTGGAAAAAGCCAGCAGAAGCAGGTCAAACAAAATATTCAGGCTTATAGTGAGTCTGGAGATATCATCATTTTTTCAGTTCACTGGGGCGGGAACTGGGGATATATGATTCCGGAAGAACATAGGAACTTTGCTCAATTTTTAATTGATCAGGCTAAGGTTGATCTGGTTTTCGGGCATTCTTCTCATCATCCGAAACCATTGGAAGTTTATAAGAATAAGTTGATTCTGTATGGTGCTGGAGATCTTATAAACGATTACGAAGGCATTAGTGGGCATGAACAATATAAGCCCTGGTTAAGTATTATGTATTTCCCTGAAATAGATGTTGAAACTGGGGAACTTATATCATTAAAAATGGTTCCTATGCAAATTCGGAAATTCAGCCTGGAAAGAGCGAGCACTGAAGAGACCGTCTGGTTAAAAAAGGTACTTTCACGGGATGGCAAACTTGGCTCAAGGGTTCAAATAAGAGAAGATGCTGTTTTGTATTTAGAATGGTGAATTAATTTCCAGTCAATTTTAAAATAAACTCTATTTCTAATTTCATTAACTTCGGTCGCCGAAGTCTTCATCTACCTGAGCCTATGAATTTTTATCGAACTTTAGTCATTCTATTTTTGGGAGGTACTGTTCTGGGGTTTTCTCAGAATTCAAAGCCTACCTGTTTGGATAAAACCAGCTTGGCGACCGGGTTTATCGCCATCAATACTGATGGATTTAATGACTTGGAACGATGGTATGCTGCTGTGCTTGGTTTTGATAGAGTAAAGAGGTTTAAATCTAAAGACCGGTTATCCTCCGGTGTTATTCTTAAAAAGGATGGGTTCATTTTGGAGATAATCACTCCTAATGGGCAAATGCAAAATAACCCCATAAAAAAGAATGAAGCAGCGAAATCTAAAGGAATTCTAAAATTCGGAATTTTTACGAGTACTAGCCTGGATGAACTTAAGACGTGCTTAACGAAGGCAGGAATAAATTCAGGTAGAATATTCCATGATAAAGAACTGGAAATACGTTTGCTGTTATTGGAGGATCCGGATGGGAATATGATTGAAATAATCAATAAGGCATGATTATTCCGATTTTTGTATGGATTCCAGGACTCTTTCCAATGCCATCCCTCTTGATCCTTTTATTAGGAAATAACAGTTTTCGAAATTCGATTCTTCCAGATGGGTTTTTAAAGCTCCAATATCTTTGAATTTAAAGATCAGATCGCTACTGGTGTCGGTTTTTCTGAAGTTTTCGCCTAGCAGATAGGTTTCAGCAATCTGGCTGTTCTCAATATAATTCACGATCACCTGGTGCTCGGTTGGAGCAGCGCTTCCCAATTCGAACATATCACCAAGAATGGCAATTTTCTGCTTGTTGGTTTTGAGGTTGTTGAAGTTTTCCAGGGCCGCATGCATACTTGTTGGGTTGGCATTATAAGCATCCATGATTATGGTATTACTGCCGTTCTGAATAAGCTGGGACCGGTTATTTTTTGGGCTATATTGCTCGATGGCCTCTTTTATATCATTAAAAGGAACTTTGAAATAAAGGCCTATACATAAAGCGGCAGCGATATTGGTGGAATTATAACTTCCAGTTAACTGACTGCTGAATGTAGTGTCGTTAAATTCAAGCTGGGCGTTTGAAAGACCTTTGATATAGGAGATCTTCACATCTGCCAGTCTGCTTGCTCCGAAGGAAAAGGTGTGTTTGTAATTATGATGCTTACGCTGGATCTCATCATCGATATTTAGAAAGATCAATTTATTGGTAGCCTGAAGGTGTTTGTAGAGCTCAGATTTACCTTTAACAACCCCTTCCACGCCTCCAAATCCTTCAAGATGTGCTTTTCCGAAGTTGGTAATGTAGCCATAATCAGGGTTTACTATTGAACAAAGGAATTCGATCTCTTTCTGATGGTTAGCGCCCATTTCTACGATTCCAAATTCCGTCTCCTCGTCCATAGACAAAAGAGTTAGAGGAACTCCAATATGATTGTTCAGATTTCCCTGGGTAGCTACCGTTTTGAATTTGCGGGAAAGAACGGCGTTTAGCAGCTCCTTGGTCGTGGTCTTTCCGTTGCTGCCAGTTATGGCAAGAATGGGCAATTCCAGGTAATTTCGATGAAAAATGGCGAGCCTTTGAAGACTTTCCAGAACATCGTCAACCAGGATCAATCGTTCATTGTCTTGCGCGTATTCCTTTTCATCCACGACTGCATAGCGCGCACCGGTTTTTAGAGCTTCGGCTGCAAATGCGTTGCCATTGAAATTTTCACCTTTCAGGGCAAAAAATATACAGTCCTTTTTAATCTTTCTGCTATCGGTACATACGCCGGAGCTTAGTTGGAATCTCTGGTGGAGTTGAGCTGAATTCATAATTTAAAACTATAAAAAAAAGCCCTAAACAGGTTAGGGCTTTAAGTTTATTTTAAATGAAACAGGTCTTAATTGCTTCTTGCGGTCTTGTTTTTTTGGAGAGACTTAGATCCAACTCTCGACATCGCGTTACGGAAACCGATATAATCGGTAGCCATATCCTGTGGGAAATAACGACGTTGAGCAGGGTCTAGCCAGTAAGCTCGGTCTCTCCAGCTTCCACCTTTATACACACGTACCTCGTCACTAATAAGAGTAGTCCTTTTTTCCTTATCGTAACCTCTCTGAGTGATGCCTTCGGAAGTGCTTGTACTATCAGAAGCTGCATAAGAGAAATTGTCGTAAGTAGGAGAATTATACATTCTTTTACCTGGATCGTCTACTTCCTGGAAAGGCTGGTAATAACGACTTGAGCTTTTATCTCCATCCCTGAAGTTTCTCTGGTCACTTTCAGTGAAGTTGGTTCGCATATAAGTGTCTTCTTCGGTAACAGGAACCTGGGCAATTTCTCCCGGAAGGTTTCTTGCTACCAGTTTTCCGTTACTCAAGGTGTCATATACGATATCTTCAGTACCTACTACCTTAACAGTACCATCTTCGTTGAT
This sequence comes from Christiangramia bathymodioli, assembly GCA_009735695.1. GTDB lineage: Bacteria > Bacteroidota > Bacteroidia > Flavobacteriales > Flavobacteriaceae > Christiangramia > Christiangramia bathymodioli. The sequence continues at coordinate 23,753 of SRSL01000004.1, forward strand.
GGCGTGTTTGGTATAAACGTTTCCTCGGTAATAGTTGAAGTCGTTGAATTCGTCATCCACAACAGGTCGGTAAACATCAGCTACCCATTCGGCTACGTTACCAGCCATATCATATAGTCCGAAGTCATTAGGACTGTAAGTTTTAACTTCAGCAGTAATATCGGCTCCATCGTCACTCCATCCGGCGATTCCACCATAGTCACCATCGCCTTGCTTGAAGTTTGCAAGCTGATCACCCATTTTCTTGACATCTCCATTTCTGGTATACTGCCCGTCCCATGGATACTTCTTTCTACCTCTGTAGGTGTTATAATTTCTAATTCCTACCAGTCCTAAAGCCGCGTATTCCCATTCAGCTTCGGTTGGAAGTCTGTATTCTGGATATATAAGACCACTTTCTCTGCCGGGATACACTTTTTTAACAGGATTTCCAGCATCATTGGTATTATTGAGTCTGTCCTGAGCCTCATCACCTCCCTGGCTTATTTCGGTATTGCCACCATAAGCTTTACTAGGAGTGTGAATAAAAGTTTCGGTATTAAATGTAGAAGAAGCGTTTACATCGGTGAGATGTGCGCCTTCTTTAATGTAGCCTTCTCTTTCCAGCTGGCTTTCGTTCACGCGATCTGTTCTCCATTTACTGAATTCAACAGCCTGTATCCAGCTAACACCTACTACCGGGTATTCTGCATAGGCAGGGTGGCGAAGGTAATTGGTTACCATAGTCTCGTTGTAACCCAGCCTGTTTCTCCACACTAGTGTGTCCGGAAGTGCTCCTTCGTAAATATTTTTATAGTTTTCTTCACTTGGTGGGAAAACTCTCTTAAGCCAGTCAAGGTATTCTAAATACATTTTATTGGTCACCTCGGTCTCGTCCATATAGAAAGACTGAACATGTTGCTGGGTAGGAGTGTTGTTCCAGTCGTGCATTGGATCATCCTGAACACGTCCCATGGTATAAGTTCCTCCTTCAACGAAAACAAGACCTGGAGCGGCCTCCTGTTCCTTGTAATCCGTATTGTACTGAAATCCTCCTTCATCTGAGTTGATGTCCCAACCGGTTGCTCGAGAGGTATTCTTGTAATTGTTGGATTTATTACAGCTTAGTAAGCTAACGCCACAAACAACAGCAATAAAGGCTTTTAAAGCTACATTCAATTTCATATTTTTCTCTTCTTTATGATAGAAAATTAGGCCCTGCAATATACTAATTAACGATAAATGTACAAGATTATTTTATTTAATCTGGACGAGTGCTAAATCGCATAACTGTCTGATATGCTATGACCTATAAATTCTGTATCAGGTTGATTTGCTTAAGTTTGAGTTTTTCTGTCTTTAACTCATCAAAAACGACAGCTTCCACTGAAAATTGTTCAGGTATTCTATTTTTCACCGATAATTTTGCCATCTTGTCTGAAGGGTGCAATATAATTCATCTTTTTGAGTTATATTCATTAACCCCTAATCCTAGTACAATCATAAAATTTTAGGCTTGATTCCTGAGAAGAAGCTTTTTCCCAGATTGGTTCTTTCTTAACAGGAATATTACCATATATTTGTTTATCATTAACTGCTATAATGAAAAAAATTACATTCTTTTTAATTGGAGCATTATTTTTTGCGAAATTTTCAATGAAAGCGCAGGAACAACGAGATAGGGTAATTACCACCGCAGTTCCTTTTCTTTTGGTAGCTGCCGATGCACGAGCTGCTGGTTTGGGTGATCAGGGTGTTGCTACTTCGGCCGATATTTTTTCTCAGCAATGGAATCCGGCGAAATATGCATTCGCGACGAGAAAGAATGGAATAGCAGTTTCCTATACTCCTTATCTAAGTGAAATTGTAAATGATATCTTCCTGGGAAGTTTAAATTATGCTCATAAGTTGAATGACAGGAGTGCTTTTGCTGGGAGTTTAAGATATTTTAGCCTGGGTTCTATCGAGGTGAGAGATAATTTTGAGCAGGTGCCGGTACTTGTAAACCCGAATGAACTTACATTCGACCTATCCTATTCCCTGAAATTGAGTGAAACCTTTTCTATGGCCGTGGCGGGTAGGTACCTGAGATCAGATCTTGGTCTTCAGGATAACGAGGATCTTGGAGCGGCTTCTACCTTTGGGGTAGATGTGGCTGCCTATTATCAAAGTGAGCAGTTAACTTTCAATAGTTTCGACGGAAGATGGAGGCTGGGTGCCAATATCGCGAATATTGGTCCGAAGATGAAATACGATGATGCGGGGCAGGAAAACTTCATCCCAACCAACTTAAAACTTGGTGGTGGTTTTGATTTTATTTTCGATGCTCAGAATCGCCTCGGTACCTATGTTGAATTTAATAAATTACTGGTTCCTACTCCTCAGGATTTTGACGGGGATGGCGATATTGATGGTGAAGACGATGAAGAATACAACGAAATTGGTGCTATAGAAGGTATCTTCAAATCCTTTGGCGATGCTCCTGATGGTTTTTCAGAAGAAATGAAGGAGGTCACCTGGGCAATAGGGGCTGAATACTGGTACCAGGATAAATTCGCTTTAAGAACAGGTTATTTTCATGAGAGCGAAGAAAAAGGATTTAGAAGATTCTTTTCGCTTGGAGCCGGATTCGCTTACGAGTCTATCATTATAGATGCTTCCTATTTGTTCTCGACTTCTTCAGTCCCTAGTCCGTTGGAAGGGACCCTTCGATTTGGGTTGAGCTTTAATTTTGGAGATAGCTACAATAATTAAACCTGCTAAATCTTAAAACTCTCTTAGTATAATTTGAAACTCATCCGGTTTCTGTTACCTTGTCTTTCCAATAATAATATATGAAGCCACTTACGATCACTTCCCGGCTGGAAGTGTACGAAACTATAGAGGAAGTTCCCGAAGCAATTCAGGAGCTCATGGAAAAAGCAGCCAAAGTGCGTGATAATGCCTATGCACCTTATTCGAATTTTAAAGTAGGCGCGGCCATTCTGCTCGCAAATGGCGAAGTTGTTTTGGGGAGCAACCAGGAAAACGCTTCCTATCCCTCCGGTCTTTGTGCTGAAAGAACTGCGATCTACGCTGCTGGGGCCACCCATCCTGATGTTGATGTCCTTCAAATCGCCATAACGGCCCGATCTTTAAAGCATCAACTTCTCTCGCCTGTTCCACCTTGTGGAGCCTGCAGGCAGGCTTTGGTTGAATACGAAGTTAAGCAGGATAAACCTATTGAGATCTATTTTATGGGAGAAAGCGGAAAGGTGGTAAAAGCCGATTCTATCGGGGATTTACTTCCGCTTGTTTTCGATAATTCCTGGCTATAAGGTTTTCGTTATTTTTGCTACAAAACTGTTTTCGTTTCTTATTGAAAATAGTATTTTTGTTATCCGCTTGGCAAAACCGATCTGTCTGGCCTTTAAATATGAATTTTTAGATGAAGAAAATTACAAAAGCCACATACTTAAAGTGGTACGAAGACATGTTGTTCTGGCGCAAATTCGAAGACAAGCTTGCGCAGGTTTATATTCAGCAGAAAGTTAGAGGATTTTTACATTTATATAACGGGCAGGAAGCCATTCTGGCGGGAGCACTTCACGCAATGGATCTCAAAAAAGACAGAATGATCACCGCTTACCGAAACCACGTTCAGCCAATTGGTATGGGTGTGGATCCTAAAAAGGTGATGGCCGAGCTTTATGGAAAAGGCACTGGGACCTCTCAGGGTCTTGGTGGTTCCATGCACATCTTTTCTAAAGAACATAGGTTTTATGGAGGTCACGGGATCGTAGGAGGACAAATTCCTCTGGGTGCCGGCCTTGCTTTTGCAGATAAATATCATAAACGCGATTCGGTTACCCTGACTTTTATGGGTGATGGTGCTGTGAGACAGGGGTCTTTACATGAAACCCTGAACATGGCGGTTAACTGGAATCTTCCAGTTGTTTTCTGTGTGGAAAATAATGGGTATGCAATGGGAACTTCGGTTGCCAGAACTTCAAAAGACACCGAGATCTGGAAGCTTGGAAATGGGTATGAGATGCCATGTGGTCCTGTAGATGCGATGGATCCTGTAAAAGTTGCTGAAGCTTTAGACGAGGCGATCAAGAGAGCCAGAAAAGGTGACGGGCCAACTTTCCTTGAATTGAAAACATACCGTTACCGTGGGCACTCCATGAGTGATGCTCAGAAATATCGAACCAAAGATGAGGTGGCTGAATATCAAAAGCTGGATCCTATCACCAAGGTTCGTGATATCATCAAAGAGAAAAAGTACGCTACCGATAAGGAAATAAAAGAGATCGACAAACGCGTCAAGGACCTGGTTTCAGAATGTGAGAAATTCGCTGATGAATCAGCTTTCCCTGATAAGAACGTGATGTACGATGTTGTTTACGAACAGGAAGATTATCCATTCCTGGCCCATAAATTAGACTAAGAGATGGCAGAAGTAATCAAAATGCCGCGCCTGAGCGATACCATGGAAGAAGGTACCGTTGCGAAGTGGCTTAAGCAAAAAGGAGATAAAGTAGAAGAAGGAGATATCCTGGCCGAGATCGAGACCGATAAGGCTACCATGGAATTCGAATCGTTCTATGACGGAACCCTGCTTCATATCGGAATCGAGGAGGGAGATACCGCTCCGGTGGATGCCTTGCTTGCCATTATCGGTGAAGAGGGAGAAGATATTTCCAGTCTGCTGGATGGCGGTGGAAGTGATTCTTCTTCAGATAAAAAGGAAGAAAAATCTGAAGATTCAAAAGAAGAATCTGAAGAGGAAAAAGACGATGAATCAGAAGATGATAGCGATTCCGACGACGGAGAAATTCCGGAAGGAGTGGAGATCATCAAAATGCCTCGCTTAAGTGATACCATGGAAGAAGGTACGGTTGCCTCATGGTTGAAGCAGGAAGGGGATAAAGTGGAAGAAGGAGATATCCTTGCCGAGATCGAAACCGATAAAGCTACCATGGAATTCGAATCTTTCTACGAGGGTACCCTTCTTAAGATCGGGATCCAGGAAGGTGAATCAGCAAAAGTAGATAGCCTTCTTGCGATTATTGGTCCTGAAGGAACCGATGTTTCCAAGATCGATGCTTCTGGAGCCGGATCAAAAAAATCCAAGAAATCTTCAGATTCAGCAAAAGACAAACAAACCGATTCTTCTAAAGCTTCTGAAAAGCAGGACGCAGAAGAAAAGAAATCTGGTGAAAGCAGCCAGTCTAAAGATGGTGGACGAATCTTCGCATCTCCGCTGGCTAAAAAGATGGCTGAAGACAAAGGGATTGACCTTGCCGATGTTAAAGGTTCCGGAGAGAACGGTAGGATCGTTAAAAAGGATATCGAAGAATTCAAAGGTGCTGAGAAACCTCAGCCGGCAGAAGCGAAAAAAGAGACTGCTGAAGGAACTACTGCTGCAGCGCAGCCTTACGTTCCCGCCGGAGAGGAGAGTTTTGAAGAGCGCAAGAATTCTCAAATGCGTAAGACCATCGCGAAGCGCCTGGGTGAATCTAAATTCACCGCGCCTCATTACTACCTTACCATCGAGGTGGATATGGCAAATGCGATGCAATCGAGAAAGCATATCAACGAAATGCCAGATGTGAAGGTGTCTTTCAATGATATGGTAATTAAAGCATCTGCGATGGCCCTTAGAAAACATCCTCAGGTGAATAGTCAGTGGACAGGTGATACTATGAAAATTGCCAAGCATATCCATATGGGTGTGGCGGTGGCTGTGGAAGAAGGACTGGTTGTTCCGGTGCTTAAATTTGCAGACCAGATGTCCCTTACCCAGATTGGAAGTAATGTGAAGGATCTTGCTGGGAAAGCAAGAAATAAGAAGATCCAGCCTTCAGATATGGAAGGAAGTACCTTTACGGTTTCCAACCTTGGAATGTTCGGAATCGTTGAATTTACCAGTATCATCAACCAGCCTAACTCGGCGATCCTTTCAGTAGGAACTATTGTTGAAAAACCTGTTGTTAGAAATGGTGAGATCGTGGTAGGAAATACCATGAAGCTTACCCTTGCCTGTGACCACAGAACGGTTGATGGAGCTACTGGTGCAGCATTTCTTCAAACATTGAAGACCTATCTTGAGAATCCGGTTACTATGCTGGCTTAAGGTCTTAAATATCAAACAAACTGAAATCCCGCAAAATTGCGGGATTTTTTTATCTTTAGCAGTATGAGAAAATTATTTTTTACAGGCATTACAGGCCTTTCAATTATGGCCTTTTGCGCTGCTCCAGTTCATGCTCAGGCTTTACAGGATATACAGGTTTCAACCAGTGAGATCGCTCAGGATCTTGAATACCTGTCATCAGACGAATTAGCGGGAAGAAGGACCGGGGAGCCCGGTATTGAAAAAGCTGCCAGTTATGTCGAGGAAAAATTAAAGTCATTTGGGGTGCAGCCTTATTTTAAAACTTTTCGCGATAATTTCGAGGTCAATTCTACCGAAGCTTATAATATAGTGGGATGGCTGGAAGGATCCGATGAAGATCTGAAAGATGAATACGTCATTATTGGTGCTCACTATGATCATATAGGAACCGGGAAAGAAGTAGATGGCGATGTGATCGCCAATGGTGCCAATGATAATGCTGCCGGTACTGTGGCCGTTATGGAGCTGGCCAGGCAGCTTGCTGAAAAAGGAGGTAATGGCAGGAGTATCATTTTCGCGCTTTTTTCTGCGGAAGAAATGGGCCTGAAAGGCTCGGCACACCTGGCTGAAAAATTAAAAAATCAGGGGATCGATCTTTATGCTATGATCAATATGGAAATGATAGGGGTGCCGATGAAGGCGAAGGATTATGAGGCCTATGTAACGGGATATGAGAAATCCAACCTCGCTGAAAAATTCAATGAATATTCCGGAGGAGAAAAAGTGCTGGGCTTTCTTCCGCAGGCCAAACAGCTTTCATTATTTCAAAGAAGCGATAATTACCCGTTTTATAAACAATTCAAGATCCCGGCGCAAACCATCTCGACTTTCGATTTTTCTAATTATGACTATTACCATCACGTAGATGACGAATCAGAAAATCTAGATCCTGCGCATATGGCCCAGCTTATCGAGAAACTCGTTCCAGGATTGTATAAAATGACCACTACGCCGGAAAAGGAAATAAAGATGACCGAATAATGAAAAATATTGTTGTTACTGGTACCAGCCGTGGGATAGGATTGGAAATGGTCAGGATATTTTCTGAATTGGGAATGAATGTACTGGCGCTTTCCAGGAATGAGGAACCCGTTTCAAATGAAGATTTGAAAAATGTGAATAGTTTTAGTTTCGATATCACCGATGAAGACTGCCATATTCACTGCAAGTCTTTTATAGAAGATAACTGGAATTCAAAAGTAGACGTGCTCATCAATAATGCCGGAGCCTTTTTAAATAAACCATTCGGAGAGACCACTTCCGAAGATTTTAGAAGGATCTACGAGGTGAATGTGATTGGGGTAGCCTCCTTCACCAGGAAAATGATCTCTTTTATGAATAAAGATTCTCATGTGGTAAACATTAGCAGTATGGGTGGTATTCAGGGAAGTGTAAAATTTCCGGGACTTTCTGCATACAGTTCCAGCAAAGGCGCCTTGCTAACGTTAACCGAGCTACTGGCGGAAGAGTATAAAGAAAATGGCCCTTCGTTCAATGCACTTGCCCTTGGGGCCGTACAAACCGAAATGCTCGCCGAAGCATTTCCTGGTTATGAAGCTCCGCTTAGCGCCAGGGAAATGGCCGAATATATTTCAGATTTTAGCCTGAAAGCCCATAAATATTACAACGGAAAAATTCTCCAGGTTTCAAACAGCACGCCTTAGATGAAGGAAATACTTCAGAAATATTTGCCTTCCAATTCGGTTGAACATGTTTTTCAGCTTATAAAAATGAATGGTGTTCATCTGAAGATCGTGAACGAACGGGTAACCCGGCATGGTGATTACCGAAGAATGCCAGACGGCACCCAGCAGATCACCATTAACGCCAATCTGAATAAATACCGGTTTTTGATGACCACGGTACATGAGATCGCCCATTTGATCGCTTTTGAAAAGTTCGGGAGGAATATTAAACCTCATGGCCAGGAATGGAAATATTGTTTCAGAAACCTGATGCTGCCTTTTATTCGGCCCGAAATTTTTCCAAATTCATTGTTGCCGTTGATCGCAAATCATTTCAGGAACCCGAAAGCCAGCAGCGATACAGATGCCAAGTTGGCTGTGGCTTTAAAAGCCTTCGACCCTGAGAATGATAAAAATTATATTTTTGAGATACCTGCGGGAAGTTTGTTCAAAATCCACAATGGCAAAACATTCAAAAAGGGTCCCCGTAAGGTAAAGCGATATGAATGCCTGGAAGTCGATAGCGGGAAGATCTATCTTTTTCAGCCAAATGCTGAAGTTCACCTAATAAAGATTTAGAACCATGAGCCGAAGGAAAAATGATAAGTATTATGCGATATTGATGGCAGGCGGAGTTGGTTCCAGATTCTGGCCCTCCAGCAAGGCATCCAATCCAAAACAATTTATCGATATCCTGGGAGTAGGCGAGAGTCTTTTTCAGATCACCTTCAAAAGGTTGTCCAGGCTTATTCCTTCTGAAAATATCCTGGTGCTTACCAATAGGAAGTACGTTGATAAGATCAAAAATCAGGTTCCTGAAATAAAAGATGAACAAATAGTTCCCGAGCCTGAAATGCGGAATACCGCTCCAAGTATTTTGCTTGGAGCACTGAAGATTCGAAAAATGAATCCCGAAGGCCGTATCGTAGTGGCGCCATGTGACCACTGGATTCAGCAGGAAGATGAATTTTTAGATGTACTGGAAACGGCTTTTGAGAGCCTGGAAAACCAAGACCGGCTACTCACCCTTGGGGTGCAACCCGATTCTCCTAATACAGGATATGGTTATATCGAATTCGATAAGGCTGATAAAGGAGAAATAAAAAAGGTTAAAAAATTCACCGAAAAACCAGATTTAGCAACGGCCGAGGCATTTCTTGAAGCCGGGAATTACGTTTGGAACGCGGGTATTTTTATCTGGAGCGCCGATTTTATCGTTCGGAATTTTAGAAAACACCTGCCTGGAATGTATGCCATATTTGAAGAGGGGCTCGATAATCTCAATACCGAAAGGGAAAATGATTTTCTGAAGGAGAATTATGCCAAATCAGATAATATATCCATCGACTACGGAATTATGGAAAAAGCGCGGGATGTATATGTTATCCCGGTTTCCTTTAGCTGGAACGATCTTGGAACATGGACTTCGGTACAAAAGGAACTTTCTAAAGACGAAAACGGGAATACTCTTATCAATACGAGACTCGAGGCAGATAATGCCACGAACAATATTATTTCTACTTTTAACGGGAAGATAGTGGCCCTGAAAGGCCTTTCAGATTTTATAATCGTGGAAGATGAAAACGTCCTGATGATCGTACCCAAATCTGAAGAACAGGAAATCAAAAAATTGAGGGAAGAGGTGATGAAGAAATATGGTAATGACCTAGGTTAAAAATGGCAAAATCAGAAGAAAAAGAAAAAAAGGCTGAGAAATCTCAGGAAGATAATCTGGCCGAAGACGCCAAGCATATCGGAGACCAGGCGCATAATTTTTTAAGTCGGCTTCTCAATATCAAACATGATACCGACAGAGAATCAACCCTAATTGCAGTACAAAAGGATATCTCTTTTAAAGGTCATAATGCCTGGATTCTTATTTTTTCCATATTTGTGGCTTCTATAGGTTTGAATGTTAGTAGCACCGCGGTTGTTATCGGGGCGATGCTTATTTCGCCTTTAATGGGACCAATTGTAGGTGTGGGAATGGCCATTGCCATTAACGATGTGGACACCCTGCGAAGGTCATTTATCAACCTTGGAATTATGGTTGGTTTGAGTGTGATCACAGCAACGATCTACTTTTTCATTTCACCGGTAAAGGGAGTGACACCCGAACTGGAAGCAAGAACCTATCCTACCATTCTTGATGTGCTGGTTGCTATTTTTGGTGGTCTCGCCCTAATTGTTGCCAAAACGAAGAAAGGCACTATCGCAAGTGTGATTATGGGTGTGGCTATTGCCACCGCTCTTATGCCCCCATTATGTACTGTGGGTTACGGCCTGGCCAATGGAAATTGGCAGTATGCGCTGGGAGCTTTGTATCTGTTCTCTATCAATGCTGTATTTATTGCCTTGTCCACTTTCGTCGTGGCCAAATTACTGGGATTTCCACTTGTGAGGTATGCTAATAGCCGAAGGAGGCGAAGAACGGCACAAATTGCTTCAACCATCGCGGTGATCGTCATGATCCCCAGTGTGATCCTTTTTGTGATGCTGCTTCGTGAGCAGGTATTCGACAGTAAGGCTAATGAATTTCTTAGTGAAACGGTTCAGTTCGAAGGGACTGAAATTCTGAAAGCCACCCGTGATTATAAAACCAAAACCCTGGAAATATACCTTATTGGAAACCAGGTGCCTCTGGGAACCATTCAAACCTGGGAAAAGAAAATGAACGAAATCGAGGCGCTTAAAGAGGCTCAGTTGATCGTTCATCAGGGCAACGATCAGAGTGAAGATATCAACCGACTTTCTTCTGAATTAAGGACGGGAATACTGGAAGATCTGTATGTTCGCAACCAGGAAGTGCTGGAGAATAAGGATAAGCGTATAGAACTGCTGGAATCGGAGCTAGCCAAATTCAGAGGAGAACTATTTTCATTTTCAGACCTGAGTAAGGAAGCCAAGATCAATTATGACAATATTGAGGAAATTGGCTATTCCAACCTGGTGGTTACAAATTTTGAAACGACTGATACCATTCCTACTTTCACCGTGAGTTGGGAATCACAAGGTAATAATAGAGCTCTAAGAGAGCAACAGGCCAGGTTCGAAAACTGGATTCGTTTGCGTTTGAAACTCGATACGCTTGCAGTGAAAAATGTGAACTTATAATCCTTTTTGCTGGGCCTCCCGAACTTTTTGAAACAGGTCGGATGAATAAACAAAGTCGGTCACGGCTTCATCATCTGTATCGAAGATCTCGTCCTTAGTGCCTTTCCAGGCCAGAACTCCATTTTTAAGGAAAGCGATTCGTTCGCCTATCTCGAGGACCGAGTTCATATCATGCGTGATCAATACCGTGGTGATATCATTTTCATGCGTTAGTTCCTGGATCAGGTTATCGATCACGGTCGCTGTTTTCGGGTCTAAGCCTGAGTTAGGTTCATCGCAAAAAAGATATTTCGGTTTGTTTACGATCGCCCTGGCAATGGCGACCCGTTTTTGCATCCCACCACTTATTTCTGAAGGCATTTTGCTGCCTGAATCTGTAAGGTTTACGCGTTTCAGTACTTCATTTACCCGGTCGAGCATTTCGCTCTTTGGCTTATTGGTGAACATTTTCAGGGGAAACATGACATTTTCTTCTACGGTCATGGAATCGAATAATGCACCACCCTGGAAAAGCATTCCCATTTCCTTCCGAAGCTCTCTTTGTTCCTCGTCTGAAAAGGAGGAATAGGGTTTTCCGTCGTATTCAATAGTTCCGGTGTCGGGTTTAAAAAGCCCCAGCATACATTTCAGAAAAACACTTTTCCCGGAACCAGACTGGCCTATGATAAGATTGGTCTTTCCTCTTTCAAAGACATAATCGATCCCCTTGAGTACCTCCTGGTCATTAAAACCTTTTCGTAAATTCTTTACCTCTATCATAAACTAGCTCAATAAAAGTTGGGTGACTACGTAGTTAGTGATGATTAAAACAACACTAGTCCAAACAAAAGCAGTGGTCGCTGCCTCTCCCACCTCAAGGGCTCCGCCTTTCATATAATATCCGTGATAGGCCGGTACTGTTGCAAGTATAAATGCAAACAAAAGTGTTTTTATAAAAGCATAGGTAAGGTGGAAGGGAATGAATTCATCCTGAAGACCGGTGATAAACTGGTCTGAACTTACAAAACCACCTAGTACCGCTGCGGTATATGCGCCTGTTATTCCCAAAAACATAGAAATTGCGATCACAAAGGGATAGGTGAACATGGCCACTATCTTGGGAAAGATGAGGTAATTCTTCGAATTGATCCCCATCACCTCCAGTGCATCTATCTGTTCGGTCACCCGCATGGATCCGATACTTGAAGTGATAAATGAACCAACCTTTCCCGCCATGATGATCGAGATAAAAGTTGGAGAGAACTCAAGGATTACCGACTGCCTGGCCGCATAAGCAACCAGTGATTTTGGAATAAGGGGATTGTTCAGGTTGAGTGCTGTTTGGATAGCTACAACCGCACCTATAAAAAACGAAAGGAATGCCACGATTCCTAGAGACCCCATTATAAGATCGTTAATTTCCTTAAGGATCAGATTCCGAAGAACAGAAGTTTTGGTCATACGGCCAAAAACCCCCTTTAACATCAAAAAATATTCTCCAATGGAGTGCAGGTAGGTCATTTAAAGAAATTTGAAAAGCTAAAATACTAAATTTTAAATCGAAAGTATTTAACGTCTAATTAAAGTTTAGCCCATCAAGTTTAGTATTTTTGGGGCGCAATTTAAATTTTAGATTGATGATACGTTTTTTATTTCTTTTTGCTTTCCTAATTAACATTTCTTTCTCAGTAGCCCAGAATTCTTCAGATAAGCCTAAACTGGTCGTAGGCATCGTAGTAGATCAAATGCGATACGATTATCTTACTCGTTTCTGGGATCAGTTTGGGAATGATGGTTTTAAAAGGCTGGTGAATAATGGGTATAATTTCAAAAATGCACATTTTGATTATGTTCCAACCTATACCGGTCCTGGACATGCTTCGGTTTATACCGGAACCTCTCCGGCCTATCATGGGATAATCAGCAACAGCTGGTACGATAAGTTCGAAGGAGGTTTTGTTTACTGTGCCGGCGATGAATCGGTTCAATCTGTGGGAACCGAAACCCGGGCAGGCGAAATGTCACCACATCGCATGCTTTCTACCACCTTTGCAGATGAGAACAGGTTGCATACCCAAATGAAAGGTAAAACCATAGGGGTGGCCCTGAAAGATCGGGGGGCGATCCTGCCGGCAGGACATTCGGCCAATGCAGCTTATTGGTTCAATGGGGGAGAAGAAGCCAACTGGATCACCAGTACCTATTATATGGATGAACTGCCACAATGGGTTCAAAATTTTAATAATTCAAATAAAGCAGAATCCTATTTGAAAACTTGGGAGCCATTGAAGCCTATTGCTTCTTATTTGGAAAGCGGCCTGGACAGAAATGAATTCGAAGGAGGATTCAAAGGAAAAAATGAAGCTACTTTTCCCTATGATCTGAAGGAGCTGGCTTCTAAAAATGGTAATTACGAATTGATAAAAGCAACCCCTTTCGGAAATGATCTAACTGCCGAATTTGCTAAGGCGGCATTGGTTGGTGAGCAACTCGGGAAAGACGGGATAACAGATGTTCTTACACTTAGTTTTTCAAGTACCGACTATGTTGGGCATAATTTCGGGGTTAATTCGAAGGAGGTGCAGGACACTTATCTGAGGCTAGACCGCACCTTAAGTGATTTTTTAAAGTTTTTGGATAAACAGGTTGGAAAAGGAAATTATACCTTATTTCTAACTGCCGACCATGGCGGGGTAGATGTACCAGCTTATTTGAACAGCAAGAAGATTCCTGCTGGCTATTTCGATGAATCCAAATTTCAGAAAGATATTTCCCGGTTCGTTAAGGATCAGTTTGGAGACGAAGACTTAATTGTAAACGTTTCCAATTCCCAGGTTTTTTTGAATTATGAATTAGTAGATGAAATGAACCTGGATCTCGAGGATATTCAGGAAGGTCTTTCACACTGGCTGCTTAAGCAGGAGAATATCTCAAAGGTGTATACCAGGGATGACCTACAGGGCGGGGCATTTGATAAAGGAATGGGAAATTTAGTGCAGAACGGTTTTCATCAAAAAAGAAGCGGTGATGTGGTATTCGTGATGGACCCTGGTTATATCATTTACCCGGAAACCGGTTCTACTCATGGTAGTGGTTTTGCCTATGACACCCACGCTCCTTTGATCTTCTTCGGAAAAGGGATCAAAAAGGGAAGTACATTTCAGCCGGCTTATATTACCGATATAGCGCCAACCATGTCGGCTTTACTGGGGATAGCATTCCCAAATGCGGCAACAGGAACACCACTTTTTATGATGCTTGATAAATAGAAAATTAAACGAATTTCTTTTTAATATTCTGCCAGCGCAGATTTCGAATAAAACGGCCTTCTTCTTCTGAAACGAGAAAAGGTCGTTTTTTGTTTTTGGCATTCCAGTAACCGGACATGTAATGTGCAAAGGCGAAGGGATTCATCTTCATAGCAGCCAGCTTGGCCGAAGCAACCAGGGTAAGCAAGGTGCCATATCTCAATCGGTAAAAGGCTTCGCCCTGTTTTCTTCCCGAATGCTCAAAATAGTTCATTCCCGTTGGCCTGAGGTGTTTTACCAGTAGATTTTCATCGGTGATCACTTTCCAACCATGAAAACGGGCCAGCAGTTCATCTGCGGTGTCCCAGCCCATAGCCGGTTTTAATTCACCTATCTGTATAAAGCAATGCTTGCGGTAAGCTTTTAATGCTCCTCGAATATGATCTTTCCCGGTAAGATTTTCAGGCACCCATTTTCCGCCTCGTTCAATACTGCAAAAACCACCTGCCATCCCGGCCTGTGTATCTACTTCAAAATGCTGGGCGATCCTTTCAAGGTAATTTTCTGGGAAAATAAGATCGGCGTCGAATTTACAGATGATATCAAAATCACCATCCAGGGTATAAAAACCCTTGTAAAAGGCATTGATCACCTTGCTGCCGGGAGCATGCTCGGTAGTAGATTCATTTTTAACCAGGCTTATAAACGAATATTCATCAGCATATTTCTTAACGACATCGTAGGTGTTATCGGTTGAATTATCGTCTACCACAACAATTCGGTCAGGTAATAGACTTTGCCTGGTAAGCGAATCCAGGGTCTGGCTAATGAAGGTAGCTTCGTTATGGGCGGGTATGACGATATAGATCTTCAAGAAAGCTCGGTTTTATGAAGGCTAAGATAGTATTTCAGTTTTAGCTGCGTTCAGCATAAACCGCATAATAGCGAGGTGTGAATTTTCGAAGTACAGGCCTGATGCCTATTTTGTTTACCGGGTTGGCCCATTTTAATCTCTTTTTGATCGTCCAGCCGCTCTTTTCCAGCAGCCAATCGAACTGCCAGTCTTCAAATTCATGATAATGCCGGTCCCATTTATCGGTTTTGCTTCGGTAAGCAGGGGAGAACCATAATTTAAGCGGAACACTGGCAACCAGTTTATTGCTTTTGATCTCTTTTAAAATATTATAAGGAGCAAGCAGGTGTTCAAAGATCTCGAAGGCAGTAACGACATCATACTCGTTTTGTAGAACCGAAGAAAAGTCATCATCGAGGTCTTCACCTTTCGTATTCGTTACTTCATATCCATTTTCAGACATAATCCTGGAAAAGGGATTTTCTACACCAAGGTCCAGTATCCGGGACGGAGGCGGCACCGATTCTTTTAAAAATTCTATAGTTTTATGATATCGCTTTTCAGGATAACTGTTTTCGTACATTGCTAGATTTGATAAGTGATGGCATTGATATTCATACCTGCTCCAACACTTGCAAACATAACAATATCTCCCTTCTTTAACTCCTGGTCTTTGATTTCGCCCTTTAAAACCAGATCAAAAAGAGTAGGAACGGTCGCTACACTGCTATTTCCCAGTTCGTGAATGGTCATTGGCATCACATTTTCCGGCGGATTTGACTTGTAAAGCCTGTAAAATCGCTTGATAATGGCTTCATCCATCTTTTCGTTAGCCTGGTGGATAAAGATCTTTTTAAGGTCGGTTATGGAATGCCCACTATTTTCAAGACATTCTTTCATCGCCTTCGGAACCTGGGTAAGTGCAAATTCATAGATCTTTCGGCCGTGCATTTTTATATACCTGATATCTTCAGGAGCAGAGGCATGGTTCGATTTTCCGAAGTAAATATATTCAGCTTCCTGGAATGAAAAGGTTGCCGATTCATGAGCTAAAATTCCGGTTTCGTCTTCGCTTGCCTCCAGGATCGCAGCACCGGCACCATCTGAAAATATCATGGAATCACGGTCGTGCTTGTCAACTACCCTTGAAAGAGCTTCCGCTCCAATAACCAGGCAGCGTTTTGCCATTCCGGCCTTTATGAAAGCCTGTGCCTGGATCATCCCTTCGATCCAGCCCGGGCAACCGAACAACACATCGTATGCTACACATTTTGGATTCTTGATTCGCAAATGTGATTTCACCCTCGTAGCGAGGCTGGGAACCGTATCACTCTGAACCGAACCTGCCGGAACATCACCGTAATTATGTGCAATTATGATGTAATCCAGCGTTTCGGGATCGATACCAGCATCTTCTATAGCTTTTTGAGCCGCGATAACCGCGATATCTGAAGTATTCAAATTACTGTCCAGGTAACGTCTTTCTTCAATCCCGGTAATGGCCTTGAACTTGCGAATGGTGGTTTCGTTGTCGTGTGGAAAATTGGAACCGTCGAGGTTATAGAATTCATGCTTATCAAAATCTGCATTTCTCGTTACGACATTTGGGATATAGCTTCCGGTTCCGGTTATCTTGCAATTCATTCTTCTGGGGTTTGACACACAATTTAAATAATTAGTCTTAAAAATTACTTAAACTATCAAAAATTTTAAAACAAAAAAAGCCTGTTCTTAGACAGGCTTTTAATGAGGTTAATATTGGATTAGGCTTCCGCGTATTCCTCGGTTGGAGGGCAGGTACACATAAGGTTTCGGTCTCCGAATGCTTCGTCCACTCGCCTTACGCTTGGCCAGAATTTATTCTCATGAAGATGGCTTAATGGGTAAGCCGCTTTTTCTCTTGAATATGGTAAATTCCATTCATCTGAAGTTAACATATGAATTGTATGCGGTGCATTTTTAAGCACGTTATTTGGTTCATCTGCTGAAACTTCGTCGATTTCCTGTCTTATCGAAATAAGGGCATCACAAAAACGATCCAGTTCCGCCTTGCTTTCACTCTCAGTCGGCTCGATCATGATGGTTCCTGCAACCGGGAAAGAAACTGTGGGTGCATGAAATCCGTAATCGATCAATCGTTTTGCGATATCGGTAACTTCAATACCTTTTTCTTTGAATGGACGGCAATCCACGATCATCTCGTGAGCAGCTCTTCCTCTTTCTCCTGAATACAGGGTTTTGTAATGACCATTCAGTCTTTCCTTGATATAATTTGCGTTCAGAATAGCATATTCAGTAGCTTTCTGAAGTCCGCCTGTACCAAGCATTTTGATATATCCATAAGAGATCAAACATACCAGTGCCGATCCCCATGGTGCTGAAGAGATCGCGCCAATCGCCTGATCGCCTCCGGTTTTGATAACCGGGTTTCCTGGCAGGAATGGCTTTAATTGTTCAGCTACACAAATAGGTCCAACACCAGGACCACCACCACCGTGAGGGATGGCAAATGTCTTGTGCAGGTTGAGGTGACAAACATCAGCGCCAATTCTTCCAGGATTGGTCAAACCAACCTGTGCGTTCATATTGGCACCGTCCATATAAACCTGTCCGCCATTCTCGTGGATGATATTTGTGATCTCTCGAATAGCCGATTCGAACACCCCGTGAGTAGAAGGATAGGTTACCATCAATGCGGCAAGATTATCCTTGTGCTTGATCGCTTTTTCGCGAAGATCGTCTACGTCTATATTTCCGTTTTCTGAAGCTTTGGTCACCACTACTTTCATTCCGGCCATCACTGCTGAAGCAGGGTTGGTTCCGTGTGCCGAAGATGGGATCAAACAAACATTTCTATGGCCTTCACCATTAGCTTCGTGGTAAGCTCGAATTACCATTAATCCCGCATATTCTCCCTGTGCCCCTGAATTTGGCTGAAGGGATGTAGCTGCAAAACCGGTAATTTCGGTTAACTGATCTTCCAGTTCCTTTAGCACGGTTTGATAACCTTCGGCTTGCTCAACAGGAACAAATGGGTGTAAATTACCCCACTGCGGATTGCTTAACGGAAGCATTTCTGAAGCAGCATTTAGTTTCATGGTACAGGATCCAAGTGAGATCATGGAATGATTCAACGAAAGATCCTTGCGCTCCAGTTTTTTGATATAACGCATCAATTCGGTTTCCGAATGATACAGGTTGAAAACTTCGTGAGTCAAGAAATCGGTTTTTCTTTCAAGACTTGAAGGGATCGCGCTTCTTTCAGGAAGTTCGGTCACTTCAGTTTGATCTTTTGAAGCCAGTTCAGCAAAGACCGCGATTATCGCATTCAGATCATCAAGCGTGGTAGTCTCGTTGATCGAGATACAGGCGCTTTCAGCATCCGGATAATAGAAGTTAATCTCGTTACGCTCGGCGATCTCCTTCAGTTTTGCCGCATCAGCCTTAACATGAAGAGTATCAAAATAAGCTGAATTCAACTGTTCGAAACCAAGGTTCTTCAGGCTGTCTTCAAGTGCCACGGTCGTAGAATGAACCGTATTGGCAATATATTTCAGGCCTTCAGGTCCGTGATAGACAGCGTACATTCCGGCCATAACGGCAAGAAGCACCTGGGCAGTACAGATATTTGAAGTTGCCTTGTCTCTTTTTATATGTTGCTCCCTGGTTTGAAGAGCCATCCTTAGTGCATTATTTCCGTCAAGATCCTTGGTTAGACCAATGATCCTTCCAGGAAGGTTGCGTTTGTATTCTTCTTTGGTTGCGAAAAACGCCGCATGAGGCCCGCCGTAACCAAGCGGAATTCCAAAGCGTTGAGTGGTACCAACAACAACATCAACCCCCAGTTCTCCAGGAGCCTGAAGTTTTACAAGGCTGAGGATATCAGCTGCAAAGGCAGTTTTGATTCCTGCATTATGACAGTTCTCGATGAATTCGGAATAGTCAAAAACCTGACCGAATTTTCCAGGATACTGAACCAAAGCACCAAAATAATCTTCAGAGAAATCGAATTCTTCATGATCCCCTACCACCATTTCGATACCCAGGAAATTTGCCCTGGTTTCCATAAGAGAAATGGTTTGAGGAAGGGTTTGCTGAGAAACGAAGAATTTATTTACATCGTTCTTTTTCTGTTTTCTGTCGCGTATTGCAAACAACAAGGCCATCGCCTCAGCTGCAGCAGTAGATTCGTCCAGAAGGGAAGCGTTCGCGATTTCCATTTTGGTAAGGTCGCTTACCATGGTTTGGAAATTCAATAAAGCCTCCAGTCTTCCCTGAGCAATTTCAGCCTGGTACGGTGTATAGGCAGTATACCATCCTGGATTTTCAAGTACGTTTCTTTGAATTACCGCCGGAAGAATAGCCTGGTGATATCCCAATCCTATATAAGTTTTAAAAACCCTGTTCTTCTCAGAAAGCTTTTTGATATGCTCGGCATACTGGTTTTCACTCATCGCCTTCGGAAGGTTCAATGGGTTTGGCAAACGAATATCGTCTGGGATAGTTTCGTAGATCAGTTGCTCAATAGACTCAACGCCAATAGTGTCCAGCATTTCCTGAAGGTTTTCAGCCTTAGGACCTATATGACGTAATGCGAAAGAATCTGTTCTCATCAATATAAATTAGTTGTATTTTTCGTGCTGCGAAAATACATAAAATCAAATGATTTTTTCATAGTTTGTTAGCGTACAGTTGTTAAGATTTTAAGGTGACTTTTCGGGACCAGATTTTATAGTTTATTTTAGCTGTATGAACCAACTAAGGAATGCGCTTGATCTATATATTAATAGTAGCATTCATGTTTCACTCGCCATAGTCGCTTTCGCGATCATCACATTCCTGAATTATGGGATTCCCGTTGATAAGGACCTGTGCCTGTTTATCTTTTTTGCATCTATTACAGGTTATAACTTTGTAAAATATGCTGGCATCGCTAAACTTCACCATCTTAGTCTCGCCGGCAATTTGCGTATCATCCAGGTGTTTTCACTGATTTGTTTTCTTGCTTTAGTTTATTTCGTATTCAAAGTAAAGACCATCATACTGGTCACCTCCGGAATATTGGGTCTGCTAACCCTGTTCTACGCAGTTCCTTTTTTAGGGGCAGGTAAAAATTTGCGTAGTTTGCCCAGTCTCAAAATATTTATTATCGCTGTGGTGTGGGCTGGAACTACTGTTCTGTTGCCATTAGTAAACGAAGGCCGGATTTTTGGTGTTGAGGAGATCGTAGATTTCTTGCAGCGTGTAATGTTCGTGATCCTGCTAACGCTGCCCTTTGAAATTCGGGATCTCAACTACGATCAGAAAAGCCTTGAAACCATTCCTCAAATCCTGGGAATTCGATCTACAAAGATCCTGGGAAGTATTCTAATCTTGTTAATTGCTGGATCAGAAATTATACAAACTTCCTTTCAACAGGAAGATTTTATTGCAATGCTGGTTTGTCTTGCCGTAGCCGGCTTTATGTTATGGAATTCGAAAACGCACCAGGCTAAGTATTATGCTTCATTTTGGGTAGAAGCGCTGCCGATGTTATATCTGGCCATCTATGTAATGCTTATGCGTTATCCTCTGCATACTCTTTTTTAATGGAATCTTTCCATTTCTTTTTCTGAGCTTCTGGGCAGGGTTCAATTTTAGATTTTTTGAGGGTTTCGGTTAGCCGGGTATTGGTAGATGCGAGTTTACGACAGGTAGAACAAAAAAGAAGGTGGAATTTAAGTTTGAATTTTTCCAGGGGGTTAGCTTCTTTATATTGAGCTTTATTACAACATTCTGCTGCTTTCGAGCAATCAACAAAGAAGAGCTTATTCATTTTACTCATAATTAGAACCAATTTTTTTCCAGACAGGCAGCCAGGGCAGTTCTGGCCCGGTGAATGATTACCCAAAGGTTAGACGGCGTGATATTGAATTCATTACAAATTGCTTCAGTATCTGCTCCGTCTATTGTTTTTCTTTTAAAGATCGCGGCGTGCTTTTCATTGATCGAATCCAGGCATTCCAGGATCGCTAATCCTAGTTCATGGTTTTCCATTTCATCTTCAGCCGTGCGGTCAAACTGGTCAGGAACCTGTTCTTCCAGCCATTCACCATTATTTTCATCGTCGGAATAATCGATCTTGACCTCGGCCTTGCCTTTTCGAGAATTGATCTTTCGATAGTAATCTATGATTTTTCTCTTTAATATGGAAATCAGCCAGGTACGTTCAGTAGCCTCTCCTTTAAAATATTTAGCCGATTTCAGTGCAGCCAGGAAGGTTTCTGAAATTAAATCATTGGCCACCTCCCGGTCGTTCACCCGAACGATCGTATAATTGTACAGGTAATCTGAATACCTGTCAACCCATTTATTCGGATTCAGTTTTTTAGATGGCATTGCCTAAAGGTCAAGGGTTCTACTCAAAAATAGCAAAACTAAGCCTAGCAAAAGTTATAGAAAAGATAAGATTTCCTGATGCTGGCCTTGTTTAAGCCTATTTGGAGATAAGCCCGGCCCTTCTTAATAATGCATCTGGTTTTGGTTCCTTTCCGCGGAATCTTTTATAAAGTTCCATAGGATGTTCGGTTCCTCCCTTAGACAAAATATTTTCCCTGAACTTATCGGCGATATCTTTGCTGAAGATGCCATGTTCTGTGAAATATTCAAAAGTATCGGCATCCAGTACTTCAGCCCATTTATAGGAATAATAGCCGGCCGAATAACCTCCCTGGAAAATATGAGAAAACGCGGTGCTCATGCAGTTCGACTCCACATCTGGAAATAGCCTGGTAGGTTCGAAGGCCTTTACTTCGTGTGCCTTTACGTTATCTATGCCGGAAGGATCACCCGCATGCCAGCTAAGGTCAAGCATTCCGAAACTAAGTTGCCTAAGAGTGGCCATTCCTTCCAGGAAATTGGCCGATTCCTTGATCTTTTCAATATATTCCTGCGGAATGGTTTCTCCGGTTTTATAATGTTTGGCGAATAATTCGAGAGCTTCTTTTTCATAGCACCAGTTTTCGAGCACCTGGCTCGGAAGTTCCACGAAATCCCAGTACACATTGGCGCCAGAAAGGCTAGGGTAGGTGGTGTTGGCCAGCATTCCATGAAGTGCATGCCCAAATTCATGGAAAAGTGTGGTAACTTCATTGAATGTCAATAACGAAGGTTCCTTGGCTGTTGGCTTGGTGAAATTGCAAACAATGGAGATATGTGGGCGTTCATTTTCACCATTCTGAACATATTGTTGTTTATAAATGGTCATCCACGCACCATCTCTTTTTCCTGGACGTGGATGGAAGTCAGCATAGAAAAGGGCAATCTTTTCTCCACTTTCCCCGGTTACCTGGTAAGTCTTAACATCGGGATGATATTTGTCAATATCGTCTACCTCTTCGAAATGTAAACCATATAGTTTTTCGGCAATGGTGAATACTCCTGAAATCACATTCTTTAATTCGAAGTAGGGTTTTAGTTTTTCATCATCCAGGTCGAATAATTTCTGCTTTAATTTTTCACCAAAGTAAGCAGAATCCCATTTTTCCAGGTGATCGATCCCTTCCAGGTCCTTTGCGAAGTCCTCCAGTTCCTTAAATTCCCTTTCGGCTGCAGGTTTGGCCTTTTCGAGCATCTCGTTAAGAAAGGCCTCTACTTTTTCCGGGGTTTCGGCCATCCGCTCTTCCAGTACAAAATGCGCATGGGATTCAAAGCCGAGTAATTTCGCCCGCTGGTATCTCAAATTGGCAATTTTCAGCACGTTTTCCTGGTTGTCCAGTTCATCATCGTGGAATCCCCGGGACCCAAAAGCCAGTGCAAGTTCCTTCCTTAACTCCCTGTCTTTGGCATATTTCATAAAAGGAATATAGCTGGGATACTCTAGTGTAAAGATCCAGCCTTCCTTATTCTTTTCTTTAGCGACTTCGGCCGCTTCTTCCTTGAAGGATTCTGGTAGACCATCCAGTCTTGATTCATCTGTAACCTGTAGTTCATACCTGTTGGTTTCGGCCAGGACATTTTCGCCAAACTTTAATTTCAGTTTGGAAAGCTCTTTATCGATCTCCCTTAATTGCTCCTGTTTTTTCTCGGCCAAATTCGCCCCATTACGAGTAAACAATTTATATTTTTTGTCCAGCAGGGTTTCCTGTTCTTTATTTAGGTCCAGAGTAGATTTATTTTCGAAAACAGTTTTGATCCTTTCGAACAATGCCTTGTTAAGGATCACGTCATTCTTAAATTCCGAAAGTACCGGCGAAACTTCCTGGGCTATCCTTTGAATTTTTTCATTGGTTTCCGCGGAATTGATATTAAAAAAAATGCTTGTTACCCGGTCCAGTTTCTGTCCCGAATACTCCAGGGCTTCGATCGTATTTTCAAAAGTTGGTGCGTCCTTAGAATCAACTATTTTGTTTATTTCCTGCTTCGCTAGTTCCACTGCCTTTAAAATAGCCGGTTTATAATCTTCGGTCCTGATTTTAGAGAAGGGAGCATATTCAAATTCCGTTAGCAAAATGTTGTTAGATTCCATATAATTTCGTGAATTGACGTTATTAATAACTTTTTTTAACGCTAAAGGGGTTTTTTAAGTTATTTTAACTATTTTAGATTTTGTTAATGATCGATATTAACTTAAAAATAACATAGTAGTTTACAAGTTTCTGGTTTTATATTTAGAATGGTTAATAAATAATAATGCAGATTAAAACTACTTGAAAGGCCGCTTCTGCGGCCTTTCTAATTTTATTTTCTTACAGACTTCGCGCCTTCTATCACTTTTTCTTTTAAGCCTTCCTTATAAACCAGGATCTTGTCAAGGACACATTTATCTGAAGCGCCAATGATCTGCGCTGCCAGTATCCCTGCATTTTTCGCGCCATCGAGGGCAACCGTCGCAACAGGAACACCTCCGGGCATTTGAAGAATAGAGAGGACAGAATCCCAGCCATCTATTGAATTCCTCGATTTTACGGGAACTCCAATCACTGGTAAGGGAGATAACGAGGCTACCATTCCCGGCAGGTGTGCAGCTCCGCCGGCACCGGCTATGATTACCTGAATTCCTTTTTCGTGGGCAGATTTGCTGAACTCGAATAATTTTTCAGGCGTTCTGTGAGCAGATACGATATCTACCTCTACCTGAATATCGAAACCTTCCAGGATATCTATGGCTTCCTGCATTACCGGCATGTCGCTAGTGCTGCCCATGATTACGGCTACTTTTCCCATTATCTTTATTTTTCGCTTACTACTTTAATACTGTTCTTTACCTTTTCGGCTATTTCCCTGGCCTTCGCCAGGTCTTTATTCACTATGGTCACATGGCCCATCTTTCGGAAAGGCCTGGTGATCTTTTTACCATATATATGTGGAGTTACCCCTTCCATTTTCATGATCCTGTCTATGTTTTCATAGACCACATTTCCTTCATGTCCCTCGGCGCCTACTAAATTTACCATAATTCCGCCCACTTTACTATCGGTATTTCCTAATGGCAGGTCAAGAATTGCCCTGATATGCTGTTCAAACTGGTTAGTGTAGGAAGCTTCTATACTGTAATGTCCGCTGTTATGAGGTCTCGGGGCCACTTCGTTCACCATGATCTCATCATCTTCGGTCTGGAACATTTCCACGGCTAAAAGTCCAACATGCTCGAAGGCTTCGGAAACCTGCTCGGCTGTTTTTCTGGCTTTTTCAGCAACCTTGTCTTCTATCCTGGCTGGACAGATCACGTATTCAACCTGGTTGGCGGTTGGATGAAATTCCATTTCTACAACTGGGTAGGTGATTTTTTCGCCGGAAGGATTCCTGGCGACTATAACCGCTAATTCATTTTTGAAAGGAATAAGATTTTCAGTAATGCATTCGCCATCTGAAAGTTTCTCCAGGTCTTCCTTGTCTCTGATCACGGACACCCCTTTGCCATCATAGCCTCCGGTGGCGCTTTTCCATACAAATGGTAAATTCAATTTATTTTTTTCTAAGGCTTCCTTAAGTTCATTCAAAGATTCAAATACCTCGAACGGAGCCGTGGCGATTTTTTTCTCTTTATAGAATTTCTTCTGAGTAGCTTTATTCTGGATCTTTTCCAGGGTGGCTGCAGAAGGATAGGTTTTAATGCCTTCAGATTCTAGCTGTTTTAAAGCGGCTACATTCACCCCTTCAATTTCGAAGGTTACCACATCTGCCTTCCTTCCGAAGTTCAATACCGTATCATAATCCATTAGATCACCCTGTTCAAAATAATTACAGGAGATTTTGCAGGGAGCTTCGGCACTGGGATCCAGCACAAGTGTGTGGATGTCGTACTTACGGGTCTCGTATAGCATCATTTTGCCAAGCTGTCCGCCGCCGAGAATACCTAGTTTAAAGTCTGAAGAAAAATAATTTACCATAAATTACTAAGGCTTTTCGCAAAAATAACCTATTCGAAATTTCTGCCATACATATTAGGAAGGAAATCTCACCTGCGGGCTTATTGAGATTCCTTATCTTTGCCACTTAAAATCTCAAAATTTTGATTAAACTACACGATCTCGAGTTCGAACCTTTTATTTCGGAACAGGAAATCAATAAAGTGATCGATCAACTTTCGGAACAGTTGAATCGCGATTTTGGCAGCAAAACTCCATTGTTTATTGGGGTGTTAAATGGTTCGTTCATGTTCGCCTCCGAGATCATAAAAAGGTTCAATAGTGATTGCGAGATCAGTTTCGTGAAACTGGGTTCTTACGATGGCACTGAAAGCACCGGCGAAGTGAAAACCTTGCTTGGGCTAAACCAGGATCTTAAAGGAAGAACGGTAATTTTGCTCGAAGATATTGTGGATACCGGTAACACGCTGGTGGAGATCGATAAAATTCTGAAGCAGGCTGAGGTTAAGGAATATAAGGTAGTTAGCCTTTTCTTTAAACCTGAAGCCTATAAAAAATCGGTTCCGGTAGATTATATCGGGATGGAAATACCCAATAAATTCATCGTGGGTTACGGGCTGGATTATGATGGTCTGGGTCGCAACCTCACTCAAGTATACAAACGCAAAGAATAAAAAATGACAAATATAGTTTTGTTCGGACCTCCGGGTGCAGGAAAAGGGACTCAGGCGACCATTCTTAAAGATAAGTACGATCTTATTCATATTTCTACAGGAGATGTGTTCAGATATAATATTAAGAATCAAACTGAACTTGGCTTAAGCGCCAAATCTTATATAGATAAGGGGCAGCTCGTTCCAGATGAGGTGACCATCAATATGCTGAAGGCTGAGGTTGAAAAGAATCCTGAAGCCAACGGTTTTATTTTCGATGGTTTTCCAAGAACCGAAACCCAGGCTGATGCTCTTGAAGAATTCCTGGAATCAAAAGGCACTAAAGTTCATGCCATGATTGCGCTGGAGGTCGAAGATAATATCCTCGTAGAGCGTTTGCTGGAAAGAGGTAAAACTTCCGGAAGGGCCGATGATGCCGATGAACAGGTGATAAGAAACCGCATTAAGGTGTATTATGACGAAACCGCCATTCTGAAAAACTATTATCAGGAAAAGGACCGTTATTTTGGCGTAAACGGAGTTGGAAGTATCGACGAGATCACCGAGCGTTTGAGCATCGTGATCGATCGTTTAATGAAATAAAGAATAATGACTGAAGGGAATTTTGTTGATTACGTAAAAATTCATGTTTTCTCCGGAAAAGGAGGGAAGGGCTCTGCTCACCTTCACCGGGAAAAATATATAGCGAAAGGTGGGCCCGATGGAGGAGATGGTGGTCGTGGTGGACACGTGATTATTAAAGGAAACAAAAATCTCTGGACGCTGTTTCATTTAAAATTTAAACGCCACGTCAAGGCCGAACATGGTGGTGACGGCGGAAAACAACGCAGCACCGGTGCTGATGGATCTGATGAATATATCGAGGTGCCACTTGGTACCGTAATTCGCGATACAGATACTAATGAGATCATCAAGGAGATCACGGAAGACGGCCAGGAATTCATCGTAGCCGAAGGAGGAATGGGAGGTCGCGGAAACTGGCATTTCAAAAGTAGCACAAACCAGACCCCTCGTTATGCACAACCTGGAATCCCGGGTGAAGAAAAAGATATTACCCTGGAATTAAAAGTTCTGGCCGATGTTGGCCTGGTAGGATTTCCGAATGCTGGTAAGTCTACATTATTATCTGTGATTACCGCGGCAAAGCCAAAGATCGCAGATTACGAGTTTACCACCTTGAAACCAAATCTTGGGATCGTAAAATATCGTGATTTTAAAACCTTTGTTATCGCTGATATTCCCGGAATTATAGAAGGAGCTGCTGAAGGAAAGGGACTTGGTCACCGATTCCTGAGACATATTGAAAGGAATTCTACCTTATTATTTCTCATCCCGGCAGATGCTCCGAGTATCAAAGAGCAGTATGAAATATTGCTTGATGAGCTTCGACGGTATAATCCTGAACTGATGGATAAGGACCGGCTTATTGCGATCTCAAAAAGTGACCTTCTGGATGCCGAATTGAAGGAAGAACTCGCGAGCGAACTGGATAAGGAGCTAAAAATGCCTTATATCTTTATTTCCTCGGTCGCTCAGCTCGGGCTTACGGAACTGAAGGACAAATTATGGGAAATGCTGAATAAGCAGCCTGTTTAAATCCTGTTAAAGCTTTAGGGTCTGGTTTTGTTTTTGCTTAATTTAAGTAAAAACCGAATATGAAACTCTTATCCAGAACCCTTCTGCTTGTTTTTGTTGTGGCCTGTAACTCTCCTCAGGCCGTATATGATTATGACGAAAACGTAAATTTTTCGAACTATTCCCAATACGCTTTATTTCCTGAATTTCGTACCGGATTAAGCCAGTTAGATGAAGGAAGGCTTATCGAAAGTCTGAATACTCACATGCGGGAAAAGGGCTTTTCAAGATCTTCAAGCCCCGGGATCTATGTAAATGTTTACGTGGAGGAATTTCAACGTGATAACCGCAGCCGGGTAGGTGTTGGAATAGGTGGTGGTGGAGGTAATGTTGGAGTAGGTGTTTCCGGCGGGATTCCAATAGGATCTATGGATAATTATCTTAATTTGACATTCGACTTCATAGATGTGAAAGAGGATGCGCTAGTGTGGCAGGCCCAGGTAGAAACTCCCTTTAATCCAAATGCCACTCCGGAGCAAAGACAGGCTCAATTCAATAAAATCGTAGAGGAGGCCCTGCAAGGTTATCCTCCGAAAAAATAATTAAGACTTCTATAGAGATAAATAAAAAACCCCATGCAATGCATGGGGTTTTCCAGTTTTAGGTTGGTTAGTTAGTATCGGTTAGAAAATCTAGTTTTCTTCCTCGTTTTCCATTTCTGTATTAGATCCAGAACCGTTGTTAGATACCACGAAGGTACTTCTACGGTTTTTAGCGTACTGCTCTTCAGTACACATATTAGGCTTGGTACAGTCATTTACCGGTCTGCTTTCACCAAATCCTTCAGAAGTCAATCTGCTTCTGTCAATACCTTTATTTACAAGGTAATCTACAGTTGAAGCTGCTCTTCTTTGTGAAAGGTCCATGTTGTATTTATCGGTACCTCTTGCATCTGCATGAGATTCTACCTTCACTTTAATGCTTGGGTATTGTTTCATGTAGGTTACAACAGAGTCAAGTACTGGCTCAGATTCTGGTTTAATGGTAGACTTGTCAAAATCGAAGTAGATCTTGCTTCCATCAACCGGAATAGTTGGAAGACCAGAAGTTGGATCGGTCTTGGTAGGAGCCTTAATGATCTCGTTTTCTTCTCTAACGAACTGGTAAAGGTTGTCAGTACCTCTTCTGTTAGATGCAAAGAATCCTTTTTCGTCTCCTTCTCTGATTACGAAAGCAAAGTCATCATGACCTCCGTTAATTGAACCTCCAAGGTTTTCAACCTCAGAAAAGTCACCTTCAGTACGGAAGATATCCATATTACCAAATCCCTGGTGTCCGTCAGAAGAGAAGTAAAGTACTCCCTCTTCACTGATGAATGGGAATTGTTCTCTATAAGGTGTGTTAACTCCAGGCCCAAGGTTTTGAGGAGTTCCGTAGGTGCCATCTGCATTTACATCTACAACGTACAGGTCAAATGATCCGCTTCCGCCTGGCATATCACTGGCGAAATACAGTTTAGAACCATCTGCACTTAAAGTTGGGTGCTCAACCGAATAATCTTCACTGCTGAAAGGCAGTTTTTGAATATTGGCCCACTCTCCGTCAACATTTTCGGCACGGTAAAGACTGATGTGTGCAATACGCATTCCTTCTTCGTTCTTCACACGGTCTTCGTTGGTTCTGTCAAAAAACATAACCATTCCGTCCTGGCTGAAAGTAGCCGAACTTTCGTGCTCATCGGTATTGATCGCATCAGAAAATAGAACGATATCGCTCAATTCTCCCTCGTCGTTCATTTCAGCGCTGTAAAGGTCCAGAGTTGGAAGTTTGTTCCATGGATAGATTGGGCGCTCCTGGTTTCTTGTAGAAGCAAAAGCTACCCGGTTATCTCCGTAGAACGCAATTCCGAAGTCTGAAGAAGACGCGTTATTGATGATCTGGTCATACTGGAATTTATGCGGAACCAGGGTATCCAGTTCTTCAGCAAATTCTTCATGATTCCAGGATGCACCAGTCACTTCATTCATATACTCATCGGCCTTCACATAGTTGCCATTAGCCATTAAGGCATGAGCATACCTGAATTTATACTGGTCTTCTACATTTCCTGAATGTCTCAGGAAAAGTAATTCATACACCTCGGCAGCATTAGCCATCTGGTTGGTGTAGAAGTAAGAGTCTCCTAGATTCTGAAGAACCTCCTGAGACTTGTTGTTTACGTTCTCATAAGCATCTGCGGCATCAACGTAGGCAGCCTGGGCGAAAAACTTGTTTCCATCCCGGATATCCGACTTCTGTGCAAAGGCAGAAACGCTTAAAGAAATTATTAAAAGTGTACTATATAATTTTTTCATGTTAGTCGGGTTTTAGAAGAATCTAGGTGATTTGTCGTATCCTTTTTTAAGACCGAATAGATCAAGATCGAATAATAACATGATCTCGTGTGATCCGTCTCTACTAAGGTCGTAGGTTGGATAATCGTAAGCGTAACCAATTCTTAGGGCTGGAGAAATTCTGAAATTCACCAATCCTGTCACGGTTTCGTCAAAACGGTAACCAACTCCGGCTTCCAGGCGATCGTAAAGCAATACGTTTGCATTCACATCTATTGAAAGCGGTGCACCTTGAACTCCTCTGGCCATAAAAGATGGCTTAAGTTTGAAGTTGTCGCTGATTCCAAACACATACCCCCCTGTAAGGTAGTAGTGAATTTCCTCGGTTCCTCGGTTCAAAAGCCCTTGATTGTTCTCTACATACTCTGAAGTGAACAGGTTAGGAGCTGATACCCCTAAATAGTGCTTGTCTCCAAACCAGAAGGCACCAACCCCAAATACTGGGAACACCTCATTTTGATTCTCAAAAGCGGGATCGTTAGGATCGTTAAGATCTAAACCAGCGATGTTAGCATCCCAGGTTGTTAAACCTGCCTTTGCTCCGAATGATAATTTGGTTTTTTCTCCAGCCGGGATCACATATGCGAAATCTGCAGTGATGTTGTTTTCCTTGATCCAGCCTCCAATTTCATCGTGAACAACGGTCAATCCTAATTCAACGCGCTCGCTTATTGGGGTGTGGGCGAAGAAGTTGAAGGTACGTGGTGCACCTTCAACATCTGTCCATTGAGCTCTATAGATTCCTCCCATATCCAGCATACCAGGTTCATCGGTAGCGTAGGCCGGGTTAATCACACTCATGTTGTACATGTACTGAGTGAAAAGGGGATCTTGCTGAGACATACCTTTTATTGAAAAAAGGATAATGCCTGCGAATATTAAATATTTTGTGATTCTTTTTTTCATTACTGTTTCGTGTTTATCCTTTATTATCTACTTAAGTATACTTTTCCTCTTCTTGGAGAAGTAACCCCGTCATTGAAGTCAAGTAGGTAGAAATAGACTCCAACTGGTAATGTATCATCGCCTAATGCTCCAGACTCGGTGGCAGTACCATCCCATTCTGGTGTGTTGGCGTTTCCTTTGTATACCACTTTACCCCAACGGTTGTAGATCTCAATAGTATAATTAGGATATTCTCGTTCTATATTCTCGATATCGAAAACGTCGTTCTTACCGTCGCCATTCGGTGAAATTCCTTCTGGGAATAGTAACGGACATTCTTCGATAGTTACGCTTACGGCCAGTCTAGCTGAACTGTCACAATCTGTTTCCGGATCGTAAAGAGATGCGTAGTAAGTTACACCGTCCTGAAGAGGAGTACCAGTGCTTAAAGACTCTGTTCCATCTGCAGATGAATACCAGGTTACATTTGATGTCTGGTCTACCGCATCGTTAAGATCGGCGATAGTTGCATCGTCGTACTCACAGAATACCGGATTGGCATCATCGATTGTTGGTGTTCCTGGATCATTGATCGTAACGGTGAAAGCAGCTGCTTCAGACTCACATCCATCCTGCGGAGTGGTAGTCGCATAGTAAGTACCAGCAACAAGAGCCTCTTCTTCAGTCACCATCATGGTAAGATCTTCATCGCTATAGAATGTAAGAGTTGCATTTTCCGAGATCAGGTCAAGTCCTGTTGGATTCTGAATTGCACAGAAGCTTATGTCATTTAGTTCTGGTGCATCTGCCGCTTCAAGCACAGTGATAGTAAAAGTAGCTGAATCGTCTCCACAATCGTTGATTGCAGTAACAGTGTAGGTTACTTCATATTCACCTGCTTCGAAAGCTGAAGGATCCATAAGTCCATCTGCGATAACCTCACCATCATAGGTGAATTCACCGTCCATATCTGCATCAGCAGAAAGGAACAGATAAAGATCCTGAATTCCAGCGTTCATACAAACGTCGAATTCCATATCATCTCCTGCGTATGCAGCATCGGTAACAGTGATAGAGAATGTGGTAGTTCCCTGAGAACAGCCTTCTCTTCTAACGGTGTAGGTGATATCATAAGTTCCCTCGCCAACTACTGATGGATCAAAAGTTCCATCTTCGTATCCTGCAAAGCTTCCACCTTCAAGAGTTCCGCCTACCAGGTAATCTGAAAGATTAACAGCATCGTCGCTCAAGCAAAGACTTTGGTCACCTGGCTGATCGATTTCTATAACATCAGCTGGGAAAATAGAAGCGGTTAAAGTAACTGAAGACTCACATCCTCCTTCAGAAGTTAATGTATAAACAGTAGAGAAATCTCCTAGACCGTCTTCGTCAGCTTGGTAAGCATTTATTACTTGCTGAATGCTTGGATTAAAGGTTCCATTTCTGGCAACGCCTTCGTCTAATAGATCAAGGTAGAAATTCCTAACACTTGCATTATCCGGGAATAATTCCTGAACATCCAATTCACAAACATCAGATGTGGTGTCGGTTCCAACATTCAGAGGATCTGAAACTGTAATGGTAAAGGTTGTTGAATCACTTCCAGTAGCGCATGTTGTAGTCTCGTCAACTGTGTAGGTAATAGTATAAGTGCCATTATCTACGGAGGTTGGATCAAACATGTTATCTGTGACACCTTCTCCTGTAAAGATGCCTCCAGGTGTAGCAGATGCATCATTATTAGCTAGTTCGCTTAGATCAATCGCTACTCCGTCTGAACAAGCATTGGTGATATCATCAAAGCTACCTGCATTCGCTGGTCCTTCAACACAGTCTGTAATTGTAACTGTTACGGTTGCTGAATCTTCACAAGTTCCGTTACTAACAGTATAAGTGAATGCTCCAGCAGCGTCGGTTGCAGGATCAAAAGTTCCATCCCCAGGACTCCAGGTTCCACCCTCTTCAGGGGTTCCTCCTAAAGCATCGAAAAGATCAATTGGATCATCAGTAGATAGAAGGTTTACTGTTGCGTCCTCTCCGGCATCAACGCCTTCAATCACATTAATTGTGAAAGTAGTTTCATCACTGCTGGTTACACAAGGTAAGCTGTCATCTACAGAATAAGTGATCGTGTAAGTGCCAGGTCCAATTGATGGATCAAAGTTATTGTCGGTTACACCTTCTCCAGAGAAAGTTCCACCGATGGTAGCATCTGAATTATTATTGGTTAGATCGGTTAGATCTATCAGAGCTTCATTAGAGCAAACATCAGCAATGTCATCAAAATCACCAGCTTCACCAGGACCTTCTTCAATTACTCGAATTGTAAGATTTGTTGAATCTGTACAGCCATCAGTTGTAGTAATGGTGTAGGTGACGGTAAAGTCTCCTAATCCATCTGTATCGTTCTGAAATTCATTAATGATTTGCGCAATTGTAGGACTAAAAGTTCCGGTTCTTGATACCCCATTATCTAATAGATTTAGATAATATTTTCTAACCT
The DNA here is from genome assembly GCA_009735695.1 of Christiangramia bathymodioli. Classification (GTDB taxonomy): domain Bacteria; phylum Bacteroidota; class Bacteroidia; order Flavobacteriales; family Flavobacteriaceae; genus Christiangramia; species Christiangramia bathymodioli. The sequence goes on from SRSL01000004.1 coordinate 57,150, forward strand.
CGTCATTTGAAGGGAATGTAGTCTGTACATCATCCTCACAAACAACTCCAGTATTATCATCACCAGCAGCTCCCTCACATTCGGTAGTGGATTCAACATTTACAGTTACGGTAGCTGAATCTTCACAAGTTCCGTTACTAACAGTATAAGTGAATGCTCCAGCAGCGTCGGTTGCAGGATCAAAAGTTCCATCTCCAGGACTCCAGGTTCCACCCTCTTCAGGGGTTCCTCCTAAAGCATCGAAAAGATCAATTGGATCATCAGTAGATAGAAGGTTTACCGTTGCATCCTCTCCAGCATCAACGCCTTCAATCACAGTAATTGTGAAAGTAGTTTCATCGCTACTGGTTACACAAGGTATGCTGTCATCTACAGAATAAGTGATCGTATATGTGCCAGGTCCAACTGATGGATCAAAGTTATTGTCGGTTACACCTTCTCCAGAGAAAGTTCCACCGATGGTAGCATCTGAATTATTATTGGTTAGATCGGTTAGATCTATCAGAGCTTCATTAGAACAAACCTCAGCAATATCATCAAAATCACCAGCTTCACCAGGACCTTCTTCAATTACTCGAATTGTAAGATTTGCTGAATCTGTACATCCTTCTGAAGTAGTAATGGTGTAGGTCACAGTAAAATCTCCTAAGCCATCCTCATCTGCCTGGTATTGAGAAATGATATTTGCAATAGATGGAGAAAAAGTTCCGTTCCTTTGAACTCCACTGTCTAAAAGGTTTAGGTAATATTTTCTAACTTCATCGTTAGATGGGAATGTAGCCTGTACGTCATTCTCACAAACTACTCCAGTGTTATCATCACCAGCAGCTCCTTCACATTCGGTATTGGTTTCAACATTTACAGTTACGGTAGCTGAATCTTCACAAACTCCATTACTAACAGTATAAGTGAAAGTTCCAGGTGTGTCGGTTGCAGGATCAAAAGTTCCAGCTCCAGGACTCCAGGTTCCTCCCTCCTCTGGGGTTCCTCCTAGCTCTCCGAATAGATCAATTGGATCGTCAGTTGGAAGAAGATCTACAGTTGCATCCTCTCCAGCATCAGGAGATGGATTAACGGTGATCTCTATCGAGGCCTCATCAGTACATGAACCGTCAGTAACTGTATAAGTTAGTCCATAGGTTTGAGGTAGACTTCCTGATAATAAATCATTTTGATACTGTGCGTATACGAAAGCAGGATCTGGTGAAAAGGTACCATCAGTATCTCTGCCTTCTAACAATGCTGTAATCTCATCAACAAACTCAGCGGGATTTTCTAAATCTGAACTACATAGAGTTTCAGAAATATCGCTACCGGCATTGGCCTCATCAACAGAAATAGTAAAAGTAGTTGAATCGCTTCCTGTAGTACAAGGAGCACTAGTCTCATCTACAGTGTAGGTGATCTCATAATCTCCTTCACCAATAGATGGGTCAAATTGATTTCCAGTAACTCCGGCTCCTGAAAAAGTTCCACCAGCGGTAGCTTCAGAATCATTGTTTGTCAATGCAGTTAGATCGATCATCATATCATCTGCACATACATCTGAAATGTCATCAAAATCACCAGCATTAGCAGGAGTCTCTTCGATTACGCTTATAGTAAGGTCTACAGAATCTTGGCAATCATCTTCACCAATCGTATAAGTCACAGTAAAGTCTCCAAGACCATCTGAATCTGCCTGGTATTGAGAAACAATTGCTGAGATAGAAGGACTGAATGTTCCGTTAGTAGGAACACCTGCTTCCAAAAGATCTAGGTAAAAGTTTCTAACCGCATCGTTTGATGGAAATGTCGCCTGAACATCAGGAAAGCAAACTGTTCCGATGGCATCCTCTCCCGCATCTGGACCTTCGGTAATTGTTACAGTAACCGGAGTTCTATCTTGGCTCTCACATGGAGGCAGGGATGAGTTGGTTCTATTTACAATTCGTGATGCGTAATAAGTTGCACCATCCATCAAAGGAGTAGAAGGGTCAAGGAATGGATTGGAAGTAGCGGTGCTATACCATCTGTTAATTCCTTGTGCTTCCAGGTCTGCAATAGTGGCACCTTCACAGTAAACCTGAGCTGCTTCGGCTGCCGGAGCAGTAGCCAGAATTGGGTTGTACTGCACAGCGATTCTTGAAGAATACTGGCACGAACTCGCAGGATCATCCTGACCTATGAAATAGCTATTACCGTCAACAAGTACGGTGCTATCTGCTAATTCATTGGTTCCGAACTCGTCATCCTGTCCGTACACATTTATGTCGTAACCGGCAACTGAAGGAACCACAAGTGTTTTTAATTCTCCAACCGTGGTTACATCAGAGGAGCTGTATTCACATGGTTCATAAAAGTTTCCGAAGGTAGTACTTGGCGGTCCTAAATCATCTACGGTTACGGTTACTTCCTGTCTGGAAGTACAGTCCCCGGAATTATTTCCGGCAAAATATGAACCATCTTGAAGAATTTCGTCACTTGGAATTGGCACTGTTGAAGTTGCTGTACGGTACCATCGTACTCCGTCTCCGTTAGGATTCGCTTGTAGGTCTGAAACCCGGGAAAGGTAGCAGAAGCTCTGCGCTTCGTCTCCCGAGTCTAGTGTGGGACAATTTTGGGCTTGGGCCGCTGGTAAATTCCCAACAAATAGAATAAAGGCGAAAAGGAACCAATTAATTCCCTTCCTCCTAAAAGTAAAATTTTGCATAGGCTAGGTGTTAAATTCAAAATTATTATTCGGTTAAAACTCAATAAAAGTTGCACAAATATTAAAATAATTTTTAATATGCCGAGTTGTTTTAGGTAACATCTTAACAATAATTAGCATTTTAAGCTAAATAGACTCGAACAGAGGGCTCTATAGTGGCTAAATTTAAGAAATTTTTATTTATGTTAACAAATTTAAGGCAGATCGTCGGTATAATATACCTCTTTGTAGGTACGGCAGTAGCTCAGCAAAATTTAAATGAGGCAAAAAAAAATCTCATTGAGGGAAAAATTGAAGATGCGAGGGAATTATTTCTTCAATATGATGAGAATTTGGAAGCTGTTGAATATTTAGGAGATATTGCCAGTTTCGAGAAAGATTGGGATACGGCTATCGATTACTATGAGAAATTAGTTGATGAGGAGCCTAATAATGCCATGTATAATTTCAAGTTAGGAGGGGCTATGGGAATGAAAGCTTACTACGGTTCTAAATTTCAGGCAGCTCTTCTTCTAACCGATGTCAAAAATTATTTGAAAAAAGCTGCAGAGCTTGACCCAAAGCACGCAGAGACAAGAAGGGCTTTGGTGGAGCTTTATATGCAAATTCCAGGTTTCATTGGAGGAAGTAAAACAATTGCTGAAAGTTACGCATCAGATCTGGATCGAATAAATGAAGTTGACGCTTTGCTTGCCGACGCTTACATCTATAAAATTGAAGGTTACCGCGATCTGGCTAAAACAAAGTACGAAGAAGCAATAAGAACGGCCGTTAGAAAACCCCAACTTATAACCCGAAATTACCTGAATTATGAACTTGGAGAGGCTGCGGCCAATTATGAAATCCAGTTGAAGGAAGGGAGGCAGCTCCTTCAGGAATATATAAACGATTATGGCTATCAAGACCTGAAGTCTCCTGCCTGGGCATACCTAAGATTGGCTCAGATTGAAAGATCGCTCAAAAATCAGCAGGCGGCATTGGCCCATATTGAAAAATCACTGGCTATTGAACCAGGTTTTGAGAAAGCCCTGGTTGAAAAACAAAAAATTCAGCGATTGTAATTCCTTTTATAGCTTTATCAAACTCCTATCTTTGCAAAAAAAAATTATGAAGGTTCATTTTATTGCAATTGGTGGTAGTGCTATGCATAGTCTGGCTATCGCTTTAAAGCAGAAAGGTTACGAGATATCGGGAAGTGACGATGCGATTTTTGAACCTTCCAGGTCCCGTCTCGTAAAATATGGTATTATGCCTGCGGAACTAGGTTGGTTTCCAGAGAAAATAGACCAGGACCTTGATGCTGTAATTCTTGGAATGCATGCCAGGGAAAACAATCCTGAACTCCTAAAGGCTCAAGAATATGGTTTGCCAGTATACTCTTATCCTGAATTTATCTATGAGCAGTCTAAAGATAAGACCAGAGTGGTGATAGCAGGGTCACATGGAAAAACGACGATCACTTCCATGATCCTTCATGTGATGAACTACCACGATAAGGAAATTGATTTCCTCGTAGGCGCTCCGGTAAAAGGAATCGAAAATCCTGTTCATCTCACTTCGAAAAATGATTTTATCCTCCTGGAGGGTGATGAATACCTTTCTTCGGCGATAGATCGAAGACCAAAATTTCATCTATATCATCCAAATATTGCCCTGTTGAGTGGCGTGGCCTGGGATCACATCAATGTTTTTCCAACTTATCAAAATTATGTGGAGCAATTCAGAATCTTCGTCAACTCTATTGTGAATGGTGGTATCCTGGTTTACAACGAGGAAGATGATGAAGTAAAAAAACTGGCCGAGGAAACTGAAAACCCTATTCGAAAACATCCGTACCAAACCCCAGCCTATCATACCCAGGATAATTTGACTTTCCTGGATGTGGCCGAAGGGGAACTGCCTCTTGAAATTTTCGGAAAGCATAATATGAATAACCTGGCAGGAGCAAAATGGATCTGTCAGCATATGGGGATTGATGAAGATGATTTTTATGAAGCTATCGCCAGTTTTAAAGGCGCTTCGAAACGCCTGGAAAAGCTTGCTGAAAATGATTCAACAGTTATTTTTAAGGATTTTGCTCATAGTCCGTCCAAGGTGAAGGCGACAACAGCAGCTGTAAAGGAGCAGTATGCTGATAAAAAATTGATCGCCTGTCTCGAACTCCATACCTACAGCAGTTTGAATGCCGACTTTTTAAAGGAATACAAAGATTGCCTGGCTCCGGCTGATAAAGCAATCGTTTTTTATTCTCCGGAAGCTGTCGAGATCAAAAAACTGGATCCGGTTACGGCAGATCAGATAAGCGAAGCTTTTCAAAAAGACGGTTTAAAAGTATTTACCAATTCTGAAGATCTGCAAGATGAATTGAAAAATCTTGATCTCTCCAATTCGGTTCTGCTAATGATGAGTAGCGGAAATTATGGAGGTCTGGACCTAGAGAAATTAAAGTCGTCTATCTAAAACCTTCAATTTCAATAAATTTAAGGTCAAAATTATTTTCAATGTTTATCTTTAGCTTAAGATGGACAATGAAAAAACGAACCTTAGTATCAAAAAATGGGCTGAAGATGACCGGCCTCGGGAGAAGCTCCTGCAAAAAGGAAAGTTGAGCCTTAGCGATTCAGAATTGATCGCGATCCTGATAGCTTCAGGAAGTAAAAATGAATCGGCGGTCGAGCTAGCTAAACGCATTTTATCTTCCACTTCAAATAATTTGAATCAATTAGGAAAGCTTTCAGTACGCCAGTTATGTAAGTTCAAGGGGATAGGTCCGGCCAAGGCAGTAAGTATCGTGGCTGCACTTGAATTAGGGAGACGGCGCAGGTTGGAGGAAGCGACAGAGCAGAAGAAAATTACGTCAAGCCTTTCGGTTTTTGAGATGATGCAACCCATTATCGGGGAATTACCACATGAAGAATTCTGGATCCTTTACCTCAATAATAGTAATAAGGTAATTGAGAAATTCCAGATCAGTAAAGGTGGGATTACAGGCACTTTAGTAGATGTTCGAATCACTTTGCGGAAAGCCCTTGAGTTGGGGGCTGTGTCGTTGATCCTGGCGCATAATCATCCTTCGGGCGCCTTGACGGCCAGTGAAGCAGATAAGCAGCTCACCAAAAAATTAAAGACAGCTGCAGAAAGCCTGGATATTAAAGTACTGGATCATCTCATTGTTACTGAAAAATCCTACCTTAGCTTCGCCGACGAAGGAATTCTATAAGCGCTTCCCGCATGCTATTGATTTATACTCAAAAAGTCACACCCAGGATCATGTATGTGTTCAAACATGTATGTTCTCATTTGTTGGGTATCCCTATAAAATTTACTTCAAAGATCGAAGAATTTATCGCGCATGAAGGAGCGAAAATAAGTTATGGTAAGCAGGCGCTGGGAAACGAGTTTTTTATTCAGAAGGTAGATCTTTTGATGGAACAAGGCTTTTCGGAAATCGAGATCAAGGTCCAAACCTGGGATGATACCATTTGCTTCTTTCCCTTACCTGAATCCAGTGATCTCCCTTTCGATATATTTGCAGCATCTTTTTATCTCCTGAGTCGGTATGAAGAATATCTACCTCATGTGAAGGATGATGCAGGCAGGTTCCCGGCCGGGGAAAGCCTGGCAGCGCAGGAAAGTTTTCTTCATAAACCGGTAGTGGATATCTGGGCATTGAAATTTCTCGAAATTCTGTTAGATCGTTTTCCGGACCTCGAATATGCGCCGCGAAAATTCCGAACGGGAACCATCATTACTTCTGAAAACACTTTTATTTATAAGAATAAAGGTTTCCTTCGAAGTTTTATGGGGATGATGCTGGATCTTTTCAGTTTACAGCTTGGCAAGGTGGTAGATCGTCTTCAGGTCTGGGCGAGGATTAAAGATGATCCTCACAATATATTTGAAGATCTCATCCAGCTTATCAAGGAGCATAATATCTATATGATGTTCATGTTTCAGCTTAGCGATTTTTCAATACATGACAGGAATATTAGCCATAATCGTATCCCGCATAGGGCGGTTATTAAATCGGTAGCAGATTACGCCCAGGTTGGTTTATTGGTTGGGTATTATGCCATGGAAGAAATCCAGAGCCTTCGCAAGGAGAAATTGCGTCTGGAAGAGATCGTACATAATACGGTAGATCATGTGATGAACTCGAAATACGACCTTAAACTGCCAGATCATTATAATTCCCTTATAGAGCTCGAGATCATCAACGATCATTCCATGGGCTATCCGGAGCAGTCAGGCTTCAGGGCTGGGACCTGTTCGCCTTTTTTATTTTATGATATCAATATGGAAGTCACGACTCCTTTGAAAGTACATCCTTATGCCTTCAATTCTCAGGTAGTGGGTTCGGCGTCTAACGAGAAGATAAAGGAGGAAGTAAGCCGAATGCTGGAAGAGGTTAAAGCTGTGGATGGCAAATTCAGAGCTGTTTTTCGCAATAGCGACTTTTCTTTATATTCAGATAAAGACTTATATTATTCTTTTTTAAAACATATTCATGAAGCTGAATGAAGTAACCGATGTTTTCTTTGATCTAGATCATACCCTTTGGGATTTCGAGCGAAATTCGGCCCTTGCTTTTGATCAGATTTTTAATAAACAGAAGCTGGAATTGAACCTCGATGAGTTTATGAAGGTTTACAAGCCTATAAATTTCAGATACTGGGAATTGTACCGGAATAATTCGGTTACCAAGGAAGCTTTAAGGTTTGGCCGATTGAAAGAAAGTTTTGATGCGCTTAAGTTCGAGGCATGTGACGCGACCATCAACCTGATCGCGAACGATTACATCGAGTATTTGCCAAAAAACAATCATCTATTGGAAGGCAGCATGGAGCTTTTGAAAGAACTTCAGCATAAATATAGCTTGCATATTATCACGAACGGCTTTGAAGAGGTTCAGCATCTCAAAATGCGTAATTCAGGGATATTGGACTTTTTCAGCACGATCACCACCTCAGAAGAAGCGGGCGTAAAAAAACCACATCCGCAAATATTTGAAAAAGCCCTGCTGAAAAGTGGCGCCTTGCCAACTCATTCTGTAATGATAGGTGATAACCTGGAAGCCGATATTGTTGGTGCTTCCCAATTTGGGTTGCATGTGATCTATTTAAATCCCGATCGAGAGGTTTCCCAGGACCAATTTGCTGAAATTCAAAAGTTAAAAGAGGTGCTTAATTATTTATAACAATAAAGAATAGGTATTTTCGTTGCCATAGAAAGCCTATTGATGTCCCGACTCAAATTAATAATTGTCCCCACGCTAATTATTAGTTGCCTAAGTCTGAGTTCATGTTTTAAGGATGTAGATTTTGGACAGGCACCAGATATAGCGCTAGAACCAGACCTGCAGGTAGACCTTGCCTATTATGAACTGAACGAAACCGATTTTTTCGATTCAGAAACCAGCTTATTTACTCCGCTAATAAGAGATACGATTCGCCTTGAATTCCTGGATGATGATTATATACAGGATGGGCTGATGTTTGCTGAATTTCGGTTCAGGCATGAGAACCGTTTCCCATTCCCTGTACGCAGCAATATCAAATTTCTGAATAAGAATGAACGTCCAGAATTCAATGTTGCCTATGTGATTCCTGAAGGCTCCCTCGATTCTCCTGGAATTATTGATACGCTGAAGGTGATGGAAGGAAATGACATCAGAAAGGTGAGGAGGTCTTTCAAAATGGTGATGGAACTGGAGGTGCTGGGTGACGGTAAAGACCTTGACGGGAATCTCGATTTTTCTTCAAAAGGCCTATTCAGATTCGAATTCTAAGATGCGGAATAAACTATATCTAATCATATTTTTTTTCGCAGGAGTTTGTTTTTCTCAGAATCGGCCATTGCTTTATAATGTGGATGACCTTCCACAGGCGCTGCTTCAGAATCCAGGGACTCGCATCGACTTTACCCGGCATATAGGGGTGCCATTCTTTTCACAATTTCACGTTTTTGCCGGAAGTACGGGAGTTACGGCTTACGATGTGTTCGCAGATAATGATACCGATATCAACGACCGTATTAGGAGAGTGATGAACGATCTTTCAGCTGGTGATTTCTTTTCGGTAAATGAACAGCTGGAAATCTTGTCCTTTGGCTGGAAAGTGGGGCAAAGAGGGTATTTTTCAACCGGGATTTACCAGGAGTTGGATGTATTCGCTTATTTCCCAAAAGATCCTGCCGTTTTGGCCTTTGAAGGAAACGCCGATTATATTGGCGAAAACTTCAATTTCTCAGATGCTAATTTTACTGGCGAGGTGTTGACTGTGTACCATGCGGGGTTTACTTATAAATTAGATCCACAACTCTCTTTTGGAGGAAGGCTTAAATTATACTCTGGTATTTTTAATGCGGAAAGCACGCAGAATCAGGGTGTTTTCAGAACCGATGCCACACCGGGCGGACCTAATTTTTACACCCATGCGGTGGAAGGCCTGGATGTGATGGTAAATACTTCGGGTTATGCTTCCCTGAAAGATCGAGAGGGGATGACAGTAGACCAGGCTATGGCCGAATTGCTTAGCAGATCATTTTTTGGTCAGAATTTCGGATTGGGAGTGGATTTCGGTTTTAATTATCGGGTAACCGAACAATTTTCTATTAATGCGGCCATTCAGGATTTGGGATTAATGTTTCATCAGAAGGATGTAGAAAATTATCATTATTTCGGGTCTTATTCAACCGAAGGTCTCGAGCCTCTTTTTCCGGAACTAGACGATAACGAAGCCACTATCCCGTACTGGGATATTTTTGAAGAAGAATTAGATATTAATTTGAAGGACGAGACCACCACCTCTCCCTATAATACCTGGAGGCCCTTAAAGTTCAATGCGTCTTTTGAAATAGGTACGGGAAAAGCTATTTTGCCCTGTGACTATCTCATCAGTAAAAAGCCGCGATATATGAACCTTTTCGGAATGCTGGTTTCTGGGGTGAACCGACCTAAAGGCCCAACCTATGGGGTGACGGCCTACTGGGATCGAAAAGTCACTGAAAATTTTAGGTTCAGGCTTGCTTACGGGGTAGATGAATATAGTTTAACCAAGCTTGGTTTGATGGCATCCACCCGTTTAAAGAATTTTAATTTCTATCTTGCCGCCAACGATATTATTGGTTATACTAATTTAGCGAAAGCCAATTCGGCTTCCCTTCAGTTTGGGATGCAATTTATTTTTAAATATCTATGAAAAAAATAATCTGTTTTATCTTTTTATTCGGAATTCTTCCAGGCTTAGCGGCCCAGGAGTTAAATGATTATAAGTATATTTTGATCCCCGAGTCTTATGAGTTCCTTGGAGAAAAAGATCAATATCGATTGAATTCACTCACCAAGTTCCTTTTCAATAAACAGGGTTTTAATACCTTGATGAAAACCGAAGAAAAACCCGCCGATCTTCAGCAAAATCCATGTCTTGCTTTAAATACAAGACTGGAAAACAATTCCGGTCTTTTTACCTCTAAACTGGTTCTGATTCTTGAAGATTGCTACGGAAAAACGGTTTATAGAAGTCCTGAAGGGACAAGTAAGGAAAAGCAGTATGAAGCTGGATATCAGGAGGCTCTAAGAGAGGCTTTTGCAGGTCTGGAAGAAATAGACTATCAATATGAAACTGGTCAGGAGGTTAGTTTCCGAATCAATAAAAAAGAGCTTCCAGAAACCGAAGTTGAGGTGGCTCAGCCAACAGGAAATCCAGTTGATAGTGTTGCGGTGAATGCTGAAATAGAAGCGGAGTTTAATATGGCAAAAACCGGACAGCCGGTATATACCCTCGACGGAAAAACCTATATTCTGAAGGATACGAACGATGGATTGGGTCTTTATCTGAAGGACGCTTCAGAACCTATCGCTTTATTGATCAAAACCGGGGACTCTAATAGTTTTATTTATAATTCGCTTACCAACCAGGGCATTGCCTATTTTGATTCAGAAAAAAACCTGGTAGTTGAATATGTAAATCGGCAAACCAATCAGAAGGTTCAGGTGGTTTATGCTCTTATCGATTAATAATCGTATTTTTTCTTCCAGCGCTTTCTTAGAAATTCCCGCTGGGCATTTTCCCGCTGATTATTTCCAGGCTGATATAGCGTAGTGTTTTTAATTTCCTCCGGAAGAAATTCAGCTTCAGCAAAGTTGCCCTCGTGATTATGAGCATATTTATAATCCTTTCCGTAGCCCAGGTCTTTCATTAGCTTTGTGGGTGCATTTCTGATCGACAAAGGCACCGAAAGATTGCCGGTTTTCTTCACCAGCCTTTGAGCCTCATTAATTGCCATGTAAGAAGCATTGCTCTTCGGGCTAGTTGCTAAATAAGTTACACACTGGCTTAAAATGATCCTTGCTTCCGGGTAACCTATGGTATTCACAGCCTGGAAGGTGTTATTTGCGATTACCAGGGCAGTAGGGTTGGCATTACCGATATCCTCACTCGCCAGGATAAGCAGTCTTCGCGCAATGAATTTCACATCTTCTCCACCTTCTATCATCCGTGCCAGCCAGTAAACGGCCGCGTTTGGATCGCTTCCTCGAATCGATTTGATAAAAGCTGAAATTATGTCGTAGTGTTGTTCTCCGGTTTTGTCATACAAAACGGTGTTCTGCTGCACCTTAGATATCACCAGATCGTTAGTGATGACCACATTTTTTTCTTCTGAAGTGACCAGCAACTCGAAGATGTTCAGCAATTTTCGGGCATCTCCGCCGCTTAATCTTAAAAGGGCTTCGGTTTCTTTTAAGTCTACGTTTTTAGCAGATATGATCGCGTCCTTTTCAATGGCTCGCTCCAGCAAGGCGATAAGGTCATCCTTGGAAAAAGGCTTGAGGATATAGACCTGACACCTGGATAATAATGCTGAAATTACTTCAAAACTTGGATTTTCGGTAGTCGCGCCAATCAGGGTGACCCAGCCTTTCTCCACTGCTCCTAATAACGAATCCTGCTGGGATTTGCTAAACCTGTGTATCTCATCGATAAAAAGAATCGGGCTTTTTGTAGTAAATAAACCCTCACTCTTTTTGGCCCGGTCTATCACCTCACGGACATCCTTTACTCCGCTGCTAATGGCACTTAAGGTAAAAAATGGTCTTCCGGATTCATTTGCTATGATATTGGCAAGGGTGGTTTTTCCTACACCCGGTGGTCCCCAGAAGATCATCGAGGGAATGATACCCTGTTTGATCTGGTTCCTTAGGGCACCCTGTTCACCAATCAAATGTTGCTGACTTAAATAATCATCAAGGGTTTTGGGGCGTAGTCTTTCCGCCAGGGGTTGATTCATAACAAGCAAATATCAATGACATAATTACACCCATTTAAGTTTGGATGCTTTTTTGTAATATTAATTAAAATTGAAGAAAATTTGAAAGCTTCCTCACCTTTTGTTTTTACTACCGGAACCATAGGATTTCCCATACTTTTTGTCCTCCTGATCTGGATCGTTTTCTGGATAGAGGTAAGGTTTCATGTAGATTTCAGCGATTTCGGGGTAAGACCGGGTGAGCCAATGGGTTTAAGAGGAATTTTATTTTCGCCGTTCATACATTCCGATATTGAGCATCTTTTTAATAATACTATCCCTCTTTTTATACTGTCACTCGCTCTTTTCTATTTTTACAGGCCAATTAGCTGGAAAATTCTATTGATAGGTTTGGTTACAACCGGTCTTTTAACCTGGATCATTGGTCGCCCCTCCAATCATATAGGGGCGAGTGGAATCATTTATTTACTGGCTTCTTTCCTGTTCTTTAAAGGGATATTTTCAAAATATTACCGGCTGGTCGCACTCTCTTTGATCGTTGTTTTTATTTATGGCGGAATGGTTTGGTACGTTACTCCCATTGATCCAAGCATTTCCTGGGAAGGTCACCTTTCAGGTATGTTAAGCGGCCTTGGCCTTGCGATCATTTTCAGGCAGAATATAACTGAAGCGCCAAAATACGTATGGGAACGGGATGATTATTCTGAAGAGGACGACGAATTCATGCGCCATTTTGATGAGAACGGTAATTTTATCGAAAAGCTTCCGGAAGAAGATGGGGAGGATGATCCCGAAACTGAATATCGTTACATCTACAAAGAAAACCCTAAAAAGGATTAAAGTCGTTGTCTTACCACTTCATATAAAATAGCTCCGCAGGCTACTGAAACATTCAGGGAAGCTATGCTTCCGAGCATTGGTAATTTTGCCTTATAATCTACTGCTTTCAGGATCGAATTGGAAACACCCTTTGCTTCGTTACCCATAATTATTCCAACAGGCTGATCCAGTTGGATATCGTAAATAGTATCGTCGGTCTTTTCGGTCGCAGCGATCAATTTGACATCATAGGTTTGAAGGTGATACACGGCGTCCAGGATATGGTTCACCCGGCAAATCGGGATTTTGAAAACGGCACCAGCTGAGGTTTTAACAGTATCTGCATTGATAGGTGCAGCTCCTTTTTCAGGAATAATGATCCCGGTAACCCCGCAACATTCTGCGGTACGGATAATAGCTCCAAAATTCCTGACATCGGTAAGGCCATCCAGTAACAGGAACAGGGGAGTGGTTGTTGATTGCTGAGATATCTCCATCAATTCATCCAGGCTTACGTAACTCACCGGGGAAATCGTCGCCACAACACCCTGGTGATTGCCTTTGCTTAGTTTGTTGAGCTTTTCAACCGGGACATAGGAAATATTGAAACTGGCGTTTTTAATATGCCTGTTCAGCTCCTGAAATAATGAACCTGAAAGACCTTTTTGCACAAATAGTTTCTCAATGCTTTTTCCGCTTTCGATCGCTTCAATTACGGCCCTTATTCCGTAAATCCTGTTTTCTGTTTCCATAGGGCAAATTTAGGATTAATATTATTCTATGCAGACATTGCTATAAATAAAAAAACCACCTCGCGTTGAGGTGGTTTTAAAGTTTACATATCAGGCTAATTACTCATTACATAAATTCAATGCTACTACTCCTGCAGGAGTTCCCAGACCGGCAGAAGCCACTACGTTTCCGCTAGGTGCGATAATTTCAAAAGTGATCTCTCCGTAGAAATCTCCAGGGAAATACCATTCTCCACTTTCAACGCCTTCAGGTACGGTAAAGGTTGCAGTTCCTGAATCGTAATCGTCAATGCAGTCACTTCCTTCAACGTATTGTACATCAACATATGGGTTACAAAGGCCAACCTCAAATACGTCTCCATTGCTCAGGGTGAAGGTAAGGCCATCGCCACCTGAAGAATCGTTGGTTTGCCATCCGTCTCCAAAATCGTCGGTCATATTCACTTTCCATTCTCCGGCAGGTACTTCTGGTAAAATACAAACCACGGTTGACGAAAAAGTGTGATCCGCAGACTGGTTGTCGAAGTTCGGGCTTACATCGGTAAATGTTCCTCTATCTGTATTCAAAGCCAGTCTATATCTGAAGGTGGCGCCACCTTCCAGGTCGTCGGCGCTTAATCCTAGCGCTGAAAGAATTTCAGACCCGTTATAATTAACCGTGAATTGTGGCATCCCGTCTACGGTTTCAAATTCAGAGGCATCGATGCTTTCATAAAGAGCTTCTTCCGAGCCATCGTAGCTTACATACACATCAACCGAGTTCACATCAGATCCGTCGCTTGGACTGTCCAGAACATAGGTTTTTGAAAATACCGATTCTGAAGGATTGTTCCTGTTGATATCGGTGCTCCCTGTGGTGCTTACTTCAGCAGCGAACGGGCCTCCACTGGCATTTAGATCTTCAAAATCTACCGGCAGGGTGTCATCGTCTTCGCAGCTTGTTAGGCCGAAGCTAACCAGTGCTGCTACTAACAAATATTTTATATAAAATCTTTTCATTTTGTCTTTTTTTGAAATTAGAATATAAATCCAGCAGGATTATTATCCCAGAATACCTGAGTAGTTAGATCGCTCTTTTGAGAGATGCTTGGGTTACTGTTCACTGAGTTATTAGGATACAAGAAAGATCGTGGGAAGTTTCCAGTTCCTAGTAAGGTAGGTTGTAAATTCTCGGGAGTGCCGGTTCTTCTATACAGGTTATAAGCCTCAATTCCGTTTCCGAAAAGCGCGATCCAGTATTCTTTACCTATTACCGCCATTCTTTCATCATCGGAACCTGCAGCATCATAACCATTAAGTACAACAGTTACATATTCCTCAATATCATCCTCGGTTGGCGCGTTTTCAAATTCAGAAGCATCAACAAAACTAGTAACATAGGCTATGGAAGTTCTTACACCTTCTTCAAGCATGGCTCTTGGATCTTCACCTGTTCCCAAATAAAGGGCGGCTTCAGCTCTCATGAAATACACATAGGAAGCATTCATGATAGGCCATATTCCAGCACCCTGTAATCCGTCGGTATTGGTTATGGAAGTGCCCTGACTATTGTCGAATTTTCCTCCAACGGGGTATACCCCGAAAGTAGTACGTTTAGTATTATCTGGTGGGATACCGTCATTTTCAGCATGATCTCTTCCCCAGTATCCGTCACCTCTGTCAAACAGGGCGCAGAATGGAAGAGGAACCGGCGAAATGGCATCAATTGGAGCATATGAAGCTGGTCTTGGGTCATTCCAGCAATCGATCTCGTTGTTTAACACAGCTGGATCACTTGGGAATTCATTAACCTGGCGATAGGTGTAATATCTTAATCGTGGATCGTCTACTGGCTTTTCAACTGCCATGGTCCACATAAGATAATTTGAAACATAGTCGCTCACGGTGGCGGCAACATATTCTTCAACGTAATATGGATGCTGGCCAATTTCAGAAGATGAGTTAAACTGGAATACGAAATTCTCTGAACTTTCCATGATAATATCACCTCCACTAACCAGGGAGTTAATAGTTGATGAAGCCGCGGCTTCGTCGGTCAACCTAAGGTTCAGGTAGGCTTTGAATTTAAGCGTATTAACAAGTTTGATCCAGCTGTCTACATCACTGTCATAATAAAGTTCGGTTGTAGGTTCTGGAGTACCCGATTCAACAAGTTCAAAATCGGCGAGGGCCAGGTCCAGTTCAGCTATTGCAGCATCGTAAACCTCTGAACCTTCCGAAAGTCCCGGGAACAGGTTTTCTCCTCCAAGGTTGGCTTCAGCATAAGGAACGTCTCCGAATAGATCTACCATGGTTAAAAGTACATAGGCGCG
Source organism: Christiangramia bathymodioli (assembly GCA_009735695.1). GTDB lineage: Bacteria > Bacteroidota > Bacteroidia > Flavobacteriales > Flavobacteriaceae > Christiangramia > Christiangramia bathymodioli. The sequence goes on from SRSL01000004.1 coordinate 72,992, forward strand.
AATGGTCCTCGCAATTCCTGAATGGATATACAATTCATTTTCCTGTGCTGGTACCAGTAAGGCCTCTACATCCTCAAGGATGGTAGCGTATGCAGTGGACCATACATTTTGAAGGTTGGCATTAGAACTGTTGAAGTTCACCTCATAACGGTCAAACATATATTCCAGTCTAACTGCTTCCGCAGTAGGTTCGGTAGCCTGGCCAAAAAAGTTAGCGAAACTAATCTCGATACTGTTTAGCGTAAGATCTACGTCGAGGTTATCAGGACTGGGCACAGTAGGATCTACTTGCTTGTCCAGATCGGTTATTTCGCACGACATGAAGAATATCAGCGAAAACGCGAATAGATATTTATATATATTTTTCATTTTCATCATTCTTAAAAAGTTAGTTTAACGCTAAGACCATATCTTCTGGAGTTCCATGAAGTCAGGTAATCAAATCCCTGAGAGTTACCTACCCCTAAACTGTTCAATTCAGGGTCATAGTTCACGTCATCTGGCGTATTAAATGCCTTTACAAATAAGTTCTGGCCTACCAGAGAGAAGTTCATGGTTCCAAAAGGAGTATCTTCCAGAAGCTTTTTCGGCATGTTAAATCCTAAAGAAGCTTCTCTAAGCCTAATGTGCGTGGCATCATAGATAAGTTGTTCATCCAGACCGAAACCTATCTGGTTGAAGTATGCTTCAGTCATGGTGATCTGAATATCATTAGGTTCTCCAGTAGTTTCTCTTATTCCTGGAAGGATCACACTTTGCGTTGGATCCTGATCATCTGAAGCCTTAACGACTCCACGACCAATAAGGGCTCCAATTGTAGTCGCGTAGATATCTCCACCCTGCTGATATTCCCATTGCATGTCCAGTGAAAAGTTTCCAATTCTAAAACCGTTGGTAAGGGTTGCAAACCAATCTGGGTTTGGATCACCTATAATTCCGTCTTCACTATCCTGGATCCAGAATCCATTTTCGTCTACCAGCTTATTTCCATTTTCATCGCGGGCAACTCTTGAGCCAAAAATAACTCCAAGTTGCTCTCCATTAATGGCGGCGTTTTGTGGAGTAGAGAAAAGACCTCCATACAGGAACTGATCTCCGATAATACCTTCAACCTCACTATCGTTTTGAGTAAACTGTCCGCCGATATTCCAGCTGAACTTTTCTCCATCAAACGGGGAGGCATTGAACGTAATTTCAATCCCTTCGTTCTTCACGTTACCTACGTTTTCGGTAGTGAAAAGAAATCCGCTTTCAGGAGGTAGGGACCTAGTGAAGATCTGGTCTTCTGTTTCCCTGTTATAATAGGTTACTTCGAAATTCAAACGGTTATTAAAAAATCTACCTTCCATACCTACTTCCCATTCCTTTGATAGTTCTGGCTTCAGGTCTGGATTCGCAAGGACGTTAGATACACTGGTAGATATTACGTTACCGGTAGCCGTTACAAATGCCTGCGGGTTAAGAGCAAGTACGTTTCTTGTGTTATAGGGTCTTGGAAAACCTGGTGCGGTTCCATACGATCCTCTAAACTTTAAATAGTTCAAAGCATCAGATCTTAGACCATCGAAAGCAGCAGTTGGAAGGAAGGATAAACTGATACCGGGTGAGAATTGTGAACGGTTGTCTTCTTCCAGAGTAGAACTCCACTCATTACGTGCAGTTGCGTTAAGATAAAGGAAGCTATCGTATCCAAAGGTTGCTGTTGCGAAAACCGCCTGGTTGTTGTCTACATAATAATCCTGGTAAGGCAGCCCGTTGGAGAAGGAGGTAGTACCTTCTATGAGTGAACTCGAGTTAATAAAGTTTCCGTGGTTTTGTAAGCCAAAAACGATCTGGTTTCTACTTTCAACACCATTACTTGAGAATTCCTGCCCTTTCAGGGTGGTACCCACGTTAGCCTGTAATTCAAAACTTTCACCAAATTCCTTGTCGATCATTGCCATTACTGTGTGATCCCAAATGGTAAACCTGGAGCTTACTGTCTGGAGATATCCATTAGGGTGAATACCATCGTTGGCCCCCTTGTTAATAGCTCGCGAAGTGTTTCGGTTCTGATTATCCACCCCTACACGATAGGTAAGGTCTACCCAGTCTGCGATATCATAAGTGACATTAAAGTTTCCGAAGATCCTGTCGGTATCATCGGTGTCCCTTGTGTTGTATAAAGCCCATCTTGGGTTCATCCTGTCGTTACCACCACGATACCATAAGCTTTCTCCAGTAACCGGGTGCTGGTATGGATCGTTGATGTCAACACTGCGCGGTACATACAAAATGTTCCAGATAGAAGCGACACCTCCGGTACCTGCAGTTGAAATTGTTACGTCACTACCCGTAGAGGCATCGGTAAATGGAGAAGTTATTTCTGTACGAGCATAATTCATTTTTGCAGAAACAGTAAATCTATTATCAAAGTTGTAAGATCCACCTACTGAAAAGTTATTTCTTCGTAACCCGTTTTCCGGGATGAAGGATTTATCATCTGTATAAGAATAAGATGCGTTATAGTAACCCTTGTCTTTAAAACTTCCGTTTGCGGTTATCGAAGTGCTGGATATAATTCCTGTTCTAAAGAAGTCTTCCTGGGAATCATAAGGTCTGTATTCTACTGTCTCAGCATCAAGATCTGGCCGGTCCGGGAACAGGGTAGAAGGCTCCACTCCAAAGTTGTTTAGCAACATGGTGCGGAATGCGTTAGGAATGGTTTCCTGGGTGTCGAAACCTGATCCCCAGTTACTGAAGAATGGTCCGTATACATTCTGAAATCCACCTCCCCATTCATCCTGGTAGTCGGGTAAGATAATATCATTCATAAAAACAGACTGATTTACCGAAATTTCCAGTTTTTCAGCAACATTCTGGCCTGTTTTAGTGGTGATAAGGATTACCCCGTTTCTACCATCACCCCCGTAGAGGGCAGTTGCACTTAATCCTTTAAGGATACTTACGCTTGCAATATTGTTAGGATCCAGATCGGCAAAACGGCTACTTACGTTACCAGACTGGAAACTACCCGAGTTGGCCGACTGGTTGGCAGATGAGGACGATCCGTCAAAGGGAACCCCATCTACAATGAACAAAGGCTGGTTGCCGCCTGAAATGGAAGAAAGACCCCTGATAATAATGTTCGATCCAGAACCGGAAACTCCTCCAGTTCCTGTAATACGAACCCCTGAGGCTTTACCTCGAAGAATTTTTCCAATATCGGTATCGGCTTTTTGTTCAAGGTCTTCACTGGTAACCGTGGAAACCGAATATCCCAGGGCTTTCTTTTCCCTTCTAATTCCCTGGGCAGTTACAATTACTTCATCCAGTTGAGCAGAGTCGGGGCTCATCACAACGTCGATATTGGTAGCTTCACCAACCGCATATTCGGCGGTTTCAAGTCCTACAAAGGAAAAAACAAGGATGTCTCCCCTGTTAGCATCGATGGTGTAGTTTCCATCGAAATCGGTTTGGGTACCCGTAGATGTACCCTTGATCAATACGTTTACGCCTGGTAACGGCATGCCATCTTCATTGGTCACCGTACCAGTCATTGTTTGCATTTGCCCGTAGGAAAGCTGAGCAAGAAATACAAACAACAACGTAAGAATGCGTGGTAATTTGCTTTTCATTTTATAGTTAATTTGAATTAGTCGACTCAAAATTGTCAAAAAAACGTTAATGCACAATAAAAAAAACGTTAAAAAACAATTATATATAAGAAAAAAACAAAGAAAAGTATTTTAAGTAGTGTAAAATACACTTAAAATCGATTAGGAATGAAAAACCAATAAAACCTTAATATTTGTTGCTATCTCGCTTGCACTACGGCATAAAAAAAGCCACCCAAAAGGGTGGCTTTTTATTTCCTTGAATTTAAGGATTAATTCACATCCCACCAGAAGGTAGAAGTATTATTGTCTGATCCTGGGGTTAACCAGTTAACAGCTTCGTTATAATTTTCGGTGTTCAAACCTCCTTCACTGTTTGGATATACCAAACGGGTAGGGATTTGTCCTTCGTTGAAAGCTGCTGGTGATGGTGCAAGTTCAGGGCTTCCTGTTCTTCTCCACTCACTCCAGGCGTCGAAACCATTCGGGAATAATGCGATCCACTTTTCTTCTCTGATCACATCCAGGATACCGTAAGTAGAGGCATCGGCAACACGAGCGCTTGCATACGCGTCAGCTTCGTCAGTAATGTCTACTACTTCGTCATCTGACAGGTAAGAAGCCATTCCCCAATATGCAGTCATAGACTCATAAGACTGAATGATTCCCTGTTCTAGCATTTCTTCAGCATCTTCTGAAGTCCATCCTAAAGCAGCAGCTTCAGCACGGTTAAGATATGTGTAAGCTGAAGTAAGGATTGGAAGCGGAGCTTCTTCTCTCCAGATGTAGGTGTCATTCATTTTAGTCGCATCAGCACCGTCAGGGTTGCTTGCTCTACCGTAAAGCAGTCCGTCACCATCAGCAGTTACAGAAAATAATTCTGCTCTGGCATCCATAGTGGTGTTGCTGGTAGGGTTGTTCGATTCGTCTGCGCTATCGATATCTCCGTATGGATCAGTTCCCATAAGAGCATCGGTTAGCGTTTTAGAGTTCGCGTAATCTGCTTTTCTAAGAGCGGTCCATGGATTTTCAAATCCAGGCTGGTTTTGGTAATTAAACCAGGCTTCTTCTTCAACAGTTTCGATTACTCCAAACTCATTGTTAAGAGCTGCATTGAATTCAGCTTCAGCATAGGCTGCATCAACTTCAGATAGTTGAATGGCCATAGCCATAATCATACTGTTAGCGAACTTTCTCCATTTAGTAACATCTCCATTATAGATCAGGTCACCAGTTGGAAGGTTTTCAGAAGGATCAACCATATCACGAGCCATTTTCAGGTCTTCGATCACACCTTTGTAAACGGTCTCTTGCTGAGAATATGCAGGTGTAAGGTCGTCTGAACCAAAGTTCTCATAAATTACCGGTCCAAAAGTATCGGTAAGACGCTTCCAGATGATAGAGCTGTAAATAGTTGCAACTCCAATCTGGTTGTTAGCAGAACCCTGTGCGATCAAAGCCGGGCTAAGATCTCCTTCCTGAGAGTAGATATCTACGATCAACTGAAGGTTAGACAGTGTTTGTACATAGTATCCAGACCATGAAGCAGGAGATTCGTTATATCTCTGCTCATCGGTATACTGGGTTTGAGACTGGTACTGCGCGTAAAGTGCCGGACGGGTTAAATAATCCCTTCCTGTCAAAGTAGCATATCTCATCATTGCTCCCGACATCAAAGCAGCGGGATTAGGATCCTGAGCTCCGTTGACATTCTCATTCGTGTCACCGAAGTCATGATTTTCGCACGAGGTAAAACCTATAATCGCTACGAAAAGAATTGTTAGTAAACTATACTTTTTCATTTATAATATTTTTTCTGTTTAGAAATTCAGCCTTAGGTTCATACCATAACTTCTGGTACTTGGAAGACCACCGTTCTCACCATAAGCATTTGGAAGTTCTGATGGATCCCAGTTGTGTACGTTATCGTCTGAAACAGAGATCAACCAAAGGTTTCTTCCTACTACTCCGATGGTAGCGCTATCAAAAACATTGTTCAGTTTTGCACCATCAAAGGTATAACTTAAACTGATGTCTCTCAACTTCACGTAGCTAGCATCGTGAATAAATGGCTCAGCTAGACGGTTAGAGTAGTACTGGTTGTGGTATGTAAGAGCGTCAACATAAGTGTCAACAGGATCTCCATCTGGAGTTACACCTACTACGTGTACACCACCGCCGTCTTCAACAGCGTCCCTTTGAGGAACTCCTCTGTCGTTATCGGTAACAGTTTCTTCAAGAAGTCCTGAGTAAGTACCCCAGCTCTCAGATAGTGAGAAGAAGGTTCCGCCTTTCTGGAAGTCTAGAGAAGCTGTTAATCTAAGGTCTTTCCAACGCAATTGGTTAAGAACACCACCAGTAAAGTCTGGTAAAATAGAACCAAAGAATTGATTTTGATCTACTACATAAAGACCGTTTTCGTTCACTACAGGAGTACCATCATCGGTTCTTCTGATAGCAGCACCTCTAATTTGTCCCCATTCCCCGTTTAGGTTATGGTACATAGAAGCGTAACCGAAAGATGAAGATCCACCTGGAGCCTGTAGGCTTTGAAGGTCGCCTGGAAGTTCTTCTACGATGGTATTGTTGTTAGCGTAGTTGAAGGTAATATCCCATGCGAAATCTTCAGATCTGAATGGAGCAAGGTTTAATACTAATTCCACACCGTCTCTGGTAGTTACACCGGCATTGGTTAGGAAAGTACTGTATCCTGTTCCGTTTGATAAACTTACAGGTACGATATCATCTTTACGCTCTTCATTATAATATGTAGCGTTAATTCCTACTCGGCTATCGAAGAATCTTAGGTCAAGACCAACTTCGAAAGAGCTGTTCAATGCAGGCTGAATGTTTGGATCAACCAATTGAGACTGGTTGTACATTAGTGCATTCCCGTTATAAATATAATCGTCAAGTGGGTAAACCGGGTTAAGAGCAAGAGCTCCAACATCAGAACCTAACTGAGCCCAGCTAGCACGAACCTTACCGAAAGATAACCAGTCATTGTTAGTTAGTTCACTAAAGATGAAACTGGTACCAATAGATGGGTAAAGGTATCCGTTATTATCTGGGAATAGGGCAGAACTGTAATCCTTTCTTAAAGAAGTATCAAGGAATAACATGTCTTTATAAGCAACAGAAAGGTTACCATATAAAGAGTTTACCTGCTTTTCCCATACGTAAGCGTCTGGTACTACCTGCTCTCTTGAGTTAGCGAAGGTGTAAACATCTGGGATGATCAATCCACCACTAGAAAAGTTTTCAGTGTCCATTTGCGCGCTTAAACGATCGTAGTTCTCAATACGAACCTGACCTCCAACAAGAGCGTCGATATTGAAATCTCCAAATTCGTTGTTGTATCTTAAGATACCAGTGTAGTTGTCTTCAGTGAAAGATCTCTTATATCTTCCAAAACTGTTAACATATGCTACATAAAGCTGATGAGCACTTGAATATTCAACGTCGAATGGTACAAAGTACTCATTAGAGAATTCTACCTGGTTTCTTGCTGCACGAACTTCTAGATTTAAGTGATCTGTAAAGTCGTAAGTCGCGTCAAGATTCGCAACCAGGTTAGTCTCACGATTGATGTTCTGGTAATTATCTGTCCAGAAATATGGGTTAAACCAGAAAGTTGGCATTTGATAACCATTTCCAGCTGCACCGGTGGCAACACCGTAAGCATAGTAATCTGGACCCCACCAGTTCCAAGAAGTGGCATATCCCTGAGGAGTTGTAAGTCCTCTAAGCTCTCTTAACTTGTCGATGTCTACATCTCTACCAAACCATGAGTTGAAAGAACCTGAAAGGTTGTTTCCGTATCCATCAGCGAATTCACCCTGGATCTTCTCAGTGGTGTAGTTGATAGATGCTCCGAAGCTTAACTTCTCAGTTACATCAAGATTAAATCTTGTGCTTATAAAGTTTTTGTTCAATTCAGAACCTGGAATAATACCCTCCTGGTTAAGGTTGGTATAAGAAATTCTTCCAGTGAAGTTTTCTCCACCACCAGTTAGGTTGAAACCGTTCTTAGCAGTAACTCCCTGGTTGTAGAAATCTCTAACGTTGTCTTCTCTTGGAGACCATTCTGCAGTTTGCCCGAAGTAAGGGCTGTCTGGGAACCAAGCATACCATGGTACATAAGACTCACCGTCAAATCTAGGACCCCAGCTTTCATCGGCATAAGGCTCGGTGTTATAGCGCTGACCGTCGAAAACTTGCCATTCTGCTGGATAAGGAGCACCTCCGGCACCACCAGCATCAAAATCGAAAGTTGCGAAAGAAGCATCACCAGAGTAACCCTGACCATATTCGTTCTGGTAGTTCATAGTACGCGCTACCTCGTCGAATGTGATAGAGCTGATTACTTCAACTCCTAATTTAGTTGCGCTTCCACCTTTTGTGGTAATAACGATGGCACCATACTCAGCTCTCTGGCCAAAAAGAGCAGTTGCTGCAGGTCCCTTAAGTACGTTAAGACTTTCTACGTTATCCATGTCGATCACGTTAGGGTCACTAACAGGTACGTTGTCTACAATGTATAGAGGGTCGCTGTCTGCAGTAAGGGAAATTGCACCCCTAAGACGGATACCTCCAGACTGACCAAGTTTTGATCCAGCCTGACCATTGAACTGAACACCTGCTACCTTACCAGCAATTGCATTTTTAATGTTTGCATCCTGGGTAATGTTTAGCTCTTCAGCCTTAACATTTTGAGAGGCATAGGTAAGTTTCTTTTCATCTCTCTTAATACCAAGGGCTGTTACAACCACCTCGTCTAATTGAGCCGAATCGGCTTGCAAGACTACGTCGATTGTTGCAGCGTCGTCTACCGGATATTCGGCAGTTTCGAGCCCAATGAAAGAAAATACCAGGACATCTCCCAGTTCTGCGTCGATGGAATAGTTTCCATCAAAATCGGTTTGAGTACCGGTGGAGGTGCCCTTAATCAAAACGTTTACACCTGGTAAGGGTAAGCCGTCTTCATCTGTCACCGTACCGGTAATCGTTCTTTGTTGTGCAAAGGACATTTGCACCACGAACGCCAGTAATAGCGTTAAAATACTACTAAACTTTGTTTTCATTTTAAAATTTGTTTGAATTAGCCAGCGCCAAATGTGCTCAGAATTAAAGATTAATGCAAGTTTAATCTTGAGTTAATCAATTGTTAACAGGTTAAATCATTGGGAATCAGTAATAAAGATTTTAAAGTTTAACACTTTGCTGCTGACTTCAGTTAAAAATCGGCTGAAATGCTAAAAATTTTAATGATTTTCAAAGAAAAATGTATGGAATGCGGCCTATTTGATTTTTGGCAATTTTAACTTCTAAATTTTAAAAACTCTGCAAAAAAATCGTGTCCTTTTAAAGACGGGGTGTCTTCAATTAAATCGTTTTTAGGTTTTGATACGTAAAATTCTGAAAAATAAATAATTCAGTGTTTGAATAAAAGATTTTTATTTCTACCTTTGCAGACCCTAAAAAATCAGGGAGTAAATTTTATTAATAATTAGTGTATAGGAAATTATGCCAACAATTTCACAATTAGTACGAAAAGGAAGAGCCAAAATAACCAAGAAGAGTAAATCGGCTGCTTTGGATTCGTGCCCTCAAAGGAGAGGTGTTTGTACACGTGTGTACACTACCACTCCTAAGAAACCAAACTCTGCTATGCGTAAAGTAGCAAGGGTAAGGTTAACTAACGGAAAAGAGGTTAACGCCTACATTCCGGGAGAAGGACACAACCTCCAGGAGCACTCGATAGTATTGGTTAGAGGTGGAAGGGTAAAGGATTTGCCTGGTGTTAGATACCACATTGTTCGTGGTGCGCTAGATACTGCCGGTGTTGAAGGTAGAACTCAGCGTAGATCTAAATACGGTGCAAAACGCCCTAAGAAGTAATTAAAAACTTTTAATGTAAAGAAATGAGAAAAAGACAGGCGAAAAAAAGACCTCTTTTACCAGATCCAAAATTTAACGATCAGCTTGTTACACGTTTTGTGAACATGATGATGTGGGATGGTAAAAAATCCGTAGCCTTTAAGATTTTCTATGATGCTATAGATATCGTAGAGCAAAAGAAACAGGACGAAGAGAAATCTGCTTTAGAGATCTGGAAAGACGCTCTTTCTAACGTTATGCCTCACGTAGAAGTGAGAAGTAGACGTGTAGGAGGTGCTACTTTTCAAATCCCAATGCAGATAAGACCAGACCGTAAGGTGTCTACTGCAATGAAATGGTTGATCAGCTTCGCGCGTAAGAGAAATGAGAAGTCTATGGCTGCAAAGCTGGCTGCTGAAGTTCTTGCTGCTGCAAAAGAAGAAGGTGCTGCTGTTAAGAAAAGAGTAGATACTCATAAGATGGCTGAAGCGAACAAAGCATTCTCTCACTTTAGATTCTAAAAAAAAAATGGCACAAAGAGATTTAAAATTTACTAGAAATATAGGAATTGCGGCTCATATTGATGCGGGTAAAACCACAACTACCGAGCGTATTCTTTATTATACAGGAATCAGTCACAAGATTGGTGAGGTGCACGATGGTGCGGCTACCATGGACTGGATGGAGCAGGAGCAGGAGCGTGGTATTACCATTACTTCTGCAGCTACACACTGTACCTGGCCTTACAGAGACCAGGAATATACCGTTAATATTATTGACACTCCTGGTCACGTTGACTTTACCGTTGAGGTAGAGCGTTCATTGCGTGTGCTTGATGGGGTGGTTGCATTGTTCTCTGCAGTAGACGGGGTTGAGCCTCAGAGTGAAACTGTATGGAGACAGGCAGATAAATATAGAGTACCACGTCTAGGTTTCGTAAACAAAATGGACCGTCAGGGTGCAGATTTCTTCAACGTTTGCCGTCAGGTAAAAGAAATGCTTGGAGGAAATCCTGTGCCGCTTCAGGTTCCAATTGGTGACGAAGCTGATTTTAAAGGTGTGGTTGATCTTATTTCCAAAAAAGCTATCATCTGGAACGAAGAAGACATGGGGATGACCTATGAAACTATCGACATTCCTGCTGAACTGGAAGCTGATGTAAATAAGTATCGTGCAGAATTAGTAGAGGCCGTTGCTGAATATGATGAGGCGTTGATGGAGAAATTCTTCGAAGATGAAGATTCTATCACCGAAGATGAGATCATCGCTGCCCTTAGAGCTGCTACTATCGATATGAGCATCATCCCAATGATGTGTGGTTCTGCATTTAAAAATAAAGGTGTTCAGGCTATGCTTGACGCTGTGATGCGTTACCTGCCTTCACCGGTAGATGTAGATGCTATCGTTGGTACCAATCCTGAAACTGGTGAGGAAGAAAGCCGTAAGCCAAATGTAGAATCTCCATTCTCTGCGCTTGCATTTAAAATTGCCACCGATCCTTTCGTGGGTCGTCTTGCATTCTTCCGTGCTTATTCAGGTACTCTTGAAGCTGGTTCTTACGTATTGAACGTTCGTTCTGGTAAGAAAGAGCGTATCTCAAGAATTTACCAGATGCACTCTAACAAACAGGAGCCTATCGATAAGATCGAGGCTGGAGATATTGGAGCTGCAGTAGGTTTTAAGGATATTAAAACTGGTGATACACTTACCGATCTTAATGCTCCTATCGTACTTGAGTCAATGAGCTTCCCTGCGCCGGTAATCGGTATCGCGGTTGAGCCTAAAACTAAGGCTGATGTTGAGAAAATGGGTATGGCTCTTGGTAAACTTGCTGAAGAGGATCCGACTTTCACCGTTAAGACTGACGAAAATTCTGGTCAAACAATTATCTCTGGTATGGGTGAGCTTCACCTGGAGATTATTATCGATCGTATGAAGCGTGAGTTCAAAGTTGAAGTAAACGTTGGTGAGCCTCAGGTAGAGTACAAGGAAGCTGTAAGAAAAAATGCCAACCACAGAGAGGTTTACAAGAAACAGTCTGGTGGTCGTGGTAAGTTTGCTGATATCATTTTCGAAATGGGACCTGTAGATGAGGATTTCGAAGGTAACGGTCTTCAGTTCGTAGATGAGATTAAAGGTGGACGTATTCCTAAAGAATTTGTTCCTTCTGTTCAGAAAGGATTTGAAGAGGCTATGAAAAATGGCCCTCTTGCAGGATTTACAATGGACAGCTTAAAAGTTGTTCTTAAGGATGGATCTTTCCACCCTGTGGATTCTGACCAACTTTCTTTCGAACTGGCTGCAAAAATGGGTTATAAATCTGCTGCTAAGTCAGCCGGTGCTGTGATCCTTGAGCCAATCATGAAGGTAGAGGTTGTAACTCCGGAAGAAAACATGGGTGATATCGTTGGTGACTTGAACCGAAGAAGAGGTCAGGTAAACAACATGTCAGACAGATCTGGAGCGAAAGTAATCAAAGCTGAAGTGCCGCTTTCTGAAATGTTCGGTTACGTAACTACGTTAAGAACACTTTCTTCAGGTAGAGCAACTTCAACTATGGAATTCTCTCATTATGCTGAAACTCCTTCTAATATTTCTGAAGAAGTGATCAAAGCAGCGAAAGGAGCAGCTAACGAATAATCTTAAGGAAATGAGTCAAAAAATCAGAATAAAACTAAAATCTTACGATCATAATCTGGTAGACAAGTCTGCTGAGAAAATCGTAAAAACCGTAAAGACTACGGGAGCTGTTGTTACCGGACCAATTCCGTTACCAACAAATAAGAAAATCTTTACTGTTCTTCGTTCACCTCACGTGAACAAGAAGTCCAGAGAGCAGTTCGAGTTAAGCTCTTACAAGAGATTGCTTGATATCTATAGCTCTTCTTCAAAAACGATCGATGCGTTGATGAAGCTTGAATTGCCAAGTGGAGTAGAAGTAGAGATCAAAGTGTGATAAAAACAATGTCCGCGCACTTCGGTGCGCGGTTAACATGTCCGGCGCGTTTCGCAAAGGAAAAACGGTGAAAAATACAATTCAGGGCTGAAATGTGTTTTTCGGCCCTAAGTTTTTAAAATAAGTAAACAATTAATAATTAATTAAATATGTCTGGGTTAATAGGAAAAAAGATCGGCATGACCAGCATTTTCGACGAGAACGGGAAGAATATCCCTTGTACCGTGATCGAAGCTGGACCATGCGTGGTTACCCAAGTCAGAACCAATGAGGTTGACGGGTATGAAGCACTTCAACTTGGTTTCGATGACAAAAAGACTGTTAATAAGGCTGCTGAAGGGCATGCTAAAAAAGCAGGAACTGTTGCTAAGCGCAAGGTCGTTGAATTCCAGGGTTACAAAGAAGATTACAAATTAGGTGACTCTGTTACCGTGGATGTTTTCAAGGAAGGTGAATTTGTGGACATCGCAGGTACATCTAAAGGAAAAGGATTCCAGGGTGTTGTTAAGAGACACGGATTTGGAGGAGTTGGGCAGGCCACTCATGGTCAGCACAACCGTTTAAGAGCTCCTGGTTCCATTGGTGCGGCATCTTATCCTGCGAGAGTTTTCAAAGGAATGAAGATGGCCGGTAGAATGGGCGGTGAGAAAGTTAAAGTTGAAAACCTGAAAGTTTTGAAGGTTGTGGCAGATAAGAATCTTTTAGTAGTAAAAGGATGTGTGCCAGGACACAAAAACTCATACGTAATCATTAGTAAGTAATGGAAGTAGCAGTTTTAGATATAAAAGGAAAAGAAACAGGCAGAAAAGCACAGCTTTCTGATTCTGTTTTCGCTATTGAGCCTAATAAGCATGCTGTATATCTTGATGTTAAGCAATATCTTGCTAACCAGAGACAGGGTACTCACAAGGCAAAAGAAAGAGCAGAGATCGCGGGATCTACCCGTAAGATCAAGAAGCAAAAAGGTACTGGTACTGCCAGAGCAGGAAGTATCAAGTCTCCTATCTTCAAAGGTGGTGGACGTGTTTTTGGCCCAAGACCAAGAAATTACGGGTTCAAATTGAACAAGAACCTTAAACGTCTTGCCAGAAAATCTGCACTTTCTATCAAAGCAAAAGATAAGGCCGTGATGGTCGTGGAAGATTTTTCATTCGATACTCCAAAAACCAAGAATTTCATCGAAGTTCTTCAGGCTCTGGGGATTGAGTCGAAAAAAACACTAATAGTATTGGGTGACACAAATAAAAATGTATATTTGTCGTCGCGTAATTTAAAGTCTTCTGAAGTCGTAAATAGCTCAGAATTAAGTACTTACAAAATTCTGAATGCTAATAATATTGTCTTTTTAGAAGGGTCTTTAGAAGGAATTGAGTCGAAATTAAGTTAATAAACCGTTATGAGCATCTTGATAAAACCTGTTATTACAGAAAAAGCTACCGCAGATAGCGAGATGAACAATCGCTTCACTTTTGTGGTAAGTAACAAGGCAAATAAGATTCAGATCAAGGACGCGATCGAATCAGCTTATGGCGTGTCTGTTACTAATGTTCGAACTATGAATGTCCGCCCGGATCGCAAAACCAAGTACACAAAGTCTGGTATGATCACTGGTAAAACTAGTGCTTATAAAAAAGCAGTAGTACAGGTGGCGGAAGGTGAAACAATTGATTTATACAGTAATCTCTAAGATTAAACAATGTCAGTTAGAAAATTAAAACCAATCACACCTGGTCAGCGTTTTAGAGTAGTTAATGGGTATGACGCCATTACTACTGATAAGCCGGAGAAAAGCCTATTGGCGCCGATAAAAAAATCAGGTGGTAGAAACAGTCAGGGTAAAATGACCATGCGCTACAAAGGTGGTGGTCACAAAAGACGTTACCGAGTAATCGATTTTAAACGTGACAAGCAGGGGGTTCCTGCAACTGTTGCGACTATAGAATACGATCCAAACAGAACGGCCTTTATCGCTTTATTGAACTATCAGGATGGTGAGAAAAGGTATATTATTGCTCAGAACGGGCTAGAAGTAGGTCAGAACCTGGTGTCTGGAAGCGAAGGAGTTGCTCCTGAAATAGGAAACGCAATGCCTTTGGCTAACATTCCACTGGGTACTATCATTTCTTGTATCGAGCTTAGAGCCGGGCAGGGAGCTGTAATGGCTCGTAGTGCCGGTGCATTCGCTCAGTTATTGGCAAGAGAAGGAAAATATGCGACTATCAAGTTGCCTTCAGGAGAGATCAGAAGAGTTCTTTCTACCTGTATGGCTACCATAGGAGCTGTTTCTAACAGTGACCATCAGCTATTGATCTCCGGTAAAGCCGGTAGAAAACGCTGGTTAGGTATCAGGCCAAGAACAAGACCAGTAGCGATGAACCCAATCGATCACCCAATGGGTGGTGGTGAAGGTAGAGCTTCAGGAGGTCACCCACGTTCTAGAAAAGGTCTTCCTGCAAAAGGATTCAAGACGCGTTCAAGAACGAAAGCGAGTAATAAATACATTGTAGAACGAAGAAAGACTAGAAAGAAAAATTAAGATATGGCACGTTCATTAAAAAAAGGACCTTTCGTTCACTATAAACTGGAGCAAAAAGTGGCTCAGAATGTTGAGTCTGGAAAGAAAGCCGTGATCAAAACCTGGTCTAGAGCTTCTATGATTACTCCAGATTTCGTTGGACAAACCATCGCCGTACATAACGGGAAGCAATTTGTTCCTGTTTATGTGACTGAGAACATGGTAGGTCATAAGTTAGGAGAATTTTCACCAACACGTTCTTTCAGAGGGCATGCAGGTGCAAAAAATAAAGGTAGAAAATAATTGAAGCTATGGGAGTTCGTAAAAGAGAAAGAGCAGAGCAAATAAAAGAAGCCAAACAGCAGGTAGCTTTTGCTAAGTTGAATAACTGCCCTACTTCGCCTAGAAAGATGCGCCTAGTTGCAGATCTTGTTAGGGGTGAAAAAGTAGAAAAAGCGCTTCATATTCTAAAATTCAGTAACAAAGAGGCGTCTAACCGTTTAGAGAAGCTTTTGCTTTCAGCTATTGCCAACTGGCAGGCTAAGAACGAAGATGCAAGTATCGAAGATGCTGAGTTATTTGTGAAAGAGATTCGTGTAGACGGAGGAAGTATGTTGAAAAGACTTCGTCCAGCTCCACAGGGTCGTGCACACCGAATTAGAAAGAGATCCAACCACGTTACATTAGTGCTTGGAGCAAACAATAATACACAAAGCTAAGAGATAGTATGGGACAAAAAACAAATCCAATCGGGAATCGCCTTGGTATCATTAGAGGTTGGGAATCCAACTGGTACGGAGGTAATGACTACGGCGATAAATTAGCCGAAGACGATAAGATTAGAAAGTATATCCATGCTCGTCTTTCTAAAGCGAGTGTATCGCGTGTAATCATCGAGCGCACGCTTAAGCTTGTAACCGTTACTATCACCACTGCCAGACCTGGTATCATTATTGGTAAAGGCGGACAGGAGGTAGACAAGCTTAAGGAAGAGCTTAAAAAGATTACCGACAAGGAAGTTCAAATTAACATCTTTGAGATTAAGAGGCCAGAACTTGACGCTCACCTAGTGGCGGCAAGCGTTGCAAGACAAATCGAGAATCGTATCTCTTACCGTCGTGCAATCAAGATGGCTATCGCGGCTGCTATGAGAATGAACGCCGAAGGGATTAAAATTGAGATCTCTGGTCGTCTAAACGGTGCTGAAATGGCACGTTCAGAATCATACAAGGATGGAAGAATTCCATTGTCAACTTTTAGGGCTGATATTGATTATGCTTTAGTTGAAGCTCACACTACTTATGGTAGACTGGGAGTTAAAGTATGGATCATGAAAGGTGAGGTATACGGAAAAAGAGAGCTTTCGCCTCTAGTTGGCCTTGCAAAGAACCAAGGTAAGAAATCCGGTGCCGGACGAGGTGGAAACAAATCACGTCGTAGAAAGTAATTTTTTAAAGTAAAGGAAAATGTTACAACCTAAAAGAACAAAATACCGTAAGCAGCAAAAGGGGCGTATGAAGGGAAATGCTCAAAGAGGGCACAGACTTTCTAACGGAACCTTCGGAATCAAATCTATGGATTCCAGCTTCGTTACCGCACGCCAGATTGAAGCAGCGCGTATTGCCGCTACCCGTTATATGAAAAGAGAAGGATCTATCTGGATCAAAATTTTCCCAGATAAGCCTATCACCAAAAAACCTCTTGAAGTACGTATGGGTAAAGGTAAAGGTGCCGTGGAATATTGGGCAGCCGTAGTAAAACCAGGAAGAATCATGTTTGAAATTGGTGGTGTACCAATGGATATCGCTAAAGAGGCACTTCGCCTTGCAGCACAGAAACTTCCTGTGAGAACCAAATTTGTTGTAGCGAGAGATTATCAAGAATAATATTGGAATTATGAAACAATCAGAAGTAAAGGAATTGTCTGTTGCAGAATTGCAAGAAGAGCTTGGTAAGTCTCGAAAAGCTTATTCAGATTTAAAAATGGCTCACGCTGTTTCGCCTCTTGAAAACCCAATCCAGTTAAGAACTGTGAGAAGGGATATCGCAAGACTGGCTACAGAGTTAACTAAAAGAGAACAACAATAATTGTTATTCTGCTGAAAGATGGAAAAAAGAAATTTAAGAAAAGAGCGTATTGGTGTTGTTACAAGTAACAAAATGCAGAAATCTATCGTGGTTTCTGAAGTGAAAAAAGTAAAACACCCTATGTATGGAAAATTCGTTTTGAAGACGAAAAAATACGTAGCACACGACGAAAATAACGACTGCAACGAAGGTGATACTGTAAAGATCATGGAAACAAGACCTTTGAGTAAATCCAAGTGTTGGAGATTAGTAGAAATAATTGAAAGAGCGAAGTAATCATGGTACAACAAGAATCCAGACTAAAAGTAGCAGACAATACAGGAGCTAAGGAAGTATTAGCGATCCGTGTATTGGGAGGTACAAAGAAAAGGTATGCATCTGTTGGTGATAAGATCGTTGTGAGTGTTAAAGAAGCCACTCCAAACGGGAACATCAAAAAAGGAGCTGTCTCAACCGCTGTGGTTGTTCGTACCAAAAAAGAAGTGCGCAGACCAGACGGATCATATATCCGTTTCGATGATAACGCATGTGTTCTTTTGAACCCTCAGGGTGAAATGCGCGGAACTCGTGTATTTGGTCCTGTAGCTCGTGAACTTCGTGATAAGCAATTCATGAAAATTGTATCACTGGCACCTGAAGTGCTTTAATACATTAAGAAAATGGCAAAGCTTAAAATCAAATCAGGAGATACAGTACGAGTGATCGCTGGAGACCATAAAGGTCAGGAAGGTAAAGTTCAGAAAGTATTTCTTGAAAAAAATAAAGCCATCGTGGAAGGGATCAACATGATCTCCAAACATGAGAAGCCTAGCGCTTCTAATCCACAGGGTGGTATTAAAGAGAAGGAAGCTCCTATCCATATTTCTAACCTGGCTCTTATCGACAAGAGCGGAAACGCAACTCGCGTGGGTTACAAAGAAGAAGATGGGAAGAAAGTAAGATTTTCTAAAAAATCTAATGAAGTAATTTAGTTATGGCATACGTACCAAGACTTAAACAGGAATATAATGAGCGCGTGAAAAATGCGCTTACTGAAGAATTCAGCTACTCCAATGTAATGGAGGTGCCTAAACTTGAGAAGATCGTCATCAGCCGTGGTGTTGGTGGTGCGGTAGCCGATAAGAAGCTTATCGATCACGCAATTGATGAATTATCAGCAATTAGCGGTCAAAAAGCCATCGCTACCATTTCCAAGAAAGACGTTGCATCGTTTAAGCTGCGTAAAGGAATGCCAATTGGAGCTAAAGTTACTTTACGCGGATATAGAATGTTTGAATTCTTAGATAGATTGATCACTACCGCTTTACCGCGTGTACGAGACTTTAACGGAATCAAGTCTAACGGATTTGATGGAAGAGGTAATTACAACCTTGGTGTTACCGAGCAAATCATCTTCCCTGAGATCGACATCGATGCAGTGAACAGAATTGCCGGGATGGATATCACTTTTGTTACTTCGGCCAATACCGATAAGGAAGCAAAAGCATTGTTAACCGAACTAGGATTACCTTTTAAAAAGAATTAATTATGGCTAAAGAATCAATGAAAGCCCGTGAGGTGAAGAGACAAAAATTGGTTAAGAAGTATGCTGAAAAAAGAGCTGCGCTTAAAGAAGCTGGCGATTATGAAGCATTACAGAAATTACCGAAAAACTCTTCTCCTGTTCGTTTGCACAACAGATGTAAACTTACAGGAAGACCAAAGGGGTATATGAGACAATTTGGAATTTCTCGTGTAATGTTCAGAGAAATGGCCAATCAAGGTCTAATCCCAGGAGTTAAGAAAGCTAGCTGGTAAAATTATAAACTGGATGAAGGTTCAGAAAAACTGAAAACCACATCCGCAAATTGATATAAATGAATACAGATCCTATTGCAGATTTTCTTACAAGAATCAGGAATGCAAATGCAGCAAACCACCGCGTAGTGGAGATTCCTGCTTCTAATGTAAAGAAAGAGATCACTAAGATATTATTCGATCAGGGATACATTCTTAGTTACAAATTCGATGATAGTACCGCACAGGGAACCATCAAAATCGCCCTTAAGTATGATAAGATCACTAAGGAGCCGGTAATTAAGAAGATTCAAAGAATAAGTAAACCAGGTCTACGTAAGTATGCCGGAGCTAACGAGATCCCAAGAATCCTTAACGGTCTTGGTGTGGCTATCGTATCTACTTCTCACGGAGTGATGACAGGTAAGCAGGCAAAAGCCGAGAAAGTTGGTGGAGAGGTACTTTGTTACGTATACTAATACTTAAAAGACGAAAGAAATGTCAAGAATAGGTAAAAGTCCAGTTTCAATTCCTGAAGGAGTAACAGTAGATTACAAGGATGGAATTGTAACAGTAAAAGGAAAGTTGGGAGAACTTAAGCAGGAAATTACAGATATCGACGTAAAGATCGAAGATAACGAGATTTCCTTTGAGCGTTCTTCTGATAAGAGCGACCAGAAAGCTAAGCACGGTCTTTACCGTGCCTTGGTTAACAATATGATTGAAGGAGTTACTAACGGTTTCACTAAGCAACTTGAACTTGTAGGTGTTGGTTACAGAGCTAGCAACCAGGGAAACAAGCTTGATCTAGCTGTTGGTTATTCTCATAATATTGTGATAGATTTGGCTCCTGAAATTAAAGTGGAGACTGTCTCAGAAAAAGGTAAGAACCCTGTTGTGAAACTAACTTCTCACGACAAGCAGCTTGTAGGACAGGTTGCAGCGAAGATCCGTTCATTCAGAAAACCTGAACCATACAAAGGAAAAGGTATTAAGTTTGTTGGAGAGCAATTGAGAAGAAAAGCAGGTAAATCAGCTTAATAAAGTATAGTTATGGCAGTGTCAAAACAAGATAGAAGAAACAAGATCAGAAGACGTATCCGTAAGGATATCGTTGGAACTGAAAGTCGTCCTAGATTATCTGTTTTTAGAAGTAACAAAGAGATCTATGCACAGATCATCGATGATGTTGAAGGTAAAACTTTAGCTTCTGCTTCTTCAAGAGATAAAGATATCGCATCTGCTTCTAAAGATAAGAAGGAGCAGGCTGTACTGGTTGGAAAAGCCATTGCAGAAAAAGCAAAGAATGCCGGGATAGATACTATTTCATTCGATAGAGGTGGGTATCTGTATCACGGAAGAGTTAAATCATTAGCTGAAGGTGCTCGCGAAGGAGGACTAAAATTCTAGAAAATATGTATCAAGATTATAAAAACGTAGAACATGTAAAACCAGGAGGTCTTGAATTGAAAGACCGTTTGGTAGGAGTACAACGTGTTACTAAGGTTACTAAAGGAGGTAGAGCCTTCGGATTTTCTGCTATCGTGGTAGTAGGAGATGAGAATGGAGTTGTTGGTCACGGACTTGGAAAGTCTAAAGAAGTTGCCGACGCGATCTCTAAAGCCGTAGAAGATGCTAAGAAGAATCTGGTACGCATTCCTTTGCACAAGGGAACCCTTCCTCACGAACAAAAAGGTAAGTACGGTGGAGCAAGAGTAATGTTGCTTCCAGCTGCTGCCGGTACCGGGATCATTGCCGGTGGTGCGATTCGTGCGGTATTGGAATCTGTAGGAGTACACGATGTACTTTCTAAGAACCAGGGATCTTCTAACCCTCACAATGTTGTAAAAGCAACCTTTGATGCTCTATTACAATTGAGAAGTGCCGAAACTGTTGCAAAACAGAGAGGTGTTTCATTGGAAAAGGTTTTTAAAGGATAAATCAAGGAATAAGATGGGAAAGATAAAAGTCACAAAAGTAAAAAGTGCCATCAACCGCACACAGAACCAAAAACGTATTCTTGAGTCTCTAGGACTTAGAAAAATGGGGCAGACGGTTGAGCATGACGATACGCCAAACATCCTTGGTATGGTAAATAAAGTTAAACACCTGGTTTCTGTAGAGGAATCAAAATAATAATCTCTCATGGATTTAAGTAACTTAAAACCTGCAGAAGGTTCAGTTAAAAAGAATAGCAAGCGTATAGGACGCGGTGAAGGTTCCGGAAAAGGTGGAACTGCTACCAGAGGACATAAAGGTGCCAAGTCACGTTCTGGATATTCCAAAAAGATCGGATTTGAAGGAGGGCAAATGCCACTTCAAAGACGAGTTCCTAAATTTGGATTCAACAACAGAAACCGTAAGGAATATCAGGGGATCAACCTTGATACCCTTCAGGCTCTTGTTGATGAAGGAAGAATTAAGGATACGGTAGATATGGATGTTCTAGTAGCGAACGGACTGGCCGGAAGAAACGAGCTTGTTAAGATATTAGGTAGAGGTGAATTAAAGGCAAAGTTGAAAGTATCTGTTCATAAATTTACGGCCTCAGCGAAAGAAGCTATCGAAGCTGCCGGAGGTGAAGTTGTTACTTTATAATAGATAATCAAATGAAATTCATCAATACGATCAAGAATATTTGGAAAATCGAGGAGCTAAAAAACCGTATTTTAGTAACCCTCGGTTTGCTTTTGGTATATCGATTCGGGGCGCAGGTAGTGCTTCCCGGAATCGATGCTGCCCAGCTTTCTAATTTGTCTAGCCAGACCGAAAGCGGATTATTAGGACTTCTTAATGCCTTTACCGGAGGAGCATTCTCGAATGCTTCGGTATTTGCACTTGGGATCATGCCTTATATCTCTGCTTCGATTGTGGTCCAGTTGATGGGAATCGCTATTCCTTATCTTCAGAAACTACAGAAGGAAGGAGAAAGCGGGAGAAAGAAAATTAACCAGATCACGCGTTGGTTAACAATTGCCATTACGTTGGTACAGGGCCCGGGTTATATCTATAACCTGTTTAGAACCTTGCCTTCAGAGGCTTTTATGTTAGGTGACAACATTACATTTATCGTTTCATCGGTGATTATCCTTACCACTGGAACCATATTTGCAATGTGGCTGGGTGAGAAGATTACCGATAAGGGTATTGGGAATGGTATTTCATTGTTGATTATGGTTGGTATCATTGCAACCCTTCCGCAGGCCTTTATCCAGGAATTCGCTTCCAGGGTATTTGAGTCGAATGGTGGTCTTGTAATGATCCTTATCGAATTAGTTATCTGGTTCGCAATTATTATGGCATCAGTTATGCTGGTAATGGCGGTACGTCAAATTCCAGTTCAGTATGCCAGAAGATCTGCTTCTGGTGGATATGAGAAAAATGTATTTGGTTCAAGACAGTATATACCGTTAAAGCTGAATGCATCGGGTGTAATGCCTATCATCTTCGCCCAGGCGATTATGTTTATTCCTGTAGCCTTAGCCGGGCTTTCAGATTCAGATGCTGCTCAGGGTGTGACGGCTGCATTTCAGAACATATTTGGATTCTGGTATAACCTGGTGTTCGCATTATTGATCATCGTGTTTACCTATTTCTATACTGCGATCACGGTTCCAACAAATAAAATGGCTGACGATCTTAAGAGAAGTGGTGGATTTATTCCTGGTATTCGTCCGGGAACTGAAACATCAGAGTATCTGGATCGCATCATGTCTCAAATCACGCTTCCGGGATCTATCTTCCTGGCTCTTATTGCAGTGTTCCCTGCGATAGTGGTTCAACTGCTGGGTGTTCAGCAGAACTGGGCGTTATTCTTTGGAGGTACCTCGCTTTTGATTATGGTTGGAGTTGCAATAGATACTATGCAACAGGTGAATTCTTACCTGCTGAATAGACACTATGACGGATTAATGAAAACAGGTAAAAACAGAAAAGCGGTAGCTTAAGATAGAATTGAGAATTTAGAAGTTAGAAGATAGATTATTAAATTTTCAATAATTGATTAATATATAATTCTAACGTCTAATTACTAAATACTAAAAACTATTAAATGGCAAAACAACCACCAATTGAACAGGACGGAACGATCATTGAAGCATTGTCTAATGCGATGTTCCGCGTAGAATTGGAGAATGGTCACGTAGTGACGGCCCATATCTCCGGGAAGATGCGTATGCACTATATCAAATTGCTTCCTGGTGATAAGGTAAAACTGGAAATGAGTCCTTACGATTTAACGAAGGCTCGAATAACTTACAGATACTAAAAAGTAATTTTCAGGCTTTTATAAATTTTTTATACTTTTGCACTCTGAAAAATTTATGATCGCTTAGAATTTCACGGAATGGTTAGTTGCCTGCCGGTGAATTAAAAACAGATAAGATGAAAGTAAGAGCATCAATAAAAAAGAGAAGTGCCGACTGCAAAATTGTACGCAGGAAAGGGCGCCTTTACGTAATTAACAAAAAGAATCCTAGATTTAAACAAAGACAAGGCTAATTATGGCAAGAATTGCAGGGGTTGATATACCAAAACAAAAGCGAGGAGTTATAGCGCTAACCTATATCTTCGGAATTGGCAAAAGCAGGGCTCAGGAGATACTTGCTAAGGCCGGTGTAGACGAAAGTAAAAAGGTCTCAGACTGGAATGATGACGAGATCGGTAAAATTCGTGAAGCCGTAGGTGAATATACAATCGAAGGAGAATTACGTACTGAGGTTCAGATCAGCATCAAACGTCTTATGGACATTGGATGTTATAGAGGAATCCGTCACAGATCAGGACTTCCTTTAAGAGGTCAGAGAACCAAGAATAACTCCAGAACCAGAAAAGGAAGAAGAAAAACAGTTGCTAACAAGAAAAAAGCGACTAAATAGTAAGTAGTATGGCAAAGAAGACAAACCAAAAGGCCGGAAAGACTCAGAAGAAACGTAAAGTAATCGTTGAATCAAACGGTGAAGCTCACGTAACTGCTTCTTTTAACAACATTATTATCTCTCTTACCAATAAGAAAGGTGATGTTGTTTCATGGTCATCTGCTGGTAAAATGGGCTTTAGAGGATCTAAAAAGAACACTCCTTATGCTGCACAGCTGGCTGCTGAAGATGCGTCTAAGATCGCACACGAAGCTGGTCTGCGTAAAGTGAAGGTTTACGTTAAAGGTCCTGGGAACGGAAGAGAATCTGCGATTAGAACTATCCACAACAGTGGGATAGAAGTAACCGAGATCATCGATATCACTCCGCTTCCACACAATGGTTGTCGTCCACCTAAGAGACGTAGAGTTTAATTAATTTTAATTAGGAGAGGAATTAGATTATCGAAGGACTTATGCCTTAATTCATAATCCCTTTCCAAAATCAATAATACTAATGGCAAGATATACTGGTCCAAAAACCAAGATAGCACGTAAGTTCGGTGAGCCTATCTTTGGAGACGACAAATCTTTCGAAAAAAGAAACTATCCTCCAGGACAGCACGGGAACAACCGTCGTCGTGGAAAAAAATCGGAATATGCTATCCAGTTGATGGAGAAGCAAAAAGCTAAGTATACTTACGGTATCCTTGAGCGTCAGTTCCGTAACATGTTCGAGAAAGCTACACGTGCACAGGGAATTACCGGTGAGGTACTTCTACAGCTTTGCGAATCTCGTTTAGACAATGTGGTTTACCGTATGGGAATCGCTCCTTCAAGAAGAGCTGCCCGTCAGTTAGTAGGTCACCGTCACATCACTGTAAACGGGGAATTGGTTAATATCCCTTCTTATCACCTGAAGGCTGGAGATGTTGTAGGTGTAAGAGAAAAATCTAAATCACTTGGTGTAATTCAGGAGTCATTGTCTAATAATAGCAATGTATACGAGTGGATCTCTTGGAATTCAGAAAAGAAAGAAGGAACTTTCGTATCTGTTCCTGGAAGAGTTCAAATTCCTGAAAACATTAACGAGCAATTTATAGTCGAATTATATTCGAAATAATAATTCACACAGAAGTCGAAATATGGCAATACTAAATTTTCAGAAGCCCGATAAAGTTATAATGATTGATTCAACCGATTTCGAAGGGAAATTTGAATTTCGCCCTTTGGAACCAGGATATGGATTAACCGTTGGTAACGCTTTAAGACGAGTGCTTTTATCTTCTTTGGAAGGTTTCGCGATCACTTCGGTACGCATCGAAGGTGTAGATCACGAATTCTCGACCATCGCGGGAGTAGTGGAAGACGTAACTGAGATCATCCTTAACCTGAAACAGATCAGGTTCAAGAGACAAATCGATGAGATCGATAACGAATCGGTTACCGTTTCTGTTTCCGGAGAAGAGCAACTTACTGCCGGTCACTTCCAGAAATTCATCTCAGGTTTCCAGATCCTTAATCCAGACCAGGTGGTTTGCCACATGGATAAGAAAGTAAGCCTGAATATGGAGATCACTATCGAAAAGGGTAGAGGCTATGTTCCGGCGGAAGAAAACAAGAAAGCCAATGCTCCTCTTGGTACTATTTTCACCGACTCTATTTACACTCCTATAAAGAATGTAAAATACAGCATTGAAAACTACCGTGTAGAGCAGAAGACTGACTATGAGAAACTGGTATTTGAAATTATCAGTGACGGGTCTATCCATCCTAAAGATGCATTAACCGAAGCAGCAAAAACCCTGATCCACCACTTCATGTTGTTCTCTGATGAGAGAATCACTCTTGAGGCTGATGAGATCGCTCAAACTGAAACTTATGATGAAGAATCTCTTCACATGAGACAGTTGCTTAAGACCAAACTGGTAGATCTTGATCTTTCAGTAAGAGCTCTTAACTGTTTGAAGGCTGCTGAAGTTGATACTCTTGGAGACCTTGTTTCTTACAATAAGAATGATCTGATGAAATTCAGAAACTTCGGTAAGAAGTCCCTAACCGAGCTTGAAGAGCTGGTAAGCAATAAGGGTCTTAACTTTGGAATGGATCTTTCAAAATATAAACTAGATAAAGACTAGGCATTAGTGAACCTGGTTCACGCCTGAAATTTTAATATAAATCCCATCATATTTTGCTCCTCAAAATGGGTCGCAGCAAGATGATGAAAATAAAATGTCATGAGACACGGAAAAAAAGGAAACCACTTAGGTAGAAAAACAGCTCATCGCAGGGCGATGTTGGCGAACATGGCTTGTTCTCTTATCGAGCACAAGAGAATCAACACTACTGTTGCTAAGGCGAAAGCCCTTAAAGTATTCGTTGAGCCACTTGTAACCAAGTCTAAAGAAGATACGACTCACAATAGAAGGATCGTATTCAGCAAACTTAGAAGCAAGGAAGCTGTTAGTGAACTTTTCAGAGATGTAGCTCCAAAAGTTGGAGATCGTCCAGGAGGTTACACCCGAGTGATCAAGTTAGGTAGCCGTCTTGGAGATGCTGCTGAAATGGCTATGATCGAATTGGTAGATTACAACGAAACTTATGGTGTAGATAAGCCTAAGAAGAAAAAATCTACCCGTCGTGCCGGTAAGAAGAAGTCTGATGACACTGCTTCTACTGCGCAGCCAAAAGAGGCTTCTGCTAAGGAAACCAAAAAAGAAGAGCCAAAAGCTGAAGAGCCAAAGGCAGAAAAAAAAGATGATAAAAAAGAAGAGTAATAATGATTCTTTTCACAATCTAAATTTTAAAAGGATAAGCTTTAATAGTTTATCCTTTTTTTATACCCATTTCATATTTAATTTTACAGCATCACAAACCACACAACTATGAAATATCAGGCTAAAAGAAAAGCATTGATTTTACTTGAAGACGGTACCATTTTCTACGGAAAGGCCGTTGGGAACAAAGAAGGAAATGCAGCAGGTGAAGTTTGCTTCAATACCGGGATGACCGGTTACCAGGAGATTTTTACCGATCCTTCTTACTTTGGCCAGTTAATGGTAACTACCAATGCTCATATTGGAAATTATGGAACCAATGAAGAGGAGAACGAATCTAATGGCGCCAAGATCGCTGGACTTATTTGCAAGAATTTCAGCTATACAGCCTCAAGGCCGGCTTCAGATAAGAGCCTGGAACAATTTCTTGAAGAGAACAATATCTTTGCGATTTCAGATGTAGATACCCGTGCGCTGGTTACCTATATCCGGGAGAATGGCGCTATGAATGCTATCATTTCTACCGATGTGGATAATATCGAAGGTTTAAAAGCAAAACTTGCTGAAGTGCCAGACATGAACGGACTGGAACTGGCTTCAAAGGTTTCGGTTAAGGAACCTTATTACTTCGGAAATGAGGACGCCACCTATAAGATCGCTGCCCTGGATGTTGGAATCAAGACTAACATTCTCCGGAATCTTGCTGAGAGAGATGCTTATATCAAAGTATTTCCGTATGATGCCACTTACGAGGAAATGAAGGAATGGAATCCTGATGGGTATTTCCTTTCAAATGGGCCTGGTGATCCGCAGCCGTTGGAGAGTGCAATTAAAGTAACCAAAACGATCATTGAGAATGATCATCCATTATTCGGAATTTGTTTAGGTCATCAAATCATTGCTATAGCAAATGGTATCAAAACCTACAAGATGCACCACGGTCACAGGGGAATCAATCATCCTGTTAAAAACCTTATCAACGGAAAAGGTGAGATCACTTCTCAAAACCATGGATTTTCGGTTGACAAAGATGAAACCGAAGCACACTCTGATGTTGAAGTAACTCACATTTGTTTGAATGACAATACTGTTGGAGGACTTGCCATGAAGAGCAAGAATGTATTTTCGGTACAGTATCACCCTGAGGCGAGTCCTGGACCACACGACGCGAGTTATTTGTTCGATGAGTTTATCGATAGAATCAAATCAGTGAAGGCATAAAACCTAGTAGATAAATGAATTAGAAGGTCGGGTAATACCGGCCTTTTTTATTGGTTAACGGTCATAACTAAAATAAATTTGTCGGCCCTCTTATAATTGCTTAGTTTCGGATTCAATTTGAAACTACCCCAATCTATCATGAAAAAAATTATCCTAGGCCTTCTGCTTTTTGCAGGTTTAACGGCCAATGCCCAGTCTACACAAAACCAATTTTCGTTAAATTTTTTGATTCCATCTGCGGAATATGAAGTGGCATTGTCCAAACTTACTTCTTTGGATCTGATGCTGGGTCTTGGTTTTGGTTACCATGAAGCTGAATATTTAGAAGAACCTGAATATGGTGTCTTTCCGCAATTTGGCGCTCAATATCGTTATTATTATAATTTCGAAAAGAGAGCTGAAAAGGGCAAAAAAGTATCCGAGAATAGTGCTAATTATATTGCCCTGGCTGCTATTCTGGGAAGTGGAGATGCGATAATAGGTGATATGGAAAACGATCTAACCGGTTTTGTAGGACCAACATGGGGTCTACAGCGAATTTATAACAGCAATTTTAAATTAAATCTAAATCTGGGTGCCGGCTTAGGATTTAATGATCTTGGAGATACTTACTTCTCCCCACTTATCGACATCCAACTCGGATTCAAGCTAGGGAAAGAGTAAGTGGTGCGTTTAGCAATTTTCCTCGTCCTGCTTTTAAGTTCATTTTTGAGCCATGCTCAATTTCAGCCCAGGCTATATACCGGTGGGAAAATTTTTTATAATAAAGGATTCGAATCTAATTTGTACGGAGCTTTTGATGCAGGCGCAGAGGTGTTCCGGTTTAAATTTCTGGCTCCTGAAGTTGGTGTTAGCTATTTCGCCGGGCGGCCTAATGAACGTGAGGTACTGAATTTCGATTCCAATCCTCCCCAGGGAACTGCGAGGTATGACGGCAGGTTTAATTCATTTAATTTATCTATCGCTCCAAAACTGATCTTCGGTAATGCAGAGGCTGCTGTGGTGATCGTGCCGGAATATAACTTTGGAAACATGAAAGTTTATGAGCGATCCTTTCAGCGAGCTGGCGATCGTTATGAGCTTCGGGAGAATATCAGCGAATCTTCAAATCATCAGTTCTGGACCTTTTCGGCCGGAGTTGAAGGAGACTTTTTCAGCCTGGAGCATATAAATTTCAGTTTGTTATTGACCTATACCACTTTAAATTCAGAAAAAGCCTTTGAGGATCTTCAATTTTCAGAATCTGATGATAATTATTCCGAAGCTAGCAACAGCGGTTTAGGAATCACATTTCGGGTGTATTTCGATATTTTCAAAAATTAGGGTTTTCTTCTATTTCATTTTTCCGAAAACGTTTGAGGTTGATTATTAGTTATAAATGCCTTAAAACTCGCGTGAACACTGGCTTTTTAAAAGCTGTATTTGTATCTTGCAGCTGTTCAATTAACTAATTAAAATGAAATTATGAGTGCTATTTTAGATATTCATGCCAGGCAGATTTTTGATTCTAGAGGAAATCCAACGGTAGAAGTAGATGTTTATACCGAAAACGGGATCATGGGCCGTGCCGCGGTTCCATCAGGAGCTTCCACAGGAGAACATGAAGCGGTTGAATTACGTGATGGTGGAAAGGATTTTATGGGCAAGGGAGTTTCCAAAGCCGTGGAAAACGTGAATGGCGAGATCGCACAAAAATTACTAGGTTTTTCTGTTTTTGAACAGAACCTGATCGATCAGACCATGAGAGATCTGGATGGAACTCCGAATAAATCAAAACTGGGAGCGAATGCTATTTTGGGGGTTTCCCTGGCAGTAGCAAAGGCTGCAGCCAACGAACTTAATATGCCTCTTTATCGATATGTTGGTGGGGTGAGCGCCAATACGCTTCCTGTGCCGATGATGAATATCATCAATGGTGGTTCGCATAGTGATGCGCCTATCGCGTTTCAGGAATTCATGATCATGCCAGTAATGGCTGAGAGTTTTTCTCACGCCCTAAAAATGGGAACCGAAATTTTTCATAACCTGAAAAAAGTACTTCACGATCGCGGATTAAGTACCGCTGTAGGTGACGAAGGAGGTTTTGCGCCGACTTTAGACGGGACTGAGGATGCTTTGGACACCATTCTGAAAGCTATTGAAAAAGCCGGGTATAAACCTGGAAAGGAAGTGATGATCGCCCTTGACTGTGCGGCTGCTGAATTTTTCGTGGATGGCAAATACGATTATACCAAATTTGAAGGAGATAAAGGAAAAGTGAGAAGCAGTGAAGAGCAGGCTGAATATCTTGCTGAACTGGCTTCAAAATATCCTATCATCTCCATTGAGGATGGAATGGATGAGAACGACTGGAAAGGCTGGAAAGCGCTAACCGATAAGGTTGGAAAGAAAGTACAGTTAGTTGGTGATGACCTTTTTGTGACCAACGTAGAGCGTCTTGGAAGAGGGATCGACGAGAATATCGCTAACTCAATTCTTATCAAGGTAAACCAGATCGGTACCTTAACCGAAACGATCGCTGCAGTTAATATGGCTCATAACGCAGGCTATACTTCAGTAATGTCACACCGTTCAGGTGAAACAGAAGATAATACCATTGCAGATCTTGCTGTTGCCTTGAATACCGGTCAGATCAAGACTGGTTCTGCTTCAAGAAGTGATCGAATGGCTAAATACAACCAGTTGATCCGTATCGAGGAAGAGCTTGGAGATATGGCCTATTATCCTCAAAACAAAGCATTCAAAATAGAATAATAATTCGTTCTATTTTATGATTTTATTAATAGCCTCTTCATCTGAAGGGGCTATTTTGTTTTTAATTATTTTGAATATGGCTTATATTAACAATCATTTAATGAAAATAAATGGCTGAAAGCTCCCTTAATTCTTAACTTCAGTCAGAAACCAATCAAGCTAAATTGAAAACTAATTTCCTGTTCGTAGCAGCTGAAAATGATGCGATCCCCCGGTGCAAAGCTGGAGGAATGGGCGACGTGGTTAGGGATGTTCCAAGGCAGATCGCAACGCGAGGAGATCGCGTTTCGGTAGTAACCCCTTCCTATTCCAGAATTCACCTGGATGGACAGAAGATCGCCGATGTAAAATTCATCTTCAGGGGAACTCCACAGCAGGCTGAAGTTTACCGTATTCCAGGCAAAAAGGAACTTGAAGGTATCACTCATTACGTGATACATCATCCCGAGATCAAATCTGGTGATATCGCCCATATTTATTTTAACGATCCGGATCAGCCATTTTTTACCGATGCCAGCATTTTTTCTCTTTTTTGCACAGCCGTTTCGGCTGCCATTCGTGAAGGCATTTTTGGGAAGCTCGAAATTGTGCATTTACACGACTGGCATATGAGCATGATGCTTTTCCTTAGAGAATTCAATCCACGCTTTAGTAATCTAAAAAAATTACGGTTCGTATATTCCATTCATAACCTGGCGATACAGGGGATTAGGCCCTTTGAAAATAATCACTCGTCGGTAAATGCTTTTTTTCCGGATATAAGCTATGATCGGGAAAAGTTGTACGATCACAGGTATCCAGATTGTATCAATCTCATGGCTGTTGGTATAAGGCTGGCAGATGCCGTTCATACTGTGTCGCCATCATATAAAGAAGATATTCAGAAGGAAAGTGACCCACCCCATTTTATAGGGGGAGAAGGCCTGGAAGAGGATCTTAAAAAGGCAAACCAGGAAAAACGTCTTTTCGGTATTCTGAACGGTGCGAATTATGCCAATATCAACCAAGTTGAAAAAGGAATTCTTTTGAGGCAATGCGTGCGAAGGCTGTTCCGCTGGTTGCAGGAGGAGAAAAAAGATTATAAGGCACATTATCTCGCACATACCGGTGAAAAGATTACCCGGTTCCAGGAGAATAAACCAGATTTCATCTGTACCAGTGTTGCCAGGCTTACCGAACAAAAATTTTATTTCTTCAGAAATAACCCGGATTTACTGGATAAACTAATCGCCAAATTAACCGAAGTTAACGGGGTTTATATTCTGCTGGGTACCGGCGCTCCGGAATATGAAAGTATTTTCAGGGAAGCCAGTTATCGCCTGAAGAATTTCATCTTTATCAACGCCCAGTCTGAAAGCATTATCGATATGCTATACCAGGAATCGAATTTGTACCTGATGCCAAGCCTTTTCGAACCTTGTGGGATTAGTCAGATGCTCGCGATGCGGAATGGTCAGCCCTGCCTGGTTCATCACACCGGCGGTTTAAAAGATACGGTAATACACGGAAAGACCGGCTTCAGCTTTTTAGGTGAAACCATAGAACAAAAGGAAGCTGACTTTATTAAGGTATTTTCAGAAACCGTAGATCTTTTCTTTAATGATAAAAAGGAATGGAAGAAAATATGCGCGGCTGCAAAACGCCAGCGATTTACATGGGAGAAATCGGTAGACGAATATTATGATCATCTGTATCAGCTTTCAGATTAGGAATTTTAAGCCTGATTTTGTTGGATTAGGTAGGAGTTCCGGATTCTAATTTTTCAGATATTCTGGATATAAATCCTAAAACAGGTTCAAAAGAAGGTCACATTAAAGTTAAAATTCCCGAAAAGCGAATAAAATAGGGCTATTTCTGAAATTTCCTTAGGCTGCTTAAAATTATTTTAACACTAAATTTCGTAATTTAGCAATCCTTAAAAAATAATTACTAAAAAAGAAGAATATATAATATGTCTAAAACAGCAACACTCGAATTTGACGGAAAGAAATATGAGTTTCCCGTTACCGTGGGGACCGAGAATGAAATAGGGATAGATATCAAAAAACTGCGTGGAGAAGCAGGGCTTATAACGCTAGATCCCGGATATAAAAATACTGGAAGCTGCGAGAGTGCGATCACATTTTTAGACGGAGAGAAGGGTATCTTAAGATATCGTGGTTATGCTATTGAAGACCTGGCTGAAAAAGCCGATTTTCTTGAAGTAGCATATCTTTTGATTTTTGGAGAATTGCCAACCAAGGAGCAACTTAATAAATTTACCAACGATATTAAGGAGCAGTCACATGTAGATGAGGAGATGAAAAAGATCCTTGACGGATTCCCAAAATCGGCTCATCCAATGGGAGTGCTTGCTTCGTTAACCAGTGCGCTTATCGCTTTTAATCCTTCCTCAGTTGATGTTTCATCAGAAGAGGATATGTATAAGGCCATTGTGAAGATTCTTGGTAAATTCCCTGTTCTTGCTGCATGGACTTTAAGAAAGAAGAACAGCCTTCCGCTAAATTATGGAGACGAAGATCTTGGTTATGTAGAGAATCTTCATAAAATGATGTTCGAAAAACCGAACAAAACCTACAAAGTAGATAAAGCGGTGATCGACGCGCTTGATAAATTATTGATCCTTCACGCCGATCATGAGCAAAACTGTTCTACTTCAACCGTAAGAATGGTTGGATCTTCTCATGCCGGTTTGTTCGCATCGCTTTCTGCCGGTATTTCTGCGCTTTGGGGACCACTTCACGGAGGTGCTAACCAGGCGGTGATCGAAATGCTGGAAAGAATCAAGGAAGATGGAGGTGATACTCACAAATTCATGCAAAAGGCGAAAGACAAGGAAGATCCTTTCCGTTTAATGGGCTTTGGTCACCGAGTGTACAAGAACTTCGATCCGCGTGCTAAGATCATCAAGAAATCTGCAGACGAGGTATTAGGTCAGCTTGGAATTGAAGATCCTGTTCTTGATATCGCTAAAGGACTTGAAAAAGAAGCGCTGGAAGACGATTATTTCGTAAAAAGAAAGCTGTATCCAAACGTTGACTTCTACTCTGGAATCATCTACAGAGCCCTTGGAATCCCTGTTGAAATGTTCACCGTAATGTTTGCATTAGGTAGACTTCCGGGTTGGATCGCTCAGTGGAGAGAAATGAGGCTGAAGAAAGAGCCAATTGGTCGTCCAAGACAGATCTATGTTGGTGAGAATCACAGAGAGTTTAAGGCGCTTGGAAGCAGATAGTTTCTAACATAAAGTAATATTAAAAAAGCTCCATAGAACTATGGGGCTTTTTTTATGCTGCTTTCTGAATGTTACCATTTAATTGGAAACATTTTAATATCAGGCTTATAGGTCATAAAAAATTGGCTGAATTGCATTTCAGTTTGTAACTTTAAGACAATCAGTATTTTATGGTTAATTAACAAGATGAAGTATGAAGGATTTGAATCCATCAGGAGTTTTTAAAGGGGTGCATGATATCCAGGTCGAGGAGCGCCAGTCACCTGGTTTAGATAGTAATAGTATCATTATCCAGGTAGAAAAAGCAGGAATTTGCGGAACAGATCTGCATATTTATCATGAAGGTCTTGTACCTCCGGGATCTGTGCTGGGTCATGAATTTTGTGGAGGAATAATTGAAATAGGTAATGAAGTAAAAGGCTTTAAAAAAGGGGAACGGGTTGTGGTAAACCCTATGATCAACGGTACAGGACTAGGTTTGAGTCCGGGTGGCTTTGCTCGTTATGTGAAGATCGAAAATCCTGTAAAGAATTCTAATATATTTACAATTCCAGATAGTATTACCAGTGAAAAGGGTGCTCTTATCGAACCTTTTAGCGTAGGACTGGCGGGGGTAAATATAACTAAATTGGAAAAAGAAGATTCCATTCTCGTTGCGGGCTGTGGAACCATTGGGCTGGTAACCATAGCGGCTCTTAAAAGCAAAGGCTATCAGCAAATTATCGCTTCAGATATTAGCGAAATAAGGTTGGAGCTGGCCAAAAACCTGGGTGCCAAATTCCTTTTCAATCCATCTAAAAATGGAGATCTTGCTGAAATGATCGCCAAAAACTTCGGAGAAGTAGATTCCCTGAATTATTCAGGAAAACTTCCGAAGTTGAACGCGGTTTTTGAATGTTCCGGAGTCGGCCCGGTTTTCAGGCAGATGCTGGACCTCCTGGCACCAGATGGAAAAATGACCGTTCTGGCTATCTATGGGAAGGAGCTCGAAATGGACCCGAATTCTATAGTGTACAAGCGAATTAACTTAAAAGGCTCTTTGTTTTATACGTCTGAGGATTTTCTCGAAGCTATAGAATTAACTCAATCGGGAAAAGTTGATCTAACCCCAATTATCTCTCATCAATTTCCCTTGGAGGATTTACCTAAAGCCTTCGAAATTCAGGCGGATAGCAGTAAATCGGTGAAAGTGATCGTTGCAAGTAATTAGATCTTCGAGCTGCTAGAAAACCTATTTTTCCAAAGGTATATGCAGGCTGGAAAAGGTTCTATACACATGATCTTTTCCAGGTGGTATCACGGTTAAAAGAAGTTGATACCTGAAATAATCCTCTGGTATCTTAACTTTTATACTCGTTCCATGACCAAGTACTTTTAAGGCCAGTGGGTTTCCAAAAATATCAGTCTTTATGAGGCTCCATTCGAATTTATAAGAATCTGGAATTTTGTTCCCGGTATGCCATTTATCTTTTTCAAAAATATATGCGTGATAATCTGGTTTTTCACCTGCAATAAGGGGAATGGCAGGTCTCAGTATTCTTATTGGAGAACTAAGAGAACGCGTCTCATTATTTTTCCAGAAGGAACTGGCTTTGAAAAAATCGGTTTTTCTTCTACCTTCAAAATCCAGTAGCCCGTCATAGCTCAGGCGATTACTTTTTCTTTCATCCTGCCAGTTTTCAAAGATCAGCTGTGATTTATCAATTTCATCTGGAAGGTCTTCTAAAAGTTTTACTGGAACAGAGCTGAGAAGAAATGGGATATTCTTGTTCTCACCAATCTCTTTTAGCTGTTCAGGATCCTGATTTTCATTTAAGATCAGTCCGTAGCTATCTATCGGTAAAATAGGATCGATCTCGTTTATAAGATTTGAGGTTCCCGAAGACATTTTTAGATTCAGAATAACAGGTAATTGAGGGTATTTCGATCGCACTTCCCCAAGTGTAGACTGCAGCCAATTTAGATAGGCATCACGCTGGGCAAATAAAAGCGGTTTATTGAAGCGATCTTCCAGTTGAAAGTCGAAAGAAATAGCAGTTAGATTTTGGTACGCTATCAGGTCTTCTAATTTTTCCAACATTTCCTGTCTTAACTCTCTTAATTCTGAATCATCTGAAAGGAAATTTATTTCATTAGGCACACCGAATTGATAAATTACATTTAAACCTTCTTTTTCTGAATATTTTAAAATATTGTAATCATATATATTTCCGCCGGTAAACTGTATAGTATTTACTCCGAGTTGTTTCATTAGATCCAGGTCCTTTTTAAAGGTTTCCCTGCTTACTACATAATAGTTATCTCTCCAGTCCAAACCTTTTTTATACTGAATGCCTTTGAGAGAATCAGTAGATATCGGTAATCTGGCTATGTTCGAATCCAAATTATTCAGCTTGTTATGCAAAGGATATCCCTGCTGGAAGGATTTGAAAATTCCGATGGAATCTGTGGTCCAGTCTATATATTCATCCTTATAAAACTTATTGGCCGGAATGTTGTTATCGTAGGCGCTATTGAACATGACTACGGCTGAAATTTCCTCAAAATCTTTTTTCATTTGCTCTGCTGCCTCCTTGAGCCACTCTGTTTGATTCCCCTTGATGTTCACAGAACCAAATTCGGCGAGCATGACCGGTTTGCGCGTAAACCAGAAAAATTTGTCATGGAAACTCTGGTACAGCTCTTTAAATGAATGGTATTGGCCATCATCATTTAATGGCCCGTAATTGAGAAGGGTGACCCCGAGCCAATCCACATAATCATCACCTGGATAAAACTTACTAATACCTTCGGCCTTCCATGGGTTCCAAACCAGCATGACTCTTTGTGCGTTTTCCTCATTGAAAATTCGATGGACTCGTTTCCAGGCTGCTTTGAATTGTTCTGGGAATTCAGGAGTGTTCTTTGCCCAGGGATATTGTGGATTGTCAAATTCATGAGCAAACCGAAGAAAAACAGGTCGGTCGTATCGGGCCAGACTCCTGGCGAATTGCCTGATGTATGCATCGTAATTTCCTGCAGCCACGGAACCGAGTATATTGGTCTCTTCAGGATCTGAAGACCAGGGCTCCCAGGTAATAAGTGGTAGGGCATTTAATTCGGAAATAGAGTCCAATAATTTGACTGGGAGTTGAGCTCCATTTTTTTCCTGCCAGCCTACATAAAAAGAGACAATGTCGAAATCCACATTTTGATCTATCTCTATACTGGCGATTCTGGACACATCAACCAGGCCGGTGTCCCTGGGAGGATGGTAGATGCCCAGAAAGGAGCTATTTTCCTTTTCAACATAGGATGGATATACATCTTTCCATCTCATAAAGTCATGCATTTGTTTGAATCCCAGGGCAAAGATCACTGCAACGAATAATAAAGGCAAAGCCAGGCGCCTGGTTAGGTTAAATAAACCATTTGCCAGATTAAAAGAACCTTTCCTTAAGCTTTGAAGGGATCTTAAGGTTTCTTTTTTCAGGTTTTCCTTCAGGATATTGTTCTGGTTAGTGGTTTTGATCGCCAGGTATATTCCGAAGAACATGATAATGGCATTAAACATAGCAAATCCTGCCATCACGATGGAAAAAGGTGTTAAGTCCCTGCGTAACCCAATAATTATCGCAATTATTGAGAGAATGGCAATACTAAAATTAGGAATGATGATCTTTAGGTTGGTAGCAAATTCATTTTCCTTGGGAGTAGGAAGGTATGGGATCTTCCTGTCAATTAAAGTATAAAAAAGTCCGAGGATATAGATCCACCAGGTATTGATCTGCAGCAAACCTCCCATTACATGAAAGCCCCGCTCTTTTTTGTCTATCACCCATTTTTGAATATAGGTTCTAATAAGCAGGGAGCTAATAATCACCGGTAATAGAACCAATGCAAAATCGATCACATTTCCATTCCATGGGGTGGTAGAAAACAACAGAGATATTATGGGAATAAGGAAATTTATAAGGCAAATAACTCCGCTGAGGTAGTGTAATGGCAGTACTGCGAAATGAATTTTCTGCCGAACGGTAAAATTCTTAAAAAGTTTAGGGTATACTTTAAATAACAGGTCAAAAGTACCCCTGGACCATTTTAATTGCTGTTTGAAATAGCTGGTAAGGTTTGAAGGTGCCAGCCCTTGCGCGAGTATCTTCGGAACATACACAGCTTTCCAGCCTTTGGAATATAAATTCATGGCCGTATGCATATCCTCACACAGGCCTGGGGAATGTCCGCCAATACTGTCAAGAGCTTTTCTTCTGAAAACACAATTAGCACCAATTGCGTTCACGGTACCGTAGGAGTTCAGGGTCATCATCATGGGTCCGTAGAACTGAAAGGTCTGCTCGGCAGCACCTCTAGCGACGAGGGTTTCCTTGGTATTATAATAGGCCTGAACGACCTGAACAAACCCAATCTCCGGATCGCTAAAATGAGGAATTATTTCGTCCAGGAAATCTGGTTCAGGAATATGGTCAGGGTCCAGGACAACACA
The DNA here is from genome assembly GCA_009735695.1 of Christiangramia bathymodioli. GTDB lineage: Bacteria > Bacteroidota > Bacteroidia > Flavobacteriales > Flavobacteriaceae > Christiangramia > Christiangramia bathymodioli. Next base: position 111,128 of record SRSL01000004.1, read on the forward strand.
AATTTCTCCGGTAGCTGCAGTTTTAAGCGCATTATTGATATTTCCAGCCTTGGCGTCCTTTCGGTTATTTCGGGTAACATGCCTAATGCCATTATCCTCGCAAAATTTTTTAAGGAAGGGATCGTTGGCTTCGTCACATAAATAGGCGGTATGGGGATACTTGATCCTTTTGATGGCCTCCAGGGTTGTTATGATCATCTGGTAGGGCTCTCCAGGAAAATAGGTGGTTAAAATATCAACACTGAATTCTTTATCCAATTCAGGTTTTTCAGGTACCGAGATATTTGAATAATTATACCACATATACAGCTTTTTCGTAAGGCTGTATAACATGGTGAGCATCAAGAGTGAGAACAGGAACAGGTTTCCCCAGGAATCGGGTTGAAAAAAGAAAAACAGAAAGTTCAGGATGCTTAATAAGCCTAAAACGATCAATATTTTGATAGTTCTTTCCTCCGCTATATTTGGCTCCTGAATGTTATTCTTCATCGGTTGTACTTAGTACAAAAAAAGGAATATTTGCCGTGGCATAATACTCGGTAGAATTAGTAAGATATACATATAGGCGGTAAGGGCCTTCCCTTGAGGGCGCCTGAAAGTTTACTTTATGACCGTTTTTTGAAAATTTCACGTCTTCTGTTACGATACTTTTACTGAAGTTATACCAGGATTCTTCTCTTATTTCCCAATGTATAATCAAGTCTTTTGAAGGAGCTTTATCAAAAAAAACTTCCGCGTTAGCCTTATCCTTTGGAGATAAAACGATATTGTCCCTTGCTCCTTTCCTGTTGAGGTAAATATAATTTAGTTGCGGACCCGGGTAAGATTTATCTGAATTTTTCCAGATCTTCTCCATTTCGAAGACAGCTTCTGTCTTGAGTCTATTGGGACCAAAAAGGCTGTACCAGGATGGAGTGAATTCATTTTTACGACCCCAGTAAAAGATAAAACTTCCAAGCGAACCGGTATTTTTTATGGGCTCCAGGTAAGAATAATAACGTTCTCTAACCTGTTCGGCTTTTTTAGTGCTGGTTTCTTCTATAGGAGCGTCCCAGGTGGTCAATTCCGCTTCCCATCCCCCGTTCACACCCCATTCGGTGATCACATGAGGCCCATCCCAGATAGGGGCAATGGGTTTTAAGCGGCTGGAGAAGGTGCTCAAAACTCCGAAAGAGTTGAAAGAAATAAAATCAAGCTGTGGACTCATAGATTCTATTGAAAGAACACGTAATTTATTGGCTCCAATTGTAGTGGTGCTTACGGGGTGGTTTGGATCGATTTCATGGATCAGGTCTATCAATTCATTAAACCTGGAAATAGGCTCGGTATTTTGATGAAAATAAGGGTAATATAGTTCATTACCTAAATTCCAGTATAGTAGGGCGGGGTGGTTCTTGTGCTGGCTTACTACCCTTTTCACGTTGGTTTTTACGAGGTTAAAGAGGCTGTCGTTCGTATAATATTTAGATGCATTATTGAATTTAGGCATCGGAATATCTGCAACTATGGCCAGATCTAATGCCTGAGCCTGATCCAGGGTCCTCTTTAAATTAATGGTGTCGTAGATTCGAGCCGTATTGGCTCCGGCCTCTTTTAATTCCTTTAGATAGGTTTTTTCTGCAGCGGCCCCGTTAATGAAGTATGGTTCTCCATTGCGGATCAATCGGTAGCCCTCTTCGGTCTCTTCAATATGTACGCTGGCAGAATGCTTTTCGCATTCTTCAGGGCCACATGAAAACACAGCAATAAGCAGCAAGCCCCAAAATAGTATAGATACAGGTTTCTTCAGAAAACAGAATTAGGGGTAGGTTAAGCTAATTGGGCGCTACGAATATATTAAAGTTAATTTAATTTGCCTTGGTGCCTTAATTAAAAAATAACCTGAGCCAGGTGTTACGGTTAGTGTTGAAATTAAGCTTCGATTCCTGGTTGCTGACTAGTATAGACCGGCCTTCTTTTTCTATATTTGCAGAAATTTGCGATATGAAATTGCATATTAATAATGAGACTTCACGGCTGAGAGCCGTTGTACTGGGTACGGCGAAAAGCAACGGACCCATTCCCACATTAGAGGAGGCATATGATCCTAAATCTAAAGAACATATCCTGGCTGGGACCTATCCCACCGAAGAAGATATGGTAAACGAAATGGAAGCGGTTGCTCGGGTGCTGGAAAAATATGATGTAAAGGTCTACAGGCCCAGGATCATTGAGGATTACAACCAGATCTTTACCCGCGACATCGCCTTTGTAATAGATGATAAATTCATTAAATCGAATATTCTGCCCAATCGCGATCAGGAAATTGAGGCCATTGATCATGTACTTAAACAAATAGACCCAAGCAAAATAATCACTTTGCCGGAAGACGCCCATATCGAAGGGGGGGATGTGATGCCAATGGGAGACCATATTTTCGTTGGGACTTATAAGGGGGCCGACTATAAAAATTTTATTACCGCCAGGACGAACCTCCAGGCTCTAGAAGCTTTGCAAAAACTTTTTCCGGAGAAAAAAGTAGTGTCGTTTAGTTTAAGGAAGTCGAATACGATTGCCAAAGATAACGCGCTTCACCTGGATTGCTGTTTTCAGCCTGTTGGAAAGGACAAGGCGATCATTTATAAAGATGGGTTTCTTTTCGAAGAGGAATATAACTGGCTTATTGATTTCTTCGGAAGGGAGAACGTATACGAGATCACTCGGGACGAAATGTATGAGATGAATTCGAACATATTTTCAATATCTGAAGATGTGGTGATTTCAGAAAAGAATTTTACCAGGCTTAATAACTGGCTTCGAGAACAGGGAATTACCGTTGAGGAAGTGCCCTATGCCGAAATTTCGAAACAGGAAGGTTTGTTGAGGTGTTCAACCCTGCCTTTGATAAGGGATTAAAGAAATAGTAATGAAACAGATCACAGATACGATATTAATGGTAAGACCGGTCGCATTCAGAATGAATGAGCAAACCTCGGTTAATAATTACTTTCAGAAGAACGTGAATGACCCCGATTTGAATATTTCCGCAGCCAGGGAATTCGATGATTTCGTAAAGAAATTAAAAGGGGTTGGTGTAAATGTTATCGTGGTAGATGACGTGCTGGAAGATAATACCCCAGATTCCATCTTTCCGAATAACTGGGTTTCCTTTCATGAAGACGGACAGGTAGCGCTTTATCCCATGTTTGCTGAAAACAGGAGAAAGGAACGCAGACTGGAATATTTCGCCAAATTGGAGGAAGCGGGCTTTAAGATCACAGATATTGTAGATTATACGGCAGCCGAGGAAGATGATGTCTTTCTGGAGGGAACCGGAAGCCTTATTTTGGACAGGGTGAACGAAAAAGCCTATTGCGCCATTTCTCCTCGTGCAGATGAAGATCTTCTAATTGAATTCTGCGAGGATTTTGAATATACTCCGGTTATTTTCAATGCCTATCAAAGCGTAGGAAATAAGAGGCTTCCTATTTATCACACTAATGTGATGATGTGTCTTGGAGAAGAGTTCGCGGTAATTTGCCTTGATACCATAGATGATAAGAAGGAAAGAAAGAATGTTATAAAACATTTAAAGGCAGACGGCAAGGAGATCATCGCTATTACCGAAAAGCAAATGCATGAATTTGCAGGGAATATGCTTCAGGTTCAGGGCGCTTTTGGTAAAAAATACCTTGTGATGAGTGCCAGGGCTCACCGAAGTCTTTCCGAAGAACAGGTTGCGAAAATCGAAAAGCACTGTGAGATACTGAGTTCAGAAATTCAAACGATAGAGATCGCAGGTGGTGGAAGCGCCAGGTGCATGATGGCCGAAGTATTTCTTCCAAAGGCTTAAATCTTAATTCAGAAAATAAAAAAAGGGAAAGCTTCAAATAGAGGCTTTCCCTTTTTTGGTTGAAACGAATATGAATTATTTAGATGCGATACCACTGTTGTTTTTATTGGTAGTATCGGCCTCATGCGCCCCTATATCATTAGGCGTAATTGAGAAATTGGTTCCGAAAAAATCACGGCTTCCAGGATTGGAAATCGGCACAGCGCCGTTTATCGCGGGTGATGAGGAGTTAAGAGTGTATTCGGTAAGTTCAGAAAGTGAGTTTCCAAAACCGATAGTACCTGCATTTCCTGGGTTCGCTAATAAAGGATCCCCTTCAAAACCTACTGGTGCACTGTTATAGATCTCGTTGCCCGAATTTCTGAATTCTTCCAGTGAAGTATAGCTGTTACCCTTGTAGTTTATTTTAAAACCATCTGGAGCAAAGTACAAATTCCCTTCAAAATGCCCGTCATAGCCACTTGGAATACTGATCAGGCTTGCGCCTTTAGCGGCATAAAGAATATTGTTCTTAAAATTAATGTTGTATTTGAAGGGCTTCCACGAAGTGTATTTGATATTTGCGCTCTTTTCGATATAAAGTGTGTTGTTATGTACCAGTATGTCTTTCATGGAACTTTCTGAACTTCCATTAAACAGGTAAACACTACCGCCGTTGGTTGCAGCATCATTCTGGCTAACATTGTAACGAACTATAATGTTGCTCATAGGTCTTGCTCCCCCAAATTGACCAACCATAAATCCTGCACCATCATTATCATGCGAGTAGTTATATTGCATTACCCCGTTGGTCACACCCCCATCAAGATCGAAGCCAGCGCCATCGCAACCTGTTCCTGAACTCATATTATAAACTTCAGAATACTGTATCGTAACATTATCTGCATCCCAGTACCAGATTCCTACCGGACCACCGCAATGGGTGTTTCCGCTTCCACAGTCATATACGGTAGAATGCTCGATCACTGAGTTTTGAACATCAGATAATACAATCCCATTACCCGAATGTGTGTCTTTTGAATAACCGGGTACATTAAACACCTCGCAATTTCGTACGGTAATGTTGGAATGTGCATAGCCGGTTTTAGAAGCTTTAAAATGGCCATAAGAAGAAATTCCTGCATCCAGGATCCCATGTACCTTGTTGTTTTCTATTAGAACATTGGCAAATCCAGAGTTGTGGTTGTAGGCACCTATAACGATTCCGAAGTCACGAAAACCATGCACTTCGGTATTCGTAATCTCCACATAATCCAGTTTTACATCTCCTGGAAGATCTGTGTAGAAATAAATCCCGGAATTGGTATTGGAATTCATTCCGCTTCCTTTAACAATTAAGTTGTCTATTTTTATTCCCGAAGTATTATAGGCATAGATCCCAAAACTATTACCGGCATTAATAGTCGCGCGGCCATTGCCAAAAGATGAAATAACCACCGGGCTTGCACTGTTGTTGGCATCTTCACTATCGAGGTAAAGATTTCCTTCAAATTCCTTTCCTCCTTCTAACTTGATCACATCACCTGGTTGGATATTTAGGTTATTCAATTTTTCGATACTGCGCCAGGCATCTTCAGGAGCCAAACCAGTATTCGAGTCGTTACCGGTACTGCTTACATAGTAGGTTTGATTAGGACAGGTACTATCACTGTTGAACTCCCCTTCAATGGTTCCAAATCCCTGGTATTGAAAAGCAAAATTTCCAGCCAGGACAGAACAGGTTTCATCGGCCCCGATTTCTGAATATCTGTGAACTGCAGACCAGTTGAGGTCTTCATTCTGGCCGTTTGTACCACTTTTAAGAATACAGTAACTGTTTTCCTGGCTGCTGGTACAATCCTGCTCTACTACAAGTTGCGTGTCTACCAGCACTCCAACAAGCGCCTGAATATCAATACTCGTGGTGCCTGCTTCATTGGTGAGAAGCATATTGAAAGTTCTGTCTGAATTATCCAGATCAATGCCCTCCAGTGGAGAATCCTGGTCCTGGCAATTAGTACATTTGTAAGTTCCGGTTACCGGGGTTATAGAATTGTCTGCCGTTTCTTCCGCAGCGACAATGGCTCCATCTCTTTCTTTTAAAATTACATCTGAAAGTACCGGATTATTGTATTCATCAACCGTAAAGGTAAAACTGAAGTCTTTAGAGTCAAATTCAACCTTTACATCAGCGCTTTTGGTTGAAGAAGAGTTTTGTTTGATCCCGGCTACTTCTGCAGTATAGTTTTCGCCATTCGAAAGTTTTAAGACTCCTTTAGAATCCGGGTCGATGTTTGAAAGATCATCTACGCCGCCCGGAATTTCCAATCTGAATGTTCCCCGGTAACCCGAAGAAGTAGTTGCAAAAATTCCTTTGTACAGGCGGTCTTTTCCGTTCAGATCTTTGCTGAGGTCTTTTTCACTTCCTTGTTCAATGCTTGTGTCTTCAAGGATGTCATCTGCGTCGGCAGAACATGAGCTTATCATGATAGCGATAAACACATAGAATAGCGATTTGGGGAATCGCGCCTCTAAAAGAGGCTTCATTTTGTAGGTTAGGGTCATGGCAGTTTAAATTTTCAGTATCAGACCTGGGGAGATCTGAAAGCTTCAATTCTTAAAAATTTTGCCGTTTTGAAAGATGCTGTACCTCTTAAACTATTAAACCGGAAAAGAGCATTTTCGGATTTGTTCCTCTTCGGTTTCTTTGTTTTTGATCAATTCGTGCTACACGCATTTTTCAATCGGGGGTTAAATCGGTGTGCAAGTAAAACATTATTAGGATTAAATGCAAAAAATATCGATGAAATGCATCATCTAATATTTTGGTTGTGAGAAGGTTAAATGTTAAAATATGTGGAAAGGCCTTATTTTATAGGAGGTTTCAAAACCAGGCTGTTTAATTTTTCCTCATAAAATCTACTTAAAATCTTTGAACCGCCTTAAGTTTTTGTTTGGTCCTGTTTAGAAATAGGTCTTGAACCACCGCATTTAAAATATAAATCGAAAAGAAAAACAGTATGAGCTACTGGTTTTTACCTTTGATTTTTTTGTAATGAAAAAGCTCCTTTATAAATAAAGTCATCATGATCAAGGTGAGAAAGGCAAACGGGAGAGAGCTTATGATCAGGAATTTTTGCATGGCGGTTAGTACGTTGCTGTCTGGCTTCACACTTCCCAGGACTACGATTGCTTCACAGAATAAAAGAAGGAGCAGGGCCCAGATCAATCGGTAGCGTCTCCTTGGTTCTTCCTGGCCATCGTCTGTGAACATGCTCAAGACAAAAATTGCGGAATCTACCGATGTGACCAGGAAGCTAATGAGCAAAAGAATGCTAATAATATTCAGAATATTGGAAAAGGGTAGATTTTCAAAGAATATAAAAATGGAGGTAAATACATTTCCAAATTCATTCTGGTAGGAGCCAAAAGATTCGATCATTTCAAAAGCCGAAGATCCAAAAACACTAAACCAGAAAAAACTTCCTATGGAAGGAATCAGTAAAACTCCCCATATCATTTCTCGTATGCTCCTACCTTTAGATATTCTGGCAATAAAAACTCCGGTGAACGGAGCCCAGGCTAGCCAGAAAGCCCAGTAGTAATAGGTCCAGTCGGTTAAAAATTCCTTTCCAGGGTCAAAATTTCCGCTAGCAAGGCTTAATGCTACGAAATCGATTATATACCTTAGAAAAGATTCAGCAAATCGTTCCAGGATGACTATTGAATTCCCCTCTAAAAAAACGAAAATAAGAATGAGCAGCGTAGTATAAATGTTCCAGTTCGAAATGCGTTTGATCCCCTTTTCAACTCCGGCCCAGGCCGAAATAAAAGCAAGCAGGCAGATCAAAAAAGTCAAACCAAGTATCAGAGGTAGATTTCCAGCCTCACGCGAGCTTAAATGACTAAGACCGCCTTCGATTTGAGTGGTTCCGAGACCAATAGCGGCAACAAGGCCGGTAACGGTAGTTAAAATGGTTAAAATGTCAACACCCTTCGGTATGAACCTAAACTTCTGAAACAGCCCTAAAGAAGAGCCGAGCTTTACCTTTTCATTTCTGACAAAAATGCTGTAGGCGATGACGAGTGCAAAAATTCCGTAGAAGGCCCAGGCCGTAAATCCCCATTGGTAAAATGTATATTCCAGGGCAATCACCTCATTGGAAGAGCCGGTTTCAATTGGAGGATTTAGAAACATAAAAACTGGTTCCTGTACGGCTCTTAGCAAAATCCCGGCACCCATTCCGGCACTGTATAACATGGCAATCCAGGAAATGCGATCGAATTGCGGAGGAGATTTTCCCAGCTTTATTTTTCCGAAAGGGGAGAACGAGATCACCAACAGGAAAATCACGCAGATCAATCCCAGCCAGAGGTAGAAAACACCGAAGATCTCCCGCACCCATAACGAAACCTCTTCAATGGAATTGTAAAAGAATTCGGTAAAAAGAAAGATGAATAGCGAACCCGATATAAGAATTGTTGAAGAGATCAATAAAACTTGATTCTTTCGGAAAATATTAAATAAAGATCTCAGATCAGGTAGCATTTGCATTAAATCTACCTATTTTTTCTTTCCTCTGGCTATTTTATTGATCATTCCTTCGAAAATGAAAAAGTGGAAGGGGTACATGGCGTACCAGTATAGCCGGCCCCAAAGTCCTTTGGGACGGAAAACAGCATTTTGATAAAGAACATTGTCTTCATCAATTTTGAATTCCAGCCAGGCTTCACCCGGAACTTTCATTTCAGCGAACAGCAGTAATCGTCTTTCTTCACGATCGGCAAGTAAGACTCTCCAGAAATCCAGGGAATCTCCCGCATTTATTTTATTGGGATGGGTACGGCCTCTTCGTAATCCAACGCCACCGGCTAATTTATCTAAAAAACCGCGCACATCCCATAACCAGCTGCCATAGTACCAGCCGGTAGTTCCGCCAATTGCCCAGATTCTATTCAGTACTTCTTCAGGATCTTTTATTTTAACCGACTTTTTATCTTTTAGGCAGCCATGTTGTGGGATCTGGACATATTTGTTCAGCTCTTTTCTGAATCTTCCACTGCTAAGGCTGTCTTTCCAGCTGGATACCACCTCGTTTTGCTCTATCTTGTAAAAAGCCATTTTAATGGCATCTTTATAGCAAATAGGATCAATATTCAAAATTTCCTGTAGCCTGGTATCTCTTGTAATTACTTCTACCGACATGCTTTCAACGAGATTTTGTGCAAGGCGATAGGATGTTGAAGTCACAAAATAAAGCCAGTAGGAACTCAACTTTGGAGACATTACAGGAACGCCAATGATCCAGATTTTTAGTCCGCGAACTTCGGCATATTGTTCCATCATTTCCTGGTAAGTGAGTATATCTGGTCCGCCAACATCAAAAGATTCGTTGTAACATTCTTCATTACCAATAACTCCGGTCAAATATTGAATGATATTCCGTATCGCGATGGGCTGGCACCTCGTTTTCACCCATTTTGGAGTGATCATGACCGGTAACTTTTCGCATAGATCCCTGATGATTTCGAAAGAAGAGCTGCCAGATCCCACAATGATTGCGGCTCGGAGGACAGTAAGATTAAAATCACCCTTGTAAAGTATTTCTTCTACCTTTTTTCTGGATTTTAGATGTTTGGAAAGCTTTTCTTCATTGATGATTCCGCTTAAATAAATCACCTGGTTCACACTTGTTTCCGCCATCATTTTATTGAAATTCCGGGCGGCCTTGGCTTCCTTTTCGTCAAAATCCCTAGTGGAAGCGGTCATGGAATGGATGAGGTAATAGGCAACATCTATATTCTTGATTTTGTCAGGCGCTTCAGAATCCTTCAAAAAATCAAGCTCCACGATTTCCACCTTTTCCTTGAGATCTTCATTAGAAGTGAATCGATTGCGGTTTCGAACGGCGCAAATAACTTCATGGCCCTGCTCCAGTAATTGCGGCAGGAGTCGCATGCCTATATAGCCATTAGCCCCGGTAAGTAATATGCGCATTGCGAAGATTTGATCTTAAATTAGAAATTTAATCAGTACTTTCACCGCAGATTAATAAAACTTTATTAAATGAATAACGTGTTAAAATTCGTCCTGCTTATCATTGGAGTAGGACTGGTTGGATACGGACTTTATACGCTCATCACTCCTGAATTCGCCATAGATGCCGGCCCGATCCAGGTAGAAGCGCATGGTGACAATACACAGTCTTACGCGATGATCGCCTTCGGAATTCTTTCCCTTATAGGTGGGCTGGCCTTCAATAAGCGCTGATTAGCCGAAGAATTTCCCTAAAAGGTTCATTACTGAAGAGCTTATATATTCGATTCCGATAGCTATAACAATGAACCCAATAATTCGGGATATGGCATTGATCCCCGAAGCACCGAGCATACCCACAATGTAATGCGAACTTCTAAGAACCAGGAAAGTTGCCAGGCATACGGCGAAGATCGCCGACACCGCGATCAATTTATCATTGAAGCCTTCATATTCCTGGTACAGGCCAATTAAAAAAGAGATGCTCCCTGGGCCTGCAAGCATGGGAATAGCCAGAGGAGTAAGGGAAACGCCCTCTCGCTGCTGCACATCTTCCTGAACCTTTGGCCGGTGCATACCCTTATGTTTCACAAAGGAACCGGTAAGCAGTGCAAAACCTGAACTGGCAATAATTAATCCGCCGGCGATTCTAAGGGAGTCAAGGCTAATTCCGAAGAAGTTGAGAATATAGCGGCCGGTGAAAAAGCTAATGAGCAGGATCACGAAAATATTGATCGCCGTTAAGATGGAAGTCTTTGATTTTTCAGCTGTAGAATCATCCTTAGTAAGACCAACAAAAATAGGAACAGTTCCCAGGGGATTGATCACCGAGAAAAGCGCTGCAAAAACATAAATAAATAGATCCATTCGTTTTTGCCGCAAAATTGCTGCAGCTTTCGAATGATTCGATTACCGGAAAATGAAATTTAGGTTATCGAAAAGCGATTATTTCAGCTCAGTGTAAAATCAATCTAATCAGAGGTCGTCTATCTGGGAAGGAGCGTTATCAGCTTTATAGTCCAGGATCTTTTTAAAGAATTTATGGATGCCGGGTGTATCGGCCTTCACCTTAATGAAATAGTGGTCCCGGTAAATACTGTATTCTTCAGCTCTTCCTTTGTAAAGGTTCAGTTTGAAATAAGGGATGATGAGCGCATAGGTTTCCAGGAGCGATCGAAACATGACAATAATTCCTTTGTTCCGCATCTCCACATTGCAAACATTTGCATTATTGTCCAGAACCAGCAGGTTGTGAATGTCTATACTCGCAGAGGTGATCTGTAATTTTGGGGAACCCGTGCCTTTTAATTTTACACGTTCGAATAAAGTGAAGGGCTTGCCAACTTCATTATTGATCCTTTCTGAAATGGCAGGCCTGTTATAAGATATATTCAGTAGCATTCTTTTTTCCTAAATATAAGCATTTGCGTATTAAGCCTGGGGCTTGAAACTTCATTTCTTTTTATCTTTGCGCACTTGGATACTGAAAATCGCCCAAAAAGCACTGGAAAAATGAATATTGAAAAAAATCTGGCAGCAAAGGTTAAGGAAGCCGTACAAAAACATTATGAAGTTGAACTTGAAAATTTTGAATTTCAGCCAACTCGTAAAGATTTTGAAGGAGATATCACCCTTGTGGTCTTTCCTATGCTTAAACAGATCAAGACCAATCCAGCCCAGTTAGCAGATACTATCGGGAAATACCTGGAGTCTGAGGTCGAAGAAGTGGCCCGTTATAATGTGGTACAGGGATTCCTGAACATCGTGATAAGCGATGAATATTATATCGATTTTTTCAATGAAGTTAAAGACAGGGAAGATTTTGGAATTCTGCTGCCCCAGAGCGATGCCAGCGGGATCATGGTGGAGTATTCTTCGCCTAATACCAATAAACCGCTTCATTTAGGGCATATAAGAAATAACCTGCTCGGTTATTCGGTTTCTGAAATTCTGAAAGCTGCAGGGAATGAGGTTTACAAGGTGCAGGTGATCAACGATCGTGGGATACACATCTGTAAGTCGATGGTGGCCTGGCAGAAATTTGGAAATGGAGAAACTCCGGAGTCTACAGGGCTTAAAGGAGATAAACTGGTTGGGAATTATTATGTGAAGTTCGACCAGGAATATAAAAAAGAGATCGCGCAGTTGCAGGAAGCGGGAAAATCGGAAGACGAGGCAAAGGCTGAAGCACCGATTTTTGTGGAAGCACAGGAAATGCTCAGAAAATGGGAAGCTAACGATCCTGAAGTCGTAAAATTGTGGTCTACCATGAACCAGTGGGTTTATGATGGTTTTGATAAAACCTACCAGACACTAGGAGTCGATTTCGATAAGAATTATTACGAAAGTGAAACGTATCTGCTTGGAAAGGATAATGTTCAAAAAGGCCTGGAAGATGGTGTGTTCTTTAAAAAAGAAGATGGCAGTGTTTGGATAGATCTGAGCGATGAAGGCCTGGATGAAAAAATTGTGCTGAGGAGTGACGGTACTGCTGTTTATATGACCCAGGATATTGGGACTGCCATTCAGAGATTTGCCGATTTTGATATCAACCAGATGGTTTATACAGTTGGAAATGAACAGGAGTATCACTTCAAGGTGCTTTTCCTTATTCTCAAAAAACTGGGATACGAATGGGCAGATGCGCTATATCACCTAAGCTACGGAATGGTAGACCTGCCTAGCGGAAAAATGAAGAGCCGTGAAGGAACAGTAGTTGATGCCGATGATCTTATTAGAGAAATGGCTGAAACCGCTAAAAGCATTTCGGAAGAATTAGGAAAACTAGATGGATATTCTGAAGCCGAAAAAGAAGACCTATATCGCATTATTGGTCTAGGAGCATTAAAATATTATATTCTGAAGGTAGATCCAAGAAAGCGGATTCTTTTCAACCCCGAAGAATCGGTAGATTTCCAGGGGAATACCGGTCCATTTATCCAGTATACCTATGCCAGGATACAATCCATCCTGAGAAAAGCCGATTTTGATACTTCGGCAGAACTTTCGTCAGATTTCAAATTTCATGAAAAAGAGAAGGAATTGATCAAGCAGATCCAGCTTTTTCCTGAAACTGTTGGCCTGGCTGCAGAGAATCATTCTCCGGCTCTGATAGCGAATTACGTATACGAGCTGGTTAAATCATTCAATTCGTTCTACCAGAATGTGCCAATTCTGGGTGTAGATGATGAATCCGAAAAGATTTTCAGAGTGCAACTTTCGGCCGTGGTGGCTAACCTTATTAAGTCTGGATTTGGTTTACTGGGTATCGAAGTTCCGGAAAGAATGTAAGCTAGGGGTAGAGTTTAGAAAATTAAAAGAGAAAAAGAAAATTTTCGTCATGCTGAACTTGTTTCAGTATCTAAACGGAAAGGGCAAACGAATTTTGATTTTTGAACTTTCTCTTTCAGCTTCAAATCATTAAATTTGCAACTCGCTGCCTGGCAGCAATAGTATAAAATTACAGGAAAGATTATGTTTGATAATTTAAGTGATAAGTTAGATAGTGCCTTTCACGTTCTGAAGGGGCATGGGCAAATTACAGAGATCAACGTTGCAGAGAGCCTTAAAGAGGTGAGACGTGCACTGGTAGATGCCGATGTTAACTACAAGATTGCCAAGGATTTTACCAATACGGTAAAGGAAAAGGCTCTTGGGCAGGACGTATTGAAAACCCTGAAGCCTGGACAGTTAATGGTGAAGCTTGTGAAGGACGAGCTTACCCAATTAATGGGAGGAGAAGCTGAAGGAATCAATCTTTCCGGGAATCCTTCTGTAATTTTGATGTCTGGTTTACAGGGTAGTGGTAAAACCACTTTCTCAGGTAAACTGGCCAATTTCCTTAAAAATAAAAAGACTAAAAAGCCTCTTTTAGTAGCCTGCGACGTTTATCGTCCTGCGGCGATCAACCAGTTACATGTCGTTGGTGAGCAGGTTGGTGTTGAGGTATATTCTGAAGAAGGTAACCAGGACCCGGTAGCTATTTCAAAGAATGCGATCGCCCATGCGAAAGAAAATGGTCATAATGTGGTGATCATCGATACCGCGGGTAGACTTGCCGTTGATGAGGCGATGATGACCGAGATCAAGAATATTCATGATGCCATTGAGCCTCAGGAAACCCTTTTCGTGGTAGATTCCATGACCGGGCAGGATGCCGTGAATACGGCAAAAGCCTTTAATGACAGGCTGAATTTTGACGGGGTGATCCTTACCAAGCTTGATGGTGATACCAGGGGTGGTGCTGCGATCTCGATCAAATCGGTGGTTAACAAGCCTATTAAATTCATCGGTACGGGAGAGAAAATGGATGCGATAGACATCTTTTATCCGTCTCGTATGGCCGACAGGATCCTCGGAATGGGAGATGTTGTTTCCCTTGTGGAGCGTGCTCAGGAGCAGTACGATGAGGAGGAAGCAAGAAAGCTGCAGAAAAAGATCGCCAAGAACGCATTTGGATTTGACGATTTCCTTAACCAGCTTCAGCAGATCAAAAAGATGGGGTCTATGAAGGATCTGTTAGGAATGATACCTGGAGCCGGAAAAATGCTAAAGGATGTGGATATCGATGATGATGCCTTTAAAGGCATCGAGGCGATCATTCATTCAATGACACCAGGAGAACGAAGCGAGCCTAAGATTATCAATGCCAGTAGAAAGAAAAGAATTGCGAAGGGTTCGGGTACTTCCGTTCAGGAAGTGAATCAACTATTAAAGCAATTCAACCAGATGGGTAAAATGATGAAGATGATGCAGGGTGGCGGCGGCCGTAAAATGATGCAAATGATGAAGGGAATGAAATAATTCCCTTTTTTTAATATCCAACAACACATAACACACAACTAAACATGACCATTCTCGACGGTAAAAAGGTGAGCAATGACATCAAGGATGAAATTGCTGCCGAGGTTGCCAAAATGAAAAAACGTGGTGAGAAAGTTCCTCATCTGGCCGCAATCATAGTAGGTAAGGACGGTGCCAGTATGACCTACGTAAACTCCAAGGTGAAAGCCTGCGAACGTGTTGGTTTTGAATCCTCTTTGTACAGGCTTCCTAATACCATCAGTGAACTGGAGTTACTGGATAAAATTGAAGAACTGAACCAGAATGAAGATATAGATGGTTTTATTGTTCAGTTGCCATTGCCTCCTCAAATCGATACTCAAAAAGTACTTAATGCGGTAGATCCCGATAAGGATGTGGATGGTTTCCATCCTACTAATTTCGGAAAAATGGCTTTGGATATGACCACTTTTATTCCTGCGACGCCATTTGGAATTCTGGAGCTACTCGAGCGTTATGATATTCCAACTAAGGGGAAGCATACCGTGGTTATAGGGAGAAGCTACATCGTGGGAAGGCCTATGAGTATTTTAATGGGTAGAAGTGGTTTTCCAGGGAATTCAACGGTTACCTTAACCCATGAATTCACCAAGAATATTACGCAAGTGACCTCTCAGGCCGATATTATTATCATCGCAGTGGGAATTCCTGATTTTCTGAAAGGCGAAATGATCAAGGACGATGCAGTGATCATCGATGTTGGGATCACCAGAGTTCCCGATGAGAATGCCGAAAGAGGTTATGTGATTAAAGGCGATGTTGATTTTGATAATGTGAGCAAGCGAGCGTCTTATATCACACCGGTCCCGGGAGGTGTTGGACCTATGACCGTATCCATGTTATTAAAGAATACTTTGCTGGCGAGAGAAAGACATAAGAAAAGAGCTTTGGAAGCGAAAAAATAATTAAAAAGGGATCTAATTGATCCCTTTTTTTATGCATTCTCGGCATCGGCCTGTTCTAATTTCCAATCCAGGTAATTATGAATGTCAGATTCAATAAACCGAAGACCAAATGTAAGCACGGCAAAATCATCTATGTAACCGAGACCTGGAATAAAATCGGGCACTATGTCCAGTGGATTCAGAATGTATATAAACGCAAACGCGATGGTCGCTATGGTAAACCATGGAACTTTAGTATAGATCCCTTTTCGGTAATCCTTGAGCATCCCGAACATCACTTTCCCGAGTTCAGAATATTTCTTCAGCATATTCGAATTGATGATCTTATCGGCGATTTCTTCCTGATTTCTTACGGCCAATTGAACATCTTCTTCATCGATCTTGGCGATCTCGCCGGTTACGTATTCCTCGTCTATTTCTTTTTTCTTTTTTCCGAACATATTCGATTTGTTTGGTTAATTATAATCTGTCATGGTTATTCCCGTATTCCTTCTTATAAATCTTTAAAATAAGCAGAAAGAGTGAAATTAGCAATGGGCCAAATATAAGCCCAATAAAGCCGAATAACGGCACCCCAACGATCACCCCGATAAGGGTTATAAGCGGATGCACACTTGCCAGTCTCTCCAGGACATAAAGTCGTATGATATTATCGGTAGATCCCACTACCACAAATCCGTAGATGATGATGGCAACTCCCTGCCAGTCGTTACCCTGTGCAAACAGCAATATTGCCGCGGGAATAATCCCGATTGCCGTTCCAATAAATGGGATCATAGATCCAATAGCTGTGATCACGAACCAGAAGAATGGATCGGGGACGCCAAATATCAGAAAGCCGATAAGCGCGATCACACCCTGCACGATGGCCACAAGTGGTATTCCAAGGGCGTTGGATCTAACTAATGCGTTGCTTTCCCTACCTATAATTTGAAGATTCTCCTCACCCAGTGGAATATATTCCAGCATGGAGCCTCGCATAGATTGCCGGTTAGTTAGCATATAATACAGGAGAAAATACATGATACCAATTGCAATGATCGCATTGAAAGTTCCTCCAGCCAGGCTCTGTAAATTAGTGGAGATCCATCCGGTTACCGCTGAGGTATCTATACTGGAGCTTACATCATATCCAATATAATTTTCCACATTGTTCATCTGTTCCTTTACGGCTGCGAGTACCCGTTCCAGGTTTGATACCGCTTTACCAATTTTCGAGGTGAGCATGAACGCCACCAGAATCACCGGCACCAGAATTCCTATAAAAGAAAGCGCCATTAAAAAGGATGCTGCCAGTGGAGGTTTCCAGCCTTTTGCCACGAGTTTGTTCATCCATTTTTTAAGCAGAACATACAAAGTGATGGCTCCCAGGATACCGGATAAATAGGGCAGGAGTTCTATAAAAATAAGAACCGTTAAAAAAAGTATTAGCAGCAGTACAAATAACTGTCGTACTAAAGACGGTTTAAGTCTGTTCATTTAAGTTGGTTGGTTATGGAAGAATTTGCCTTTTATTTGGCAAAAAGCTGACTCATATCTTTAAAAGCCTTGAATTCAAGTGCATTTCCGCAAGGATCTTTAAAGAACATGGTCGCCTGTTCTCCCGGTTTACCTTCAAATCGAATGTAGGGTTCGATTATAAAATTAATATTCTTGGTTTTCAGTAGTTTAGAAAATTCATGAAAAACATCCCATTGCAGAACCACTCCAAAATGCGGAACCGGAACATCCTTGCCATCAACGGGGTTTGAGGTAGAGGCCTTGGTTTCTGCAGGGTCCTGGTAGTGTATAACCAATTGATGACCGAAAAAATTGAAATCTACCCAATGATCACTGCTTCGTCCTTCTCCGCATCCAAGCGTTTCTTTATAGAATTTTCTGCATTTTTCAAGGTCGGAAACCGGAATGGCCAGGTGAAAGGGTTGTATCTTCATCTCTTACTTATATTACGAATGTTAATCGATTTAAAAATAATAAGAAGAAGGTACAAATTAGATGGGTCTCTCGCTAATTATGTGTTAAGATTTGTTGCGACGAGGCCTCCGAGGCTTGTCTTTCCTGTTTTTCGTGGCTTCGGAATCGAGTGAGGCTTCTTCGGTCTTGGTACTGTCTTCGAGCAATGAGTTCAGTTTCTGAAGTTCTTCCCTGGTGAGATCACGCCATTTTCCAACCGGAACATCCAAACCAACATTCATGATACGGATTCGTTTCAGAGCAGTTACGTCATAGCCTAAAAATTCGCACATACGCCTGATCTGCCGGTTCAATCCCTGAGTTAGAACAATTCTGAAGGTATGTTTTCCCAGTTTCTCAACTTCACATTTTCGGGTCACCGTATCCAGAATGGGCACTCCATTGCTCATTTTTCTAATAAAATCATTGGTAATGGGTTTATTAACCGAAACGATATATTCCTTTTCGTGGTTATTTCGAGCTCTGAGAATCTTGTTTACGATATCACCATCGTTAGTAAGAAAGATTAAGCCTTCACTGGGCTTATCCAGGCGACCAATGGGAAAGATGCGTTTTGGGTAATTGATGTAATCTATGATATTATTCTTTTCTACCCGCGTATCTGTGGTGCAAACGATCCCAACCGGTTTATTGAAGGCCAGGTAAACATTGGGTTCTTTAAGTTCGGTTTTTGATACGGTTTTACCATCTACCTGGACATCGTCTCCTTTCATAACCTTTGTTCCCATCTCTGGAACCTTCCCGTTAATGGTGATTCGGCCCTGGTCGATGAGTTTATCGGCTTCCCTTCTGGAGCAAAATCCTAACTGACTCAAATACTTGTTTATCCTTACTTCTTTTGACATATCTATCGTTCTTCTGCAAAGATACAAGTTATGCTATGGCCTGCTAAATCAATAAAAAATAAAAATTTTTAAAAGCTCAGGCAACCTTTCGTAACTTTCATTCGTCTATGTAAATAGAGAGTCTTTTGAGAATGGTAAAAGTTATACAGCTTTTTAAGAACGAAACTTCTTTGATAAAAAGGGCAGCAGCCGGGAAACGGGATGCCCAGCAGAAGCTGTATGAAATTCATTCACCTAAAATGCTGAGTGTTTGTAGGCAATACATAAGGGATATTCATCATGCTGAAGAGGTGATGCTGAACGGTTTCTTTAAGGTCTTTAATCATCTCGAAGATTTCAGAAATGACGGAAGTTTTGAGGGCTGGATGCGGCGAATCATGATACGAGAGTCGATAAGCTTCTTAAGACAATATAAAAAGCTGGAATTTCAGGAGGATCTGGGATATGAGAATAAAGAAGTATTCAATAATATCAATTCTGAGATGGAGGTTGGCGAGATTCAAAAATTAATCGATGCGCTTCCCGAAGGTTACAAAGCGGTTTTTATGCTTTACGCAGTGGAAGGTTACAAGCATTCTGAAATTGCAAAAATGCTCGATATTTCTGAAGGTACTTCAAAATCCCAGCTTTTTAAAGCCAGGAAAATGCTTCAGGAGCGAATGGCAGAATTAAATGAGACAGGTTATGGCACCAATTAAATTTGAAGAACATATTAAGGAGCAGCTCGATAAACGCGAGATCGTCCCTTCAGAAGGAAGCTGGGATAAGTTAAATTCCAGGCTGGATAAAGCTGAAAAAAAGCCGCTAACTAGATGGTGGATGTCTGCAGCGGCGGCGGTTGCAGTAATACTCGTAGCGAGTTTGCTTTTTACAAGTAACCAACAGGATAGCATTCCTATAGTAGACAAGCCGGTAGAGGAAATTCCTGGTGGGAAGCAGCAAATGAAGCAGTCTGAAATCCAGGTTGCAGTGGAGGAGAAAGCGGGAAATGATGACAAGGCTGAGAATAAAGTGGTAAATGGAAAAAATGTGATGGAAGCTAAAGCCAGACAACTTCAGAATAAAACCCATTCTTCAGTAGCTGCACAGTCAGGGCCTAAAAAAAGAGAACAATTCAACCCAATTTCTGTTGAACCGACAGATCTGGAAAAGGTGGCCGAAACTAAGATCGATCTGAATGCAAAAATCTTTTATTCTGAAATAAAAAAAGAAAATGATCCTGTAGAATCTCTTAATTCAGTTTCTGAAGTTGATGCGCTGCTGGCCGAAGCTACAAAAGATATGAGAGCTGAAAGAAAAAATATAGGGGCAAGAGTGGCTGCCGATATGCTGCTGAACGATGTGGAATACGAACTGGACCAGTCATTCAGGAAAGAGGTGTTCGATTTCCTGAAGGATGAGTTTTTAAAGGCTAAAACGGCCATTGCGACCAGGAACGATTAGCAATCTAATAATCAATTTTTACTATAAATCATCCCGAAAGGGTTATTCATCAATCAATTGTGATGAGGATGGCTTTTGCCTGAATCGAACAAAAATTAAACACTAAAATCATGAGACTATTTATTTTTCAACTGGTATTTTTAGCATTAAGCTGTTCAACCCAAATCGTCTACGCTCAGGATGAACAGGAGCGAACAAAAAAAGAGATCCTTGAAACCAAGCGACAGGAGATCATCAAAGAAGAAAAGGAAAATTTGCGGCAAAAGGTCGAGGCGATTAATAAAAGGCTGGAAGACGAGGAGATTTCAGTAGAAGAAGCCGAAAAGCTGAAAAAGGAAGCCGCCGAGCTCCATGCTCTGAACATCGAAAATCGTATCGCCATCATGGAAAATGAATACGAATTTGAAGAGCGAAATGAAGGTAATACCGGTTACGTCGCGATTGGCGAAAAGGGAAAGGTGATCACTATTCGTGTCAATGAAGAACGCGAACGAAAATATGATAAAAGAACGACAAGCGACCTGGTGATCGCAGCCGGATTCAACAACGCTCTTAGTGACGGGCAGTCTTTAAATGATTCCGATTTCAAGATCGCGGGGAGCCGGTTCTTCGAAATTGGATGGGCCTGGAAAACCCGGGTTTTCGATAACTCCAACTGGTTGAGGTTGAAATACGGATTTTCCTTCATGTTCGACGGATTAAAGCCTACAGACAATCGTTATTATGTAGAGGACGGGGATGAGACCTATCTTCAGGAATTCGAGTATGACCTGGATAAATCGAAATTCAGAATGGATAAGCTGGTAGCACCTGTTCACTTTGAGTTTGGTCCGTCATCTAAAAGGGAAAGCAGGAATTATGTACGTTATTCTACCGAAGGAAAATTCAAGATCGGACTTGGGGGCTACGCCGGGGTTATGATAGGCGAGCGCCAGAAACTGAAATACGAGATCGATGGAGATAAGCAAAAGGATAAGCTAAAAGGCGATTATAATACCAATGATTTTGTGTATGGTCTTAGTGGTTACATGGGCTGGGGCTGGGCCACCTTGTATGCCAAGTATGATCTCCAACCGATATTCGCCGACCAAAATACCGATTTACATAATTTTTCAGTGGGACTAAGGTTCGACGTGGATTAGCCAATCAAAAATTAGTAGTTTTGCAGGGCTTTAAAGAAGGCGAAAAATCCTTTTTTAAAGCCCTTCTTTTTTCGTTAATTTCAGAAACTTAAATGCATCCATAACTTGATCTCAAAATCTACCATCGATAATGTATTTGAAACCGCCCGGGTGGAGGAGGTGATTGGCGATTTTGTGCAATTAAAAAGATCGGGAAGTAACCTGAAAGGCCTGAGTCCATTCACCGATGAGCGCACTCCCAGTTTTATGGTTTCACCGGTGAAGCAGATCTGGAAGGATTTCAGTAGCGGGAAAGGTGGTAATGTGGTGGCTTTTTTGATGGAGCACGAACATTTCACCTATCCAGAGGCTATCCGGTATCTGGCTAAGAAATATGGGATCGAGATTGAGGAGACCCAGCAAAGCGAGAAGCAGAAGGAGCAGGCCAATGAGCGGGAAAGCATGTATTTGGTTTCGGAATATGCCAGCAAATTTTTTCAGCATTCTTTATTGGAAACCGATGAGGGTAAGGCGATAGGTTTAAGTTATTTCAAGGAGCGTGGCTTTACTTCTGAAACCATCAAAAAGTTCGATTTGGGGTATTCTCCAGATAAATGGGACGCTTTTACCAACAAGGCCCTTGAAGATGGTTATAAACTCGAATACCTTGAAAAAACAGGCTTGACCATCGTAAAGGAAGACAAAAAGTTCGACCGGTTTAAAGGCCGGGTGATGTTCCCGATACATTCCATGTCTGGACGTGTGCTGGGATTTGGTGGGCGTATTCTTTCGAACACTAAAAAAGCCGCTAAATACCTGAACTCTCCGGAAAGCGATATTTATCATAAAAGCAAGGTTCTTTACGGTATCTATCACGCGAAACAGGCAATTTCTAAAGAAGATAACTGTTACCTGGTTGAAGGTTATACCGATGTGATCCAGTTTTTCCAAAGCGGGATCGAGAACACGGTCTCCTCTTCCGGAACTGCCTTAACACCTGAGCAAATAAGGCTCATCAACCGTCTTACCAAAAATATCACTGTTCTTTTTGACGGAGATGCAGCCGGAACCCGTGCTTCGTTGCGCGGTATCGATTTGATCCTGGAACAGGGAATGAATGTTAAGGTTTGTCCGTTTCCGGAAGGTGAGGACCCAGATAGTTTTGCGCGTGCCAATTCGGAACAAGAGATCAGGGATTTCCTGGAAGAGAATTCTCATGATTTCATAAAATACAAGGCTTCACTATTGATGGATGAGGCCAAAAACGACCCGGTTAAAAAGGCGGGGCTTATTCGGGATATGGTGAATAGTATCGCCAAGATTCCTGATAATATTCAGCAGGAAGTTTATTTGCAGGAATGTTCTAGAATTATGGATATTTCTGATGAGGTTCTATATGCTACCCTTGCCCAGATCCAGAATAAAGAGGTTCCGGCTTCGGCCCAGACTGGAAGAAAGAAGATGGAGGTGGTCAAGGAAAAACCTGCGGCTACACCAAAGGTAGACCAGTTGTATATTCTGGAGCGGAATATCATCAAGATTTTGATGCTCTATGGAAATGAAACCGAAGATTTTGAAGATCTGCTTTTAAAGGAGAACGAAGAAACCGGAGAACTGCTACTTGAGCCAGATGTTCAGCAATCAAAAGTATTTGAAAAGGTTTTTCTCGATCTTCAGGAAGATGAGATCGCTTTTTCAAACGAAGATTTCAGAAAGCTTTATAATGTGCTTATCAATAAACTGAATACCGACGAGAAATTCGAGATCGGTAATGTAGTAAATGAACTGGAGCCTTCGCAGTCTAAGGAAATCACAGATATCCTTATGCAGGAAGAGCAGTATGAGCTCCATAGCTGGGATCGACACGATATTCCCGTAAAGAAAAAAGAGCAGACGGTAAACCAGTACGTGAGCCAGACAATTCTGAATTTAAGACGCCATTTGATAGACCGGAAACTTCAGGAGCTTCTGGAAGACATTCGCGTAGCTGAAACCGAAGACCAACGAACGGATATCAAGAACGAAGTGGTTGGCTTTAATAAACTGCGAACCTTGCTTTCTGAAAGACTCGGCCGGGTTATGTAGTATTTAACTGAAGCAGCCTGGACTGGGTGATCAGATCTGCTACATTATCCACTTTTAGTTTTTTAAGAAGTCGGGTCTTATAGGTGCTTACCGTTTTTTCGTTGATATCTAAAGCTTCGGCGATATCCTTATTACGTTTACCTGATGAGAGCAGGTTCAGTACTTCAGATTCACGTGTGGAAAGCTTTTTGAATTTTGTAATCAAACTCTTACCTCGGGAAATGCCTGAATTCAGCTTTTCTGTGATCTTGCGGTTGAGGTAAATTCCACCCCTTGCAACCTGGTAGATCGCTTTCTCCAAGGTATCGTTTTCGGCATGCTTGGAAATATATCCGGCAGCACCAGCTTTAATGGCACTTAATGCATACATTTCTTCCGGGTGTGAGCTAAAAATAAGGGTCTTTACATCAGGATATTCCTGCTTGATACGTCGTATGGCGTTGATTCCATTTATCTGGGGGAGGTCCAGTTCGATGATCAAAACGTCCGGCGCATCTTTCTCCAATTGATTGAACAGCTGGGTTCCGCTGCCAACTCTGCCTGTTACCTGCAATGCCGGGTTGTTTTGTAATACACATTTTACACCTTCTAAAATAATAGGATGGTGATCTGCAATTAATACTCGATACATGATTTTAAGTTAAAAACAAGTCCGGGGGTAACTCGTTGGGATTGCTATTGTTAACCTAAAATAATGCTTTGAATAATTAAAAGGTAAAAGATGTTAACATATTCGACAACAGGTCTATTTCTTAAGATGAACGGGGATTTCGCAGACAGGAATTGGAAGCATTTTATGCTGGTTTGCGGTGTTCAGTCGTGAATAGATATCAAAAACTTCTCGCTGTCTTCCGTTGAAATCTGATGAAATTTTACCGCTATCTTTTTCCAGCATGGCCCATTCCAGTTCATCGTACGATGCACCTAGCTGGTCTTCGTCGCTGCGGCTGTCTCCGAATAAACCATCGGTAGGTGGTGCAACCATGATTTCATCGATAATATTCAGGTATTTTCCCAGTTCATATACTTCACTTTTTACAAGGTCTGCGATAGGACTCAGGTCTACGCCTCCATCACCGTATTTGGTATAAAAGCCCACCCCGAAATCTTCAACTTTATTACCGGTACCGGCAACCAGGTATTTGTGAAGTCCGGCGAAATAATAAAGGGTGGTCATGCGTAATCGGGCCCTGGAATTTGCCAGGGCCAGGTCTAAAGTAGCTGTTTCTCTGTGCTGAGGCATGGCATTTTTAAACTGGTCGAAAACAGGTGTAAGATTTACTTCAAGATCGCTTACATTGGCGAAATTATGCTGGAGTTCGTCGATATGTTTTCTCGCCCTGCTTATCTGTCCCTTATCCTGATGAATGGGCATTTCCAGGCAAAGTGTGTTCATGCCTGTTTTGGCACAAAGGGTGGAGGTTACTGCTGAATCGATCCCGCCACTTACGCCTACAACAAATCCGTTCATGTTCGCCCTGGTAGCGTAATCCTTTAGCCAGTTTATGATATGATCGGCAACCTTTTCTGTCTGCATAAATGTTGGGTGTTTTTAATTGTAAGTAATACCTTTGCCACACAAATCTAATACTAAAACTCAATTTTTGAAAGGCACTGGCGTTAAAGCCTTCAAAGTACGGATTTATGCTGAAGAGATTCTTTTTTTTACTCGTTGTTTTTTTGATGATTGGTTGTAATGAAACTTCCGAAACGGAAGAAAAGATCGAGCAAGTGAATGTTGAATTTGAGGTGGTGCGTTTTGATAGATTGTTTGCTGAGGCAACAGAAGAAAATCTTTCAGAATTACAGGCGCAATATCCCTTTCTGTTTCCTGAACAGTACCCAGACAGCATTTGGGTTCAGAAATTGACCGACAGTCTTCAGCTTGAGATCGAAGAGGAGGTGCATAAATCCTTCCCGGAGTTTAGCGGAATAAATGATGAGCTTCACAGCCTTTTTCAGCACACCAAATATTATTTCCCTGATTTTGAGGCGCCAGATGTGATTACGGTCACTTCAGAAGTAGATTACAAGAACAAGGTGATCTATTCAGAAGACTATATGTTCATAGCGTTGGATACCTATCTGGGGGAGGATCATAAGTTTTATATTGGCCTTCAGGAATACCTTAAAAAGAATTTTAGAGAATCTCAGATAAGCGTGGATGCAGCTACCGAAATTGCAGAAAATTATGTGCCGGCGCCGGATTCACGGACATTCCTTGCCCATATGCTTTACTACGGAAAGATCCTGTATCTAAAGGATAAGCTCATTCCTTTTAAAGATGATGCCGAGAAGATAGGCTATACTCAAAAAGAACTGGATTGGGCGGCTTCCAATGAAGACCAGATATGGCGCTATTTCGTGGAAAATGAATTGCTTTTCGATACCGATTCACAATTATATAGCCGTTTTTTGTACCCGGCGCCTTTCTCGAAATTTTATCTTCAGCTTGATGCTGAATCCCCGGCGCGTCTGGGACAGTACATAGGCTGGATGATCATTCGTTCGTATATGGATAAGAACGATGTTTCTATCAATAAAATGCTGAACACTTCAGCTGAAGAACTATTCAATAACGCAAAATATAAACCGAAGAAATAATGTCTCAATTCAAGAAGTCTGATATCAATATCGAAGTGGTAACCGATGAAAACCACGTTCCGGAATCCATTACCTGGACTGCCGAAGACGGGAATGTGTATAAGGAAGAGGCCAAGGCGCTCATGCTTTCAGTATGGGATAGCGAGCAACAGGAAACCCTAAGGATCGATCTTTGGACCAAAGAGATGCCGGTAGACGAAATGAAGAAGTTCTTTCACCAAACCCTGGTTTCCATGAGCGAGACTTACTTCCGCGCCACCCAGGACGACAAGATGAGGGATACCATGAAGGATTTTTGTGATTATTTCGCTGAAAAGACCGAGATCAAAAAGCAGTAATTGGAACAGCTCATTTTCGTCTATAATGCCGATTCCGGAAAGCTGAATAGTTTGCTGGACAGCCTGCACAAGGTAGTAAGACCTTCTACTTATGATTGCAAATTATGTGCGCTAACCTACGGGCTTAAAGATGAAAAAAGATCCTGGCGTGAATTCTTGGAAAAGCTCGATGTGGAAACTGAGTTCCTGCATCGGGATGAATTCAGGAAGCAATACGCATCCAAATTTGGGTATAAATTTGAATTTCCACTGGTTTTATTAAAAAGCAATAAGGGCCTGGAGGTTTTTGTTTCGAAAGATGAAATCAACCAGCTTAATTCACTCGATGAACTGATAAGATTAATTGACTCCCGTTGGAATCCTAGTTAATTTTTAGAAAAAAAGCTGATCGTCTAAGAAAAGAAAAGTGGAATATAATCGATAACCTGCCATTCATTGTTTAATTTCTTAAATAGAATATATTCACCTCCCACATTGTGCCTGGATGTTGAGGTGACATAAAGCAGAACAGCCTTATCCTGGCTGCTATTTAGGATAAGCTTACTTAGCATTATTACTTCATCATAATGAGATTCAGTTGCTTTAGTTGGTGTAAAGCTTACCTCGAGGGTTTTATGGCTGAAGTTTTCGGTTGATTCAGGTAAATAACTGAGTTTTGAATATTGGTCTTTATCCTCAATAAAAGAGAATTCCTGAGGTAATCTGTCGATATAACTAAAGTCAAATTCTATAGGAGTTTTTGAAACCTGAACTTTCCATTTCTCGATTGGACTTTTATCTTCCTTTAAATCTTTTTTATATCTGGGAGGAATATTATTCTTATGATCAATAATTGTTTTGTCCAGGATTTCCTTAAAGGAAGCATCAAAGATCTTTTCAGTCTCAGGTTGATTTCCGCAACTTGAGAATTGGGCTACCATTAAAGCAATAAAAATAAATTGAACAATTTCCCTGAATGACTTCATTGACCTTATTTTTCGATAACAATAAAGTCTAAATGTATAATTTAATTAGGAGATTGCTGGCAGATCATTCAACCCATCTATATAATCCAGGATATCCTCCCTGCCTAATCCAGATGTAGCTGAGGTGACGAAGTATACCGGCATTTCCTCCCAGGTTTCAAGCATTTCAGCTTTATAATTTGCCAGGTTCTTTTCCAGTTCTTTTGGCTTTAACTTGTCGGCTTTGGTGAAGATGATACAGAAGGGAATCGCATGTTCGCCCAGCCACTGCATGAATTCCATATCGATGGCCTGCGGTTTGTGCCGTGAATCGATCAGTACGAATGCACAAACCATTTGCTCTCTCTTCTCGAAATAGGCGGTAATGAATTTCTGAAATACCCGCTTGGTAGATTTTGAAACTTTGGCGTAACCATAACCTGGCAGATCAACCAGGTGCCAGTTCTTATTGATCAAAAAATGGTTGATAAGCTGAGTTTTTCCAGGTTTTGCAGATGTTTTTGCCAGCGATTTTCTGCCGGTAAGCATATTAATAAGGGAAGACTTTCCTACATTACTACGGCCTATAAAGGCATATTCCGGTAAGGAGCTTTTTGGGCAGAGTTCTACCTTGGAGTTGCTGATCACGAATTCAGCCGATTTGATCTTCATGGGATCCTGTTTTTAGATATTGCGCTCTTTCAGCCAGGCGTGTAGCAACTGGTTGAATTCTTCCGGGTGCTCCATCATGGCTGCGTGCCCGCATTTGTCGATCCAGTACAAATCGGAATCAGGTAATAACCGGTCAAAATCCTCGGCAACCTCAGGCGGAGTCACGGTATCATTCTTTCCCCAGATGATGCAGGTTGGAGTTTTCATTCGAGGTAAATCTTTCGCCATATTGTGTCTGATGGCACTTTTTGCGATGGCCAGGGTTTTAACCAGTTTGTTTCGATCGCTTACCGTTTCGTAAACCTCGTCTACAATTTCCTTGGTTGCTACCTCGGGATCATAAAAAACCGCCTGGGCTTTCTTCTTGATAAAATCATAATCCCCTCGCCTGGGATAGCTTTCTCCCATGGCATTTTCATAAAGGCCTGAGCTACCTGTGATCACAAGCGCCTCCACAATTTCCGGAAACATTTTGGTGGTAAGTAAGGCGATATGTCCACCGAGGGAATTACCAAGCAGGATCACCTTTTCAAAGCCTTTAAAATCGATAAATTCTTTCAGGTATTTGGCAAAAGTGCCCACGCTGGTCTTTAATAAAGACATGGAATATAAAGGAAGTTCGGGGATAAGTACTTTGTAGCCTTTCTCAGGAAAATAGTCGGTTACACCATCGAAATTGCTCAAACCACCCATCAAACCATGAAGGATAACAATTGGAGTTCCTTCTCCTTTTTCAAGATATGTAAATTTCCCCTCTTGCCTTAAGTGATCTTTCATTTATAGCCTTTGCGGTTAGGAATCGCAAATATAGCGATTTGAATACAAGTATAAGCAATTTTGCAAAACTGCAAAGGGAAATTGGAGGCTGCGGCAGTGCTTTCAAATTCGCCATGGAAAGTGGGAAAATAGGTTTTTCTCCCACTTGATTTCAAAATCCTGAAGCCTAAGTAAATAGGGCTATTCGGAAGGTTTTCAAATATATAGACAAGCAAAACTTATCAACATTGTGGTAAAAAGTGGTAAAATGTGGTAATTTTTTCAATATATTTGGCTCTATAATACCTAACCGTGATAAATCTAATTGGAACATACGAATGCAAAGTCGATGCAAAGGGCCGTATGATGGTCCCTTCTGCTTTGAAAAAGCAGCTGGCTCCGGTTATGCAAAGCGGATTTGTCATCAAACGGTCGGTGTTTCAAAACTGTCTTGAACTTTACCCTATGGATCAGTGGAATTTGCTGATGGGGAAAATGAACAAATTGAACAGGTTCAAGAAAAGGAATAATGATTTTATCAGAAAATTCACTGCCGGTGTAAAAACCGTAGAGGTTGACACTAATGGCAGGTTGTTGATCCCCAGAGATCTTGTTGGTTTTGCCGGTATCGAGAAAGAGATCGTTCTTTCCTCGGCTATCAACATTGTTGAGATCTGGGATAAGGAAAAATATGAACAAAGCCTTGAAGACTCTCCGGAAGATTTTGCTGAATTGGCCGAAGAGGTGATGGGTGGCGATGATTTCGATTTTGATGGAATATCATAACCCCGTATTGCTGCATGAATCTGTTGATGGACTTGATATCAAGCCAGGCGGGATCTATGTGGATGTCACTTTTGGTGGTGGCGGGCATTCCAGGGAAATTCTGAATAGACTGGGAGAGAGCGGGAAATTGTTCGCTTTCGATCAGGATAAAGACGCTCTTGAAAATAAGATAGACGATCCGCGATTTACGCTTATCAATGAGAACTTCAGGTTTCTGAAGCGCTTTTTGAGATTCTATGGTGTAAAACAGGTGGACGGGATTCTTGGGGATTTTGGTGTTTCCTCGCATCAGTTCAATGAAGCTGAAAGGGGTTTCTCAACCAGGTTCGATGCGAAACTGGATATGAGGATGAACCAGGGAAGTGCTTTGAGTGCCTACGAGGTGATCAACGAATATGACGAGGAACAGCTGAAAAAGTTGTTCTATGAATACGCCGATCTTAAGAACGCTCCCAAACTCGCAAGGGTCATAGTTGCTGAAAGAAGAAACGGGCCTATCGAAACAAGCGAAAAGTTAAACGAGCTTTTAAAGCCTGTGCTTTTTAAAGGAAAGGAAAATAAGATACTGGCTCAGATCTACCAGGCGATTCGTATCGAGGTGAACCAGGAGATCGAAGTTCTTAAAGAGTTTCTGTTGCAAACCGAAGAAGTGGTAAAGCCAGGAGGTCGATTGAGCCTTATTTCGTATCACTCGCTGGAAGACAGGTTGGTGAAACGATATATAAGAAGTGGGCTTTTTGAAGGCGAGCCGGAGAAAGATATGTTCGGGAACATCTCGGTTCCTTTTAAGAAGGTAGGCGGATTGATAGTTCCGTCAAAAGAAGAGATAAAAAGTAACAACCGGGCAAGAAGTGCCAAGTTGAGAATAGCCAGGAAGTTGTAGAATAATGAAGAAGGGTTTTTATAACATACTGAAAGCGAATTTTCTTATAAGCGAAGATGCTTATAAGAACTGGCGTTTTATAGTGTTCTGCACGGCGCTGGCCATCATTATGATCGCCAGTTCTCATAGTGCAGAGAAAAAAGTGCATCAAATTGCAAAACTGAACGATGAGGTGAGGGAATTGAGGAGTGAATTTGTAGAGCGGCGTTCAGACCTGATGAAGATTAAAATGGAATCTACCATTACTGAAAAGATGGTAGGCAAGGGCATAGGGCCTTCAGATACCCCGCCCAATAAGATAAGAGTGATAATTAAAGACTAACCTTCGATGGCAACAACCGAAAAAAGCATCCTGAATCGTATGTATTTGGTGGCTGCCTGTCTGTTTTTATTTGCGGCAGCGGTGGGTTTCAAGTTGGTCAATATTCAGTTTGTTCAGGGTGATTATTATAAGGAGTTGGCTGAAGAGCGAACCCTTCGGAATTTCAAGATTCCTGCGAATAGAGGAAATCTTTATGACGCGAACGGAAATCTCCTGGCTACTTCGGTTCCGAAGTATGATATTCGCTTTGACGCGGTGACCGTTTCCGATAAGAACTTTGAAGAAAATATTGCGCCGCTTTCCGACAAGCTGGCGAAAATGCTGGGCAATTCCCCTTCCTATTATATTCAGAAATTAAGAACTGCAAGGGCTAATCGCCAGCGATATGTGTTGATCGCAAAAAATCTGGGTTATTCAGATTATATGAAGATCAGGCAATTCCCCATGTTCAATCTGGGGCCTTATAAAGGTGGTATGATCACCGAGCAGAGCACGGTACGTGAGCACCCGCTTGGGAAAATGGGAGAGCGTACGGTTGGTTATGAGAGAAGAGATGAAAATGGCTATTTCACAAGGGTTGGACTGGAAGGTGCTTTCAGCAATTATCTGCGAGGTGCTGATGGAAGAAGGTTAAAACAAAAGATCGCGAAAGGCCAGTGGAAGCCAATCAGTGATAATAACGAATTAGAGCCAAAGGATGGTTTTGATGTGGTTTCAACCATAGATGTGAACATCCAGGATATCGCTCACCATTCCCTTTTGAGGCAACTTGAATATTTCGAAGCCGATCATGGAACCGTGGTGGTGATGGAGACCAAAACCGGAGAGATCAAGGCGATGTCTAATTTAGGCCGCACTCCGGAAGGTACCTATTACGAAAAAAGGAATTACGCGGTTTATGAATCTCATGAACCGGGTTCAACCTTCAAATTGATGGCAATGGTGGCCGGGTTAGAAGACAAGGTGATCGATACCAGCCAGATCGTAGACACCGAAAAAGGCGTGGTAAGATATTATGGAAGACCGGTGAGGGATTCTCATCATGGTGGCTACGGAAAGATCTCTGCGGCCAAAGCTTTTGAGGTTTCCTCTAACACCGCATTTACTAAAATGATCACCGAAGGATATAAGAACGATCCTTCAAAATTTGTAGACAGGCTATACTCAATGGAACTTAACCATAAGATTGGTCTTGAAATTAAAGGTGAGGGATCCCCCCGAATCCCTCACCCTCAAGACAAAAACTGGAATGGTTTAAGTCTGCCCTGGATGGCCTTTGGATACGGCGTTTCGCTAACACCATTACAAACCTTAACCTTTTATAACGCGATCGCGAATGATGGTGAAATGATCAAACCCCGATTCATTAAAGAAGTGAAAGATCGTGATAAACCGGTGGTGGTAAAAGAGAAAGAAGTGATCAATCCGTCTATCTG
This sequence comes from Christiangramia bathymodioli, assembly GCA_009735695.1. Taxonomy (GTDB): domain Bacteria; phylum Bacteroidota; class Bacteroidia; order Flavobacteriales; family Flavobacteriaceae; genus Christiangramia; species Christiangramia bathymodioli. Next base: position 142,932 of record SRSL01000004.1, read on the forward strand.
TTCTCCGGAAACCGCCAGGAAAGTTAGGGAAATGATGAAGAATACAGTGATTCGTGGTACCGCCTCGAATATTTATACCGATAATTTTTCCATGGCCGGGAAAACCGGAACCTGCCAGACGGAATACTGGATAGAACCTGGCCGATATATCGCATCTTTTGCGGGTTATTTCCCAGCTGAAAATCCGAAATATTCCTGTATAGTGGTGATTCATAAACCGAACAGGAGAAAAGGATATTATGGGAATATTGTAGCTGCACCGGTGTTTAAGGATATCGCGCAAAAGATCTATACCGATACCCCGGTGATGGACGAACTGGAAGGTTTGGAGGTGCAGGATAAAAGAGTTGAAAACGATTTTGAAAAATATTACGCCAGCATTCAAAATGAAAAATTGCTGATGCCAGATGTGACCGGAATGCCGGCCATGGATGCGGTTTCTCTACTCGAAAATTTGGGCCTGGAAGTGAAGTTCAATGGCAAAGGCGTAGTGAAAAGACAGTCGGTTTCTGCAGGACAGCAAATAAAGAATAAGCAAACAGTAAAACTGGAGTTGAGTTAATGAGTGTTTTAAAAGACATACTGTACAGGGTAAATATGAAAGCGGTGAACGGAGATACCGGTGTAACCGTGAATGAAATTCATTTTGATTCCAGGAAGGTAAAGCTGAATGATGTCTTTGTTGCTATTCGCGGAACCATCTCAGATGGTCATGATTTTATCAAAAATGCCGAAAACCAGGGGGCACTCGCCATAGTTTGTGAGGAAATGCCGGAAGAAAAGGTTAACGGGGTTACTTATATTGAAGTAGAAGATAGTAAGAAGGCGCTTGCATACATCGCTGCCAATTATTACGACAATCCTTCAGAAAAATTGAAACTGGTGGGTGTTACCGGAACCAATGGAAAAACCACCATCGCTACCCTTCTTTATGACCTGTTTACCAAAGCTGGTTTCAAATGCGGCCTCTTATCCACGGTAAAAGTGATGGTAGGCGATTATGAGCACACTGCAATAAGAACGACTCCAGATTCCATTACCATTAATTCCTATCTGAAGGATATGAATGACGCTGGAGTTGAATTCTGTTTTATGGAGGTTAGCTCTCACGGGATCGATCAGCACCGAACTACAGGGTTAAAATTCAGAGGTGGGATATTTACCAATCTCTCACATGACCACCTTGATTATCACAAGGATTTTGCGGAATACAGGGACGTTAAAAAGCGTTTTTTCGATGAGCTGCCATCTTCGGCTTTTGCATTGACCAATGCCGATGATAAAAATGGGCCGGTGATGCTTCAGAATACGAAAGCTAAAAAATATACCTACGCCCTGAAATCCTACGCCGATTATAAGGCGCAGATCCTGGAAAATAATTTTACCGGCCTGCTTCTGAAGATCGATGATCAGGAGCTGTGGACGAAATTGATAGGAAATTTTAATGCCTATAATATTCTGGCCATTTATGCCGCAGCTGATCTTTTGGGCCTGGAAACTATAGAAATCCTTCGGATCATCAGCGAACTGAATTCGGTTAGCGGAAGGTTTCAGTATGTGATTTCAGAAAAAGAAAAGATCACTGCGATCGTGGATTACGCTCATACGCCCGATGCCTTGAAGAATGTGCTCGAAACCATTAACAGCATCAGGACCAAAAATCAAGAACTGATCACGGTTGTGGGCTGTGGAGGTGATCGCGATAGGACGAAACGTCCAAAAATGGGGCATATCGCTTCAGCTTTAAGCAGCAAGGTGATCTTCACCAGCGATAATCCCAGAACCGAGGATCCGGATAAGATCATCGAAGAAGTGGAAGCAGGGGTGGAACCTCAGAACTTTAAAAAGACAACAAGTGTTACCAACCGCAAGCAGGCTATCAAAGCTGCCTGCCAGATGGCCGGGAAAAATGATATCATCCTGATCGCCGGAAAAGGTCATGAAACCTACCAGGAGATCAACGGTGAAAAATTTGATTTTGATGACCTCAAGATCGTGAACGAATTTCTAAAACAACTCGATAAATAATGCTGTATTATTTATTCAAATATCTGGAAGAAGAGTACCAGTTGCCAGGTGCGCAGTTGTTCGAGTTCCTATCGTTCCGGTCGGCCATGGCCATAATTCTTTCTTTGGCTATCTCTACGATCTACGGAAAAAGGATCATCAATTATTTAAGAAGAAAACAAATTGGCGAAAGCGTTCGCGACCTCGGACTAAAAGGTCAGACAGAAAAAGCGGGTACCCCAACAATGGGTGGAGTGATCATCATCATTTCCACCCTGATCCCGGTTTTGCTTTTCGCTAAACTGGAAAATATCTATGTAATTCTTTTGATCGTGACCACCCTTTGGATGGGAGCGATCGGTTTCCTGGATGACTATATCAAAACCTTTAAAAAAGATAAGGAAGGTTTAAAAGGAATTTTTAAGGTGATTGGCCAGATTGGCCTGGGATTGATCGTTGGAGGAACGATGTACTTTCATCCGCAGATCACCACAAAGGAAGTGATCACCGAAACTACTCCGACTGAAAAGGTGATCGCCAGGGCAGAAGTGGTTGATATGGGTCCGGAAGTCAAGGATACCAGCACCACCATTCCTTTTGTAAAGAACAACGAATTCGATTATTCGAGCCTGATCACCTGGATCAATCCGTCTTTAGTGAACTATGCCTGGATCATTTTTATTCCAATCGTGATATTCATAGTAACTGCGGTTTCCAATGGAGCGAATCTTACCGATGGGATCGATGGTCTCGCGGCGGGTTCTTCAGCAATTATTGTATTAACCCTGGGTATTTTCGCCTGGGTTTCGGGTAACATTATCTTTTCAGATTACCTGAATATCATGTATATCCCTCGTTCCGGGGAAATGACCATTTTCATTACCGCCTTCGCTGGTGCGCTGGTTGGTTTTCTATGGTATAATACTTTTCCCGCCCAGGTTTTTATGGGAGACACCGGGAGCTTGACCATTGGAGGGATCATAGCTGTATTAGCGATAGCGACTCGTAAAGAATTACTGATCCCGCTTTTATGCGGAATTTTTCTGATAGAAAATCTTTCAGTGGTCATTCAGGTAAGTTGGTTCAAGTATACCAAAAGGAAATACGGTGAGGGAAGAAGGATCTTCCTGATGTCGCCATTGCATCATCACTATCAGAAGAAAGGCAAGCATGAAAGTAAGATCGTGGTGAGATTCTGGATCATTGGGATCATGCTGGCCATTTTGACGATCGTGACCTTAAAAGTGAGATAATGGCTAAAAAGATCGCGATACTGGGTGGTGGAGAAAGCGGTGTGGGAACTGCGTTGCTTGCGAAAAAAGAGGGGTACGGAATCTTTCTTTCAGATAAAGGAAAGATCAAGCAAAAATATAAGGACGTTCTTGAACATAATGAGATCGAATGGGAAGAAGAGCAGCATACCCAATCAAAAATCCTTGATGCGGATGTGGTCATGAAAAGCCCCGGAATTCCAGATTCAGCCGCCCTGGTGGTCGAACTGAAAGAGAAAGGAATTCAGGTGATTTCTGAGATCGAATTCGCCAGCTGGTTTACTGAAACTCCTGTGATAGGTATTACTGGAAGCAACGGAAAGACCACGGTCACCAGCCTCGTTCAGCATGTTCTAAAGCAGGGCGGGATCGATTCAGGAATGGGAGGAAACATCGGGAATTCCTTTGCGAAGATGGTGGCTGAAGAAAACCATGACTGGTTCGTACTGGAAATTAGCAGTTTTCAGCTGGATGGGATCGAGAAGTTCAGGCCGCATATCGCGATCCTGACAAATATCACCCCAGACCATTTAGATCGATATGATTACAAATTTGAAAACTATATAGAATCAAAATTCCGAATAACACGGAATCAAACCGAAGAAGATTATTTCATCTACGATGCAGATGATAAAAATATAACCAACTGGCTGGAGAGGCATCCCGTAAGATCTCAAAAGCTCCCGTTTTCGATGGAAAGAAAGATCGAGAACGGTGCCTACTTAGAAAATGAAAACATTGTTGTAAAAATTAATAATACCAAATCTACTATGCCAACATCAGATCTTGCCCTTCAAGGCAAACATAATACTAAAAACGCCATGGCCGCCAGTATGGTGGCTCAGCTCCTTCGAATCAGAAAACAGACCATTCGTGAAAGTATGGCCAATTTCCAGGGAGTAGAACACCGCCTTGAAAAAGTACTGAAGATCAATAATGTGCTTTATATCAACGATTCTAAAGCAACCAATGTGAACGCGACTTACTATGCCCTGGAAAGCATGGAGTCTGAAACCGTATGGATCCTTGGAGGTGTTGATAAAGGCAATGTGTATGATGACCTGTTGCCTTTGGTTAATGAAAAGGTGAAGGCCATCATCTGCCTTGGAGTAGATAATGAGAAGATTAAGGCCTCTTTCGGGAATATCGTGGAAACCCTGGTGGAAACTACCTCGATGAACGAAGCGGTTCAAATGGCTTACAGGTTGGCCGATAAAGGTGATAATGTGTTGTTATCTCCAGCCTGCGCGAGTTTCGATCTTTTTGAGAATTATGAGGACCGCGGAAGACAGTTTAAAGAAGCGGTAAGAAATTTATAAAGAGACTAGACCTCATAGGTTTTAAAAACCTGTGAGGTCTGCAAAAAAATAGATCCTCCCGAAGTAACGGGACAGCTTGACGAAAACGGAAATAGTAAATGAGCAATCTTTTTGCAAATCTAAAAGGAGACAAGGTGATCTGGGCGGTAGCCGGACTGTTGGCGATTTTTTCATTTTTGCCGGTCTACAGTGCCAGTAGTAACCTTGCTTATTTGCACGGTGATGGGAGCACGACCGGGTATCTTGTCATGCACTTTTTTCACCTGCTGTTGGGCTTCTGTGTCCTTTTTGCTGTGCATAAGATTCCGTATCATTACTTCAGGGGGATCTCGATATTATTGCTTCCGGTGGTGATCGTTTTGCTCATATTTACGATCGCCCAGGGAACTACCATAGAAGGTGCCTATGCCAGTCGCTGGATACAGATCCCGGTGCTGAACGTTTCTTTTCAATCTTCTACACTGGCGGCAGTGGTGCTTATGGTGTACGTTGCCAGGTACTTGTCTAAAATCACCGAAAAAACGGTCACTTTTAAGGAAACAATTCTTCCGCTTTGGTTGCCTGTTTTTGCTGTTTTAGTGCTAATTTTGCCGGCCAATTTTTCCACTACAGCTATCATTTTCGCTATGACCCTGGTGCTGATGTTCTTAGGTGGATACCCCATAAAATATCTGGCGGCCATACTTGGAGTTGGGATTGTGATGCTGAGCATTTTTATCCTGACCGCTAAAGCATTTCCAGGCCTTCTTCCTAACAGGGTGGATACCTGGAGCAGCCGAATAGAAACCTTTTTCGATGACGAGGAAGGCCAGGAGCAATACCAGGTAGAACGAGCAAAAACCGCCATTGCACGTGGCGGAATTGCCGGAATGGGAATTGGAAAAAGCGTTCAGAGAAATTTTTTACCACAGTCTTCTTCCGACTTTATCTACGCGATAATCGTTGAAGAAATGGGACTGGTTGGCGGCTTCGGAGTGATGCTGGCCTACCTGATGTTGTTGTTCCGAATAGTGATCGTGGCTACAAAGGCCAATACCGTCTTCGGAAAACTGGTGGTGATGGGAGTCGGTTTGCCGGTGGTTTTCCAGGCGCTCATCAATATGGGCGTGGCCGTGGAATTATTTCCGGTAACCGGGCAAACCCTGCCGTTGGTTAGTAGTGGTGGAACTTCTATCTGGATGACCTGTATTGCACTTGGAATAATCCTGAGCGTAAGTGCAAAGAGAGAAGAGATCAAAGAATCTGAAAATAAAGAACTGGATGCCGATGAGGAAAATCCTCTAGACATCCTGAGCGAAGCGATATGAAAAACGGTTTACGCGTCATATTATCTGGTGGTGGAACAGGCGGGCATATTTACCCGGCCATAGCTATAGCCGATGAAATAAAAAGAAGGAATCCCGATGCGGAGATCCTTTTTGTTGGTGCTAAAGACCGTATGGAAATGGAGAAAGTGCCGCAAGCCGGCTATGAGATTGAGGGATTATGGATCAGCGGGATTGACCGTTCTTTCAGCCTGAAAAATTTTGCGTTTCCGTTTAAGTTGATGAGTAGCCTTTCAAAATCAAGGAAGATCATAAAAAGATTTACGCCAGATGTGGTGATTGGTACCGGAGGCTTTGCGAGTGGCCCGCTTTTAAGAGTGGCTATCTCCAAAGGAATTCCTACCCTTATTCAGGAACAGAATTCCATTCCCGGGATCACCAATCGCATCCTGGCAAAATATGCCGATACTATTTGTGCGGCCTATGAGAAAGTGAAAAATGTTTTTCCTGCTGAAAAAACCATCATTACCGGTAACCCGGTAAGACAGGATCTGTTGAATGTGAATGAGCTAAGAGAAGAGGCTATTCAGCATTTCAATCTTTCAAAAGACAGGAAAACTGTTCTGGTTCTTGGTGGAAGCCTTGGAGCGAGAAGGATCAATAAACTGGTAGAAACCTATCTGAAAAAGTTTGAGCAGGAGAATGTTCAGTTGATCTGGCAAATAGGGAAATTATATTACGAGGAGTACAAAAAATATGAGTCCAAAAATGTGAGGACTAAGGAATTCATCAACAGGATGGATCTGGCCTATGCCGCCGCAGATGTGATCATTTCACGCGCCGGGGCCGGAAGTGTATCCGAGCTTTGCATCGTTGGGAAACCAGTCGTGTTTATACCTTCTCCTAATGTTGCTGAAAACCACCAGGCGAAAAATGCCATGGCGGTTACCGAACATGATGCGGGATTGACCATTACTGAAGATGAACTGACTGAAACTTTCGATCCGTGTTTTTTTAGCTTGCTAGAGGATGAAAAGCGTCTTGCGCGCTTCGCGTCGAATATCAAGAAACTCGCGCTACCTAATGCGACTTCAGATATCGTGGATGAGGTAGAAAAATTAGTAGAAAAGAGAAGAAAATAGTGAATAAACTGGACCACATACAAAATCTGTATTTCATCGGGATAGGTGGGATTGGCATGAGTGCGCTTGCGCGCTACTTCAATGCGCAGGCTAAGTTTGTGGCTGGTTATGACCGTACTCCTTCTGAATTGACTAAAAAATTGGAAGAAGAGGGCATCGAGCTGAATTATACCGATTCTGTTGATGCTATTCCGAAGCGAATTCTGGAAAATCCTGAAAAAAGCCTGGTGGTGTATACCCCTGCGATACCCAAAGATCACCAGCAATTCAACTATTTAAAGGCGGAAAGTTTTGAGATCGTGAAACGTGCCCGGCTACTTGGGATGGTCACCGACCATAAATACACGCTTGCTGTGGCGGGAACTCACGGCAAGACCACAACCACTGCCATTCTGGGTCACCTTCTGAAGGAAACTGGTGCAAAAGTGACCGCTTTCCTCGGAGGGATCAGTGAAGATATTCAGTCTAACCTGATCATGCAGGGCGATGAGGTAATTGTGGTAGAAGCGGACGAATTTGACCGTTCATTCCTCAATCTTTCCCCAAATCTTGCCGCGATTAATTCGATGGATGCAGACCATCTGGATATTTATGGAAGTAAGGGGGAACTAGAAAAAACCTTCAGGGACTTTGCTGCAAGAATAGATAAAAAAGGAAAACTTTATATAAAAAACGGATTACCTCTCGATGGTGTCACAATTGGCATAAATGATGAGAGTAATTATTCAGCATACAATATCAGGATCGAGGATGGCACTTATGTGTTCGACTTAAGGACACCTGCCTCGACCATTGAAGATTTAAGATTTAATCTACCCGGCAAACACAACTTGCTAAATGCTATAACTGCCCTGGCGATGGCTATAGATTTCGGCTCCCCAACCGATGGCCTGGCCAGGGCTTTATATTCCTTTAAAGGTGTAAAGCGTAGATTCACCTATAAAATCAAAACCGAGGGACTGGTGCTGATCGATGATTATGCACATCATCCCCGGGAGATCGATGCGGTGCACCAGGCCGTTCGAGAAATGTATCCCAACAAAAAAGTACTAGCGGTTTTTCAACCCCACTTGTTTAGCCGTACCCGTGACTTCGCTGAAGATTTTGCCTCCAGCTTATCAAAATTTGATAAGATCCTTCTGCTGGATATTTATCCTGCCAGAGAACTACCCCTAGAAGGCATTTCTTCAGCCTGGTTGCTGGATATGATCTCCAATCCCGAAAAGGCACTTATTTCTAAAGAAGATCTCGTGGAGAAAATGAAATCTTCAGAAGCTGAAGTGCTAGTAATGATGGGCGCTGGAGACATAGGAGAGGAAGTAGAAAAAGTCAAAAACGCCCTTTTGAATGAAGCGTAGTTTAGGTTACATAAAGGCTTTCGTTCTTCTGGCAATTGTTGGCCTGCTTTACGGTTTTGCTGAAAAGCGTCATAAAGCACGGGAAATTAGCGAAGTAAGTGTGAGGTTTACCGAGGGTGAAAACCTCTATGTGACTGAGGAAGTGGTTGATAAGTTGTTAATACAAAAAAACGGCTCCGCCTCAGGTATAGATAAAGAAACTTTAGATTTGAATAGGCTCGAAGCCAGGCTAAATGAGCATGATATGATCGAAAACGCAGAGGTTTTTCTCTCACTTGATGGAAAACTGAATGCGAGGGTCAGTCAAAGGAAGCCTATCGGGAGAGTGGTTGGGAATTCCTCGTACTATTTAGACGCAAACGGAGAGATCATGCCACTTTCGCCATTTTATTCGGCTAGAGTACCCTTGCTGTTCGGGTTTGATGGGAAGAATATAAGAAAGGCTTATCCGGTAGTTAAGTCTATCATGCAGGATGAATTCTTAACCCGACACGTAACCGGGATAAGCAGACTAAGGGGGGATACCTATTTGCTGGATCTTAGAGAACAGGATTTTAAGGTCTATTTCGGAGATTCGAGCAATGTGGCTTTGAAATTCAACAATTTCAAGGCATTCTATAAAAAGGCACAGAAAGACAAAAAATTAGATACCTACAAAAAAGTGAACTTACAATTTGGAGACCAGGTTGTTTGCACGAAAAAATAGTTTATGGAGCATAACGATATTGCAGTAGGATTAGATATTGGAACAACTAAGATTGTGGCCATGATAGGTCGCAAGAACGAGTACGGCAAGGTCGAGATCATTGGGATTGGAAAATCCAAATCTCTTGGCGTGCACAGGGGTGTGGTGAATAATATCACACAAACCATCCAGTCTATTCAGCAGGCAATACAGGAAGCAGAGGCCGACAGCGGTCTTAAGATCAGTGAAGTTGTAGTTGGAATTGCAGGGCAGCATATTCGTAGCCTTCAGCATAGTGATTATATAACCCGGCCAAATCCAGAGGAGGTGATCGACGCCGATGATATTCATAGCCTGTGCAACCAGGTTCATAAGCTGGTAATGCTTCCGGGAGAGGAGATCATTCATGTGCTTCCGCAGGAATTTAAAGTGGACGGGCAGGCCGAGATAAAAGAACCGATAGGGATGTATGGAGGCAGGCTGGAGGCCAATTTCCACGTGGTGGTGGGCCAGGTTTCGTCAATCAGGAATATCGGACGGTGTGTAAAAAGCGCCGGACTGGAACTTTCAGCTGTAACCCTGGAGCCGTTGGCTTCAGCAAATGCAGTTTTGAGTCAGGAAGAAAAAGAGGCCGGTGTGGCCCTTATCGATATAGGTGGTGGAACTACCGATCTTGCCATTTTCAAAGATGGGATCATCCGTCATACGGCTGTAATTCCTTTCGGCGGAAATGTGATCACCGAGGATATTAAGGAAGGTTGTTCGATCATCGAAAAGCAGGCAGAATTGCTGAAGATCAAATTCGGTTCAGCCTGGCCGGGGGAGAACAAGGATAACGAGATCGTTTCGATTCCTGGTTTACGCGGAAGGGAACCTAAGGAGATCACCCTGAAGAACCTTTCCAAGATTATTCATGCACGAGTAGTAGAGATCATTGAACAGGTTTACCTGGAGATCAAGAACTACGGTCATGATGAGCAGAAGAAAAAATTAATCGCCGGTCTGGTACTTACAGGAGGTGGCGCCCAGCTGAAGCATTTAAAACAGCTGGCCGAATATATCACCGGGATGGATACTCGAATAGGTTTTCCTAACGAGCACTTGGCGGGTACGAACGATTCAGAAACCACCAGCCCTGTATATGCCACGGCAGTGGGATTGGTGATGAACAGCCTGGAAAAAGGCAAATCCAGGTTCCAGGAAGAAGCGGTGCTTTCAGAATCGAATTCAGAAGAAAGTACTGAAGAACATTCAGAAGAGCACATGGACCAGGAGGAGGAAGAAACCACCTCGAAAAGAGTCGCCCGCAAGAGTATTTTTGATAAGTGGGCCGAGAAATTCAAAGATTTTTTAGATAACGCAGAGTAATTACAATACAACCAGTAAAACAGAGTATATGAGCAGTACAGAATTTGGAGACATCTCTTTCGATTTACCGAAGAATCAATCGAACGTCATCAAAGTGATTGGAGTTGGCGGAGGAGGAAGCAATGCCATTAACCACATGTTCCAGTTAGGGATCAAGGGAGTAGATTTCGTCGTGTGTAATACCGATTCTCAGGCCCTTGAGAACAGTCCGGTTCCAAATAAGATCCAGTTAGGGGTGACCCTTACCGAAGGTCTTGGAGCAGGAGCTAACCCGGAAATTGGTGAAAAGGCCGCTGTGGAAAGTTTTGAGGAGATCAAGCAGATGCTGGATTCCAATACCAAGATGGTATTCATCACCGCTGGAATGGGTGGCGGAACAGGAACCGGAGCCGCACCGATCATTGCCAAACAGGCCAAGGAACTCGATATCCTTACCGTGGGTATCGTTACCATTCCTTTTATGTTCGAAGGTAGAAACCGTAACGAACAGGCCCAGCTTGGGGTAGAAAGGCTTCGAAAACATGTAGACTCGCTCATCGTTATCAATAATAATAAACTAAGAGAAGTATACGGAAACCTTGGCTTCAAGGCCGGATTCTCCAAAGCTGATGAAGTGCTGGCCACTGCTTCCAGGGGAATTGCCGAAGTAATTACGCATCACTATACCCAGAACATTGACTTGCGCGATGCGAAGACCGTTTTAAGCAATTCGGGAACCGCGATCATGGGATCTGCACAGGCCTCAGGAGCCAACCGTGCAACCGATGCGATCATGAAAGCTCTGGACTCTCCGTTATTGAACGACAATAAGATCACTGGTGCCAAGAACGTATTACTGCTCATCGTTTCTGGTAATGAAGAGATCACTATTGATGAAATTGGAGAGATCAACGATCATATTCAGGCTGAAGCCGGTCACAGTGCCAACATCATAATGGGTGTGGGTGAAGATGAGGCTTTAGAAGATGCTATTGCTGTAACCATTATCGCTACTGGTTTCGATGTGGAACAGCAGAACGAGATCACGAATACCGAAACTAAAAAGATCATTCATACCCTGGAAGACGAGCAAAAGGCAGAGCATGACCTGTCTCCAAAATCGGCTCCAATCTCCAAGACTCTAGATACTCCCATAAGCAACAATCAGTCTAAAAATGAACTGCAATTTGAGGAGCCTCAAAAAGAGGAGAAGATCGTTCATACTCTGGATGAGACCGAAGAGGAGATCCAGGAGGTGAGAAAAGAGGCAAAAAGGGAGGTGGATCCTTTACATACACCTGAATATGCCAGAGACCTGAATGTAAGCTTTGAAGAAGTGAATCCTGATGATTTCATCATCAACGATACCAGCGAACAGGCGAGGAACATGGAGGTGAATGAGCCTGAAGAGGTACGCGTGGAGAAAGAAGAACAGTTCATGTTTACTTTTGATATGCCTGCTAACAATAATACCGAAGAACAAAAGCCGAAGAAAGAGGAGGAAGTAAAGAGATTCCAGTTAGAAGATGAGGAGAAGAAGGCTAAGGATATCAAGGTGAACGAGCCTGTCGAGATTATTCCGGTAACCGAAAGTTCTACCCAGGGCATCAAGCGTTACAGTCTTGATGATTATATGGAAATGGAACAGAAACTGGAACAATCCAAGGCTCCAAAGAAAGAAGAGCCTAAGGATGAGACCATTGAATTCAAGCAAAAAACAGTAGAACCTAAGCCTGAATCCAACCCATCTGAAAACGATAACCCTTTTGATAATCCTATTTCTTCAGAAGTGGTTCGTAAAAGAACTGCAGAGCGAAAAGCGAAAATGAAGGAATTCAATTATAAGTTCAGAAGCAGTTCTGCTCAAATCGATGAGATCGAAAAGCAGCCAGCCTATAAAAGGGCAGGAATCGAGCTTGATAACTCAAGGCCGGGAGAAAGCAAGCTGTCCCGTACCAGTATCGAGCAGGATGAGAACAACGAACTGCACTTCAGAACCAACAATTCTTTTCTACATGATAATGTAGATTAATTCAACCTAGCCAAGTAAAAAGGGACGCTCTTGCGTCCCTTTTTTTATTTCCGTTTTTAAGGATTCGTTCGCTGAGCCTGGACTTCATCGGTGTCCTTGCGATACTTCAGCATGGATATTCCTGAGATAAAGAAGATGAATCCAAGAATGCTAACCGCCCATGGACTAAGCATCAGGGCCACGCTTCCAAAAATTCCAAGTACTCCCATCACCAGTGCGATCGCGCCACCAATGGTCATAACAAGTGCTAAGATTTTAATCATCACAATAAGTATTGGTTATGATCTAAAATTAGCTAAAGAATGAATCTGCCGATTTTAATTAACAAACTTTACCAGTATTTTCTGAATTCCTTTATAAGTCCAAAACACTCCCAAGGTGCCGATTTTAATAGCTTTGACCACTATTAACCCAACTACTGCAAAAAAGCCTTGCAAAACTTAATTTTTAAAATATTTTTAGAATTCAAGGAGAATAGAGCATAAAAAAACCGCCGGAATTCATCCAAGTTTTGAATCAATTCCGGCGGTATTGGCTTGCTGTGCGGGTTTTTAATTCCAGTAGATCATAAAGTATTTGATCTTGGCATCATCAGGTATTTGAGAGGCCATAATTTTGCTATCGGTGTCATATCTAAGGCTGGTAGGGAGCTGATTCTTGTCGATAGTTACGTATGCATTGATCTCGTCAAGGAAGATAACAGCCGAGTTAATGGTGTTCTCTATCCTTGAGATGGTGTAATTTTCAACGATATCTTTAAAAGTACTCTGGACGCTAAGCCCACTTTTAGTTTCGAATCTTGGGTCAAGAATCCTGATGTAACCAATGGTGCTGGTAGAATCGAATTCCTGTAAGGGTTCCAGGCTTAAAAGTGCATTTCCATCGCGGTCAAAGATCTTGATCTCATCGGTAGACCGTAATTGTTCGGGTCCGCTGGTTTGTCTTACGATGCTGTCCTGCTTGAAAATGGAATCCAGCTGGTTGATCCTTACATTTTTATTCAAAGGGCCTACCTGGCTGGATGAAATTAAAAAAGGATTTTCTTCATCACTGGTACAGGCGGCAAGACTTGCCAACAGCCCAAGGGTGAATAAGGTTCTTTTGTACATGTTAAAATTAGGGTGTTTTTATTTTAAAACTTTATTTAAAATTCCCAGCACTCCTCTAATAAAGGTTGCGCTGGTCAATACTTTTATTACAGCTCCTTCGGTGGTTGAAGTTTTTCTACGGGAACTGGTTTTCATCACTTCTTTTCGTTCTTGTTCAGCTTTTTGCTTCGCCTCTTTTTCTTCGGCTATTTCAATCTTCCGGTTCAGGATCTCATAGGCGCTTTCCCTGTCTGGCTGGTCGTTATATTTATTTGCAAGGTTGGAGTTTCGAATGAGTTCGTCCAGCTCAGCCGGCGTTAAAATATCCATTCGGCTCACCGGTGCTCTTAACATGGTCGCGACAAGCGGAGCTGGTCGTCCTTTCTCATCCAGTGCCGATACGAGAGCTTCACCGATACCTAACGCTGTGAGCATATTTTTGGTATCGTAAAATTCTGAAATGGGATAATTTTCCGCCGCCAGTTTAATAGCCTTTCGGTCTTTTGCCGTGAAGGCTCTTAAGGCATGCTGAACTTTTAGGCCTAATTGACCCAGTACTTCCTCCGGAATATCAGCCGGGTTTTGGGTCACAAAAAAGATCCCGACCCCTTTTGAACGAATTAATTTCACGATGCTTTCTATCTGGTCCAGAAGAGCATCTGAAGCTTCCTCGAAAATCAGGTGGGCTTCATCTATAAATAGAACCAGTTCCGGCTTTTCGAGATCCCCTCGTTCCGGAAATGTACTGTAGATCTCTGCGAGCAGGCTCAGCATAAAAGTTGAGAACAGTTTTGGCCGGTCCTGGATGTCGGTAAGCCTTAGTATATTGATAAAGGCTTTTCCTTCAGCATTTTTTCGAAGCAGATCCTGTACCTCGAAAGATCGCTCACCAAAAAAAAGATCGGCACCCTGCTGTTCCAGAGCCACGATCTTTCGCAGGATCGCGCCAGTAGAAGCAGAAGAGATACGGCCATATTCCTTTTCAAAATCTTCCTTGCCTTCTTCAGTTGAATACTGAAGGATCTTTTTAAGGTCTTTCAGGTCCAGTAAGGGTAGTTTCTTATCGTCACAATATTTGAAGATAATGGCCATTATTCCTGTCTGGGTGTCTGAAAGATCCAGAATTCTGGATAACAGTACAGGGCCGAATTCACTAACCGTAGCTCTAAGCCTTACTCCGGGTTGTTCAGAAAGGCTAAGCATCTCCACCGGTGAAGCTTTTGGCTCAAAAGGAAATTGAAGGCTTTGATGGCGTTTATTTATAAAATCGGCTCCTTCCGAAGCTTTTGCCACCCCACTCAGGTCGCCTTTAATATCCATCAATAGTACAGGAACCCCATGATCTGAAAGATTTTCGGCGATGATCTGCAGGGTTTTGGATTTTCCAGTACCCGTAGCGCCAGCTATCAGGCCATGCCTGTTTAGGGTTTTAAGGGGTAATTTCACCCTTGCTTCGGGTATTACGTCACCGTTGATCATCCCGGCACCGAGGTAGATACTTTCGCCCCTGGTGGTATAGCCTTCCTGAATGACCCTTGTGAATTTTTCCGTGTTTTCCATCAAAAGCTAATTTATTATAAAATTGCTAAAAAGCCGGAAGATTGAAAATTTTGTGGTTCAAAATATGTTAATCCCTCAAATTGAATATATTTGATTAAGCCTGTACCATTATGAAAAAAATAAACTTTCTATTACTACTTATTTTAAGCTTTTCAGTAACTGCCCAGAATAAGCTGGTGGAGATGATTTCAAAATCTCAGGATACTGTCGTGGAAGAAGTGCTAAGCAATCCTTCTAAATATGAATTGCAGATCCTGTATACTTCAGTTACAAGAAATGAATCGGGTAAGCCCGAATTTCAGGAAATGACATTTAGGGTTGCCGATAGTTCCTATTTCTATCCGGCCAGCACTGTCAAATTACCAGTAGCGATCCTTGCCCTGGAAAAACTTAAGGAAATGAATTCAGAATTAGATCGAAATACGTCATATTCGATCGAAGGCGATAGCCTAAAGCATAGCATAGCCGATGATATTCGCCAGGTTTTTGCGGTAAGTGATAATGAAGCCTATAACCGGCTTTTTGAATTCCTGGGCCAGGACTATATCAATGCCAAATTAGAGGAAAAGGGACTCAAGCCGGTGAGGATCTCCCATCGATTTGCCGGTGACCGCTCTCGCGATCTGATTACTCAAAAAATGAGCTTTGAACTGAAAAACGGGAAGTATGAAATGCCTGTTACCGTAAATAGGGAAGCCAGGCCATTGGAAATGGGTTTCATTACAAAAGGAGTAGGATATATGGCAAACGATAGTCTGCATCAGGGTGCATTTGATTTTTCTCTCAAAAATTATTTCCCGTTAAGAACTCAGCATGAATTGATGAAACGCCTGTTCTTTCCTGAAGTTTACCAGGAATCAGAACGTTTTGATCTCAATAAGGATGATTTGGCTTATCTGAAGGAAAAGATGGCTGCCTATCCATATAAAGAAGGCTATGATCGCGCTGAATATTACGATAGCTTTGGAAAGTTTTTTATGTTCGGTGATTCCGAGGATCCCATAAATTCAAAGGTGAAGATCTATAATAAGGTAGGTTACGCCTATGGTACCCTTACCGATAACGCCTATATCCATGATGAAGAGAACAAGGTGGAATTCATTTTAACAGCGACTTTGCTGGTGAATGAAAACGAAATTTTTAACGATGGCGTTTACGAATATGACCAAAAAGGAATCCCATTTATTGCTGAAATGGGACGCCAGATCTATGAGTATGAATTGAAAAAGAAAGCCAAGGAATAATTTATATTGTGGGGTTTTGAAGAAGCTTAATGCTGCCTTTTTCGGCATCGATCTCAGCCTGTATTCCATTCGGAATAGTAGCATTATCATCTATATGACCGATCATGGCACCTGAATAGGCCGGGATTCCTAGTGGTTTGATATAATGATCGATCACTTCTTCAAGGGTGAGTGAGCCATAGCCGCTGCCGCCGGGATCACAATCACTGCATTTCCCAAAGACAAAACCGCTTATTTGCTCAAAAACACCACCGAGATAAAGTTGCGACATCATCCGGTCTACGGCATAGATCTTTTCGCCCACATCTTCCAGGTATAGAATCTTGCCTTTCCAGTCCTCAGGAAAATAGTCAGATCCCATGATACCGGTCATCACCGACAGGTTTCCGCCGAGCAGTTGTCCGCTTGCTTTTCCGGGAGTGATGGTTCTGATCCTGTTTTTAGTGATCGCCAGGTTATCTCCTTTCTCCTGCGGATTTTCATAACTGATCTGCTCTCCGTCGAATAATAGTTTTTTGAAATAGTCGTAACTAAATGAATTCCAGGTAGACACCGCTACCGGGCTGTGAAAGGTGACCAGGCCAGTCTTCTTGAAGATAGCCAGGTGAAGGGCTGTGATATCGCTATAACCTGCGAAAATTTTGGGATTATTCCGTATCGCTTCATAATCCAGTTTATCCAGAATTCTAGCAGATCCGGAGCCACCTCTAAGCGCAATAATGGCTTTTACGTCCTGGTTTCTAAACATGTCGTTCAGCTCTTCAGCACGTTCTTCATCTGTGCCCGCTAAATGTCCGTACCTGTTTGAGGTAAACTGACCAAATTTGACTTTTAAGCCCATGGCTTCAAAAGTTTCACGAGCCACCTCATAAGGTTCGGTTTCGAAGATCGCGCTGGCAGGACTCACGATTCCAATCGTATCACCTTCCCTGAGACTGGATGGAATTAGGAGTTCCTCTTCTGAATTTTGATTTTTCAGAATTTCTGAAGTATTGAATGAGCTGATTGGAAAGGCTAAACTGCCTATTCCTATATTTTGAATAAATTTTCTTCGTTGCATGCTGAAGTTTTGATAAACTTAATAATTATCCCTGATGTTTTCGAGGATCTTTTCCATACCCGCCTTGAGTTCTGAAGTAGGAATGGTGTAGTTGCTGTTCATAAAACTGAAAATGAGTGTTTTTCCCGATTTTGTTTTCAGATAACCACTTAGACTGTGGTTATTACTAAGGGTGCCGGTTTTAGCAAAAATGTAAGGTTCCTCTGCCTTGTAATAATTTTTAAGGGTACCAGATTTGCCTCCGGTCGCCATTAAACTGAAAAGATGTTCCTGGGGTAATTCAGCCCGGATTTTTTCAAGAAGTTTTACCATGCTTCTTGGAGTAAAAAGGTTGTACCTTGAAAGTCCCGATCCGTCCCTCCACACAGGTTCGTCTGGCAGGTCTTGCAGATGATTCTCTTCCATATAGTTTATAGTGATCTCGGTCTTCAGGCTATCTGAAATGCTACCGGAAGCCATCAGCAATATTTGTTCAGCTATGAAGTTATCAGAATCTTCCAGCATTTTTTTATAAACGCTGTCTGCCGGGATGCTATAGAGCGTTTTGAAATCCTCATTCGAAGAATACTTCTTTAGGATGGTAATATCTTTTTTAATGGTATCAGACAATAACCTGGTGAAGGTGACGTCAGAATATTTTAGCGGGATTTCCCTGCTTCGGCTGGTGTAGCCTCTGTTCATCCTGAACCTGTTTGAAGTCATCTCGCGTCTTAAAGATGCCTCATTCCCATTAGTGGAAATGGTTACTGAATCTTTAAATATAGCTGGCATCACTTCAAAATCTGAATTGTCGTCAAATTCGAAAGTAATATTGTTACCGTATATAGGCATGGGAGTCCTTTCCGAAGAATAGGAATAATTATAGTCATCCCACGACCAGCCAGGCCCAAAATACTTTTCGGTATAAACAGGAGCAATATAGTACAGGTCTTGCTCAGCCTCTGAAAGGAATTCGATCACCTTCGATTCAGGAAGATTTGGATTCAGCAGGGAAGGGTCGCCGGTAGCTTTAAAAATCAGGGAGTCCTGTTTTTGCAAATATTTCAGTGCTGGAATAGAATCGCCCAGCATTTTTAAACCTGCATAAAAGGTAAATAGTTTGGTGTTGGAAGCCGGGGTGAAGTATTTATCGGCATTATATTCATAGATCATTTTGTTCTTTACCGGGTCGTACACCGCCAGACCGGCAAAACCCTTTTCAAAAACCGAAGTAGTAATCAGGTCTTTCTCTATTTCCTTATTCGTTCTTTTAATCGATGAACAAGAGGTGGATATTATAAATGCCAGGAAAAATAGACCTAATACAGAAAAGTTACTTTTAAAATGTTTGGAATTTAGATGCATTATATAAATAAAATTTTTATAAATATAGTAGGTTGACTTATAATTTAATAAAAGTACATACGTTAATGTAAAATCTTAAGAGTTTGTGAAAACTTTTTCTTTATATTTAAAGTCAATCGATAATCAATAACAACTAAAGAATGAAAAACAAAATTATTTTTTTACTAATTCTGGCGGTTATTCAGGTGTCTGAGGGCTTTGCCCAGGAACGTTCGGTTTCTGGTACTGTGACCTCTTCTGAAGATGGGATGCCCTTACCTGGAGTAACCGTGCAGGTTAAGGACACTAACCGTGGAACGGTAACCGATTTTGATGGTAATTACACAATAGACGTTAGTACAGGTGAAGTATTAATGTTTTCATCAATGGGTTTTGAATCCCGCGAAATTACAATTGCACAACAAAACACGCTGGACGTGGCTCTGGTGCCCGATCTTCAAAGCCTCGATGAAGTGGTGGTAACTTCGTTCGGTATAGAACAGGAAAAGAAATCGCTGGGTTATGCGGTTCAGGAGGTTTCAGCCGAAGAGATCACCCAAACCAAACAGAATAACGTGGTAAGTGCTCTCCAAGGCCAGGCTGCCGGGGTGCAGATCACCAATTCAGGTGGTGCGCCAGGTCAGAGTGCTCGTATCATCATTCGTGGGGTGAACTCACTGGATCCGAATGCCGATAACCAGCCGCTTTTCGTGATCGACGGTGTGCCGATCGATAACTCTACCACCGAATCTGGCGGAACTCCAAGGGGGCTTACCAACAGGGCTGCCGATCTTAACCCAAATGATATTGAATCACTGAACATTCTTAAAGGTGCGGCGGCAACAGCGCTATACGGGGTGAGAGCAGCAAACGGTGCGGTGATCATTACTACCAAAAAAGGAAAGGCAGGAGACGTACGAATCAATCTTAACTCATCGGTAGGTTTTGAAGACGTGAACCGCTATCCTGAATTCCAGGAAACGTACGGGCAGGGTTTTTCCGGTGAATATGATGCAGATTCTTTCTGGCCTAACTGGGGTCCATCTATGGAAGAGATCAATCAAATAGATCCCGATGTGCGTTTCTATAATATCTGGGAGGACGCCATGAGAACCGGTGTTCAAACCGACAATACACTTAGTGTTTCAGGTGGTAGTGAAACTGCAACTTTTTACGGTTCCTTAGGCAGACTGGATCATGAAGGTATCATGCCTTTCAGTGAATGGGACAGAACTTCAGCTAAATTGAGTGGTGAAGTGAAAATGAGCGATAAGTTCAGATTCTCAGGAAATATAAATTACACGGTATCTGGTGGGAATCGTGTTCCTCATGACCGATTCATGGAGCGTTTGGTTTACTGGGCTCCAAACCATGATGTAACCGATTATATCAATGAGGATGGTACCATGAAAACCTATGGGAATACCAACCCGATCTACGATGCTCGTTTCAGTACTTTCGAAGACCAGGTGAACCGTACCATTGGAAGTTTGAGGTTTACCTACAGCCCATGGGAATTCCTGGATATCACCTATTTAATTGGTACAGATTACTATAGCGATAAAAGAACAGAAATCACTCCTGGTCCAATGGGAATCGATGGAGAAAATCCGTTGAGCAGTACTGGATTTATCAACGAAACCCGCATCAATAGCCGGGACATCAACTCGAACTTCTTCGTGACTTTCAAGAATGACTGGACAGAAAAGTTCAATACTACTTTAAGAGTGGGTAATGATGTTTTTGAAAGAGATTATGAGCGAGTAGATGCCAGCGGTAGTAACTTCGTGATCCCTAATTTTTATGATCTAAGTTATACCAGCCAGATCTCTAATTCGCAATTCAAAAGAAAGAAAAGACTGGTAGGTCTTTACGGAGACCTGATGCTGTCTTATGACGATATGTTATTCCTTAATATAACTGGTAGAAATGACTGGACGTCGACTCTTCCGTTGGATAATAATTCCTTTTTCTATCCATCTGTAAACCTTGGATATGTATTTACTGAAAGCTTTGATCCGGGCGACTGGTTTACCTTCGGAAAATTACGTGCTTCATGGGCGCAGGTAGGTAAGGATACCGATCCGTATTTGATCGGGCAAACCTATTCTTCTCCTGGGATCTATCCATTGAACGGGCAGGTAGGATTCTCCAGATTCGACAGATTCGGAGATCTTGAACTGAAGCCGGAAGAAACAACCTCTATAGAAGTTGGTGCTGATCTAAGATTCTTTGAAAACCGATTAGGTCTGGATATCACCTGGTATAAATCGAATAGTAAAGATCAGATCATCCCTGTACCGGTTTCAGAAACCGCAGGTTTCTCTACCTTTGTAACTAATGCTGGAGAAATTGAAAACCAGGGGGTTGAATTTATTCTGAAGGGTACGCCAATCAGGAATGAAAACTTCAGGTGGGATATTTCCCTGAACGCAGCCTACAACCAGAACGAGGTGGTAAATATTCGTGAAGGGATCGAGGAGATCGTAGTAGGAAGCCAGTTTGGATATGCAGGAAGTTCGGTTACCATGAAGCTTATTGAAGGAGAGGCTTACGGTAACCTCTTTGGAAGAAGTTATGCTCGATATAACGCAGATCCTAATAGTATCTTCCTTAACGAAGGGCTTCCAATCGTGATTGGAGCAGATGGTTTCCCGGTTATTAATAGAGATCAGTTGGTACTTGGAAATGTTACTCCAGACTGGATTGGAGGTTTAAAGAACGATTTCAGTTTCTTTAATTTTGACTTCAGCTTCCTGATTGATTTCAGAACAGGGGTTGAACAGTATAACCAGTATGACAACTTTTTCTCGGCATTTGGTATCGCTGAGTATACCCTGAACCGAAATGAAACAATCGTATTCGATGGGGTGCTGGAAGATGGTAGTCCTAACAATCAGCAGGTTTGGTTAGGTCAGGGACAAGGACCTGATGGCCGTGACTACGGAGCAGGTTTTTACCGTAACGTTTATAGAGGAGTAAGTGAAAACTTCGTTCAGGATGCTTCTTTTATCAAATTGAGGAATATCAGCCTAGGATATAATTTTCAGGAAAGCATTTTAGGTAAGACGCCTTTTGAAACAGCTAGAGTTTCAGTAGCTGCGAACAATATTATCCTTTATACTCCCTGGGATGGATTCGATCCTGAATCTTTCAGTTCTGGTGCCGGAGGAAATGCTGTTGGTTTTACAGGTCTGGGATACCCAGGAGTACAAAGCCTGTTCTTTACTCTAAATCTTGGACTCTAAAAAATAAAAATATTGAATATGAAAATTTTATCTAGAACATATAAATTCGGACTTATCGCTGGACTGCTCTTTACGACTTCCTGTGATGATTATCTCGATATTAACGATAACCCTAATAACCCAACCGAAGCTCCTATTGCCGCGCTTATGGTGAATACCAGCTTCGAATCGGCCCAAAATACCTTCAGGGTTGGAAGTTTTACTTCAAATTATGTACAGTACCTGGCGTCTCCTAATGCCGCTTCATCTTCAGATATTATGGATGAGGTTAGCTACGACGGAACCTGGGCAAGCCTTTATGACGCCATGACCGATTTGAGTGACCTAATGGCTCAGGCTGAGGCTGATGGTGCGAATCATTATCAGGGTGCAGCCCAGATATTAATGGCTTACAACCTCGGTCTTACGGTAGATGCCTGGGGCGGCGTACCTTATAGTGAAGCCTTTAATTTTGCGACCATTACCCCATCTTATGATGATGATGCGCAGCTTTATTCTGAAATTTTAGGTTTACTGGACGCTGGGATCAATAATCTTTCCCAGGAAACTGAAGTTTCTATTGGCAACGACGACTTTATCTATGGAGGTGACGCTTCAAACTGGCTGAAGTTTGGAAATATGCTGAAGGCAAGATATCTGAATCACTACAGTGAAACCGGCTCTTATGATCCAAACGCAGTTCTGGCCGCGATCGACAACGGTTTTGATAGTAGCGATGATGATGCTCAGGTTGAATATTTTGAAGAGCAGTTCAATCCATGGGCAAATGTGGCAATCAATAACGCCAACCTGTTACTAGGTGGATGGATTTCTGAACAATTTATCCAGGCTATGGATGGTACTACTTATGGTTATGATGATCCCAGATTACCATTGATGGTTGGTGCAACCGATGAGGGTGAGTATGTAGGAACCGAGAATGGTGCGGGGCGTGGAAATGCTCCTGAACAAGGGGCCAGGTCTACACTGGAAACAGGTGATTATTATTCATCTACCCTCTCTCCAATTCTTATGGCTACGTATTTTGAGCAGAAATTCATCGAAGCCGAAGCAGCCTTCACAATTGATAAGGCAAGGTCTTATGATGCTTATCTGGAAGCTATTCGCGCTCATATGAGTAAAATTGGAGTTGAGCAATCAGAGATCGATGCCTATCTAAGCAATCCAGAAGTTGCTGTAGGGGCAGATGCTTTGACGATCGATGATATCTTCCGTGAAAAATGGAAAGCGATGTTTTTGCATCCTGAATCATGGACCGATGCTCGTAGATATGATTATATGTATGAAGATTTCACGGTTCCGGCTAACCTGAATCCTGCGCTTAACGGACAGTTTCTGGTAAGACTGGTTTATCCAGATTCTGAACAAAGCCGTAACGGAAGCAATGTTCCGGATGTAAGTCTTTTAGATCCTATCTTCTGGGATGAATAAGAAAATAGTTAATTTAAAGCCCTGTGAAAACAGGGCTTTTTTTATGCTGAAAACCGAATTCAAAAACTGAAAATTAAAATTTTATTCAATGAAAAAAATTATGAAGCAGTTTCAGATTGTCTTCCTCTTAGGGCTTTTCTTATCCAATAGTCTATTGGCTCAACAAATCGCT
The DNA here is from genome assembly GCA_009735695.1 of Christiangramia bathymodioli. GTDB lineage: Bacteria > Bacteroidota > Bacteroidia > Flavobacteriales > Flavobacteriaceae > Christiangramia > Christiangramia bathymodioli. The sequence continues at coordinate 166,484 of SRSL01000004.1, forward strand.
GGAGACAATTTTCACGAAATATATAAAGACTACAAGATCGCTGATCTCGATCAAAGAAGATTCAAGCATCAGGATATTCAGCCCTTAATTGAACGGTATCGGAACAAACAGGAATTCGAAGTTCAAAAAGTTGGGGAATCCATCGAGGGGCGAGGCCTTAACCTGATCAGTTTTGGGAAAGGAGAAATTGATGTTTTTCTCTGGTCCCAAATGCATGGAGATGAATCTACCGCCACCATGGCTATTTTTGATATTCTGAATTACCTAGATTCAGAAGAAGATGAACAAACGGTAAAGACCATTTCTGAAAATTTAAAAGTTCATTTTTTGCCAATGCTCAATCCGGACGGAGCTGAAGAATTCACTCGTAGGAATGCGCTGGGTATTGACGTGAACCGCGATGCGCTCAGGCTGCAGTCTCCAGAAGCAAAAACATTGAAAAGAGTTCGAGATAGCCTGGATGCCGACTTCGGTTTTAATCTCCATGATCAAAGCCGGTATTATAATGCAGAACGAACCGATAAGCCGGCGACCATTTCTTTCCTGGCTCCTGCCTATAATTACGAAAAGGATATTAACGAGGTGCGCGGAAATGCGATGAAACTGATCGTGGTGATGAACAAGGTGCTTCAGCAACATGCTCCGGGCCAGGTTGGAAGGTATAATGATGATTTTGAACCACGTGCTTTTGGCGATAATATTCAAAAATGGGGCACCAGCACAGTGCTTATAGAATCCGGAGGTTATCCAGGAGATCGTGAAAAACAGCAGATTCGTAAACTTAATTTCGCAACAATACTAACAGCTCTTCAAAGTATTTCTAATGGGAGTTTTAAAAAGGAAAATATAGAGGAGTACGAGCGTATTCCTAACAACAACCGGATGCTCTTTGATCTTAAACTCGAAGCGGTGAACTATGAATTGAATGGTAATAACTATGTGTTGGATCTGGGAATCAATCTTTACGAAAGAGACTTGGAGAATAATGAGAAATTTTATTATTCCGCCGGGATCATAGACCAGGGCGACCTTTCTACGAGTTATGCCTATGAGACCGTCGATGCTTCTGCTTATAAACTCGATTTTGGAAAGATATATCCTAAAATTCTGAAAGACTCCAGCGAACTCGAAGAACTCAAGCTTGTCGAATTGCTTAAGGATGGAGTTGCTTATATCAGAATGGAAAATCTTCCTGAAAAGACCTTTTCAGATATGCCAATAAACCTGGTTTCTGAAAATTTCCAGTTGGAAAAAAATCTGGAACCCGGCAGGAACGCCACCTTCTTTTTGAAAAAAGATGGAAAGGTTGAATATGTAGTTATGAATGGGTTTTTAAGCAGACCTGAAAAGGCAAAACAACAGGTGGAAAATGCCCTGATTTTCAGGTAATCCCACTCAGCTAATTGAAATAGCTGCTCTGGATAAAAGAAGTTAGATATTCCGTATCTTTGCGGGCTATGATTTCAGAAGAGACAAAGGAACTGGTAGACAGAGGGGTGATGCTACCCTTGATGGAAGAGTTTTATACGATTCAGGGTGAAGGTTACCATAAAGGTACGGCGGCCTATTTTATTCGTATTGGAGGTTGTGATGTTGGCTGTCACTGGTGTGATGTAAAGGAAAGCTGGGATGCTAATGTGCATCCGCCAACCCATATTGGCCAGATTGTTGAAAATGCGGTGAAGTACAGTAAAACGGTGGTGATCACTGGTGGAGAGCCATTAACCTGGGATATGACTCAATTAACCGTTAATTTAAAGAAACAGGGCTGTGATATTCATATTGAAACTTCAGGCGCTTACGAGCTAACCGGAACCTGGGACTGGATTTGTCTTTCCCCCAAAAAAATAAAACTGCCTGTTCCAGAGATTTATCCAAAGGCCAACGAGTTAAAGGTGATCATTTTCAATAAACATGATTTTAAATTCGCAGAAGAGCAGGCGGCAAAAGTAAGTGAAGATTGCATTCTTTACCTGCAGCCTGAATGGAGTAACCGGGAGAAAATGATCCCTCTTATCGTCGATTATGTGATGAAAAACCCAAAATGGAAGGTTTCCCTGCAAACGCATAAATACCTGAATATCCCATAAAAAAACGCCCATATGGGCGTTTTAATTTTCAATATCCTTTAAAATGACTAGTTGGCTGCCTTAAAAGGTACTTTTACGAATTGATCATCCCAGCCAATAACAAGGTCAGTTCCGTTATTTGCTTCATGGAAGGCCATGGAAAGCGATTCGATGGTATGTGGAGCCTGTCTAACCGGTACAGTAATTCTCGCGATATCCTGTTTTTCTGAATATTCATAAGCTCCCCAGGTGTTAATCTTATTGTTCAGAATAATAGTCCATTCATCTTCTCCTGGAATCGTATAAAGTGTGTAAGTGCCTGCCGGAATTTTGGCATCTGCAACTTTCATGTCTTTATAGAGAGTGATTTCAGTAGCTTCATTGGCTCCGGTTCTCCAAACCTCACCATAAGGAATCAATTTTCCGAAGATCTCTCTGTTTCTTTTTTGTGGTCGGCTATAGATCACCCTTACTACTGCCTCTTCGTCCCCGTCGCGGTACATGGCCATGTCCATAGGGCTGGCGTCCATTTTAGAGAATTTTAATTCCTCCTTGGAAAAATTCACCTGGTCTTCCTGTGCATTTACAGGATTGGCAATCAGTAAGCAAATGGCGCTAAAGCCACCTATTATTAGCTTTTTCATGTCTTGATTGTTTGTTTTTAAAATTTTATTTAAAGATAGTTGAAGCTTGTAGTCCTATTTGTTAAAAAATGATAAAGTCCGTGTTAAAATTTAATGGGTCTTTATAGATGGTAGCAGTAAGGTTGTATTTGAAGTACTTCGCTTAAGTTTTAGTTTTAATATTCGGTTTTTTGTTTATTTATGTAATCTATAAGTTAATTTGTATTTTATGAAATGAAGTATCTGTTCATATTTGCCTTGTAATTAAAAACAAATAAGTCATGTGTGGAATTTTAGCAGTAATCGGAAAAGACATCGAAGCGAGCAAAATCAGTGCTCTGTCAAAAAGAATGTCTCACAGAGGACCCGATGAAAGCGGATTAAAAATTACGGAAAAAGGATATGTTCTTTCTCATGAACGCCTTTCAATCGTAGATCTTACAACCGGTATTCAGCCAATCCAGGGAACTGGTTCGGCATGGATGGTGCATAACGGGGAGATCTATAACCATATGGCCCTTAGAAATAATGAGTTAAAGGATCATAGTTTCAGAACTACCGGAGATTCCGAAGTGATCGTGCATATGTACGAGAAATATGGCTATGATTTTGTTGATAAACTGGATGGGGTTTTCTCCTTCGTTGTGATAGATGGCGATGATTTTATCGCAGGCAGGGATCCAATAGGGGTGAAGCCGCTTTACTACGGAACCGATGAATCCGGTGCCATGTGGTTTGCCAGTGAAATGAAGGCGCTTGCCGATACCTGTGTGGAATTTTCAACTTTCCCTCCTGGGCATTATTATACTCCTTCAACTGGTTTTGTACGATATTATACTCCGGAGTGGTTTGAATCTGAAAAGGCCGTAAAGCCTGCAGATCTCGAAAAGCTGAGAGAAAGTTTAATTGAAGCCACCCGAAAAAGACTAATGGCCGATGTTCCTTTAGGTGTTCTGTTAAGCGGAGGCCTGGATTCGTCATTAACTTCTTCTATCGCCGCGAGGCTGATCGAAGGGACCGGGCAAAAGCTTCATTCTTTTTCCATTGGGTTGGATCCGGAGGCTCCAGACCTGAAGGCGGCCAGAAAAGTTGCCGATTTCCTGGGAACTGAGCATCATGAAATTCATTTTACGGTAGAGGAGGGGATCGAGATTTTGAGTAAACTGGTATGGCATCTTGAAACCTACGATGTTACTTCTATAAGGGCCAGCACTCCTATGTATTTCCTTTCTAAAGCGATTGCTGAAAAAGGGATCAAGGTGGTGCTTTCCGGAGAAGGTTCTGATGAGATCTTTGGAGGCTACCTGTACTTCAAAAACGCGCCTTCAGCTGAAGAATTTCAGAAGGAAACCATTAGAAGGGTTAAAAGACTGGCTACAGCCGACTGTTTAAGAGCTGATAAATCAACGATGGCTCATGGATTGGAGGCAAGGGTGCCTTTCCTCGATAAAGCCTTTTTAAAGACAGCTATGGAAATGGTTCCGGAGGAGAAAATGCCGAAGACCTATGATGGGGTTGAAAAGTATATTCTTAGAAAAGCTTTCGATACGCCGGAAAGACCATTTTTACCAGATGAGGTGCTGTGGAGGCAGAAAGAACAGTTCAGCGATGGGGTTGGTTATAACTGGATCGATCAGCTAATCGAATATGCTTCCAGGCAGGTGAGCGATGTTCAGATGGAAACCGCAGCCTTAAAATACCCGGTAAATACACCGGCGACCAAAGAGGCTTACTTCTACCGCGAACTGTTTCATAAACATTTTCCTCAGGAGTCGGCTGCCAAAACGGTTAAAAGATGGATCCCGAAATGGCAAAAAGACCTGGATCCAAGCGGAAGAGCTAATGAAACCCATGTAGCTCCAGGAATGAAAAAAGAGATGGTAAAAATTTAATTTTACCAGCCTGAGATACTTTAAGCCTGAAACCGGGAATACCTATTTTCGATTTCGGGCTTTTCCACATTTTTTGTTGATAACTTAGAAGGGTATAAGGCTGTTGGAACCTGTTAAAAATATGCGAATTAGTATATTTGTTCGTTATCCAAAAGAGACGAAATTAATTAGCATATTTTATGAGCGAAGAAGCTAAGAAACATAACTATTCAGCCGATAGTATCCAGGCGCTGGAGGGGATGGAGCATGTTAGAATGCGACCCTCTATGTATATTGGAGATACAGGTGTTAGAGGTCTGCATCATTTGGTGTATGAGGTTGTTGATAACTCCATCGATGAGGCCCTTGCAGGACACTGTGATAATATAAAAGTTACCATCAATGAGGATAATTCCATTACTGTTGAAGATAACGGTAGGGGGATTCCTATTGATATGCATAAAAAAGAAGGAGTTTCTGCCCTTCAGGTTGTAATGACCAAGATTGGTGCGGGAGGTAAATTCGACAAGGATTCTTATAAAGTTTCAGGTGGTCTTCACGGTGTGGGGGTGAGTTGTGTGAACGCACTTTCCACTCATCTTAAAGCGACCGTTTATAGAGATAATCAAATCTGGGAGCAGGAATACGAGATCGGGAAGCCGTTGTATCCTGTAAAACCAGTTGGAGAAACCGACCTGAGCGGAACGGTTGTTACTTTTAAACCAGATCCAAGCATTTTCCAGCAGACCCTGGAATATAGTTATGATACGCTGGCTAGCCGTATGCGTGAACTTGCATTCCTAAATAAAGGAATCAGGATCAGCCTCACCGATAAAAGGAACAAGGAGGATAACGGTGAATTTGTTCATGATGATTTCCATTCTGAAGACGGATTAAAGGAATTTATCAAATTTCTGGATGGTAACCGTGAACCAATCATAGGGGATGTGATCTCCATGGAAGGTGAGAAGAATGATATTCCTGTTGAGGTTGCAATGATCTATAATACTTCCTTTAATGAGAATCTTCACTCTTATGTGAACAATATCAATACTCACGAAGGAGGAACTCACCTTTCAGGATTCAGAAGAGGACTTACCACTACCCTGAAAAAATATGCCGATGCTTCAGGTCTTCTTGATAAAGTGAAATTTGAGATCACCGGGGATGACTTCCGTGAAGGTCTTACAGCTATCATTTCGGTGAAGGTTGCTGAGCCTCAGTTTGAGGGTCAGACCAAGACCAAGCTGGGTAACCGTGAAGTGACTTCAGCGGTATCCCAGGCGGTTTCTGAAATGCTTGAAAATTATTTAGAAGAGAACCCGAACGATGCAAAAACCATCGTTCAGAAAGTAATACTTGCTGCGCAGGCCAGGAATGCTGCGAAAAAAGCCCGTGAAATGGTTCAGCGTAAAACGGCCATGAGCGTTGGTGGCCTTCCTGGGAAATTATCAGACTGTTCCGAGCAGGATCCTGCACAGTGCGAGGTATTTCTTGTTGAGGGAGACTCGGCAGGTGGTACGGCCAAACAGGGTCGTGACCGTAAGTTCCAGGCCATTCTTCCGCTTAGAGGTAAGATCCTGAACGTTGAAAAAGCCATGTCTCACAAGGTTTTTGATAACGAGGAGATCAAGAATATTTACACCGCTTTAGGTGTAACTATTGGTACCGAAGAGGATAGCAAAGCTCTTAACCTGGATAAACTGCGTTATCACAAGGTTGTTATCATGTGTGATGCGGATGTTGATGGTAGCCACATCGAAACTTTGATCCTGACTTTCTTCTTCCGTTATATGAGGGAGTTGATCGAAAACGGTCATATTTATATCGCTACTCCGCCGCTCTACCTTGTAAAGAAAGGGCAAAAGAAGCGTTACGCGTGGAATGAAAAAGAGCGTGATGAGATCGCTGCTGAATATAGCGGAGGTGTGCAGATTCAGCGCTATAAGGGTCTTGGGGAGATGAATGCCGAGCAGTTGTGGGATACCACAATGGATCCACAATTCAGAAAACTAAGACAGGTGAATATCGATAATGGTAGTGAGGCCGACAGGATCTTTTCTATGTTAATGGGAGATGAGGTGCCGCCAAGACGTGAATTCATCGAAAAGAACGCGAAGTATGCCAATATCGACGCTTAATTAGCGTTAGATTACATATGTGAATAGAAGTAAAAGACCCACACCTTAACTTAAAGTGTGGGTTTTTTTAGGTCTCAGGCGTTAGGAGACGTATATTTTATTAATTTTGAAGCAACTAAACCTATTTATTGTGAAAACACCTAAACTATTAATAGTCCTGTTTGCCGTATTTTTTTCAGTAAAATCTTTTGGGCAGGTGCCCGAAGAAGGCCAGGAAATCGTAGATGATTTATTATTCCTTGCTGATGGGTTTGCGAGTCCGGCTTCTGAAAGTGCAGCCTACCAGGCTACGGCAAGTTGGTTTACTTCTGCAAGGGCATTGGAGCCCTGGAAGGTTGATATTTCTCTTCACGGAAATGCTTTATTCGTTCCGAATAGTAAAAAAGAATTCACCGTAAATGCTGGAGATTTTACAAATTTAACTATTAATGATGGTGATAATGGAGCTGTGGTTCCAACTGCTTTTGGAGGAACTTCTTCAACAACTTTCAACGGTAGTTTTATGGGGCAGGATTTTAGCTTCCAGGCTATCGAAGGTATTGATAGCGGTGCTCTTATTTATCCTTTTGCGCAGGTTTCGGTGGGTCTTCCTTTGGGATTCCAATTAGGAGTTAGGGCTTTGCCTAATCTGGAGATCGATGGAGCCGAATTTAGTACGTATGGTGCCGGATTAAAATATAATATTAGTCAGCATTTCAGATTCAATAAAGAAGATGATCTTCAACTAGCAGCGATCCTTGCTTACGATATTTTCGATGTAAAGTATCAGTTCGAGCAAATCAGTGTGCCTGGTCTTGTGAATCTGGATCTTATAGATGTAGCTGCAGGTGTCTGGATGGCTGAGGCCATGGCTTCGAAGAGATATGAGAACTTTGAGATATTCGGTGCGCTTGGTGTAGCTCAATCAGATTTTGAATATGAATTTGGAGGTGATGGTGTCGCTCTGGGATTAGTGAATACCAATCTTGCCACTTTAAATGACAAGGAAGCCCAGTTCAAAGGAGATATTGGCTTCAATCTTTATTTCAGCAGATTCAAGATATCTGCCATGGCCACAGCAGGGAAATTCGTAAATGCCAATTTGGGTCTTCACTTTATTCTGTAAGAGACCACTTTAACCATTCCTTATTATTAATACTGCCTCATTATTCGTAATTTCGCAGTCGTAATTAATAGAAATTAAATAAAATATTAACATGAAAGTTACCATAGTAGGAGCCGGTGCCGTGGGTGCCAGCTGTGCCGAATATGTTGCCATTAAAAATTTTGCTTCCGAAGTAGTTTTGCTGGACATCAAAGAAGGATATGCTGAAGGAAAAGCGATGGACCTGATGCAGACTGCCACTTTGAATGGCTTCGATACCAAAATAACCGGGAGTACTAATGATTATTCAAAAACCGCAAATTCCGATATCGCTGTTATAACCAGTGGTATTCCGAGAAAGCCGGGGATGACCAGAGAAGAATTGATTGGGATCAATGCAGGGATCGTAAAAGAGGTTTCTTCAAATCTTATCAAACATTCTCCAAATGTGACCCTTATCGTGGTGAGTAATCCAATGGATACGATGACTTATCTGGTACATAAAACTACGGGACTTCCAAAGAACAAGATCATTGGAATGGGAGGTGCTCTTGATAGCGCCCGTTTTAAATACAGATTGAGCGAGGCTCTTGAATGTCCTCCATCAGACGTTGACGGAATGGTGATTGGCGGTCACAGTGATACCGGGATGGTACCGCTAACCAGACTGGCTACCAGGAATTCGGTTCCTGTTTCTTCTTTCCTTTCTGAAGAAAGACTGAACCAGGTGGCTGAAGATACCAAAGTTGGTGGAGCTACCCTAACCAAGTTACTGGGAACCAGTGCATGGTATGCGCCAGGTGCTGCTGTTTCAGGATTGGTGCAGGCGATCGCTTGCGATCAAAAGAAAATGTTCCCATGTTCAGCTTTATTGGAAGGAGAATATGGATTGAATGATATATGTATTGGAGTTCCAGCTATTCTTGGAAAAGATGGTCTGGAGAAAATTGTGGAGCTAAAGCTGGATGATGCTGAAATCGCTAAAATGAAGGAGAGCGCTGAAGGAGTGAAAAAAACCAACGGCTTGCTGGAAGTTTAGTTCTTTTAGAAAAATACAGTGAAAATCATGGGAAAAGCCACAATTTTTGTGGCTTTTTTGATGGTTTTAAAAGTTAAAATTATCAAAAAAAAAATATTGGGATTTGATTATTGAAGTCCTATATTTGTCCGTTTTTAAAATGGACCTAATAATCAATAATTTGAGGAATAATGCAGAATAAAGGACTGATTAAAGTTTTTGCAATTTTGTTCGGGCTGGTATGCCTTTACCAGCTGTCTTTTACATTTATTACGAATAATGTGGAGACTGGTGCTGAGGAATTTGCCGCACAGAAAATTGGAGAAGACGTAGAGAACTATTCAGAACTACGGGACCAGGCAGAGGCCCGTTATTTGGATTCTATAGGGAATGATGAGATCATTGCCGGGATCACTTATAACGCGGCGAAAGACAAGGAACTTAACAAAGGTCTTGACCTTAAAGGAGGGATCAACGTGATCCTTCAAATCTCTGTAAAAGATATTTTAAGCGGATTGGCTAATGATTCTAACGATCCGGCATTCAGAAAAGCACTTGCTGAAGCTGATGCTGCCCAGGCCGATAGCCAGGAGAATTATGTAGATCTTTTCTTTCAGGAATTCAACGAGATCCCGAATGCAAAACTGGCGTCTCCAGATATCTTCGCGAACAAGACTTTAAGTGATGAGATCAATTTCAACATGACCAATGAAGAAGTTGAGCCAATCATCCGCAGAAAGATAGATGAGTCTATTACTTCTGCCTTTGAGGTATTGAGAAAGCGTATCGATAAGTTTGGTGTTACCCAGCCAAACATCCAGCGTTTAGGAAATTCAGGAAGAATTCTTGTTGAACTTCCGGGAGCGAAAGACATCAGCAGGGTAAAAAACCTGCTACAAAGTACAGCCCAGTTAGAGTTCTGGCATGTTTATAAAAGCAATGAGCTAGGTAATTTCCTTGTTCAGGCTAATAATAAGCTGGCTGAAATGCGTCAGGCAAACCAGGCTACTGAAGAAGTAGATTCTACTGAAACTTCTGGTGACGATGAGATCGATGAGCTACTTGCCGAAGCTGAAGATACTACCCAGGTAGAGACTGGAAATAACCCTATTTTCGACCTGATCGTTTCTCCAGGTATGCAGGGTGGACCTGTTCTGGCAACTTTCAAGGTTCAGGACACTGCGAAGGTGATGGATTACCTTCAGAAGCCTCAGATTCGTTCATTATTACCTTCAGAACAAAGATACGCGAAGTTCGTTTGGGGTGTTCCAGATGAGGAAACTCAAACTACTGCACTATATGCGCTGAAAGGAAACCGAAATATGGAGCCACCATTGAGCGGTAGCGTGATCACTGATGCTCAGCAAACTTACGATCAGCTTGGTCGTATCGCTGTGAGCATGCAGATGGACGGAACCGGGGCAAAGATCTGGGAAGACATGACCGGAAAAGCTTCTAACGAGCAAAGCCAGATCGCCATCGTTCTTGATAATATCGTGTATTCTGCTCCAGGAGTTTCTTCTGGTGCAATTTCTGGAGGTAGAAGTGAGATCACTGGTGATTTCACAATTACCGAAGGTCAGGATTTAGCAAACGTACTTCGTGCAGGTAAGCTTCCTGCATCTGCAGATATTATTCAAAGTGAAGTGGTAGGTCCATCTCTTGGACAGGAAGCTATCGATAGCGGTATCAATTCATTCGGAATTGCTTTGATTCTTGTATTGATATGGATGGTGCTTTATTATGGAAAAGCTGGTCTTTTTGCCGATGTGGCACTTGTAGTGAACATCCTTTTCATCTTTGGTGTACTTGCTGGTCTTGGAGCTGTGCTAACGCTTCCAGGTATCGCGGGTATCGTACTTACCATTGGTATGTCGGTAGATGCGAACGTACTTATCTTTGAAAGGATCAAGGAAGAGCTTGCCAAAGGGAAGATTCAGCGTGATGCCATTAAAGATGGTTTCAACAACGCCTTGTCTTCTATCCTTGATGCGAACATCACCACCGGTCTTACAGGTTTGATCCTTTTCATCCTTGGTACCGGACCAATTAAAGGTTTCGCGACTACCTTATTAATTGGTATTGCAACTTCGCTATTCACAGCGATCTTTATTACCAGGTTGTTTATCGATGGATATGGTAAAAAAGGAAAATCTCTTGATTTCTCTACATCCTTAACCAAGAACCTGTTCACGAACATGAATATCGATTTCCTTAAGAAAAGGAAGATTGCTTATGTGGTGTCGGGTATATTTATCATTATCAGTATTGGTTCTCTTTTTGTTCAGGGACTTAATCAGGGGGTTGACTTTGTTGGAGGAAGAACTTATACAGTTCGATTTGCTGAAGATGTAAATCCTACTGCTGTTCAGGCTGATCTTGTAGAGACTTTCGGAAGTGCAGAGGCCAAGACATTCGGTCCTGATAACCAGCTTAAGATCACTACTAAATATAAAGTAGACCAGGAAGGTGCAGAAGTAGATGAAGAGATTCAGCGTTCGCTATACGAATCGCTTCAGTCTTACCTGCCTGCAGATTTAACCTACGATGAATTCGTAGATGGTTCAGACACGAAGACGGTTGGAGTTATGCAGTCTATGAAAGTAGGTGCGACTATTGCCGATGATATTAAAAATGCATCTGTTTGGGCGGTATTAGGATCATTAATCGTAGTGTTCCTTTATATCCTGTTGCGTTTCCGTAAATGGCAATTCAGTCTTGGTGCTGTTACCGCAGTTTTCCACGATGTGCTTGTGGTGCTTGGTATCTTCTCTTTATTATATAAAGTGATGCCATTTAACATGGAAATTGATCAGGCCTTTATCGCTGCGATCCTGACCGTGATTGGTTACTCGCTGAACGATACCGTGGTGGTGTTTGACCGAATCAGGGAATACGTAAATGAGCATTCTTCATGGACGCTTGGGAAAACGGTTAATGCAGCTATTAACAGTACCATCAGCCGTACCTTGAACACCTCGCTTACCACCTTGGTAGTATTGCTTGCAATCTTCATCTTTGGTGGAGAAAGCATTAGAGGATTCATGTTCGCTCTTATTGTTGGTGTGATCGTAGGTACTTATTCTTCTGTTTTCATCGCAACTCCAGTGATGTTCGATAGCGTGAAGAAAAAGTCTTCAATCGAAAAGAAAAAGAAACCTCAAACTGAAGAAGCGGCAACTGCTTAATTTTTCAGACTGAGTTTTAGATATTGAAAAATGCTTTCCAACTGGAAAGCATTTTTTTTATGTCATTTTTTAAGAAGTATACGTGCTTAAATCTCAATTGAGCTGTAATTATTTACGGCATTGAGGAAATGGGAAGTATTTTCAGGGAGAGCCTTTTTCAAAACTTGATAGTTGTTTACAGAGGAAAATAAAAACCCTATACATTTTATTGTATTGGGTCTGAAAAATTCCCATGGAGAATTAGATGAATGCTTTACCTAAACCTTTGTTAATACTGTAACAAAACCATCTTCGTCGGTTATAGTAAGCCTGTTTCCAGAAACTGAATAGGTTAAGATCGAGGCAGGCTCGTTGCTTGTTTTGATGGTTAATTTGTTGCCTGAAGTACTCCAGGTGAAATTTTCGCTTTCAGTTTCAGTTTCTCCATCAAAAGTGATTTCGGTAGTAAGCACCCCTGTGCTGTTAGAATTAAAGGTGATCGTCACAAAAAATTCTTCCCCTTCATCTACTTCTGTAAATTCCCAGGAACCAATTAATGAACTGTCATTAACATCGCTTCCATTATCGTCGTCGTCATTACAAGAGACAGAAAGTAGAACAGATAAAAAAAGCAAAACTAAAGGTTTGATACTTTTCATCGAGTTTAAGTTTTTAAAAGCAAGAAATCTTTACTCTTATGGCCTTTCAAGAACCGCCTGTTTAAATAGTTTCTACTCTATTTAGTTAGATTACTTCAAATTTATGCTTTTTCCAGATACGTGATATTTAAAACGCTGAAAATAAATAACTTAAAACTCGAAAATATGAGGAAGCTATAAATTGGGCAAATGTTTCTATGAAATGACTATTAAGCAAAACAAAGCCACTATTTTCTGATGAAAATTGGGTGTCGTAGATAGGCCAATTATAAAAAAGGGAAGTAGATGAAAGCCTACCGAAATTAAGGAACTACCAGCCTATATTATCATGCTGGTTTAATATTAATTGATAATAGCTTATTCAGCTTATTCAAGCCTCTTAAAACTGATCTTATCTCCTTCGCCAAGATCCCAGTCTGAAGAAAGACCGCCGTTCACCTCCAGGACGAATTGGGTTGATCCTTCTGAAGGAAGTGAAGTTTCATCCAAAGGAGTTGTGTTTACCTGGGAACTTACAAATGTACTGTCACCAGCAAAATATAGAATATCAAGTGAAAAATAGGTGTTCTTCATGTAAAAGCTTCGCACACGTTCGTCATTATAAACGAAAAGCATTCCCTGGTCGTTTTCCATGCCTTCCCGGTACATAAGGCCCGTTTGGTGCTCGTAGGCGGTTTCGGCAAGTTCAATATCCAGTTCTACAATGGTGTCTCCTGAGGCTTTAATAAGATACAGTTCACCTTCTTTAGTGAAACTGATCTCCTCGGTTTCGATCTCCTCCGGTTTCTTCTCATCCTCGCAGGAAGTGAAAAAAAGGCCGCAGGTCAAAGCCAGAGTTAGAAGTGTTGAGTATCCTTTTTTCATTTTGTTGTTCTTCTTTTGGCCGGGCGATACATGAAATACAGTCCGGCAATTACGAAAGGTATGCTAAGCCACTGGCCCGTGTTCAGCAGCCAGTTGGCACGTTCACCCACCTGCGGCTCTTTAATGAATTCGATAAAGAACCTAACGGTCCAAAGCAATGCCAGGAATAAACCGAATATATAGCCTAATTTAAAGCGTTTTTCGGTTTTCCAGTAAACATACCATAGGATTATGAAAATGATCAAATAACAGGCCGATTCGTATAATTGGGCAGGATGTCTTGGGAAGTCCTCACCGAGTTTCTCGAAGATTACTCCATAATCTGAATTCGTCGGCTTTCCGATGATCTCAGAATTAATGAAGTTCCCAATTCTCACGAATATGGCACCACTCGCAACCGGGATCACGATTCTATCCAGGATCCATAATACAGGTTTGTTCAGAATACGTTTTGAATAGAGCCACATTGCAAAGATGATCCCTAACGCGGCACCATGACTAGCCAGTCCTCGGAAGCCTGTAAATTCGAATTCCGGTTCAAATCGTACCGGAAGAAAGATCTCCAGCAGGTGGTTTTGAAAGTAGTCCCAATCGTAAAAAATTACGTGACCAAGTCTTGCACCTACCAGTGTGGCGATAACCGTATAAATGAACAGGGAATCCAGTTTTTCTACTGAAATGTTTTCACGCGTAAATATGCTTTTCATGATATACCAGCCAAGTCCAAAGGCGATCAAGAACATTAAACTGTAATAGTGGAGAGTGATAATTCCTAAATCCAGACCTTCAGACGGATTCCAGCGAATTGCGTGTATAAGCATGTTTTATCTTTTGATTGTGGTAAATATAAGTATTTGCGGGTTTTTTAAGGCTTTTCAGACTGCGATTTTCCAGGTACGGGATCGTAACCCTTTCCTCCCCAGGGATGGCAACTGGCAATACGTTTTATTCCCAGCCATGTTCCCTTAAAAGGACCATGAATTTCAATGGCCTCTATCATATAGGCGGAACAGGTAGGATGGTAGCGACAGGATGCGGGCGTAAGCGGGGAGATGAACTTTCTGTAAAAAAGAACCAGAGAGGTCAGAATTTTGCTTAACCATCGCTTAAGCATAACAACTTGTTATTTTAAGGAAAAACTGGTGCCGTCCTTACCGTCTTTCAGCTGAATTCCAAGTTCCAGCAGCTGATCCCTGATCTGGTCGCTAAGGGCAAAATTCTTATTGCTCCTGGCTTCTGCTCTTAATTTGATAAGAAGTTCAATGGTTCCTGCCAGTTTCTCGCCGTCATTATTGCCTTCTGAAGTTTCATCTTTCAGTCCAAGAATATCGAACATGAATGCCTTCATGCTTTCTTTAAGCTTTTGCTTGTCTGCACTTGTAATTCCTAGCTTTTCTTCCCTGATGGTATTGATGTTTTTAACCGCATCGAATAGCCTGGCAATTAGGATTGGGCTATTGAAGTCATCGTTCATCGCATCGTAACAGGACTGGATCCATTGGTCAAGGTCAAAGCCGGTCTTTTCAGATTCCGGTAGTTCATCAATAGAATAGTAAGCATCCATCAATCGGTTGAAACCTTTTTCACTTCCAAGAAGGGCTTCGCTAGAAAAGTCCAGGATGCTTCTGTAATGGGCCTGAAGAATGAAGAATCTTACTACGTTGGGTGAAAATGCCTTGGCAAGTACATCGTTTTCCCCGGTAAAGATCTGTTCCGGAAGAATAAAATTCCCGGTGCTTTTTGCCATTTTCTTTCCATTTAAGGTGAGCATGTTGGCGTGCAGCCAGTAATTTACCGGTGATTTTCCAGAAGCCGCTTCACCCTGAGCGATCTCGCATTCGTGATGGGGGAACTTAAGGTCCATTCCTCCTCCGTGAATATCGAATTCCTCTCCAAGATATTTGGTGCTCATTACCGTACATTCCAGGTGCCATCCCGGGAAGCCATCACTCCATGGCGAAGGCCATCTCATGATATGCTGTGGTTCGGCTTTTTTCCATAAGGCGAAATCCTGCGGATTTCTTTTGTCGCTTTGCGCAGTAAGTTCACGGGTGTTCGCGATCATGTCTTCGATCGCTCTTCCGCTTAGTTTTCCGTACTGATGATCTTTATTGAACTTCAGCACATCAAAATACACCGATCCATTCGCTTCATAGGCGTAACCATTTTCAATAATGGTCTTAATGATTTCGATCTGCTCAACAATATGGCCTGTTGCCGTAGGTTCAATACTTGGCGGAAGGTTGTTGAATTTTTCAAGAATATTATGAAAATCAACGGTGTACTTCTGTACCACCTCCATGGGTTCGATCTGCTCGAGTCGTGCTTTTTTAGCGATACGATCCTCGCCGCTGTCGGCATCGTTTTCAAGGTGACCGGCATCGGTAATATTTCGTACATAGCGAACTTTATAACCCAGGTGCTTCAAATAACGGAATACAAGGTCGAAGGAGATGAATGTGCGGCAATTCCCAAGGTGTACATTGCTGTAAACAGTAGGGCCACAAACATACATTCCAACATTTCCTTCATTAATTGGGGTAAAAACTTCCTTTTCACCCGTCATAGAATTATAAAGCTTCAGGCTTTGTTCCTGGTAGAGCGCCATGTATCTGTAGGATTTTAGTTTTTTAGAACGTAGTATCTAATTTAATATAATCAAGAAATTCTCTGCGAACTTCTTTTTGTTTGAAAGCTCCGCCAAATTCACTGGTCACGGTGCTGCTTTCAATATCGCGAATTCCCCGGCTGTTTACGCAGAGGTGCTTGGCATCAACCACACAGGCAACATCGGGAGTACCAAGAACATTCTGAAGTTCATGCACGATCTGCATGGTCATTCTTTCCTGAACCTGCGGCCTTTTCGCATAATAATCTACGATTCTATTCATTTTGGAAAGTCCAACCACCGTTCCGTTAGAAATATAAGCTACATGAGCTCTTCCAACGATTGGCAGAAGGTGGTGTTCGCAGGTAGAGTAGACCGTGATGTTCTTCTCGACCAGCATTTCACCATATTTGTATTTGTTTTCAAAAGTTGAAGCTTTAGGCTTTCTTTTAGGATGAAGTCCTGCGAATACTTCACTTACGAACATTTTAGCGACCCGGTTAGGGGTGCCCTTTAAACTGTCGTCGGTTAAATCAAGTCCTAAGGTTTCCATGATGTGCCTTACGTCTTCCTTGATTAACTCGATTTTCTCGCTATCACTTAGGTCAAAGGCATCCTCTCTTAATGGAGTATTAGCACTGCTTGAAGCATGTGCATCACCCATTTCTTCAATTTCGTTCAATATTTTGTCTATTTTCATGCTTTTTGCAATAATAGTCGGTTTAAACCGTATTGGCTTGCAAAGATACATATTTATAAGGTTTTGACCGTATTCAAATTCAATGAGACTTTAACTCGCTTCTGCGGGATATTTCCTAATTTGCGTATATTTTGGTGTCTGCTGTAATGAAGATAAATCAAAAGAGCATTTTATTTTTTCTTTTCGGGCTGGTTCTTTGCGGAACTACACTGGCCCAGGGTGCTTTATGTTCAGACATAGAGCCCTTTTGTGCCGGAGATGAACAGCTAACCTTCCCAAACTCAAATTATCTGAACAGCAATCAAACCAGTGGCGAACCGGGTATCTTTTATGGATGTTTGGAGGAACAGCCCTATCCTGCATGGTTCTTTTTGCAGATAGAGGATTCTGGAGATCTTACTTTTACCATTTCGCAGTATGAAAATGAAGACGGAAGTGGCGCTCCTCTCGATGTAGATTTCGTTGTTTGGGGTCCCTTCGAACGAGGCGAAGAGTATTGTTCTGGATCGCAATTGAACGCGGGGTCTATTGTGGATTGTAGCTATTTGCCTGATGCAGTGGAAACCATGCAAATACCCGGGGCGATGGCTAACGAGGTGTATGTGGTGGTGATCACGAATTTTCAGCAGTTGCCAGGTTATATCAATTTGAGACAGGTGAATGCAGATGGCGGCTCAACCGACTGTTCCATTCTGGATAGCGATCTGGGTGGTGAGGTAAATGTATGTGGCGCAGATTCATATCTATTGGACGGGACTACCGATGAAGCCGAGATCTATGAATGGTATGTTTATAATGAGTCTAGTCAGGAATATGAGTTGATTTCCGGGGAGGACGGGCCAACCTACCTGGTGACCGAAGATGGTAATTATCGCCTGGTAGTTAGAGACCTGGTTGGCGATAGTTCAGATATGGATGATGTGGAAGTTCGTTTTTATGATATTCCGGAAATAGGAGAGGTAGATAATCTTTCTATTTGTGCAGAGTATCTTCAGTTCATAGATCTTACTCAAACCGAAGAAGGATTGATTGAACCCAATCTGCCAGGTTCCAACGCTTATGAAGCGGTCTATTATGAAAGCCTGGAAGATCTGGAAGAGGATAATTCCATTACCAATCCTGGAAACTACGCATTTCAGGAGGGCAGGGTGATCTATGCTCGTGTAAGGCATATTGAAAGTGGTTGCCTGTCCGCTACAGAAGAATTTCAGTTAGGCACTTTCGTCTTTCCGGAAGTAAGTCTTGATGAAACCACTATTTTCTGTACCGGCTTACAGGGGGATTTAATCAATCCGGTTAGTATTGGAGAAGATTTGGGGCCAGGATTTACTTATGAATGGAGAGACGGTGAAATCATTGTGGGCACAGATGCTATTGTTCGATTTGATGATCTTCCGCAAACCGGACAAATTTCTCTGAAGATCAAGCATGAAGACTCCGGTTGTGAGATTGAGTTAACAACCGTACCTGTTTTCATATCCCGACCGGAAATGGTGAATCTGGATATTTCTGGAAGCGATTTTGGAGACGGCTATACCGTGCGGGTTACAACCGAAGGTGGAGTTGGGGCCGAAATTGCTGAATTTGAATACCGGCTTGATGATGGAAACTGGCAGGAAGATCCTGTTTTTAATGAAGTGCCACCAGGGGATCATGTCATACGGGTGAGGGAAGTGAATGGCTGTGGTGAGGCCAGTAGTGAGCGCTTTTTTTTGATAGGCTATCCTCGATTTTTTACTCCTAATTCAGATGGTTATAATGATACCTGGAGACTGATCAATAACGGAAGCATAAGTGTGAAGAAATTGTTCGTGTTCGATCGCTACGGAAAACTGTTAAAACAGCTTAATCCGGTAAATGGCCAGGGTTGGGATGGTACTTACCAGGGGCAACCCATGCCAGCTGACGATTACTGGTTCAGAATTGAATTCGTAGATACCAAAACCGGAAATTACCAGGAATATTCTTCTAATTTCAGCCTTATAAGGTAAGCAGCTTTACTTCAGTCTTATAAATTATTTTAGTTGGTTATGCTAAAGGCCAAAACTTAGGCTAAGCACAACTTTGGAAAGTTCGCGGTCAAAACTGATAGGATCTGTAAGACCGGTATTGTAAATTGGCATATTCTCTTGCTGGGTCATATAGCTGTAACCGAGGTCGAGATTTATATTGCCAAAATTATATCCAATTCCCCCAGTATATCCGGTAAGGTCGCCAACCCTGTTTTCGTTTTCGAACGGGCTTTCTTCAAAACGATATCCACCTCTAAGGCTGAAATTGGAAATTCGATATTCTCCACCAATACGAAAAGTGGAGGCTGCTTTCATGTTATTTGCAACCTGCCGGTTAAGGTCCTGGTAGGCTGGATCGCCACCTGGTCTGAATTCAATACTGCTGTAATCCTTAAAGCTGTAATCAAAACTAATAAGGCCTCGTTGTCCGAACAAATAAGCTAAACTCCCGGTGTACCTTGCAGGAGTTTGTAATCGGTATTCAGGGTAAATATTAATGATATTGGGTGCCACACTCACAAAATCATCCTCCGGCGTATTGGTTTCAAGATATTGAGTCGTTTCCTCGCGAATGTTATACCAGGTAGGAGAGTCGTAGGTGAATCCAAGTCGTAGATCATTCAGTTTAACAATTCCGCCAAGTTGAAAGGAAAAACCATCTCCATTGGTATAAAGAGAATTGCCAAAGTACACTTCGGTTGTTTCGCTTGCCGGGTTATTATTGAATTCACTGAATTCTGAAGCAGTCTCATAGTTAATAAAATGAGAGTTCAGGTTTAAGCCCAGGTAAAGAAAATCCTTGAACTGGGTTCCAAGGTTAAAACTTAATTTCCCGTTCAGCCCGGTTGCGACCTGATTATAGCGCTGGTGGAAATTTCCTGGACCTATCAGTGAAAAATAATCCCGATTTTGAGGGTCATCCGTTTCAGCTTCGATTACATAAGCCTGGTAACCTAAAAAAGCCTGCTGAACAGGAAATCCGTATTGCTCTCCCAGTACAGCATATTGTTCATCAATATTTCCGTTTCTGCCTGTTTGAAGCAGGTCCAGCTCAACTCCATTTGCGTAATCCAGGAAATACTGGTCTATAGAATTAGTGGAAGTTCCCTGTACACTGTAATTTTCATCATAGATAGAGCTGGTATTATAATTAAGACCAAGGCTGAACTTTCTCCAGTTATTCTCTCCATTGCTACTGAACACAAAAACCCCTCCCAGGTTTCCTAATTCTATCATGGATTCATTACTGCCAGACATACCGTTATTATATCGCAAGGAGTTATCAAGATCTCTGTAGCCAAGACTTACCGAGGCATTGCTGGAAAGAAATACTGCTGAAGAAGCCGGGTTGACAGACATGGCAGAAAGGTCTCCGCCAAGTGCTCCGAAGGCTCCGGCCATACTGATGTATCTGGCGGTTCCAGATAATTCACTGGAAGAATAGCGATAAGCATCTTTAAGGTCCTGTGCTTGTAATAAATGGGAAAGGAAAAGAAAGGATGAAAGAAGTAATAGAGATTTTTTCATAGCTGTTTTTAGTTATAAAAAAACCTTACAGGAGGGGGCAATAGCCTGTAAGGTTTGGAAAATGTTTTCTGAAGTTTATAGTCCGCCACCGCGGCCACCTCTTGAGGAAGATCTGCCTCCTCCCGAACTTCTGCTTGCTCCTGAACTACGGCTGGAGCTACCAGAACTTCTTGTGGTGGACGAAGAGCTCCTTCGTGCAGGCGCAGAATATGAATTTGTTCGGCTGCCTGAAGAAGAGCGTTGATAAACCGGAGATCTATTGCTGTTTCTATTGTATTCATAGCTTCGGCCAGATTCGGTTCTTCTGTTTGTTCGTGAATAGATCTGTGCGTTATCATTACGGCTCACGCTGTTTCGAACTCGGGAAGTTCCGTAATCGGCAGACCTGGTGTTTCTTATTTCTCTTATACTTCGAGAATATGAAGAGGCCCTTGCACTGGTACTCCTTCTGTCTACACCGCTGGTCGAATAGGCTCTGGCATTTCTTCGACCGTTATTATACGCGACATTATCGTAATAGTTATAATAATTATTATAGTAGTAGTTACCGTAATAGCCACCCCAACCCCATGGTCGGTAATAGCCTCCGTAACCCCATCCCCAGCCAATTCCAAAGCCGAAGCCAACGTTCCAGCCGCCATAGGCATAAGGTCCGCCCCAGAATCCGCCTCCAGGCCAGAATGGATCAAACCAAGGATCCCACCATGGGTTATACCATCCACCATAAGGATATCCATAGCCCCAGCCCATTGCCCAAGGAGAATAGAATCCGGTATTATAAAAGTTTACAGTATAAGTATCAGGATCATTACCCCAGGGCGCATTGCCTCCAACATAGACGATATCACCGCCTTCTTCGTTGTAGTCTTCATATCCGTCATTAGAGCTGTAACTCTCCACATCGGTAAAAATGTCTTCTTCCAGCGCATCACCGATCATTTGAGACTGTTGTGCGAACAGGGTTTTGTAGTAACTGCTGTTTGCGCCTGGTTTTACCTCTTCAGGTTCCTGTTGTTCCCAAATTCCCGGCCTTGATTCACCGTAGATTCCATCGGCTTCATAGCCAGAATATTGGTAGGAGCCACATGAGACCAGGGCAAAAAAGGCCACTGGAACCAGCAGAAGGCTCAGTTTATCTTTAAGGTGGTAGTAAAGTTTCATTGGTAATTCTTTTTATTGTTGGGCATCCTAAAAATGCCTAGTTTTGCCCGAACGGTTAGTATTGAATACTTCTATAAAGATACAAGTTTTATGCCAAATACAGAGAAATGGGTAAGAATCTAACAAAGCGACAAGACGACTATTCCAAGTGGTATAACGAATTGGTGGTGAAGGCCGATTTAGCTGAAAATTCAGCTGTTCGCGGTTGTATGGTGATCAAACCATATGGGTTTGCCATCTGGGAAAAGATGCAGGCTGAACTGGACCGAATGTTCAAGGAAACAGGGCACGAAAATGCCTATTTTCCTCTTTTTGTTCCTAAGAGCCTTTTTGAAGCCGAAGAAAAGAATGCAGAGGGTTTTGCCAAGGAATGCGCTGTGGTGACTCATTACAGACTTAAGAATGACGAAGATAATCCGGGAAAACTGAAGGTGGATCCCGAAGCTAAACTGGAGGAAGAGCTGGTTGTTAGGCCAACTTCTGAAGCTATTATCTGGAATACCTATAAGAACTGGATACAGTCTTACCGCGATTTGCCAATCAAGGTGAACCAGTGGGCGAATGTGGTGCGCTGGGAGATGAGGACCCGTTTATTTCTTAGAACTGCTGAATTTTTATGGCAGGAAGGGCACACCGCCCACGCGACTAAAGAAGAAGCTCTGGAAGAAACCGAGCTGATGAATAATATTTACGCTGAATTTGCTGAAAATTTTATGGCGATCCCTGTGGTAAAGGGAGCCAAGACAGAAAGTGAACGTTTTGCCGGCGCTTTGGAAACCTATTGTATCGAAGCTTTGATGCAGGACGGGAAAGCCCTTCAGGCAGGAACTTCTCATTTTCTGGGTCAGAATTTCGCTAAGGCCTTTGATGTTAAATTCGCGACCAAAGAAGGCGGACTGGAATATGTATGGGCGACTTCATGGGGCGTTTCAACTCGATTGATGGGAGCTTTAATTATGACCCATAGCGATGATAACGGACTGGTTCTTCCGCCAAACCTCGCGCCAATCCAGGTGGTGATCGTTCCGATCTATAAGGGAGAAGAGCAGCTCGCTCAAATTTCTGAAGTTGCCAGTCAATTGGTATCCGACCTACGAGCGAATGGAGTTTCAGTAAAATATGATGATCGTGACACTCAGAAGCCAGGATGGAAATTCGCCCAGTATGAACTGCAGGGTGTACCGGTAAGATTGGCTTTGGGACCCAAGGATCTGGAAAAAGGAACGGTTGAGCTTGCAAGAAGAGATACCCTTACAAAAGAATTCGTAAAAAGAGATGTGGTGGTAGACAAGGTTGTTGCCTTAATGACCGACATCCAGAATGATCTATTTGATAAAGCTAAAAACTTCAGAGATGAGCATATCACTGAAGTTGATAGCTTCGAAGATTTCAAAAAAGTGTTGAAAGAAAAAGGAGGCTTTATTTCAGCTCATTGGGATGGTACTGCAGAGACCGAGACTAAGATCAAGGAGCTTACAAAAGCAACCATAAGATGTGTTCCCTTTAACCGGAAGGAAGAGTCGGGAGCCTGCGTTTTAACTGGAAAACCTTCTGAAGGGAGGGTGCTTTTCGCAAAGGCGTATTAATTTTTTTAAATTTTTTTGTGGAAGATTTGCGGCATTGAAAAATAGTTGTATTTTTGCATCCGCATTTGAAACAAAATGGTCCGTTCGTCTAGGGGTTAGGACGCCAGGTTTTCATCCTGGTAACAGGGGTTCGATTCCCCTACGGACTACAAGAAGAAACACTGCGAAAGTGTTTAGTTTAAAGCAACGATTTTAGTTGCAAATTGAAATAGATTATGGTCCGTTCGTCTAGGGGTTAGGACGCCAGGTTTTCATCCTGGTAACAGGGGTTCGATTCCCCTACGGACTACTTTTTAAAACATTTTTAAATTTTAGTTGTAATGGCAAATCATAAGTCAGCGTTGAAGAGGATTCGTAGCAATGAGACTAAGCGTCTTAGAAATCGCTACCAGCATAAAACTACAAGGAACGCGATCAAAAAATTGCGTGAAGCCGATAAGAAAGAGGCTGAGGGAATGTTGCCTTCTGTGATTTCTATGATCGATAAATTGGCTAAGAATAATATTATTCACGATAATAAAGCTGCTAACCTAAAGTCAAATTTGACTAAGCACGTCGCAGCACTTTAATTTTAGCAGTGTTCAATTTATAAAGAATGCTTCTCGAGTTTCGGGAGGCATTTTTTTATTGATCCTTTTTCAGAAGACAGAAACTCCGGTTAGAGTTGTGAAACGCTCGAGAGCTTTCATTCCCAATTCGGAATTTCCTTTTTCATTCAGGATTGGGCTCCAAACTGCTACCGAATAATTCGCAGGATGAATCGCCACGATACCTCCTCCAACACCACTCTTTCCCGGTAAACCAACCTGGAAACTGAATTCCCCCGCCTCATCATAAAATCCGCAGGTCTGCATCAGCGCATTAATACGTTTTACAGTCTTTGGCTTAAGGATCTTTTCTCCTGAATCAAGAATTTTTCCTCGATTAGCGAAGATCATAAAAGCCTTGGATAGCTGTTGGCAGGACATCGCGAGTGAACATTGATAGAAATAAAAATCAACGATAGGTTCTACATCGCATTTGATATTTCCCAAAGCTTTGATATAATTTACGAGGGCGATATTGCGATACCCGGTAGCCTTTTCAGACTTCGCCACAGATTCGTCATAATCTATACTGTTATCTCCTGTAATCTTTCGAACGAATTCCAGTAACTCCTTTTTTGGATCGTCGAGTTGATCAACCAGGATATCTGAAATCACCAGTGCACCGGCATTTATGAATGGATTTCTTGGGATCCCGTGTTCATATTCCAGCTGGGTGAGGCTATTAAAAGGATCTCCAGACGGTTCAACCGAAACACGATCCCATAGGTGTTCGCCCATGATTCGCATGGCCATGGCCAGGGTAAATACCTTTGAAATACTCTGAATGGAAAATTTTTCGTCACTATCTCCAAAGCAAAAATGCTGCTGGTCTCCACAATAGACGTGCATCCCGAATTTTCTTCGGTCTACCTTGGCGAGTTCTGGGATATAGGAAGCGACTTTTCCTTTGACATCCCGGTAACTCATTTCTTCATAAATAGTGTCGAGGATCTTCTGGTAGTCCATTTCAGTTTAAATCGCTTAAATCAGTTTCGGTTTCGACTTCGAAAGGTACCTTATCCTTTTCGAAAATGCGAGCCTGCAGAGAGCCTTTTAACGTAACTTTATTATCCTTCAATTCCAGCCAGCTGCTTTCTCTAAGACCTATTACAGGCTGGGAATTCAAACGGTGAAATTCCTTGATCCTGGTTTCCCTTGTTTCTCCTTTATGTTTGGAATCTGGATCGGGATCCAGGTAATGCGGATTGATATTTACCGGGATCAGCCCGAGGGTTTTAAAAGAAGGGGGATAAACGATTGGCATGTCGTTGGTGGTTTGCATGCTTAATCCAGCTATATTGGTCCCGGCACTGGTCCCCATATAGGGAGTGCCTTCTAAAACCACGTCTCTTAAAACAGGCATGACCTTATTTCGATAAAGTTCTGAAACCAGTAAAAAGGTATTGCCTCCACCGGTAAAGATACCTTTAGCTTCTCTTACCGCTTTGTGATGATCGTTGAATTCATGGATCCCGCAAACCTGGATCCCAATCTTTCCAAAGGCCGTGGCCGCATGACTGGTATATTCTTCATGTGAGATTCCGCCGGGACGGGCGTACGGGATGAAAAGGATCTCATTTATATCCTTGAAAAGTTCAGGGATCACCGGGAGTAAATATTCCAGGTAATCCTGGCCGAAAAGGGTTGAGGTACTTGCCAGTATCGCTTGCATGCTTTTTAAGGTAAAGTTATAGAATCTAAGTCATCGAATAAAGTTATTTGGAAGCTTTGGGCGCGAAATGTTCAGAATGTCCGTTCTTTAATAACAATTGCTAACCAACATTTTTGAAAAATCTAAAGCGAATAGGCCTTTTTCTGTTCATCGCAGTATATACTTTTAATAATTTCGAGGTTCTTGCCCAGGAACCGCAATTATTAAAGGGGCTTATTCTTTCTGATAGTATAGCGCCCGCAAATATTCATATCGTGAATCTTTCGATGGAAGAAGGTGCCACCAGTGATGAATCCGGAAATTTTAATTTAAGAGGCCGGCTTAATGACAGTATTTTATTTTCTTCGGTAGAATTCGAAAACCGAATCATCATTCTGAAACAGGAACATTTAGATTCTGAAAAGCTGGAAGTCTTTCTCTATCCTGCCCGAAATGAACTGGACGAAGTTCAAATTAGCGACCTGAAATTAAGCGGTGTGCTTTCCCAGGATTCAGATAAAATTAAAATTTTTGATCGCGCTAAATATGGTATTCCATATCCGAGAGAGCTTCCAAGCCAAACCGAAAGACGACTTTATACGGCTAGTGCTGGTGTTGAGAGCCGTTGGGCTTATATAGGTGTTCTTCTTGGAGGAGTTCCTTTGGATGCAGTCATAAATGATATTAATGGCCGTACTAAGTATTTACGGAATTTACTGGAACTGGAGAAGATGCAGGAAAAGGTTCAGAAAGGAATTTTGATGCTGGGACAGGACTTTTTTATAACCGATCTTGGTCTACCTAAAAGGGAGATTGAGAATTTTGTTAATTACTGTTCAGAAGATCCTGTTTATTCCGAATTAATAGAATCTGAAGATCATTTGAAACTGATCGAATTTTTTGAATCCAAGATAGTTTCCTTCAAAGAATTGCGTGGCCTTTAATAATTTGTTTCTTTTGTGAATAATGTAATCCATCATCTAAAAACATCTAGTTTGAATTCAGCAATCAAAATCATTCATCCAAATCAAGCTTTCTTTCTATTGCTTTTCCTATTCGCTGGTCTCAAGGCGTTTTCTCAGGAATCCACCATTCTAAATGGTAAAATAAAAGCTTCGAGTAGTGACCTTGAAAAAATTCATGTTATCAACCTGAACCTGGAACAGGGGAGTGTGACCAATAAGGAAGGTGCCTTCGAAATCAGGGCTCGTCTCAATGATACCCTGTATTTTTCTTCGGTGCAATTCGAGAACAGGTCGATCATTGTGGATGCTGAAGCCTTAAAAAATGGAAATCTGGTGGTTGAACTCTCTGAACGAATGAACGAGCTGGCCGAAGTTGTGATCGATGATATAAAACTTTCTGGTTACCTGGCCAATGATATCGCGAAAATATCCACCAAGGAATTTGAGAGAAATTACAGGCTTCAAAGCGATCTTGGAGCTGTGATAGCAAGGGATAGGGAATTGAATCCTTATGAACGGGCAGTTGCTGGCGGCGGGATCCGGTTCGACCTGTTAGCGCGAAAAATTTCTGATGAACTTTCAAAAAGTAAGAAACCACAACCGGTTTATTCAGCAAAGGATATCATGGACAAAAGTTTGCAGCTGGTAGGTTACCAGTTCTTCGAAAAACAGTTGGGACTGGCAGAGAACGAGGTAACTAATTTTCTTTATTTCTGCAGTGAGGATAAGCCAAAATTCAGAAATATTGTGCTTAATAACAATGCGCTGGTGTTGATAGAATATTTCGAAACTCGTATCGATGATTTCAAAAATAGACGCGGTGACCTGCTCAACCGAAAAAATCAATTACCGGGTTAAATTCATTAAACCTTTTAAGATTCGTAGCGTCTTAATTTTCAGAAGGGAATCAAAGCTTGGTTTGATTCTTGTTCTATTTATGAAAAATGAAATATGAAAAAGATATTTGTACTCTTTTTTGCTTTTTGCCTTTTCACGTCGTTTACTTCGGAATTTCATGAAACCTATCTAAGCGTGACCGAGATAGAATACGATAGGGAGGATAAAGCCCTGCAGATCGTTTCCCGGGTCTTTATCGATGACATGGAAAACGTGTTAAGTAAGAGGTACCAGCAGGATGTTAGCCTGTCTTATGAAGAAGACCTCAATGCTAATAAAGGCCTGATGCAACAGTATATAGACAGGAAACTAAAGATTAGCGTGAACGGAAAACCGGTTGCTTTGAAGTTACTGGGAAGTAAATTTGATGCTGACCAGATCGTGCTTTTTATTGAAGGTGAAAATGTGGAAGATTTTAAAAAAGTTTGGGTAGAGAATCTGATCCTCACCGATCTTTTCGATTCCCAGAAGAACGTGGTACACGTAAAAAAGGGAGAAGATATCGAAAGCATGCTCCTTGTTAAGGGAAATGGCAATAAGACTTTAACTTTTTAGATAAGCATTCTGAAAAGGTGAATTAAATTTTTATTTTTAGCGGATTTTTAAATTAAAACTACATAAATGAAGAGATTAAAATTGTTGACCTCTGTATTTTTAATGTTCGTTTTCGCGGGGCTTTCGGCTCAGGAGAACGGCCAGGAAAAAGAACGGCAGGAAGGGCACACAAACCAGAACAAATTCAGGCAAATGTATATGGAGTTTGCCACTCCAAACCAGTATCGTACGGCTTCAGGTGCTCCGGGCCCTGCATACTACCAGAATGAAGCCGATTACAAGATGGATATCGTTCTTGACGATAAGAATTCGGTACTAACCGGAGAAGAGACCATCACTTATCATAATAACTCTCCACAGGACCTGGAATATCTTTGGGTTCAGCTGGATCAGAATATCAGGAAAAAAGATTCTCCTTCGTTGCAAAAAGATGGCGATGGAATGGCTCCTGTAACCACTCCTTCCAACTTCGCTAACAAGTATATGGAAGAACCTTTTGATGGTGGTTTCAATATTCAGGCAGTTTCCACTAATGGTGCGCCTTTGAAATATACCATTCATCAAACCATGATGCGCATCGATCTGCCGCAACCTCTAAAGTCTGGTGAAAGCTATGAATTCGACATCAAGTGGTCTTACAATATCAATAACCACGTAACCAATCGTGCGCGTTCAGGTTATGAATATTTTCCAGAAGATGGGAATAAAGCATATGTGATCGCTCAATTCTTTCCAAGAATGGCGGTTTATAATGATGTAGAAGGATGGCAGAACATGCAGTTCTGGGGAAGCGGAGAGTTCGCACTTCCTTTTGGAGATTATGAAGTGAACATTACGGTTCCTGCAGATCACGTTATGGAAGCTACCGGTGAACTTCAAAACAGAAAGGATGTTTACACCAAAGAAATGATGAAGCGTTACGAGCAGGCACAGAAATCGTATGATAAGCCTGTGATCGTTCGTACTCAGGAAGAGGCTGAAGCTGCTGAAAAAGGTTTTGCTAGTAAAACTAAAACCTGGAAATACAAGGCCGATATGGTTCGTGATTTCGCCTTCTCGACTTCAAGAAAATTCATTCTTGATATGATGGCGACCGATGTTCAGGGTAAGAAAGTGATGGCCGTATCGCTTTATCCTAAAGAGGGAAATCCTCTTTGGGAAGAGTGGTCTACCAGAGCTGTTGCAAGCACTTTGAAGTCTTATTCAGATATGACCTTTCAGTATCCGTATCATAAAGCTGTTTCTGTACACGCTAAGAACCAGGGGATGGAGTATCCAATGATCTGCTGGAACTATGGTCGTCCAGATGAAAATGGAGAGTATAGCGACCGTGTGAAATTCGGAATGATCAGTGTGATCATCCACGAGGTTGGGCATAACTTCTTCCCAATGATCGTGAACTCTGATGAGCGCCAGTGGGGATGGATGGATGAAGGGATCAATACTTTTGTTCAGTATGTAGCCGAGCAGGAATTCGGAAGTGAATATCCACAAGCTATCGCTCCTCTGGACAAGTATCCTTCAAGACGTGGTGAGCCGAGCAAAATTGTTCCTTATATGAAAGGTAACCAGGATTATATCGCACCAATCATGTCAAATCCTGAAGAGGTTTACCAGTTAGGAAATAATGCTTACGGGAAACCAGCTACGGCTTTAAACATTCTTCGTGAAACGGTAATGGGGCGTGAGCTATTCGACTATGCTTTCAAAACCTATTCTCAAAGATGGATGTTCAAGCACCCGACTCCTGAAGATTTCTTCAGAACAATGGAGGATGCTTCAAGTATCGATCTTGACTGGTTCTGGAGAGGATGGTTTTATACTACAGATAATGTTGATATAGGAATTAAAGAAGTGAATAAGTATTATGTTACCGATAAGCCTACCGAAGCCGGTAAGGAATTATTACAACGTTACGGAGCTTCTCCTGAAGAAGTAGACGCGCTTTACGTGGTTACTGAAGAAGACGCTGAATTCAGCGAAGACATGAAAGAGAAATCTTTATTAGAAAGTTCTCAGACTCTTCAGTCATACGTAATGGATAACTTTAGCGAAGAAGAAAGAAAGAACCTGAAAGCTCCAAAATATTTCTACCAGGTGGTATTTGAGAAGCCAGGAGGACTGGTGATGCCTTTGATCGTAGAAGTTAGCTATGCCGACGGAACTTCAGAAAAGATAACTTACCCGGTACAGGTTTGGAGAAAGAACGACCAGGTTGTGAGCAAGGTTATTCCTTCAAATAAGGAAATCACCAGTATCGTGGTAGATCCAGATCTTGAAACTGCCGATGTTGACGTGAATAACAACAGCTGGCCTAAAACCGAGAACAAGAACGAGTTCGAAGAATACAAGGAAACCACTGACAAATAAGGCTTCACAGCCAATAATTATTTAAGCCGACTTTAACGAGTCGGCTTTTTTTATGCTTAGATTTGTAGTTATATTTGCTTGCTATGCATATGATACCTTTGTTTATAAGTGGAGCTGAAATAGCTTTTATCATGTTTATCCTGGTAATGGTTTTTGGAGCAGACAAGATCCCTGAGATTGCCAGGGGCTTGGGAAAAGGCATGAAGGCCATCAGGAATGCTTCTAACGATATCAAGAGCGAGATTCAAAAAAGTGCCGAGAAGCAGGGTATAGATACAGACTTCACCAAAGACGTTCGCGGGGAGATCGATAAGGTAAAAGAAGATATTGATGAGATCACCGGCTCGGTAAAACGTCGTTTCTAATATTTAATAGGGAATGTGGGAGCAGATTCAGGAATGGGATCGGGAATTGTTCGTGTATTTAAATAACCTGGGCATTGAAAGGTATGATGCCTTCTGGATTTTCGTCACAAATCCTAGACACTGGATTCCCCTGTATATACTGTTCTTCATTTTTTTCTTTTTAGCCTATCACTGGAAAAAAGCCAGTTTTACAACTCTTTTCCTGTTAGCCACTGTTTTTACCACCTGGGGATTTACCAATCTTGTCAAGGGGATCGCTTTAAGGTTACGACCTAACAACGAACCAGACCTGGAAGATCTTATCAGGATCCTGCAGGAACCCACCAATTACAGTTTCTTTTCTGGTCATGCCTCTACCTCTTTCGCGGCTACCACCTTCGTGGTTCTGGCGCTTCGGAATAAAACGCGGTGGATCTACCTAGCTTATATCTGGCCTATCATTTTCGTGATGAGTCGTATTTATGTTGGGGTTCACTATCCCGGCGATATCTTCGTGGGAATGACGGTTGGGATCATCATGGCCCTGATCTTTTACCAAATCTATCTGAAAGCCGGAAGAAGGCTCTATTAGATTTACTTTACCCGGCTAATCGTAAGCCCGTCTCTTAGCGGAAGGATTACCGTTTCCACCCGTGGATCTTCAGCCAGCAATTTGTTATAGACTAGTAGAGCCTGTGTAGATTCATCATCAGTCTTAACCTTTTCAACCACTTTTCCAGACCACAGAACATTATCGGAAAGTATAATTCCTCCGGGATTCATTTTACCGATAATTAACTCGAAATATTTTGGATAATTGGGCTTGTCGGCGTCGATGAAAACCAGGTCGAATTTTTCATCGATTTGTGGGATTATCTCGGTTGCGTCTCCCAGATATTGCTTGATCTGTTTTGAGTAAGGAGAGCTTTCGAAATACTTCTTCTGAAAATCGAAAAGTTCCTCGTTCACGTCGATTGTATGCAATTTTCCTCCAGCGGTTAAGCCTTCGGCCAAACATAAAGCCGAATAACCTGTGTAGGTGCCTATCTCGAGTATAGACTCTGGCATTTTTATTTTTGACAATAAACTCAAAACTCTTCCCTGGTAATGTCCGCTAAGCATTCGTGGCTGAAGCATTTTCTGGTTGGTTTCACGATTCAGTTTCGCGAGCAACTCAGGTTCTTTTGCAGAATGAGCAACTATATAATCATCCAGGTCTTCAGGTAAAAAATGCATGCCGATTTTTTTTGCGAATTTAAAGATTTTAGGTGGTGTTTTGGAGCCTTTCGATTAAAAACGAAATCGTATTTTTGTCAAAAACCAAAAATATGCAGTTTGAAAACTCCAGGGATTTTGCCCGGGAATTGGATAGAAAAGATAAGCTTGCCAGGTATCGTGAAGAATTCATTTTTCCCAGGGTGAATGACCGGGAAGTGATTTATTTCGTGGGAAATTCACTCGGACTTCAACCTAAACGAGCCAGGAAATATGTAGATGAGGTCATGAAAGACTGGGCCGAACTGGGTGTGGAAGGACATTTTTATGCTGAGAAACCCTGGTGGGATTACCACGAGCGATTTTCAGAAAAACTTGCAAAGATAGTGGGAGCAATGCCTTCCGAAGTGACCGTCATGAACACCCTAACGGTGAATCTTCACCTGCTGATGGTTTCTTTTTACAGGCCCACTGCCAAACGCTTCAAGATCATCTGTGAAGAAAAGGCCTTCCCCAGCGACCAGTATATGATTGCAAGCCAGGTGCGTTTTCATGGTTATGATCCTGAAGATGCCATTGTAGAGATCAAAAAACGAGATGGAGAGAATAATTTTAGAACCGAAGATATTTTAAAGACCATTGAAGAGGTAGGAGACGAGTGCGCCCTGGTTCTCATTGGTGGAGTGAACTATTATACTGGTCAGGTTTTCGACATGGAAGCCATCACAAAAGCAGGGCATGAAATTGGTGCTTTTGTTGGCTGGGATCTGGCTCATGCCGCCGGAAATGTTGAGCTGAAACTGAGCGAATGGAATGTTGATTTCGCCGCCTGGTGCAGTTATAAATACATGAATTCAGGGCCTGGAAATGCCTCAGGTTGTTTTATAAACGAGAAATATCATAATAAAAAGGATATACCGCGTTTCGAAGGCTGGTGGGGTCACAACAAGGAAAGGCGATTCCTGATGGAGCCTGAATTCCAGCCAGAGCCTACGGCAAATGCCTGGCAAATAAGCAACGCGCCAATTCTGGCGCTCGCTCCATACCTCGCGTCGCTGGAAATGTTCGATGAGGTTGGGATGCCAGCGCTTATTGAAAAAAGAGATAAGATAGTAGCCTATCTTGAATTCATTCTGCATGAGATCGACAAGGAAGTGGAAAGCACTTTCGAGGTAATAACTCCAGCCGATCAGAAGGCAAGAGGTACTCAGTTATCGGTATTCTTACATGGAGAAGGACGTGAATTATTCAAATTTCTAATGGATAACGGCGTGATAACCGACTGGCGGGAGCCAAATGTGATAAGGCTGGCACCAGCGCCTTTCTACTGCTCTTTTGAAGATATGTATGAATTCGGGCAGATACTTAAAAAGGGAATTCTTGAGCGGCAAAAAAGAACCAAAAAAGAAAAGGAGGCTTAAGCCTCCTTTTTTTAGTCTAATAAATCCTCATTCCACAGAAATATCGCTAAAGTATAGCTCGAAACTTCCGTCTGCCGACTTATGGGATTTGGCGATTTTAACGCCTTTGTAATCCTGGTAATCCTCCCAGGTCGTTGCCATTTCGCGGCCACCACCAGCGGCTTTATAAACCCATTCCTGGATCATATAATCATCATCGAAGTAGATGTCATAGCTGTCACCTGGAGTATAACCGCCTTCTGAAGGATAGCTTACCGTTAACATCTGCATTTCTTTTCCGCTGATAGGCGCCTTGGCTGTCTTTACCTCGCTGAAATCGGCATCAGACCATTCCAGCTGAAATGGAAATAGAAGCCAGTACGTATCATTGATGAATCGCTGATCAATATTTTCATCTTCTTTGGCAATTGTATCGGTCTTCTGGTAGGTTAGGGTGGTGTCCTTATCGGTCATCCTGATCTTATCGGTTTCGGTGTTCCATTCCCATTTTCTGCTGGACCGCAGGCTATCATTTACTTTTACATTGAAGGTAAAATGTAACTTTTTGATGCTGTCAAATTCCTGTAGTCCGTTTGCCATGGCAATCTTTTCAGGTACCGTTTGTGGTTCTGAATGTTGTTCCGTGGATTTATTTGAATTATCCTGGCAGGAAGAAACCAGAATTGCCAGAATCAATAATGGAAGTAATTTTTTCATGAGTGTTTTAGTTGAAAGTTTTAATATTCAGGAATTTACTAAAATCATTTAAATCAGGCAGTTTTTATAATGCGATGATACTCATTCCACCATCTGCTACGATATTCTGCCCAGTGATAAAAGAAGACTTATCCATGGCCAGGAAACTGATGATAGCAGATATTTCTTCCGGTTCGCCAACTCTACCTAAAGGAGTACGATTCAGAATCGCATTCATTCTCCTTTCATCTTTTAAATACCCATCGGTAAGCGGAGTCTTGATGAACCAGGGTGATACCGCATTCACTCGAATCCCTTCTTTGGCCCATTCCGCAGCCAGGCTTCTGGTTTGCTGTAACAGCCCAGATTTAGACATGGCATACGGAGTACCTGTACCAACATCCTGAATGGCAGCTGAAGAAGCAATATTGATCACTGAAGAAGATTCTGCATTTTTAAGGTAAGGGAACAGCAACCTACTAAGTTCGAATGGCGCCAGTAAATTGATCTCCACTACTTTTCTGAATTCGTCGTTAGTATATTCATGAGCTCTTTTCCGGATGTTGATCCCTGCATTATTAACCAGAATATCCAGGCGGCTCCCCTGATTCGAAATCCAGTTCTTTAATTCTTCACGGTCTTCGGCACTGGATGAATCCGATGCTATTCCGGTGCAAGCATAGCCCTTTTCTCTCAATTCTTTTTCAAATTCCTTTACGTCTTTCTCGTTCCTGGCCGTGAATAATACTTCAGCTCCCAATTCCAGGAACTCCAGGACGGCCGCCCGGCCAATTCCTTTAGTTCCACCTGTTATCAGCGCTTTTTTATTTTCCAGTTTCCACATTTGAATTGATTTTTTACAAAAATAAACAACAAAAAACCCTTTGATCGCTCAAAGGGTTTACTTTCAAAGTCAAAATTTTAAAGTCGTCTTCCTGTTAATAATTTGTAGAGCACAAGAATTACAGCGAGAACGATCAGGATGTGAATGATGCTTCCAAGGTCTGGAAAGGCAAAATATCCTACAAGCCATCCAATAATTAATAGGACAATAATAAGCCAAATTAGATCTCTCATGTCAGGTTGATTTTAAACACGTAGTGTTTTAATTGGTTAAAGAATAAACTGTTTTATTTAAATGCTACTACTAATTTAGATAATCAAAATCCCCGTGAGTCCGCATTTAACCTTGATTTAACGTTGGGAGTTAAAAATCTGAAGGCTTATTTATGATGTCCCTGGCTCTTTTTCTGATCTTTTGCATTTCTTCCGGATCCTTTTTATCTAAAAGGCTCATCATCATATTCATTCGCTGGTTATCGGCGAATTCATCCCTTTTAGAGTCCAGAAAATTCCAGTAAAGACTATTAAAAGGACAGGCATCTTCTTCGGTTTTCTTATTGACCTTATAATGGCAATTCTTGCAGTAATTGCTCATCTTATTGATATAACTCCCGCTGGAAACATAGGGCTTGGTAGCTACGATTCCGCCATCGGCGAACTGGCTCATTCCGCGGGTATTGGTGATCTCTACCCATTCTATGGCGTCTATATAGATCCCCAGGTACCAGGCATCTACTTCATCGGGATGAGTTTGGGTAAGCAGTGCATAATTTCCCGTGATCATCAAACGCTGAATATGATGAGCGTACGCGTTTTCCAAACTGTTCTTGATGCTGTGATGTAAACAGTTCATTTTGGTCTTGGCATCCCAGTAAAAGCCCGGTAATTCATTCTGATTCCTTAATTTATTGCTTCTTCGATAACCCGGCATTTCTTTCCAGTAAATACCGCGCATATATTCCCTCCAGCCCAGAATTTGCCGAATAAAACCTTCAACCTGGGAGATATCGATCGCGTCTTTATGGTCGTAATAATGGTCTAAAACCGATTCGATCACTTCTTTTGGACTTAGCATTTTCGAGTTCATACAAAATGAAAGTCTGGAATGGAAAAGGTATGCCTGTTCCGTATGCATGGCATCCTGAAAATCCCCAAAATGAACCAGCAGATTCTTGCAGAAGTAATTGAGCACCTGTAACGAATCTTCCCGACTCGTTGGCCAGTTAAAATTTGTAGCCTGTATAGACCCCATGCTTTCTATGCCTGCTTTTTTGATCTCTTCCAGCAAACCCGACACATCTTTCCTGAAGCCTCTTTCATGCGGGATCTCCACCTCGCCCTTCCATTTCTTACGATTGGATTTATCGAAATTCCATTTCCCGCCTTCCGGATTATTTTCATTCACCATCAGGATGTCATGTTTTTTACGCATATCCCGGTAGAAATACTCCATGGTGAGTTGTTTCTTACCTTCATAGAATTTCTCCAGGTCGGTTCTGGATGTATAAAAATGTTCGGTATCGAAAGCCTCGGTTTGGATCTCGACATCCTTGCAGAAATCTTTCAGTTGCTCATCCAGCCGGTATTCGTCTGGTAACTGGTATTCCAACTTTTCAAAATTATGATCGGAGATGAGTTTTTTAAGATTATCTGGTAAATTTTGCTTGTTTTTAGGATCGCCTATTTTCAGGTAGATCAGCTTATGGTTTCTTTCTTCAAGATAATCGGCGAAATTTCGCATGGCGCTAAAGAAGGCCACGATCTTCTGAATATGATGTTTTACATAATCGGTTTCCTGCCTCATTTCCATCAATACATAAGTAATATGATCCTGGTCGCCATTATACCAGCTGTGCTTGTGATTGAGCTGGTCGCCCAGAATGAGTCGGAGTGTTTTTAATTTTTCAGCCATAGATCCTGGTATTCGTTATTGGGGTCGTATCGGTTCGCCTGGCTTTTGATATTGAATTTCCGGTCTCGAGGGTCGTTGCCCACCCCGCTATTATACATCCAGTTTCCCCAGTTGCTGTGTACATCATAATCAATGAGCAGGCTTTCGAAGTAGGCGGCTCCTATGCGCCAGTCCTGTTTCAATTCCTTTGCCCAAAAGCTGTTAACATTCTGTCTTCCGCGGTTGCTCATAAAACCTGTCGCCGCGATCTCTTTCATATTGGCATTTACGAATGCCTCTTTGGTTGCTCCATCTATCCAGCGGTCCAGGCTTTCTTTATCATTGTTCCAGTCTAACTTCTTCTTTTTAATTCCTCCTAGTTTGAAGAAATCGTTGCCATGTTTTAATGACATATACTTGAAGTAATCACGCCAGATCAGCTCAAAGATGAGCCAGTAAGTACTTTCGTTGCTTTTGACCTCCTTTTCGAATTTTCTCACCTCATGATAGATAAACCGGGGAGAAATACTTCCGTTAGCCAGCCAGGCCGAAAGTTTGGAACTATAATCCTTTCCAATAAGTCCATTTCGAGTCTTTTTATATTTCAGGAGGTTCCTTGTGTTCCAGAAATAGTCTTCCACGCGTTTTTTTGCCTGTTCTTCACCGCCCTGGAATGGAAAAGCCGTACGCTCATCCTGTTCGAATTCTTCAAAACCAAGTTCTTTAAGGCCTGGAATAGCTGTTTCTTCTGAATTCATATTCTTTTCCTGCCTGGCCTCCGGAACTGGAATCAATTCCCGAACCTTCGACTGTTTTTCCTGCCTTTTTCTGAATTCAGTAAACACTTCCGGAATTTCCTGGTAATCTTCGTAGGCCAGATCTTCAGAATGAAACAGGAATTGCTGAAAAAATGAGTGGAAATCAACATTTTCAGCTTTCTTTCTTACCTGCTCTTCCACGTCCTTCTCTTCAGAAGTCCATTCTTTCTGAAAATAGATATCAGTAATGTCATATTTCGAAACCAACTCCGGGATCCTGTCTTCCGGTTTAGAATTATGAACCATCAGGTTTATATTCAGTTTATCCAGGTTTCCCCTTAATTCCCGAAGACTTTCAATCAGGAATTTAGCCCGGAACTTCCCGGTTTTTGGAAATCCATATTCGGACATTTCAAAGTGCCGCGGATCAAAAAAATAAGCGGCCAAAACCCGCTTATTTTTTTTGCAAGCTGAAGCTAGTGCCTCATGATCATATATTCTTAGGTCGTTTCTGAACCAAACCAGTGCCGTGCTCATCATTTATTTCTTCTGCATTTTTCGCCGCAGTATTTTACTTCTTCCCAATTCTTTTC
Organism: Christiangramia bathymodioli; assembly: GCA_009735695.1. GTDB lineage: Bacteria > Bacteroidota > Bacteroidia > Flavobacteriales > Flavobacteriaceae > Christiangramia > Christiangramia bathymodioli. The sequence goes on from SRSL01000004.1 coordinate 204,339, forward strand.
CCATTTTTTTCTCCATTTAAACGGCCTGCCGCATACCGGACAGATTTTTTCCGGTAAATGCTCCTTTTTCATCCGTTTTTAGCCTTGGTAAAAAAAGATTTTACCTCCTGTCCCGGTCGTGCGTAATGAAACCGATCGAGCAGGGAGGGTAGGGAATAGCCGTCCAGTCCGTTTACTGCGACCGTACCAGCGTCGTCCAGCCTCAACCAGCCATCTGGCATTTGTATGCCTTCATCATAATAAATATGCTCGATCGAGGCGATGATGAGCAGTGTATCGTTTTCTTCTATCTTATACTCGTTCTGGTATTTACAACCCAGTTTTATTTCAGATTGTTGTACGTAGGGAGGATAAAAATCATCCAGGTATTCCTCCACCAACCCGGTCTTTGTGAATTCTGAAATTTCCTCATCATATTTGGCCGCGGTTTGATGAGCCCTTTCTATCATTTTTTCATGTATATGATTCACCGTAAACACTCCGGTTTCCTTGATATTTTTATAGGTATTTCGCGAAACACTCAGCGGTCTGGTCACAAAACCTAAAAGAGCAGGATTGCTTCCAATATGAGTGACCGAACTAAAAACCGCGACATTGGGATTGCCCGATTTCGATTTTGTGGCGATCAGGTTGGCAGATTTGTAACCGGTACAGCTGTTTATTAAATTCAGGCGGAAGATTTTTTCCATCTTCTCAATATTGTCCGCGGTGATATGTTTCATAAAAAAAGGTCAGTTTTTTGGACTGACCTCAATTTAGAAATTGCAGCTAAAAAAGCCTGTTAACAGATTTTTAAATTAATTCTGATTTTCCATTTTATTGATCGCCATTTCGTATTCCTCCATGGCATCTCTTACTGCATCGATATTATCTGATGCTTTTTGATGTGCTTCTTCCATCACCTTTTCCAGGTTCTTATCGGGATGCTGGAATAGGTCTGTGATCACATGATTGATCTTATCAATAAGACTGCTTTGAGTGTTCTTGATATCTTCCAGTTTGTTAAGCATAGACCGCATGTGGTCAAGTTTCGCCTGATCCATAATTTTAAGTTTTAGTAAACCTAATTTAACTCAACCTCGAGCCCGACCAAAAATTCTTAACAGCTTTTAAAACAGCTTTATAAAAAAATTAGGAAACTTTTTCCTCTTCATAAGCTGGATAATCAATGTATCCTTCTTTTCCCGAGGTGTAAAAGGTATCCGAATCATATTCGGCAATGGGCCAGTTGTTTCTGAATCTTTCAGGAAGGTCTGGATTGGAAACGAACAGTTTTCCGAAGGCAACCAGGTCGGCATCGCCGTCTTCGATCACCTTATTGCCCAATTCCCGGTCGAAACCATTGTTGATCATCAGGGTACCTTTATAAATTTTTCGGTAGCGTTTCGCGATCTGCGTTTCCAGGTAAGGAACATCGCTTACATCGGTAAAGGGTTCAGATAAATGAACATAAGCCAGATCATACGCATTCAGTTTTTCGATAATATAATCGAAGGTGGGAATGCTTTCCTCGCTGGCCGTTATTCCGAATGAATCATGAAGAGACGGATTAAACCTGCAGCCAATTCTATTTTCTGGCCAGATCTCAATTATTGCATCCAGCACCTCGAAGAAAAATCGCGCCCGGTTGGGAATATTTCCACCATATTCATCGGTTCGCTGGTTGGCATTCTTATTAAAGAACTGGTGAAAAAGGTATCCATTAGACGAATGGATTTCCACTCCATCAAAACCGGCCTCTTTTGCCATCTTTGCCGCATTCCTGAATTCCTGTATGGTTTCCAGGATCTCCTGGATGCTCATTTCCTTTGGCGACGTGGTTTGTTCAAAACCTTCAGGAGTGTACACCTTTGCATTGGGATTCACCGCGCTGGGAGCCAGTGGCCGCTCTCCTGAATGGAATTTTGGGTGTGACATCCTGCCCACATGCCACAGCTGTATGAAGATCTTACCATCTTTTTCATGAACGGCTTCGGTGACTTTTTTCCAGCCTTCAACCTGCTCGGTAGTGTAAATTCCCGGTGTATTGATGTATCCAACGGCTCGTTCAGAAACCTGTGAGCCTTCGGTGATGATCAATCCGGCACCCGCTCTTTGTGAATAATAATCAACATGCAGCTGAGTAGGTGCGTTTTCAGGATTATCGGCTCTATTTCTGGTCATGGGTGCCATGACCACTCTGTTCTTTAAACTTAGATCACCAAGCTGGTAAGATTGCAAAAGGGGCTGATTTTCTCTTTCCATTTGTTTTTTATTTTTAAAAATACCTGTAAACGATAAGTTGTGCTGTTAATAAACTTATAAATGAAGCAGTCACCTTCAATGGAATCTCTTATTAAGCGGAGCTTTCCAGCCTGTTTCATAATTATTAAGTAATTTCGCATTAGAAATTAACTGCGATCTTCAGGCAATTTTAATACCTCTGCCGGGATTTACTTTCAAATGATTACATGCAAGAACAAAAAGATGTCGCAATAGTTGGTTCGGGTCTTGTAGGCTCTTTACTCGCTATATTCCTTCGGAAAAAAGGACATAAGGTTACTGTTTTCGACCGCAGGCCCGATGTTAGAAAGGTAGAATTTTCGGGAAGGTCTATCAACCTGGCCATGTCTAACCGGGGCTGGCGTGCTTTAGGTGAAGTGGGTATAGAAGACGAGATCAGGAAATTAGCACTTCCTCTGGACAAAAGAGCCATGCATGTGGAAGGGCAGGAGGTCTATTTTCAGAAATATGGCGATGAAGGTGAGGCGATCTATTCGATTTCGCGTGGTGTTCTCAACAGGAAAATGATCGATCTGGCTGAACAGGCCGGAGCGGTTTTCCGGTTTGAGGAAAAGGTCTGGGACGTAGATATGCAGAAGGCCAGGCTTTATACCGGGGAATCTGAAAAAAGCCCCTGGGAGGAATACCAGTTCGATCTTATTTTTGGAGCCGATGGTGCCTTTTCGAGGATACGGCATAAGATGCAGCGGCAGAGCCGGTTCAATTACTCCCAGCATTTTATCGATGTTGGCTATAAAGAATTAACCATACTTCCCAATGAAGACGGAAGCCATAAGCTGGACAATTCCTCCTTTCATATCTGGCCGCGAGGTGAATTCATGTTGATCGCGATGCCAAACCTTAATGGGTCTTTCACCTGTACGTTGTTTTTGCCTTTTGAAGGGGATATTTCTTTTGAAAGCATTAAAACCGAAAAGGACGCAGATGCCTTTTTTGAAACTTATTTTCCCGATATCAAGGACGAAATTTCCAATTTGAAGAAGGAGTTCTTTAAAAATCCAACCAGCGCCATGGTGACCATCAAATGTTTTCCCTGGTCGTACTACGATAAAATTACGTTAGTTGGAGATTCGGCGCATGCCATTGTTCCTTTTTACGGACAGGGAATGAACGCTGGTTTTGAGGATATTTCTGTGCTGAATGAGAAAATGGAAAAATATGGGGATGACTGGCAACAGATCTTCGAGGAATATCAAACCGAACGAAAACCGAATGGCGATGCGATCGCAGAACTAAGTTACCGGAATTTCCTTGAAATGAGCAGCAAAACTGCCGATCCTATGTTCCTGTTGCGGAAGAAGATCGAAAAGAAGTTCGCAGATGCTCATCCAGATCTCTGGACACCTTTATATTCGAGAGTGACCTTTTCAGATAAAGCTTATTCCGAAGCGCTTCAGATAGGAGACCGGCAGCGGGCGATCATGGATGAGGTGATGGAAATGCCCGATATCGAACGGAACTGGAACTCGAAGAAAGTTGAAAACAGAATTATAGCTTTACTTAAGGAATAAAAAAAACGGCCATTTGGCCGTTTTCTGTTTTAATGAGCATCCTCTTTTAAGATATCAGGAAATTTTGCTTTAAACCGATTCAATCTCGGTATCGAAACATTCTGGATATAAGGATTGTTCGGATTGTTCTTTTCGTAATCCTGGTGATAATCCTCGGCCTTCCAGAACTTCTGAAATGGTAATACTTCGGCAGCTATGGGCTCATCGTAATTTTTGGCTACTTCAGCCTTTACATCTTCGATGATCTTTTTCTGCTCTTCATTCTGATAGAAAATAAGGGAGCGATACTGCGATCCGCGGTCTGGTCCCTGGCCGTTCACCTGGGTTGGATCCTGGGATCCGAAGTAAACTTCTACCAGGGTTCTGAAATCCACAACTTCGGGATCATAAATGACTTCTACTGCCTCGGCATGACCGGTTGTCCCGGTATTACTGGATTTGTAGGTTGGGTTTTTGGTATGTCCGCCGGAGTATCCCGAAATGGCTTCTTCAACACCTTCGATGCTTTCATAGATGGCCTCCACGCACCAGAAACATCCGCTCGCGAAATAGGCCCTGGCCATTCCATCCTGGACAGGTACTTCTACAGGTTCGGCGTTCGCAATTTCGGGTTTGGTGACCGTGCTTCTTTCGTTGCTATTTCCGCAGGCCAGTAAAACAAGGCTTACCAGGTTTATTAAAAGTAATTTCATATTATAGTTTCTTATAGGTTCCTTCCAGGGTCTTTTTGCCGTAAAGGGCATAATCCACTGCGATCTCTCCGTCGATCTTAAATCCAATCCAGTCAAGGCTCATTCCATTTGCAGTCTGACTAAGAATTGCAATGGGTTCATTTTTTCCGAATTGGTCCCAGGGAATCTCAGAATTGGTGGTTCTTGCAGATTTTCCGGAATAATAGATTTTTATATTCTCCCCATCCTTCTCAAATCGGCCGTTCACATATAGTTCGTTGGGTGAAAGGCATAATTCGGAAGTGGAATTTGGTTGAATGTCCAGGCAATAGCAATCGCAACTTGAATCTTCGGGATTTCCCTCTTTTTTATATCTCCCGGAAAGTATCCCGGTGTTGTTTTTTTCTCCAGATCCTTCCGAAGTCATTGCCGGGTCTGAATTTGTTTCTTCCACCGGATAATCTCTTTCTATTTCAGGATCTAATTCAATTTGTTCGGTTTGATCAATCGATTCGGCAGGTTCAGATTTATCGCTTTCAGCATCCTTACAGGAAGTAAAGCTTATCATCAAAAAAACAAGTATTAGCAGCGTTCTCATCTTTTCAGAATTGGGTGGCCTAAAGTTAAGCCTTAAATTCAGCTTAAATGTAAAATCCTTGTTAATCCCTGAGTACGATTGCTTTCAAAAAAGGGCATAAAAAAACTGCCTGAAAAACTTTTGCTTCAGATCTTGAAGATCTTACTGTTATTTTCCAGGCAGTCTATTTTGAAATATGGAAGTTCAGAAGTTTAGAACTTCTTGAACATATTTGCCATTTTTTCCTGTTCTTCTTTTGCCAGTTCTTCGTCTACAAGAATTCTACCGCTATGCTCATCGGTAATGATCTTCTTTCTTCCTGCGATCTCCATGATCACCTGCGGTGGGATAGTGAAGAATGAACCTCCGGAAGCACCACGCTCTACCGGCACAACTGCAAGACCGTTTCTAACGTTCGAGCGAATTCTTTTGTAGGCAGAAACCAGTCTGTCCTCAATATTCTTTTCGTATTCCTTAGACTTGTCGATAAGAGCCTGCTCTTCTTTTTCGGTTTCTTTAAGGATCTCGTTCAGCTCGCCTTTTTTGTGCTTAAGGTGTTCTTGTCTTTCAGAAAGTTTTTCCTTGGTTTGAGCGATCACCTCTTTTTTCTGCTCGATCTTGGCTTTATATTCCTTGATGTGTTTTTCAGCCAGTTCGATCTCCAGTTCCTGGAATTCAACCTCCTTGCTCAGGGCGTTGAATTCACGGTTGTTACGAACGTTCTTTTGCTGTTCTGTATATTTTTTGATCGTAGATTTAGACTCCTCAATCTGGTTCTTTTTGTTTTTGATGTCATTTTCAATGACCTCTATATCGGCATCCAGTTTTTCCAGGCGTCGGTTCAAACCTGCTACTTCATCTTCCAGATCTTCTACTTCAAGGGGAAGTTCACCGCGTACGTTTCTAATTTCATCGATCCTGGAATCCACCAGTTGAAGATCGTACAGAGCTCTTAACTTCTCTTCTACAGTAACATCGTTTTTTTTCGCCATATTATAAATAGTGTATTGGATTGGTATTTGTATCTCCTAAAATAAATGCAAAACTACTAATTTTTTTGCTAAGAAAAGAATATAGTAAATTTTTTGTAAACTGCTCGCTTTCATAGTGTCCAATATCGGCCAGCACCAGTTTTCCTTCGGCTTTATAGAAATCGTGGTATTTAAAATCGGCACTTATAAATAAATCAGCGCCAGCGTTTTTCGCATTATTGATCGCAAAGGCACCACTTCCGCCTAAAACAGCTACCTTTTTTACCGGTTTTCCTATTAATTTGGAATGCCTGATACATCCCGACCCGAAAATTTCCTTTACTTGCTTTAAAAATTCCTCTTCAGCTTTTTCGGTTTCCAGTTCACCTATCATGCCCATGCCCAGTTGCTGGTTTTCATTTTCAAGTGGATGGATCTCGTAGGCCACTTCCTCATACGGATGCGAATTGAATAACGCCTTCAAAATTGCCGCTTGCCTGTGCTTCGGAAAAGTTAGGCCTATCTGTACTTCCTCTTCAAAATGTATCTGGCCTTTTTCCCCAATTACCGGATTGGACTCTTCATTGCCTTTAAAACTTCCCTTGCCGGTTATATTAAAGCTGCAGTCATCATAATTTCCAATACTTCCTGCTCCTGCCTCGAACATGGCTTTCCTCACCAGGTCGGCATGCTGGGTAGGAACAAAAGTGGTTAATTTCTTAATGGAGTCTTTTCTGGGGATGAGTATTTTTCTGTTTTTTAGGCCGAGTTTTTCACAAATCATATCGTTCACTCCCTTATGCTGGTTGTCCAGTGCGGTATGTATGGCATAGATAGCGATGTCATTTTTAATAGCCTTCAGTACAGTGCGCTCTACATAATTTCTTCCGGTAAGCTTTTTTAATCCCGAAAAAATAATAGGATGAAAACTGATGATCAGGTTACAGTCCTTTTCGATGGCTTCGTCTACTGTAGCTTCTAAAGTGTCTAAAGTGATCATGGCATTGGTGACCGGTTTGGAAGAGTCTCCAACGAGCAGACCAACATTGTCAAAATCTTCGGCATACTGCAAGGGTGCAAATTCTTCAATAATCTTAATTACCTCCTGTATGATCATAATTTAATATTTTAGCCAGCAGTTTGGTTTCCGAATGCAGAACTGAAGCTATTTTCCACAGTCCTGAATCGTGGGATTTCAAATATAAATATTATAGAAAGCCTTTCATGTCTAATCTCCGAAAAATACTTTTTCCCTTCTCCGGTGGTTATCATCTTATAACCGGGATAAGAAACTGGATGTATGATATTGGCTTGCTGAAATCGGAGTCTTATGATCTGCCGGTTATTTGTGTGGGGAATCTCAATGTTGGCGGAACCGGTAAATCCCCTATGATCGAATACCTGATCGATCTTTTGAAAGACCAAGCCAGGCTAGCCGTGTTAAGCAGGGGTTATAAGCGCAAGACCCGGGGCTTTAAGCTTGTTGAAACAGATAATACCGCGGAAGAGGTAGGAGATGAGCCGCTTCAGTTCAAAACCAAATTTCCTGATGTGCTGGTGGCTGTTGAAGCCAACAGGCGCGAAGGTATTTCAAGGCTTCTGGAATATAAACTCGATGTGATTCTCCTCGATGACGCGTTTCAGCATCGAAAAGTACGAGCCGGATTCAATATTATACTCACTGCTTACGGCGATTTGTTTACGAAGGATCTCATCCTACCAGCAGGAAACCTCCGGGAATCGGCCAGTGGGGCTTCCCGCGCAGATGTCATTGTCGTAACTAAATGCCCACAGCAACTCTCTGATGAAGAAAGGAGAAAAATTAAAAAAGAATTAAACCCGAAAGTGGAGCAGCCGGTCTTCTTTTCGGGAATCGAATATTCAGAGGTTATTCATTCTGATTTTGGAAAGATATCTCTGGAGGAAATTCCGGAAAAGGCGATTCTGGTTACCGGCATCGCCAATCCGAAGCCTTTGGTTGAGTATTTAAAAAACAGGAATCTCAGGCTTGAGCATCATGAATTTCCAGACCATCATCATTTTTCTGTTAAAGAACTTCGTGAACTGGAAACTGCCTCGTTTATCCTTACCACCGAAAAGGATTATATGAGGCTAAAACAATCCTTACCCTCTAAAAAATTGGGGTATTTACCTATTAGAACGAAATTTATGGAGAAGGATAAGGCTGAATTTAATCAGAAAATATCGGGGTATATAAAACAAAAATGAGGTGTTGGGGAACACCTCATTTTATTTTTGGCTAATTCAAACTATATATTTTCTTCTCTATATAATCCTACTAAGCCTGTATTTTACAAACCGCATGCCAAAAGTTAGACAGTGGTTTCGCTGGCGATTAAATGCCTGTTAATTTTATTAAAGAATTCTTCGGTTTTATATGGCTTCGGAATGATATCGTTAAACCCATTAAGGTAGAATTCGTCAAGATTATCATCCAGGGTAACAGCCGTAAGCGCGATGATTGGGATGTCCTGATTGAACTTCCTTATCTGTATCGTCGCTTCTATACCGCTAATTCCCGGCATGTGGATATCCATTAATATTAGGTCGAATTGTTTCTTTTTGACCTTTTCTACCGCCGTGGTTCCATTATCGGCTACATCGCAAATCACCTGATTCTTTTCCAGGATCTTTTTGGTGATCATCTGATTGATCTTGTTGTCTTCAACCACAAGAATGTTCTTCCCAGCCATGATTTCGTTAGAGAGCGCCTCTACAGTTTCAGGTGTCGCATTCGCTATGGCTGCCGATTTAAGCTCTGCTTCAGGAATCTCAAAACTCAATTCAAAACTGAACCTCGAACCTTTGCCAAGGTCGCTTTCGAGTTCGATCTCACTATTCAATAGGGTAAGAAGGTTTTTAACAATTGAAAGACCAAGCCCGGTACCACCAAATTTACGATTGATCTGAGTGGATCCCTGTGTGAAATTCTCAAAGATTGCCTTTTGTTTCTCCTTGCCGATCCCTTCCCCATTATCCCTGATCTCGAAGAAAAGGTTCAACTGATTATCTTCCTGCGACGATTTTTTTACCGAAATCCAGATATCTCCGTTTTCGGTGAATTTGATGGAGTTCCCAATTAGGTTGATAAGGATCTGTGAAATCTTAAGGGGATCACCTATCAGTTTTTTCGGTATACCCTGGTCAAATTCAAAATGCAGTTTCGTGTTCTTCTCATCGGCCGAATTTTTGAGGGCGACCAGTACATCTGAAATTCGTTTATGCAGGTTGAAAGAAGATTTCACTACTTCCACCTTGTTGGCTTCCAGTTTGTTCAGATCGAGTATATTGTTAATGAGAGATAACAAGTATTCTCCTGAGAATTTAAGTGAATTTAGATGTTCTTTCTGACTCTCAGTAGGGCTTTCCTCGAGTAATAAGTGGGTGAGCCCGGTTACTGCGTATAGTGGCGTTCTCAGTTCGTGGGTGATAGTAGACAGGAATTGTGCCTTGGCCATCGATGCCTTTTCCGCATTTTCCTTGGCCAGCGTTAATTCAGAATTCTTTTTCTGAAGCAGTTCATTCGCTCTTGCTCTTAAATTGTTGTTTTTGTATAAAGAAAGGGTTAACAGGGATAGGATGGTAATTAAAGCCACACTTAAAATGGTGGTGAGTTTATTGACTTTTAAAGTCTTTTCCTGCTCTGCATTCGCGAGGGTAAGCTCATCTACGGTAGATTTCAACGATTCAACCCCGAACTTTTCATAACTGGAGCTCGCCAGAGCCTCTTTATTCAGGCTAAAGATTATCTCCTGGATTTCGTTGGCCTTTTTAAGAAATTCCAGTGCCGCTCCAAGGTTGTTTTGCGCTTCTTCAATTTGACTTAACAAGCCGTAGGTATACATTTTCATACCCATGAAACCTTTATTTTCGGCGATCTCCAGCGATTTGTATGCGTTTTCCTTGGCTAGTTCCTTATTATTATCGGTTAGATTTGTCCTGGCTTTATAATAGTAGAGCCTGGATAACTCGTAGCTGTTTTTACTGTCTTTCAAATAGATTTCAGCATTGTTCAGCAATGCCTGGGCCTGATCTCTTCTTTCTGGTAAGCTTCGGTAAACTACCGCCTTATTGAGGGCAATTATTCCCAGCTGTTCCTGGTCCTGTTCTTTCTGATAGTATTTTTCAGCGAGGTCGAAATATTTCAAAGCTCGATGTGGCTCCTCTCTAGAATTTAAAAGTTTCCCATACAATATGTAGGAGTAATTCAATCCTACTTCATCTTTGATATCTCTCTGTATCTGGATCGCACGTTGCAGTTCGGTAACAGCCTTGTCGAACTCATGCCTAACCTGGTACATTCGAGCAAGGATACTACTGGAGAGGGCAATATATCGTTCATGATTGATCCTTTTGGCCAGTTCCAGGGATTTGTTGAGTTCATTTCGGGCTTTATCAAATTCCATCATGTCAATGGAATTTTCAGCTTCAGAGAGGAGGTGACGAATTTCCTCAGCTGTAGGCTCAGATTCACTTTTTACCTGCGAATCCTGAAAGCCGAACGTGATAAAGCAACATAAGGTTAGTAAAAGTAGCTTTAGATTCTTCATTCGGGAAAAATAGCAAAACGCTTATTAAGTGTTAAATATAGCTAAATATCGTTAATGTGGGAAATTAAATCGATAAGTCGGCTGGAATAGCCAATTTCGTTGTCGTACCAGCCAATTAATTTAATCAATGTTCCATCAATTACCGAAGTCATTTGAGAATCGAAAATACAACTATAAGGGCTGTCCAGGATATCCACACTTACGATGGGATCTTCGGTATAGTGTATGATTCCTTTCATACCGGTCTGTGCTGCTTTTTGAAATAAAGAGTTCACCTCTTGAATACTTGTTCCTTTCCTTACATTCAGGGTCATATCTGTTAGTGAACCATTGGGAACCGGAACCCTGATTCCGCAGCCACCAATCACCTCGCTTAGGTCTGGAAATATACCTGTTAAAGCTTTTGCTGCGCCTGTTGTAGTTGGGATAATTGACTGGGCTGCAGCCCTGCTCCTTCTAAGGTCTTTATGAGGTTTGTCGTGCAGACTTTGATCTGAAGTATACGAATGAACCGTGGTGATATAGGCCTGGGTTACCTCGAAAGCCTCATGTATGATCTTCAGCATTGGAGCCGCATTGTTGGTCGTACAGGAAGCATTGGAAATAATGGTTTGGCTTCCATCCAGAATGCTTTCGTTAACTCCAAGCACCACCATTTTGATTTTATCATCTTGTGGCGGGGCTGTAAGAATTACCTTTCTCACTCCAGGCTTAAGGTGCTGTTCCAGATCTTCAGATTTTTTGAATTTTCCGGAGGATTCGATCACAAAATCAACCTTGTGTTCACCCCATGGGATTTCTCCCGGAGATGCGTGGTTGAGCAATGGAATATGCTGGTCGTTGACATTGATCCCAGAATCATTTGAAGAAACATCTGCTCTCAGAGTTCGGTGAACGCTGTCGTACTTAAGTAGATGGCCAAGGCTTTTGGAGTCATGGATATCGTTGATAACCGCGACTTTTATAAAAGGATGGTCTAAAAGTGTCCTGAAAAGGTTTCTTCCTATCCGCCCAAAACCATTAATGCCAATTTTAATAGTTGTGGCCATTCGCTGGATTAATTAATGTGCTTTTGTGCTTTATAAGAAGATCTAACCAGGGCGCTGCTTTCCACATGTCTGAAACCTAGATCAAGGCCTATTTCCTCGTACTTCTTGAACTGGTCTGGAGTGATGAATTGTTTTACTGGTAAATGCTTTTTACTTGGTTGAAGATATTGCCCGATGGTTACCACATCTACGCCAGCCTCTCTAAGATCGTGAAGGGTTTGGATCACCTCTTCTTCCTGTTCTCCTAAACCAAGCATAATTCCAGATTTAGTTCTTCTAACTCCGTTATCCTTAAGATATTTAAGAACAGCCAGGCTTCGGTCGTATTTTGCCTGGATCCTCACTTCCCTGGTAAGCCTTTTTACGGTTTCCATATTATGCGAAACCACTTCGGGCATAACCTCTACGATACGGTCGATATTTCTTTCATTTCCCTGGAAGTCTGGAATAAGAGTTTCCAGAGTGGTTTCCGGGTTCATCCGGCGAATTGCCTTTACCGTTTCAGCCCAGATGATAGAGCCCATATCCTTAAGATCATCGCGGTCTACACTGGTGACCACGGCATGTTTGATCTTCATTAATTTAATAGATCTAGCTACTTTTTCAGGCTCATCCCAGTCTACAGTTTCTGGTCTACCAGTTTTTACTCCACAAAATCCGCAGGAACGGGTGCAAATATTTCCCAGGATCATGAAGGTTGCTGTACCTTCACTCCAGCATTCTCCCATATTAGGGCAGCTACCTGAAGTACAAATGGTATGTAGATCGTATTTATCTACTAAACTGCGTAGTTCGGTATATTTTTTTCCGGTAGGGAGTTTAACCCGAAGCCATTTTGGTTTTGGTTTTCTCTCGGTTTTAGATTCTATAGGCGCAACGTCTGTATTCATAGCAAAAATCTGAGGTTCAAAGATACAATAATAAGCTGAACTGCATAAATTAGACTCGGTATGTTTAGAATCCTTACCGCGTCTTTCTGGCCTCGATGATCTCGGCGAGTAATTTTTTGGCTCTCAGCAGTTTTACCTTAATGTTATTCATAGGTTCATCGAGCGCACTGGCGATATCTTTATACGATTTTTCCTGAAAAAAACGCAGCATGATCACCTCCTGGTAATGAGGCTTCAGTTGCTTGATGTCGGCCAGTAATTGTTCGAGGTGTTGCTGTTTGATGAGTTTGTCTTCTATGGTTGGAGATTCGTCCGGGATCTCATACACCTTATTCTGGTCCTGAAGCGTCGTTTTGTAAGTTAAGCCAGCACTTTTTTTACGATACTGGTCGATATTGATATTCTTTGAAATAGCGATTAGCCAGGTAGGGAAAGAAAAATTCTCGTCGAAGGTATCGATTTTTTTAAATGCCTTTGAAAAGGTCTGTATCGTGATATCCTCAGCCTCGTATTCATTGCGGGTTTTCTTTAGCTGAAAACCATATACGTCGTTCCAGAATTCATCAAGCAGGTAGTTAAAAGCCGACTGATTTCCTTCTTTTGCTTCCTGGATCTTCTGAAGCAATTCAGCAGGATTTATTTCCAATGTTTGGGTTTTGAGATGAGATTAGAGATAAATATAGCTAATTGAAAGAAGATTAGGAAAAGATCGAAAAAAGGAAAAAACCAGATCACATCTGTTTCGTTCAACTTTCGAGCGCATTTGATATAGACGAAAGCTTCAGTGATCATTTTGATTCCCAGGGCTCCCAGAACTATTTGCGGTTTAAATTGCAAAATTAAGAGTACGGCCAGTAAAATCCAGAACAGCACTCGGAAAATATAAAAGCTTCCCAGTATGAATTTATGTTTAGGCTTGTAATGTTTGGCCACCGAAACATGCCTTCTTTTTTGCTGAAACCATTCTGAAAAACTGCTCTTCGGAACACTTCGCGTGATCGAATCAGGATTAAAGCAAATGGCTGTGTTCTTAGCATTGGATGCTTCGTTTACGAAAAGATCATCATCTCCAGACCTTAAATGAAGATGACTGGCAAATCCTTTCATTTCATAAAATCGGTTAGAAGTATAGGCCAGGTTTCGGCCTACTCCCATATAAGGTGTTCCAAGCCGGGCATAAGAAAAATACTGAATGGCGGTAAATAGCGTTTCAAACCGGATCAGTTTGTTTAAAAGAGAACGGCTGTGATTAAAATAACCTCCATACCCCAGAATAATGGATGTTCCAGGTTGAAAATTGGCTGCCATTTCCCTGATCCAGTTTTTGGATTGCGGTGCACAATCAGCATCTGTGAAGAGGAGATGCTCGAAACGAGCTTTTTTAATTCCCAGGGTAAGCGCATATTTTTTGTTAGCCCAGAAAGCCTCGTTGTTTTCAACATTTACGATCTTGATTCGGGGATCATTTCTTTGAAATTCTTCAATGATATCTAAGGTATTATCTACTGATGCATCATTGATGATGATGACTTCGAATTCAGGATAATCCTGTTCCAGAATGGACGGTAAGAAATTGGAAAGATTTTCAGCTTCATTTTTTGCACATACGATCACCGAGACCGGTACTTCCGGATGTAATTTACTGGTAGACCGGGCGGTGGCGAATGATAGAAATAATAAAAAATAAAGGAGATTAACTAAAGTAACAAAGATGAAAATACCCAGTAAAATTGTTGCCATTCAGAGTTTTGAGTGTTAGGTCTTAGCGGTTTCTGTACAGTTTTCTCTTTCTTCTGGCATTTTGCCACAAAAGCTACAAGGCTCACCAGATTTGTTAAGATAAGGATTCTGGCTGGCACAGGTGCCTGCGAATTTACCGTCCTTTTTTCCCCATATTTTAATGGCGATTCCAGCGAAAGCCAGGCCTAGTAATATTACACTTATTATAAATAACTTCATAGCATCAAATATCTCTTCTGCAAAAATAAGAATAAAAAAAAGCCTGTGAAAATAGGTTCAGCCATTAGTATAATCTTTACACTATTTAACTAAAGTTTATACGAATACTCAGTACTAATAGGCTATTCCACAATATCTTGCACTGTTAATCAAAAAGACTACAATTATGAAATTTAAGTATTTGATCACTGTTTTTGCTCTTGCAGCAATTACCTTCACTTCTTGCGAGGATAATAAGAAAAAAGAGCAGGAAGAAAAAGAACGCATGGAGCAAATGGAAGCTGAAAGACAGGCTGAAATGGAAGCTCAGGCTGAAAAAGAACGTATGGAAATGGAGTCTAACAGTATCGCGGCGAAAGCCACTGAAACCGATACCTTAAGTACTCTGGTAACAGCTCTTAAAGCTGCGAATATGGCGGATCTTTTGAAGGTTAGTGAAGGGCCATATACTGTTTTTGCGCCTAATAATGCTGCTTTTAACGAAGTAGGTGAAGAAACAGTTAACAGTCTTCTAAGGCCAGAGAATCAGGAACAGCTGAGTACCATTCTGGAATACCATGTAGTGGAAGATGCGGTTGATTCACAGGCTCTTCTTCAGAAAATAGAAGAGAATAACGGAGAATTCGTGATTTCAACCCTGGAAGGTGCCGATCTTGTTGCCAGTGTGGTAGATGGCAAGGTAGTACTTACCGATGAAGCCGGAAATACAGCTACCGTTGTACAAACCGATGTAGAAGCTTCTAATGGTGTGGTTCACATCATTGACGGTGTTTTAATGAAGAAAAGTTAATTAGTAGAACTTATTACGTACATAGAAAAAGAGATCGCAAATTGCGATCTCTTTTTTTATATGATATTAACCTCGGCTTCGAGCTCTATTCCGAACTTTTCCTTGATCTCCTGTTGAATTTTTCTGGAAAGATGGAGAATTTCTTTTCCGGTTGCATTTCCATGATTTACAAGTACCAGGGCTTGTCGCTGGTGAATACCGGCATCACCTTCCCTGTAACCCTTTAGCCCAGCCTGGTCTATAAGCCAGCCGGCAGGAATCTTTACTTCAGTTTCTGAAACTGGATATGAAGGGATCTCCGGGTGTTTTTCAACTATTCGATCAAATTGCTGCTTTGGGATCACCGGGTTCTTAAAAAAGCTTCCGCTATTTCCTAGCTCCTTTGGATCAGGTAATTTCGTCTGCCTAATTTTAATCACCGCATTGGAAACATCCTTAATAGTGGGAGTAGAGATGCCTTCAGACTCCAGTTCCGACCTTATCGCGCCATAATCTATGCGCAGTTTATGATCTTTCCTGCTAAGCCTGAATTTCACACTGGTAATTATGTATTGTCCTTTTAACTGGTTCTTAAACACTGAATTCCGGTATCCAAAATCACATTCCGTTAGGCTGAATTCCTTTTCCTGAAGCGTTTGTACGTTCATGGCCTTGCAGCTTGCAAAGTGATCTTTTAATTCCACCCCATAGGCTCCGATATTCTGAATAGGAGCCGTTCCCACGTTTCCGGGAATAAGAGACAGGTTCTCGAGTCCGCCAAAACCCTGTTCAAGCGTCCATAAAACAAGGTCGTGCCAGTTTTCGCCAGCTGCGGCCTCTATGATTACTTCCTCTTCGGTTTGCTGAAGAACTTCCTTTCCTTTGAGTCCAATATGAACCACGGTTTTATGGATATCTCCGGTAAGCAGCATATTGCTTCCGCCTCCAAGTATAAAAAGCTCAGAAGAATAATTATTCCTTAAGATACTTTGAAGCTCCTTAATGCTCTTTACCGAAACAAATCGATCGGCTTTGGCATCGATGCCAAAAGTATTATGGTTCTTAAGTGAAAAATTCCGGAGGATTCGCATTAATTTTCCTGCTTGTATTGCTTTAAAGCCTTCTCAAGGATTTCAATTGAACGTTCCAGATCTTCTTTTTTCAGTACATAAGCGATACGCACCTGGTTTAAGCCTGTATTTGGCGTAGAATAGAAACCGGCCGCCGGGGCTACCATGATGGTTTCATTTTTATCTTCAAAGCTTTCCAGCAACCAGCGTGCAAAATCATCGGCGTCTTCTACAGGAAGTTCGGCGATGCAGTAAAATGCACCTTTCGGTTTGGCTACTTTTACGCCTTCGATTTTTTCCAGACCATCAACCAAAAGATTTCTTCTGAAGGTATACTCCTCGATCACCTCGTCAAAATACGATTGGGGCGTGTCCAGGGCGGCCTCACTCGCGATCTGCGCGAAAGTTGGAGGGCTTAATCGCGCCTGGGCAAACTTCATGGCTGTTGCGATCACCTCTTTATTTTTGGAAACCAAGCAACCTATCCTCGCACCACACATGCTGTATCGTTTGGAAACAGAATCTACCATGATCGCATTCTGGGCTAGCTCCGGGATGCTCATAATGGAGTGATGCTTAGCTCCTTCGTAAGCGAATTCCCTGTATACTTCATCTGCCACCACGAACAAATCGTGTTTCAGTGCCAGGTCTGCCAATTGCTTTACTTCGTCCCTGGTATAAAGATATCCCGTAGGGTTTCCAGGATTGCAAAGCAGGATCGCCTTGGTTTTATCGGTAATCAGTTTTTCAAAATCTGAAATGGGAGGCAAGGCAAAATTGTTCTCGATACTGCCCGGAATTGGTCTGATCTTAACTCCCGAGGCCGTTGCGAAACCATTGTAATTGGCATAAAAAGGCTCAGGGATGATCACTTCATCTCCAGGGTCTGTAATGCTTCCCATGGCGAAAAGCAAGGCTTCAGAACCTCCGGTGGTAATGATGATGTCGTCCTTTTCCACAGGAAGACCTGTATTTTCATAATATTTCGCCAGTTTTTCCCGGTACGATTCAAAACCTGCGGAATGGCTGTAAGAGAGTACATTGATATCGTGATTTCTAACCGCGTCCAATGCTCCTTCGGGCGTCTTGATATCAGGTTGCCCAATATTGAGTTGATAGATCTTTTTTCCTTTTTTAGTTGCTGCTTCAGCAAATGGAACCAGCTTTCTTATAGGAGATTCAGGCATTTCCAGCCCTTTATGTGAAATTTTTGGCATCGCATTAAATTTATGGGTTGCAAAATTGCAAAAATATCCCTTTAATCAATAATTATCCATACCTAATTCTTGGCTATTTTTTCAATTTTTATCTGAATACCTAAAATCTCCAGGATCATTTTTCAGAGAAGCTTAAACAGCTAATTTTCAGATATAAAAAAAGCCTTCCATGCGGAAGGCTTTTCCATATTGATATTTAATCGTTAACTGTCGCCTGAGTCTTCCTCAACAACGATTCCCTTAATTTTAAGAGCTTTCACGGGTTCTTCGGCATTCGAATAGACCGTTACCGTCTTCCTGATAGGTCCAACTCTTTTAGTGTCATATTTCACCTCTATTTCCCCTGTTTTCCCTGGCATAATAGGGTCTTTTGGCTTTTTCGGGATGGTACATCCACAGCTGGACTTTACGTCTTCAATTACAAGTGGAATTTCGCCTGTGTTCGTGAATTCAAAAACCCGAACGCCATCGCTTCCTTTCTTGATCTCACCGTAATCGATGGTTTCAGCCTTGAATTCCATCTTTGCGGTCTTCTGTGCCTGGGTAGTAGTCATTCCTGCCCAGATAAAAATCACTATTGCAAATAATTTTTTCATGTTCTTAGTTTTTAGCGGAAAAGTAAAGATAAGCCGAAATAGTTCAATTCTCAAAATTTTAATCAATTCGGCAGCTTTCAAATTCCTCTATTAATAATTACTTTTGCCATTATTTCAAAAATCAGACCATCATATGGCAATTGCTTCACAATACAACGCGAAAAAAGTAGAAGATAAGTGGTACGACTACTGGATGAAGAACAAATATTTTCATTCCGAAGTCGATGAAAGAGAGCCTTATACCATTGTAATTCCTCCGCCAAACGTGACCGGTGTGCTGCATATGGGCCATATGTTAAATAACACCATTCAGGACATATTGGTGCGCCGGGCCAGGTTAAAAGGCTTTAATGCTTGCTGGGTACCGGGAACCGACCATGCTTCCATCGCTACCGAGGCGAAAGTAGTGGCAAAACTTAAGGAAGAGGGGATAGATAAAACCAAACTCAGCCGCGAAGAATTTCTACAGCATGCCTGGGACTGGACTCATAAGCATGGCGGAATCATCCTGCAGCAATTGAAAAAGCTTGGAGCTTCCTGTGACTGGGAGCGTACTAAGTTTACGATGGATGAAAAGATGTCTGAGTCTGTTATAAAGGTTTTCGTGGATCTTTATGAAAAAGGGCTTATCTATCGCGGATACCGAATGGTGAATTGGGACCCTCAGGCCAAAACCACGCTGTCTGATGAAGAAGTGAATTATGAAGAAAGAAACGGAAGACTTTTTTATCTGAAATATAAGATTGAAGGTAGCGATGACTACCTTACCATCGCTACAACGAGACCGGAGACCATCCTTGGAGATACCGCTATTTGCATCAACCCTAATGATGAGAGGTTCACCCATCTAAAAGGTAAAAAGGCGATCGTTCCCATTTGTAATCGGGTTATCCCGATCATCGAGGATGAATATGTGGATATGGAATTCGGAACCGGTTGTCTTAAAGTAACTCCCGCTCACGACGAGAATGACAAGAATTTAGGAGATAAACATAATCTGGACGTAATCGATATCTTCAACGATGATGCGACCTTAAATAGCTACGGACTACATTACGAAGGAAAGGATCGTTTCCAGGTTCGTGCTGAAATCGTGGAGGAACTGGAGATCTCTGGATTTCTTGAAAAAGTTGAAGATCATCTTAACAAGGTAGGAACCAGTGAAAGAACCGGTGCCGTTATCGAGCCAAAATTAAGCGACCAGTGGTTTCTTAAGATGAAAGAAATGGCCGATCCTGCACTAAAAGCGGTTGTAGGGGATGATATCAACCTGGTTCCAGACAAGTTCCTGAACACCTATAAACACTGGATGGAGAATGTTCGTGACTGGAACATTTCACGTCAGTTATGGTGGGGTCATCAAATTCCTGCTTATTATTATGGAGAGGGCAAAAATGACTTTGTGGTTGCCGAAACTCCGGAAGAAGCGCTGGAAAAGGCCAAACAGGTTACAGGAAATGAAAATTTTCAAGCCGGTGACCTAAGTCAGGATAAAGATGTATTGGATACCTGGTTTTCGTCCTGGTTATGGCCAATAAGTGTTTTCAACGGTATCCTGGAGCCTGAAAATAAAGAAATACAATATTATTATCCTACCAATGACCTGGTAACCGCTCCTGAGATCCTTTTCTTCTGGGTGGCCAGGATGATCATGGCAGGTTATGAATACAGAGGTGAAAAGCCTTTTAAAAATGTTTATCTAACAGGGATCGTAAGGGATAAACAAAGACGAAAAATGTCGAAATCTCTTGGTAATTCACCAGATCCAATTGGTTTAATCGAGCAGTATGGAGCAGATGGAGTTCGTGTTGGAATGCTGTTGAGTTCACCAGCCGGAAACGATCTGATGTTCGATGAAGATCTTTGCAAGCAGGGGAGTGCCTTTTCTAATAAGATCTGGAATGCCTTCCGCCTGGTTAAGGGTTGGGAAATTTCAGAGGATATCGAACAGCCTGAAACCGCCAGGATCGCTATAAACTGGTACCAGGCTAAATTCCAGAAGTCCCTGAAGGAGATCGAGGATCACTATTCAAAATATAGAATTAGCGACGCTTTAATGGCTACCTATAAGCTTATCTGGGACGACTATTGCAGCTGGTTCCTGGAAATGGTGAAGCCGGGTTATGGAGAGCCTATCGATGCAAAAACCTTTGATGCGATCATCAAAATTCTGGAAGATAACCTGAAAATTCTGCATCCGTTCATGCCATTCGTAACCGAAGAGATCTGGCACGAGATCACTGACCGAACGCCTGAAGAGGCCCTTATCGTAGCAAAATGGCCTGAGCAAACCGGCTTTGATGAGAAGCTTATTAAAGAATTCTCTCATGCTGCTGAAGTGATAGCGGGCATCAGAAAAATTCGTAAAGAAAAGAATATTGCCTTTAAAAATTCGATAGACCTGAGTATCCTGAATAATGAAAACGTTTCTTCCACTTTCGATTCTACTATTTCTAAAATGGGTAATATCGAAAATCTGGAATATGTAGATCAGTCTGTCGACGGAGCTCTTTCCTTCAGGGTTAAATCTAACGAATACTTTATTCCGGTAACCGGCGCCATTGATGTGGAAGCAGAGAAGAAGAAACTTCAGGAAGAATTAAGTTATACCGAAGGTTTCCTGAATTCAGTAAATAAAAAGCTTTCCAACGAGCGCTTTGTAAATAATGCGCCGGAGAAGGTGGTAGCCATTGAAAAAGCTAAAAAAGCTGATGCTGAAGCCAAAATAGAAGCTTTAAAATCGAGCTTGAAGAATTTGAATTAAGCTTCAAATTGTCAGTACAGAATAAAAAAAAGAGGGCCAAGGGCCCTCTTTTTAATTTTAAATATTATCTGGTTCATTCCTTTATGTCGCCAATATGAAGTTCCACCAGTTCAATATACTTTCGTTTGGCTTCTTCCTTGCTTAAATCCTTCACCTGTACGAGGGCATTTACTTTAAAAGCCGACCTAAGGTCTCCTCTGTTCGTAGTAGGGATATAGAATCCGTTCTTTTCTGTTGCTCTTTTATAGAGAGCGTAAAAATGTAAAAGCACATCGGGAGGGAATTGGCGGTTCGTACCACTCGCCATCTCGTAGGCTTTCAGGAATTTTGAATTCACTTCTTGTTCCATCTTGAATTATTTTATCTCACAACATCGGCGATCACACTTATACCGCCTTTCACCTTCTGGTTCAATTCAACTTTGATGTTGGTTCCCACGGGAACAAAAACATCTACCCGACTTCCGAATTTGATAAATCCGCTATCGCTTCCCTGTTCCACAATAGCGTCGACTTCAGCATAATTTACAATTCTTTTTGCCATTGCTCCGGCGATTTGTCGGTAAAGGATCTCGCCAGTAACTTCATTTTCAACCACCACGGTTGTTCTTTCATTCTCTTCGCTGGACTTTGGGTGCCAGGCAACAAGAAATTTTCCAGGGTGGTATTTACTGAATGTTACTTTTCCTCCAACTGGATGGCGCGTCACATGTACATTGATTGGTGACATGAAGATCGAAATCTGTATACGATTGTCCTTGAAATATTCTTTTTCATATACCTCTTCGATAGCCACTACCTTACCATCTACCGGGGCAAGGATGTGCTCGTTATTTTTCTGAGTGTTTCTTTTCGGGTTTCTGAAGAACTGCAGGATTAAAAAGAAAAATAGCAGAGACAGGATCAGAATTCCGAATTTCAGCCAGTAAATATTTATGAAATTATAAGTGATGATATTGATCGCGATAAGGATTATCGCGGTGATTATCATTATTTTATAGCCTTCTTTATGAAACATAGTTCAATATATATAAATAAGCGTAAACGAAAGGGCTTGCAAAGATAATACTATCCAGCCTGTCAAACAATCCTCCATGACCCGGCATCAATTTTCCGCTGTCTTTTACGCCCGCCTGACGTTTGAATTTTGACTGTATCAGGTCGCCCAAAGTTCCGAAAATACTAAGTATAAAAGCCATTCCCATCCATATAGCAGGAGTATTGAACTGGCTGTGTTCTGAAATGCTTGCGGGTAATAATGGACTGTAATACCAGATGGCGTAGGCCATAATCAAACTGAAAACCAGCCCACCCAGGAAACCTTCAATGGTCTTATTCGGTGATATTTTTTCGTATAATTTACGTTTTCCGAAATTCTTTCCTACCAAGTATGCGAATGTGTCGTTGGTCCAGATCAGGAAAAATATTCCTATGACCAGTTTCGGGATGAAAATACCTTCTATAGTGGGAATAAGGGTAAGGAAAATGGTAGACGAAATAAGGTAGAAAATGATGATGATATATTTCTTCTTTTCGAATACCGGTATCTTTTTTACCACCAATAAATCCTTTACGAGGAAAAGATTCACAAAAATGGTAATGAATAATAACAATATGGTCGCGTCCTGGTTGAACTTTAAAAAGCTGAATAGGTAGAACAGTAAAGCCTGTAAAAAATACAGGGCGTAGCTCTTAAGTCGAAGCAACTTTTGCATTTCTACCAGGCACACAAGGCTTAAAAGATAGAAAAGCAGGATAAAGATTAGTTCTGAAGACAGAATTGAAGCAACCAAAATGGATGTATACAACAAGCCTGATACAGCACGTATTATGGTTTCCCTCATATATTACAGATCTTCCAGTAGGAGCAAATATAGGTTTTTTGTGCTACTTCCGTAACTCATAAAATCACCCTCTTTCTGGTTTCCGAAATTTTTAATGGTAGTAATATTGGAAGGAATTTGCTGTTTGTTCTTGAATTTGATGCCTCTTAAACCCTCACCGATCGTATCGATTAACTGGCTTGTAGAGGATAGAATGATGAAATTAGGAGGCAGGTCGTGAAGTTTTCGTTCCTTGATCTGGTTGGAAGAGATCAGGATGGAGCCATCGTTAGCCACTAAAAATTCACAGGTTGATAAAAAGAACTCGGCACTCGCAGCCTTATTGAAATCAAGGTTAAATCCGTTGAATTTATTTTTCAGATTTTCGTCGAAGCAACAACATTCTTTCTCATACCAGTCATTTTCCAGAAGTATATTGTCAAAAGCCTCCTGGATCTCTGAATCATCGATACAATAAAGAAATTTTCCTCCATTGTTCTTGAAATTCATCATGAATCGCTCGTCGGTAGGTAATTTTACCTCCGGCATGTATTTGCCTCTTTCAGTATTTTCAGGGGAGTCTTTTTCCTGTCCTGATTTTGGCTTTGGATTTAGAAACCTCTTGAATAGATTCATAGAGTTTTAGGGTATGATTTCTAACGTCATTTTACCAAAGTTAAAAAATCTCAAATTAACCTTTGTTCAATTTGAGATTTTTTAACTGGAACTTCTACACTACTTATTAACCGAATCCTCTTCGGTTATTTCCTCTTCGTTATCCTTCCCTTTAGCTTTGGCAGAAGGTGATTCCTTGCCATTTTTGCTGGATTCTTCGAGGGTGTTCTTCTCTTTAATAGGCTGTCCTTCTTCGGTCTCTTTCTGGAAAGGTCTCTTTCCGAAGATCTTTTCAAGGTCATCCTTGAAAATAACCTCCTTATCTAAAAGAATTTCCGCGAGTTGGGTAAGCTTATCCTTATTATGCTCGAGAAGATCTACCGCTCTTTGATACTGTGCTTCGATAAGGTTGGAAATTTCCTTATCGATTAGCTCTGAAGTCTTTTCACTATATGGTTTGGTGAAGTTGTATTCACTTTGTCCGGAAGAATCGTAATAAGTAAGGTTTCCTACCGCGTCGTTCAATCCGTAAATGGTGACCATGGCTCTGGCCTGTTTGGTCACTTTTTCAAGGTCGCTCAATGCACCGGTGGATATTTTGTTGAAGACCACCTTCTCTGCGGCTCTTCCTCCAAGGGCAGCACACATTTCGTCCAGCATTTGTTCCGGCCTCACGATCAATCGCTCTTCTGGAAGATACCAGGCAGCTCCAAGGGATTGCCCTCGTGGAACAATGGTTACCTTCACCAACGGAGCAGCGTGTTCCAACATCCAGCTAACAGTGGCATGTCCTGCTTCGTGAAAAGCAATGGCTTTTTTCTCTTCCGGAGTAATGATCTTGTTCTTTTTCTCGAGTCCTCCAACGATTCGGTCTACCGCATCCAGGAAGTCCTGTTTCCCTACGGCCTTATTTCCTTTTCTGGCAGCGATAAGGGCCGCTTCGTTACACACATTCGCGATATCTGCTCCAGAGAAGCCGGGTGTTTGCTTAGCCAGGAATTCAATATCCAGCTCGTCTGATATTTTCTTAAGAGGTTTTAAGTGAACCTCGAATATTTCTTTTCGCTCTCTAAGGTCTGGAAGGTCAACGTAGATCTGACGGTCAAAACGTCCCGCCCGCATCAATGCTTTGTCGAGCACATCTGCGCGGTTGGTCGCCGCGATCACGATCACATTGGTGTTTGTTCCAAAACCATCCATCTCGGTAAGCAGCTGGTTCAGGGTGTTTTCTCGCTCATCGTTTGAACCTGAAAAATTACTTTTTCCACGTGCTCTACCAATCGCATCGATCTCATCGATAAAGATGATCGAAGGTGATTTTTCCTTTGCCTGTTTGAAAAGGTCACGAACACGCGAGGCGCCAACCCCTACGAACATCTCCACGAAATCTGATCCAGATAATGAGAAGAAAGGTACTTTGGCCTCACCAGCCACAGCTTTAGCAAGAAGGGTTTTACCGGTCCCGGGAGGTCCTACAAGAAGAGCTCCTTTTGGGATCTTACCACCAAGCGCGGTATATTTTTCTGGTTGCTTCAGGAAATCCACGATTTCCTGTACTTCTTCCTTCGCACCTTCAAGTCCGGCAACATCTTTGAAAGACGTTTTTACATCGGTATTCTGGTCAAATAGCTTGGCTTTGGATTTTCCGATATTGAAGATCTGTCCGCCGGCTCCTCCGCCAGCTCCAGAACTCATTTTTCGCATGATAAAGATCCAAACCCCAATGATCAGGATAAATGGCAGCAGTGCCCAGAACAACTCTCCCAGAACATCACTGGAGGTGTCATAGGTGACAACCGTGTCCAGGTTGTTCTCTTTTTTAATTTCGTTGATATCGTTCTCGAAGTTCTGAAGATCTCCAAACTGAAAACTATAGGCAGGACTTTCACCTGTTGGAAATAGTTCCGGATCAATATTTTTTTTATGGATGTCTTTCTGTTTAGCCTCATCTGTAAGGTAAACCCGGGCCTGGTTGCGATTGATGATCTCAACTTTCTTTACATCACCGGTCTCTAAAAATTCCTTGAATTCAGCTGGATTGGTTTTGGCTGGTTCAGAAAAACCGCCGCCGCCAAAAAAGTTGATTCCTAAAAATATAATGATGATCACCGCATAAATCCAGTAGGCGCTGAACTTAGGTTTTTTGGGATCTAATTTTTTCTTTGGTTTTTGATTCGCCATTATCTCGTGCTATGTTTTATTCTTAATAACTGGTCTCTATGGATGTGATCTTAGCGTCACCCCACAGGCTCTCAATATCGTAAAATTCCCTGATATGCTTCTGGAATACATGAACCACCACGTTCACATAATCTAAAAGAACCCACTCGGCATTTTCACTACCTTCGATATGCCAGGGTTTGTCTTTCAGGTTTTTACTAACTGTCTTTTGTACGGAATTTACTATGGCGTTAACCTGCGTGTTGGAAGTACCGTTGCAGATAATAAAATAATCACAAACTGTGTTTTCAATTTCTCTAAGGTCCAGGATATCAATATCATTCCCCTTAACTTCCTCTATCCCTTTTATAATATGTGCAATAAGTTGATCGCTGTTTTTTTCCTTTTTCGACATTAAATTAATTTATTTACGCAAATTTATCATTTTTTGCTCTCTTAATGAGCTAGTTTTTATAAGAATTAACGCCTCTTATCATTTATATTCTCTATGCGTATAATCAAAGTTAATGCCATTGATTCTACTAATTCATTCGCCAGGAAGTTTTACGAGGGTAAGGCAGATTTCGATCCGCTTTGTATTCGCGCGATTTCTCAAATAAAAGGCCGCGGACAACGGGGAGCAGACTGGTTGAGCAAACCGGGTGAGAATCTCACTTTTAGTATTCTGTTTCCTCAAAAAAGGCTGAAAATTTCCAGGCATTTCATTTTGAATGCAAGTGTCGCCCTGGCTGTGTTGGAAGCTCTTGAAGCTGAAGGAATTCCTGACTTGAAACTGAAATGGCCTAACGACATTCTGTCAGCCAGATTCAAGATAGGCGGCATCCTTATTGAAAATATCATCAAAGCCGAAGATATCGTGGCCAGTATCATTGGGGTAGGCATCAATGTGAATCAGTTGGATTTTGAAGGTTTGCCGCAGGCATCCTCGCTTCGCATGATAACTGAAAAAGAGTTCGAGCTGGATGGGCTATTGGAATTGTTGGCGAATAAAATTCATGAAAGACTTGAGCAGCTATCCATGGTTCCAGAAGCTGAGGTCCTTGAAGAATATGTGAGCAAAATGTTCCGGCTGAATCAGGTCTCTGTTTTTTCAACACAAAAGGATCCCCACTTTAATGGCATTATTCGGGGTGTGACTACGGAAGGAAAGCTGAATGTCGAGGTAGAAGATGGAGTCTTTAGGACATTCGATCTGAAGGAAATTCAGTTACATTATTAAAAAAAAGCCGGAAAGTGAATTTCCGGCTTGATATATTCTATAATTTCGAGGCGTTCTCGCTAAGGGTATTGATGAATTTCTGAAGCGGCCCTTTGATCATCATGCTCATCATCGGGTTGAATTTACCTTCAAAGTTCATAAAGACTTCACTTTTGCCATTTCCTGCATCGTTTATGAAAATATTCAGATTGAATGGAAATTTCTCGGCGGTAGAACCAAGCACTATTTTCTCAGGTTCCACGGTTTCGACAATCTTCAGTTTAATCTCGGGCATCCCTTTAAGCTGAAATAAAAAAGTATCCTGGCTAACAGCCACGAACTTTTCCTTGCTTGAAGGCATGATTTGTTCGTAATTTTCAACATTGGTAAGGAAATCGAACATTTCCTGCTGGCTTTTTCCAGCGGTAACTTTTGGGCTTTCTAATTTCATGCGTTTACTTTCCAGTTGGCAGGATCCTTTCTCCAGGTTCTAAGGGTCTCTGCTTCTTCTGTATTGATATAGTTAGTTTTTAAGGCTGTCTCCAGTAGATTTTCATAATCGCTCAGGGTATTCAGTTCAACGCCGGCTTCCTGAAAATTGTTAACCGACTGGTCAAAACCATACGTGAATATGGCGAACATTCCCTTTACATTGGCACCAGCAGCCTGAAGAGCTTCAACAGCCTTTAAGCTACTGTTTCCGGTACTGATCAGGTCTTCGATTACGATAACCGATTGGCCTTCTTCCAGATTTCCTTCGATCTGGTTCTTGCGTCCATGACCTTTTGGTTCTGGTCTAACGTAGGCGAAAGGAAGGCTCAGGTATTCTGCCACCAGCATTCCAATACCAATGGCACCGGTAGCTACCGCTGCAATTACATCGGGTTTGCCATAATGTTCTTCGATTTGCTTGGCAAAGTGTTCGCGAACATAATTGCGAATCATGGGATAAGACAGGATGATTCGGTTATCACAATAAATAGGAGATTGCCATCCACTGGCCCATGTGAAGGGCTGTTGTGGTTTTAATTTTATTGCTTTAATTTGCAATAAAAGTTCAGCAGTCTTTTTTGCTGTTTCTTTATTCAAAATCATAGCTGCAAATGTATAAAGTTTTTGTGAATGATATTCCCATTATAATTTCTGCTGAAAAAGAAATTGGGGAAAAATATACATCTTTCCCGCTAAAGACAGTACGGCTAAAGAAGGTGATCAAAAAGATTTTGAAAGGGGAATTGCTTTTTGTGCATTTGTATCATCCCGATGAAACCAAACATCTCAAATTTCTTTTTAAGAAAATGAAGGTGATCACCGCCGCCGGTGGAATGGTGCTGAATTCTAATAAAGAGATCCTTTTTATATATCGAAACCATCGCTGGGACCTGCCCAAAGGCAAAACCGAAAAAAATGAAGATCTTCAAACCTGTGCCATCCGGGAAGTGGAGGAGGAAACTGGTGTCCAGGATCTTGAAATTACCCGCTTTATTACCAGGACCTACCATGTTTTCAAAAGAAAAGGGAAATTAAGACTTAAGGAAACTTACTGGTACGAGATGCATACCGATTATGATGGTGAACTCGTCCCGGAAGTGAGCGAAGGCATTAAAAAGGTGAAATGGAAGAATCTGGAGAAAAGCCAGAAGGCCCTTCAAAAATCCTATGCTAACATTAAAATGCTTTTTCCTGAAAAGTTCCTAGCGGGGAAGTCGGAAAATTGGGTATCGTAAGTGGGCTTCCTCGTAATTCTCAGATCGTTTGTGCAACCAGTCTAATTGGGCATACCAGCTGTTTCTGAAATCTGGATCCTGTGTTTTCTTTTCTTCGAACTCCTTTTTGAGCGCTTTATTTTCTTCAAGCAGTTTTTGGGTAACCTCTTCGAACACATAGGGCGAAAACCCTTCTTTTTGCTGTAGCACGGTATCGAAAAAATTCCAGTTAAAGAACGAGTCTGTTG
This sequence comes from Christiangramia bathymodioli, assembly GCA_009735695.1. Taxonomy (GTDB): domain Bacteria; phylum Bacteroidota; class Bacteroidia; order Flavobacteriales; family Flavobacteriaceae; genus Christiangramia; species Christiangramia bathymodioli. Next base: position 233,007 of record SRSL01000004.1, read on the forward strand.
CCGTAGGCTCCAGGGTTTCGAGTAAATACCTTGCTCCGTCCTGGAAGGTTGTCACCAATAGGTCTCCTTTCCTGAAATTTACTTTTTCAACACTTTTTTCCACCCTGGTGTTGTTGTGCAGATAATGACCTTCATAAGCTCTGTTCGTAGTCTCATAATCTTCAATATGGTAAACCTCTACTTCCATAATGGTATCCCTTTCCAAAGGTTCCATTTTGATCTGGTTTTTTTCCAGGCGTTCTATTACCTGCCACCAACCCTGAGGGATCAAATAAGCCCTTGGGATCTCGATCTCTTCAGTCGTTACAAAATTATCATAGTATTCCACTTCTTTGGTAAAAGGCTGTTCCCGGTCATATTTTAAACGTTCCTGGCCGGTGACCTCGCTATTGATCATTTCGCCTTCATAACCTTTGAATTCCCTGATACTGGGATTTTCTTTATCGGCTTCGAATTTAATATTATAATGCCTGTCAGTTAGATATTTTCTACGGGCCTGATTCCGAAGATCTTTAATAATGCTGGATTCAGCATCCGTGATGGCGATCATCGAGCGCATTAATTCATAGGTGCCTTCAACTCGCTGCTGGTAAGGTTTCAGCATATGGGTTTCCACCATCATTCCCAGTGTATTCCAAAGCGTGGTATAACCGGTGGAGTATCGCGGATAATCCATAAACTGGGCAAATCCTTTTTCAGGAACTTCGTTAAATACATTTACATAAGGAGTGATGTCCCATTCTTTGACTCGAAGGGAATCTTCAAGAGCAGGCATCATTTTTTTGTTCAGGTATTCCCCCAGATTTCCGCCTAATTTGTCATGCTGGGTGAAAAGGTGGGTAAGCGTATATTGATAATCGGCCCCGTTGCTCACATGGTTATCTATGAATACATCCGGGTCCAGGTAATGAAAGATCTCGTAAAAAGCGAACGCATTTTTTGTGTCGGCTTTAATAAAATCCCTGTTAAGGTCATAATTTCTAGCATTTCCGCGGAAGCCATATTCCTTAGGGCCATTCTGGTTCGTCCTGCTGGTAGAATTTCGGTTGAGTGCACCACCTACATTATAGATCGGTATGGTGGCGACGATAGTGTTTTTCGGCGAGCTAATGGAGTCGCCGGCCATATCCCTGAACAGCATCATGGTAGCATCTATACCGTCGCTTTCTCCCGGGTGGATCCCGTTATTGATAAGAATTATGCTATGATTTTTCCTGATCTTGTCAAGGTCGAATTCACCATCTGGATTATACATCACCAGGTGAAGCGGCAAACCGCTATCTGTGGTACCAAATTCCTGCATGCTTATATTGGATGGATAGGCTTCGGCTAGCTGCTCATAAAATGAAATAACTTCTGAATAGGTCCCGGTCTCTGTTCCACCTGATTTTTCGAACCTGGTTTCGAAGTCGTATTCCTTTACCAATCGGTACTTTGAAAAATCGCAGGATGAAAGTCCCGTCAGGATAGCCAGTATCAACCACAGTTTTTTCATAAAATTTTCAGAAATTTTGGTGGTAAACTTAAATAAAAACTACCAAAGTAACTAAAAAACACGCTGTTTAGAGCAATTTCGTAGCCGGCTGTTAAAGTAAACCTAATCGGTGCCGATTTTTTTCAGAACCTGGAGTTTCCCAGTAATTTTATAGGAAATAGCTAATTATGAAAAAGATCAGAATTTATTTTTCAGTTTTCATCGCCATGCTTGTCATTAATTCTAGTTGGGCACAGGCTAATGAAGATCTGAGTGAAGAGATAAAGCAAAAATGGGCCAATACTGGTCCCGATACTGTGCAAACCACAGTGGGGCAACTTATCCTGCCTCCGCCTTTTGCTACCGAGTCGGTGAGAAAGGTTAGCAGAATTGTTGAATGGCCGGAGGGTAGAATTCCCCGAGCACCCCAGGGCTTCAAAGTCACGAAATTTGCTGGTGACCTGGAGCATCCAAGAAGAACTTATGTCGCACCCAATAATGATATTTTCGTGGTAGAATCGAATGATGCCGGTAAAAGTGCAAATCGCATCATCATGTTCAGGGACAAAGATCAGAATGGCGTTCCGGAAGAGCGTTATACCTTTTTGACGAATTTGAATCAGCCTTATGGAATGCTGGTGCTGGGAGACTATTTCTATGTGGCCAATGTAGACGGGGTGGTTCGTTTTCCTTATAAAGAGGGACAAACCTCAATAGATGCTCAGGGTGAAAAGATTATGGATCTTCCTGCCGGAGGCTATAATCATCACTGGACGAGAAATATCATAGCAGGTCCTGATGGTAACAAATTATACGTGAGTGTAGGAAGTTCCAGCAATGTTGGAGAACACGGAATGGATAAAGAGGTTCGTCGCGCGAATATCCTGGAAATCAATGCTGATGGGAGTGGCGAAAAGGTTTATGCTGCCGGGCTGAGGAATCCTGTTGGAATGGACTGGAATCCGGTTACCGGGGAATTATGGACCGCGGTGAATGAAAGAGATAAAATAGGAAATAACCTGGTTCCCGATTACGTGACCAGCGTGAAAGAAGGAGGCTGGTATGGCTGGCCTTATTCATATTATGGAGATCTTAAAGACCCAAGGTGGCTAGAGGATCCGCATATGGAAATGGTTGAAAAGGCTATCGTTCCTGATGTTTCAGTTGGACCACATACGGCTTCTCTCGGCCTTGCATTCTATAAACACGATGCTTTTCCTGAAAAGTACAAAAATGGAGCATTCGTGGGGCAGCACGGTAGCTGGAACCGTGCGAATTTCTCTGGATATAAAGTAATATTCATACCTTTCGATCAAAATGGCAATCCTCAGGAACCAGAAGATTTTTTAACCGGTTTTATCGCTGATGATGATTCCAGCCAGGTATATGGAAGGCCGGTTGGAGTGGCTGTCCTGCCAGATGGCTCACTTCTGGTAAATGATGACGACGGAAACGTGATCTGGAGAGTTGCTGCTGAAAAATAATGCTTTTGAAGGATAAATTTTGCTCATTCTTAGTGTTGATTTTGTTTGCTTTTAGTGCAAATTCTCAGGTGATCAGTGGTAAGGTGATAGACAGGGCTGGAAACCCACTTCCCGATGTTTCCATTATTGACCTCCAGTCAGGAGAAGGAAAATCAACCGATTCTGAAGGGATTTTTGAATTTGCAAATCTTGAATTCCCGGTACAGCTGAAGTTTTCTTATCTGGGCTATAAAGAAATCAAACGGAATTTTCAGGAGCCGGCAAACAACCTGGTGATCGTACTGGAAACCAGCATAGGTGAACTGTCTGAAGTAGTGCTTCGGAGTTCCAATATCCGTAACCAGCTTCGGGAAACTCCGGCTGCAGTTGGCGTGATCACCTCTGAAGATCTTCAAAGAAAAGATAATTTTAATCTGGTTCAGAACCTTAATTATGTTCCGGGCGTATATGTCAGCCAGGGCGCCCTTAACACCAACAAGATCAATATTCGCGGAATAGGTTCCAGGTCTCAGTACAGTACCAATCGTATCAAAGCTTATTTTAACGGAATTCCAATCACTACCGCAGAAGGTGAACTTACTATAGACGATTTTGATGCTGAAACCATCGACCGCATCGAGATCTTTAAAGGTCCGGTTTCTTCGGTTTTTGGAGCAGGTCTTGGAGGTGCGATCAATTTGTACACTCCAGAATTCCGATCTGAAGACAGATCGGTGGAAAGCGGTTTTAGTTATGGTAGTTTTAATACCAGGAAATATTCCGCGGGTATCAGCTATATAAAAGATAGTCTGGACTTCAATTTCAATTATAATAAACTGGAAAGCGATGGCTACCGTGACAATGGAGAGTATGATCGTTTGGGAATGACGACCCAGGCAGGTTTCCTTACTAAAAAGGGAAATCGCTGGAATCTTTTTTATTCTCATATCAACCTTAAAGCCTATATACCGAGTTCACTGAATGAAGATGATTTTTTAAATGATCCCGAAAGCGCTGCCTTTACCTGGTACCAGGCTGCCGGGTACGAATCCTATAGCAGGAACATCCTCGGTTTGAGTTATGATCAGAATTTATCTGAAAACTGGCAGAATTTGAGTTCGATATTCTATAATTCGCGGGATGGATATGAACCCCGGCCTTTTGATATCCTGGATGAAGAACGCCAGTCTATAGGTCTAAGGTCTCGATTTAATCACCAGTTAGCTCTGTTTTCGATGCCTTCTGAAATTAGTTTGGGAACGGAACTGATGTGGGAGTTTTACGATGTCTGGAATTATGAGAATCTTTATGAAGAGATCGAGGAACGGCGCAGTCTTCAGGGCGCTCTTATCAGCTCGAATTTACAAACCCGAAATTACCTGAACCTCTTTGCCCAGCTAAACCTGGACCCTACCGATAAACTGCATATCGAAGCCGGGCTTAATTTTAATACAACATCCTACGATCTGGAAGATACCTATACTGAGGATCAGGTGGACCAAACAGGAGATTATAGTTTCGCTCCCGTGTTGTCGCCTCGAATCGGACTGAGTTATACCGCATTTCCAGAAAAAACTTTTTACGCTTCGGTAAGCCATGGTTTTTCTACTCCGAGTGTGGCTGAAACCCTAACTCCCGAAGGCCTTATAAATACCGATCTAAAAACTGAAACCGGGCTCAACTATGAGATCGGGTTTAAAGGGAGCTGGCTTAAAAAACGTCTGTATACCGAATTAAACCTGTATTCCATACAGATCAGGAATCTGCTGGTGGCAAGAAGGGTGGGGCAGGACCAGTATGTGGGAGTGAACGCAGGAAAAGCCGATCATAACGGGATCGAATTTACCTCCAGGTATTCCAGCTATTTTAAGGGAGGCTGGCAACTCGAGCTGTTCCTGAATTCGAATTTCAATTTTTATTCGTTCGATCAGTTTGTTGACCTTGGCGAAAATTATTCTGGAAACGAACTTCCTGGAGTTCCGGAATACATGATCACTCCAGGACTGGAACTCGATTTCAGAAACCTAAGTTTCAACCTGAATTACCAGGCATTCGGGGAAATGCCGCTGAACGATGCCAATTCCCGGTATACTGATGCATACCAATTATTGAACCTTCGGCTTGGCTATGAAAAAAAGATATTGAAAGGCCTTGCCCTTAATTTGAATTTCGGGATCAATAATATCCTCGATGAACACTATGCGGCCAGTGTGGTAACCAATGCAGTTGGCTTTGGAGGTTCAGCTCCGCGATATTACTATCCCGGGGAACCGCGAAATTATTATGGCGGACTTAATCTGAGATACGATTTTTAAAAACATTTATCCTGTCCCGATGCTTCGGGAGTTTCAGGATCTTCTTGTATAAATTCGATTTTCTGTCTGCTTCAGGGAACTACTTTTTCCTCACCACATCAGGCACCATGAACTCGTAATTTCCACCATGATGTATCACGTCCCGAACCACAGTCGAAGAAATGTGAGCTTTTCCGGAACTACATATCAAAAAGATGCTGTCTATCCCAGACATTTTGAAATTGGTCTGCCCGATGGCTTTTTCAAATTCAAGGTCCTGCGCATTTCGAAGTCCTCTCAGTATGAAGCGGGCATCCTGGGATTTGCAGAAATCAACGGTTAAGCCTTTATAAGTCTCCACCTTTATTTTAGGCTCATTTTCATAGGTTTTCTTGAGAAAATGCAGTCGTTCTTCCAGGCTGAACATATATTTTTTGCTCGAATTGGTGCCAATGGCCAGGATGATCTCGTCAAATAAAGGCAGGGCCCGGTCGATAATATCGGTGTGACCTAGAGTGAGCGGATCGAAAGATCCCGGAAAGACTGCTTTTCTCATACTTGAAAACTTTGTTCCGAAAAGATACTTATTTATTTAAACATCAACGCCGACTCGATCGCGCTTCCAAAAAGTTCGGGAAGGCTAATTCCAGCTTTTTCGGCCTGTTGAGGCAGAATACTTGCCTGGCTGAGGCCGGGAGTGGTGTTCATCTCGATAAAATGAGGTTCGCCATTGTGGAAAATGAATTCAGACCTGGTAAAGCCCTGCATCTTTAATTTTTTGTAGATCATCTTCGCGATATCCTGCACTTTTTTGGTGTCTTCTTCTGAAATTCTTGCCGGGGTGATCTCCTGGGATTTTCCAAGATATTTGGCTTCATAATCAAAGAATTCATTTTCTGAAACGATCTCGGTAACCGGCAGGGCCAGAACCTCTCCCTGGTAACTGATCACACCCACCGAAACCTCTGTACCGTCAAGGAAGGATTCAATGATGATCTCGTTATCTTCTCCAAAAGCATTTTTAATGGCTGGCTCAATATCTGCTTCGGTCTTTGCCTTGGTAACCCCAAAACTGCTTCCGGCGCGATTGGCCTTCACAAAACACGGCAATCCTACCTTTTCGGTGATCGCTTTCAGGTTTACTTCTTCACCCTTGTTCAGGAAATAATTTTTCGCCGTTTTGATGCCGTAGGGTTGCAATACACTGATGAGATCTCTTTTGTTAAAGGTAAGCGCTGCCTGGTAGTAGCCGCAACTGGTCTGCGGAATGTTCAGCAATTCAAGGTATGCTTGCAGCAAGCCATTTTCGCCCGGTGTACCATGGATAGTATTGAACACACAATCAAAACTTATAAGCCTGTCATCGATAGTCACCGTGAAATCGCTTTTATTGATAGGATAGGGGGTATCATCATCGGCGACCACGAACCATTCGTTCTGTAAAATATGCACGCGGTAAGGTTCATAAAGGTCGCGGTCAAGATTCTTATAAACAATATTCCCGCTGTTGATGGAAATTCGGTATTCACTGGAATAACCGCCCATGGCGATGGCAATCTTTTTCTTCATCAGTTCAATATAAAGCTCCAAAAGTCGTTAAAAAAAATATCATTCAAAAGGGCAGACATCAAAACCGACGGGTTTTATATCTTTGCCCATTATTATTCAATTTATGGGATTTTTTCGATTCATTTTTAGCAAGACATTTTTAATTCAGCTTTTTATAGCTGGAATTCTGGTGGTCGTACTCACTTTTATCACTCTACAATGGCTGGATTATTCCACCAATCAGGATCAGCGAATCGAAGTGCCAGACCTGGCAAAAATGAATCTGGAGCTGGTTGAGGACCGGTTGGATGAATTGGATCTGAATTATGAGATCCTGGATTCAGCAAATTTTAATCCTGATTATCCAAGATATTCTGTAATAGACCAGGTGCCGGCCCCGGGAAAATTCGTAAAGGAAGATCGTAAGATCTACCTAACCCTAAACCCGTCTGGCTATCGAAAAGTCCAGATCCCGGATGATCTTATCAGGAAGACCAGAAGACAGGTAGAACCTACATTAAGATCTCTTGGATTCGAAATTGGGGAGATCACTTATAAGCCCGATATCGCCGAGGATGCTGTGCTGGAATTAAGACACGAAGGCAAACTGGTAAAACCAGGTTCCGAATTGATGAAAACCTCAACAATAGACCTGGTGCTTGGGGACGGGAGCGGCAGGTACGGGCAGGAAGAGCTAGACAGCCTGGAAACTGAAACAGAAAATGAAGTAGATGAGTTCTAATAAAGACCAGAGAGAGGAAATAGACGAGCAGGAAGACGAAGAAAGTCTTTATGAACATCATAAATTTGTCGCAGAGGTAGGGCAGAAGCCGCTAAGGGTTGACAAATACCTCATGAATTTCATCGAAAACGCGACACGTAACAAGATTCAGAAAGCCGCAAAAAGCGGAAATATATACGTCAACAACGAGACTGTAAAGCAGAACTATAAGGTGAAGGCCGGTGATGTGGTGCAGGTGATGTTCGAGCATCCGCCCTACGAATATTTACTGGTGCCGGAGGATATTCCGCTGGATATTGTTTATGAAGACGATTTCCTGCTGGTGGTGAACAAACCCGCAGGTATGGTCGTGCATCCCGGGCACGGGAATTACAGTGGAACACTTATAAATGCGTTGGTGCATCATTTCGATAATCTGCCAAATAATAGCAGTGACCGTCCGGGCCTTGTACATCGAATCGATAAGGATACCAGCGGACTGCTCGTGATCGCAAAGACCGAGCATACCATGGCTCATCTTTCCAAGCAATTTTTTGATAAATCCAGTGAAAGGGAATACGTCGCCCTGGTATGGGGAAATATCGAGGAAGACGAAGGAACCATCGAAGGCAATATTGGGCGTAATCCCAAGAACAGGCTGCAGAACATGGTTTATGAAGGCGATGATGCTGAAAATGGGAAACCAGCCGTTACCCACTTTAAGGTGCTCGAGCGATTCGGTTACGTCACCCTGGTGGCCTGTAAACTGGAGACCGGGCGAACGCACCAGATAAGGGTTCACCTCAAACATATTGGCCACACCCTGTTCAATGACGCGCGTTATGGCGGCGACAGGATTCTGAAAGGAACCTCTTTCACCAAGTATAAACAGTTTGTGGATAATTGCTTTAAGATCTTGCCAAGACAGGCACTGCATGCTAAAACATTAGGTTTTGAGCATCCCGAAACCGGAAAATGGATGAGCTTCGATTCAGAGATCCCGCAGGACATGCAGGACTGTATCGAAAAATGGCGAGGTTACGCTAAGAATCAGAAGGAGTTTTTGGATTAGGGCGTGCCCCAAAATAGAATTTTGGGTCGGGCTTTCGGCAGTCGCTGTTCTCGCTATAAGCGAGAACGAGCTCCACCAATGCCTCAATCCCTCACGCATGTTTTTCAGCTAATTCAATAAACAGGAACGCATAAACGGCTTCTATGGCCAGATAAGAAACTAATTACAGGTATTTTTCGGTTTTTGGTGAGTTGAGTTATCTTTGGTTAAAAATTAACCGAAAAGAAATGAAAATTGTTGTTTCGCCGGCGAAAACGCTGGATTATGAATCAAAATTACCAACCACAAGAGGGACTCAACCCGAATTTCTGGAAACGGCTGCTAAGCTTAACCGGAAACTTTCCCGTCAAACCAAAAAGGAACTTTCAGAATTGATGAGCATCAGCGACAAACTCGCTGATCTGAATTATACCCGCTACCAGGAATTTGAAGAGGAGCACGACAAGAAAAATTCCCGTCCGGCTATGTATGCATTTAACGGAGACGTATATACCGGTCTGGATGCTTACAGCATTCCAACCGAAAAACTGGATAAAGTCCAGGATACCTTAAGGATATTATCAGGTATGTACGGCATTCTTCGCCCGCTGGATCTTATCCAGCCTTATCGCCTTGAAATGGGAACCTCTATTGGCATCGAACGCAAGAAAGATCTCTACGAGGTTTGGAAAAAGAAGGTGACCGATTATCTCAATAATGAACTGGAAGATGATGAGCTATTTCTGAATCTTGCCAGCAACGAATATTTTAAATCGGTTGATAAGAAAAAATTAAAAGTGCCGGTAATTTCTCCTGTTTTCAAGGATTTCAAGAACGGAAAGCTTAAGATCATCAGTTTTTTTGCTAAAAAAGCACGAGGTTCTATGGTTAGATATATCATCGATAATGATTGCGAAAGTCTTAACGACATCAAAGGTTTCGACTACGACGGGTATCGTTTCAGCGAGGAACATACCAAGAAAGAGAACGAACCAGTTTTTATCAGGTAATTGATTTCGTCAAGCTGAACTTGTTTCAGCTTCTCATAGATCCTGAACCAAGTTCAGGATGACAGTATATAAAATTTTACTTTTGGAACTCTTCCACCACAAACATCCATTTCCACCCTTCATTCCGGAGAATGCCACGAAATTAATCGTGGGAACTCTCCCTCCGCCGCGTTTCACAAAGCGAAAACTGCGCGAAGACGATGTGGATTTTTGTTATGGTAGTGGTGACGGACTCCTTTGGAAAGTGCTGGACCGTATTTTCGATCTCGAACTTAAATTCGAGAATACGCAGGAGGCGGTGGAACAACGCAAACAATTCCTTCGATCCCGCGGCCTCGGAATTTGTGACGTGGTGGAAAGCAGTCACAGGGAAAAAATAGATGCTTCAGATCTTGGCATGCAAAAGGTGGAATTGCGGGATATGATTGGTATACTTCGGGAAAACCCAAAGGTGGATACGCTTCTGTTTACCGGTGGAAATTCAAAGAATGGGCCTGAATATTTTTTCAGAAGATATCTTAAAGAGCACGAAGAAGACATTCGGATGAAGCTGATATCCAAAACATCTCCAAGGATACATCAGTTCATTCTGGACGGGCGGGCGATAAAAACGGTTTCTCTGGTTGCACCTTCAGGTGCCGCTAATATTTCTATCGGGAGTTCCCAGTTATACAAAGAATTGAAAAAGAAAAACCCTGAATTCAATACGCTTGATTTCAGGGTTCTACAGTATAAAGAATTTTTCTAGTTCAATTATTGCAATTCCTTTTTTTCCTGGTCGGCTAGTGTGGTAGGCTTTACCCTAAATTTTTTACGTTTAGGCCTCAACTTACCATAAGTTCCAATTGCGATCTTTCCTCGCTTGGTCTTTTTATCGCCTTTTCCCATATGCTATTTTTTGTTTTTTTGATCCCTGATCGTCTCTTCGTCGTAATCTACCTTATTGGTATTCTTATCGCGATCTCCGATTCCTCCGGTTAAAGGATCTTCTTCGTTTCTTCTTCTGTCTTTCTTTCCTTTGTGTTTATCTTCAATTGGTCCTCCCATAACTTTAGTTTTTAAGGTTCAACTCTAATATAACGAGTATCGCCCAAAAAAGCTGTGAAGGTCCTGTTACAATTAGGTTAAAGCTTTAACATTTTCCACAAATTCTGAAGTTTTCTCCACCCCGTGTTTTTCTAAATGTTTGATGAAAGCACTTCCGATGATAGCGCCTTTTGCGTATTCGGTGGCCTGCTCAAAAGTTTCCTGGTCTTTGATCCCGAAACCTACGATCTGTGGGTTATTAAGATTCAGGTCATGGATCCTTTTGAAGTATTTCCTGGTTTCCTCGCCAAATCCGCTGGTAGAACCAGTCACACTCGCGCTGCTTACCATATAGATAAATCCGTCTGATACCGAATCGATATAGCGAATACGATCATCCGGAGTTTGTGGGGTGATCAAAAATACATTGATAAGCCCGTAGCTTTCAAAAAGCTCTTTATAATCTTCATGATAGACATCTACCGGAAGATCGGGAATAATAAGTCCGTCTATTCCACATTCCTGGCATTTCTTGCAGAATTTCTCTACCCCGTATTGAAGCATGGGATTGAAATAACCCATGATGATCAGTGGTATTTCAACTTTTTCCCTGATGTCTTTAAGCTGACTGAACAGTTTCTCGGTGGTCATTCCGTTCTTAAGAGCCCTGGTTGAACTTTCCTGAATGGTTGGCCCGTCGGCCAGTGGATCACTGAAAGGCAGGCCAATTTCGATAAAATCAACCCCGCTTTTTTCCAGGTCTGTAATGATCTTTTCAGTATCATCGATATCCGGAAATCCAGCCGTAAAATATATAGATAGAAGCTTATGATCTTCCTGAAGTTTTTGCTTGATTCTGTTCATTTTTCAAAATATGTAAAAACGTCATTCTGAACTTGTTTCAGAATCTGTTTTTAGACGCTGAAATGAATTCAGCGTGACGAATTAAAGATTAAAATAATCGATGTAAGTATTGAGATCCTTATCTCCGCGCCCTGAAAGATTGATGACCACGATGTCATCTTTTTCAAATTTCCGGCCCTCGAAAATAGCCAGTGCATGGGATGTCTCGATCGCTGGAATAATACCTTCCAGTTTCGCCAGTTCCAGCCCTGCCTTCATGGCAGCCTCATCGGTAATACTGATGAATTCTCCGCGACCACTTCGAAATAAATTCGCATGCATAGGGCCTACTCCTGGGTAATCCAATCCGGCAGAGATCGAATAAGGTTCGGTGATCTGCCCGTCGCCGGTTTGCATCAACAAAGTCTTGCTTCCGTGGATGATCCCGGTTTTTCCAAGGGCTGAGGTCGCAGCGCTTTCACCGGAGTCAATTCCCTTACCGGCAGCTTCCACCGCGATGATCCCAACTTCGGGATTATCCAGGTAATGATAATAGGCACCGGCGGCATTGCTTCCGCCGCCCACACAGGCAACCACATAATCCGGGTCTTTTCGGCCTTCCTTTTCCTGAAGCTGATTTTGTATTTCTTCCGAGATAACCGCCTGGAATCGGGCGACCATATCGGGATAAGGATGAGGTCCCACTACAGAACCAATTATATAATGTGTATCAACAGGATTATTGATCCAGTCGCGAATTGCTTCGTTAGTAGCATCTTTTAAGGTTTTGCTACCCGATCTCGCGGGAACCACTTTGGCGCCCAGCATTTTCATTCGGGCAACATTTGGTGCCTGCCGGTCTATATCGATCTCGCCCATATAAACAATACACTCCATGCCCATCAAGGCACAAACGGTTGCAGTGGCCACACCATGCTGGCCTGCACCGGTTTCGGCGATTATTCGCTTTTTACCAAGTTTTTGCGCCATCAGGATCTGGCCAATGGTATTGTTGACCTTATGCGCTCCGGTATGGCAAAGATCTTCCCGTTTTAGGTAAACTTTAGTACCATATTTTTCGCTGAATCTTTTTGCATAATACAGCGGAGTAGGCCGGCCCACATAATCCCTTAAAAGATCTTTGAATTCTTTCTGAAAACTCTCTTCTTTCATGATATCTAGATACCGTGACCGAAGTTCCTCTACATTGGGATATAGCATTTCCGGGATAAAGGCACCGCCAAATTCCCCGTAATATCCTTTTTCATCTACCTGATAGCTCATATTCATGAATTGATATGCGTTTTAAATTCTTTTAATTCTTTCAGTTTTTTAAGGCCCGGCTTGAGTTCGAATTTGCTATTCACGTCTATAGCGTAAAGAAGATCAGCTTTTCCAATACGGGAAAAATGATTCTTTAACTGGGATATCGCCTTGGCATGTTCCAGGCCTATTCCACCGCTAAGAAAGAAAGGAGTTGTGCTAGGATAATCTTTCAGGATCTCCCAATCGAAGTCCTGGCCTGATCCACCGCGTAACTGAGTTTTGGTATCGAAAAGGAAATAATCTACGATTCCTTCGAAAGGTTTAATTTCCTGAAAATCGAAATTTTCACCCACCGGGAAAACCTTGATCAGCTCGGGGGCATTCTCGATCTTCTGAAGCTCAGCCTTGAGTTTCTTGCAATAGTCGGCCGATTCGTCTCCGTGAAGTTGTATCGCATTCAGGCCATATTTGGCGATCTTTTCTATTATTTCCGCGATCTCTGCATTTACGAAAACACCCGTTTTTTTGATCTCGGCCGGAAGTTCAGGTAATTCGCCATCAAAATAGCGAGGGGATTTTTCATAAAATATCAGCCCCATATAATCGGGTTCGATCTCGGCCACCTGGATCATATTTCCTGCCTGCTGCATTCCGCAAACCTTCAGGCTTAATCCGGTGCTTTGCCCTGAAGCCGGGGTGATCAATGTTTTTTCTTTTGCCTTGTTCTGGTTCATTTATACCATAGATTTAAGTTCTGCAATAAATTTTTTGGCCGCTTTTCCGGGATTTTCGGTCCTCATGAAATTTTCTCCGATTAGGAAACCCTTGTAGCCCGATTCTTTTAATTCAGCTATTACCGCGGGATCGCTGATACCACTTTCAGAAACCTTAACGAAATGTTCAGGAATTAGCGGAGCCAGTTTTTTCGAATTTTCAATGCTGACTTCAAAGGTCTTTAAATTTCGATTATTCACACCAAGCATATCAGCCTTAACCCGTAATGATTTTTGTAATTCTTCTTCATTATGAACTTCTAAAAGTACTTCCATGCCAAGTTCCTTAGCCTTGTTCGCCAGGTGGATCATCTGTTTTTCGGTGAGGACCGCGGCGATCAATAGGATCGCATCGGCTCCATAAGCTTTTGCTTCGATCACCTGGTAAGGGTCAACCATAAATTCTTTTCGAAGAATCGGGATATTTGCTGAAGCCCGGGCGTAAAGGAGATCTTCCAGGGAACCACCAAAATATTTTCCATCGGTAAGCACCGACATACCGGAGACGCCCGCGCTCTCATAGCCTTTTGCTACCTCCTGAACATTCAGGTCCTGATTGATGACCGATTTAGAGGGGGATCGGCGCTTATGTTCGGCAATGATGCCGGAGCCATTTTTTATATTTTCAGCCAGGCTGATGCATTTTCTGCCAAATAAAACTGAAGCTTCCAGTTGAGAAACCGGGATAAGCGATTTCTTCAGTTCAACTTCTTTCAGCTTGTCTTTTATGATCTTATCAAGAATGGTCATTAATTCAATTTTATGCCTTGCTTAAATCCTGTAATTTTTTAAAACTCTCAAATGCACTGCCAGACTCAAGGGATTCCCTTGCCGCCGCAAATCCTTCAGCAGGCTTCAGCCCGCGAGCCGTCGCGATAGCCATACCTGCATTGGCACAAACTACGTTTTTCTGTGCATCGGTGCCATTTCCCTGAAGAATACCGGTTAAAATTTCCGCAGAACTTTCAATGCTTCCACCGCCAGCGATCTCTGATTCCTTCAGTTCATGAACTCCAAAATCTTCAGCTTTCAAAACCCTTTCAGAATCATTGCTGATACTTTTGGTAGCTCCGGTAAGCGAGATTTCATCATAGCCATCCAGCGCATGGAGTATGGTATAGTTCTTATCGGTATTTTGGTAAAGATACGCATACATTCGTGCCAGTTCAAGACTGAACACTCCAACCAGCTGATTCTTTGGGAATGCCGGATTCACCATGGGGCCCAGCATATTGAAAAATGTCTTAACCGCCAGGCTTTTTCGAACAGGTCCCACGTTTTTCATGGCCGGATGGAAAAGCGGGGCATGCAAGATACAAATATCAGCCTGGTCGATACATTTTTCCAGAAAACCAGGATCATTGCTGAACTTAATTCCGAGATATTCCATCACGTTAGAACTACCACTAACCGAGGAGACCCCGTAATTACCATGTTTGGCAACCTTTACACCGGCCCCGGCAGTGACAAATGATGAGGTGGTTGAAATATTGAAGGTGTCTTTCCCGTCGCCACCGGTTCCGCAAAGGTCGATGGCTTCGTAAGCAGAAAGGTCTACTTTAATGCATAATTCAAGCAGGGCATCGCGGAAGCCTTCCAGTTCCTCGATGGTAATGCTACGCATCATATAAACGGTAAGAAAAGCCGCAATCTGCGTTTCGTTGTAAAGCCCTTCCGAAATATTGAAAATAACTTGTTTGGCCTCTTCTTTACTAATGGTTTCGTGATTGATCAATCTATTTAAAAGCTCTTTCATTTTCTAGATTATCTTATATACGTCAAGCTGAAGTTTGTTCAGCTTCCTGGAGATCATGACCTCTCGATTCCACTCGAGGTGACCATCCAGGATGACAAAATTTGGCAGTTTAAAGTATAGGCTTTTCTGATCCAGAAACATCCCTTTTCTCAGCATTATTTAGTACAGGACCATTTACCCAATTCTTAATCATCTTTTTCCCATCAGGTGTAAGAACCGATTCGGGATGGAACTGAACTCCCCGAACATCGAATTCGGTATGTCTTAACGACATGATCTCGCCTTTTTCATCATAGCTGGTCGCTTGCAGGCAGGAAGGAATATTTCGTTCAACTACCCAGGAATGATAGCGTCCAACCTGTAATTCTTTTTCAAGCCCTGCAAACAGGTATTCGTCATCGACGAACTGAACGATCTTGGTCGCAACCCCGTGATATACCTCGTCAAGGTTGAGCAGCTTTCCCCCGAACACCTCGCCAATGGCCTGCATTCCCAGGCAAACCCCCAATATGCTTTTTGTGGGAGCATACTTTTCGATGATGGGTTTTAAAAGTCCTGCTTCATCTGGAATTCCTGGTCCAGGAGATAATAGTATTTTATCGTATTCTTCTACTTCTTCCAGTTGCAGCTGATCATTTCGTTTGACGACCACTTTACATTCCAGTTCTTCCAGGTAATGCACCAGGTTATATACAAACGAATCGTAATTATCTATTACCAGTATCTTTTTCATCTTTCTCTATATTTCTTCTGCAATTTCAAGAGCCTTGGTCAAAGCTCCCAGTTTATTGTAAACTTCCTGTAATTCATTTTCGGCCTTTGATTCCGAAACCACACCGGCTCCCGCCTGGTAATGCAGTTCATGGTTTTTACTCACGAAGGATCGTATGATAATCGCGTGATTGAAGTTGCCTTCAAAATCCATAAAACCTATAGCCCCGCCGTAGGCACTACGATTTACATTCTCAAGTTTTTCAATCAGTTTTAATGCCATTGGTTTTGGCGCGCCGCTAAGGGTTCCTGCCGGAAAAGTGTCGGCCACGATCTGGGGGGTAGGCACAGTTGAGTCTATCTTTCCAGTGACCTTGCTCACCAGGTGGATCACATGAGAAAAGAACTGAATTTCACGATAGGTTTCCACCTTTACATCGCTTCCGTTTCGGCTAAGATCGTTACGGGCCAGGTCAACCAGCATCACATGTTCTGAATTTTCTTTCTGATCGGCAGCCAGTTCTTTAGCGACTTCTGCATCTTTTTCATCATTACCGGTTCGTTTGAAAGTTCCGGCAATAGGATGAATTTCGGCTCGGCCTTTATCCACTACCAGTTGTGCTTCAGGAGAACTTCCGAAGATCTTGAAATTGCCGTAATCAAAATAAAAAAGGTAAGGAGAGGGGTTCACATTCCTCAATGCTCTATAAACATTGAATTCGTCACCTTTGAATTTCTGAGAGAACCTCCTGGAAAGGACCAGCTGAAATACATCTCCGCGGTGACAATGCTCTTTTGCTTTTTCAACCACGGCTTTGTATTCATCATCGGTAAGATTTGAATATGGATCTTCAGACCTGTTGAAATTATAGGACGCGAAATTTTTTACCCTTAAGAGTTGTTCTATCTCCTCCAGCCGATCTTCAGACTCATAACTGTGATCAAAAATATAGGCCTCATTCTTGAAGTGGTTGATCGCGATGATGTTCTGGTAAACCGCGTAATAGATATCCGGAATCTTTAGATCACTGCCTTTGGATTTTAGATCGACGTCTTCAAAATACCGTACCGAGTCATAAGCGATATAACCAAACAATCCATTATTGATGAACTTGAAATCGGATGAATCAGTTTTGAATTTTTTCGAAAAATCCTGAATGGTTTCGGGGATGGAGGTATTCTTGGTCACCCGATCTTTCTGAATGCTACCGTCGGGAAAATTTTGAAAGATCTCTTCATTTTCCACCTTGAAGGAGGCGATGGGATTGCAACAGATATAGGAGAAACTATTGTCACTTGCGTGATAGTCGCTACTTTCCAGTAAAAGGCTGTTAGGATATTTGTCTCGTAATTTCAGATAAATACTTACCGGGGTGATCGTATCGGCAAGGATCTTTTTATATCTGGTTTTTAATTCGAACATGGGTTAGGTTTTTTTAGGCATAAAAAAAGGCTTGTCGTGAGACAAGCCTTATATCTTAGATAACTGAATGGCAATTTAGCTCACGATTTTCGACGTAAGTTGTTCCACCACCAGTTATGTACATTCATTGTAAACATTGCTTCAAATATAGAAACGAATTTTTTTTAAACAAACCTTTTTTAAATAAAAAATCCCGGAAGTTAATTCCGGGATCCTGATATTTAGAATTTTAGTTTTACTTCAAGGTCGAAGTTGTCGTAAATGGTCTTGTCTCCAAGATTGTCAAAGAAACTTCCTGAACCATATCTCACGTTATATTTAGAACGATCTATCGTCAAATCGGTTGTAGCTGTATTTCCATTCATTTTCAGGTCGAAGGTGATAGGATGCGTTTCATTCTTGATGGTAAGATCTCCTACGATTCCATAAACACCATTTCCCTTTGATGCTGCACTGGTGATCACCAGTTTCGCAGTTGGATGGTTTTCAACTCCAAAAAAGTCGTCAGACTTCAGGTGACCTTCCAGTTTACCTTTACTTTCTCCAGAAAGATCGGTTACTTCGATGGTACTCATGTCCATCACAAATTCTCCGCCAACGATCTTGTCGTCTTCCATCATTAAATGGCCGCTTTCAAGCTGAATGTTGCCATAGTGAGAACCGGTAACTTTTTCACCTTTCCATTTTACCGTACTGGCTTCTACATCTACTTCTTTTTTTGTGTTGGTGAACGCTAGAGTGGTTAACACCATTACGATGGCTATTCCGCCTTTTACAAATCTATTTTTCATGGTTTTCAATTTTAATCTGTTATTAAATTATTTCAATTAAATCTTTTTTCGCTTTTCTAACTTTTGCAAGATGCTGGTAAGGATCTTCTTCGCTTCGGTATCCTATTGGAGCGATCACGGCAGTGGTTAGATTTCTTTCTTCCAGACCGAGAATTTCATCAAATTTTTTGGCATCGAAGCCTTCCATAGGGCAGGTGTCGATCTTCATATTCGCGGCTGCCGACAATAAATTGCCCAGTGCGATGTAGGCCTGTTTCGCAGCCCAGTTTTGCTGAATATCTGCCGGAAGCTGAAGAGTAGTGTTTTTGATCATGTCTTCCATTCCTTTAAGATCCTCCCGGCTTACATTGCGAGTTTCCGCGATATTGTTAAGGTAGGAATCCAGGTAATCTTCTGATACAGATTTCAAACTGGCGAATACTATTAGATGAGAGGCTTCGGCAACCTGTGACTGGTTCCATGCAGCGGCCTTTAATTGCTCTCTGATTTCAGGATTGGTTACCACGATCACTTCATAGGGTTGTAGACCGTATGATGAGGCGGTTAGCTGAATACTTTCCAAAAGGTTATTCAGGTCTTCCTGACTGATCTTTTTTTGCGCATCAAATTTCTTTGTGGCATATCTCCAGTTCAGGTTCTCGTTGTAAGTGTTTTGGGTTTTAACTTCTAAGTTCATTCAATTTAGTGTTTAGCGATAAAACTTCTTTTTCATTTAGCTTGTCGGCAAATTCGTTTTCTACCTTATCTATTACCGGATCTATCTGTTCCAATAAGTTTAGGCCTTTGCCGGTTATTCTTATTTCAACTTTTCTTCTGTTGGAAGGGCATACAATACGTTCACACAATTCCTTATCTACCAGTTTATCTACCAGGCGGGTGGTGTTGCTCATTTTGCTAACCATTCTTTCCTGAATGGTAGACAGGTTTGCCGGCTTACCTTTCTGGCCTCTTAGAATTCGCAATACATTAAATTGTTGATTGCTAACCTCGAAAGGTTTTAAGGCTTCAGTAAGTCTTTCACTTATATAATTACCGGTCACAATTAGATTAAGCACCAGTTTCCTGGATACTGGTAAATTTCCATTAGTATGTAATAAGTCTTCAATTGTCATTTGTATGTACAACTATTGTATGTACAAATATAGAATACAATTCTGGAGTTGAGGTTTAATAAAATGTTAAAATTTCAAGCTGCCTGCTTCTGAACTATACAGACATTTATATTTACAATTCCAATAAACTTATGATACTATGAAAGAATTAACTCAGGAAGAATGGCAGCAAAAACTAAAAAATGATAAGGATGCCGTGATTCTGGACGTGCGTACCGAAGAAGAAGTGGAAGATGGTTACATCCCTAATGCCAAGAATATTGATATATACCAGGGTCAGGGATTTATCAACGAAGTGGAAAAACTGGATAAATCAAAACATTATTATATATACTGCCGATCTGGGAAACGCAGTTCCCAGGCCTGCACGCTCCTGGATCAGATGGGTTTTAATGAGACCTACAATCTATTAGGAGGCTTTTCTGAATGGGAAGGTGAGACTACAATTCCGTAGTCGGACAGGAACGAAATTAAGCTTATAAAAAGATATTGAGCCGCACCAAAAATGGTGTGGCTTTTTTTGTTCAAATTTTAATTTTAAGAAAAAAATATTTGCGATATATCTAACATACTGTACATTTAAGCGATCTATTAACCTTTTTTTAACCTAAAACTTAAACAAATGAAGTTAAAAACACTCAAATTAATGAGCACTGCTTTTATGTCTGCTGCTCTGTTTTTCTCCTGTAGCCAGGATCAGAATTCGGGCGCTATGGAAGAAGAATCTCAGATGGTGGCACCATCTGATTCTCAAGTTATCCCTGGTCAATATATCGTTGTTTTTAAAGATAATGAGGGATCAAAAGCTGCTGAATCGTATCAGAAATCTCAGGACAGGGTCAAGGCTGCGGCCAATAAGCTAATGATGGAAGCCGGTATTAAGGGCGAGATCCTTCATGCTTACAGTAAAACAATTAATGGTGTGACCCTTAAATTAAATCCTGCAGATGTAGAGAATCTTAGAAATAATGATAAGGTTGCCTATGTTGAAGAAGACAGGCTGGTGATTTTCGCACCCCCATGTGGTACCCCTAACGGTGGTCCTTGTGATGGTGATGGCGGAGGAGAAGATCCAGATCCTTCTGGGCAGGAAACTCCTTACGGAATCACACGTGTGAACGGTGGAGTAAACTATACCGGATCTAATGTTGCCTATATTCTTGATTCTGGGGTAGACCTGGATCATCCAGATTTGAATGTTGATGCCTCAAAAGGTTTTAATGCATTTACCTCAGGTAAGGATGGAAAGTCACTGGATGACGGTAACGGTCATGGAACTCATGTAGCTGGTACTATTGGAGCTGTTAACAATACTGTAGGTGTAATTGGGGTAGCCGCTGGAGCCACTGTAGTTCCTGTAAAGGTTCTTGACAGCCGTGGCAGCGGTTCCTATTCTGGTGTGATCGCCGGAGTGGATTTTGTAGGAGCTAAAGCAAAAAATGGAGATGTGGCCAATATGTCTTTAGGAGGTCCTGTTTCCCAGGCCCTTGATGATGCAGTAGTGGCTGCTGCAAGCAATGGTGTTAAGTTCGTGCTGGCAGCAGGTAATGAAAGCGATGACGCAAATAATCATTCTCCAGCCCGTGCAAACGGAACCAATGTATATACTATTTCTGCCATGGACAGTAATGATAACTGGGCTTATTTCTCTAATTATGGAAACCCACCAGTAGATTATGCCGCTCCAGGAGTTTCAATAAAATCTACCTGGAAAAATGGAAGTTATAATACCATTAGTGGAACTTCAATGGCTGCACCCCATGCTGCAGGAGTTCTTTTACTAGGAAATGCAGGTACAGATGGAAGCGTTAATGGCGACCCAGATGGCAACGCAGATCCTATTATCGTTTACTAGAATTACTTAATTTAATAGATCTAGAAAAAGCGCCCGTCTGGGTGCTTTTTTAGTTTGAAATACTCAAATTGATTTTTTTACGTTAAAAACATATACCGAAAACTTTGATTGGTTTTTTAAATTGATATATTTAAACCCGAATTGCCGCTATTTATACTATGATCATGAATAAAGCTTTTTATGTACTTGTGTTAGGATTACTATGTTTTTCTGTTAATTCCAATGCACAGGAATTCAGTTTTGGAATTAAAGGAGGCGCTAACTATGTAATGGGAGGCCAGATAACCGGAAACAGTTCTAATGGACTTTATTTTGACGGAACCGTAGAAGCAGATCCTGAATTCGGATTTCACGGGGGTGCCTTTTTTGAAGCAAGATTTGGTAAATTTCTTCTAAGACCGGAATTCATTTACAGTACGATGAAGACCGAGTTTGGATTCCCAACCGCACCTTCTCTTTACGAAGTAGACAAAATTAGTGTTCCCCTATTAATAGGTTATAACATATGGGGGCCAATCGATATTTATGCGGGACCTGCTTATCAGAATATTCTTGATTCTTCTCTTGAAGGAACCGAGCCGCCTAATCAGGTGATCGTTGCCCAAAATACACCGCTTGCAGCTCAGGCCGGAATTAAGGCAAGTTTTGGAAGATTTGAAGTTGACCTGCGTTATGACAGAACTTTAGCTTCAGAAGAACCAATGGAACTCGATATCGTTAACAGCGACTACGGAATCAACAGAGCAACCTTTGATGATTCTAGACTGAATCAATTCCTGTTGAGCATGAGCTTTAAAATATTCGATACGGCAGCCAATCCGGGGAGACGTAAAGGGGGGTGCTATTTCTAGAAAAAAGATATTTATCATAAATAAAAAGGGATGATCTGCAGATCATCCCTTTTTTGTGTTGGTTAGTTTAAGAATAAGATGAAACATTTATTTCCTAGCTATGCGCTTACTCTAAAACCAAAACTTTGAATTCATAAAGTTATATTTATTTTTTTACAATTCCTATAGAGGGATTACCCCCAGATTTTACAAGCTTATTCCCCATATTCCAGCAATTCGGTATTTTTAATTTTCTCCTTTTTTCTTTTCGCATATTTCTGGATGTCTTCCAGTATCAAATACAGGCAGGGGACGATGATCAAAATTATAGAAGTGGCGAAAACGATTCCAAAGCCCAGGGAAATAGCCATAGGTATTAAATAATAGGCCTGAGAGGAGGTTTCCAGGATTATAGGTGTTAATCCTCCAAATGTGGTAAGGGTGGTAAGCAGGATAGGTCTGAAACGACGTAATCCGGCTTCATGAATGGCTTCATAAACTGTAACTGCATCTTTGGTTCTCTTTTTATTGGCGTAATCTATCATGATGAGTGAATCGTTCACTACAACTCCCGAAAGTGCAATAACCCCCATCAAACTAACGATAGAAAGATCATACCCAAGAATTATATGGCCAATTACCGCCCCAACAATTCCAAAAGGAATAGCGAACATAATAATAAGCGGTTGTGTATAGCTGTTAAAGGCGATGGCCAGTAAGGCATATATGATAAGCATGGCCATCGAAAAACCACTCCAGAGTACCGATGTTGATTCTCTCATGTCGGCCTGACTGCCCTCAAAGGTCCAGGTAATCCCTGGGTAATCTGCCCTGAGTTGTGGTAGCACTTCACTCTGTATGGACTCGAGCACCCTGCTCACGGCATTTGAAGGTTCTACATCCATACCTACATTTACTACCCTTCTGCCGTCTCTCCTGTTAATACTGGTAAAGGCTTCCCTTTGTTCCACTTCTACTACGTCCATTAATGGCACCTCCATGCCATCCTGGGTTCGAATAATGAAATTCTCCAGATTCTGAATATCCCTTCGTTCTGCCAGTGGCAATTTTACCCGGACTTCAATTTCATTATTTCCTCGCAACTGTCGCATGGCAAGTGCGCCAAAAAATGCGTCCCGAACCTGCTGGCCTACCTGGTTTGAAGTTAGGCCCAGATTTCGTCCTTCCGGAAGCAATTTAAAATCATATTGTAACTTTCCCTTGTTATAATTATCACTAACGTCCCGGGTGTTTTCAAAATTTTCCATGGTGGTAAGGAAACTCTGACTGGCTTTCTCGAGAACATTAATATCAGAATGACTAAGGTCAACGCTGATATCCTGCTGGTATCCACCGGGTCCTCTTTCAGCCTCAAAGGTGATCTGATCGACTCCTTCTATTTCTCCAATATTATCTCTCCATAATGCGATGAGTTCTTTTGCACTCATATCTCTTTCATCAGGCGGAAGCATCACGATTTCCACATCTATAAAATTCTGTCCACGCACATTGGTTTTAATGCCTTCAGCGACTTCATATAAATTATGCTTATCAAACATTTCCCGGGTAGACTGGGTGATATCCTCGGCAACCTTGGCAGCCTGAAGGGTAGTGGTGCCCACCGGTAACCTTACCCCGGCCTCAATTTCATCTGCAGCCACCTCAGGCATCATGATCATCCCCATATGGTCGCTGTAACCGTAACCTCCAACCATGAGCAATAAAGCTACGGCTGCGCTTAAGGTGATATAGCGGTGTTTAAGGCATTTGTCCAGGAAAGGCCTGTAGTACCTGTCTATGATATAGTTGAATTTCTGCGCAAATTTTTCCTGCCAGCCTTCCAGTTTTGCTACCCAGCTCTTTCTTTTCTTTTTTTCTGAAAGACTCGCCAGGTGAGAGGGAAGTATAAAAAGAGCCTCAATTAGCGAGACCGCAAGTATAACGATCACGACAACCGGTAAGGGCCACCAGAATTTTCCGGTTTCTCCTGGCATAAATAATAAGGGTACAAAGGCAATTATTGTGGTAATAATACTGAAGCTAACAGGTTTAGCAACGTCTCTGGTTCCTTTGATGGCAGCCTTCATATAGCTATGTCCCTGCTGCCTGTATTCGAAAATATTTTCCCCAACCACAATGGCGTCATCTACTACAATTCCCAGTACTACCAGGAATCCGAACATGGAGATCATATTAATGCTAACGCCTATCATCGGTAGAAATATCATACCACCTATGAATGAAATGGCCATGCCCATCATCACCCAGAAGGCCAAACGGTATTCCAGAAATAGGGTAAGGATAAATAGAACGATTACGATCGCAAGAATTCCATTTTCGGTAAGCAGGGAAAGTCGTTCCCGGTAATCTTCGGCCCTGTTGCTATCTATTCGGTAATTTACCCCTGGCGGTAACTGAAAATCATCCAGGATTTCCTGTACCGCTTCTGCGATCTCCAGTGGAGACTGGTTTCCAACCCTGAAAATTTCAAGATCTACGGAAGGGGTCTGGTTGAATTTTCCGTGGTAACCGGTCTCTTCAAAACCATCGGTGATGTCTGCAATATCTGCCAGCGTGACTTTTGCGCCTGAGGGAGAAGAAACTATGGTGATATTCCCGAATTCTTCAGCCCATTGTTTGCGCTCCTGCATACGCAGAAGAATTTCTCCCGATTTTGTTTCCACAGCTCCCGCAGGTACGTCTTCACTGGAGTTAGCGATCAGGTTGGCTACACTGCCGAGGGTAAAATTATATTTTCTAAGGTCGTTACGGGAAATCTCTACGTGTGTTACGAAATCTGGAACATTGCCTATTTCAACCTGAGTGATCTCCGGATTGCTTAAAAGACGGGTGCGTAATCGTTCCACCAGTTTTCGAAGGGTCCAGATATCAACATTTCCGTAAAGGGCGATCTGCATTACATCCTGCTGCCTGTTCTGAAGACTTACCTGTGGTTCCTCAATATCATCGGGGAAGGTACGAATTCGGCTTACTGCCTGGTCTATGTCCTGGAAGGCCTTCATCCTGTCAGTCCCCGCGATCAGTTCAATTACGATCTCTCCGGAACCTTCATTTGCGGTTGAAACGATCTCCTTGATACCCTGTACTCCTCTAATTGCCTCTTCTACCGGAAGTAGGATTCCCTGTTCAACTTCTGCCGGAGCGGCACCAGGGTAAACCACATTTACATTGACGTAATCCAGCTGGAATTGAGGGAACACTTCTTTTTGAATTGTGAACATGGTATAAATTCCCGCCCCCAGTAAAATGATCATAAGGAGGTTGGCAGCAACCGAATTTCTCGCCATATAGCCAATCGCGCCTTCCTTCCTCGGTTTCTTTTTTTCTGACTTCCCCATCTTTCTAATTTTTACTGATCTCCTCGTTAACTTGGCTCACCGAATCTGTAGCTTGAGTTCGAAGCCGGATCCCTTCCGTCACGGTGCTCAAATTTGTAAGTACAACTTTTTCATTAGCTTCAATGCCATGCCTGATATACGCATATTCTGCATCGGTTAAGGCTATATCCACCTCGCGGATCGAAAGTTCACCATCCTGCATTACCCAAACCGTTTGATTGGTTCGTACAAGGTCCCTGTCTAACCTAACCACATCTTTGATCTCCCTCGCCTGGATATTCGCTTCGACAAAGGTTCCGATCATCAGGCGGGGTTTATTATTCTCAGCCTGTCTTGCTAGAGGATCGGGAACTTTCACCAGCACCTGAGCTAGTCTTGTTTGGTCATCCAGTGCTCCAACCTGTTTGTCTAAAAAGCCGGTTCTGAAACTGTCTTTTGGCCAGGCCGAATTATTATTAATGATCACTTCTGAACCTTTTTCATCTTCAGAATCTGGAAATTCAAGCCAGGCAAGCTTATTCACAGGAATGGCAAGGTTCACCCAGTAATAATCGGTTCCCACGAGCCGGCCAAGATTGTCTCCGGGAGCTACTTGTGAACCCAGGGTTACGTTCTGTGAGAGGATATGCGCATCGAATGGCGCCCTGATACTGGTTCTGGCCAGGTTGATCTCTGCCTGTTCCACCGCAGCCTGGGCTGCCTGAATTCTTGCTTTTACCGCATTTAGCTGAGGTTCCCTGAGAACAAGAGATCGTTGCCGGTTTGAAAGCGAATCACCTCCCACCAATTGTAGATCCTGTTCTGCCACTTCCTGCCTTCCCATTTCCATCTCCAGGTCGGTTTGGGCCTGTAATAACTCGCTTTTTCTTAGGTCTAATTGATTTCTGAAATCAGAAGGATCTATCTGAAGTAGGAGAGTGCCTTTTTCAACAAACCCACCGGGAACAAAACGGTCTGATCTTCTTATTACCTGCCCGCTTACCAGGGGACTTAACATTACATCTTCAACGGGTCTTACAGTACCTGTAGCCTGGATAACGGGTGTAAAGTTGCCTTTTTCAGCATTTGTCACATCTACCAGCATGGCCATTTGTTTGCTGGCGCCTTCCTGCTGAGCCGTTGGTTCGGTCATAAAAACCAGAATAGTGACCGCGGCTGCTGCCAGCAAAATCCCTCCACATATGATCAGTATTTTTTTAGTAGACATAAGCTTGGTTTAATTAAATTGAGGTTCTTCTACATCTTCCAGTTCAAAGCCACCGGCCAGGGCGCGGTATAATGATATTCGTATCTCTATTAGGTTTTGTTTGGCGGTGATATAATCACGTTGCAGCTGCTGTTGTTCTCCCAGCGCCAGGAGCACGTCCAGGTATTCGCTAAGGCCGTTTAAAAATTCAGTTCTTAACTGGCGAATGGTTTTATTAGATAGCTCCAACCTGTCTTCAAGTATTTGGATCCTTTCTTTTTGTTTCAATTCCCTGATTAGCGCATCTTCAACCTCCCTGAATGAAGTTAGGACGGTCTGGCCATACTGATACAAATTTTGGTATTTTAAAGCTTCGGTTCGGCTAACTTCGGCCTTAAGTCTTCCCCCGGTTATAAGCGGCGCAAAAATATTACCGGCTAGCGTATAGGCCCAGTCGTTAAAAATATTATTGAAATTGTTCGACCTGGCCTGACCCACCAAGCTCAGCGATAAACGGGGATATTTATTTCGTATCGCTACAGCCATATCACGATCTGCGGCCAGTACCAAATTATAGGCCTGTTTAAGGTCGGGACGTCTTCGCACCAGTTCCAGTGGGAGCCCGGTTTCAGGCAGGGGAGGAAGAGATGGGAAACTATCGGTTGCCACGATCAGCTCGTTTTGCGCAGGTTTGGCCAGCAATAAGGCAAGCTGATTCTTCAGAATTTCGATATCGGTTTCATAAAGGACCTTTTGTTCGCGGGTATTCTGAAGCAATTGCTCCTGCCTCAATATATCCACTGCACGAATCTGGCCACCAGTGAATCTGGCTCTGATAAGCCGTGTGATCTCTTCGTTGGTCTGAATTTGATTTTCGGCCAGTTCGAGTTGCTGCCTGGCCGCTGCGAGCCGGTAATAGGTAAGAGCAGTTTCAGCAGAAATGCTAATGGCGGCCGCCTGGTAATCGTAATAGCTCGCCTGGGCTCGATATTCTTCAGCTTCTATCCCTGCCCTGATCCTTCCCCAGAGATCTACCTCATAAGCTGCGGCAAGTCCTATCTGGGTATTTTCACCTCCGGCAAAATCGGGTTCCGGCCGGCTGATTCCCGATCGTGCTTCCGCAGATATATCCGGGATCAGAAATGATTTTTCCCTTTTTACAACAGCCATAGCAGCCAAAAAACCTTGCTGACTCGCAGCCAGACCAAGGTTATTGTCAAGACTTTGTTCTATAATGAAATCAAGTTCAGGATCATCAAAACTGGTCCACCAACTGTTGGGTAATTCTACAGTCCCGGAATTTGAAAATTCTTCCGGTTGTTCGATGGGAGCTTCTACTTCTTCCATTTTTGGAGCACAACCCGTAAGCATACCTGCAAGCAACAGGCATATCCAATTATATCGGGATAGGTTAAAGTTGCATCTGCCTGCCTGAGTTAAAATGTTAGACCTGAGTGAAATATTCCTGAAATTTTAAATAAAAGATTATATGTTTTTTAAAGTTACGATTTATTTGTGAAGGAAAATTCAGTAGCTTATAAATGAGATCGATAGTGAAATAAATGGCATTCAATTTCTGAAAATAAAAAACCCTGCCAGCTGGCAGGGTTTGATTTTTACAAAGCAAGTCCTGTTAAGGTTTCACTTCAGATAACTTAACTTCTTCTCCTTTTTTGTTCAGAAGGATCACCTCATCAAATCCCATGTCCTTGAACTGCTGGAATTGAGTAGCGGCGTCTCCAACCACCAGGTAAGCCATTTTAGACTCATCCAGTAATTTATTTGCCAGTTCCTTATGTTGTTCCAGGGTCATGGATCGGATCACATCTTCTTCATTTTCGATGTATTTAGGATCCAGGTCGTAGGCACTCATTTCCTGAAGCATGCCTAACAAAGACCCCTGAGTTTCAAAACGACGGGCGTTAGACTTGATCAGCGCATTCTTGGTGAATTCAAGATCGTCCTCAGAAATACCTTCTTTGTATTTTGCGATCTCATCCCTGAATATCTCTACAGATTCTCCAGTGGTATTCGTACGAACACTTGATGAAGCTGTAAAGGTTCCTGGAATCTTAGAGCCAGAGAAACCAGAACGGGCTCCGTAAGTATAACCTTTCTCTTCTCTTAGGATGAGGTTGACGTTACCGGAGAAAGAACCTCCTAATTTATAGTTCATCACTTCTGCAGGATAGAAATCCTTGCTGGTTCTTGGAAGCGCGATATATCCAATATTGATCACCGATTGCTTCGCGTTAGGAACATCTACAAAATAAAGAGATGCCTTTTCCCTGTCATTCTTAACCTCGAATTCAGGCATTTTCACCTCTTTGGCTTCCCATTTATTTTCCATTTCTGAAATGGCAGCAAGGGCTTCCTCTTTGTCTACATCTCCAACTACATGGAAACGGCTTACGCTAGGTGAAAAATACTTGTTGTAGTATTCCTTAAGATCCTGCATAGTAATTGATTTCACAGACTCTTCGGTTCCCAAGGTTGGATATGCAAATGGATGGTTCTCGCCGTAAAGCACCTTGTCGTAAACATTGCTAGCTATCCTGTTAGGATCGGCCTCGTAACGCTTTATGCTGTTGATGGTGCTGGTTTTGATCCTTTCCAGTTCCTTTTCGTCCCAACGAGGTTGCAGGATGATCTCGCTTACAAGGTCCATGGTAGCGTCGAAATTACGCTTCAGGGTATTTCCTCTAATCACGATAGATTCATCAGTTGTATACATATTGATGCTGGCACCTAAAAGGTCTATGGCTTCTTCCAGTTCTGCCGGAGTTTTGTTAGCGGTTCCTTCCATCAGAATGTCTGACATCAAATTGGCAACCCCATTCTTGTCAAGGTTATCCAGTAAATGACCACCTTCCAGTACAAGACTGAAGTTAACAAGAGGTAATTCGGTTTGCTCGATTCCGTAAACTTCCAGGCCGTTTTCCAGGTTTACACTCCAGGATTCAGGAATGTTCAGCTGTGGTGATTCGCCCATTTCAGGCTGTACGGAACGATCAAAACTAGAAGGAGTCTTTTTGATCTCTTCGTTAGATTCTGCGATATCTGTTTCAACGTTTTCAGTGATCTCTTCTTCAACTATTTCAGCCTTCTGAGAATTTTCAGCAATTAGATCCATTTCTCCTTTTGGAACAAAGCTGGTTAGCACGAATGGCTTATCCTTGATGTATTCATTATAGACTCTCATCACATCCTCCTTGGTCACGGCCTTGATGTTTTCGATATCCTTGGAAATGAAGCCAGGATCTCCGGCAAATACATCATACTGAGCCAGCTGGAAAGATTTCCCCAGAACACTGCTAATTCCGTTATAGAAGTCGGTTTCCAGACCGGCTTTGATACGCTCGATATCCTTTTCAGTAACTCCTTCTTTTTCAAAAAGGGCAAAAGCTTCCTGAATACCTGCCTCGACACTGTCCAGGTCCACACCTGCATTTGCAGTAACCAGGATTCTGAATTTTCCAGCGATCTGATCGGCGCTATTAAAAGCGTAAGGCTGGGATGTTAATTCTTTTTCTTCTACCAGAACCTGATATAACGGAGCTTCTTTTCCGTCGGATAGGATCTGCCCAAGGAAGTCCAGTGCATAGGCATCCTTATTGTATTGCTCTACCGCTGGCCAAACCATGTTAAGCTGCGGAGCGGTCGCGAAATTGTCTTCGTGGTACAGGCGTTTGGTTTCTTCCAGGCTTACATTCTGAACCTCCAGTGGCTCAACTTCCTGGCGCTTCTTGATCTCACCAAAGTATTTTTCAACCATTTTTTTGGTTTCTTCTTCATTGAAATCTCCTGCAATAACCAGGGTAGCGTTGTTAGGACCGTAATATTTATCGTAGAATTCCTTAACATCCTCGATAGTGGCATTCTGAAGATCTTCCAGTTCCCCAATTACCTGCCAGCTGTATGGATGGCCTTCAGGAAAAAGGTTCTTGTCTATTACCCAGCTGGTGTGTCCGTAAGGATTGTTGTCTACACGCTGGCGCTTTTCGTTCTGAACCACTTCCTGCTGGTTGGCGAAAGCTGCTTCAGTAACTGTATTGATCAGGTAACCCATACGGTCGCTCTCCAGCCACATAACCATTTCAAGGGCATTTTTCGGAACCACTTCGTAATAGATGGTTCCATCCTGCCAGGTTCCGCCGTTCAGCGTTCCTCCGGCATCCTGTATCTTTTTGAAGAACTGGTCCTGCGGAACGTTTTCCGATTCCTGGAAAAGCATATGCTCAAAAAGATGGGCAAAACCGGTACGACCCTGTTTCTCCCTGTTCGATCCCACTCCATACTGAATGGCTACAGAAACGATCGGGTCTGACTTATCCTGATGGAGAACCACGTTCAGGCCGTTATCGAGTTCGTATGTTTCATAATCGATGCTAAGGCCCTCTTCAGCCGAATCTTTTTCGCTTCCATCCTTGTCATTACAGGAAACAAAAGAAATCAGCATAACCGATAGCAGAAGAAGCATCGGCTTAATTCTGATGTTCGTCATTAGTTTGATTTTTAAATTAATGATTGCTAAAATAGTTAATTGAATCTTAATTATTTGACTGTAAATTTTTTAAGATGTTACAACATTACCAGGTTTTCTGGTAAAATTTCGATGATTATGTTATTTGTTTCCAGGTGGGATCCACATAACAGTACTGTGTAAACAATTATGCTTCAGAATATTAAGTTTTGTAAGACCAGATAAGATTCTCTGGATTTAGGAGCCTAAAAATTTTTAAAAGTTTATTTTTATGATTCAGAACAGATCCAAATTTTAACAATGAGGTATTTAGTAGGAATTATAATGATCCTTAGTATATCGGTTGCGTGTAAAGATGAGCCAAAAAAGACCGCTGCCGTTTCGAGTGCAGAAGTTGAAAAAGAGGAGGTGAGCAAGCCCGAGCTTTTAAAGGAACAACCGGAAGATGTAGAAACTCCGGAAGGCATGGTTTGGGTTTCCGGTGTAGAATTCACCATGGGAGCCAGGGATGATGATCCTTATGCGCTTCCACGGGAAAAACCGGCACACCCGGTTGCGGTAGATGGTTTTTTTATAGATAAGACAGAGGTGACCAATGCAGAATTCCGGGAGTTCGTAGAGGCAACCGGTTATGTGACCGTTGCAGAACGGGAAATAGAATGGGAACAGATAAAAAAACAATTACCACCCGGGACGCCGAAACCTCATGATAGTATGTTGCAGCCAGGCTCGCTGATCTTCAGAAAAGAGGTGGAAAGCGTTAACAATCTCTATGATATCTCGCAATGGTGGGAGTGGAAGATTGGTGCTAACTGGCGACATCCGCAGGGCCCAGGCAGCAGTATTGAAGGCAAGGATGATTACCCCGTGGTGCATGTTTCTACCGAAGATGTAAAGGCCTATGCCCAATGGAAAGGGCGGGACCTACCAACCGAAGCAGAATGGGAAGCAGCGGCCCACGGAAAAATGCATGGAGGAATCTATACCTGGGGAGATGAAGAAACTCCGTTGATCGAAAATGCCAATACCTGGCAGGGAGAGTTTCCGGTTAAGAATCTGCCCGAAGATGGCTATAAGTACGCGGCGCCTGTAAAATCGTTTCCTCCCAACAGTTTAGGGATTTATGATATGGCGGGCAACGTTTGGGAATTCACCAAGGATAATTTTGATGTGGCTTATTATCAGAATATCGCGCCGGCCGGTTTGCTGGTGAATCCGCAGGGCTCACCGAGATTTTTCAATCCGGAGAATCCTTATGAGAAGGAGAAAGTGATCAAAGGGGGTTCATTTTTATGTAACAAATCTTATTGTGCGAGCTATCGGGTTTCGGCACGTATGGGAATGACCCTTGATTCGGGATCAGATCATGTAGGTTTCAGAACCGTTAAACGAGTGAAAAAGTAGGCATTTTCAGCATATAAAATTTCAGGCCCGGTCTTATTTAGATCGGGCTTTTTTATTTCCATTCATTTATTGGATTGTAACAAGGGTTACTGTAGAAAATGACTGCTGGAGTTAACTTTAGTTTATTAAATCCAGGGTCATGAAAACGCTAATCATAGGAGGGAACTTTGCCGGGATCACCGCCGCCCTCGAATTAAAAAGAAAACTGAAAAAGGAACATGAAGTAGTAATGATCGATAAATCTCCGTTATTTCTATTCATTCCTTCTTTGATCTGGGTGCCCTTCGGAAGAAGGGAAGTAAAGGATATTTCCTTCAGAAAAGATGAATTGCTTAAAAAGAAAGGAATCGAATTCATCCAGGCTGAAGCCCTGGATGTTGATACTGAAAAACAGGTGGTAAATACCACTAAGGGAGCGATTCATTACGACCATCTTGTAATTGCAACCGGTCCTAAAGTCGCATTTGATGTAGCTCCAGGGGTGAAGGAATATGCCCATTATATAGGAACACCACAAGGGGCGATGAAAGCGAGGAAAGCGCTTGAAGAATTTAAAAAGGATCCAGGTCCCATCGTGATCGGTGCTACTCAGAATGCCGGCTGTATGGGCGCTGCCTATGAATTCCTTTTCAATACTGAAAAATGGCTGAGAGAGCAGAAGATCAGGAAAAAAGTAGATCTCTACTGGATCACTCCTGAAACCTTTCTCGGGCATTTTGGAATAGACGGTATGACCGGTGGTGAAAGCATGTTGAAGTCTTTTATGAAACTATTCAATATTCACTATCGTACCGAAGTAGGAGTTGAGGAAGTCAGGGAAGACCGGGTAATACTTTCTACTGGCGAAGAGCTGCCAAGCAAATTCACCATGTTAATGCCTCCGTTCGTTGGAGTGGATTTTGTAAAAAACTCAACAGGTCTGGAAGCCACCGCGAATGGCTATATACCTGTTACCGATGATTACAGGCATGAGAGCATTCCCAATATCTGGGCTGCCGGAATCGCAGTGGATGTGAAACTGCCCTTTAAACCAGGTAAGGTTCCATTTTCCAGTCCGAAAACCGGATATCCTTCAGACGAAACCGGAAAGATAGTCGCTGAAAATATTTCAAGGATCATAAATGGCAAAACCGAGCTTAAGAAGAAAGCCTGGGGTAAAATTCCCGGAATCTGTGTCATGGACGCCGGTAAAAAAGAGGTGATCATCCTTTCTGACACGCTATTCAAACCTCGAAAATTCGCGCTGATGATCCCTAATGTGATCTATGATTTTTCCAAGGTCTTATTCGAGAAATATTTTCTCTGGAAAACAAGGCATGGGTACTCCATGCTTCCATGACCGGGATAAAAACCCTTTCAGAATAACTGAAAGGGTTTTTTATGCGATCATCCAGTTGTCCAGGCTCGAACTGGAATTTTCCGGGTGGATTCCATCAATTGGGATCCTTACCAGGTCTTTTTTATTGTTCAGATAAGAACTTACAATTCTTTCGGTATAGCTGGAATTTTTTTGAGGCACCAGGTAATTCCTGAAATCTTCCGGCTCATTGAATTCCTGGGACTCATCAATAAAACCATAGCCCGAATATTTACCCTTGTTGAGGTAAATAAACGACTTTTCCTTACGATGCCGGCCTTTTTCGACCAGCAGGCAGGAAGCATCGAATTGGGAAATATAGTCAACTGCTTTGGCTACTCTGGAATTGTATTCTTCGGCATTAATTTCACCTTTGCAGGCCCCGCTGCAGGAAGTGATCTTATAATGGTCGCATTCCTTGACCCCGGTTTGCAAGCCGCAATATCTTGGACACAGTTCAAATTTTTTACATAGCAATTCCAGGAAATTGATTGCCTCATCACGAGTATAAAAACGCATCCAACAAACCGGGGCGATCTTGTTCTTATGCAAAGCGAATTGTTCGATGCCTTTTTGATTGTGATAAGAAGTCAAAGTATAAGGCCTCGAGATCTTCTTCTGAGCTTTGTTGAATTTTGGATAGTGTTTCAGGATGAGTTCAGATTCTCTCAATAAAGCCAGGATTTCACTGCCGGTAAGTTCATAATCGATGCTGTGGGTAGCCTGCATCAGTTTATACTTTCGGTTCGATTTCTCCTGAAAATGGGATTTTATCCTGCTTTTAATATTCTTGGCTTTTCCTATATATAGCGGAATCCCTTCCTTATCCCTGAAAAAATAAACGCCTGTGGCATCTGGCAATTTTTCGAAATCTGATCTTCTGAAATTCGGAGGCAGGTAAGAGGCTGCCGTTCGCTGATTCAACAATTCTGCGATCACTTCAAATTCAGGATCAAGAGACAGGCAGCGTTTAAAAAGTTCTACAGTCGCTTCGGTATCTCCTTTTGCACGGTGGCGATCCAGGTGAGGAATATTAATAGAGGTGCAAATATTTCCAAGGCTATACGAAAATAGGCCGGGAATCAGTTTTTTGGTAAGCCGAACCGTGCACAATCTTTTCCTTTTGAAACTAAGACCTATTTCTTCGAATTCGGATTTAATGATATTGTAATCAAAATTCACATTATGCGCTACAAAAATGCAATCCTTCGTGATGCGGTCCACTTCAGCAGCAATTTCAGAAAATGAGGGTGCATCGGCAACCATCCTATCATTGATCCCGGTGAGGCTTTCAATATATAGAGGGATTTCCTGGCTTGGGTTGACCAGCGAAGTATATTCATCGATCACTTCTCCATTCTGTACCACCATCACACAGATCTCGGTGATCTTATTTCCCTTTATCCCACCTCCTGTTGTCTCAATATCGGTGATCGCAAATTTGACATCTTTCATGCTCGAAAATTACTTCTAAATTGGAAAAAATCCAAACAGATGGATAAAATCCATCTTTAGCTATGTCAATTTTGGTCGGTCTTATAAATTTAAGCTTACTGTTTATGAGGTTTATTACACAGAAAACGCTTCGTTAAGGTGTTTTTAAAAATAAGACCTACGAAAATCCTAGGTCTTACTCTATCTATAGATTTTGAAATTTTACTTTTCGGTTAGATGGTCCATATTCGAATAGCTTTTTACCAACCTTATAAATTCTGCACGGTAACCTTCCTCATCTTCGCCTCTTCCACTCTCAGCAAGATCAATCACCATAGATGAATCTTTGCCATTTGAGTATTCCGAATCTCTCAAATTCATCCCAAATAAAGCCAGTGCAGAAATGAAATTAAAATCTTCTGAAAGTTCCTTTTCTGAAGCGGTATAAACAACCTCTTCGATCAATTTGCTTTTTTTGCCATCCGGCTCTTTGTATCTGAACTTTATGGTCAATAGTTCATCCGAATTTTTAGTTTTTGGAACCTGTTTAATGTATTTATAATCATCAATATTTTTCAGGAATTTACTTTTTACTCCAGGAGGTATGATCTCGTAGACAGCGGTTACATTATGGCCACTACCTAGTTCTCCTGCATCCTTTTCATCATTATTAAAATCTTCATCGTTCAGCAACCTGTTCTCATACCCAATAAGTCTATAGGCTTCCACATTTTCAGGATTGAATTCCACCTGTATCTTTACATCCTTTGCGATGGTATATAAGGTCCCACCAAATTCAGTTCCCAGGATTCTGCGTGCTTCCTGCATGGAGTCTATATAAGCATGATTTCCATTCCCGGCCTGCGCCAGGCTTTCTAGTTTGGAATCTTTGTAATTTCCCATCCCGAAGCCAAGAGCTGTGAGGAAAACTCCTGACTCTCTTTTTTTCTCGATGAGGTCTTTCATCGCGTTATCACTTTGCAAGCCAACATTAAAATCACCATCGGTTGCAAGAATCACCCGGTTATTTCCACCCTCTATAAAATTTTCAGAAGCAATCTTATAGGCCAGTTCAATTCCCTGTCCTCCGGCAGTCGAACCGCCTGCTGAAAGTTTTCCAATCGCTTCTTCGATCTTTATTTTCTGGTCGCCAGATGTTGGTTCCAGCACCACGCCAGCTGCTCCAGCATATACTACAATAGAGACTTTATCCTGTTCTCTCAGCTGCTGAGTGAGGAGTTTGAAAGCCGATTTAAGAAGCGGTAATTTGTTAGGGGCATGCATCGACCCCGAAACGTCGAGTAAGAATACCAGATTTGAAGCCGGTACATTTTCCATAGGAACTTCCTTTCCCTGTATGCCTATTTTCACCAGTTTGGTATCAGGGTTCCATGGCGTTTGAGCGTATTCTGTTTGAATAGAAAAAGGATGGTCACCTCCGGGTTGTTCATAATCATAATCAAAGTAATTGATCATTTCTTCTATCTTCACGGCGTCTTTAGGGATTTCAATACCATTGTTGATCATTCTTCTAATATTGCTATAACCGGCCTTATCAACATCAATCGAAAAAGTGCAAAGGGGAGAGGCTTTGACCAGTTTAAAATTGTTCTCCTCTATCTCCTTGTAAGATTCATTTGCTGTAATGGGAGTTCGAATACTTGAGACACCGCGTATTCTAATACCTGCCGAATAACCAGTTACGACCACTTCTTCCAAATTGCTGGAATCAGGCTCCAAAACGACATTTATTTCGGTCTCTTTGCCAACCTTTTTTTCTTTGGTTTTGAAGCCTACGAAGCTGAAAGCAAGTACATCGCCTTCTTTGGCTTCAATAGAATACTTTCCATCAAAATCTGTAGTTACTCCATTGGAGGTTCCTTTGATGATAACATTTACACCTGGAACAGGCTGGTTTTCGGCATCGGTAACGGTTCCGGTAATGGTTTTAGCCTGTATATTCAGGCAAAAAGCGAAGATCAGAAAGTAAAAGATTCTCATAATAGTTTAGTCGTTTAAGTTAGTAATTGGACTTATGAAGGCCAGGCTTATATATATTCAGGATCAAATTTCGGGCCGTAAAAAACTGGAAATTCAATAATGATTTCAAAATCATTTAATGCAAATTAAACCTTCTCGTTAGATTTTGGCATCAATTACTTGGCATGAGACAGGTTGCTAATCTCAGAAAGCTGTGTCTTATACTGAAATAGGTTGACCATTTTTGGTTCATTTTTTAAACAGATTAAATGGTCAATAGTTCTAATTTTTGCCGGTTCATTTTGTAGGAGCGGTAGGGTAGGTTGCCTAACATATGAACCTGCTTTGGTGTTTTTAAATTCAGGCTAAAATGCGGCCGTTTTTGATTGTAAACTTCGACGGCACTTCTGAGCATCTTCCTGGCTAATTTAAGGTTTTTAATGGTTCTTTTTAAGCCGTATTCATATTTGAGGGTTTGATTGATTCGTTCAGCGACTGCATTCTCATACGGATCTGACTGCTGGGTCATGCTCATGATAAGTCCGTTCTCTTCAGCAAAACCGGTGTATTCCGGGTTACAGTACTGGATGCCGCGATCGGAGTGATGGATCAATTTCTGACCTTTAAATTTCCTGTTTTTAAGGGCCATTTTCAGCGCATCGATACAAAGTGATGTCTTCATATGACTGGCCAGTTTATAGCCCATGATTTGCCTGGAATAGGCACCCGTAACCAGTGCCAGGTATGCATGACCTTTTTCGGTTTTAATGTAAGTAATGTCGCTTACCCAGAGTTGTTCAGGCCGGGTAGGAGCCTTGTCTTTGACCAGGTTCCTGTATTTAAAAAATCGATGTTTAGAATAGGTGGTGATATGATGTTTTTTAGTTCGGGCCACGAGCAGGTTATGGCTTCTCAGGAAGCGATAGAACTTATCCCTTCCCATCTTAATGCCTTGCTGGCGCATGGATTGTTTCAATAGATCATAGAGTTTAAGCCCACCGGTTCTATGGCCGATCTCCTGGCGTTTCTCCAGGACCATCTGGCAAACGATGTGTTCTTTTCTATTTTGAGCACGAAGAGATCTCAGGCGCTTGTAAAAGGCCTGTTTCGAGATCCCAAAACATTGGATCAACCATTTCTTTTTAAACGGTCTTGTTTCTTTTTCTCGATCTCTTTGGCTAATGTTTTGGGCAATGACTTTTTTGCCATRTCTACTCCRGTAAGGAGCTCCATATCGGCAATGACATCCTGCTGAAAATCTTTSACGAACTCCAGTTCTTCGATCTTYTCCTTTAACCTTTTGATCTCGTCTTTTTTGCTCATGTATCGYTTCTTTTGATCTAAGGTAGCATATTTCTTAATCCAGTAGTAGATGGAAGTTCTGGAAACCCGATATTTTTCTGAAGCATGATTAATGGAAATACGTCCATTGTGGATCTCATCGATGATCTTGAGCTTAAGATCAAAGCCTACTTTTTTGTAGGAATTTTTT
>SRSL01000192.1 GCA_009735695.1 Christiangramia bathymodioli
AGCCTGTTGTACGTTTGGGTTGGCTCCTCCCCCCTGATCATTGCGAACCTTCAGCCTATTGTACGTTTGAGTTGGCTCCTCCCCCCTGATCATTGCGAACCTTCCTAGTTCGCCTTCCACCGGCTCCATCTTGGTGAGCATGGTGACGTCGTTCCCCTCATGCGAGATCTTGAGGGTRTCCCAGATYTGYTTGGCGTTATCCAAGCCGCTCACCTTATGRTAYTCTTCCYTGCACAAKGATGCTAAYARAAYAGTRGTAGCTTRTGCATTTTTGTGAATTTGTTCATTGATAAAYRTGGRAYTATCCGTACTATCAAATTGCATTCCATTTTCTACTATCTCCCATATACTTGGATGGAGA
>SRSL01000195.1 GCA_009735695.1 Christiangramia bathymodioli
TTTAGCACCATTAAATTCTTCGCTAGATTTTGGAATAAGATAAAGTTGAATATAGCCAGTTGTTTGTTTTGGCTGAGCTGTCGTTTTTGCTTTTGGTTCATTGAACGAGACGTTGTAGTCTACTTGATGCTCTTCGTGAGATAATTCTGCAAGCTGCACTCTTAATTCTGGCGATGATGAATTAATGCCATTAAAACCAATATTTCGGCTTTGTGCTTCAAGTTGTTCTAAGGTCATACTTGCAACATTATTTGCGGTTGGCATATCGTATTGAGGTTGCGTTGGTTGTATTGGCTCGGAACGATGATTCCCCATATCATAAATAGGTTGCGTGTTAGGAATAGAAATTTTGATGTCA
>SRSL01000196.1 GCA_009735695.1 Christiangramia bathymodioli
ATGATTATGGCATTTTCCTTCCATATGAGGTGATATCTTGTCGTTCGAAACTGCGAGTTGGGATAACAATGGCGACAATCTCTGTTTTCAGATGGCAGCTAGGCAGCGTCGCGGGCAGAACGAGCAAGYTCCCCCGCCACCTCCCCCAGCTCCCACAGTGCAGGAGCTGATGGCCCAGCAGAATGAGATTYTGCGACAGCTCTTGCAGCGCCAGCCCCACCAACAGCAKCATGGTGGAGGCCAGCATCAGCGACCTCCGGCTATGGCAACWTACCAGGAGTTTCTGAGCACGCAGCCGCCMTTGTTCACCAAGGCAGAGGATCCATTGGACGCCGACGTGTGGCTTCGCGTCGTCGAG
>SRSL01000198.1 GCA_009735695.1 Christiangramia bathymodioli
GAGGCCAGAAAAATGGCCCGTTTTCTGAGAGGATTAAGACCATCCTCGCCAGCCAAGACTTCCACAGCTTCTCTCACCTCTCCAACAARGCTATGCAAGTGGAAAGGGCAAAAGAGGAAGAAAAAGGGCACMTCAARAGGAAATTCCAAGTCCTCCGAGCTCARCAGCAAGAMCGTCACCAGAGAGCTCGACCCTTGGGCTTCCACCCARGGGWCCAAGCTTCAATAAACAATATGGACCCTCTCCATCACGCTACAGTCAGCAGAGTCAGAGCTCCCATCAGGCACCCTCCGTTGCAAGCAACCARCCGCCAGCAAAYGCCTGTTGGCACTGCGGAGACCCCAGTCACTTCAAGAA
>SRSL01000201.1 GCA_009735695.1 Christiangramia bathymodioli
AGCTGCATTGGTCACAACATCATACATAACATCAAGTGGAATACCCGCTTTTGAGGCAAGAGCCATAGCTTCCGCACCTGCTGCAATATGTACGCCAGCTAAGCTGCATTGGTCACAACATCATACATAACATCAAGTGGAATACCCGCTTTTGAGGCAAGAGCCATAGCTTCCGCACCTGCTGCAATATGTACGCCAGCTAATAATTGATGGACGATTTTCACCGTTGCACCTAAACCAATTTCTTCACCAATGTTATAAACTTTTGCCGCAGTGGCATCTAAAACAGGTTGTAACAACTCAAATGCTTGTTTTGAACCCGATGCCATAACAGTCATTTCACCTTTTAATGC
>SRSL01000202.1 GCA_009735695.1 Christiangramia bathymodioli
CAACCTCAACCTACTCGAAGGGTTCTTCACTCCACTGCGATCYWRTCTTCGAGTAGAGTAAGATTTMAGTTTTAARGTGATAATTTTTATTCGCCTATTCACCCYCCCTCTAGGCGACATCCAGATCCTGTTCYCGRGGCAAAGGRAACTTTCAATTGGTATCAGAGYTAGGCCTCTCCAGTGTGGGCGTAGCGGTCCGGAGATRACGATGTAATCGCAAGAGGTAACTGTAGAACTTCTTCTAGGCGRTGGTTCTAATTACAAATCTTGGTCTGTCTCTATTTACAAAGCTTTCATGAATATTAATCCTGATTTAAGACAGATCTTTAGTAGAAGTATTTTCCCTCTGA
>SRSL01000203.1 GCA_009735695.1 Christiangramia bathymodioli
ACCAAGAAATGGTCTCCACCAGAAATCCAAGAATGTGATCTATGGCAAGGAAACATATGTGGGGTGAGGTGTAYRAGCCTCTGGTYGATRATSAATGGCCACACAACCCCCATTTTGYYGAAAATAGCCATGAACGACCATTTTCAATAAYACCGAAGGCTAACACSTACGRRTTTTTRACCAAGAAATGGTCTCCACCAGAAATCCAAGAATGTGATCTATGGCAAGGAAACATATGTGGGGTGAGGTKTATGAGCCTCTAGTCGATGATAAATGGCCACACAACCCCCATTTTTTATGAAAATAGCCATGAGCGACCTTGAAAATAGCCATGAGCGACCATTTTCAAT
>SRSL01000206.1 GCA_009735695.1 Christiangramia bathymodioli
GCATATGACAAATTGAATTTAAGTTCCATAAATTAATCATGTGAGGGTCCGAGCCGCTCATGACCGTGAGCATGGCTGATATACCAGTTTTACACTTGCAGATGTTACGCCGCTCATGACCGTGAGCATGGCTGATATACCAGTTTTACACTTGCAGATGTTACGCATCTTTACCCACAGGTCATGTTACCCATCTGCCAAGGGATCACGACTTCTCATACACCTCTACCAAGAAAGCGAGGTAGGGTAACACTACGAGGTCTTTACAAAGTTCCACTAGCTTCAGAAAACCCTCTACAGTTCTAGGAAGCTCCAATGCAGGGATCCCTCGCCTGACCGCCATCGCAGC
>SRSL01000207.1 GCA_009735695.1 Christiangramia bathymodioli
TTAAAATGTTGATTAATTCAATGTGGTTTAAATATCTCGTCAAAACAATTAGCTTGCTGAGATGTTTCATCTCACTCTTGCATTACTCAATGCAGGTGCTTGTTGCTCATCAAGGGGAGTGGGAAGTAGCAGCACATMCACCTTCACTCTCATAATAACGCTGCCCAGRCGTAGYCATGATTTAATTAGAAACTTCTTGTCAAAGGATGTTTGTTTTTAACTAGTCGTGCGCAMTGGTTAATTCAGTTCATGTCRKTATGGTTGTSTTCCCATTGCTAGCAGATTATTAATGTCTWWTATGTTTTCTTATCATGATATCTATTTATACTTTGTTGCTTCCTCGTTTATG
>SRSL01000209.1 GCA_009735695.1 Christiangramia bathymodioli
CACTATACCATACCACAGTATCTGCAGGATCGGCTCCGATATCATCGTTATAATCACTTAAAGTTGTTTGTGACTGGTCATCCTCACAGAAGGTATCGCTCGCATTCTGAAGATCAGGCGCAGCATCAATTGTAATGGTCAATTCTGCGTCGCTATCACAGGTATCAGAATTGGTTACGGTAGCATAAAAGGTATGCTCTCCTACCGCCAGGTCTCCTGTTTGAGTCACTACCATGGTACGATCAGAATCACTATACCATACCACAGTATCTGCAGGATCGGCTCCGATATCATCGTTATAATCACTTAAAGTTGTTTGTGACT
>SRSL01000005.1 GCA_009735695.1 Christiangramia bathymodioli
CAAATCCAGAAAGAAGGATATATTTTCAACGTACCACACATCATATTCGAATTTTTGTGTCCAACTGATAGCATTCCTCCCATTCACCTGGGCCCAACCTGTAATTCCAGGCCTAACCAGGTGCCTTTTCTTTTGTCTTTCTGAATAAAGATGCAAATATTCAGGTAACAGAGGGCGAGGACCAATCAGGCTCATATCCCCCTTAATCACATTAAGAAGTTGGGGTACCTCATCTATAGATGTCTTACGAACAATTTTACCTACTGCAGTTAAACGATCTTCATCAGGTAAGAGCTTTCCATCCTTGGACTTGGCATCAGTCATGGTCTTGAATTTAACGATTTTGAAATTCTTACCATTTTTACCTGGTCTGTTCTGAAAGAAGAATGGCTTCCCATTATTTTTAAAAAACAGAAGAAGTATTATTACAAGCAGTAAAGGACTAATTAAAATGAGACCTACAAAAGCTATCAAAAAATCGAAAAATGGTTTAATTAGCTTAGTGTACATTAACTAATTTGAAATCTATTTATTTCGGCGAATTTAATCATGTTTATAGATCAGCTCTAATTCTTTATATTCTTTTAACAAAATATTCCAAAATTGGCCTCGCTCATAATTTTCAACGATCAATTTACGAGCATTTTGACTAAGTCGAGAAAAAAGGGAAGGATTATTCAAAATCTCCTGCATAGCTTTTTTCAAAGCCTCTTCGTTTTTCACCGGAATAATAATTCCATTTTCTCTATCCTTTACAATTTCATTGCAGCCGTTTATATCTGAAACTATAGCCGGTAAATTCATGGAATTAGCCTGCATTACTACATTGGGAAAACCTTCCCTGTAACTCGGAAATGTAAGAACATCTGCCACAGCAAAGTAAGGCCGCACATCTTCCTGGTAACCTGTTGAAAAAATTTTGGGATGAGACTTTATTGTCCTTATTACATTTTCATCAAGTGGATCCAACTCGTTTTCAAAAGGACCTACAAGCAACAAGGAAGTTTCAGGATTTTGATTATTTAGATCAACAAAGGCATTAACTAATTCATTAATCCCCTTTTCTTTTACGAGTCGGCCCACAAAAACATAGACGAAATCAGACCCAGGAATATTGAGATTTGATTTTATATTTTTAATTTCCGTGGAACTATATAATAATGGATCGAAATACGCAGTATCAATACCGTTGGAACTACCTTTTCCCAAAACTTTTAATTTAGCTGGCTGTGCGTAACCCAAATCAAGAATGATCTTTTTGAGTTCGAAGGAGTTAGGATACACCTTGGTCGCCAATTGATAGGTAAGCTTTTCCACCCTATCCAGAATCTTCCTTTTATTTCCACTTACCTCTAGCAGTGGCAAACCTGCTACTGTATGTAAACGAATTGGTACTTTTGCTAATTTTCCAGCGAGCATACCTATAATCCCAGCTTTTGGGGTGTGCGTGTGAATTATGAGTGGCTTTTCTTTTCGCAGGAATCGGTATAAATTAAACAAAGCTTTTAAATCCATAACCGGAGTAATTTCCCTTGTCATTTCAACTGGAAAAACTCTAACACCATTCTTTTGTCCGTATTTTTTTAAACGTTCATATTCCGCGGACACTGCAATTACTTCGTAATGGTCGCTCATGAAAGCCAACTGACCTTCCAGAAGCTTTTCTAAGGAAAGAGGTATAGTTGTTACCCTGACTAATTTAGACACTTAATTAAAATTTTCATTGCAAAACTAGGCTTTTTCATTTTATATATTCCAAGGCCTGGGCGTTAAGAATTCAATAAAGCTTAAAAAAAAAACGGGCATTGAACAATGCCCGTTTAAAAATATTATTTTCGATTTTTTAATCAGGAACAACTCTAATGGTGAGTTCCACAGAATCGCTACAATCTCCTTCAGTTAAGGTGTAGGTAGTTGTATAATCTCCTAATTGACTTTCAATATTAGGATCATTGAATGCATTAATAAGATCCCAAATAG
This sequence comes from Christiangramia bathymodioli, assembly GCA_009735695.1. GTDB lineage: Bacteria > Bacteroidota > Bacteroidia > Flavobacteriales > Flavobacteriaceae > Christiangramia > Christiangramia bathymodioli. The sequence goes on from SRSL01000005.1 coordinate 1,981, forward strand.
AAGGGTCAAAGGTTCCATTTTTGGCAATTCCAGGTTCGAGGATGCTCAAATAAAGTTTTCTAACCTCATCCCAGCTGGGAAGTGCGATTGCTTCGCTCAAGGTAATTTCAATCAACCCATCTTGTCCGGCATTTACAACTCCGTCACAAATAGGATCTGAAGCATCCGGAATTACTTTAACAGTTAATTCTACTGAGGCTATACAGTCTCCTTCCTGTATTGTATAAGTTACTGTATAATCACCTAGATTACCTTCAGTGGCGTTAAACTGATCTATAACATCCCAGATGGATGGATCAAATTCTCCGTTTCGAGGAATTCCAGGTGCCAATAGGCTTAAATATAGTTTTCTCACTTCATCCCAACTTGGAATGGCTATTGCTTCGGATAGAGTAATTTCTAAGGAATTGTTCGGCCCAGCAGTGAATCCAACACATGGGTCGGAATTAATTGGATCTGAAGTTACATTGATTGTTAATATAACCGAATCTGAACAATCACCTGTGATGGAATAGGTAGTAGAATATTCTCCAATACCTTTAACTTGGAACTCATCTATTATATTCCATATACTAGGGTCGAAAGTACCATTTCTAGGAATCCCTGCTGGAAGTAAACTTAAATATAACTTGCGAACTTCATCCCAGCTTTCAATGGCGGCAGCTTCTGAGAAAGATATGTTTCTGGATTGATCCGCTCCAGCACAACCAATTTCAGTAGTTTCAGAATTCAAAGCAGTAATTTGATCTTGCCCTATTACTTCCTCTATTGGGTCAACAGAGCAACTTAAAAAACTGAACATAATTAAAAAAACGGATAGTAATCTTGTTTTCATAGCGCTATAATTTAGAATGGATAATTAAATTTACGCCAAGGAAAACTGCTATTTCAATTTTTTCGATATGAGGACTAACTTCCTGTTAAAGAGCTATTCATTCCTACTTTAGGTTTTTATTTGGAAGGATTAAGGTTTTTTTTGTAATAAAAAAACGAAAAGCAATTTTAAATGCTTTTCGTTTTAATTTAGAATGGGTTATCCAAAGTTCTACAAGGGATCAGGTACTATTCTAAGAATCAATTGAACAGAATCTGAACATTCACCAGTACCTAAAGTATAGGTGGTTATATAATCTCCAAGTTGCGTTTCACGATTGGGATCATTAAAGTCATAGATAATAGCCCAAATACTTGGATTATAAGTACCAGCCCTTTTAGGAACACCAGGATCTAACATATTTGCATATAATTTACGAACTTCATCCCAACTCGGAACAGATTGAGCTTCAGAAAGGTATATTTCCCTAACCTGATCTGTACCCGCATAATTAAGAAATTTTTCCACCTGATACGTGAAATAGAAAGATGTTCCTACAAGTTCTTCATCCTTTATGAATAGTACTTGTTTATTCTTACCCGAACCAAATTCTGCCGCAGCTGTAATATAAATATGATCTCCCACGCTTAGGCCTAATTCTTCAAAACTAAAACTGGTAGTTACTTCACTTACCCCTTTACTTACATTTTCAGAATAGGTAAATTTGGATGTGTTTAATTCGCCTTTTCCGTTTCTAGGAAAACCGTTTTCATCCTTAGTAAAATGGATACTTATATTATTTAGGTCCAAATTACCCGTTTTGGTAACTGTTACTTCTAAATAATCATAAAAATTCCTGAAACTAATAATACCCTCTTCCCCAAAATTCAACTCATAGACAGAACAACCGTCAATAGTGGTCATGGAATTTACTTCCTTAACTTCATTAGAAGTAATTCCATCATCTTCAACATTGCAAGCCACGGCAAAAACCAGAAGGCTCACCAAAAATAACTTTCTCATAATTAGTGGTTTGATTTAGTATTGAATTTAAATCACCTAAAGTTGAGTAAGAAATTTATTACCAAGTTTTCGACGTAGATTGATATTCCATCGGTAAAAATCTGAAAACTCAGGAATTGTTTCAGGACATCTTGGATGACTTCTAACTTATTTTACTTCCAAAAAGAATATATTTGAAGTTAAGACCAACAATGGATTATGCGAAATAATTTAATAGTATATGGCATCGGGAAATATGCCGAATACGTTTCCTATGTCTTTCAAGAGGACTCTAATTACGAAGTAATAGGCTATACTATTGAGGACCATCTTTACAACACAGACCTTCAAAATGATAAGCCACTAGTACCATTTTCTGAAATTGATAATTCCTTCCCTCCCAATGATAATTCTCTCTTTATTGCGGTTGGTAATAACCAAGTAAGAAGCAGAATATTTAATAGAGCCCTGGAATTAGGATATTGTTTGCCTAGCTATATTTCAACACAATGTAGAAAATGGAATAATCTAAAGGTTGGAAAAAATTCATTTATAGACGAAGGTTGCGTATTACAACCATTTGTTGAGATTGGAAATAATTGTGTTTTATTCACTTCGAATATTGGTCACCATACTAAAATTTATGATCATAGCCTTATGAGTGGAGCTAAAACTGGAGGTAATGTAAGGATAGGAGAATTTTCTTATATCGGACTAAATGCTTCAATAAAACAAAATGTAAGAATTGGAAAGAATTCAATCATTAGTATGAATAGTGCTATTGAGCATGATACCGAAGAAAATTCAGTTTATTCAAATAAAGGAACGCAGAAACGAAATATAGATTCTTTGTCCCTGGGGAATCGTTTTTTAAAATGATAGATTTTCATGAATTCAAAAAACGCTACGAAAAGGCTGAAGTAGAGCATTATCCTACCAGTGTTTCGAAAAAACCGATGGTTAGTGTTCTAGTACAGACCTATAATCATGAAAAGTTTATTGAGCAATGTCTAGAATCAATTTTATCTCAAAAAACAAATTTTAATTTTGAAATAATTCTTGGGGAAGATGAATCCTCAGACAATACGCGTTCCATATGTCTCGAATATGCCAAGAAATTTCCTGAAAGTATCAGATTACTTCTGCATCGAAAAAAAAATAAAATTCGTGTAAACGGAATTACTACAGGAAATTTCAATGCCATTTATAATCTCTTCACATCTAAAGGTAAATATATCGCATTTTGCGAAGGGGATGATTTTTGGACAGATCCTTTCAAGCTTCAGAAGCAAGTAGACTTTTTAGGTCAGAATGATAATTTCTCATTCTGCTATCATAAATTTACTGAAAAGTCAACTTCTGATAATAAAGACTTTATTCTTCTGGACCAACCAGACATAGACCTCTGCATGGAGAATTTAATTAACCTCAAATACCATCCTCAATTATCAACAGTTTGTTTCAGAAATATATTTTCACAACTTCCGGAGGAAATATTAAATGTAATAAATGTAGATAGTTTTATTCTCAGTCTTCTTGGCAATTATGGCCCGGCTAAATTTTTGGGTGATATATCTCCAAGTATATACCACAGACATAGCGGAGGAATCTGGACAAAAAATGAGCAAATTCTAAAATTGCAGCTTAAAGCAATTACTTTTAAAAACCTGCAGAAATATTATCGGAATGAACAAAAAATTGGAGCGGCTAGAGCGTTTGGGATCTACCTGCGTAATATCAATCGGAGTTTATTCGTACTTTATTTAAAAAAGAAGAATATAATTTCTGCAATGAAATTAACACCCGGGATTTTTTAGGCACTGTTACTTTAATTGGTGAAGAAGAATTCTTAGCAATGGTTTAAGATAATAAGGCCTTCTTTTCCAGGATAATTTAAAAAATTTATAAGCTTCATCGCTCTTCCCCAACTTTTCATTTAAATAACCAATCTGATATAAAAGTCTTGATTGTGAAAGAGGATCTTCAGAATAAGCTTTCTTATGCTTTTGGATTAAATACTGTAAAGATTCTAATTTGGAATTAGGCTCACTATTTGGGCGACAGCCTAAATTGATCTTATAATGAAGATACACAGAGGGTAGTATAATAGTTCTCAGTTCTGGAAGATGAGCAATTCTCATTCCCAATTCAAAATTCTCCCCGAATTTAATATTAGGATCAAAACCTCCTACGGTTTCAAGAATTTCTTTCCGGTAACATACACTTCCAGATAAAAAGCTCCCTCGAATCCCATTATATATTTTTTCAAGTTTTCTTGGTTTCCAAATGGAAGTTCTTTCTCCAAAATTTTTTTTAACCTCCCAGAAGATAACATCATATCTTTTATAATCCAACCTGGTAAGATCACGAATTAGATCTGGATACAATTCATCATCTGAATCTAAAAAAATAATATAATCAGAATACGCCAGTTTAATTCCATGGTTACGGGCCACAGAAACACCTGAATGCTGCTGGTATACGTAGTTGATCTTACCAGTTGCTAAATACTTCTGAATTTCATCTTTAGTATTATCAGTAGATCCATCGTCAACAATAATTAAATTCCAATTATCAGAAGACTGATTAATAATACTTATAATCGCTTTAGAAAGCTCCTGGGCTCTGTTAAATGTAGGAATTATAATAGAAAAATCGGTTTCAGGCACCTGTCAAAATATTATTTATGCCTTTCATAGAAAGAGATTGAAATCCATATTTATTCCTACACTTTAAAAAGTGTTTTAAGATCAATTCTAAATCTTGAAGGTTTTTCTTGGGATCATTTCCGAAATTATGAGGATGCCACCATAAATGATAAATCTTGGCATTTCTCGCTGCATAAGTCATTTCATCTAAAATCCTTTTCATCTTAAGCTTATCTAAAAACGTTTTTCCAGAATATGGCCTTAGTAATCTACTCGCAGGCTGAACACTGAGTTGATTAGTAATGTCAATTTCTGAAAATTTATATGGTTTATCCTTTTTTCCGATATAGGCATCTCCCGTCCGGAATATTTTTTGTTGTAAAGAATCATTTTCCGTATCCTTCCAATACCAGGTTTCTGGATTAGAACGTACATTTTTGATTCCAAGATTACTACAAATTTTAAGGTAATCTGGATTTAATTGGTTTCGTGGAAAAACAAGGGAATGTAAATCGACACCAAAATTGCTTGCCATTTTTATGGCAGTTTTAATATCGGAAGAAAAACTATCCACATTTTGCCCCTCTTCTCTACAATAATAATGTGAATAGGTATGAGTTGCTAATTCCTGATTTCCAGTTTCAAGAATTCGTTTAACTAATTCAGGAGCAAAGCATAAATTTTCAGTTTCTTTTATCTGGATAGTTTTTCCGAAGGTATATGCAGATAAATTTTTATTGAAGTAACCAGGTAAATTGTCTGGAATATTTTGATTCCATTCCTCCCAGTTTTTATTAAAAAGCATTCCTACTGTAGCCCAGGTGCACTGAATATTATAATTTTCGAAAAATTGTAAGATATCAGGAATAAGCTTGCGGGTATTCTGAAAATATTCTTTCCTATCTCTCCAGTTAACCTTATCAAAAACTCCCCAAAGCAATTCGAAGTCAAGTGATATTACTAAAGAACCATTTTCCATTTATGAATAATATATCTACAATTACTTATCAACTTACTTCCAGCTTTCTGCTCTCCAATATTTTATTCCTTCTTTTCCTCAAGGTAATTATCCTGTCATATTTCTTCTGCGCGAGATAGTAATAGATCACGAAAAACAAGAAATACATTACCATAGATTTTTGTCGCATTATAATCCCTAAATTGGACATTACAAAAGACATAGCCAGCGATGCTAAGAAAAAAACAGTAAGGCTCATTTTCACAGTTACCGGTGATTTCTTTAAAAATTTTAGAAAGTCCTTTTTCAGGATTTTTATAAATAATAATAAATAAATTAGGTTTTCAACTGAAACAATGAGTCCTAAGATTCCCGGAGCATCAAAAAATAATGGCCTAAACCAAAATGTAAAAAGTTTTACCGGCAAGGGGTAATCTACCATATCCACTCCAGAACCAGATTTCGCAAGCTCCCCCCCCCTGTCCTCTGAAAAATCTTCAAATCCTTCTACTAAATTCTCAGATTCGTCTAAACCAGCCATACCCAAAATAGTATCCTGAACAACGATCAAACTCCCAATCATACCTATATAAATAAGCATTTTTTTCCAAAAAGCTATTTTTTCCTTCCCTGTCATATATCCTAACACGGTTCCGGCAGCCACGAATAAGAATACGTGAGGCCTTATATAATATATTAGAATTGAAGCAAGAATTAGAGAAAACCATCGTGATTTTGGTTCCTTTACTGCATATGCAAACATCATAAGTCCCATAAATATTGGAGCTCCCTTACCTAAGGAAGCCGTCCAGAAATGCATATTGGGAAGAAATAAAACTAGGGTAAGAAAATCAACCTTCAAAACTTGGATTTTTAATGGGATATTTTCACGAAAAAATAAGTAAGCATAAAGAAATCCAATATACCCGAACCAGGCATAAAGAACCATCATCATTTCATAATTAAAGCTGAAAATATTAATAAATGGCCAGGACATAAAGTCAATGAAGGTAGTGCTAGTGCCAAAATACTCCCACCAGGAACCAAATTGAGGCCTTCTAAAATACATCCAGGAATCGGAATTATTATATAAAGCGTAAGTATAATAAACTATGAAAAAAAACAAATGATATAGAAATAACATATTCATCAGCTTTTTCGAAAAAAACTTATGTTTTTTTGAAAAAGTGCTGTACATCATTTGATTGATGACAAATAGTGCTAATATTAAAACTAAAGCTCCTAGCATTAATTAGAACAATTCAAGGTCCCCAAGGCTATATTCCCAGGATTTAAATTTTAAAAATATATTTAGATCAAGGTTTTCATCAATTGGTTTAAAGGTTAAAACAGGTCCAAAACCTCCACTTAAACTTCTTTTAAAGACACTACCTTCCAAAGGAACATTCAAGCTAACAAACTGGACTCCAAAGGTTTTAGCCCAATCCATTATTGTTTTTTTAATTGACTTTTTTGAAGTGTCTTTTGTAAACAACACCTCCGAAACACGAAACTCTTTGAAATTTTTATGAATTTTAACGTAGCCAGCAATAAAATGTTCAGGATTTGATTTTATTAAATAGGATTGCATTGGATTATTAATATATCTCCAATTTAAATAACTCTCCCCTTTTGGTGTAAAAATAGTGCCAGATCCTATTAAATCCTGATGCCATTCATCCAGGTCTAAAAATTCATATGGTAATTCATTACCCGTATTCTGCTTTACTTCCACCCCTTTTTTCCAGTAAAAAGGGTTTACGGGTATAACATGAATTCTTAACTTAGAAACCTCTTTCCATCCCATTTTCAGATAACCTGGTTTACTTTGATCATTGGGAGTGTTAAATACGAAATGATCTCCTCTTTCTTGAGCAAGGCCCAGAGCATGTAAAGTCAATTTTTTAAAAACACCTTTACCCTGATGATCAGGATGTGTTGCAGTATCTACCGCTCTGAATGCAGAAAACACCTTATCCCCTTTCTGCCAATTCCATCGCATAAAAGCCCGTACACCAATGATCTCATTATTTTCTTCTGCTACCAGAACTAAAGACTCCCCAAATGGATTATCTATATGTTTATATCTCCATACTTTTTCTGTTTTTTCAGAAGATCCTTCTCCCAGACTGGCTTTCAGAACTTTAATAATATCTGGTATATCACTTTGATTAGCTTCCCTAATATTCATAGTACTCTTATTAGTGCTCAGGTTTTACCTCATTATTGTATAATTCTTCCAGTTCCATAACCATTATATTTAAACTGAACTTTTCTCTCACACGTTCTCTTGCAGCCCTTTTAAATTCAGTGAGACTATCAGGGTTGTTTATCATTTTCTGAACCAGCACTTCTAATTTCCCCAACTCATTCGTCTCACAAACCAGACCATCTAATTTATTCCTTACTACTTCTTTAATACCCCCAGCATTTGTAGAAACTATCGCACACTCCATACTCATAGCTTCCAGCAGTGCGATTGGAAGGCCTTCAAAAGAAGAACTCATCATAAAAATATCCATGACTTCAAAATAAGGCTTCACATCCGTTTTAAGGCCAGGAAAAAAGACTTTCTTTTCTAATCCAAGACTTTTCCATTCTTTCTTTATCTCATCTTCAAGGGGGCCGGCACCAATAATTAAACCATAGACATTTGGATTCCTGTCACTAATAGTTTTAAATACCCGTAACCATTCAATTAATCGCTTTTGAAATCTAAAAACAGCCACATTACCAATTACTAAAGCATCAGGTGGGATTCCCAGTTCCTGCTTGATCCTTAAAGTACCTGTTTTAATAAAAGCATCAGTATTTACTCCATTTAAAACTGTTTTTACCGGAATGTCAGGGCTAATATTTTCCGAAATAGAAAGTGTCACATCTTCCGATACTCCTATAGCCATTGACTGGCTGTTAAATGAATATTTATTTAAAATTTTAGTAACGGGATGATAGCGTTCCTGCATATTATGTTCACTATAGATCACGGGAATATTTGTTCTCCAATGTACCAGACGCCCAGCAACACCTGCCCATGGAAGATGACAGTGGATCAGATCTATTTTGTGCTCTTTACAATATCCAATAATTCTTTTATACTGCATCAACAAACGAATATTGTCCTTGGCTTCAAAACAGGTAACCTTTCCACCAGCCTCTTTAATTGCCTCAACCATTTGATCCTTCCATGGCAGAAAGTAGATATAATGAAACTCAAATTTTTCCTTATCATGTAGCTTTAAGGTTTCAGGCAATAACATTTCAGCCCCCCCTCTTCCCAATGATTTTATAATATGAAGTATCCTGATTTTTTTCATAGAAAGGCAAAGTTAACCGAATAGCAACCTCTATCAATGAATTAAAAAAACTTTAGTAAAATATTCTTTTTCAGAAATGATAATAATAAGTATCCTGAAAACGCTTTGCAATTTCAGAGTTAAAATATATTGATTCTACCTTTTTTCTGGCATTTTTAATGATCTCCAGATTAGGATTATGTAAGATTTCTAGGACTGAATTACTGAAATCTTCTTCATTATTAGCAGTTACTATTATTCCGGTTTCCTCGTTTACTATTTCTGAAATACCCCCAACATCATATGCAACTACAGGTGTTTCACAAAACATGCTTTCCAGTAAGACACCGGGCAAACCTTCAATTATACTAGGTAGAATCAGGACATTTGCCGCTTTAATATAAGGAAGAGGATCAGTGACAAAACCATAAAAGGAAATCTTTTCTTCCAGTTCCTTTTTGCTTACAAGTTTTTCAATTTTTGATCTTAAAGGGCCATCTCCTAAAAGGTGTAAATGGACATCTGGACATTCTTCTAAAATCTTCTCAAAAATATTGATTAAGCCTTCATGATTCTTTTCAAAAGTAAAACCTCCTACATGTACTATATGTTTCTTTCCAGAAGGCTCTAATTCCTCTGGCATTATCGTTTTAGAATCCTCAATCCCTATTGGTATAGTTACAGCTTTATTTTTCAAAACCGGGAAGTTTGCAACTATATCATGCTTTGATACATTTGATACTGAAATTACCTGATCAACCTGATTATAAAGAAAGTTATTGAATTTCTTCTGAAAATTGCCTTTTAAATACTTTCCAACTTCGCTAGCATTTCTAAAAACAATCGGGACCTTCCAATTATAAATTTTTTTAGAAAAGACTGCATATTTTAACGTATCACCTGCATTTGCCTGAACTATATCGGGTTGAAAATTTAGAATTATCTCATTGAGCTTTTTCCAGGCCTTTAAATCAAAGAGCCTTCTGTTTGAAGAAGCTCCTAGTGATTCTATCTCTCCCTTCCATGGCAAGTCTGTTTTTCCAGAAAATACAGAAACTATTTTCACACTATTACCCAGGCTTTCCTGGTGATTCGCTAATTGACATGCAAATGTCTCAGCTCCTCTATTCTGAGGTCTTTGTATTAAATGCAGGATACGTAAGCGATCTTTTTTATGATGTTTTTTTATCCTGAAATAAAAATTCTGATAATCAGAAATCCTTTTTTTCAATTCAAACTTGTGGATAGCCTGTATGCGAGCATTCTCTCCCAGTTTATTATACTTCTTTGGATCCTTAAGAACACTTATTATAGCATTTGAAAGTTCAGAAATATTCCCTTTTTCATAAATTAAAGCTGATTCCTCATTAACGCATTCAAGATTTTCTGGGATGTCAGAGCAAATAATGGTTTTCCCGGACATCATTGCTTCTATTAGAGCTCCAGGCAGACCTTCAGAATATGATGGATATAAAAACACATCTGCTTTAAGAAGTAATTTATTAATATTATCTATACGGCCAAGAAAATGAATATAAGGCTCTAACTTTAATCTTTTAATTTCCCTTTCAAGATGTGTCCTGTATGGACCGTGACCAGCAAAAACAAGTGATACATCTCCACATTCTCTTAAAACCTTAGGCATAGCCTTTAAAAGATCATTCTGACCTTTAAGCTGGATTAGACGACTTACATTAAGGAGAATAATTCTTTGATTATTAAGATATGGAAATTTTCCATTTTTTTTATCAGGGTCAAATTTAGAGCTATCTCTTCCCCTATAAATAACTTCGACCTTATCCTTATCAATATTTAGAGCTTCTCCTGTTCGTGTTTTTATAGTATGAGAATTGGAAATAAAATAATCTACATATTTAACACTACGTCGATCAAGTCCAAAAAAATAGTTTAGTTTTAATTTACCTATGGCATTTTTCCCTCTAAGTCTCTCAGGAGAATAAGCATTACTTACAAAACTTCCAACCAGGCAAATAGCCGGAATTTTCTTTTTAAGTTTTCTGGCAATAATTTCAGAACGAAATAATGTAGCATGTACAATATCAGGCCTTTCCCGGTAATAAATAGGAATTAATTTATCTAGCGCCTTATTGAAAGCGTACTTATCTTCTAAATCCAGCGAATATACCTTTATGCCTGCCTGCTCCAGATGAGGCTTCAACATATCTCCCTGATAGATATGCACAAAGACCGGTGTAACTTCTGTAAACCCCCTGGCAATTTCAACCAGACTCTTTTCAGCTCCATATCCCTCTAAAGTATCTATCAAAAAAAGTACCTTCATTTTTTATTTCTCTACTTCTTTTAATATTTGATCATACAGGAGTTCATGTTGCTGAGAAACTTTTGCTATTTCAAATCTTTCTTCAGCTAATTTCATAGCAGTTTTCCCTAATTCCTGCATGTGTTCAGAATTCTCTAAAGCCCAAATAATTTTCTTGCTTATATCATGAATATTTTTTGGTTCAAACAATAAGGCCGACTTTTTGTCTTCAACAGATTCCTCTATTACCGGTATTTTAGCCGCAACTATCGGGGTGCCCATAATCATAGCTTCTACAAGGGCTCCTCCCTGACCCTCATAATGTGAAGGGAAAAGAAATAGATCTGCACGTTTTAATAGTCCCGGCACATCGCTCCTGTTGCCTAGGAGAATTACATTCTCATTTAAATTCAATTCTGAGATCAAACTTTCAAAAACAGGCCTGTCGTGACCTTCACCTGCAATTAAATAAGTTAGATAAGGAACCCTTTTTATCACTTCGGCCACAGCTCTAATTGACTCTACATAACCTTTTCTTTTTAATAACCTTGATACTGTGAGTATTACAGGGCCGTCTCCAAATTCCTCTAACTCCCCGAATTGAGCCTCGGCTTTAGTTCTAAAATGATCTATATGTCTGCCTCTGTAAATTACTTTAATATTGTCCGCATTAATTCCAAGGGCTTTAGAATTTGAGGGAATAATTGCTTTAGTAATAGACATGAAACTATTTGCACGGCTAGCTGTAAATCTATCAATAAAGCGATAAAAATTTAAAGCTAATGTTTCCTTGAAATTTAGACTGCCAAAACGTTCAGAAGAATAACTGTCATTTACAAAACTATTTAAGACAGGTATATTATACCTTGGTCCTAAGATCCTGCTAAACTGCTCCGCCCTAAAGAGAGTAGCATGAATTAGATCTGGATTTTCTTTTTTAATAATACTTCCTATTTCTTTCAGTCCAGGAATTATACCGAATTTATCTTCCAAATTCAGGGTATACACCTTAATACCTTCTTCTTCAAATCGAGATCTCAAAGTATTCCCCTTATATATACTTATAACAATAGGCTCCCACTCCTTTAATCGCGAGGCAATTTCAAGAATACTGGTCTCAGCTCCCCCTATTTCAAGTGTATCTATTAAATATAAAATCTTTTTCATTTAGGCTGATAGCTTTTGATGTATATAAGAGGCTTGTTTTAATGGGAGTATTTCATATAGATATTTAACGACCTTTATTTTAATACTTTTTAATTCAGAGGGTATTTTATTGTAATAATTCCTTGCTCTTTCTTTTTCATGTATATGAAAATTGAGCCACATTAGTTTATAATAAAATTTAGCCTGAAGAATTTTACTGGTATCAATTATATCAAAATGTTCCGGAAGAAAAATATTATATGCCAATGCTATTTTCTCGAAAGATTTAGAAATCCTATCATTTCCTTTTTTGATTACGTTCATTAAAATCTTATCACTATTAACATAATCATATTTCTGGGAGATCCTAAGGAAAAAATCTGTGTCTTCCACAGCAGGTAAATTTTCATTAAACCCACCACATTCAACAAAAACACTTTTCTTTAAGGTAATTCCAGATCCAGATCCAATTTGTAAGTTATGAAGAAGAGTGATATATGGATTTTTTTTTCTAGGTGGAGACCATGCACGTTCGTAGGTTCTGTCTCTATAATGATACCTTACCCCTGTCCACATAAAACCAACATCAGTTGAAGTTTCAGATAACAATTTATTGCTTTCTTCCAGAAAATTCTTCTCGTAAAAATCATCACTATCAAGAAAAGATATAAATTCCCCCTTTGCCAGGTTAACTCCATAATTTCTTGCAACAGCTGCGCCTGAATTCCTTTTTAATTGGTGAACAAAAATTTTTTCACTCTTTAATTGTTCAATTTCGAATATAGAATTGTCCGTAGATTTATCATCAACAACTATAATTTCAAAATCGGTATAAGTTTGATCCAGAACACTCTGTATTGCAACCTTAACCTTTTGAGCTCGATTATAATTTGGAATAACTACACTGAATTTAGGCATTCTTAAGTAAGGTTGATTTATTACTTATTTTTTTAATTATATTTTCTAAACCATTTCGTTCCTTTTCCAGACTGAAATGATCTTTTATTCGATCGACAGAATTCGCACTCAGACGGCTTCGTAAATCAAAATCATTATATAATTGTAACATTTTTTCGGCATGTCCTTCAAGATCTCCAGGTTCAATTAAAAATCCTGTAACTCCGTCCACAACACTATCTTCTACTCCTCCACACTTACCAGTAATTACGGGCAATCCAAAAGACATCGCTTCAATAATCGTCACACCAAAAGCTTCAACCTGGTTTGTATAAGCATCAACCTTATTATGTGCAGTAAAAATATTACATTCCTGATATAAAGTTTCCGCTTCTTCCTTATTAACCCAACCAAGCATTTTAATATTATCTCTGAATTTCGATTTATTAATCTTTGCTCTACAATTATTTTCCATTTCACCACCTCCTGCTATAAGCAACTCTCCCTTTAATCCCAGTTCACATGCTCTTTCAAAGGCCTGTATAGTTTCCAGTGGTCCTTTAAAATCGACCAGCCGACCCAGGTAAAGAATCTTGAATGTTTTATTAATTATAGGTGTAATAAGCTTTTCTTTAATTTCAATTCCAAAATGATTGACAAAAATTCTTGAATCATCCACTCCTTTTTTTAATAATTGTTTTCTGGTAAATTGTGAGTTAGCAATAAAATAAACCTCTTTGGCTATTTCTTCTAATGACTTGAAATATTCCGGTGGGTGGAACGGTTCTCCTGTAAGCATATCTTTTAAATCCCACATCACATCTTTACCGTGACAATGAATTAAAGTAGGATTTTGAGATTTGAAGATAAATTTTTTAAATTTTATAGCGTAACCAATAAAATGTATATAATTTACATTAGTATCATGTTTTCTCTCAGCATTTAGTAAGATTGTTGAATAGGTATAATGAGAATTAAAATCTTCATTTATTCTTCTTACAATTTTCGAAAACAAAGGATTAATATTTAATTGATCAATCTTAATTCTTTCCTTATTAATATCATTTGTAGCAATACAAGCAATAGAATTACCTAAATTTTCAATTAATCTAAATATCCATTCAGATTTTATTCTTAGCGATGGAAAAAGTAAAAGTATTTTCATGTGTGGCATTGGTTTAATAAAAAGTTTACTTTAACGCAACGGTATAAACTTCCAGGATTTTAACCATATCCATATATTTCCAACTATTCTGTTGAAGTTCGATCTATTTATTTGGCGTATTATATAAAAAAGCATTGACTTTATCAGATAAATAAAAAGTCTTTGATTTAATTTATTATTCTCCTTTAAGACCTTCAAGATCAAATAACGACTTAGACATTGATTTTTCACGAAATCACCAAAATCCCTACTGGATGACATTTGATTACTATGTTGCCTAATTAGTACCAAAACCTCATTATACAAACTTACTTTAATATCCTGCGCAAGCATTTTAGCCATCATCAAATATTCCTGAGAGTTCTTTAAATCTTCTTCATAGGGAGAATCTAAAAAAATTTCCCGTCTCCATAGACCATCATTATTTGAAAACCTCACTTTCCCTCTGATAAAATCACTCAGAATTTCTTGCGTATTTGAGAAACCCGGATGCCAGTAATCTCCAAGTTTAATTTTACTATTATCCTGAACAAAAAATCTTGATCTGCAAAAAACAACATCGGTATCCTCGCTTTCAATAATTTTCAACTGAACTTCCAGACATTCCTGAGTTAGTAAATCATCAGAATCCAACCACTTTATATAATCACCCTGGGCTAGTTCAAAACCATAATTACGAGCGGCATTTCCTCCACCCGGCCTTTCAGAAGGTCTAAAGTATAAGGAAATCCTGTCGTCCTCAAGATAAGGTTGGATAACATTGAAAGAATTATCGGTTGAACCATCCTCTACTATTATAAGCTCCCAATTTCTATAAGACTGGGCCTGAACACTTTCTATGGTTTGCCCTATTAAAGACGCCCTATTGTAAGAAGGTATAATTATGGAAATTAAACTCATGTAATAATCCTTTTCCAAAAAAGTTTTACAATTTCAGGATACTTCTTTGAAGCAGGACCTTGATGAAATTTACGATCAGGATTAAAAAAAATTCCTTTTTTATACAACAGGAGCTTTTCTTTCAAAGACATTGGCTTATTCCGAAATCTCCGGAACAAGGATTTGTAAAACTTTGCTTTGGAATAAAAATTTACGCTATTAATCCTGTTCTCATCATGAACACCTCTTATGGCTACCACATCAGGATCTTTCGGAGCTATCAAAGTACCATAATAAGCGCAACGTATCCAGTACTCGGTATCCTGATGCAATTTAAGTTCAGTTGAAAAAAACCCAGCCTTATCAATAAGAGAACGCCGAATTGTAATACCATTAGTATGAAAGTTACCATTTGATTGTGACATTAAACTATAAAAAAGATTTTCAGGTTCAACAGGGTTCTTTAGGAACGTAATAATTTGATCTCCTTTTTCCTTGGTGATTTTTTTACCGAAAAGAGCTCCTTCTTGTTCATAAAACCAGGTACCAACAGGTTCATAAACCCCATCAACGCCAGGATCCTTAAATAGTATTTTTGTCTTTTCAAACCTATTGGACTTATACCAGTCATCTGCATCCAGAAATGAAATAAATTCACAAGAAGACTTTTCAATTCCAAGATTTCTACTTGCTCCTGCTCCTTTATTTTCTTCGTTAGGATGACGATACAACTTCACCTTCTCATATTCCCTCTCCAAATCATTACAAACAATAAGCGCATCATCTGGCGATTTATCCTCTATCAGTATAATTTCACCTACCTCAACTAAATGTATGGCCGATTCGACCGCCTTTCGTAAATACTTTTCGGCTTTATAAACTGGTATTATAACAGATACTTGAAAATTTTGATTATATAAAGTCTTATTTTCAGCCATTTATAAATTATTTCTTTTTTTTCACTAGGTTTTTTAATAAAGAAGCTTCTTCCATTTTAAGCAATAAAGATGTTATAATATAAACTATGGCTCCCACAAAAACTAAAATAAGTAGTTCAAAAAATGGTGATAGTTCAAAAGGATTTATTATGTATTTTACAGCAAGAATAAAAACTGCCATAATTAAGGTATTCAAAAATGTTCCTGATAAATTTCCAAACATACTTTTTACCGATACTCCTATTTGTCTACCGGCAATATAGAAATTAGGAATGGTGCCTATAAGTCCTAAAGCTGTATATAATGACGCTAAACCTACTAACCCATTAATTTTGATTCCCACATAAAATCCAATTATATTAATAATATTATAAACCAGAGATACCCTGAATGCCAAATGAGCCTTTCCAAGGGCATTATATATGACACCATTTAAAGATAAAATTGATTGAGTCGCTCCTAAAACTGATAAAATGGAAATTATAGGCACCATAGCTATCCAGTCTTTACCAAAGGCTACTAAAACAAAAGGTTCTGCTACTAACATAAGCCCAATCATCATCGGAAAAGTAACAAAAGCTATCAATTTTGTAGTCTTTAAATAAATACTCCTTAATTTTTTTATATCATTCTGAATAATAGAGAAGGAGGGAAACATAACTCTACTAATAACTCTGGAAATATTAGTTAAAGGCAGAAGCATAATAGAATATGATTTTGAATAAATACCTAAGGAACTATCACCCAACATTTTTGCAATTAAAAGATTATCAGCATTTCTGCTCCAATAATTAATCATGGAATCTCCTGCTACATTTGATCCCATTCTAAACATTGAATTAAAAGACTGCTTATTAAAAAGCAATCTTTGTTTTACAGGTTTATATATCAAATATAAAATTGTAACTATAGCTTGAGAAGAAAGCATTTTAACAAGAATACTCCAAACTCCATAACCATAATAAGCCATGATTATTGTTAAAGAAGAACTTAAAACGAGAGAAATTATGGAAATAATTGTACTTAGCTTAAAGTTCATTTCTTTAGAATTAAGTGCTCTATTTACACCACTAATTGAGGAAATGAGAAAAATTGGTGAAAGTGCTTTTGTAAGCTTTTCAAGAATTGGTTTGTCATAAAAATCTGAAATGAATGGTGCAATCAAAAAGAAAAGCAAAGTAAGAATTAGCCCTGAAGTTAGGTTAAAGACAAATACTGTATTAATATCCTTTGAGCTAACATCCTTTTTTTGAATCAAAGCCTGGCTGAAGCCAAAATTCACAAAAATAGCAGCAAAACCCGTAAAAACAGTTATCATTCCAATTGTTCCAAATTCTTCTGGGGAGATTAACCTCGCTAATATGAAAGTAACAAGAAGACTGAAAATTTGATTCCCGCCCTGGTTTGCAAAACTCCAGAAAACCCCTAATTTGGTTTTCCTTAAATGATCTGACATTTATTCTCCTATTTAGGCAATTCATTAAAAACCTTCAACCATTCATCGGCTATAACTGAAGAGTTAAAATTATGTTCAATATTATCCTTGTTTAAAGTGGTATTGACCGAATAGCTATTTAGATTCTGAAGGATTTTGCTCAATTCCTCAAAATCATCGAATTCCAAATATTTTATTTTATATTTTAAAAATGTTTTATAAGGGAGCCAACTTCCTACCAGTGCCAGATTATTAGTATATAAGAATTCAGTTAAGAAGGCACTGAGACCATCCGTTGTTGGAGCATGAATATATATATCAGAAACAATCTTTAGCTTAACCATATCTTCCCAGGACATAAAATCTGTTAGGTAACTAAAGGTAGTTGGAATTTCTCCTGCAATAGATTTTACCTTTTCAATATACTCTAAATCAGAAGGGTAAGTCAAAGAAAAAATAATATGATAATACTTAATTATTTCCGGTGGTATTGACTGTAATGATTCCAGAAATTTCAGGTGATTATTTTCTCTAAATGCATTATGTCCAAACAAAATTATTTTTTTATCCCCAGGGAAATTATTTATATTTAAATAGCTTTCCTTCCATTGTAAATCTTGCATAAAATCATGAGCCAGTTCATAAAATGTCCAATCATGTATGAATCTGGCTATTCTTATCTTATCCTCAAAACCAGACCCATACCTGGTAATTAAAGCAAATTTCATTTCTGGAGTAGCTACTGTAATCAAGGTGGATGTTGGTAGTAGGTGTGCTTGTATTTCATGATCCATTCTATTATTGATTCGAAATATATCTGACCCCCAGTATGTAAAAATAATCTGGTATTTTCTGTTTAAATAATTTATAAAAAGCGCATATTCTTGCTTTGGAAAATGTAAATGAATTACATCAGTATCAGTTTTACAATCGATAAATTTAGCTATTTGATATGCTTTTATATGCTCTTTAAACGCAGGTATAACCCTAGAAATAAAACGAAATCCATTTTCAGAAAAAAGTACCCTTAAATGCTTCTGAAAATAATTATCAAAAGAAATGCTCAAAATTGATCGAATAGTTTCAACTAAATTTGAGAAATCAAAATCGAAATCAAAATTTTCAAAGAATGTTCCCTTTGCCTTCTCTTTATCGATATTACCAAATGAACGTAGATTTAATGAATTAAACCTGTATTCAGGTAATTCTGAAATTATTTGGCTGTAAAGTTGTAAGATGTAATTAACCTGGCCAATTCCCGTAACAAGTACATTTTTCTTCTTCAAAATTTTAAAGATTTATACCCTCATACCCTAATTTCTTTGAGGTCTTATTATACTCGTCCCACTGGCCAATATCCATCCAACTACCTTCACTTACAGGAAATATCCCAACTTTACCCTTTCTTTCCATTATCTTTTCCATGAGGGTAGTGATATGAAAAAATTCATTTTCAGGGATCTCGTCCAATAGATGTGGTTCCAGAATATACATCCCTGCATTTATAAAAAAATTATACTCAGGTTTTTCCTTTAGCTTTTCCAATACTCCATTTTCACCAAATTCCAGCGTACCATAAGGAATTTTAAAATGTTTTACTGCACTTACTGCAGTAAGCTCATTTCCATTTGACTTATGATATTTCAATATTTCTGAATAATCATCTTGTATTAAAATATCACAATTTGTAACAAAGAAGGTTTCTTTTAATTTTCCTTTTAAGAGATGAAGGCTGCCAGCAGTACCAAGAGGCTTGTTCTCTTCAAAATAATTGATGCTATAATCCCTTTTAGGTTGACTCGCAAAATAACTGCGAATCATATCCTGCTTATAATTTACGGTTAGATGAAAATTCTTTACACCTACCTCATTGAAGGAGTCTATAATCCTTTCCAGCACAGGTTTTTCCCCAAGGGGAATAAGGGGTTTTGGAATAATATTGGTAATAGGCTTTAAACGCGTCCCTTTTCCTCCCGCCATAATGACGACAGGTATATTAGGCAAGTTATTAACAATTCGCTCTTTTCTTTCTGAAAATATCTCACTCCAGAAAAGTACATCTACCACATTGTCCTCAACATCAACTATAGGCATAGCTTCAATGCGATGTTTCAGCATCAGACTACGAACTTCTTCTTCATTATCATTTTCATATGCTATAATGATCTGATTTCTTAATATAGAATTTATTTCCTCTTCCAAAGAGTGATTAGAAAGGATCGCTCTTTGGATGTCGCCGATACTTAAAACTGATATAAACTTATTGTTTTTGCATACAATAAGCAGTTTAGATCTCATTTCATCCATAAGCTGCATAGCAGATCTTATATTATTTTCAGGCTCAATAATCAGTTTTGTCCAATCGTTCATACAAATTTATTTATATTGAAAAGTTTGATTTCAAAGTGCAATTAAACTTTGAAAAATGATTAGTACTGGTTATTATCTTTATATATTTTCAAATAATACTTATTTCCTTGATACCTAAAAAAAAGAGGGTAATTATCATTATCAGCTATTCGAAGATGATTAAATTGATTAGCTATAGTTTCCATTACATCTAATTCGTCATCCTTTTCAGTTCTTTTTCTATAAAAGGTAGAATTACCAATTTGATCTGTAGGTTTTAGATTTCTATATTCTTCTGCAAATCTGATACACATCTCGTTAATTTTTTCGCTCATTTTCTTTCTTAACTCATCCAAAAGCTCATGCCCTTCAAAAGTAATTACGCCCTTTATATAAAATGGGCCATTATCAACTGCTTCTGCAGCTTCAAAAAGAGTTAATGGTATAATATTCTTTCCTTCCAGAATTTGCCATTGAAGAGGAGAAAAGCCTTTTCCTAAGGGCAAATCACTTGCATGAACGACAATATTATGCTTATTTTGATCAAGGTATTTTGCTCCTAAAAGTTTAGTACAACTTAAAATGAACATAATATCGCATGCGTATAAATCATTAGGATGATGCAAATAATTGACATCATGACCTAAACCTGCTAGTTTTTCCTTTAATTGGTGGCCATATGGCACGTACCAACTATCTGTCGAATCGGTATAAACAATAATCTTCATTAAGATAAAATTTCTCTTAGTTTATTGGTGATGTAGTTAACCTTATCTTCAGAAATATTACCATACATTGGAAGAGTTATTAAACGATTATAAACCGATTCTGTTTTCCTCAAACCTCTTTCCTCTTCATTAAAATAAATATCGAATAAATGGACTGGAGGATAATGAATACTAGTTTGTATTCCAGCTGCATGCAGCAAATCTCTCACTTCATCTCTAGTCTTTTCGAACGATTCAGGAATTATAACTGGAAATATATAATTTGAACTAAAATATGGATGATTCAAAAAAGGAACTTTAATATTTTTCACTGATTCAAGTTCCCTTTCGTAAGTAGATCTAACTATACTCCTTTTTTCCAAATCCTCTGGAAGTTTCTCTAGCTGAACAATTCCCAGACTAGATCTTATATCATCCATTCTATAATTGTATCCTAAAGCTACAACATCATATGAAGTAGAATGTCCCTTAGCACGGTTATAAGACATAGTCGTCATTCCGTGAGAACGTAATAATTTGGCTTTTTCAGCAAGCTCTCCATTGTTTGTGAGAAGCATGCCACCTTCGCCAGTACTTAAATTCTTATTGCTAAAAAAACTGAAGCATCCTATATCTCCAATAGTGCCCAGTTTTCTTCCTTTATATTCGGAAAGTGGACCATGACAGGCATCTTCAACTACCTTAAGATTATGCTCCTTTGCAATTTTCAGAATTTCATCCATATTACATGCAAATCCAGCATAGTGCATTACAATGATTGCTTTTGTTCGTTCAGTAATCAGAGTTCTAATATGCTCTGGATCTATGGTAAGATTATCCTCACTAGTTATATCGGCAAATATTGGTGTGGCACCAACATATTTTATGGCATTTGCTGTTGCAACAAAAGTTAAAGATGGACAAATCACCTCATCACCTTCCTGAATGTCCAAAACCTCCATAGCAAGATGTAAAGCCACTGTGCAATTAGTTAAACTTACTGCATGACTAGCTTTAAAGTACTCACAAAACATTTCTTCAAGCTCTATTGATTTAGGACCTTGAGATATCCATTTGGAACGTAGAACATCTATGACAGCATTCTCTTCCTTATGATCATAATTAAGATCAAATAGTGGTATTTTATACTCCATTTTATTTTTTTGCTTATTTATAAAAATTCCCTGCTCCTATCACAGAATTTTTTATTATTATTTTGCCGTTTGAAATTGTAGAGTTACTACCTAAAAAACATCCATCTTCTATTATACAGTCCCCATTCACTATGGCTCCCGTTGAAATATGGCAGAAATCCCCTATAATAGAATCATGTTCAATATCAGCGCCAGTATTTATGATACAGTGATCTCCAATTTTAACATTGGCATTAACAAATGCATTATGTAGTACGACAGTACCGACCCCAATTTTAGCGTATTTAGAAATATAAGCTCTCGGAGAAACCACAGAAGCTAGTTTACATTCGTGAGTTTTCAAAAATTCAGCAAGCTTCAACCTTATTGAATAGGACTTTATTTGGCCAACCGTTATTAAAAAGTAAACGTGGTCTTTAGCTAATTCAGGTATATCAATATCTTTTCCAATAACTTTATAATCAAGAACATTATGGTTCAATGGTAAGTTATTGTCAATGATTCCTTTAATATTGTATTTATCTTCCAATTCAATAACATCCAAAACGGAATGACAATGCCCACCACCTCCAATTAGCACTATTTCAGGTTTAACATTCAAATTTATATTTTACATTTTACTATCAAGGTACTTCCCTGTTTCCATATGACCGAAGCTCGGAATCATATAGAAGAAAAGCTCAACCAGCTCGTCTTTGGTCCATTGATGTTTATTACGCATATTCACTATCGCATCCTCAAATTTTTGAAGCTTTTTATCTTCCACAAATAATTCATTTTTAATTATTCCCAGGCTTTTGAATTTTTCAAGATCTAGAACTTCCTCCTCAGTAAAAAATTCTTCAAAATCCTTTTCGCCAGTAGTATCACTTTCTGTAAAAAGGCATGGCCATTTTTTTTCTTTCGGCAATGTTTTAATCAGATCTCTTGCTTCATCTTCAGTTTTACAAGGATAAGCATCATATCCTATTTGATTAAGATATTTAACTGCGACATCTGCAAATGAAATTAGATGTAACTCTTCGCTTAATTTTGGGAAAAATATATCTCTATTATTTCCAAAAATACAGGACATTAAACACAGTTCCCCACTTTCCTTTGGTGTCACAAAATACCTTTTAACATCATTAGGCGCTACGATGGGTTGGTTTTTCTGGATTCTTTGGTTGAAACCGTGAAGTAGGGATCCATCTGAAAAGGCAACATTTGCAAAACGCGCAGTAGATATTTCTATTTCCTTACTCCTACGCATTAAAAACATTTCCATAATACGTTTAGAAGCTCCCATCATATTAACAGGGTTGGCAGCTTTATCGGTAGATACACAGAAATATTTAGTTGTTCCATTTTCAATGCTTTGCTGTATGCTTTTATCAGTATTAAAAATATTGACATCGATCATGCGCATTAAAGTATAAGGATCCTTCTCACTACGGACATGTTTGAGGGCAGAAAGATTTAAAACAAAATCATATTTGCCATCTGCCTTTATAAAAGCATCATATTCAACGGAGCCAATATCAAGAGCAAATGTTTGAAAATCACCATTTATATACCCTAAAGAACTGCGAATATCTCTAACTAATTCTACTAAGTTGTTCTCACTTATATCAACTATATGAAGTTTCTTTGGATTTCTTTTAAAAATTTCTTTAGTAACCGCCTGTCCAATAGAGCCAGCCGCTCCCAATACCAAGAAAGAAGATTCCTCAACTTTTTTAATTAGTTCCTCATGGTTATCAGAAATATCTTTTGAAAATAATTCCTTATCCCTTCCTATTAAAGACAATATATCCAGCATTCTAAAATAAATCTAATTAACTTCCTATAGCATAAAATTCGAAACCTATTTCCTCCTTAGTCCTTTTCTCCAATAATCTTCGGCCATCAAATAAAAATGCAGGTTTAAGCATATTATCATAAATCTGTTGCCAGTTCAACTCGGTAAATTCATCCCATTCTGTTAGCAAAGCTACGGCATGGGATTCCTTACAGGCATCATAAGGAGTATTGACGACGGTAACCCGAGCTCTGTTTTCTTCTTCCGTTCTCGTGTTCAAATAATCAAGGTCAGCATAAATTTGCTCCGCCTTTACTTTAGGATCGTAAACCACTATTTCGGCCTGCTCATTCAGCAAATAATCAGCTACATAAATTGCCGCAGATTCCCTTGTATCGTTGGTATCCTTTTTAAAGGCCCACCCCAGAAATGTAATCTTTTTACCTGAAACCGTATTATAAAGTGTCTTAACTATATTCGAAGCAAACCTTCTCTTTTGATGGTCATTCATGATAATAACCTGTTCCCAGTAGTCAGCAACTTCATTCAGTCCAAAACTTTTTGCAATATATACCAGGTTAAGTATATCTTTTTGGAAGCAAGACCCTCCGAAACCTACAGAGGATTTCAAGAATTTCGGACCAATTCTGGAATCCATTCCAACAGCTTTCGCAACTTCATTAACATCGGCACCTGTTCTTTCACAAAGCTCAGACATCGCATTGATGCTTGAAACCCGTTGTGCAAGAAAGGCATTTGCGGTTAGTTTTGATAATTCAGAAGACCATACATTGGTAGTAAGAATTTGCTTTTGTGGTACCCAGTGTGCGTATACATCTACCAGGGCCTGAACAGCCTCTTTACCTTCCGTAGTATCAATATCTCCTCCAATCAAAACTCTGTCTGGATTAATTAAATCAGATACGGCAGTTCCTTCAGCCAAGAATTCAGGATTTGATAGGATTTGGTAATTCACCCCATTGCCGGTATTATCAAGGATATCTTTTAAAGCCTGAGCAGTACGTACCGGCAAGGTGGACTTCTCCACTACAATCTTATCATCTTTAGCCACACGAGCGATCTGTCTTGCACACAATTCTATATATTTAAGATCGGCAGCCATTCCTTTTCCAATTCCATAGGTTTTGGTTGGCGTGTTAACCGAAATAAAGATCATATCTGCTTTGTCTATAGCAGAGTCAATATCTGTAGAGAAGAATAAATTTCTACCTCTGGCTTCTTCTACAATTTTGGAGAGACCCGGTTCATAAATTGGGATGTTTTCCACATCCACATCATTCCAGGCAGCAATTCTATTTTCATTAATATCAACTACTGTCACATTGATCTCAGGACATTTTTGAGCAATCACAGCCATGGTTGGTCCTCCCACATATCCTGCTCCTATGCAACAAATGTTTTTTATTTTCATCGTAAAATTATTGATTTAATAGGGTGTTATAATTCTATAATTTTCTGTCACACTTATCACCCAGAACTCCTTTGACGTCATATACCACTGCGCCTTCAGATTTTACAATATCTAAATCGATATGCAGGAATTCTTTGTGAGCAACGGTAAGAACGATTGCCTCGAATTTTCCATTTGGTAGATTCCTGGTAGTTTCCAGCCCATATTCGTGCTTAACCTCTTCAGGGTTGGCCAGTGGATCATAAATGCTTAATTCTACCCCGTATTCCTTTAAATTCCTGATTACATCTACCACCTTGGTATTTCGCACATCCGGACAGTTTTCTTTAAAAGTAATTCCGAGAACCAAAACTTTCGCACCTTTAACTTTAAGATCATTTTGTAGCATTAACTTTACTACTTCGCTGGCTACATACTGCCCCATACTATCATTCATTCGGCGTCCAGCTAAAATGATCTCAGGATGATATCCAATTTCCTGTGCCTTTTGTGCCAGATAATAAGGATCTACTCCAATACAATGTCCACCAACAAGGCCAGGTTTAAAAGGAAGAAAGTTCCATTTAGTTCCTGCTGCCTCAAGGACATCCTGGGTATCAATTCCCATCATATTGAAAATCTTCGCTAGCTCATTTACAAAAGCAATATTTATATCACGTTGAGAGTTTTCAATAACTTTTGCTGCCTCAGCAACCTTTATGGTAGGTGCCAGATGAGTTCCTGCGGTAATAACCTCAGCGTAGAGATCATTAACTTTTACTCCAATTTCAGGAGTGGAGCCAGCAGTAACCTTTAAAATCTTTTCAACAGTGTGCTCCTTATCACCAGGATTAATTCTTTCAGGAGAATAACCTACGAAAAAGTCCTCGTTAAATTTCAGTCCGCTATTTTTCTCCAGAACCGGAACACATTCATCCTCGGTTACTCCAGGATAAACGGTAGATTCGTAAATTATTATATCTCCCTTTTTAAGAACTTTGGCAACAGTCTCACTGGATTTATACAATGGAGTTAAATCCGGGCGATTATTTTTATCAACCGGGGTAGGAACTGTAATAATAAAATATTTACAATTTTTAATCTCTTGTAGATTTGCCGTACAATAAAGACCTTTACTTTCTGAATTTGTTGATTTCAGAACTGATTGTAATAGATCGTTTTCCACTTCTAAAGTAGAATCCTTACCATTCATTAATTCCTGAATTCGGTTTTGGTTGATATCAAAACCAACAACGGGATATTTTGTTGCAAAAAGACGGGCTAGAGGAAGACCTACATAGCCAAGACCGATAACTGCTATTTTTTTTTGTGCCATTAATTTATATTCTTATTTCAAATTATCCCAGTACCAGGAAACCGCCTCTTTTAGTCCTTCCTCGATCTTATGAGTCGGACTATAACCAAGTAATTCCTTAGCCTTTTCTACTGATGCCAAAGAATGAGGAATATCTCCAGGCCTGTTAGGACCATGTTTTATTTCAACTTTTAATATTTCTGAATCATATTCAGAAAGGTGCTTTTTTAGCAATTGAGTTAATTCTAACAAATTAGTTCTATCACCTACCGCGGTGTTATAAACTTGATTTACAGCTTTTTCATCTTTAGAGGTAATGGCGAGAAGATTCATTTGTATTACATTGTCTATATATGTGAAGTCCCGAGAATAGGTTCCATCTCCATTAATAACCGGGCTTTCGTGCTGCATAAACTGCATTACAAATTTAGGGATCACAGCTGCATAAGCTCCATTCGGATCCTGCTTGCGTCCGAAAACATTAAAATATCGAAGACCAATGGTGTCCAAGTTATATGCACTCTTAAAAATATCTGCATATAATTCATTTACGTACTTTGTTATTGCATATGGAGATAAAGGCTTTCCTATCTTGCCCTCTACCTTCGGAAGACTTTCTGAATCTCCATAAGTGGAAGAACTTGCTGCATACACAAATCGTTTAACCTCATTATCTCTGGCTGCCACTAACATATTCAGAAAACCAGTAACATTTACTTCATTACT
Source organism: Christiangramia bathymodioli (assembly GCA_009735695.1). GTDB lineage: Bacteria > Bacteroidota > Bacteroidia > Flavobacteriales > Flavobacteriaceae > Christiangramia > Christiangramia bathymodioli. The sequence goes on from SRSL01000005.1 coordinate 28,882, forward strand.
GGTGATAGGATCCTTTAGGGATCTAGGTACCGATCCGAGAGCCGCTTCATGCAAGATATAATCAATCCCTTTAGCTGCCTTCTGACAGGTTTCGATATCTCTTATATCTCCTTCAAAAAATTCAAAATTGGGATGTTCCATAATGGCATTTAAATTTTTCCTATGCCCTGTTGAAAAATTGTCCAGGCAACGGACTTTTGCCCCTAACTCTAATAACTTTTCACACAAATTAGAACCGATAAAGCCGGCACCTCCTGTAACAAGTACATTCGAGGAAGAAATGATTTGTTTCTGGGAATCAGTAATCAATAGTTTGATATTTTAACATTTAGCAGTTGGCAAATATAAAATATCTCATTTAAGATATGTTAAACCCAATCTTAAAGAATTGCCAAAACTAAACCTCGCCTTTTTACTTCAATATTCTTAAAAGGTATTCCCCGTAATCACTCTTAACTAGACCTTCGGCCAGGGTCTTTAATTCATCCCTTGAGATAAAGCCTTTTCGATAGGCTATTTCCTCAAGGCATGCAATTTTTAGCCCTTGTCTTTTTTCAATAGTTTGGATAAAATTGGATGCTTCTAATAGAGAATCGTGAGTCCCCGTATCAAGCCATGCATACCCCCTACCCATTAATTCTACATTTAAAACTTCTTTTTCAAGATATTTTTGATTCACATCAGAAATCTCCAGTTCACCTCTCTCACTGGGTTCTATTTTCCTTGCTATCTCAACGACAGAGTTGGGATAGAAATACAAACCAGTAACTGCATAGTTACTCCTTGGTTCCCTGGGTTTTTCCTGGATACTAATGGCCTTGCCCTCTTCATCGAAATCTACTACACCATAGCGTTCTGGGTCATTCACATAATAGCCGAAAATCGTAGCTTTTGCTTTTTCCTCACATAACTTTACAGCCCTGCTTAAAAGTTGACCAAAACCCTGACCATAAAAAATGTTATCTCCCAGCACCAAGCAAACATTATCCTGGCCAATAAAATCCTCTCCGATAATAAAAGCCTCTGCCAGGCCTTTTGGTTCAGGTTGTTCCTTATATTGAATACGAATACCTAGCTCTGAACCATCTCCTAGCAGTTTTTCAAAATTTGGCAAATCAGTGGGTGTAGAAATGATTAAGATCTCTCGAATATCAGCCAATAGAAGCACAGATAGAGGATAATAAATCATAGGTTTATCGTAAACCGAGAGCAATTGTTTTGATACACCTTTGGTAATAGGATATAAACGAGTTCCTGTTCCTCCTGCGAGTATAATTCCTTTCATTAATTCACTTTTAGGTCTTTCAATTTCGAATTTACCAAATCACAAATCAATTTAATATCTGTGAATTTTAATTCAGAATAAAGTGGCATACAAAGAATTCTGCTCGCAATGTCTTCAGACACCGGCATCTCTTTATATTTTAAAAACGGCAAATTATTTAAAGATGGATAAAAATACCTCCTTGGATATATTTCCTTTTCAGCAAGAATTGACAGTACTTCTTTCAATATACTCTCATTAGGAAAAATAAGCGGATAATAATTGAAATTGGATTCAACCCCTTCTATTTGAACCGGTTTCCTAACCTTTTCAAAATCTAAATATTTATCATAAAGCTGTGTTCGAATCTTATTGCTTTCGATCAATTCAAAAACATAAGGAAGAACCGCAAGTCCCATCCCTGCCTGTAATTCGCTAAGTTTTGCATTAATACCCAAACCCTGGAATTCGATTTTACCCTTATGTCCAAAATTATGTCTGTAAAAAAGTTCCTGAAATAATTCATTATCCTTGCAAAACGTGGCACCACCTTCACCCGTGTGAAATAACTTAGTGGCGTGAAAACTACATGTGCTCACATCTCCAAAATTAAATATTGATTTTCCTCTATATTTTACTCCGAAACAATGGGCTGCATCGTAAATTACCTTAAGATCATAATTCTTAGCAATTTTTTCAATTTCTTCCAATTCACAAGGATTCCCGAAAACATGGGTTGCCAATATAGCCGTTGTTTTTTTGGTAATCGCATTTTCGATCTTTGATGCTTCAATACAAAGTGAATTTGGCGAGATATCTACAAATACAGGTGTGCAGTTCTCCCAAACAATTGACGAAGTAGTAGCCACGTAACTAAATGGAGTTGTGATCACCTCACCTTGCTTGGCCATGGATTTTAGAACTATTTGCAAGGGAAGTGTACCATTCGCAGTTAGGACAATATTAGAGATATTTAAATAATTTTGGAGACTCTTAATCAACTTCTGGTGTAAAACACCTCCATTGGCTATCTGGTTTGATTTCCAGATTTGGCCTATAATTTTTTCATACTCCGTTTTAGGAGGCAAAAATGTCTTAGTCACATTAATCATCTATCCTTCAGCAATTTAATTAATTCTTCGAGGGACTTATAATTGAAAAGCTTCGCTAAAAGTAAATATATAATAGCTCCAAGGCCTATCCCAAGGATTAATCTAAAAATGTCACTCATCTCTGTTTTAAAAAAAGATGTATCTATCCAATATACTACCAGTCCAGTAAAAATAGATAAACCTACAATTGGCGTAATATCCTTTAATTGCTCTGAAGCCGGGTAGTTAATAAATTTTCCAGTATAATGAGCATTAATAAAATAAATTAGAATTGAGGCACAAACCTGTCCGTAAAGAATAGGAAATATTCCCAATGGGATTGTAATTGCAAGAATTATTACGATAATTATTTTTTTTATTACTTCCAATCTTAAAAATAAATCACTTCTACCTTTTACATTCAATATACCAAGGTTATAAGTATGCAGAGGTAAAATCATACCAGTTACGCACAAAATCTGGAAGTAAGGAACAGCAGGCAGCCATTTTTCAGTAAACAAAAACCTGAAAACCGGTTCTGCCAGTATAGCCAGAACAAGGAGAACAGGGGTAACAATGAAAACTACCATCTTCATTAACCTTTTGTAAATATCCTTTAATCTTATATTATCGTCCTGTATCTTAGTAAATAAAGGAAAAGTGACCCTATCAAAAGCTCTTGATATATTTTGCACAGGCAATTGATTCATTGTTTCTGCCCTCGTATAAAAACCGAGTTGAGCTGCAGAAAAATATTTCCCGATTGCAATTAGGTAAATATTCTTAAAAATTCGATCAAGGATCTCAGAAAGGGTAAGGCGATATCCAAAATTTAAATGAACTTTCAACTTATTCCTATCGAATTTTAAAACTGGTATCCAACCTACCATCACCATAACCATAAGAGTGTTACTCAAATTAGTGGTAATGTGACTCCAAACCAAACTCCAAACTCCAAATCCATTCATGGCTAAAATCACACCCACAAATCCGCCAACTATTGCTGAGGGAAGGGCTATGAGAGACTGTGTTTTAAAATCCATGTTTCGGGTTAACTGTGCCAGAGGAACCAGGGAAAAACCCGCAATTATAAAGGTTAAGCAATAAAGCTGAAGTATTTCTACAAGGATAGGCCGGTCATAAAATCGTGAAATAGGATAAGCTGCGAAATAAAGAATAATATAAATCCCAATACTAACAATAAGATTAAAGTAGAAAACACTAGAATAATCTAATTCATTTACTTCCTTACTTCTAATTAAGGATTTGCTCATACCACCGTGAACCAGTGCATTTCCCAATGCTATAAATACAGCGATCATCCCAATAAGGCCAAATTCTTCTGGTAGTAATATCCTTGCAAGAATGATAGAAATAATAAAACCGATTAACTGATTCCCAAATTGTTGGGAAAAAGTCCAAACCAGACTTATGGCAGCTTTCTTTTTTAAAGACATTTATGGCCGATCAGGGGATTAATGGTTGTTAACAAATGTATCAATTTCAAAATTTATATCTTCATCAGCCCTTACATTCAATCAATGAAAAATATAAAAATCTGGTTTACCGATTTCTACCAAGGTTTTCAACCTTCAGATAATCCATTTATAAATATATTAAAGGACCGATTTTCTGTAGAATTGGACAGCGATTCTCCTGATTTCTTATTCTACTCCTGTTACGGATATGATTTTCTCCACTATAATTGCCCCCGGATTTTTTACACAGGGGAAAACCTTAGGCCTGATTTTAATCTATGTGATTACGCAATAGGCTTTGACCATTTTGAATTCGAAGACAGGTATCTCCGATTTCCTAATTATGCCTTATTCGAAGGACAGTTTGAAAAGTTAACAGAGATAAAAAATGATGGAATCGAAGATAAAGATTATTTCTGCAATTTCATTTATTCAAATAATCAGGCAAATCCTATTCGCGATCAATTTTTCCATTCTTTAAATGAATATAAAAAGATCAGTTCTCCCGGAAAACATCTGAACAATGTAAACATTGAGATTGGCGGGAGATATGCCTCGGACTGGATGTTCAGCAAAATAGATTTTCAATCGAAATGCAAATTCACCATTGCTTTTGAAAACAGTTCTTCACCGGGGTATACTACGGAAAAGATCATGCATGCATTTTTGGCAGGCACTATTCCCATTTACTGGGGAAACCCTAAAGTAAACCTTGATTTTAATCCCGAAGCTTTTATCAATTATCACGATTTTAATAATCTGCAGGAGCTTAAAAGTGAAGTGATTAGAGTAGATCAGGATAAAGAGTTATATGAGGAGATTATGAAAAAGCCTGTTTTCAGGAATAATATGATGCCTGAAAATCTTAAAAAGGAACGATTAATTGAATTCCTTCAATCAATTCTAAATCAGAATCTCGAATCTGCCTTTAGAAGACCTCGATACGGTACTACTATTAAATATGAGTCTAGGTTAAAAGAAATGATCCGAAAAAAAAATTCATTCAAATGGAAGAAGCTTTTCAGGTAGGAAGGTTAATTATAATGCTCCCTATAATATTCTAAATAATCACCACTAGTTATATGCACCAACCACTTTTTATTTTCCAAATACCAATCGATAGTCTTACTTAGGCCCTCTTCGAAAGTAACGGAAGGCTTCCAGCCTAATTTTTCTTCAATTTTGGTGGCATCGATTGCATAGCGTTTATCATGCCCGGGCCTGTCTTTTACGAAAGTTATTAATTTTCTCGAAGTTCCATTTTCCCTGCCAAGTTTTTCATCGGCTAGATCACACAACATATTTACGAGCTCGATATTCTTCCATTCATTTAATCCACCGATATTATAGGTCTCCTTAAGTTCTGCCTTATGAAAAATAAGATCTATAGCTTTCACATGATCTAGCACAAACAACCAGTCCCTGGTATAATTCCCATCTCCATAAACCGGCAACTCCTTATTCTCAACAATATTATTGATCATTAATGGAATTAGCTTTTCAGGAAATTGATACGGTCCGTAATTATTTGAGCAATTCGAGATCACATATGGAATATCGAAAGTTTCTCCGTAAGCCCTTACAAAGTGGTCAGAGCTTGCCTTTGAGGCCGAATAAGGTGAATTTGGTGAATAAGGGGTAGTTTCTTTAAAAAGTCCGGTCTCTCCAAGAGTACCATAAACTTCATCGGTGCTAATGTGGTAAAATAGCTTGCCTTCAAAATTATTCGCCCAAATTGACTTAAAGGCATTCAGAAGATTGATCGTGCCGTTAATATTTGTCCTAACGAAGGCAAGGGGATCCTTGATCGATCGATCTACGTGAGACTCTGCAGCCAGGTGGATTACGGCCTCAAACCGGTATTTCCTGAATAGTTGGTTCACCAGGTCTACATCGCTTATATCTCCTTTTAGAAAATGATAATTCGATTTATCCTCAATATCTTTTAAGTTTTCAAGGTTTCCGGCATAGGTTAGCGCATCGAGATTATAGATCTCATAAACTGGATATTTTTTCACAAAATGTCGAATTACATGTGAACCAATAAAACCGGCTCCACCAGTAATTAATATGGGTTTATTCTTTTCTTTCATTACTTTTTCAAAACTTCGTCGACTCCAAATGCATTAAACTGGTCGCTATAATGCTTTCTTTAAATTGTTCAGGAGCATATTTTCCTTCGAGACGATTATTCAATAATTGCATGGCTGTTGAACCAATTTCTACAGGATGTTGCTCAATATAACTGATAGATGGGGTTAAATATTCGGCGATTTCCTTGCTGATATACCCAATTAACTTCAGCTGTTCAGGAACTTTTATTTTTTCTTCATAAGCAATTCTCGTAGCTAGTATAGTACTTTCAAAATCTGTACATAATAGCGCTTCAACTTTGTTATTAGCGATCAGGTTATGAATTTTACTCCTCAACAGTGCTGGATCGGTACTACAGGCCATTTGCTGTTCATTTTCGGAAGAAAGTGCCTTTTCATATCCCTTTATTCTTAATTTCCCAATTCCTACATGGTGAATGGCTGACGCGATCCCAATATTTTTTATCCCTCTCTCCAGGAAATAGTTGGTAGCATCATAGAAACTTTGCTCATCATCCACGCCTACCTTATCTGCAGGAATTTCAACATTGATGCGATCATAAATTACCAGTGGGATATCATAATCTACCAGGGAAAATAGGTGATCGTATTCTTTCTTTTTATGAGTTTCTTCAGCAATGGCTATTAAAACTCCATCAACTAAGCCGCTGGTAAGCATATCACATATTTGCTTCTCTCTTTCCAAAGATTCATTGGAGATATAAGTAATAACCTGCTGATTCTGTTCCTGGGCCTGAGCCTCAATACCTGAAAGTACCCTGGCAAAAAAACTATTTGAAATATTAGGAATAACCACCCCGATGGTTCCTGTTTTACTCCGTTTCAGGTTTACGGCAACAGGATTAGGTCTGTAATTATGGAGTTTTGCCAATTCCTTAACCCGTTCGGCTGTTTTAGGGCTTATTTCCGGACTATCATGCAGGGCTTTGGATACCGTAGAAACCGAAACATTCAGCAACTTGGCAAGTTCTTTTAAGGTTATTTTACTTTTCATAAACCGGTTAGGGATTAGTTTATAAAGGTTAAAAAAAATGTCTACTACTACAAACCACAGCCGCGTTCTTAACTGAAGTATGGATTAATTTCTTACAATGTACCTGAAAAACCGCAAAGTTGTTTAAAATTTCTGAATCTACCCCAATTCATCATAGAATTGACAAAGGCTCCGATTTCCATTTCTAAAAGTTATGGGTGACAGCTCTAATGATTTTGAATGTTCTGGTAATCCTATAAATTTGTAAATACATGAAAATTCCGAAAGCATATTGGCTTTATATAATCGCTGCTTTAATTACCATAATTGGGCTGGTTACTGGCTGGTATTTCTTCTTATTAATATTATTCCCTTTGGGCTTGTTCGGTTCTAATAAAAAATAATTACAACCGGGGATTATAGCCTGTATTCTGGCGTTAAACTTATCCTAAACCCTCTGCCCTTCTTGCTAAAACCGGGCTTTCACAGTAACTTAATTTCGAATAAAAATTGAAATTCACAATGAAAGATTACGGAACATTATCTCAAGCTATCAATAAATTAAAGCTTGAGGAAGGTTATGAACACGATTTCAACCTACTCGATGAAAAGATCGAATTAAAATCGGAAAAGGAAACTTTCGATGTTGAAGAATTCGAAGTGGATAAAGTACTTCGATTCGAGGGCATGAGCAATCCAGATGACAATGCCATCTTATATGCGATCACAACTACAAATAATCGTAAAGGTATCCTGGTTGATGGATATGGAACCTATAGCGGCCAGGTGTCAGACAAAATGATGAAAAAGTTAGACCTGAAAGATCATCGGGACCTTGGTTAATCCTAGTTAAACTTGTATTAAACAGCAGTCTTCCCTTGGGCAAAAGACTAAATCATTTTAATTTTATATTGAAATATTAAAAACAATAAATAAAAACTATGAATTATTTAGGTTTGGACGCCACTAAAACAAAGAATACGGTAAAAGAATTAAACGTATTGCTAGCCGATTACCACTTATATTATCAAAAACTAAGAAATTTTCATTGGAACGTTATTGGTAAAAACTTTTTTGATCTTCATGAGAAGTTTGAAGAATTGTATGACGATGCTAAACTTAAGGTTGATGAGATCGCTGAGCGAATCCTAACTTTACGTTACCAGCCAACCAGTAACCTAAGCGATTATTTAAAATCTTCGAATCTGGAAGAATCATCTTCCGACCTTACAGATAGTAAAATGATCGAAATTCTACTAAAAGACCATGGTCTTATCCTTAAACAGATGAGAAAAGTAGTTGAAGTTGCAGATAAGGCCGGGGACGAAGGTACTATAGATCTAATTGGAGCTTACATACGGGAACTTGAAAAAACAAGCTGGATGCTGGATGCCTGGAAAATGAAGACCAGCGAACAACATAAGCCAGTTAACAAATAGAATTTTTACTATGGAAGATTTCAACTGGCAGGAATCAATTAGCGGCATTTGGGATAAATTAGGCAGTTGGCTGGATTCTTTAATCCTCAATCTGCCTAATTTTATTCTTGCTGTAATTGTATTTATAGTATTCATTTTTATCGCCAAGTATATTGGTCGATTATTTGAAAGGATTACACGAACACACCTTAAGCAGGATTCTATACGCTTAATGGTTGTTAAGGTTATAAAGGCTATTATAATCCTGATTGGATTTTTTATCGCCCTTGGCTTACTTAACCTTGATAAAGTACTTACCTCGGTTCTTGCAGGTGCAGGTGTGGTAGGACTGGCAATTGGTCTTGCCCTTCAGGGCACCTTGAATAATACGTTCTCAGGACTTATCCTTAGTTTTCTGCCTGAACTTCAAATTGGAGACTGGGTGGAAACTAACGGATTTGCGGGATCGGTTGCCGAAATCAATCTTCGGAATATCGTGATCAAGCAATCAGACAACAATTATGTTGTCATCCCTAACGGAAAGATCGTGGAAGAGCCATTCAAAAATTATTCCCGCACTCCCAGATCCAGAATTTTTGTAAACTGTGGGGTGGGCTATGAATCAGATCTTGAAATGGTGAGAGACCTTACCCTTCAGGTCATCAGGGATAAATTTCCACAACGAGGAAATGAAGAGGTAGAATTTCTGTACGAGGGATTTGGAGATAGCTCTATTAACTATGTGGTTCGCTTCTGGGCAGATGTTACCAAAAACAGAGATATCATAGGAGCTCGCCACGAAGCAATCATGGCTATTAAAAAGGCTTATGACGAAAAAGGAGTCAATATTCCGTTCCCTATCAGAACGCTTGATTTTTCAAAGAACCAATTATCTTTCAAAAATATATCTGACTAAATAGCTACTTTACTAAATAAAAAATCCGGCTTTAGCGCCGGATTTTTTTTGTTTGTCATTTTTAGAATTTTAGCTCCACTCCAAATTGTAGTCTTGCTCCCTCGCTGCCTGCAAAAACACTAAAGGTTCCCTGTATGGCCTCAGCGCTATTCACCCAGAATCCACCGCCATAACTATCGTGCCATACGTCACTGTCATCGCCCTCATACCATACCCGGCCAAGATCATAACCTCCATATATTCCCAATTGGAAAGGAAGGAAATTCGTTTTCACCGTATTGAAGGAATAACGAAGATCGGCACCTGTTCCAAATGAGCTTTTCCCGGTGTAGCGTTCCAGTCTATAACCTCGTAAGCCACTCTCAGCTCCTAACTGAGCTGCCTGGTAAAATTCAAACTCGTTCCCAATATTTATATGTGCTTCTGCCCTGGTTTTAAGTACCAGTTTTCGGTTACGGGTTAGTGCATTGTAAAAGCCCATATATGGCTTAAAATATCCATATTGCCTGTCTATGTCTGCCGTATTAAGTTTTCCACCCAGATTCAATTCGAAAAGCATTCCTCTGGTGGGATTAAGCCGGTCGTCATAACTTTCATATCTATACATCGCATCGAGACCTGCGAAATATTTACGGGAGAAAAAATCGGCATCTTCAGTTGTGAATTCTTCGGTTAAATACCTTCCGGAATCCTCAGTAACTTCTATTCCTTCAAAGGTGGCTGTAAAACCGAAAAAACTTCCGAAGGGCGTCTTATTAACCAGTGCGGTCTTGAACCCAAATTGGTTCAGTCCTACCCGGTTATAATCCATTCCGAATTCGTCTTCAGGATTATAAGTTTCATTTCCGAAGCCAAAGAAGTTTTTTGAATACTGCGGACTGGTATAATTAGCTCCCACCTGGAGATTGTATTTACCTACAATTCTGGCAAATTCAGCCTCATATCCAATGGCAAAACCATTAGTTGCCGAATGAAATTCTCCTGAAAAACTATGTTGAGCCGTAAACGGGTTTCTTTTGAATTTATTGATGGACTTTACAAATTGAATTCCAACACCAAATCCCTCGTCTGGATTATATTCCAGATTTGGTAAAATACTTCCTGATGAAAATGTTTTTTTATCCTTGTCGTAGGTGTTGATCTCGTAATTATCGGTAAACCTGAATTTGGCATCCCCCGCTTTTTTTACCGTATTCGGAAGTGATTTATGGTCGTATACCTTTAAATTACTACCATTTTCTATGGTATACTCATCATTGTTCTGTCCGCCTATTACCCTAACGAAGATTTTCCCTGGTCCGGTTCCCTTCAAGAAAATCTTATCATCATCATCCAGCCCGTACACCCATATCTCTTCGGTTTCATCGGCCTTATAAATTTTTTCACTGAGTATTTCGGCGCGTTCACCATCTTTATTGCGGGTTACGGTCACACGGGTGTTACCATCTTCAAGGCGAACGATATCTATAAAGTCGTCTTTATCTGTTCCGGTTACAATGGCCAGATTGGCAAGGTGCTCGTAATATCTTTCCGCGATATCCACAATATTATTTCTCCTTCCTTTCACGTTGGCCATCAAATCTTCACTAGCCGGACCTTTGGTTTCTTCAGGCAATTTTGAGAATGCTTCTTCAATTACCTCTTCAGTGATATTGTTCTTTATGAACTCGGCCTGTTCCATCCAGGTTTCCCTGCCGGTATTCTGAAGTAAGGATCGGTCAAGCCCAAGGGCTGCGATATTAAACCATTCAACATCTTCAATATTATCGCCATATACAGCGAACTGGTTGGCAAAACCCGATAATGAACGAAGTGTTCCGAAGAACGCACCATCAAAATTCGAAAAAACCTGGTCCCGGTCCCGGGGAATTGGTTTAAAGACATGTTCTCCTTCTTCATTCTCAATTTCTGCCCATCGCCATTGGTCCTGGTGTCGGTCCCAGTCCCCTATTAACATATCGAAAATCCTGGCTCGAACATATGCGGCCTCATCAAGAATATATTTTTCGTCCCGGCGTAACCTTTCAATCATTCCCGCTGTACTAACGATATCATGATCTGGTTTTCCGAAGCTTTCATAACCCTGCCACCCTTCTTCAGGTCTTTCAACGATCATATAAATGTCATCTCCATGAACCGAATTGTATTTCCCCAAAGCCTTTTGTTTAGGAAGATAAAAGATCCTGGGGTTAGTGTGATACACCCCAGCGGCTTTGCTTAACGTAGGAATCGCTAAAAATCCATAAGGATGAGCTGCGGTGTAGAAGTCGGCCATAAGATCTTCGGCAACTGTATTCTCCAGTTTATCTTCTACCGGCTGGTTTTTAAATGCTACATTCTGAAGAAATCGCAACGCATCTTTTCTTACTCGCCTGATATTATATTCTCTGCCAAGACTGTCTTTTACTCTAAGGGAAACCGTTTGATGGCCGCCGCCTTCTCTTACAACTTCAAGACCACCATATAAAGTATCCAGCACTGCCACCGGCAAAGTAACTTCAGTACCATATAATTCACGGTATCGTTCACCCCAGACCGTGTTATAGACATTGCTTTTTTCAGTTTCCTCCTTTTCATAGATCGAAACAGATTTAGTTGACGGAAAAGAATCGGGATATTCCTTTAACTCATATGGAACAGGAGTTTCAAAAACCTCTTTCTGATAGAGCAGTTTTGGTTTATTGTTTTCATTCCCATAAAAACTTATCCAGGAAGAACCATCTTCAAAGATGTCCAGCACGGCGAAACCCTGACCATTATATGCAAATAAACCATCATTGCTCAGGGTGGCATAAGAGGCTTTAGATCCAGACCCAGAAACCACCTGCCTTATACTATCGTGCATTATATACTGAAGGGAATGCTCGTGCCCCGAAACAAAAACAAGTCTTTCTGAGCTTTTAGCAATGGTAGAAAGCCTGTCGGCTAAAGATTTATAACGGCTATTCTGGGCATCCTGTATGGATACACCGCCAGTGGTTCTTATCAAGGTAGCCAGGGACCCCAAAATTGGCACCGGTATCTTTTTTTGAGATGGATAGATATGCCGGTCAAAACTATACTGCCCGCCATGAACGCCATTGGTATATACCGGGTGATGCAACGCCAACACAATGGTCTTATTCTGATTCTTTTTAATTTCAGATTCTAGCTCCAGGAACATGGCTTCCCGGGTTTTGATCTGCTCACAATCATCATTGATCTTTGGATTGCGGTCCCAATCCTCCAGATACCACTGTGAATCGATCACAATCATCTGAATATTTTCTGTAATTTCGATCGATTCCAGACCACAACCAATTTCCGGACTCCAGATGAGAATGTCTTTGAACTTTTCCTTCAGATAATTCTTCTGCCTTTCAAGCCCTTCCAGCTTTTCATTATACCAGTCATGATTTCCGGGAATAACTACTACCCTGCCTTTATAATTTTCAATCGCATCTAACTGGGCATCCAGCCGATATTCAGCGGCTTCGCGTTCGGGTGAGTCTTCCGGGGGCATTCCGTCGGGATAAATATTATCACCCAGGAATATGGTATAATTATCGGTTTTGTTTACAGAATCGAGAAAGGTCTTAAAGGCGATTAAACCGAGGGAAGTTCCTCCAGGTGGCGAGTATCCTCCATCACCCAACAGGTAAAACGATTTTTCAATTTCTTTGTTTTCAGGATATCCAAAATTGGTTTCTGGTTCCCCATCTTTATATTTTGGTTCTACCGTAGCACAAGAAAAAACAAGGGTTAGGGCAAAAAGAGGGGCAAAAAGTTTAACTTTTTTCATAGAAAAGAGTGGTCAATTTTTTGGTAATTTGGCCTCTAACTAACAACTTCATGTATGAACAATCTCATTGAGAAAGCAGATAACTTTGTTGAAGAATTATTTCGAGAAAAACTACCAAACACCTTTATTTATCACAACTACCAGCATACTGAGCGGGTGGTTAAAAGTACTAAAGAATTAATCGATAATTCTGAAATTAATGTTAAAGACAAAGAGGCGCTAATCCTTGCTGCCTGGCTGCATGACACCGGATATATTCATACTTACAAAGGGCATGAAGAGAAAAGTGCAGAGATTGCTGAATCCTTTTTAAAGGATCAAAATGCCACTCCTGAACTAATCGAAAAAGTAAAAAAATATATTCTGGCAACCCGATTTAGTCGTGTGCCGGAAACAGAGCAGGAAAAAATAATAAAGGATGCCGATTCCTCCCATTTTGGCAAGGATTACTTTGATGAAACCAGTGAATTTCTAAGGCAGGAACTTGAATTACACAATATCAAGAATTTCACAAACTCGGAATGGCTGGAAGAAAACATCCTTGTTTTCACTGAAAAGCACCAGTATTATACAGATTATGCCATTAAGAACTGGAAACCTGAAAAAGAGAAAAATCTCCTTTCCTTGATTGAAAGTAAAAACAAACAACAAAAAAAGCTAAAGAAGGAAGAACACAAGGCCCGAATGAAGGCAAAGTATAAAAATGAAAACCCGGAGCGAAGTATTCAAACTTTGTTCAGGGTTACCCTTCGAAACCATATAAAACTTAGTGATATAGCAGATAGCAAGGCAAATATTCTGCTATCGGTAAACGCGATCATCATTTCCCTGGCAATAGCCAACCTGATACCTAAGCTGGAAGCTGCCTCGAACAGGCACCTGCTAATTCCAAGTTTAGTACTGATACTTTTCAGCGTTGCCTCTATGATCCTTTCCATTTTATCAACGAGACCGAATGTAACCAGTGGTGAGTTCACTAAAGAACAGGTTGAAAACAGGGACGTCAACCTTTTATTCTTCGGGAATTATCATAAGATGCCTTTTGAGCAATTTAAATGGGGAATGAACAAGCTGATGAAGGATAAAGATTATGTTTATGAAATGCTGATGCTAGATTTACACCTCCTGGGAAAAGTGCTGCATCGAAAGTATATTCTTCTGCGGCTTACCTATACCGTGTTCATGGTGGGGATCATCCTTTCAGTAGTCGCCTTTATCCTGGCTTTTTACCTAATGTAGTTCTTCCATCAGGTCTTCATAGGTAATTGTTTCTTGCGGATAGTTGGTATCTGCGGAATAGAGAATATTCACCCGTATGGCTTTTAGTCCTACTACTCCCTGAACATCCTCAAGTTCCAGAACTTCAACCTCATCTCCAAAATAGTTTTTGGCCTGGAGGTATTTGATATATTGCAAATATTCTCGTTCATCACTGCTTTGGGAATAAACTATGGTCATTTTTCCCTTTTGAGTCACACGCTCTTCCGTTCCTTTTACGTGGGCTTTATCGATTCGTTTTTTAATGATCTCATAGCGGGCGTTATAAGTTCCATCCACATCGAACTTTTTCTCATCCATGCGATATCTTATAGACATCGTACTATTATATACCAGAATTAAAGAAGCTGCATCTAATTGAATAGGTGTGTTTTCCTGAAGACGGTAAAAATGATTTTCCATTTCGCACATCGTGCTCAACTGCCACAATCTCAAATTGAACAGATAAACTTTATTAAAAGGTCGTTTATAAGCCATCGAGGCTCCTATATAGATATTGTGATCTACCCCGTCTGTCTTATATCGTTCAAAATAATGCGGATAGATCTCCTGCGCCTGCACCTGTTTCTTATCGATATAACGAGACATGGTCCTGTTTATCTGCTGAACGGTTTCATCATATTTTTTACGGTGATTATAAACAATTCCTGTTTCAGGATTCAGTTTCTTTTTATAGTCTTCTACCAGGTCTTTAATCTCATCTGATTGTTTTCGAAGGTGGCTCATTAAAGGATTCACCTCTTTCTGAAGGAGGTTGAAAACCTTCTGTTCACTGCTGGCATTCAGTTTTTCCTCGATCTCTTTCTTAAAATCTGAAATCCTGTATTTCACCTGGTCATAGATTGGAAGCTCTTCGATTTCATAGGCCTTCTGAATGATATTCAGGATAATATCCAGTTGATCCAGCAAATCCTGTTTAATGGCCTGATTCCTGGCGTTTGAAGAAGCGACAATATCTATCTGCCCATACAGGGGATAAACATCCTTAAATGAAATATCTTTAAATGAAGCTAGCCCATCTTTGTCCAGATCACGAATAAACTTTTTGGCTTCCTTCTCAAATACCCACAACACGCTGGGATGAATGGAGGTACATTCACTTTGAATAACAGCCTTTACCCGGTTTTCGAACTCATTTCTATTGCGCTCAACGGTTGTCACAATGTATGGAAGAATGTCATCCAGCTTGATGGCATTAATACTGTTAAGTTCATTTTTTCGTTGTGAAACCAGTTCGAGCACACCTAACAATTTGCCGTTTTTAGCAATAGGCGCCAGCAAACAACTCTTGATATCGTTCTTCTTCAGATTCCTTGCCAGCAGGTTGTCGTTCTTTTTGATGTAGTTATCTACATTCGAGATCGAAAAATACGTATTCTCATCGATGAGTTTTTGAAATGCCTCCTCGCAAATTCCGGTATCACAGTCGTTCACCAGTTCCTTATCCAGGATAAAACTTGTTGCCTCATTATTATCCATGCGTTCAAAAACCATGTCCCGTCGGTTAAAAACCGTAAAACCAACCCTTAGATCTGGAACGTGATAGATCGATCTAAATATCTCCTGCAACTTTTTAAGCTCCTCAACCTCGTTGATCTCTTCAAATAAAAGAGTAGTCTTCAATTCGGAAATAGCGTCGTCTATGGTTACATCGGTAAGATTAATAATAGTAAAACCTTTAAAAACATAACTCTCTGGCGGGATCTTTTCCTTCCAGAGCTTTATATTATCTACATTCTGAACCAGAACATCCACATCTTCCTGATCGATCTCCGGAGCTTCATCCTTCCGAAGAATTTCCACGAAATCGGCATTCATGGCTATTCGGTAATGCCTGATTATTCCATTGTCATCGGGAATATCATAATATAAGGGCCTTGAAATATCTACCTTATAATCATAATAGTTCTTTAAGATCTGGATGCAGGCAATAATATAGAGCATGTCTTCATCAATATTCCGAAGTCCCAGATGAAAATCGTCGCCTGCTTTCTCAAGTATCTGACTAAGCCGCCTGGATTTATTGAATAGAATATTATGAAAAGGTACGGAAGCCGCCTTGATCTCATTATTGGTAAGCACCGAAGGAAAAAGATCATTCAGCAGAACTTTGATTGGAGCTTTATATTTCTTGAGCAGCTCCGGATCTGAAAAGCCCTCTGTAAGCTCTGGATAATCTTTGATGTAATCCAGCATTTTGCGAATATATTCCCTGGAAATCTCACTTTCAATATCATCGAGCTGGTTTTCATATTGTTCTAAAACCTTATGAAAACTGATCTCAATATCGAAGGGAAAATTTTTTAAATGCTGCACCATAATCTGATAATTTAGGTAAAATTAATTTTTATCGCAGCCTCTGAAAGATGTAAATATTTAAATTAACATTATTTTATAAAAATGGCCGTTTTAAGCGAAGCTAGTTCCTTATTTTTGTGGAAAATCACTTTATAAAATGAAAAAAACAGCAATTCTATTTACTCTACTAGGCCTGCTACTCATGGGCTGCGAAGAAGATAAAGGTTATTTATTAACCGGATCGGTAGAGGGCGTGGAAGACGGTAAAAACATCTATATAGCCCAACTCGACCCTAATAGCAATGCTCCCCGGGTGATAGATACTACCAGCATTCAGAATGGTCAATTCGAGATAGACCTGGAAGAGCAGGATGCGCCGGTTTTAAGCTTTTTAAGGCTGGAAGGGGCGAATGGCCAGGTGGTATTCATTTCTGAAAATCAAAAGATCCGTTTTGAAATAGACAAAGACACCCTTATGAATAGCCGGGTTGAAGGCGGAAAAGAGAATAAGGCACTTCAGGAATATCTGGACCACATCAAGGAAATGAATAAAAAACTCGGGAGCATCCAGAAGCAAAGCAGGCAGGCTATGATGAACCAGGATCGTGAACAATTCAATACCTTGCGAGAAACTCAGGTAGAATTACAGGAAAATGACAAGGTGTTCAAAGAAAGTCTTCTCGAAAAGAACAAGGATTCTTATGTTTCGGTAATGATCCTTTCAGATATGCTAAATATGAGAAGTCATAATGCAGCTGAAGTTCGCGAGTATTATGCTGAGCTTTCAGACCGCATAAAAGAAACCACCCTTGGCAAAAAACTGGAGAAAGACCTGGAAAATCGAAGCACCTATGAAGTAGGCAGCAAGGCCCCGGAATTCTCTGGTCCTACACCTGAAGGAAAGGAACTGGCTCTAAGCGAAAATCTTGGTAAGGTTACCGTTGTAGATTTCTGGGCTGCATGGTGCAAACCTTGCCGTGTAGAAAATCCGAATTTGGTAAAAACCTATAATAAGTATAAAGATGAAGGCCTGAACATCATAAGTGTTTCTCTTGACAGGCCTGGACAAAAAGATCGTTGGGTACAGGCAATTAAAGATGATAACCTGGAAGACTGGGACCACGTTTCGAATCTACAGTTCTGGAATGAACCAATTGCAAAGAAATACGGTGTTAAAGCCATTCCTGCTACTTTCGTTCTGGATGAAGAGGGAACTATCGTTGCAAAAAACCTAAGAGGAGAAGCTCTTTCCGAGAAAATAGGAGAACTACTTCAGTAAAAACGTTCAATGTCAAAATAAAAAAGCGCCTTGAAGGCGCTTTTTTTTTATCTACAGCAGTTCAAAACTTAGGTTCACTCGAATCTTCAATTCCATTTCACCGGGAGCAATACTTTGCTGTTCAGTCTTAGCCATACTCATATCGGCCATTTCTTCCATTCGATATAAAGGTTGTACATTATTATATTCCATTTCGGAAATAGCGATGGCTTTTCCAATTTTCTGATTCAGTGGTTCAGCAAGTTGTTTTGCTTTACTTTGAGCATCCAGAACGGCCAGCCTTCTGGCTTCTTTTTCATGGCTCTCTATTTTTGAAGATACAAATTGAATTCCATCAATACGGTTAAGGCCATTCTCCAGTAAACCTTTCATGATCCTTTCATAATCATCAATGTTATTCAACTTTATGGATATAGATTGATTGGCTATATACGTGTAAGTCTTTTCATTATAATCATAACGCTTATTGAGATTGACATAGTTGGTTTGGAAATCCTTTTCGTCTATACCTTCAGACTTCAAGTATTGAATGATCCGGTCTACCACCTCATCGTTTTCTTTTTTAACCGATGCTGCGGAAGCTCCCTCGTGCTCAATACGTGATTTGATAAGGACCTGATCTGGAACGATCTTGATAATACCTTCCCCGCTAACACTAACTGAAGGCTTCTGTGAATCCTGTGCTATTGCTGAAACAGACAGCATCAAAGCCAGAAAAAGGATCATTTTTTTCATAATATGAAGTTTAGTTTTTATGGCGTATTCAATAAGAATACCAAATTTTACAGATATCCGGTTCGCTGAAGAAAAAACAAGATTACAATTGGTACGGCCAGCAGAATGACCATAAGAAGATGAGATTCAAAAACCCAGGGCGCAAAGACCATAGTGAGCAAATAACCGCCTGTAGCGCCTCCAAAATGGGCGTCATGACCAATATTGTCCCTGCGGCTTTTCATTCCGTAGATAGTATAAAGAAGATAGCCTATCCCAAAAACGTAGGCCGGAATTGGGATCACAAAAAATAACCCAAGTGTCATATCGGGCTGAAGGAGAATGGCTGAATAAAGTATTCCCATAACCGCCCCACTGGCTCCTACTGCCGTATAATTATAATCGTCTTTATGGAAGAAATAAGAAAGCAAATTACCCAGTAATAAACTGCCCAGATAAATAATTAAAAATGCGACAGAACCCAGGCTGTAAATTACCACATTAGCGAAAAAATACAAGGTTAACATATTCACGAAAAGATGCGCTGTATCTACATGCAGGAAACCTGAAGTGAAAATTTGATATTTCGCCCCCCTTTTAAGATCGGCAATATTGAATTTGTATTTATTAAAAAATGACTGATCACTGAAACCTTTAAAAGAAATCAACACATTCACCGCAATAATGATGAGTGTTACAAGGTTTAATTGTCCCATATAAGCATAAGTTTAGTTTCAAATATACCATATATTTGCCGAAAGCGTTTTTATGCAAGGATTAGTTTTCTGGATAGTTTACCCACTTCTCTGGCTTATTTCCATTCTTCCCTTCAGGTTATTTTATGCATTTTCAGATCTCGTTTTTTTTCTTGTTTATCATGTATTTGGATACCGTAGAAAAACGGTTCAGCAAAATTTAAATCTGGTATTTCCCGAAAAAGACGATAATGAGATTAAACGAATAGAAAAGGAATTCTACATACATATGTGTGATATGTTCCTGGAGATGATCAAAAGTATTTCAATTAGCGAAGAAGAGCTTCAGAAAAGATTCACATTTAAAAATGAGGATTACCTGCGTGAACTGGAAAGCAAAAATAAAAGTTTAATCATTATGTGTGGCCATTATGCGAGCTATGAGTGGATGATCGCGATCCAGTTACTGGGATTAAAATTTCAGGCGTATGGAATTTATAAACGGATCAGGAATAAATATTTCGATAACCTGGTAAAAAAGATTCGTGGTCGATTTGATGGAATATTGATCACTACCTATAAAGCCACCGAAACGGTTCAAAAAAATCAACAAGCAGGTGTATTGGGTCATTATGCCATGATCGCCGACCAATCGCCTAAACTAAATCGCGCCAAAGCCTGGATCGATTTTTTAGGGATTACTGTTCCCGTTTTTGAAGGTTCAGAAAGATTGGCAAGAAAACTGGATATGAATGTCGCCTACCTACACGTAGAAAAAGTTGGACGGGGATATTATGAAACCTGGTTAAAACCCATTACCGAGCATGCCAGCCAGGAACCCGATCATTATATCACCAAAACATTTATAAGAATGCTTGAAGAGCAGATTCGCGAGAAGCCTGAATATTATTTATGGACTCATAAACGGTGGAAACACCGCAATGAGCCCATTCCTAAACATGCTGAAATTATAACTTAAGCAATGATCTCTTTGATCTCTTCGATCATCTTCTGAGCCAGCTCATCGGCTTCCTTCTGAGATTTTGCTTCCGTATAAATCCTGATAATAGGTTCGGTATTCGATTTTCTCAAATGCACCCAGTTTTCAGGAAAGTCTATTTTCACCCCATCAACTGTAGAAATCTCTTCCTGTGAATGCCTTTTTTCAACCGATTTCAGAATTCCATCCACATCCAAACCAGGGGTTAATTCAATCTTATTTTTACTCATAAAATAAGAAGGGTACTCCTTCCGAAGCTGGGATACTTTTTTGCCATTTTCGGCAAGGTAAGTCAGGAACAAGGCAGTGCCAACCAGAGAATCTCTTCCGTAGTGAGCTTCCGGATATATAATCCCTCCATTACCTTCACCGCCAATAATGGCGTTCTTTTCCTTCATTAACTTAACCACATTCACTTCTCCAACAGCGCTCGCCGAGTAATTTCCATTATGCTTCTCGGTAATATCTCTTAAAGCTCGAGATGAGGAAAGGTTACTCACCGTATTACCAGGAGTTTTAGATAATACAAAATCGGCACATGCAACTAATGTATATTCTTCGCCAAACATTTCGCCATACTCATCGATAAATGCCAGCCGGTCTACATCTGGATCTACAACAATGCCGAAATCGGCTTTCTCCTTCTTCACCAGTTCGCAAATATCCTGAAGATGTTCTTTTAAAGGTTCAGGGTTATGGGGGAAATGACCATTCGGCTCACAATACAATTCAATTACCTCAACTCCCATTTTCTTGAGTAAAGCCGGAATTGCAATTCCACCGGTAGAATTAACGCCGTCAACTGCCACTTTCAAACCGGCTTTAGCAACTTTTCCTGCATCTACCAGTTTCAGGTTTAACACCTCTTGAATGTGTTTTTCTATATAATCTTCAATAACTTCCACTTTTCCCAGGTCATCAACTTCAGCAAAATGGAAGTCTTCCCGCTCGGCAAGCTCTAATATTTTTGAACCTGCCTCACCATCCAAAAACTCTCCTTTATTATTAAGTAATTTAAGAGCATTCCATTGTTTAGGATTATGACTGGCCGTAAGAATAATTCCACCATCGGCTTTTTCGAGGGGAACTGCCACCTCTACGGTAGGTGTAGTAGAAAGTCCCAGATCAATCACATCTATTCCAAGACCGGTTAGGGTATTCATTGTAAGTTCCTGGATCATTTTACCGGATATCCTTGCGTCTCGGCCCACCATTACCTTTATTTTGTCCTTACCGGTTTCATTTTTTAACCAGGAGCCATAGGCCGCGGCAAATTTTACCGTATCCAAAGGGGTTAAATTATCACCAGTTTTCCCACCAATGGTTCCCCTGATCCCCGAAATAGATTTAATTAAAGTCATATTCTGAATTTAGTTTGATTGAAATTAGATATTAGTATAGGGAGTAATATTTCTGGCAAATATAAGTCGATGCTCCGCTCTCTCCCAATCCTTAACACAAATTAACCCGCTTGTGGCATTAATTCAATATCTTCACCACATGAATTTCCTGGCGCATATTTATCTTTCTGGAGAAGATGATGACATCAAAATCGGCAATTTCATGGCCGACTCCATCAAGGGTAAAAAATACCTGGACTATCCGCGGGGAATTCAAAATGGGATCATTCTTCATCGTGCTATCGATTATTATACTGATACACATCCCGTTTTTCAACAGTCAACCAGCAGGCTTTTTGAGCGATATAGCCATTATAATGGAATTATTGCCGATATCTTCTATGATCATTTCCTGGCTTCAAACTGGAGTGATTATTCTAAAACACCCCTGGAAGCCTATACGCTGGATTTTTACAATCTGTTACGACAGAATTATGCAATTCTTCCACCAAAGGTGAAGAATTTTATGCCTTATATGATAGAAGACAACTGGCTTTTAAGTTATGCAGAAGTAAAAGGTATCCAACAGGTTCTCGTTGGAATGAACAATCGAACAGAAAGAAAATCAGGCATGCATAATGCCGTTGAAGAACTAGAGGAATACTATGAGGAATTTGAAATGGAATTCAGGGAATTCTTTAAGGAGGCCATTATTTTCAGCAAGAAAAAGATACGCGAATTAAATCAATAAAAAAGGCCGGTTTAAAACCGACCTTTTTTCAGAAAATTATTTGACCATTCTCCAACGGCCGTCAATCAATTCAACTTCTTTCCAGTTTTTGCCTTTTTCGATCCACCATTTGTCGTCTTTGCGCAAAACCATAACACCTTCTATCACGTAATATTCGCCATTGATATACTTGGTTTCAGGTTCCGGATTCGTAGGTTCCGGTTCAGTAGGTTCTGGTTCGGTAGGCGTTGGCTCCACCACTTCTCCTGGATAGATCACATTGATCCCTTCAATGTCCCCAGAAGAAAGTCCGCTTCTTTGAGCTCCGTATAACGAACCATCCAAACGGGTAATAGTTGGCTCACCATTAGCAGAAAATGAGTAAGGACTGTACATCATAATGGACCCGAGATCAAGACCAGCTGTATACTCTTGTCCGTCATATCCAGCTTCCTCATACGTATAGAAGTTATATTCTCTTCCGGAAATTATGTTTTCAAAATGGACCTTTATGGTCTTATCTCTGTCAGCACGGCTTTGTTCATGCCACAGACCAACGGCGTGGCCAATTTCATGGATGGTATTACCAGTAGAGCAAGCATCAGCAAGAGTGATATTCTGTCTACCTCCTATCATTCCAACGTAGGAGGAACAGCCAGAACCAGGAGTAAAATAAACATAATTTGATTCTCCTGATCGTTTAACAAAACGTACAGCTGTATTTGCTTCCCAATGTGCTATGGCATCAGTTACTCTTGCCTGGTTCGGTAAAGCCGGGTCGATATCATAAATCACGGTATTTTCTGGCCAGTGATATTTGGTTCGTCCCACACTTTTATTTAGATTCTGAACTTTCTCGTCTGAATTAAGAACTAATTTGACGGGAGATGTTGTGGTTTGATCCTCCGGAAGAAGAATATCGCCCTGATAAATATATTTTCCATTTAGTTCTTCCACCGGAAACTTCTTTCCTGCAAAATATACATCACTGATTTTCCCATTCTCACCAGGAAAGGCAATTTCAGTAATTTCATCTTTGAACTCAGAACCGTTCTCTGTTGGGAGTGTTTGATCGGTTACCGCATCTTCACTACAGGCAATACTAGCCAGAAGGGGAAAAACTAATAAATATTTAAAATTTTTCATAAGTAGGTTTTTAGAAGACCAGGATTGGGATTTCCTGGCAAATTAATACATAATTTTGTCGGTAATTTTTACCTTTCGTCTATTTCAATAAGAATGGGAAAAGGTGTTTGTTAAAATTTTAACTGTGTAAAGATTCCCCAACCCTGGGGTTTTTAACATTTTATTTACACACAAAAAACCCTTCTTATTCTTTTTAAGAAGGGTTTTAAAATTTAACTTAATAATTAAGCATAACGCCAATATCCATCAATAAGCTCTACTTGTCTCCACCCTAATGTGGGTGAATTATAATACCAGAGATCCCAAGACCTTAATACAGTTAGACCTGCAATGGTATAATACTCTCCATTGATATAGTTCGATCCAGATTCTCCTCCACCAGAAGGATACATTGAGTTAACACCGGTAACATCTCCATTAGAAAGAGCAGATCTCTGAGCACCATAAAGTGAACCATCCTTTTTAGTAATTGTTGGTTCTCCATTAGCAGAGAATGAATAAGGACTATATAACATTATAGAACCAAAATCAAGATTTGAAGTAAACTCTTTACCGTCATAACCAGCACTTGCGTAGGTTTCGAAGTTGTACTCTCTTCCGCTCTGAATATTATTCCAGTGTATCGTAATATGATTATCTCTGTCTACACGACTTTGTTCGTGCCATAATCCAACTGCGTGACCAATTTCATGTATGGTATTACCTGTGGAACATCCACTTGCAAGAACAATATTCTGCTTCCCACCGATCATTCCAACATAAGAGGAACATCCAGATCCTGGGGTAAAGTAGATGTAATTAGACTGTCCTGAACGCTTAACGAATTTCAGATTTGTATTCGCTTCCCAGTGATTGATGGCATCTGTCACACGGGCCTTATCCGGAAGACTCCCATCGATTTCATAGTAAACCGTATTATCTGTCCAATAGGAAGAGGTACGTCCAACACTTTTGTTCTCTGGCACTTCCTCTCCTTTTTCATAAACAAGTTTTACCGGGCTTTTGCTAGCCTTATCCTTTGGGATCATAATATCTCCCTGGTAGATCATTCTACCATTAACATTCTCAACCGGCATTTTCATCCCAGTATAGTAAATGTCAGTAACTTTTCCGGTTTCACCAGGAAACGCAATTTCTGTGATATCATCTTTGAATTCTACGGTTTGGGTTTCCGTTTCTTCAATAGTTTCTTCAGAAACTGTGTCTTCACTACACGCCATAATTCCAAGAAGTGGCAACATGTAGATAAAATTCCTTTTTTTCATAAGTAGGTTTTTTGTTTTAAATTTCAAATTTGTCATTTTCATTTTCCGGTCAGGGAATTACAAAGTCCGTTCCAAAAATTTTAACCTAATTCTAACTTAATTTTTTAACAATCAAATTCTTACAATTAAGTCGAGTCTATTTAAAAATTGTGATTGGGTAACCAATTTTTATAATAAACTCCATTTTCAGTAAATTCCTTAAGCCTGCCCATTTTACAATACTTTTCAAAGCATGACCATAGAATTCGAACTCAAAATTTCACTGACCGACTACACCTAACATATAAATTTTTAATAAACATTTAAGAAAAATTCAAGATTTAAGCATAAAAAAGGCTGTCCGGAAAAGATTCCGGACAGCCCATACAACTATCTCATTAGAGGTAGTGTATATTAACCCGCAAAATTAGTCACCCCCCGGTCAAATAATTTCAGTCGGGTTAATATTTTAAAATCAATTAGTAGGACAAATATTTGCACTTACTCTAACATAGATTGGGTAAGAGTAAGTTCCTTCAATACTGGTCCCTGAAGTAACACAATTTACATCGCCATCAACAGTATTCTTGATTTCCACCAAATAATCAGTAATTTCCAAATCTGTATTGGCATTTATTTCAAAACTGAAACTTGATCCGCTAACAATAGGTACAAAATTACCGGCGGCTGGACCATAGGATGATCCTTGATCTTCGAATAAAGGAATAGGCTGCGAATCTCCAGGAGCTTCTATTAATAGAAATTCACCGTTATCTGCATAATCTACAGGATCATCTCCAGGTGTAACACCTCTTATACATCCAGCTGCGGGATCCGGTATCGTTAGATTACAACTAGCTGGACCAGTTGGGTCTTCACAACCATCTCCATCTTCATCTACAGTTGGTGCAACTTCGGGACAATTATCCTCACCATTGTTGACTCCATCCCCATCACAATCGAATGTGGCATAGTTTGGATTGTCTTCGTCACATTTATTCAATGTTCCATCATTATCACAATCGGCTTCTGGATCTGATTCATCACACTGTGCAACATCTTCACAACCGTCACCATCTTCATCGACTGTAGGAGCAACTTCAGGACAATCATCTTCTGAATTAATTACTCCATCACCATCACAGTCGAAAGTTGCGTAGTTCGGATTATCGGTATCACATTTATTCAACTTTCCATCTCCGTCACAATCGGCTTCTGGATCTGAATCATCGCACTGAGTCACATCTTCACAACCATCTCCATCCTCATCTACATCTGGTGCATATTCAGGACAGTCGTCATCTCCGTTGCTTACCCCGTCACCATCACAATCGAATGTAGCGTAGTTTGGATTGTCAGAATCACATTTATTTAATGTTCCATCATTATCACAATCGGCTTCTGGATCTGCAGGATCACATTCGGTGGTCACATCTTTACAACCATCACCATCTTCATCTACATCGGGATTCACCTGTGGACATTCATCCTCACCATTAGGAATTCCGTCATTATCACAATCTGCATCTGGATCATTGAGGTCACATTCCACAGGTCCGTCATCATCTCCACAGTTAAAGAACAAATGCCAGTAATCTACAGTTGAATTATCATCATCGCCTTCCACAGTTAATAGGTCGGAAATCTGATTCCAGGTTAGATAACCTGATTTAACCATAGGTTCTGCATCATAATAGCCTTCCCAATCGGTCAATCTGATCTCATAATATAAATATGGTGCAGATGCTCCCTGGCCTTCAGCCGGACCTGGTATGGCCAAACATAAAGGATCGGCATAATAAGAACCATCGTCATTGCCTGTATTTGGGCTCTCACCCATATAAATATTAGTATATAGATCTGAATCGGTGATAGGATTATCTTCCTCCTCAGTACCTGAATAGGTATATAGATCTAATTCATAATTAGCTGTAAAATGCCTTCCTGCATCTGTACAGTAATTAGCAAATACACAAAATTCGTAAAGTGGAACTGGCGTAATATCGAAGAATTGGTATCCATATAAATTTACTTCTCTGTCATCAAAACAGATCACTTCTACTTCCTGATAATTCTTGGATCCAGCTCTAAGTTCCCAGGTTATATCCAGGGGATCGGAAACAAATTGAGCAAATTCACTTCCTTCTTTAGGAGCAGCCCAGATTACTTCATCTGGAGTTCCATCTTCATTGTCGTCACTCCATACCAGAAAATCGGTTAAAGTTACGCTAACGGAATTTCCAGAAGTTACAGGAATTTCCAGAGCATCATCGTATGCTGTAAAAAGACCCTCTTCATCTTCAAGAATTGGTACCACAAGTTCAATAGGAGTATTGGCTTCACCAAAGGTCAATCTTATTTGAGCAAAAGCCGGAACTGACTCGGAGCATTCTGGTATTTCCTGCACCTGTTGTCTTCCCAACTGATCGTTCAAGACCGGACCTAAATGAAGCATTGCGACATCAGGCGATATACCCTCGTCTACCTGAACTGCTTCTTCCTGTGTACAGGAGGAAAACAGTAAGGTTATCACGGCAAAAGCCGCTATGTATTTATTTATAAATCTCATAATTTTTGGTTTAGGGTTAATCATAAGAAGAAATAAAAGCTAACCCGGAGTGTATTCCGGGTTAGACTTATTTTTATATCACTTCTTATATTGGAGTTGTAGCTGCATTTCCACTTGGTCTGTCATCTTCATCACAATTGAAGAATATATGCCAGTAGTTAACAGTCTCATCATCACCATCTCTGTTCAGTAAGGATTCAATTAGATCCCATGAAACTTCGGTGGAAATTACAGGCTCACTTCCTCCTGCATCTCCGTAATAACCTGGCCAGTCTGTTAATGTGGCTTCAAATACCAAATATGGAAGTGAAGTATCATCTCCGCTATATCCTGGGATAGCAACACATAAAGGATCTGCCCAGAAAGTTCCATTGTCATTACCGGTCATTGGAGTTAATCCTTCATATATCATCTCTCCTTTTCCATCTTCTCTGTTACCATCATAGTAGTATAATGCAAACTCATAATTTGCGGTATAGTGTCTACCCTCATCGCTACAGTAGTTTGCGAAAATACAGAACTCATAAAGTGGTTTTGGAGTAATATCAAAGAACTGATATCCATAAAGGTTTACCTCTCTATCATCGAAACAGATCACTTCTACCTCCTGGTAATTTTTAGATCCGGCTCTTAAGGTCCATTCGTTGTCAAGTGGGTCGTCAACAAATTGAGCATATTCGCTACCATCTTTAGGGGCGATCCAGATCACCATACCTGGATTTCCAAAGCCATCATCAGACCATACTACAAAATCAGTTAAAGTAACATCAACAGTAGTTTCACCAGAAGGAATAGGAATTTCAAGATCATCACTATACAAGGTGAATAATCCGTCTTCATCCATACCTATAGGCACAATGGTTTCAATTACGGTAGGTCCGTCACCATATTCCAAGCGAATTTGAGCAAAGGCCGGTTCTTCATCAGAACATTGAGGAACCATTTCCTGGCGACCGGTATCATTAAGAACTGGTCCTAGGGTTAGACTTGCAACATTATCAAGGTCTGTATCTGTTCCTTCAACTTCATCTTTACTACATGAAGTTAAAATCAGAGAGAAAATGGCGATCCACGCCAAAGAGAATTTAATTGTTTTCATAATCAAAGTTTTAGTTAATATTTAGAATGGTTTATTTTTTACATTTTAAATATCGGGACCGGCAATAATTGCCAGTCCCGAATTATTTAATTAATCATCTATTTCACATGCCACAGCATGTACTACGATCCAGAATGGCTCACCTGGATTATCGAGCGTATAAAGTCCGCTTAACTGATCTCCTTCTTCATAGACATAAGTGTATTGACCAGGAGCTTTTACATCATCTCCGGTAGGCTCGCTGGTGAATACATCAATATGAACTTCAGTGAATTCATAATCATCAGCCCAGGAAATATCCACAAGAATATCATCTCCATCTACTGAAACAGTGGCTGTTCCTACTGGCATATCGGTTTTATAATTATTACCCGCTGCAGCATAGATGGTATAAGTTCCGGTTTCATCAGCAACCCAACCCCATCTTCCAGGAGCATCATCCAGTTGGTTAAATTGAATATCACCAAACATAAATGCAGTTTCGCAATCTTCTCCAGGTTCATCATCGTCACAGCCATCAGGAATACCGTCTCCATCAGAATCTATTGAATCATCATAACCTTCACAGACGTCACATTCATCACCTACACCATCACCATCACTATCTACCTGATTTTCATTAGCGTTTTCTGGACAGTTGTCGCATGCATCACCAACTCCGTCTCCATCTTCATCGGCCTGATCTTCATTTGGAGTGTCTGGACAATTATCACATACGTCATTTACTCCATCTTCATCTGAATCATCTCCTTCTAAACATGGATCATCTGGACATCCAAATGCACCTCTGGTACCTGGAACTTCAGGACACTGATCACATTCGTCTCCTACTCCATCACCATCACCGTCTAATTGATTCTCATTAGCATCATCAGGACAATTGTCACATTCGTCACCAACGCCATCACCATCTCCATCAGCCTGGTCTTCATTTGGTGTGTCTGGACAGTTGTCGCACACATCATTTACTCCATCTTCATCTGAATCTCCTCCTTCTAAACAAGGATCATCAGGGCATCCAAATGCACCTGCAGAACCTGGCTCTTCTGGACATTGGTCACAAACATCTCCAATACCATCACCGTCACCATCCAATTGATCTGCATTCGCATTTTCAGGACAGTTGTCGCAGGCATCTTCAATTCCATCTCCATCGCCGTCTGTACCATCTCCTTCCGGACATTCTTCACAATTAAAGAACAGGTGGATATAATCTATAGTATCATCATTTCCATCCATTTCGAGGTACATTTTGATCTGGTTCCAGGTTAGGTATCCAGAAAGCTCATAATCTGGTGCTTCTCCATAATAGCCTTCCCAGTCTTCAAGGGTTACCTCATAATATAAATAAGGTACATCGCCATTTTCATCATCTCCTCTTGGAATTGGAACACATAATGGATCTGCATAGAATGCATCTCCGTCCTGCCCAGTTGCAGGCATTTTATCGGCATACAACTCGGTATAAAGAGAGGAATTAGTTATTGGATTTGCTTCCGGCTCTGAACCTGAATAAGAATAAAGATCCAGGCTATAATTGGCAACTCTGTCACGACCTCCAGGTGTAATACAATAGTTGGCAAAGAAGCAGAGTTCAGAAAGAGGGATAGGAGTGATATCAAAGAATTGATATCCATACAGGTTTACATCGCGATCATCATAACAGATCACTTCAACTTCCTGATAATTTTTCGATCCTGCTCTCAGGGTCCACTCGATGTCCAGAGGATCGTTCACAAATTGAGCGAATTCACTGCCTTCTTTGGGAGCAACCCAAATCACATCTCCTGGATTTCCCGTCCCATCATCAGTCCATACAATAAAATCGGTTAAGGTCACATCCACGGTGGTTTCACCAGATGGAATAGGGATCTCCAGATCATTACTGTATAAAGTAAATAGTCCGTCTTCATCTAAGCCAATTGGCACCACAGTTTCTACCACTGTTGGTCCGTCGCCGTATTCTAGCCGGATTTGTGCAAATGCAGGTTCTTCTTCAGAACATTCCGGAATCTGCTGTCTTCCTTCCTCATCGAGCAGGTTTAGAACTGGCCCTAGATAAAGGCTTGCTACATTATCACCTGTAACTCCCTTTTCTATTGGTTCTTCCTCGCTACACGAAGAGAAGAAGAGAAAAGTTAGGGCGAAAAATGCCACATAATATTTGAAATTTCTCATAATTAAGTTGTTTTAAAAATTAAGATCCCAAACCCCTTAGCAGGGTTTGGGAATTTTTTGATTGGTTAATATTCTTCTAATTCACCGCAAAGAACAGGAGTTGATGGACTGTACTCACCACCTACATCTTTACCATGAACCACTACGGTCCTATCCTCAACATTTTGAAGGAAGAATCCTGGAATGGCTTCGGCGTAATTAAGGAATGATAATCCTAGGTCTCCGGTCTGAGGAATTGGGAATGATCCGTTATTGTAGTCTAATGGAACTTCCACCCCTCCTGGGTTATCACAGGATGCATTTGAATGAATATGTTGTGGATGCATTACCCCTGGTTTCAATCCGAAGGCCTGAACAACCGCAATGGCTAGTGTACCTTCCACTGAGATATATGCATATCCAGCAGTTTCATCGTCACTATCTATATATTTTAGACAGGCTTTGTACCTCTTGGTTTCAGGTCTTCCAAATGGTGGAGGAACCCCTCCGTCACATCCATACTGGAAGTGGTAGTAATCAAGAGTTCCGTTAGGGCCAAAGAAAGCTTTGATCTCATCTACTGAAATAGGTCCTTCACCTACTAATTCTCCAGCTCCGTTATAACCAGGTGTGTCTGGGAGAAGCCTTATTTCAAAATAGTATTCCTCTTCAGTATCATCGATATCTTGTCTGTCTGGCAGGAAGAAACATAATGGATCGGCATAGGCATCGTTACCTTCGCCAACAACATTATTCTCTACGCTATCATAAATAAGATCACCTTTTTGTCCATCTTCACTATACCAAATACTTACGCTGTAAGAGGCGACATAATGACGTCCGGATGGAGGGCAATAGTTACCAAATAGACAGAATTCAATAAGCGGAACAGGTGTAATGGTGAAGAATTGATATCCATAAAGGTTAACATCACGATCATCGTAACAGATCACATCTACATTAACATAATTCTTGGAGCCTGCTCGAAGTTCGAAAGTAAAGTTTTCACCAACCGGCTGGTCAACGAAATCTGCAAACTCACTTCCTTCGATAGGCGCAACCCAGATCACATCACCGGGATTTCCGGTTCCATCATCGGTCCATACAACAAATTCCAGTAGAGTTACTGAAACGCTGGTCTCACCTGAAGGAATTGGAATTTCAAGATCCGGACTGTAAAGTGTAAACAGTCCCTGCTCGTCTTCACCAATAGGAATTACGGTTTCAACAGTTGTTGGACCGTCTCCATACTCCAGCACAATTTGCGCAAAGGCTGGTTCCTCGTCTGAACAATCAGGAATATCCTGTTGTTCCTGACGGGTTTGCAAGTTATTTACCACAGGTCCTAATTGTAGAACTGCGGTATCTGGTGAAATCGGGTCCTGAGAAGTTCCCGGGTCGTCTTTAGAACATCCGGCGATCAAAAGTGCAAATACCGCACAGAAAGCCAGATAGTGGTTAATTTTTTTCATAATCACAAAGTTTTGGTTAACAATAATTTAGAATGGTCAATAATTATAATCAGTCCTCACTGAAAAGCTATTCAGTTAGGAGTAGTGGCAGATCAAAATGCGATTTGGATCGATTGGATAAGCAGGTGGGAGTGACTTTACTTTTTCATAGACGTTAGTTTTTGGTTATTATATTTAGAATGGTTAATAAATTTTATACACACGAACTCCACAACAAGGAGATGCATTTAAATAATATATTTCAAAAAAATTCGAGATTTGGGGGGTCTCAGGGTCAGGTTAAGCGCGAAGAATGTTGGGGTGACATTTTTTAGCTAATTCAATGTAAATGTATGAAAGAGTTTGAGCGAGGTATATGGGGGAAAACCCCTATAATTAACTCTTAACCCTTAATTAACAGTATTTTATGAAAAAGGCGAATCTACCAGATTATGATTAATGGCATAGATCACACTTTCCAGAATGGTTTCTGAATTGGTCCTCTTAATGATATTAGACCTATGTTTCTCAATAGTCTTTGGTGAAATAAATAGCGCATCAGAAATCTCCTTGGTCTTATAACCCTTACATAACAGGCTAATGATCTCTTTTTCTCTCTTGGTAAAACTGAATTCTGCCAGTTCACTGTTCTCCTTGAAACATTCTTCCACCTGATTGGAATGGCTACCAATACGTTGATCTATGGTATAGGCTTCTCCTGAAAAATCAATGATCATAATAAACTGATCGTTAATATTTCTACAAAGTTTTGAAAAACTAATTTTGGCATTTCTAAGTTTATCTGGCTGTATCATTAAGGAAGTGGTGGTCACCGCCTTCATATGTTTTCCTCTAGAAAAGTTCCTGAGGCTGGTTTTAACCTTGGCCTTATTCTCCACATTTACAAAATCGGTAAGTTTAAGGCCATCAATGCAGTCTACCCTAAAGGTTTTTTTAAAGGCATCATTCATGGCAATGATATTATTCTGTTGAAGAAGCAGGATGGGTTTTGCCATTAGATTGAATAAGCCCATAAAACATTCATACCAATAATTGATCTTTAAAGCGTGACCAGCTTTCTGAACGATATCACCAACTCTTTCAAAATCGATCTTATCTGATATATATTGATCAATGATTGTTTTATACCTGTTTTTCAGCGCATTGAATTCCTCCTGCTTTCCATAGACTATTAAATAGGTTTTATTTAAAAAGTGGGTTGATTTAAAGGTTTTGATCGCCTTGAAGTCTGAAGCTTTGTCAAAGGAATTTTTGTCGAACAAAATGGTATCCGGCAGTAATGTTAAAGCGAGATTATAGGCTATATGAATAGACTTTTCGCTGCTCACTTCATAATTTAAACTTACATAACCTCCAACTTTTCGAACTAACTCCTCATTTTTACTTACAATTAATAGTTGTTTTTTTTCCATCACCACGCCTGCGTTTAAAAATGTTAGTAAATAAATTAAAAAGGGGCCAGCATAAGGAAGGTCATTGAAGCAAACCAGAAGTAAGAAATATGAAATTAAATTGGTAGAAGTGTGGAATTCAAATATAGGTGATTCCACGTATTTCTCGTAAATTATCAAGTAATATTATACTGACAATTAATACTTTACAAACCGGATAAAACATCCATTTTAAGAAGCGTCCGGGGTGTCCTTAACAAGATATTTTCATCCTTTCCCAATTTATTCCTAAAGAATGACCGGCATGTTAAATCAGGAATATTACATCTATCTTAACATCAGCCACTTCTCATTCGCTTTTTAAATAATAATACAATAAGTAACTTTGCCGTCTTGAAAAATTTTATGATAGAGACTGAAGACAGAATTGAGGTTTTAGGAGCACGAGTTCATAATCTTAAAAATATAGACGTTCAGATTCCCAGAGAAAAACTGGTGGTGATCACCGGGCTTTCTGGATCGGGGAAATCATCCCTGGCATTCGACACCATATATGCTGAAGGTCAAAGACGATATATCGAAACTTTTTCGGCTTACGCCAGGCAATTTCTTGGTAGCCTGGAAAGACCCGATGTAGATAAAATCGACGGCTTATCTCCCGTAATTGCGATTGAACAGAAAACCACCAGTAAGAATCCACGTAGTACAGTTGGTACTATAACAGAGATTTATGATTTTCTCCGTTTGCTCTTTGCCAGGGCTGCAGATGCCTACAGTTATAACACGGGAGAAAAAATGGTGAGCTACACCGACTCCCAGATTAAAGACCTTATAACCGATAGCTTTAAGGGTAAAAAAGTAACTATTCTGGCCCCAGTAATTCGAAGCCGTAAAGGTCATTATCGCGAGCTTTTTGAGCAGATCGCTAAACAGGGCTTTTTAAAGGTACGAACAGATGGTGAGGTTGTGGATATCGAAAAAGGAATGAAACTGGATCGATACAAGACCCATGATATCGAGATCGTAATAGACCGCCTGAAAATAGAAGAGAAACCAGATACAGATAAAAGACTTGAAGAAAGCATCAAAACGGCTATGTATCATGGTGATGACACCTTGATGATCCTGGAGCAGGATACTGGAAAGATCCGCTACTTCAGTCGAAACCTCATGTGCCCCACCACGGGAATCAGTTATCCTAATCCCGAGCCGAATAGTTTTTCATTTAACTCCCCGAAGGGAGCCTGTCCTAAATGTAATGGGATTGGCACTCTTTATCAGGTCAATGAAAAGAAGATCATTCCCGATCCAAAAAAATCGATCAAAGCCGGAGGACTGGCACCACATGGGCCTCAAAAAAAGAACTGGGTTTTTTCACAGCTGGAACTTATCGCGGAAAGATTTGATTTCAGCCTGAACGATCCTATTGAAAAGGTTCCTTCAGAAGCCATGGATATGATCCTGAACGGCGGAAAGGAACGTTTTTCCAAAGAGTCCAAATCCCTGGGAATTACCCGCGATTTTAAAATAGATTTTGAGGGGATCTCCAACTTTATTGAAACTACCTATAAGAATAATGAATCTACCTCATTAAGAAGGTGGGCGAAAGATTATATGGACAAGGTCCTGTGTCCTGAATGCGAAGGAACCAGGCTGAAGAAAGAGGCTTTATATTTCAAGGTTTACGATAAGAATATTGCTGAGCTGGCTCAACTGGACATTACAGACCTGGCTGAGTGGTTTTCGAATATTGAGACTCATTTAAGCGAAAAACAACTCAAGATCGCTGAAGAGGTTATTAAAGAGATCAGGGCAAGGCTACAGTTCCTGGTTGATGTAGGTTTAACTTATCTTAACCTTAACCGTAGTTCAAAATCGCTTTCGGGTGGCGAAGCACAAAGGATTCGCCTCGCCACTCAAATTGGCTCCCAGCTTGTAGGTGTGCTCTATATTCTTGACGAACCCAGTATTGGTCTTCACCAGCGAGACAACGAAAAACTGATCAATTCCCTGGAATCTCTTAGAGATATCGGGAATACCGTGATCGTTGTAGAGCATGATAAGGATATGATCGAACGGGCAGACCATGTGATCGATATTGGCCCGCATGCCGGGAAACATGGTGGAGAGATCATCAGTGAAGGTACCCCAGCCGAATTGCTGGAGCACGATACGCTCACTGCTCAATATTTGAATGGTAAAAAGGAAATTCCAGTTCCGAAAGAACGCAGAAAGGGAAATGGTAAAAAGATCGAATTAAAAGGGGCCACAGGAAACAACCTTAAAAAGGTAAACATCAGTATACCTTTAGGGAAAATGATCGCGGTAACAGGAGTTTCCGGAAGTGGAAAATCCACCCTAATCAACGAGACCCTCTACCCTATTATGAATGCCCATTATTTTAATGGAGTGAAAAAACCAAAACCTTATACCAGTATAAAGGGCCTTGAACACATCGATAAGGTAATCGATATCAACCAGTCTCCAATTGGGCGCACTCCTCGATCGAATCCTGCTACGTATACCGGTGTTTTTTCAGAAATAAGAAGCCTGTTCGCTAAAACTCCGGAAGCACAGATTAGGGGATATAAACCCGGAAGGTTCAGCTTTAATGTAAAAGGTGGACGATGTGAGACCTGTAAAGGAGGAGGGCTTCGAGTGATTGAAATGAACTTCCTTCCAGATGTTTACGTTGAATGCGAGACCTGCCAGGGAAAAAGGTTCAATCGTGAAACTCTGGAAATAAGGTATAAAGGAAAATCGATAGCCGATATCCTTGAAATGACCATAGATGAAGCCACAACCTTCTTTGAAAATATTCCTAAAATTTATCGCAAGTTAAAGACCATACAGGACGTAGGTTTAGGTTATATTAGCCTGGGGCAACAATCCACGACTCTTTCAGGAGGAGAGGCACAGCGAATCAAGCTTGCTACCGAACTCTCGAAAAGGGACACCGGCAATACCTTTTATATATTGGATGAACCTACAACCGGTCTTCATTTTGAAGATATCAGGGTTCTAATGGAAGTTCTCAATAAACTTACCAATAAGGGTAATACGGTTTTGATCATTGAACATAACCTGGATGTGATTAAAATGGCCGACTACATTATCGATATTGGATACGAAGGTGGTAAAGGCGGCGGAAAAGTCGTGGCCAAGGGAACACCCGAAGAAATTATAAAAAATAAAAAAAGTTATACAGCAAAATTCTTGAAAAAGGAACTAAACTAACCAAGCATGATTAAGCATAATAGAAACTGGAACGAGATCAAAACCAACGATTCCTGGGCGATCTTCAAGATAATGGGTGAATTTGTGAATGGATATGAAAAATTGAGCCAGATAGGCCCATGTGTATCTATTTTTGGTTCTGCCAGAACCAAGCCCGATATGAAGTATTACAAATTGGCCGAAAAGGTAGCAAAAAAGATCGTAGATCATGGCTATGGAGTGATTACTGGCGGTGGACCGGGGATTATGGAAGCAGGGAATAAAGGAGCACATCTTGCCGGAGGAACTTCGGTAGGTTTAAATATTGAATTACCATTTGAACAACATGATAATCCATATATCGATAGTGACAAGAGCCTGGACTTCGATTATTTCTTCGTGAGAAAGGTTATGTTCGTGAAATACTCACAGGGATTTGTCGTAATGCCGGGTGGTTTTGGGACCCTGGATGAACTGTTCGAAGCCATTACTCTAATACAAACCAATAAAATAGACAAATTTCCGATCATCCTGGTAGGTAGTGAATTCTGGAGCGGCCTGGTAGACTGGATCAAAAAAACTCTTTTAGATAGTTTTCAAAATATTAGCGAAGCAGATATCGATCTCGTTCAGGTAGTAGATACTGAAGATGAGGTGATCGAGATTTTGGATAAATTCTATGAAGAATATAACCTGAGTCCTAATTTCTAGTTAAGGCTTTTCTTGGAGGTATTAAACTTTGAGTATATTTAGCCCTGATAGCTTATCGTCACCAAATTCTAATTATAGTTGAGATACCTTCGGCTTTTCCTTTTTTGCATCCTGGCTTCCGGATGGCTTTCTGCACAGAATAGCATAGAGGTTCGCGCGCGCCTTATCGATAGTATACGTACGCTGGAGATCGACCAGAGTATCAGCTTTGTAAACACTGGTGAACAGGAGCTTTCGAGCATTTATCTTAACGACTGGAACAATGCTTTTAGCACAAAATCCTCGGCCCTGGCCAAAAGATTTGCTGAAGACTACGCGCGTCGTTTCCATTTTGCGAAAGATCAGGAACGGGGATATACCTATATAGATACGATCCAGGATGCAAATAAACTTCCACTGGATTGGGACAGGCCGGCTGAGATTCCGGATCTTATCCGGGTTAAACTGAAGCAGCCTCTCGCTGTCGGAGATTCGGTTGTTCTGAATTTAAAATACCGGTTAAAGATACCAGACGATAAATTCACCCGCTTTGGAGTGGACCAGCAAGGCAACTACAAATTGCGTTATTGGTACCTGGTTCCGGCACCTTTGGAAGATGGCTGGAAACTTTATAATCATAAAGACCTGGGACTTCAGTATGTTAAACCTTACGATATTTCTATTTCTATAGATATTCCAACCCAGTTCTATGCAGCTTCTTCACTAAACCTTTTAAGAACCCAGACGAAGCCTGGGTTTAAAACGATCACCTTCCAGGGAAAGAATCGCCTGGATAGCAAAATGTATCTTACTAAATCCTACATTTTTGAATCGATTAAGGCAGGAAAAGTGCAGGTGATCACCAATATTGAAGATGAAGATATTGAAAGGGAATCTAAAGACACCATTCTTAACAGGGTGGTAGGCTTTCTTCAAAACAGGCTGGGAGATTATCCTCATCAAAATATTTTTGCGACCCAGGAAGATTATGCTAAAAATCCTATTTACGGACTTAATCAATTGCCAGGTTTTATAAGGCCCTTCCCAGATAATTTTCAGTTTGACATTAAGGCTTTTAAAACCCTTACCAACAATTACCTGGACAATACGATTTTGATAAATCCGCAAACCGAAAAATGGGTTACCGATGCCATAATGATCTCCCTTTTTATGGATTATGTGGACACCTATTATCCTAAAATGAAACTGATCGGGAATCTTAGCAAGATTATAGGTGTTAGGTGGTTTCATGCGGCCGACCTGGAATTTAATGATCAGTACCAGTTCCTGTACATGAATATGGCCAGGATGAATTTAGACCAGTCTCTTATAACCAGACAGGATTCGCTGGTTAAATTCAATAAGAACATCGCTAATGCCTACAAGGCCGGAATTGGTTTGAAATACCTGGAAGAATTCCTGGGTGATGAATCGGTTGCAGAATCGATTTCAGAATTCTATTCAACTTACAAATTAGAGCCGGTTACCGATGAGGATTTCTTCAGAATCCTTCAAAAGAATGCCGGTAAAGACATTAGCTGGTTTTTTGAAGACTACGTCAAAACCAGTAGGAAGATAGATTTTATAATAAGTGATCTCGACAGGGAACAGGATTCGCTGAAGGTGACGATCAAAAATCTTAGGGATAATGAGATGCCGGTAAGCCTTTATGGTCTTAATGACGGCAAAGAGGTTTATAAAACCTGGGTAGAAAAGGTTAAGGACACGAAAAGTGTGCGTATTCCAAGAAGAGATATTGAAAGGCTCGCCCTGAATTACGAACAGGAGATTCCCGAGTTCAATCAGCGAAATAATTATAAGGCGGTTACGAAACTAATGGACAAGCCTCTGCAATTCAGGCTGCTTCAGGATGTGGAAGATCCGCGCTACCATCAGATATTCTTTATGCCGGAATTCGATTATAACCTGTATGACGGAATTTCAATAGGCCCGAAATTGTATAACAAAACCATCCTGGGCAAGACCTTTAATTACGCAATTTCACCAAAATTCGGTTTTAACAGTAAAACCCTGGTTGGTTCAGCCGCATTTTCAAACACCCACCAGTTCGAAGATCAGAACCTTTTCTCGATCACCTATGGCGCAAGCGGAACACGGTTTTCATACGGATATGATTTGTTTTATGAAAAGTTCACACCTTACCTCTACTTCCTATTCCGAAATTCTTACTTACGAAGTAATGAGAGGCAGCGTTTATTGATTCGAAATGTATTGGTGAGCAGGGATCAGAATCCGGAAGACCCGCTTTTACATCCAGATTACAACGTTTTTAACGTCAATTACCTGTACAGCAACCCGAATTTCCTCAAACACCTCACCGCCTCTGTAGATTATGAACTTTCAGATAAATTCAGCAAAATCGCGGTTACTGCCGAATACAGAAAGCTTTTTAAGAATAACAGGCAGGTGAATTTAAGATTTTTCGCAGGTACATTTATCTATAATGATGTGAGGTCTAATGATTTCTTCAGCTTTGCACTGGATAGACCTACCGATTATCTTTTCGATTATAAATATTATGGACGTAGCCAGGGTAGCGGACTTTTCAGCCAACAGATTATCGTTGCTGAAGGAGGTTTTAAATCCCAGCTGGAGCCCGAATTTGCTAATCAATGGTTGGCTTCCATGAATGCCAGTACGAATATCTGGAACTGGATCTATGCCTATGGCGATGTGGGAATGGTAAAAAACAAAGATGTGAACGCAGAGCTCTTATTTGATTCTGGAATACGGGTGAGTCTTGTCCAGGATTATTTTGAACTGTTCTTCCCGGTATATTCCAGTTTAGGTTGGGAAATTACCGAACCCAATTACGACCAAAGGATCAGGTTTATCGTAGCTTTAGACCTGAACACTCTTATCAGGTTGTTTACCAGGCGCTGGTATTAACGAAAAGCCTTTAATTTCAGAAGTTCCCAATGTAATTTCATTATTTTCAACAAATAATTAATTACATACCTCATTTTTTAATAATAAATAATAAATAAAGGTTAAAATTATATTATTATCAATTTAACGTCGAAAAGGTGAATTGTATTTAATCATACTTTTCGTTACATTTGTTACCATTCAAAAACATGCTCATGCAAAGCGAAACACAAACGGAAAGTTCAATTTCTTTTGACGAATTTAAGTCACAAATCCTTGAGGACTACAGGACTGCGGTAACAAGCAGGGAATGCAGTTTACTCGGACGGCGGGAAGTACTTACCGGGAAGGCGAAATTTGGAATTTTTGGAGATGGAAAGGAAGTACCGCAACTAGCAATGGCTAAAGCATTCAAGAATGGAGATTTTAGATCGGGTTACTACCGGGATCAAACCTTCATGATGGCCATTAATGAACTTACACCTGAACACTTTTTTGCCGGCCTTTATGCCGATACCGATATGAATAATGAACCCATGAGCGCCGGAAGGCAAATGGGTGGCCACTTCATGACTCACAGTTTGGACGAAAACGGGAACTGGAAGAACCTGATGGAACAGAAGAACTCCAGTTCAGATATTTCACCAACTGCTGGCCAGATGCCAAGACTATTAGGTCTGGCTCAGGCTTCAAAGATCTACCGCAATGAAAAGGCCATTGATGCCGAAAAGTTTACCG
Organism: Christiangramia bathymodioli; assembly: GCA_009735695.1. Classification (GTDB taxonomy): domain Bacteria; phylum Bacteroidota; class Bacteroidia; order Flavobacteriales; family Flavobacteriaceae; genus Christiangramia; species Christiangramia bathymodioli. Next base: position 69,862 of record SRSL01000005.1, read on the forward strand.
ATAATGGTAATGAAGTAGCATGGGGTACCATAGGAAACGCAAGTACCAGTGAAGGCCATTTCTGGGAAACCATCAACGCTGCAGGAGTGCTACAGGTACCAATGATAGTAAGCGTTTGGGATGATGAATACGGAATTTCGGTTCATGCAAAACACCAAACCACTAAGGAAAATATTTCAGAAATCCTAAAAGGTTTCCAGCGCGATGAAGACGGAAAAGGATATGAGATCATGGTCGTGGAAGGCTGGGATTACCCAAAATTGATAGATGTTTATCAAAAAGCCAGTGAGCTTTCACGCAAGGAGCATTGCCCGGTTTTGATTCATGTTATCGAGCTAACACAACCTCAGGGCCATTCCACTTCAGGTTCTCATGAACGTTACAAAAGTGAGGAACGTCTTAAATGGGAAAAAGAACATGACTGTAACCTGAAATTCCGGGAATGGATCATCGCAAATGATTTTGCCACTGGCGACCAGCTTGATGATCTTGAAAAGCAAATCAAAAAAGAAGTACGAACTGCCAAGCAACATGCCTGGAGCGCCTACCTTCAGCCCACTTTAGACAAGAAGAAAGAACTGGTTAAAATCATAGAAAGCGCTGGTGCTTCCAGTGCTAATTCCAATTTTATCAATTCGATTAAAGAAGAACTGGCAGGCAACAGAGAACCACTTAAAAAAGACCTGGTTTCAGCAGGTAGAAGAGTCTTGCGATATCTTATAGGTGAAAATAATGAAGCCAAGGAAAAGTTGATCGCGTGGCTGGATTCTTATTCTGTGGAAACCACCAGGGATTACAGTTCTGAACTATATAAAGAAGAATATACACATACCGAAGTTCTACCGGAATATGAGGAAGAACCAAATGAAGTAGATGCTCGAATCATTCTACGTGATAATTTCGACACTATTTTTAGCAACAGGCCCGAAACCCTGATCTTCGGAGAAGACTCTGGAGAAATTGGTGATGTGAATCAGGGTCTGGAAGGTCTTCAGAAAAAACATGGAAAATACCGGGTTTCAGATACCGGTATCCGTGAAGCGACCATTTTAGGTCAGGGAATAGGAATGGCGATGAGAGGTCTTAGACCTATTGCTGAGATTCAGTATTTAGACTACGTCATGTATTGTATACAGGGCATGAGTGATGACCTGGCGACGGTTCATTACCGTACAAAAGGCAAGCAAAAAGCGCCGCTGATCGTAAGAACACGTGGCCACCGCCTGGAAGGTATCTGGCATAGTGGTTCGCAAATGGGTGGGTTACTCCACCTTTTACGCGGAATGTATGTTCTGGTTCCTAGAAATATGACAAAGGCGGCAGGATTTTATAATCACCTGCTGGACCTAGATACACCGGCGATAGTTATAGAATGTCTGAACGGTTACAGGTTGAAGGAAAACCTACCAACTAATCTGGGTGAATTTAAAACTCCTATAGGTTATACTGAAACTATTAAGGAAGGTAGCGATATTACCCTCGTTTCTTACGGCTCGACCCTACGAATAGTGGAAGAAGTTGCTAATGAATTACAGGAGCTTGATATCGATGCTGAAGTGATCGACGTTCAGTCTTTACTTCCATTCGATCTGAATCACGATATCGTAAAGAGCGTTGAAAAGACTAACAGGCTACTTGTGATCGATGAGGATGTACCTGGAGGAGCTTCGGCTTATATCATGCAAAAAATCCTCGAAGAACAGAACGCATACCGATTCCTGGATAGCAAACCTCAAACTTTGACCGCCAGGGAACATCGTCCGGCTTATGGAACCGATGGTGATTATTTCTCAAAACCCTCGGCTGAAGATATCTTTGAAAAGATATACGGCATCATGCATGAAGCGAATCCGGGGAAATATCCGAAACTGAGATAAATTCGATTCAAAATAGTTCAAAAAGCCACGCAGTTCTGCGTGGCTTTTTTTGTTGAACCGAATTCAGTATTTTAGACAGAACAGTAATGAAAACAAGCGTTGAAGAGGTAATAAAAGAACATGAGACCGCAGGAAATTACCTGGAGGTCGAAGGCGTTAAAACCTTTTTTCTGGACCAGGGTTCGGGGGAAGTCGTTCTTTGCGTACACGGTGTCCCTACCTCCTCTTTTCTATACCGGAAAGTGATCAAAAATCTGGCCGACCAGGGGTTTAGAGGAATCTGTATCGATCTTCCTGGGCTGGGGCTTTCAGATAGACCGGAACGTTTTGATTATCGCTTTTCCAATTTTGCAATATTTCTCGGAAAGGTTTTAGATAAACTGAATATTTCTAAATTTCACATGGTGGTTCATGATATTGGCGGACCAATTGGTTTCGCCCTGGCAGCAAATAACCTGGAAAGGATTCAGTCCCTCACCATTTTGAATACCATGGTGGATATTGCCAATTTCACCAAGCCCTTCGTCATGCGACCTTTCGAATACCGAATTCTTGGAGAACTGGAATTAAAATGTATTTCGCATCTTACCTGGCCGGTAATGTTCAGACTTATAGGAGTGGTGAATTCAGAGAAAATTTCTTCGGAAGAAATCAATGCGTACGTAGATCTTTTAAAACGGAAAGACAAAGGAAAAGCTTTTCTGAAGATCATGCGAAATTTCGAACAATCTGAAGCCTTTCAGCAGTTATGTGATAAGGCTTTTAAAAATGTTGATTATCCAATGCAGGCTAAATGGGGAGAAAAAGATCCCGCGCTCGATATAAAAAAATATGGAGATTTGGTTTTAAAACATACCGACGTGGAAAAGATACATGGTCTAAACTCAAAGCACCTCTTACAGGAAGAGGTGCCTCAGGAAATTGCAGATCTTATCATTTCCCAGGCCCGGTCAACCAGGCCCTAATAATTTAGTTCATTAAGGAATCCATTTTTTGTCGAAATTCGGTTTACGTTTTTCCAGGAAGGCATCTCTTCCTTCCTTGGCCTCATCGGTCATATACGCAAGTCTGGTCACTTCTCCGGCAAAAACCTGTTGGCCCACCATCCCGTCATCGGTCATGTTCATGGCGAACTTCAGCATTTTAATGGAAGTTGGTGATTTGGCCATGATCTCCTGCGCCCATTCATAAGCTGTGTCTTCCAGCTCATCATGAGGAATCACGGCGTTAACCATCCCCATTTCATAGGCTTCCTGGGCTGAGTAATTACGACCTAAAAAGAAGATTTCTCTTGCCTTCTTCTGGCCTACCATTTTTGCCAGGTAAGCTGACCCATAACCTGCGTCAAAACTGGTCACATCGGCATCGGTTTGTTTAAAGATGGCATGTTCCTTACTGGCCAGGGTGAGGTCACAAACCACGTGCAAACTGTGTCCACCTCCTACGGCCCATCCGGGAACCACACATATAACCGCCTTAGGCATAAAACGGATGAGGCGCTGTACTTCAAGAATATTCAGCCTGTGGTAACCATCATCTCCAACATAGCCCTGGTGTCCCCTGGCCTTTTGATCACCACCACTGCAAAAAGCCCATTTTCCGTCTTTTGAAGAGGGTCCTTCTCCCGACAATAAAACGGCTCCAATGCTAGTATCTTCATTGGCATCATGAAAAGCCTGCAGCAGCTCTGAAGTTGTCTTTGGCCGGAAAGCATTGCGCACATCTGGCCTGTTAAACGCGATCCTGGCCACTCCATTGGCCTTTTTATAGGTGATATCTTCGAATTCCTTTACGGTCTTCCATTCGATCTTTGACATGATATAAATTTTAAGGTAAAAATAGCCTTTTCGTTTCAGTATAAAAAGCCATAAAAAAAGCCTCCTGATTTCAGAAGGCTATTAAAAATGCTTTTTGAATTTCCTAGTTCGTGTACTTCATGATAAGTGGCTGAAGTTCCTGACCCCATGCCTGACCTATTTCCATAACATTTTTAGTAAGTTCTGGAGTGGTCGCTACCATTTTTTCTCCTACCGGAGTATCATAAAAGGCCAGGATTTGATCCAGTTCCTCTTCGCTGAAATTATCGGTGTAGACAGTTGCCAGTTTTTTGTAAAGCTCTCCAGTACTCGCCTTCAATTCTTTTTTAAAAGCCTCCTGGTTTGCTTCTGGAACCATATTTACCAAAGGTTCGGTCATAATATCGAATTGCTGACCAGAGGTCATTTCAATAAGTTTGATGGCTTTAGCCTGTTTGGTATTGGTTTCCTGGGCCTGAACACCGAAAGAGATCACGGCAACGAACAGAAAAAATAATGTCTTTTTCATAAGATTGTTTTGTATTGAATAAAATTAATGACGAAAATAACCCTTTCAGCTAAAAAATCGGCTTTAATAAAATTAATTTTATCCTTAATTTTGTTATCTATTTGCATCATTTTTGATCGAGCTAGTAAAAATTGAACCATGAAATTCAGAATTCTATTCAGTATCTTATTTGTTAGTCTGGGCGTGAATGCTCAGGAATACTGGGATCGTGAGGATTTTGAGATCAGCAATCGCGGAATCGAGAACAGCTGGAAAGAAATAGGTTTCACCTGGCAAACCGAATCGAAATTTAATTTACCAGATGGTAGCTTCCTTCATTTAAAGGAATATGACCCCGGGCAGCAAATCGATATGGTCGCAATAATAGACCAGACGAATCGGTCTAAGATCCAGCGCAAAGTGGAATTAGGTTCTCCACTGCCCTACGCCAAAAAGGAAAAGAAATTCATGGAGATAAGCCTGGACCCCAGGTTAAGGGATCAGAATGACATCTTTAATAATCCTTACTACGCAAATCCTTTTCTGAACAATTATAACTACCGCGGCTTCGGAATGCAACAACGCTATTACACCCGTTTCGATTACTGATCCTTCAGGTGTATCCCATCTTCTTTGATCTCGATCATTCGCTGCTTATATAAACTTCCTGCAGCTCTCTTGAAGCTTTTCTTGCTCATTTGTAACCTTGCCTGAATTTCCTGCGGATCAGATTTATCTGAAAGATCTAGAAATCCTCCCGCATCCTTCAGCCTATCCAGCACCTTTTGAGCATTAGGCTCGATGCTTCGGTATCCCGGCCGCTGAAGTACCACATCAATTTTATTGTCTTTCCGGATCTTTTTGATCCATCCTTTTACCCGATCGCCTTCTTTTATCGATTTGAAAACTTCATCTTCATACATCAAACCAAGGTGCAGGCCATTAATAATGACGTTGTAACCCAATTCTGTTTTGTTGCTAATTATGAGTTCTACCTCTTCAAAAGGTTCTACCGTTAGCGTGGAATTATCTAAAAAGGCATGAACTTTTGAGGAAGCAGCCAGTCTTTCGGTTTCCAGATCCAGATAACAAAAAACGAGATAATTTTCCCCTTTCTGCATTGGAACCACCTGCTCTTTAAATGGAACAAAAAGGTGTTTTTCAAGCCCCCAGTCCAGGAAGGCTCCGTATTTATTCACGTCTACGCATTGCAGAGTGCCAAATTCATCCAACTTGATCTTAGGTTCCAGCGTGGTGGCCACCGGTCGCTCTTCGTGATCCAGATATACAAAAACCCTGATCATCTCTTCAGGTTTCCAGTTTTCGGGAACGTATTTATTAGGTAGGAGTACCTCGTCGCCTTCCTGGTTTTCGAGATAAACCCCAAAGTCGGTTGAGCGTCTGATAATAAGTTCGTGAAAATCTCCTAGCTGGATCATAATTTTAAAATTAAGTGCACAAAGATAATCTTAATCATATAGAAAAAGATCCGATTACAGGAATATCCCGTAAACGGATCTTTTTACATGGAAACAAATTTTTATTTGAACTGGCTTTCCTTGCCAAAATGTTTGGTAAGCAAGTAGTAGATCACCACGCGATACTTGTTTCGGTTTGATTTACCATATTTTTCCAGAACCTGATTTACGGCTTCATTTGCCTTGCTTTCATCGGTAATCCCGAGTTTCTTCATCACGAAGTTCTTCTTTACGGTTTCTACTTCAGATTCACTGGAACTGGAAACCGTCTCGGCATCAGAATTATAGATACTAGGCCCCATGGATTCTGCGATCTTCCTTAAAAGATCTACATCTGGACTGCTTTCGCCTACTTTCGATTTTAGGTCGTCCAGATACTTACCTACTTTTTCATCAAGTTTGCTCATAATATTACATTTTAGTTGATCGAGAATATAGCCAAAATGTTTCTGAACAAATGTTAGCCTAAACTTAAGATTTCATAAAATTAAAGTATTCCAGCAGCACTTCGTCATTGACCTTTCGAGGAGTAAAAATTTCAAGCAGACGTGGTTTTTCAGAGGCATCAAAGAAATCTTTAAGGTTCTCCTTCACTTCAACTTCGTTGCTGGCCTTTCGATATTCGAAGTCATACAGGTCACAAAGCGGTTTTGCCTTCAGGTCGTGAATAGTTTCAAAATAGGTGTCAAAATTTTCTGAATTCTTTTTCCCCGGAAGTATCCTGAAAATACCGCCACCATTATTGTTCAGGACGATGATCCTGAAATTTGAGGGAATATAATTATTCCAAAGCGCATTGCTGTCGTAGAAAAAACTAAGGTCCCCGCTGATCATCAACACGGGATCGCTTGAAACCGCCGCCGCACCTACTGCGGTAGAAGTACTGCCATCGATACCACTGGTTCCGCGATTACAATAGATCTTAAGTTCGGGATACCACTGAAATAATTGTGCATACCTGATTACCGAACTGTTCCCGAAATGAACGATGGCCTCTTTCGGCACCACCGGCACCACCTGTTGCATGGCTTTCAGATCTGAATACGGGATCTCGGCCATATATTCTTCATGCCGCTTTTGCCTTCTGGATCGCACTTCTTTCCAGTAATCACCGTAATCACCTTCAGAATTTTCAGTAAGCGGAAGAAAAGCCCGGAAAAAATCGTTCACTTCCGTTTCGAAATGTTTATTGAGACAGAAAAAGGTATTGTAGGCTTTTTTGGGATCTACATGCCAGTGATGGGCAGGATTGTACTTTCTAAGGAAGGCCTTGACCTTTTTGGATACGATCATTCCACCGAAGGTGAGCAGAATATCAGGCTTCAACATCTGGAACAGTTCTTCCCTGTTCTCATCCTTTTCAATTGGACCAATAATGGTATCGATACGGGTAAAGAATTCCTCCTGGTGCATGTTGGAGGTGGTTTCAGTAAAAACGATGGTCCCGGGATCGCGGGCCAGTTTATCCAGAAATTGCTGCTCAACCGCATCGGGCTGGGCAACCCCAACGATCACCATTTTCCTTTTTGCCTTATTCCAGACATCGGCATAAGCCTTCAACTGATTTTCGGAATAATGCTTTTCTCTTAATTCTGGCAGGATTTGCAGCGGAGAAACTTCAATATCCTCAACCGTATCGTATAAAGGCTCATAAAAAGGAACATTTATATGTACCGGGCCGCTGCCTTCAATGGCCTTATTGAGAGCAAGATTAATCTCCCGTTCGTTATGTTTTTGCGCCTCGAATTGCTTCTGCTGAAGTTTCGGGTCTATAGCTTTATCTTCCAGAACCAGTTCAGAATATAAATTGGCAGAATACAGGATATGATTCTGAAAAACATTCTTCTGGCGAATGGTTTGCCCATCCCCAATGTCTATACGTTCAACAGGCCTGTCGGCAGAAATGACCACCAACGGAATATCGCTGTAAAAAGCCTCTGCAATCGCCGGATAGTAATTAAGCAAGGCTGAACCCGAAGTACACACCAAAGCAACTGGCTTTTTCAACTGCTGGGCCATTCCGAGGGCGAAAAAGGCAGCGCATCTCTCGTCAACGATGCTATAGGCATTAATCTCATCATGATGAGTAAAGCCAATGGTGAGCGGGGCATTACGGGAGCCCGGAGAAATTACCACATTTTTAATATCCTTGGCGACACAAAGGGCCACCACAGAACGAGCGACAGGAATCTTGGAATATTTCATAGATGCCCAAAATTACAATTTACAGCGTATTTGCCGGAAGCTTTTTGAGCTTATTTAACAAGCACCGCTTTCATGGTCTGCGATTTATTCACGGTCTCCATCCATTCATCGGCAGCATTGGAATCTTTGGTAATTCCGCCGCCAATATAAATCCTGGCCTGGCCTTCCCTGAGTTTCATACATCGCAGGTTTACGAATAGTTCGGTTTTTTTGGAAATGGCTGAAAATTGCCTGTTTTCCTGGTTTCTCCTGTTACCGCTACGGTGAGTCGTCGATTTCATATTCAGTTCTCCCAGGTAACCAGAATAGTATTCCCGCTCATGCCCTTCATTCTTTAAAATGAACTGAAGCGCTTGCTGTTTGGGCATTCCGCAAACAGCGGGTGTTGGATGCAGGCTTGAGATCACTTCGCCCAGATCTTCTGCATCATTCATTTTCCCGGAAATATCGGTTCGAATATGCAGCAGGCTGCCGGCTCTTGAAGAATATGGCTCAGAAACTTCCAGGTCTGCTACACCTTTTAAGCTCTTCAGGGATTCCACGATATAATCGGTAACGAAAGCCTGTTCCTCGACCTCTTTCTGACCCCATTCCACGTTTTCTTCACCCTTGTAAAGCTGGGTCCCGGCCAGGGCCATCGTATGGAATTTATTTCGCTCCGATCTTAGCAAGGTTTCAGGAGTCGCACCTAGCCAGGTACCGGTTTCGGGATGAGACCATAAATAAACGAAAGCTTCGGAATATTTATTCAGCAATTTTTTAAAGATCCTGAGTGGATCCGGGTCATGCACCTGTACTTTTTCCGATCTTGCCAGCACCACCTTCTGAAACTCGCCTGCTTTAATTCGATCAATACCTTTTTGCACCAGTTTTTCATGAACTTTCTGGTCTTCTTCCATCAGCTCAAAATCGGTTGGGAGCGGGAAGGATTCGAAAAGCTCACTATCGATATCTTCCGCATCCTTATTGTCAAATTCCAGGAATTCAGATCCTTCCGAAGGAATAATATAAGCCGCTTCATCTGCCTTAAAAGGCGCGAATACGAATCCGCTTTCATTGAAATCTTTTAATTGATGAGTTTTATTATCATTTTGAAGAATAGCCTTTACCAGGTGATCCCCTGGTCTGGAATAGGCCACAACCGCTTTTCTGGCTTTAAGCTGCTCACTTATTTTATTATAGAATTCAGCTTCCTGTATCATCTCTTATCTTTTGGCAGCGAGATAGTTGTTAATTTCACGATTGAAATCAGGTTAGCGGCCTCATCGGTGATTCTGATCTCAAAAAGCTGGGTGGTTCTTCCCTTATGAATAAAGGTGGCTTTGGCAAATACCCACCCTTCTTTAATGCTCTTTAGATGATTCGCAGAGATCTCTATTCCTCTCACAAAGAAATTTTCGCTATCCAGGAATGCATAACTAGCCATGCTACCCACACTTTCCGCCAGGGCCACGCTGGCTCCCCCATGCAGAACCCCGTCTGGTTGATGCACCCTGGAGTTTACCGGCATGCGGGCTATTAAATAATCCTCTCCAATTTCGGTGAATTCAATTTCCAGCGTTTCCATAAGGGTATTTTTACACACCTTCCTGGAAAGCTCGAGCATCTCATCTTTCGTCATTTTATAAATGATTGGTTACTTTGTAAAAGTACGAAACCCGAAACAACATGCATAAAGAGAATACGCTTTATTATACGATTTCAAATACCTATTCATCCTTAAACAAAAGAACCGCGAATACCAAAAATATCTGGCTGACCTTTCACGGTATTGGATACCTGAGCCGGTACTTTCTGAAATATTTTAAACACCTGGATTCCGAAGAGAATTATGTCATCGCCCCACAGGCCCAGTCAAAATATTACCTTAACGGTGAATACCGCCATGTTGGAGCCTCCTGGCTCACCCGGGAAAACCTGGAACAGGAAATAGAAAATATGTTGAATTACCTCGATGTCGTATTTGAAGCTGAAAATTTATCTGAAGTAGAAAATCTGTATATTTTCGGGTATTCCCAGGGAGTTTCAGTGGCTACCCGCTTCGTGGCAAGGCGAAAAATCAAGTGCGGTAAGCTTATCCTTCATTCGGGCAAAATTCCGCAGGAGCATACAACAGATGATTTTGAACATCTTTCAGAATCTGAAATCAAATTCATTTACGGTACTGAAGATGAATACCTGGATTCCGAAACCTTTAAAACCGAAGAAAAACGCCTTCATAAACTTTTTCCCAAAAACCTGGAGATCCTACCTTTTGATGGCGGTCATGAAGTGAACCGGGATATCATCACCGATATCGCCAAATAAAAAAGCGCGACCCAGGGTCGCGCTTTTCAATTCTCAAATTTAGGATCCTATTTTTCAAGACCCGGACTTCTTTGAAGAAATTCTTCGTAAAGCTCGGTATGCCTGCTTTGCATTGGGATCTTCCAGCCGTTGATGAACACCTGTTCAATATCGGTTGAAGTCTCAAAAGGATGTCCTGTTGAAATAAACAGGGTGGCTTGCTTGCCCTCCTCCAGCGATCCGAGTTTGTCGGATACCTGGAACAATTCTGCAGGAACTATGGTAATAGCTTTGAAAGCCTCTTCCTCGCTCATTCCATAAGCTGCCGCAAAACCGGCATTATATGGAAGGTTACGAACATTCTCGGCTTCAGAAGTCCTGATTGCCACCTTTACACCTGCCTTCAAAAGATCCGACGGATTGGTATATGGCCTGTCGTAACGATCATAATCTCTGGCAGGAGTACTTAGTGTTGGACCTACGATCACTGGGATTCCGGCTTCAGCGATCTCATCGGCAACACGGAAACCTTCCTCCACTCCGGTGAAAATGGCACGAACTCCGGTTTTCTCAACCCATTCCAGTGCTTTTCTTATATCTTTTTCCTTGTTCACTTCGATCATTAACGGCACTTCCTTGCGATAAACAGGAAGTAAGGCCTTCATTTCTGGATAGTAATCCATATTTACCGAAGTTCCTCCATTGGCTTTAATGCTATCCAGCTCATGGTATTGCTCCACCTTGCTCCAGATATCGGCCAGTTCTTTCATATTCTCCTTGGTCTCTTTTTCGATCTCTTCGTCGGAACGCCTGTCCCACCAGCCTCTTTTTCCGGAAGATGGAAAATTCATCACAGCCGCAGAAAATCCTGTGGACATTTGATCTGGAGTATATCCATGAAGATTGATAAGGGCCGCCTGCCCTGGGAACAATCCGCCTTCAGGCACAGTAAGAGCAGTTGTTACCCCACTTACCCTTGTTACAGGGATCAGAGCCGAATTAGGATTCACCGCCGTTAAAGCTTTCATGTGCGGGATCACATTTCCGATCTCCCTGGAGTCATCGGTTCGGTCTACCGAGCTTACCTCAACAAGTCCAAGTGACGTTCCACTGTCTATCATTCCTGGAAAAACGTGCAAACCGCTGCAATCGATCTTTTCAACATCGGCTCCCAAAGAGCCCAGTTCACCAATCTTCGCGATCTTCCCGTCTTTGATCAAAATATTGGAATTCTCGAGCGTACCATTAGTTACCGTATGTATCGTGGCGTTCATCAGTGCAAAACTGCCATTTTCAGCCTTTGGGTTCTGGGCTGAACAAACACCTAGTATCGCTATAAATAATATAAAACTTAGTTTTTTCATCATTTTCTTTTAGTTAGTTAGGAACCATTCAGCATTGGCCATACATTTTTCGTGTTCGGTCCTGCTTCTCATCACATCGATATCCTCGCTTGGATCTACATAAATACGCATATCATCCTGGTCATCGTTGATATCGAAGTATTTCACTCCGTCTACAAAGGTCATTTGCGGTACCGCGTAAATCGAAAGAGGATGATTCTTGAAGATCACCACGTCTCCATCCTTTCCAACTTCCAGCGAACCAACACGGTCATCAATTCCAAGTTGCTTGGCAGGATTCAGCGTGATAAGCTTTAATGCTTCATCATCGGTAAGATCGCCATACTTCTGGGTCTTGGCCGCCTCGTGGTATAAATGCCTGATCAATTCTCCACTATCTGAATTGATAGAAGTAGTCACCCCGTTTTTGGTCAGGATAGCTGCGTTATAGGCCGTTGAGTAGTAAACCTCGAATTTGTATGCCCACCAGTCGGCAAAAACCGAAGCCCCTGCTCCAAATTCTGCCAGTTCAGGCGCTACCTTAAATCCTTCATTTACGTGCTGGAAAACCAGTTTTTCAACTCCGTAATCCTTGAAAACGTCCATTAGCATCAGGATCTCATCGGCACGATACGAATGACAGTGAACGATGATCTCTCCCCTAAGAATATCGGCGATCACCTCTTTCTGAAGGTCATACTCAGGAGCCATTCCCTTATAACCTCTTTTGTTCTTATTCGCATTGTATTCATCCCATTTTTCCATGTATTCTTTAGCTTCAGAAAAAGCTCTTCTGAATACCTGCTCTACTCCCATTCTGGTACGCGGCACGATATTGTTACCGGCTCCATGAACACGGGTTGGGTTCTCACCCAAAGCAAATTTGATGGTTCTAGGCGCTCCTTCCATACGCAGGTCATCCATTTTTACAGTTCCCCATCTATGTTTAATGGTTTCGTTTTGACCACCGATGGCGTTAGCCGATCCGTGCATCGCATGAGAGATGGTAACTCCACCTGCAAGCGCGCGATAAATGGAAACGTCGAACGGATCCAGCGCATCCCCTACCCAAACCTGGGCAGTTACCGGGCTGGTAGCTTCATTCACCGCATCCAGCGCGATATGCGAGTGGGCATCGATGATCCCCGGCATCACGTACTGCCCGGTTGCATCTACAACGGGCGCATTCGATGAAGCTGAAAGATCGGTTCCAATTTTAGCGATCTTCCCGTCCTTGATATAAACATCGGTATTTTCCTTGGTACCATCGGTAATCGTGATCACCGTGGCATTTTTGATCAATACTTCTCCTTTTTTCGTTTGTGCCCAGATCGAGGCCACAACGAACTGAAGTATCATTATAAAGATTAATTGTTTTTTCATTTCTTGAATATTCTGTGTTTGAAATCTCCTGAATTATTTGCTCTTGGCAGGAACTTTACTTCCTTCAACCGGGAAACTCTCACCGCTGCCGGCTATTTCCATAAAACCTTCAAAACTTTCTCCTGAAATAGTTAGGGAAGTTTCGATATCCAGATTCTGACTTTGGTAAGTCACGCTAAACGCAAATGAAAGCACATCTCCTGAAATTTGGATACTTCTTAAGGTTTGTTCCTCCCCGGTTACGCTGTTGTAGATAGTGCCTGAAAAGTCTCCACCCTCATCTTTCAGAATGGAAATGGTTCCGGTCATGGTTCCGGCAGGAGTTTCGGCCTCATAGGTCCATTCTCCGCTTACGATATCCATCACTTCAGCATCAGGTTTTTTGGATTCTTTCAGATCATATTCGTAAAGTTTACCTTCGATCATCACGTATTTGATCTTAGCGTCCTTTTCAAAATAAGGTTTATTGGAGATCAAAAGGTTGGCAAGTTTGCCTTTTTCCACACTTCCAATGCTTTTTCCAAGACCGGCCTGATTTGCAGGAGTGGTAGTTAGAGCTGCCAGGGCTGCATCTGAACTTAATCCATTTTCAACGATCTTCTGAAGCTTATTCTGAACATCCTGAGGCTTTACGTCTACACCCGAAAAAGAAAAAGGGATCCCGGCTGCAGCATAATCGGCCATTTGAGAGTAATATTTCTTAAGGAACTCCTGTTTTCTTTTCTCAAGCTGGGTTTTCTCTTCAGAATTATTTTCTGTTTTTGAAGAATCCTTTTTCTTTTCATCCCATTTCGGAAGATCCAGGCTAAACTGTACTTTGGAATTAGTAGATTTCACATCTTCAACCAGGTCCCAACCTTCTTTCAATTCGGTTAAAACAAGGTCGAAACCAAGATCCTTTTTCAGAAGCATCGCACGCTGAGCTTCAAGAACTTCTTCAGTTTTAAAATATACCGGAACCTGATTCTTAATGACTGGATAAAATGCTTCAAGTGTCCTGTTCTTTGCTGGACGCTTTCTACCGGAAGGATCCTCATCAAAAGCATTCGAATAATTCATAGCCTGATCTGCCTGCCTATATAATTGTCGGTAATGAGCCATCACCCCAAGGACAGTGGCGGGATACATACGACGCGCCCCATCGAAAGTAGAATACAAACCAGTTTCGGCTTTTATGATGGGATTATCCATATTTCCGCCTAGTAATATTATGGAGGTGCTTCCAGGTAGCATGCCACCAGAGGGAGCGATCTGAGCCACGGTGAAACCAGCTTCTCTCCAGTCGGCCACCGACTTCTCTCCCATAGATAGATACTGGTATACCTTTCTTTCTGGAGTTATTCCGGCAAGTTCGTTTGGCGGATTTCCCGGATCCTCGACTTTAGCATTCTGGGCTTCCTTATTTTCAGGCATTTTGATACCCGCATGAGAAAGTCCCAGAATAAATCCTGGATAAAGGTGCATGCTGTCTGCTTTGACAATTCGGGCTCCCGGTGGAACCTTTACGTTCGTACCAACCGCCTCGATAAGACCATCCCTGACGAGAACGGTTCCCTTCGCGATCCTTTCACCCGGCTTAGGAACGATCGTGACATTGGTTATTGCCACCGTCCCGGTCACAGGAGCCAGTTCCTTGTCCTGCGCCATTCCGGAAAAATTAATAAAAAACAAGAGCAAAAATGCCCAGGTAATTTTCTTCATGTTTAAGAATTTAAGAATTGAGTTGCTGAAGATAAAGGATTTTGGCCGATTGCTCAACCTAAAACAAATTCATCTGAAGATCTTCCTGTCCTTTATTTAATAAAATTTACCTGTAGATGATTGAGAATCTTTGAATAAATTATTTAATATGTTCAATTTTATATTTATTTGATCCTGGAAATTTAATTATCAAATATATTTTTCAGAAAACCAACATGAGCCAGCCCCCTTCTTCAAAAACCTCATTTTTAAAAAGTATAGGTCCCGGATTTCTTCTCGCTGGAGCGGCAATTGGAGTTTCGCATCTTGTGCAGTCTACCCGTGCTGGTGCAGATTATGGTTTTCTTTTAATCTGGGTCTTGGTCCTGGCCTGTGCGACCAAATATCCATTTCTGGAATTCGGGCCTCGATACGCGGCAGCGACCGGGAATCATTTAGTAACCGGTTACCGGAAATTGGGCAAATGGCCTTATCGTATTTTTATACTGGTTACCGTAGGTACCATGTTTATCATACAGGCGGCAGTTACCATAGTTTCCGCTGGGCTAGCAGAAGAACTTTTTAGCATGGGTTGGTCCATTTTTAACTGGAGTTTTATCGTTCTTGGAATTTGCATCGCTTTACTTCTAATTGGCAAATATTCCGCATTGGATACAACGATGAAAGTGATCATTAGCCTTCTCGCGATCGCAACTTTATCTGCTGTTATTTTCGCTTTTGGCGATGGTAGGCTCGATAATGCACTTTCGTATACCGCTCCCGATATCTGGAATAAAGCCGGGATCGCATTTATTATTTCTTTTATGGGATGGATGCCCATCCCCCTGGATGCCTCAGTCTGGCACTCTATCTGGACCAGGGAAAAGGCTGAAAAGAATAAAAGAAGTACGAGCGTTAAAGATGCCTTCACCGATTTTAATATCGGCTTTTTTGCTGCGGCGATCATCGGAATCCTGTTCCTGCTCATGGGAGCTTTGATCATGTTTGGTAGCGGACTCAGTTTCTCAAATAATGGCGTGGAATTTTCGGGTCAGCTGATAGATATGTACGGAAAAACGCTTGGTAACTGGAGCAGACCAGTGGTTGGAATAGCCGCTTTTATCGCGATGTTCTCCACGACTCTTGCGGTTACGGACGCTTTTCCAAGAGTAATTTCTGAAATTCTTGCCGAAAATAATTCTGGCAAAACCCAACTAAAAGATCACAGGTGGAGAAACTATAAAATCTATGTTTTCCTGATTCCCCTTCTGGCTCTTCTCATCCTGTATTTCTTCGGAACATCCTTTACGACACTGATTGATTTTGCCACGGCCATCTCATTCCTTTCGGCACCCGTTATCGCCTGGTTCAATTACAGGATCGTTACTGGAAACCAGATGCCGGCTGCTGACCGGCCCGGAAGAACCTACAGAATTTTCAGCATGGTTTGCTTTGCCATCCTGATAATTTTCGCCGGAATTTATATTTACACGCTAATGGCATAATCTGTTTTTCAGAGGATTAAATAAAACTTAAAAAACCTCCTGTGCTGCTTCCTCGTCACTGAAACTTTGTAATTTAAGTTCAGTATCAAGGAACTATGGCGTATAAATTCACTCTTCGCGGAAAAACTTACTCATTCGAGGATCTCAAAATGGTTCTGGCAAAAGCGACTCCGGAACGATCTGGCGATGCACTGGCCGGAATTATCTCTGAAGATAACAAAGAGCGTATTGCCGCGCAGTATTGTCTGAGCGAAATTCCATTGAAAACCTTCCTTGACGAGCTGTTGATCCCGTATGAAAAGGATGAAGTTACCCGGCTGATTATTGATGATCATGACGCAAAAGCCTTTAAACCGATCTCAAACCTGACAGTTGGCGATTTCAGAGATTACCTGCTTTCCTATGAAGTAGATGGTGAAATTATTAAAAAGCTGTCACCTGGATTAACTCCCGAAATGGTCGCCGCCGTTTCCAAGATCATGCGCAACCAGGATCTTATCTATGTTGCACAAAAGATTGAAGTGGTCACCAAATTCCGAAATACGGTGGGTAAAAAAGGGCATTTTTCGGTTCGCTTACAACCCAATAATCCTTCAGATGATCCCAAAGGGATTGCCGCCAGCATCATCGACGGACTCATGTACGGCTGTGGTGATGCGGTGATAGGAATTAACCCGGCTACCGATAATCCGCAGGAGGTTTCCAAATTATTAAAACAACTGGATGATTTCAGGCAACAATACGAGATCCCAACTCAGAATTGTATTTTAAGTCATCTAACCACCACACTGGAAATTATCGATAAAGCTCCGGTAGATCTCATTTTTCAATCTATCGGCGGGACTGAAAAAACCAATTCCTCCTTCGGAATCGATCTCAATTTGCTTAAAGAGGCTCATGAGGCCGGGAAGGAATTAGGTCGTGGCACCATCGGCAATCAAATGCTGTATTTTGAAACCGGCCAGGGATCTTCCCTTTCAGCCGATGCGCACCATGGAGTCGATCAGCAAACACTTGAAGCCCGGGCTTATGCAGTGGCTCGAAAATTTGATCCTTTCCTGGTAAATACAGTAGTCGGTTTTATTGGTCCCGAATATTTATATGACGGAAAGCAGATCATACGTGCCGCCCTGGAAGATCATTTCTGCGGAAAATTACTTGGTCTACCAATGGGCTGTGATGTTTGCTATACCAATCATGCAGAAGCAGACCAGGATGATATGGATTCCTTGCTGACTCTTTTAGGCGTTGCTGGATGCAACTACATTATGGGCGTGCCAGGAGCAGACGATATTATGCTGAATTACCAGTCGACTTCCTTTCATGATGCCATGTACCTGCGAAAAGTATTAAATAAACGTCCTGCACCAGAGTTTGAGGAATGGCTGCTCAAAATGGGAATTTTTGATGAGCAGGGAAACAGGCTGGAAATTCCTGAATCCATCTTAAAGCTGAAATGATGAAAAAGGAGATTTCAAAAAGCACCTATTTACAGAAGGATCCGTGGGCGAACCTAAGATCGCTTTCCAAAGCCAGGATCGCTTTGGGGAATTCCGGCGGAAGCCTGCCTACCAAAGAAGTTTTGAATTTCCAGGAAGATCATGCATTTACCAAAGACGCGATCTATTCAGATCTGATGGAAGAAGAACTAATTGAGCAACTTAAAAAATTTGAACTTCCAGTTTTTCAATTTCAAACCAAAGTTTCCGATAGAAAAGAATATTTAAAACGTCCTGATCTTGGTAAAAAACTGGCAGAAAATTCCGAAGCTGAAAAAGGGAATTTTGATATCCTCTTTATTCTCACCGACGGACTCGCCGCAGGTGCGATCAATGAAAGGGCCATTCCATTATTAAAAGAAATTCTACCAAAACTTAAAGATTACAGGATCGGACTTTGCCTGGTGAAATTTGGCCGGGTAGCCATTGGAGACGAGATCGCAGAAAAGATCGGCGCAACATTTACGGCAGTCTTAATAGGTGAACGCCCCGGACTTTCCTCACCAAAAAGCATGGGGATTTATTCTACTTTCCAGCCCAAACCGGGCACCACCGATGAACGGCGTAACTGTATTTCCAATATCCATGAAGATGGACTGAGCATTGAAAGAGCTTCAGAAATACTAAAATATTTCATCAAAGAATCATTCCGTAGAAAATTGAGTGGAGTGAGTTTAAAAGAAGGAAACTCAGGATTACCTGATCATGAATGAAAGGAGTCATTTCGACCAAAGGGAGAAATCTCCTAATTATTAATCGCTAGATTTCTCAGTCGCTTAGCTTCTTCGAAATGACTTATAATAAAAAATCATCATCCTGAACTTGTTTCAGGATCTTTTGGAAAATTCCGATCCTTCAGAAAAGTTTAATAATTACGAATAAATGCATTGGTTTCTTCAGTGGTCATTTCGACCAAAGGGAGAAATCTTTTATCCAAAAAACAGATTTCTCAGTCGCTTCGCTCCTTCGAAATGACTTACTCAAAAAATCGTCATCCTGAACTTGTTTCAGGATCTAAGAGAAGCTGAAACTAGTTCAGCTTGACGGTTCAGGTCAATCATAAAAAAAAAGCCCCGCATTGCTGCGAGGCTTTTCAGATTTATCGTGATTCAAAGATTACTTCACTTCTTCGAAGTCTACATCTTCTACATCATCTCCACTCTTGGCGTCTCCACCTTCAGCTCCTGTTGCACCTTGTTGTGGTCCACCTTGCTGTCCGTTTGCTCCACCCTGAGCTTCTGCCTGTGCTTTGTACATCTCTTCAGAAGCCGTTTTCCATGCTTCGTTGATCTTGTCTAAAGCGGGCTGAATAGTTTCAACTTCTTTAGTTTCGTAAGCTTTCTTCAGCTCTTCCAATGCTTCCTCGATTGGTTTCTTCTTCTCATCAGAAAGTTTATCACCAAATTCTTTCAACTGTTTTTCAGTCTGGAAGATCATTGCATCAGCTTCGTTAAGCTTATCAACTTTCTCTTTCGCTTTCTTATCAGCATCAGCATTAGCTTCAGCCTCTTTCTTCATTTTCTCGATTTCTTCTTCGGTTAATCCTGAAGAAGCTTCGATACGGATATCCTGAGACTTACCAGTTGCTTTATCTGTCGCACTTACTTTAATGATACCGTTGGCATCAATATCGAAAGTCACTTCAATTTGAGGAGTTCCTCTTGGCGCTGGTGGAATTCCGTCTAAGTGGAATCTACCAATTGTCTTGTTATCTGCAGCCATTGGACGCTCTCCCTGAAGTACGTGGATCTCAACAGATGGCTGATTATCAGCTGCAGTAGAGAAGGTTTGTGACTTCTTAGTTGGGATCGTGGTGTTCGCTTCGATCAGTTTAGTGTTAACTCCTCCCATCGTTTCAATACCTAGAGAAAGTGGAGTAACATCAAGAAGCAATACATCTTTTACGTCTCCTGTAAGTACACCACCCTGGATAGCTGCACCAATTGCAACAACCTCATCCGGGTTTACACCTTTAGAAGGCTTCTTACCAAAGAATGCTTCAACCTCTTCCTGAATCTTAGGAATACGGGTTGATCCACCAACAAGAATTACCTCATCGATATCAGATTTTGAAAGACCTGCATCACTAAGTGCTTTTTTTACAGGCTCCATAGATCTTGTTACCAGTTCTGAAGCTAATTGCTCGAACTTAGAACGAGTGATAGTCTCTACAAGGTGCTTTGGTCCGCTTGCAGTTGCGGTTACATAAGGAAGGTTGATCTCTGTTTGAGAAGAAGAAGATAATTCGATCTTCGCTTTCTCAGCAGCTTCTTTCAATCTCTGAAGCGCCATAGGATCTTTTCTTAGATCGATATCTTCAGCCTTCTGGAAGTTATCTGCAAGGTAATCGATCAATACTTCATCAAAGTCATCCCCACCAAGGTGAGTATCACCATTAGTAGAAAGCACTTCAAATACACCATCACCTAGCTCAAGAATAGAAATATCGAAAGTACCACCACCAAGGTCATACACAGCGATCTTCTGATCCTGAGATTTCTTATCCAATCCGTAAGCAAGTGCTGCTGCGGTTGGCTCGTTTATAATTCTTCTTACTTTAAGACCTGCGATCTCACCAGCTTCCTTAGTAGCGTGACGCTGAGAGTCATTAAAATAGGCAGGAACGGTAATAACCGCTTCGGTCACATCCTGTCCAAGGTAATCTTCAGCAGTTTTCTTCATTTTTTGAAGTACCATTGCTGAAAGCTCTTGTGGCGTATAAAGACGACCATCAATTTCTACACGAGGAGTATCGTTATCACCTTTCTTTACAGTATAAGGTACACGACTCGCTTCTCTTTCAGATTCAGAAAACTTGTTCCCCATAAATCTTTTAATGGAAGAAATAGTTTTCTGTGGGTTGGTTACAGCCTGACGCTTTGCAGGGTCACCAACCTTTATTTCGCCACCTTCAACGAATGCGATCACAGAAGGTGTAGTTCTTTTTCCTTCGGCATTAGGTATCACCGTTGGTTCGTTACCTTCCATTACGGCAACGCAGGAGTTGGTAGTACCCAAGTCAATTCCAATTACTTTACTCATAACTATATAACTTGTTTTTTACGATTAGTTTTTCAATTTTACACTCACTGAAAGTCAATCATTATGCCAGCGCAAATCTTCTGACAGACTGTCACTTTTTATCAACAGCCTGTCATTTGCAGGTTTTAGGCCATTAACTATAACGTTATAATTTTCGCGATTTTTCATGGGCAGGATTAGCAATTCATTATTTTTGCTTTCAAATTTCTACTCTGAATGCGAAAAATAGAATGCATTAGCGTTTTTGACATGCTTAAGGTGGGCGTTGGGCCTTCCAGTTCCCACACCCTTGGCCCGTGGAGGGCTGCCCAAAGGTGGATCACTGAACTGAAAAATAAAGACAGGTTTGATGAGGTTGAAAAAATTCATATCGACCTTTACGGTTCTTTGAGCCTTACCGGAAAAGGGCATGCTACCGATATCGCTACTTTACTTGGTTTGCTGGGGCATGACCCGGTTACCATGGATATTTCTATTATCGAGTCTGAAATAGAACGCATTAAAGAATCGGGTAAACTTCTTCTGAACGGTGAAAGAGATATCGCTTTCAGTATAACTGAAGATCTTAAGTTCAACCGAAAGTTTCTCGAATTCCATCCTAACGGGATCACTTTTCGTGCCTTGCTGAAAAACGGAAAAAAAACCAATTCTTCTTTTTATTCTATCGGCGGCGGATTTGTGGTAAAAAAAGAACGCAAGAATGCCAGCAGGAAAATGAAGAATTTCCAGCAGTTCCCTTTTCCAATCGAAAAGGCTACAGAATTGCTTGCATTCTGTAAAGCTGAGAATAAGACCATCTCTGAGATCGTGCTGGAAAATGAACGTTCCCTTCGAACCGATGAACAGATCGAAGCCAATTTCAAACAGGTTTGGGATGTCATGCTGGAAAGTATGTACATTGGCTGTCATACCGAAGGCACGCTTCCTGGCGGACTCAATGTTAAGCGCCGTGCCTTTGAAATGCATCAGCGGTTGATCGGTGATACCGAATATTCTGGGATCGAAGACTGGATCCCGGCAATTCGCAAGACCGAAGTGAAATTCCGCCAGATCCTGAAATGGGTAAGTTGTTTCGCACTTAGCGTAAATGAAGTAAATGCATCTCTGGGAAGGGTTGTTACCGCGCCAACCAATGGTAGTGCAGGAACTGTCCCTGCCGTAATGATGTATTATATGTGTATCGAAAATCACGATGCCACGTTCGAAGATCTTAAAAGATTTATGCTGGTTGCCGGGGAAATTGGCAGTCTCTTTAAAAAAGGAGCGACCATTTCCGCAGCGATGGGCGGTTGCCAGGCAGAAATTGGTGTATCTTCAGCCATGGCCGCTGGAGGTCTTACCGAACTAATGGGAGGAACCCCGGAGCAGGTTTTGATGGCCAGCGAGATCGCCATGGAGCATCATCTTGGTCTAACCTGCGATCCTATTGCCGGCCTGGTCCAGGTTCCATGTATCGAAAGAAATGCCATGGGCGCCATCAAGGCGATAAATGCCGCCGAGATCGCCATGGAAAGTGATGCCAGCAAAGCAAAAGTGCCACTGGACAAAGTGATCGAGACCATGTGGGAAACGGCCAAGGATATGAATAAGAAATACAAGGAAACTTCAGAAGGTGGACTTGCGGTCAAGGTAAGCCTGAGTGATTGTTAATTGATCGAATTTGAATGTTTTAAAGGAGAATAACTTTAATCTTAAGCTGAAGAACCTTTTCAGGAATTTCATGCTGATGATCCTGTCTTATTTTATCTTTTTCTTTCTCCTCGGAATCATCAATCTTTTTGTACTGGAACTCGATTTTGACCAGTATCAGCAAATCGAAATTCTCGAGATCTTTAATGAAAGCCCATGGAAATTCGCTTTCCTTGCAATAATTGCAGCGCCAATAATAGAGGAAAGTATTTTCCGCAGCCTGCTGAAACCATCCAAAAGCTCCCTTAGGATCTTTATTTGTTCTATTCTCTATATGCTAGGAATTGTTATCATTCCTGAAGAAGCGCATTGGAGTTTAAGATATTTGCTGCTTTTTGGCACAATCTCCTTTATATATTATGCCCTTGGAAATTTGATCAGTGATGGCTTATACCGAAAAATATGCTTTTACTTTTACCGATATTATATAGCCATCTGGATTGGGGGCGCCATCCTGTTCGGCTTTGTTCATATCTTCAATTATTTAGATAGTTTTGAGCTAAACCTGGTACTGTTCCTGATGATCTTCCCGAGGATCATTGCAGGTTTTTTCTTCGGAAAGGTGAAACTCGAGAACAAGAATCTAATCTGGCCAATACTCCTGCACAGCATGAACAATTCCATGGTTTTAATTCTTTTACTACCGTTCAACCTTTCCTAATTAACAAAGTCTTAAATCATTTTTGGGCTTCCGTTTCGTAACTTCTGCCGACAAATTATTTTTATAATGTATGAAGCTCATCCAAGGAAAATTTGACTGAGCCTTCATCAAAAATAAAACCAACTAAAAGAAAGAAGTATGAAAGCAGCAGTTGTTGAAGAAGCCGGAGGCGATTTTATCATTAAGGAGGTAGATAAACCAAAACCTTCCGAAAATGAAGTTCTAATAAAGGTAGAAGCCTGCGGAATATGCCATAGCGATAATTTTGTAAAGGCAGGAGGATTTCCCGGGCTCGAATACCCAAGAATTCCCGGCCATGAAGTGGTTGGAATCGTTGAAGAAGTAGGAAAGAATGTATCTAACTGGAAAAAAGGTCAGCGAGTTGGAGTTGGCTGGCATGGCGGCCATTGTTTTGAATGCGAACCCTGCAGACGCGGTGATTTTATAAACTGCCAGAACGGGAAAATAAGTGGTATCTCCTATGACGGTGGTTACGCCGAATATATGACCGCGCCTAAAGAAGCAATCGCAGCAATCCCCGAGGAATTATCTTCAGCCGATGCCGCTCCATTATTATGCGCAGGAATTACGGTTTATAACGCTTTACGAAATTCAGGGATCCGGGCTGGCGACCTGGTAGCCGTTCAGGGAATTGGCGGGCTTGGTCACCTGGCTATTCAGTATGCCAATAAAATGGGAATGAGAACCGTCGCCATTTCGCATAGCGATGATAAAAAAGACCTGGCGAGCAAACTGGGCGCCCATCATTTTATCAATACCGGAGAAAAAGACGGTTCAGAAGAACTTCAAAAACTGGGAGGAGCTAAACTAATACTTGCTACAGCTCCGCACAGCGATGCGATTTCAGCAGTAGTAGACGGACTGGGAATTGACGGAAAATTGCTAATGGTTGCAGCGACCGGAGAACCCATTGAAGTTTCTCCAATGCAGTTATTGATGGGCAGAAAATCGGCAGCTGGTTGGCCAAGTGGAACTGCAATGGATTCTGAAGACACGCTAAATTTCAGCGCCATGACCGGCACCAAACCTATGATAGAAGAGTTTCCGCTGGACAAGGCAAATGAAGCCTTCGAAAAAATGATGAATAACAAGGCAAGGTTCAGAGTGGTTTTAAAACCTTAAGGTTCCGAATACTAGCCTTTTTGAACCGGAAGATCAGCGTTTTGATCTTCCGGTTTTTAATTTATTCCTTACAATCTGTTTTGGTTCGAGTATCGATCACATAAGTGATTTTCCAGGTATCATTGAAGTTAACCATTTGGAAGCTATTCACCCCGCAATGAGAAAAATTTCCGTTGAAATAAAAGCTATAAGGCGTGGTTACTGTGGCAAGTACACCGTTCTTTTCCACCCGGTATTCATGCAGGACTTCTTCAAATTCTGCTTCAGCGGGAATAGATGCGATTCTTTCGAGGAATTCGTCATATTCCATTGAGCTGAATTGCACTTTTCCTGACTCATCAAGAGCAGCAGTTTCCATTTGGGTTCCAAATTGTGCCAGTTTTTTTAGAGCTACAGTATCCTGGGCATGGAATGCCTTAAAAAATTCCTTTACGAGATCTTCGGGATTTGACTGTGCAACAGCCGAAAAATTCAGAAGTAAGAAGCTAAGTAAAATTAGTTTTTTCATTAGAAGCTAGTTTTGAATGTGGCTCACGAATTTACTACTTTTACTCAAATTTAATTTCAAGCCGATGTCTGTTGCTAAAAAAGAATACAAGCGTATCACCACAAAATCACTGGTAGATATGAAAGCGAATGGTGAAAAGATCGCCATGCTTACTGCCTATGATTATTCCATGGCAAAGATCGTAGATGGGGCCGGGATAGATGTGATCCTTGTTGGAGATTCTGCAAGTAACGTAATGGCAGGGCATGAAACAACGCTTCCTATCACCCTTGACCAGATGATCTATCACGCTACCAGTGTGGTAAGAGCGATAAATCGTTGCCTGGTAGTTGTAGACCTTCCTTTCGGAAGTTACCAGAGTGACCCTAAAGAGGCTTTAAGATCTGCGATCAGGATCATGAAGGAAAGCGGTGCGCACGCAGTGAAGCTTGAGGGCGGGAAAGAGGTCAAGGAAAGCATCAAACGCATCCTGAACGCCGGTATCCCGGTAATGGGGCACCTTGGTCTTACTCCACAGTCTATCTATAAATTCGGAACTTACACCGTAAGAGCCAAAGAAGAAGAGGAAGCTGATAAATTGAAAAGCGATGCTAAAATGCTCGAGAAACAAGGTTGTTTTGCCCTGGTATTGGAGAAGGTACCAGCAAAACTAGCCAAAGAAGTTGCTGAAAGTGTAAGCATCCCCGTTATTGGGATTGGTGCCGGAAATGGTGTTGACGGTCAGGTTTTGGTAGTCCATGACATGCTTGGAATGACCCACGAGTTCAATCCTCGCTTCCTGAGACGTTACGCTGATCTGCATACTGAAATGACCAATGCATTCAGGAATTACAAGGATGACGTGAAGAGCAAGGATTTCCCTTCAGATAAGGAACAATATTAGCGAGGTTCGAGGTTAGAATGACGAAATACGAAGGTTGGAATGGCTAAAATTCAGAATTAATCTCACAGTCCACTTCTAAAAAATCATCAATATTGGGTTCAGAAAAAACAATCTCCAATAAGGAAAATCTTCAGGTTCTGTATGAAGACAACCATGTCATTATAGTAAACAAACGGCCCGGGGATATTGTTCAGGGTGATAAGACTGGGGACAAACCTTTAAGCGAAGTCGTAAAGTCATTTCTGAAAGAAAAATACAACAAGCCAGGGAATGTCTACCTGGGTGTGGTTCACAGGTTAGACAGGCCTACCAGTGGGATCGTTCTTTTTTCGAAAACATCCAAAGCTTTACCGAGACTGAATAAATTATTTCAGAATAAAGATGCGCAAAAGACCTATTGGGCTGTAGTTAAAAACCCTCCTCCAAAACAAAAAGACCGGTTGGTTCATTTTCTTAAACGTAACCCAAAACAGAATAAATCCTACGCCCACATCAAGGAAGTGCCAGACAGCAAAAAAGCCATTCTCCACTATGAGCTAATAAAAGAGCTCAATAATTATTACTTGCTGGAGATCGACCTGGAAACCGGGAGACATCACCAAATAAGGAGTCAGCTTTCTGCAATTGGATGTCCCATTAAAGGCGACCTGAAGTACGGTTTTGATCGAAGCAATAAAGATGCAAGTATTCACCTGCATGCCCGGGAATTAAGATTCGAGCATCCGGTTAAAAAAGTTCCGGTTCATGTGGTTGCTCCTACTCCCCCAGACCCGATCTGGGATGCCTGTCTTTAAGTTTTATTGGGCTTATTATTGCGAATGGACATCAAACTTTCAATGACCACTGCACTCAGGATCAGTAATCCCCCTATCAGGGTATTCACACCGGGGAATTCATTTAAAAAGATCATTCCCAGGATGATCCCATAAACCGGCTGAATACTGCTCATAATACTGGCCGCGGTAATACTGAAATTCCTAAAGCTTTTCAAAAATAAGGTATGCCCTACACATGTTGTGAGTACCGCCAAAAGCAGAAGCGGTTTCCATTGACTTAAAACCAGTTCAATTTCGCTGACGAAAACTGAAGGAAAAAGGCAAATGGCTACTACCAGGATCTGGTAAAACATTAGGGCCGTGCCATTATATCGCTCTACCTCTCGCTTCATTAATAAGTTTCGGAAGGAATAAAATACTGCCGAAGCGATCCCGAACAGGATAGCGATAAAATAGTCATTTTCAAGATCGAATTCAGGGCTAAGGAAATAGATTCCGGCCAGCACCAGCAATCCCAGGCCAATATGTACTTTATTGAATTTGACCCTGAACAACACCGGTTCTAAAAATGCAGTAATAACCGGGTAGGTAAATAAGGATAACAAGGCGATCGCCACACTACTGTATTGAAGGGAATAAAAATAAGTGATCCAGTGCCCACCCATTAGAATTCCTCCCAGGATCATTTTCAGAAGATCCCGTTTATTATCAACTTTAAGAGAGATCTTTTGCCATTTGCAAAAAAGATAAAAGATGACCACCGCGAGGACACAGCGATAGAAAATGGTGAAAACAGGATGCAGGGTGATATATCTCCCAAGGGCTCCCGAGGTGCTGATCAGCATCACGGCGAGGTTAAGCTGCAGAATATTGATTACATGCTGATTCTTCTGAGGCAAATCTCTTTAGTTTTATCTCGATATGGCCTTACTTTTCTCTTTCATAATGGCTTTAACCGGCCGATTTTCGATCTTGCTTTCCAGCCATGAAATGATGTCCAAATATAAGAATGCTCTTTTCTCGTAGGGATGATCTTCGAATTTTTTAAGTTTTGCATGTAGTTTTCTGAATTCATCCTTGATATTCAAAGGAGAAACATCCGGCATATTCCTCAGGAATCTAATCATTTCCTTTTGTACCTCATGAAGGTCATCCATCTTGATAAGAAACTTATAAGTAGACTTCACCAAACTGTCCAGATGGTAATCAAGACCGGCCTCATAATGCGCCACCAGATTAAGAATACGCGCAAAACACATCAGGTCTTCCCGCATTTCCAGCGATTTATTGGTGATAATCTTTTTAAGGTATTCAATACATTTCTTATTGTCACCGTCACCAAAATAAAGGCAGCCAATTTTATAGTAAAATACCATAATATGGTGTTCATCCAGCC
Source organism: Christiangramia bathymodioli (assembly GCA_009735695.1). GTDB lineage: Bacteria > Bacteroidota > Bacteroidia > Flavobacteriales > Flavobacteriaceae > Christiangramia > Christiangramia bathymodioli. The sequence continues at coordinate 97,520 of SRSL01000005.1, forward strand.
TTCCACGGAATTTGGCTATTTTCTGATTGATCTTTTCAACCAGCTCATCGGCGTTTCCGAATTCACCCTTCATAAAGCGCAAATTCAACTTATTGGAATAGACATATAAAAATGCCAGAGCCGAAATATTATCATCATGGGGAATTCTAGGATCCCGAAGCGAATCCTCCAGGTGCTTTAAGGTCTCTTCAAAAAGCTCTGTGTGGCTCAGGTAAAAAAGCGATTCCAGCAAATAATGATTCCCTTTCAAATAAGAAACCGGATGAATTGGAATCAGGTGGTTGTAATCCTTAAACAGATCATTCCATTTGGAGGAATATCGATAACATCCCAAAAAATCCTGGATCAAAAAGCTGTACCACAAGTGGGCCTTATATAGCCAAAGCTTTTCCCGGAAGCCCAATTCTGAAAAATCATATTCAGGTAGTTGCTTCTGAAAATAGTCCTTTATCCCCTCGGCTTCTTCTTTTGTTCGGCAATAACCCATTTTCAGAAAGATCGAATATAGCTCCAGGGAGAGGTTAGAAAGTTTACCTGAAATTACATTGAGCTTATTGAGTTCTTCGGTTTGCTTGATCAGGGTTTCCGCCCGGTTCTTGATACTCCGGGTGATATACTGAGATTCGATGATCTTCTCGAGCTCAAGTATCTCGTAAGCCACATTCTTTTCTTCGTAGGTAAGGGCAGTTGATTTAACCTTATCCAGGATCTTCAAACTTTGTTTGTATAAGCCCTTATGGTATAAAATATATGCGAAATCCAGCTGCTCCCGTATTTGGACCGGCACATCCTGGTGAGCAGGGTTCAGTCTTAAGGAGATAAGAAGCTGCTTATAAAGATGCGTCTTTACATTAGATAATTGCTGTTTGCTGATGCGAGTATTTTTCAGGATCTCAGCCTCATCATATCTCTTTTGCTTCAGAATGACTTTATAAAGGTTCAGGAATTTACTGTCTGAATTTACCCCAATGCGGCCCACATACAGGGAAAACTGCCTTTTTTCAGAGGCCGAAAGGGATTTTATGAGAGAAAATAAATTTTCAGTCAGGTCATTGGTCATTGTAACGAGAATGTCTGCAAAACCCTGTTATACTGGGGCTTATATTCTTAAAAACTAATTTCAAGTATCGTAATGACGTAGGCAGAATCTTAAGGACAACCTATGTTTTCCAATACATTAGTTAAAGATAAAGCAAAAAAAATCTCATATGAGCACAGAAAAAGTAGAAATTTTCGACACTACCTTGCGTGATGGAGAGCAGGTTCCAGGCTGTAAATTGAATACCCAACAAAAATTAAAAATTGCTGCACGACTGGATGAACTGGGCGTGGATGTTATAGAAGCCGGTTTTCCTGTTTCAAGCCCTGGTGATTTTCAATCGGTTACTGAGATCTCGAAACTCGTTAAAAATGCAACGGTATGTGGACTTACCCGTGCCGTAAAAAACGATATCAGAGTTGCTGCCGAAGCGCTGAAGTATGCTCGCAAACCAAGAATACATACCGGAATTGGAACTTCCGATTCTCATATAAAATATAAATTCAAATCCAGCAGACCCGAGATCATTGAAAGAGCAGGCGAGGCGGTTGCCTATGCCAAAACTTTCGTTGATGATGTCGAATTTTACGCGGAAGATGCCGGAAGAACCGATAATGAATTTCTTGCAAAAGTTTGTTCCGAAGCCGTGAGAAATGGCGCTACCGTATTGAATATTCCTGATACAACAGGATATTGTCTTCCGGAAGAATACGGTAAAAAGATCAAATATCTTAAGGAAAATGTAGTAGGGATCGAAAATGTGATCATCTCCTGCCATTGCCATAATGACCTTGGATTGGCCACGGCCAATGCTATCGCCGGGGTATCGAATGGCGCTCGACAAATCGAATGTACCATCAACGGTATTGGCGAAAGAGCTGGTAACACTGCGTTGGAAGAGGTCGTCATGATCCTTAGACAGCATCCGTATTTGAATTTGAATACAGAAATTAATCCTCAGTTGTTATACGACACCAGTAAAATGGTCTCCAGGGAAATGGGTATGTTCGTACAGCCGAACAAAGCGATCGTCGGCGCCAATGCATTTGCGCATAGTTCAGGCATTCACCAGGATGGCGTCATCAAAAATAGAGAAACATACGAAATTATAAATCCAGCCGATGTCGGGGTCACCGAGTCGGCTATTGTTTTAACTGCCCGAAGCGGTAGAGCCGCTCTGGCCTATAAGGCGAAGAAAATGGGTTACAACTTAACTAAATTGGAATTAGATAGCGTGTACACCGAATTTCTGAATTTCGCTGATGCCAAGAAAGAAGTGGCAGACCATGATATTCATACCATTATGGACATTTATAAAAAAAGTACAAGAGCAATTGCTTAAAGAACTATGAAGAAAACCTTATTTGATAAAATATGGGACTCCCATGTGGTGGAGAGCATTCCTAACGGACCGGACATCTTGTATATCGACAAACACCTGATCCATGAAGTGACGAGTCCGCAGGCATTTAATGAACTAAAAGAAAGAAATATTCCAATTTTTCGTCCCGAGCAGATCGTTGCAACGGCCGATCATAATACTCCTACTAAAGATCAGCATCTTCCGGTAAAAGATCTTTTGTCGAGAAAGCAACTTAAGGAGCTTAGTCAAAACTGTGAAGAAAATAATATTACACTATACGGACTAGGCCATCCCTACAATGGTATTGTCCATGTGATGGCTCCCGAGCTGGGTATCACTCAACCCGGGATGACCATCGTTTGCGGCGATAGTCATACTTCTACGCACGGTGCCTTTGGAACCATTGCCTTTGGAATTGGCACCAGCCAGGTTACGCAGGTTTTTGCCAGCCAGTGTCTGCTGGTTGAAAAACCGAAAAAATTAAGAGTAAATGTCAATGGAAAGCTCAAAAAAGGTGTGCTTCCCAAAGATGTAATTCTTTATATCATAAGCAAACTGGGAACCAATTCAGGTACCGGATATTTCTGTGAATACGCCGGAAACGTATTCGAGGAAATGTCTATGGAAGGCCGAATGAGCGTTTGTAACATGAGCATTGAAATGGGAGCCCGTGGCGGATTGATCGCGCCAGACCAGACTACCATCGAGTATGTTGAAGGCCGGGAATTTGCTCCAAAAGGTGCAGAGTTTGAAAAAATGAAAGCGCACTGGGAAACTTTAAAAACCGATGAAGGAGCTGAATTCGACCAGGAATACTCTTTTGAAGCTGAAGATATCGAACCTATGATCACCTACGGTACCAATCCGGGAATGGGGATCAAATTAACCGGATCTATTCCGATGGAAGGAAATAAGAGCGATGCGAAAGCGCTCGCTTATATGAACTTTAAGCCCGGTGAAACGCTACTCGAAAAACCGATCAACTATATTTTCATTGGGAGTTGTACTAACTCCAGAATTGAAGATTTCAGAGTTGCGGCCTCTTATATCAAAGGGAAAAAGAAGGCAGAAAATGTAAATGCCCTCATCGTTCCCGGAAGCCGACAGGTTGCTTCCCAGATCAGGGAAGAAGGTCTGGACAAGGTTTTCGAGGAAGCAGGATTTACACTAAGACAGCCGGGTTGCTCCGCCTGTCTGGCCATGAATGATGATAAGATCCCGGAAGGAGAGTATTGTGTATCCACCAGTAACCGAAATTTCGAAGGACGACAGGGTCCTGGTTCAAGAACCATTCTTGCCAGTCCGCTTACGGCGGCTGCCACGGCCATTTCAGGTAAGATTTCAGATTACACCCAAACATTGAACTGATGGAAAAATTCATAAAACTAACAGATACCGCCATTCCTTTGGACGCCGAAAATGTGGATACTGACCAGATCATCCCGGCGCGTTTCCTGAAGGCGACCGATAAGGAAGGTTTTGGAGAAAACCTTTTCCGTGATTGGCGCTTTGATAAAAACGGGGAGCCAAATCCCGATTTTGTTCTGAACCAGGATAAATATTCAGGTTCCATATTGATCGCCGGAAATAATTTTGGCTGTGGTTCCAGCCGGGAGCACGCTGCTTGGGCCATTAAAGCCTACGGATTCAAGGCGGTAGTTTCCAGTTATTTCGCCGATATTTTTAAAGGAAATGCCTTAAACAATGGGGTTTTACCCGTACAGGTAAGCCCTGAATTTCTGCATAAATTGTTCACTTCGGTTGAAAAAGATCCTAATGAAAAGATCATCTTCGACCTCGAGGAACAGAAAATCGAGATAGAAAGTTCAGGAGAGAGCGAAAACTTCGAGATCGATACTTATAAAAAAACCTGCCTGCTGAATGGTTATGACGATATAGATTTCTTAACAAGCAAGCTGGATGCTATCAAAAATTTTGAAAAGAAACGGTCCGGAAACCTGAATAGAATAGAAGAAACCCTACAAAACTAAGATTATGAAATTCAATATAGCCGTATTGCCCGGAGACGGGATTGGTCCCGAAATAACGCAGCAGTCCATTAAAGTGTTGCAAGCCGTTGCAGATAGATTTGATCATGACTTCAATTTCGAAGAAGCTATGGTGGGAGCAGTCGCGATCGACCAGGTTGGCGATCCATTACCTGAAGCAACCCTGGAACTATGCAAAAATTCAGATGCTGTACTGTTCGGCGCCATTGGAGATCCTAAATATGACAATGATCCATCAGCAAAAGTAAGACCGGAGCAAGGCCTTTTAAAATTGAGAAAAGAACTGGGCCTTTTTGCTAATATCAGGCCGGTTAGAGCCTATGACAGTCTTATTCATAAATCACCATTAAAACCTGAAAATATCGAAGGAGCCGATATGGTGATCTTCCGGGAGCTTACCGGGGGAATTTACTTTGGTGAAAAAAGCACTTCTGAAGATGGAAGATCGGCTTCAGATCTTTGTTCGTATTCGGTTGAAGAGATCGAGCGGGTAGCTCATCTAGCTTTTAAAGCTGCAGAAGACAGGAGAAAGAAATTAACCCTTGTTGATAAGGCAAACGTTCTGGAGACTTCACGTCTATGGCGAAAAACAGTAACCGCGATCGCTAAAGAATATCCAGACGTACAGGTTGATTATTTGTTCGTGGACAACGCTGCGATGCAAATGATCCTGAATCCAAAACAATTCGATGTCATCCTAACCGAAAATATGTTCGGAGATATCATTTCCGATGAGGCCAGCGTAATTGGCGGAAGTATCGGGTTACTGGAATCGGCGTCTGTGGGAACTGAAAATGCGCTTTTTGAGCCTATCCATGGTTCCTATCCACAGGCAGCGGGGAAAGGAATTGCTAATCCGGTCGCTTCTGTACTTTCAACCGCCATGTTACTGGATCATTTAGGCCTGAAAAAAGAGGCTGAAACCGTTAGGATGGCGGTGGAATTGAGTATTAAACTCAACGTGTGTACAAAAGATATCAATACCGATAATCATTATACTACCGAGCGGGTTGGAGATTTTCTGGAAAGTGTGATTAGCGATACAGAAGGTCATATTGTAAACAATGAAAACCTCAACCTGGGGCAGATGACGATAATTTAATTTTTCTTCATTTAAGTTTTGAACCTCCTGAACATAGATCATTCAGGAGGTTCTTTTTTATAACTGCTGCAATTTTGCCCTGATCATATTCAGCGCAAGATTATCCTTACTCCCGGTGTGCGTATGTTTCATTCCTTCTGAAGCTTCATAAGTTCCTTCCTGCACCTGGCCTCCAATGATCTGGTATGCATCCCTGAATGATTTGCCATTGATCACCAGTTCGTTTATGCTATCTACCGTAAACAGATACTTGTATTTTTCATCTTTAAGGTCAACTTCCTTTACCTTTATCTGCGCTATGGAATGGGTAAAAATATCCAGGATTTCCTTCATATTTTCAACAGCGTAAATACTGTTCTCCTTGATTAGCTGAAAATCCCGGTGATAACCGCTTGGCAGGTTATTCGTGATAAGGATCATCTCATTTGCGATCGCCTGGAATTTATTGCATTTGCCTCTTACCAGTTCAAAAACGTCCGGATTCTTTTTGTGCGGCATAATGCTGGAGCCGGTCGTCAATTCATCCGGGAAAGTGATAAAATCGAAATTCTGACTCATATACAAACAGATATCCATAGCAAACCTGGAAAGCGTATTGGCGAGGGAAGCGATATTCGAAGTCACCGTTCTCTCACATTTCCCCCTGCTCATCTGGGATGCGACCACATTAAATTTTTGTGTTGAAAAACCTAATTCCTCAGTTGTGAATTCCCTGTCTATGGGGAAAGACGAACCATATCCAGCTGCCGATCCTAATGGATTCTGATCTACGATCTTCAATCCAGCTTGAAGTAAGTAAAGGTCATCGATAAGTAACTCCGCATAAGCCGAAAACCATAGTCCGAAGGAAGAAGGCATGGCCACCTGAAGATGTGTATATCCTGGAAGTAACTTCTCTTTATGTTCCTCTGCCAGTCCTAACAGAACTTCAATGAGGTCTTTCGTTTTACTTATGATCTGGTTCAGATTCTCTTTAAAGTACAATTGCTGGGCCACCAGAACCTGGTCGTTCCTTGATCGGGCGGTATGGATCTTTTTCCCGGTATCTCCCAGTTTTTTGGTTAGCTCAAATTCGATCTTGGAATGAACATCTTCAAAATCCTCTTCGATCTCAAATTCGCCTTTTTCAAGCTGATCTTTTAGAATATCCAATTCCGCAAGCAATGATCCTACTTCCATTTCAGTCAGAATTCCGACTTTTCCCAACATTTTTGCATGGGCTTTAGAAGCCTGAATATCATATTCGGCCAGGTGCATATCCAGTTCACGGTCGTTCCCTACCGTGAACTTTTCTATTTTTTTGTCTATTGAAATACCTTTATCCCAGAGTTTCATATTATCTAATTTAATATTTTGTCATCCTGAACTCGTTTCAGGATCTCATGAGAAGCTGAAACAAGTTCAGCTTGACGTTATTTTACTTGTCGCACTGAGCCTGTCGCACTTCGACAAGCTCAGTGCGCTATTTTATTTCGGTGAATTCTAAATTCTACCACTAATGCACGAATAAAAAAGCATTAATGAATCCGTGGCTGCATATACTAAAAATGCAGTTCAACAAATCATTTAAGCGCCTTCTCCAGCAATTTTATATATTTTTCTATTCCCTCTTCGATCTCTTTCACATAAATGAATTCATCTGCGGAATGCGACCTGGTGGAATCACCCGGACCTAATTTCACCGACGGACAACTCAGCATGGCCTGGTCTGAAAGCGTTGGTGAGCCATATGTTTCCATTCCAAGATCAATTCCTGCCTTTACCAGCGCATGATCTAAGGGGATTGATGAGGAGTTAAGTCTTAAACTTCTCGCATTTATCTCGTCGACGGGAGCCTTTTCCTTCAGGATAGTTTCGATTTCATTGTTGCTGTATTTGTCATTCACCCGAACATCGATCACCAAATGTGTTTTTGCCGGTACTACATTATGCTGACTACCGGCATTGATCTGGGTCACGGTGACTTTTACTTCACCTAAAGTTTCAGAAACCTTTTCCAATTTGAAGTTTTCAAACCACTCCAGAACTTTAGCGGTTTTGTAGATGGAATTATCGGTATTTGGATGAGCAGCATGCGAAGGAGTGCCCTGCACCACCGCATCAAAAACGATCAGGCCTTTTTCCGCAACCGCGAGGTTCATCAGTGTTGGTTCTCCTACGATGGCAACATCGATTTTGGGAATTTCCGGAAGTAAGGCAGCAATCCCATTTTTTCCATTGATCTCCTCCTCTGCCGTTCCCGCGTATAGTATATTATGGCTTAGGTTTTCAGCTGAAAAAAGATAAGTAAAGGTGGCTAGCAGTGAAACCAGGCACCCCCCGGCATCGTTACTACCTAATCCATATAATTTGCCATTTTCGATCTCTGCTTTGAAAGGATCTCTGGTATAAGCTGAATTCGGTTTTACCGTGTCGTGGTGAGAATTCAACAGCAGGGTTGGTTTTGACTCATCAAAGTGCTCATTCACTGCCCAGATATTATTCATTTGTCGATGATGAGGAATTTTATGTTGATTGAACCAGTCCTGAAGCAGATCGGCCGTTAGGTTCTCCTCGCCAGAAAATGACTGAGTTTCTATCAGCTTTTTCAGCAATTCGATGGCCTGTTCCTGAAGTTTCCTTAGCTGCATTACAGTATAATTTTGGTATGAATTGAATTTTCTTTTAGAAGGTCAGCATCCCCAAGAAGAACCGACTTCACTCCTCTTTCGATCCCCTGGAAACAATTATGAAGTTTGGGCAGCATCCCATCAGTGATCACTTTGGCATCAACCAGTTCTTTATATTTCTCTGAATCTATGACCGAAATTACAGAATTTTCGTCGCTAATATCTTTAAGTACTCCTTTTTTCTCTGAACAGAAATAGAGTTCAGTTTCGTATTGCTCGCTCATGGAAATGGCAATTTCTGATGCCACCGAGTCCCCATTCGTATTAAGCAGCACTCCTTCTGCTGTACTTGATATTGCTGAAAAAACCGGTACGATCTCCTGGTCCAGTAACGAGCTGATAAACCCTGTGTTCACCTTTTCCACATCTCCAACATAACCATAATCGATCTCTTTCACGGGTCGTCTTTTTGAGATCAAAACGTTCCCGTCTGCCCCACAAAGGCCAATGGCATTCTGTTTTTTAGACTGAAGTTTAGCAACGATATTTTTATTCAGAAGTCCGCCGTATACCATCGTGATCACTTCCATGGAATTCTTGTCGGTGATCCTTCTGCCGTCAACCATTTTTGTTTCATAGCCTAGTTTACCAGCAATTTCAGTGGCTTTATTACCACCTCCGTGACACAGGATCTTCGGACCTTCCAACTGGACAAAATCATCCAGGAAGGAATTCAGCAAAGCTTCATTTTCTATAAGCTTGCCTCCTATTTTTACGATTTTCAGGCTTTGTTTCATATTTTAATTTTCTTGGCCACGAATGCACTAATATTCTACTAAGCTCTTTCATTTGGTCGAGGCTGCACTCCCAGCCGTGGCAATCTCTACTTGAGAGATTTATCACTTCGTTCGAATTGCATTATTATTCTAATTATTTTTTTGTCATCCTGAACTCGTTTCAGGATCTCAAGAGAAGCTGAAACTCCCGAAGCTTCGGGACAGCTTGACGATATGTTCAATTATTACACTCCAGAATCCTTTTCAACACCACCTGCGCTGCAAAGGTTCGATTATTCGCCTGTTGGATGACAATGGAATTCTCACTATCCAACAGGTCATCAGCGATCACCACATTTCTTCTAACCGGAAGGCAATGCATCACCTTTGCATTATTTGAATTTTTGAGTTTAGCCTGATCCACGGTCCAGTTTTTCTGAACATTCAGAACCTGACCATAATTTTCATAACTGCTCCAGTTCTTTACATAAACGAAATCGGCATCCAGAAAAGCCTTTTCCTGGTCATGCTCTACTTTTACCTGATTCCTTAAATGTGGCGCCAGATCATATCCTTCCGGGTTAGTGATCACAAAATCTACTTCCAGCCTTTGCATCATCTCTACAAAGGAATTGGCTACCGACTGCGGTAAAGCTTTTGGATGTGGCGCCCAGCTTAGAACCACTTTTGGTCTTTTTACCTTATTGTTCTCCTGAATGGTAATCGCATCCGCTAATGCCTGTAGTGGATGCCCTGTAGCGCTTTCTAGGTTTACAATTGGGACCGAAGCATATTTTTTAAAACTATTCAGCACCTGTTCGGCTTCATCTTTTTCCTTATCCTTTAGCCCCGGAAACGCTCTTACCGCTATAATATCGCAATATTGAGAAAGTACCGCAGCGGCTTCCTTGATATGTTCAGCCTTATCTGAATTCATCACCGCGCCATCCTCAAATTCCAGAGCCCAGCCATCAGTCCCAACATTCATCACCATCACTTCCATCCCAAGTAATTTTGCAGCTTTTTCGGTACTTAAACGGGTACGCAGACTGGGATTGAAAAAAAGCATCCCTAAAGTTTTCCCGGTTCCTACCCTGGATTCGGGGTTCAGAACTTTAAGACTTCTTGCCTCCCTGATGATCCCTTCGAGATCGTCTATGTCTGATATGCTGGTATAGTTCTTCATTTTTGAATTTAGTTTATTCATTCCTAAGAAGTTTACAACTGAGGAATCTTAGATTTCTCACTTCGTTCGAAATGACATCCTTTACTGTTATTTTTTCATCATCCTGAACTCGTTTAACTACGTAGAATCTTCGATTTCAGGTTCTGAAGAGAAGCTGAATCTCCCGATGCTTCGGGACAGCTTGACGCGATTTTATCTATTTGTTGATTTTTTAAAACTTTCTTTATTGCACTGAAAAAACTCTCAAAATGTTCTCTCGTAATGTTCAACGGCGGAAGGATTCTAAGTAATTTTCTATTCGAAGAAGCTCCGGTAAAGACCTGATGTTCCAAAAGCAATTCCTTCCTTAAGGATGCGATCTCGAAATCGAATTCAAGCCCGATCATTAATCCACGACCCTTGATCTTTTTGATGTCCGGAATTTTAGCAGCTTCGGCTTTTACATATTCTGAAACCTCCCTAGCGTTTTCCATTAATTTTTCCTGCTGAATGATATCCAACACTGAGATTCCCGCGGCACAGGCCAGGTGATTTCCTCCAAAGGTGGTTCCCAGCATGCCGTATTTCGCCTGAATATTAGTATCGGTCAGGATTCCTCCAATCGGAAATCCGTTACCCATTCCTTTAGCCATGGTTATAATATCAGGCCTGATGCCATGTTTCTGAAATGCGAAAAAATCGCCGGTTCTTCCATAACCAGATTGCACCTCATCTGCAATGAGCATTACTTGATTTTCTTTACATAATTCGGCAGCCGATCTATAGAAATCAGAATCAGCTTCGTCCAATCCTCCAACTCCCTGAATGATTTCAAAAATAACCGCGGCCACATCACCTTTTTTGATCTCATTTTTCAAAGATTCGGTATCGTTAAAAGCCAGTTTTGTCGCTTTATGCCCAAGATTGAAAGGAGCCTTTATAGATTCGTTATCAGTAATGGCAACAACGCCGGAGGTTCTTCCATGAAAGGCATTTTCAAAATAGATCACCCTGTCCTTGCCGGTATGAAAAGAGGCGACTTTTAAGGCGTTTTCATTGGCTTCGGCTCCCGAACTGCAGAGAAAAAGCGCGTAATCCTGAACCCCGGAAACTTTTTCCAGCTTATCGGCCAGCTCCTGCTGAAGGGGGTTTTTAATTGAATTCGAATAAAATCCGAGTTGTGACGCCTGCTCCTGGATGGCCTTCACATAAGAAGGATGCGCATGCCCAACAGAGATCACGGCATGACCACCATAAAGATCAAGGTATTTTTTGCCATTTTCATCAAACACATAACAACCTTCACCTTTAACCGGCGTGATATCATAAAGCGGATATACATCAAATAATTCCATAATTACTGGTCTGAGATATTATTGATTTTTTTGAATGAGGCCTGGATTCCCTTTATTAGAGAGGAACTAAGTCCGTTATGCTCCATTTCATTAAGACCTTCAATGGTGCATCCTCTGGGCGTGGTCACCTTATCGATCTCTTCTTCGGGGTGTTTGCCCGATTCGATCAACAAACTTGCGGCACCCAGGCAGGTTTGCATAGAGAGCTGCTGAGCGTCTTTCGCATCGAATCCAAGTTGGACAGCTCCCTGTGTGGTTGCGCGTATCAGGCGCATCCAGAAGGCCACTCCACTGGCACATATTACGGTCGCTGCCTGCATCTTGTTTTCAGGAATGATGATACTGGTACCCAGTCGGTTAAAAATAGCTTCGGCGATCTTGATTCGTTTCTGCCCAACTTCATTGCTGCAAAGACAGGTCATGGACTTGCCAACTGCAATGGCTGTGTTCGGCATGGAGCGGATGATGAAATGATGCTCCCCTACGATACTTTCCATCCGCGGGATCTTGAATCCCGTAACGGTTGAGATGAGCACATGTTTCTCGGTAAGCTCATCTTTGATCTCATGCAGGATATTTTCCAGCTGAGTAGGCTGAACCGCGAAGATGAGAATATCGGAATTCTTGACTGCCTCCAGGTTATTGGAAGTGATACTCACTTTGGTATATTCTGAAAATTCCTGGATATCCTCCGTCTTTCTTTTCGTAAGATACAGCGTGGTGAACGCATTGCTGAAGATCAGTCCCTTCGCAATCGAAACGCCCAGGTTTCCGGTACCGATAATTGCTATTTTCATATTCTTTTAATTTAATTTCAGACCTCACAGGTTTTCGAAACCTGTGAGGTCTCCATTAACCCCACCTTTCGACTGCGCTCAAGGTGACATTCTATAAATTGTCTCAATTCTCAATACTAACTACTCAATACTTTAAAAATAATTCGCCTTTAAATTCAATCCCATCTTTTCATCCATTCCAAACATCAGATTCACATTCTGAACCGCCTGTCCCGAGGCGCCTTTTAGTAAATTATCGATCACACTGGTGACCAGTAACTTATTCCCGAACTTCTGTAACCTCAGAATACATTTATTCGTATTCACTACCTGCTTCAAATGCAAGTCCTCGTCGGTGAGAAAGGTAAAGGCCGAATCCTTATAATATTCAGAATACAGCTTTTTAGCCTCTTCCAGGCTGCCTTCAAATTTGGTATAAGCCGTCGCATGAATTCCTCTTGAGAAATTACCCCTGTTCGGAATAAAGTTCACTTCAGCATCATGATCTGGCTGAAGTTGCTTTAAACTTTGGCCAATCTCATTCAGATGCTGATGCTCAAAAGATTTATAGGCCGAAAAATTATTATCCCTCCAGGTAAAGTGTGTGGTTGCCGAAAGCGAAGTTCCAGCCCCGGTCGCACCGGTAACTGCATTTACATGAACATCGTCCTTTAACAATCCATTTTTTGCGAGCGGAAGAACGGCCAGCGTGATCGCGGTGGCAAAACAACCCGGGTTTGCAATAAAATTGGCTTTTTCAATCTCCTCTTTATTCAATTCGGGTAAACCATAAACGAAGTTATGATCATCAGATTTTTGCCTGAAATCCGTACTCAGGTCTACGATCTTTGTCTTTTGAGAAAACTGATTTTCAGCCAGGAACTTTTTAGAATTCCCATGACCGAGGCAAAGAAAAACGACATCAACTTCAGTATTGATAACATCAGTAAATTGAATTTCGGTCTCACCAATCAGATCCTGGTGGATGCTATGGATCGGTTTCCCCGGCTGAGAAGTACTGAAAACGAAATTCAGATTCACTTCGGGATGATTCAGCAAAATCCTGATCAGTTCCCCCGCCGTATAACCTGCACCTCCTATTATTCCTGCTTCGATCATGAATCCTGATTTACATGTTGATAGATCTTCCCGGAATTCGAAAGGATCTTGATGAATCCCTTGGCATCATCTGCCGTCCAGGCTTTATTTTCTTCTCCGTATGTCCCAAAACCGCTGTTCATAAGATCATTCGGAGACTTAATTCCGTCTAAAGTGAATCGGTAAGGCTGAAGGGTGACAAACACATCCCCGCTCACTTTTGCCTGTGAACTTTCCAGCTGAGCTTCGAAATCTCTCATTACCGGGTCCAGGTACAATCCTTCGTGAAGATGCATCCCGTACCAGTTGGAAGTATAATCCTTATGCTGAAGCTGCCATTTGCTTAAAGTGTGTTTTTCAAGCAGGTGATGTGCCTTGATGGTGATCAACGCAGCAGCAGCTTCAAAACCAACTCTTCCCTTGATCCCGATAATGGTATCACCCACGTGTATATCCCTTCCAATGGCATATTTCGAGGCTATTCCTTCCAGGATTTCAATGTTCTTCTCAGGTGAATTTTCGTTTCCATCAACGGCAGTTAGTTCACCTTTAGTAAAGGTAAGTTTTACCTGTTTTGGTTGCTTTTCAATTAATTGCGAAGGATAGGCTTCTTCAGGTAAAGCTTTTTCTGATGTCAGCGTCTCTGCTCCTCCCACACTGGTTCCCCAAAGTCCTTTATTCACTGAATATTTGGCTTTCTCCCAGTTCATCTCCACTCCCTTGCTTTTCAGGTATTCGATCTCTTCCAGCCTGCTGAGTTGTTTGTCCCTGATTGGCGTGATGATCTGAATTTCCGGCGCGATGATCTGAAAGATCATATCGAACCTCACCTGGTCATTTCCGGCTCCGGTACTTCCATGGGCAATATATTTTGCTCCGATCTTCTTAGCATAATTCACGATCTCGATGGCCTGGATGATCCTTTCGGCACTTACCGACAATGGATACGTATCATTCTTAAGCACATTTCCGAAGATGAGATACTTCACCACTTTTTGATAAAAGGATGAAATCGCATCAATATTTTGATAGCTGCTCGCTCCGATCTTTTTGGCATTCTCACCTATTTTCTGAATTTCCTCTTCCGAAAATCCGCCAGTATTAACGCTTACCGCATGAACTTCAAATCCTTCTTCTTCTGATAAATATTTCGCGCAGTAGGAAGTGTCCAATCCTCCGCTGTATGCTATGACTACTTTTTTCATTCTTTTATTTATTCTAATTCCTCAGCCAGACCTCTCGACTACGCTCGAGGTGACGGCTGACTAAACTTAATTTTATTCTTTTACACCGTAATCCTGAACTTGGTCCAAGATCTAATGAGAAGCTGAAACAAGTTCAGCTTGACGTAATTTTTTTTATTCCTTCTCCAACTTTTCCTTTTTATAGAAAAGGGTCTGCTTAATATGTTTTAACCTTTGAAATGTTTTCTCGTTGAACCTGCTTTTCGGTTTTTCAACTTTTTTGGCATCCTTCTTTTTCGCCGGATCGTATAACATGCCGGTACAAAGGCACATCTTATGATCGGTCCTGGTAAGTACATCATAGTTCTTACAGGTCTGGCAGCCTTTCCAGAAAGCTTCATCATCGGTCAGTTCAGAAAAGGTCACCGGCTGGTAACCAAGATCATAATTGATCTTCATCACGGCTAGCCCGGTGGTAATTCCGAAAATCTTTGCCTCGGGATATTTCTTCCTGGAATGTTCAAAAATGACATTCTTGATATCCTTCGCCAGTCCCTGATTTCTGAAATCGGGATGCACGATCAAACCTGAATTTGCTACATATTTATCATGGCTCCAGGTTTCGATATAGCAGAAACCGGCAAACTTTTCACCATCCAGAGCGATCACGGCATTTCCCTTTTCCATCTTATTGATGATATATTCAGGAGTTCTGCGTGCAATTCCGGTCCCGCGCACCTTGGCCGACTCTTCGATAGTATTACAAATGATCTCAGCGTAAGAAGCATGAGATTTATTAGCAATGACAACTTTCATCTGCTAAAAAAATTAAGTTTGAAAAAAATTTGTTGATCTGGGTTCTCGAGGGCGGAACCGGACTCACCTAAGTTCCATGGATATATAGACGCACTTACGTGCGACGGGGAAAACGTCGGCGCATAGGAGAAATGTCAGAAAAACTTCTGATCTCAATTTTATGTTCTATGCTGTATGGGTAATTCAAATCGGTAAAAATCAAATAATATTAAAAGAAAAGGGTTTCAGGGGCACAGCCTAGAAGCGGTGGCGCGGCCTGAAATGAAAACGGGGTAATATTATTTGTTTGATCGAAATCATGCTACAAATGTATACAAAAAATTAAATCACAAGCTTTTACTAGATCAAAAATTGAAATAAATTTGGGTTATCATTCAGGTACTCACCGTAGAAATTCTTCTTTTTCATTCGTTCTACGAGGGGTTCAAAGTCATTTGGATCTTTTAATTCAATCCCTACCACTGCAGGCCCATTCTCGCGATGATGTTTTTTGGAATACTCAAAATGAGTAATATCATCATTCGGCCCCAGTACCTTGGCAACGAATTCTTTTAAAGCCCCGGCTCTTTGTGGGAAACTAACCACGAAATAATGCTTGAGTCCGGCATATAGTAAGGCTCTTTCCTTGATCTCGGCTGTCCGGGTAATATCATTGTTACTACCACTAACGATGCACACCACGTTTTTGCCTTTGATCTGTTCCGAATAAAAATCAAGCGCGGAAATGGCCATTGCCCCGGCCGGTTCCACTACGATGGCATCCTGGTTATACAGATCGAGGATGGTCTGACAGATCTTACCTTCAGGAACCGTGATCATCTCGTCCAGGTTTTCCTTACAGATGGCGAAATTCCTCGATCCTACCTTCTGAACGGAAGCTCCATCCACGAAGCGTTCGATATGCTCCAGTTCCACCACTCTCCCTTCTTTAAGGGAAGTTTTCATGGAAGGGGCGCCCTCAGGTTCGATGCCGATAATTTTAGTTTTCGGAGATAATTTCTTGAACATGGATGAAACGCCCGCCAGTAATCCACCGCCTCCAAGCGGGGCGAAGACATAATCTATTGGTGCATCAGCCTGCTCCAGAATTTCCAAAGCGATGGTCGCCTGGCCTTCTATCACTTTTTCATCGTCGAATGGATGAATGAATACAAGGCCATACGTTTCCATATGTTTCATCGCGCTTTTAAAGGAATCGTCGAAAGTATCGCCCTTCAGGACGACTTCTACCCAATCCCCGCCAAACATCTGGGTTTGTTCCACCTTCTGTTTAGGCGTGGTCCCGGGCATATAGATCACTCCTTTTACCTTCAGCTTGTTGCAGGCAAAAGCCACACCCTGTGCGTGATTCCCGGCACTGGCGCAGATCACACCTTTTTCAAGCTGTTCCTTCGGAAGGCTGGAAATCTTATTATACGCACCACGAATTTTATAGGATCTTACCTGTTGCAAGTCCTCCCTTTTCAGCATTACATTCGCCTGAAATCTTTTAGAATAAGTAAAAGATTCAGCCAATGGCGTTCTTAAAACCACCTTGGAAATTCTTTCGGCAGCCTGTTTAACAGCTTCCTGACTCGGTTTGTATATTTTATCTTTTTCCAGCAAAGTATCCATTAGGCGTATATTTTCTTCATTGCGGTCATCGCCGATCTCAATTTGGCTCCAACCTCCTCAACAGGATGATTTCTTATTTCAGAGTTTATTTTTTCCAGTTTCTGATGATCTGGTTCTTTTCCTTCGTAGGTTTTCCCGGCCACTTCTGGCTCCAGCGAATTCACATAATCCTTGATCAAAGGTTTGGCGGCATGATCGAACAGGTAACAGCCATATTCCGCGGTGTCTGAAATAACACGGTTCATCTCATACAGTTTTTTCCTGGCAATGGTATTGGCGATCAACGGAGTTTCGTGCAGCGACTCATAATAAGCCGATTCTTCAATGATTCCGGCATCAACCATGGTTTCAAAAGCAAGCTCCACACCAGATTTTACAAAAGCGACCAGCAACACTCCTTTGTCGAAATATTCCTGTTCGGTGATTTCTTCGGAAGTCGCTTCGGTCTTTTCAAAAGCGGTATTCTCGGTTTCAGCTCTCCAGGTATGCAATTCTTCGTCATCGTTGGCCCAGTCTTTCATCATTCGGCTGCTGAATTCCCCGGAAATGATATCATCCATATGTTTCTGGAATAGCGGACGCATAGTTTTCTTCAGATCTTCGGAAATTTCATAAGCTCTTAATTTCGCTGAATCTGAAAGACGATCCATCATCTGAGTGATCCCGCCATGTTTCAGTGCTTCGGTTATGGTTTCCCAGCCGTACTGAATCAATTTCGCGGCATAATTCGGATCGACTCCTTCAGCAACCATCTTATCGAAAGTGAGGATCGAACCGGTTTGAAGCACTCCACAAAGAATGGTCTGCTCACCCATTAGATCCGACTTTACTTCAGCAACGAAAGAAGATTCAAGAACTCCTGCTCTATGACCACCAGTTGCGTAAGCATAAGCCTTCGCCCATTCCAGGCCAATCCCGTGAGGGTCATTTTCAGGATGCACCGCGATAAGCGTTGGAACCCCAAAACCTCTCTTATATTCCTCGCGAACTTCGGAACCAGGACATTTTGGAGCCACCATAATTACGGTCACATCTTCGCGGATCTTCATTCCTTCCTCGACGATATTGAAACCGTGAGAATAGGAAAGCACTGCGTTTTTTTTCAGGTAAGGCTGGATCGCCTTGATCACCGAAGTATGCTGCTTGTCTGGAGTCAAATTGATCACAAGATCGGCTTCCGGGATGAGTTCTTCGTAAGTGCCAACAGTGAAATCATTTTCAGTGGCATTTTTCCAGGACTGGCGTTTTTCCTTAATGGCTCCTTCACGTAAAGCGTATGAAATATCGAGTCCGCTGTCGCGCATATTCAGGCCCTGGTTAAGCCCCTGTGCGCCGCAGCCAACAATGACAATCTTTTTATTTCTTAAAGCATCTACCCCGTTATCGAATTCTTCAAGCTCCATAAACCGGCAGGTTCCTAACTGGGCTTGTTTTTCGCTGGATGAAAGGCTGTTAAAATAGTTGGTCATGATAATGAGTTTGTAGTATTAAATTTTTCTAATATTCCTGAAATGGGCATTTCGTTTTTGGTAACCGCGATGGTCCCCGATCTTACGAACTGCATTAATCCGTATGGTTTTAAGGTTTCATAAAGCGCGTCGACCTCGCTTCGCTTTCCGGTCTTTTCGATCACAAAAAATTCCTTGGTTACCGTTACAATTCGCGCATTGGTTTCCTTGATAAAATCCTGGATATTATGATCATTCAAGAAATCCTCAGACCTGATCTTGTAAAGAGCCGTTTCCTGGTAAATGGTCTCGGCATCGGTATGATAAAAGGCCTTGATCACCTCGATCTGTTTTTCAAGCTGACCCACGATCTTTTTGATCTGTTCCTCGGTCACGTTCACGATGATGATAAATCGCATCACCTCGGTCACCTCGCTTGGCGAAGCGGTGATACTTTCAATATTGATGTGCCTTTTCAAAAAGATGGCTGCAATCCTGGAAAGCAATCCAAGATTGTTTTCGGTGTATATCGATACGGTATAATTCTTCTTTTCCATTATTCTAATAATACGTCAGATACTGCGGCTCCCGTTGGGATCATTGGGAACACGTTCTCTTCCTGTTCAACTTTAACTTCAAGAAAATAGGCTTCTTCACTTTCCATCATTTCTTTCACGGCATCAGCCAGCTGACTCCTTTCGGTCACCTGCTTTGCTTCCACATGGTAGCCTTTGGCGATGGTAATAAAATCAGGGTTGATCATGGTGGTAGACGCATAGCGCTTATCGAAGAACAATTGCTGCCACTGTCTTACCATTCCTAAAAATCCGTTGTTTAAAAGCACGATTTTTACCGGCACTTTCGTCTGAAAAATGGTTCCCAGTTCCTGAATGGTCATTTGGTAACCTCCGTCTCCAACCACAGCCACCACATCCCTTTCTGGTTTGGCCATTTTAGCTCCGATCGCTGCTGGAAGGGCAAAGCCCATGGTTCCCAGTCCGCCGGAGGTTACATTGCTGCGCGTACCATTGAATTTGGCATAACGGCAGGCGGCCATTTGGTGCTGCCCAACATCTGAAACGATGATCGCATCACCATTGGACTGTTTATTGATCTGCTGAATCACCTCGGCCATTCCAAGATCCTTTTTATTTACATCAAGGTCATTTTTGATCACCTTTTCATATTCCACCTTATAAAGCTCCTTAAACTGCTGATGCCATTCTTTATGAGAATTTGGCTCGAGCAATTCTAAAAGCGCTTTTAGGCTTTCTTTTACATCACCCAGAACCGGATAATCGGCTTTTACATTCTTATTGATCTCGGCCGGGTCGATCTCGAAATGGATGACCTTGGCCTGTTTTGCATATTTATCCAGATTTCCGGTAACACGGTCATCAAAACGCATCCCGATCGCGATCAAAACATCGCATTCGTTGGTAAGCATATTCGGCGCGTAATTTCCATGCATACCCACCATTCCCACATTCAGCGGATGATCTGTTGGCAATGCCGAAAGCCCTAAAATGGTCCAGGCCGCAGGGATACCGGCTTTTTCAACAACTTGTTTAAACAGGTCTTCAGCCTCTCCAAGGATCACACCCTGTCCCCAGACGATCATGGGTTTTTTCGCATTATTGATGACCTCAGCAGCGCGTTCCACCTGCAGAAGATTTAATTCCGGAACCGGTTTATAACTTCGTATTCCCGAACATTTTTTATAACTGAATTCCAATGAAGCAAACTGGGCATCCTTGGTGATATCGATCAATACAGGTCCCGGTCTTCCGGATTTGGCGATATAAAAGGCTTTGGCCATCACTTCCGGAATCTCTTCAGCTTTGGTGATCTGATAATTCCATTTGGTTACCGGCGTGGAAATACCCACAATATCGGTCTCCTGGAAGGCGTCGCTTCCCAGCAAGTGAGAGCCTACCTGCCCGGTGATACAAACCATAGGCGTGGAATCGATCTGCGCATCGGCAATTCCGGTGATCAGGTTGGTCGCTCCAGGACCAGAGGTTGCTATCGCAACTCCAACTTTCCCGGAAACCCTGGCATAACCCTGGGCGGCATGAGTTGCTCCCTGCTCATGCCTGGTGAGGACGTGGTGAAGTTCGTTTTGGTATTTGTACAGCTCATCATAGACAGGCATGATCGCCCCTCCCGGATAACCGTAAATAGTATCTACACCTTCCTCAAGCAAACACTTAATCACCGCCTCGGCACCCGACACGGTCAAGGTGTTCTTTGTGTTTACCTTTTCGAAACTTGCTGTTTTTACCTGCATAATTCAAGTATTAAAATTCATCGGTCACACAGCCTTCTGAAGCTGATGCCACCATTTTCGCGTATTTATAGAGCACGCCTCCGTTTACCTTGAAAGCCGGAGCTTTCCAGTTTTTTCTTCTTTTTTCGATCTCCTCATCGCTCAGATGCGCTTCGATCGTGTTTGTTTCAGCATTAATGCTGATCTCGTCGCCATCCTGAAGCAGACCTATGAGTCCGCCTTGCTGGGCTTCCGGAGTGATATGTCCAACCACGAAACCGTGGGTTCCTCCTGAAAATCGACCATCTGTAATCAAGGCCACTTCTTTTCCAAGACCTGCGCCCATGATGGCTGAAGTTGGTTTCAGCATCTCCGGCATTCCCGGTCCGCCTTTAGGACCCTCATAGCGAATGACGACCACGTCTCCTTTTTGAACTTTCCCGGAGGATATCCCTTCGTTTGCTTCAAATTCGCCGTCAAAGACCCTTGCCTTTCCTTTAAATTCCAAACCTTCCTTTCCCGTAATTTTGGCTACGGAACCTTCAGAAGCCAGATTTCCGTATAGAATTCTGATGTGTCCGGTGGCTTTGATAGGTTTTTCCACAGGATGTATCACATCCTGATCTTCAGGCAGTGGTTTGACATCTTTAAGGTTTTCGGCAATAGTCTTCCCGGTGACGGTCATACATTCGCCATGAAGTAATCCTTTTTCAAGCATATACTTCATCACAGCCGGGATTCCCCCGATCCTGTGAATATCTTCCATTAAATATTTTCCGCTTGGCTTTAAATCGGCAAGGAATGGCGTTTCCTCGCAGATCCTTTCAAAATCCTTTAAGCCGAAGCTGATATCAGCTGCTTTTGCGATCGCCAGGAAATGCAGAACCGCATTGGTTGAACCACCTAAAACGGTAAGCAACCTGATCGCATTCTCCAGCGATTTTGCCGTTACTATATCCTTTGGCTTTAAGTCCTTTTCCAATAGTAATTCCATCGCCTCCCCTGCTTTCACGCTTTCCTGGGCTTTCTCCGGACCGGTTGCCGGATTAGAACTATTGAAAGGCAGGCTCATTCCCAGGGCTTCAATTGCTGAAGCCATGGTATTCGCGGTGTACATCCCCCCACAGGCTCCTGCTCCCGGGCAGGCTTTTTCGATCACCTGCTGGTATTCTTCTTCCGGCATTTCACCGGAAACCTTGGAACCCCAGGCTTCAAAAGCAGAAACCACGTCCAGTTTTTTCCCATTATGGCACCCTGAAGAAATGGTTCCGCCATAAACCAGCACCGAAGGACGGTTTAGTCGTAGCATGGCCATCAAAGCACCGGGCATATTCTTATCGCAACCCACCACAGTTACCAATCCGTCATAAGACATTCCTTCTACCACAGTTTCCATGGAATCTGCAATTAGATCACGAGAAGGCAGTGAAAAGCGCATTCCCGGTGTCCCCATGGAGATCCCGTCGCTTACGCCGATGGTATTAAAGATCAAACCATTCACGCCTGCATTCTGGGTTCCTTTTTTAACCTCTTTGGCAAGATCGTTTAAATGCATATTACATGGATTTCCCTCATAACCTGTGCTTCCAATACCAACAAAAGGTTTTTTAAGATCTTCACGGCTTAATCCAATGGCATGAAGCATGGCCTGGGAAGCAGGTTGGGAATCGCTTTGTGTTATTCGTGAGCTGTATTTGGTATTCATTCGTTACTTTTCGGTTTCAATAAGATTTAAAAATACTTGCTTCACTATACTATTATTCGTTTTCAAGCTTTGCTGAATTAATTCCAAACCAATATTTATAATCATATTTTGTTGTTTTACAGGCTTTTACAAACTTTTTGTTTACGATAGCTAAATGATCTTAAATGGTTAAGTTTTCAATTCAAGGAATAAAAAAGCCATCTAAAAAGATGGCTTTGATTTATACTGAACAGAATGCACATCTTTCTAGGGTCGGTTTTCGATAATCGAAATGACCTCAATAATGAAAGATGAAATATTCTGATTTCTTCTCAACATGGTTCTAAAGTAGAAAAAGTATTTTAAAATATTGTTTTTCAGGGTGTTAAATTTAATTCTTACACATTTATGAGCGCATCTTACAATTGGTAGGCTTCGACTCCCCTTCAACTACGCTCAGGGCAGGCTGCTCAGCCTGACATTAGAAAGAGCAATGTGGATATGGAGGTCTCGACTTCCCTTCGGCTACGCTCAGGGCAGGCTTTTCGACCGGACAATTGAGCTAAGAGACCCTGAACCAAGTTCAGGGTGACGGTTTGATAGAATTCGGCTTCGACTGCCCTTCGACTAGACTCCTGGCAAGCTGTTAGACCTCACAACTTCATTAAAGAGACCCTGAAACAAGTTCAGGGTGACGTGAAACAATTTTAACGGATTACTCTTTTTTTATTTTTTCTTTTTTAACGAATAAAGATCCTTTCTTCGATCTTTCATGTTACGCACGCTTCCGAAATTGTGGAGTTCTTTTAAGAGATCAAGGTCTACGTCAACCAATAAAGTGCTTTCCGTATTCGGAGTGGCTTCAGCTTTGATCCCATTCACAGGAAAGGCGAAGTCGGAAGGTGTAAGAACGGCACTCTGGGAATATTGGATATCCATATTATCAACCTTCGGAAGGTTCCCTACCGATCCTGCCATGGCCACATAACATTCATTTTCCACTGCTCTCGCCTGCGCGCAGATCTTCACCCTGGAATAACCATTCTGGGTATCGGTCATAAAAGGAACAAAAAGGATGTTCATACCTTCCTCTGCCAGGATCCTTGAAACTTCGGGAAACTCCACATCGTAACAAATTAGAACACCCACTTTTCCGCAATCGGTATCAAAGGTTTCCAGTTTATTTCCGCCTTTCATCCCCCAGGCAGTTTCTTCAGCCGGAGTGATATGCAACTTTTCGTAACGTTCGTAACTCCCATCCCTTCGGCATAAAAAGCCCACATTATACATATGCTCTCCTACCGCCTGAGGCATGCTTCCAGTGATAATATTGATGTTGTAATTAATAGCAAATTCCCTGAAAGTTTCCAGCAGCCTGTCGGTATAGCTGGACAGGCCGCGTATAGCCTCGGGTTCAGAAAGGTGGTTGAACTGAGCCATTAATGGCGCATTAAATAATTCCGGAAAAAGAATGAAATCGCTCTGGTAATTACTTACCGCATCCACAAAAAACTCGATCTGGGAAACCAGGGCTTCATAATCCTTGAAAAGTCGCATCTGCCACTGTACCAAACCAAGCCGCACGACCGTTTTGGTTGTGTTCACCAGCCTTTCCGGCTTGGAATAATAGATATTGTTCCATTCCATCAGGGTCGCATATTCCTTGCTTCTTTCATCTCCTGCCAGATATCCCTTGATCACTTTCTTTACATGAAAATCATTGGATAGCTGAAACGACAGAACAGGATCGTGGATCTCCTGAAGTTTTACCTTCTCTATGTATTTTTTGGGAGTGAGCTCATCAGCATATTTCGAATAGTTCGGAATTCGCCCTCCAAAGATGATGGATTTTAAATTCAGGTGTTCGCACAGTTCCTTCCTGGCTTCATACAAACGCCTACCCAGTCGCATTCCGCGGTAATCGGGATGAATAAAAACATCGATACCGTATAACACATTTCCGTTCTTGGTATGGGTTGGAAAGTTTTCTCCACCCAGGATCTCATCATAGGTGTGATTATCGTCGAATTTGTCATAATCAACGATGATGGAAAGCGCACAGCCGGCGATCTTATTATCGATGGCAATACAAAGCTGTCCATCGGGGAATTTATTAATAAGGGTTTTTATCTCACCCTTGGTCCAGTATTCATGCGGCATCTCATGATAAGACTTGATCATGGACACCTTCAGTTCTTCATAGTCCTTCACCCTTAGGTTTCGGAGTTCAATTTTTGCAGAGTCTATCACAGTAAAAACGTAATTAGTAGACCGAAAAAGTTCGGCATTCAATAAAAATTAATGATCTAAATTTTGAAAATCCCTTCCTTGATCGCGAACATAACCAGGCCAACACGGCTTTTCACCTGAAGCTTGCTGAATAGGCTTTCCCGGTAATTATCCACTGTTTTCGGGCTCAGGTGCATTTCTTCGGCAACCTGCTTGTAGGTGAGTTCGCTACAGGCGTGGGTAAGGAATTCCATCTCCCTGTCGGTTAATTCTTCATATTTCTGTTTTCGCTCTTCATGGCTCAGGGCGTCGGAAATGGTCTTATTGGAATAATACCCATTGCGATCAATGGCATTCAGCGCATGTTCAAATTCTTCAGGTTCGATGTCTTTCAGCAAATATCCGCGACAACCAAGGCGAAGCATTTTGATGATGGTCTCATCTTCCTGATCTACGGTTAAAGTTAGCACCTTCTGGTCTGGCCGGTTTTCCTTAAGCCAGGCCATGGTAGCCATTCCATCCATTACCGGCATTCGCATATCCAGCAGGAGAATATCGGGACCTTCATTGCCCGCTTCCAGGTATTTTACCAGCTCCTCCCCGTTCTTGAAAGTTTCCACTACCTCAAAACCCGAAAATGAATTTACGAGGATCTGCAGGGATTGAGCGAAAAGCTTATGATCGTCAACGATTATGATCGTCTTGTTCATTGGTTCGTGTCTTGGTTGGATACCGTAAAGATAGCGAAGTTCCCTTTCCTACCGAAGAATCCAGATGAAATTCGGTGTTGATGATGGCCGCCCGGCTTTTCATGTTCAGCAGCCCGGAGCCGGTTTCCTGCTGGGAAATATCAAAGCCTTTACCATTATCTGATGCCTTAATCACCAACTCGTCGGGACGATAATGGAATTCTACATCCAACCGGGTTGCATCGGCATATTTGATCACGTTAGAAAAGAATTCCTGAAGTATCCTGAAAAGAATAACCGTATCTTCAGTTTTGATCTTGTGAGGCTCGCCTTTTACCTTCAATTCGGCTTCCAGGACCCCTAACCTGTTAAAGCGTTCGATCTCATTTTCCACCGAACCTTCCAGGCCTTTATGATCCACCACCTCATTGTTTAGGGAACGGGACAGGGCTCGTACTTCGGTAAGCGAATCGCTTACCATATTTTTTACTTCGGAAAAGGCCTTCTTGTTTTCTTCCACAACCGATTTGGACAGCAGATTGATCTGCATTTTGGCGATGGCCAGTAACTGCCCGATATTATCATGCAACTCCCAGCTAACGTTCTTCAGGGTCGCCTCCTGTATCTCTAAGCGGGCATTGGATAGCTCAGACCGAAACCTTTGTTCAGCCTCAAATTTCTCCTCCAGCAGTTTATTCTTGCGGCGCTGATAGGTAATAAAAAACAACACTGTAAATCCTGCAAGAAACAGGATCACCAGGATGAAGTAGACGATAAGCAGGATCTCTTCCTTCCGAAGCATAGTTATTGGCTGATTAGTTTAACAAGTATAAGCAATTTTTAAGTTTCAGCCTGAAATACAGCCAGGCCTATGTGGCTTAAATCATTTATTGAAAACACCTATTCAAGAGATTTTTTACTGAACTGGTAGTCTGCATAAAACCCAAGAATGTAAAAAGAATACATGAAAATATTCATATAACGAAGGATCTCAATATCGAGATCCCGGAAAGCTTCGTTTTCCAGGTTACTGAATTTACTGTAAATATCTAACGGCGTCTTAAGAAGGCTCCATAATACAATGGCAACCGAAATATAGAATTTCACATCACTGTAAAAATATACGATCGTATCAGATTTCAACACTTCAAAATAATAGAAACAAACACACAGGAAGATGAAAAATGTTTGTACAGTGCTTACATAGGCATCGGTATAAGAAAAGAAAATGCCTGCACTCGCCAGCCTGATTATACTCAAAATCACAACTGCTCCCAAACCAAAAAATAAGGTTTTACGCAGCTTTTCACTGGCAAGGCCTCTTATGAAAACCTGGGAAAAGCAAATGGTGTAGATTACCAGGTTGAGATTTCCATACCATGCATTTGTACGGAATACGGAATCCTCGAAAAAACTTAAAGACTCATAATCGGTAAGCCATGCATAAATTGGTAGTAACCCATAATATTCGATAAGGACAACATAACACAGGTAATAAATGAATATTTTAATCTCCGGCCGCACTCGGGTAGATTTAACCAGATACATAAGGCCTGCGATTGCCGCCAGCAATTCAAATACCAGATGATAGAATTTATTCTCAATTAAAAATTCGAGCATCTTCAGACTTATTTTTTACTTACTCACTGCTAGTATAAACCGGAGTCATTGATTTTTTCTCAGACCTGTATTCGATGTAAAAGCCTAAAGCAAACATAGAATACATAAAGATATTGGCATATCTAAGTACTCCAGCAAAAACCTGGATAAAATATTCATTTTCCTCGAGAAAATAATCTACATAAATTTCAGTCGGAGGAATTACAAGATACCAGATGAGAATTCCTACGGCCATATATAAAAATACATGTTTATAAAAACCTATCACCCGATCTGTAATTAGAATATCGTAGAAATAAGCCAGTACGCTCGCCACCACTAAAAAAGTTCCTATAATAATATTGCTCGTTATATAGCTGGTGAAGAATTGGCCGCTAAAAATCATATTTAAAATGGCAAAGAATATAAAAATCACCAATGCCCATTTGAGATACATTGAAATTTTTAGACTCTTTATAATCTTTTGCAGAAAATAGCAGTAGGATACTATAAAGTAAGCTTTGGCAATATTGAAATACCAGAAATTCCTCGTGAAAAGTGAGTCTTTTAAAAAAGGAAAAGTTTTATAGCCATCGAGATATGCCCAAAAGGAATAACTACCAAGAATATCTATAAAAAATACTGACCATAGAAACCAGACAAACTTTTTTTTTACTGTACCGGGTTTTCTGGTTTTGAGAAGATACAGGCTACCTGACAAAGCAGCCATAAATTCAAATAAATAAGAAACGTAGATCTTTCTTTCTATAAGAAAATCAAAATAATCATGCATTCAAATAATCTAAAAAAAGGAGGATAACAAATTATGATCTAATAAACTCCAGGAGGCCAAACCCCAGATCCATTATTATACGGATCTATTTCTTCATTCTCTTCAAAATCATTCTCATCTTCTGAAAAAGTGCCAGCAGCTTTCTTTTTGGTGGGAGATAAGAAAACGGTGCTATAGCCTCGTTTCTTTACAGGAACTTTTTCATCATCCTTAGGATAGGAACCCAGCCAGATAGAGATTCCAGCCCCATCTATATCTTCCGAATTTTCCTTTACGTAGGCAATATATTCTTCCAGTTCGGTAATGCTGAAATTTACCGCACAAACATCTTCGTGTTTAATTGCTCCTCTAATTGCTGTACCACGCGATTCCCACCAGGTTTTTGATAAGGTCTCTGCATCTGATCTCGAAATACAATTCTTAGGTTTGTCCATATTTTTTAACAGGTTAGTAAATGGTTTGTTAAAAATATAATTTTCAAACAATAAATTACCATTAAGATTCAATAAGGGGAAAAATCCCCTTGTAGAAGCTTACCTCAGCCCGTACTTTTGAATTAGTCATTTTAGTAAAGCTAAAGTGTTTTGGGGCAAAAAAGTGCTTTGGAGGTTATGTTATAGTTCTGAGTAGGGTCTTTACTATAACTTTAATACCAACGAAGCACTTTTTTATTTTCTGTATTGCATTACCCTCCAACGGGCCTTTTTAACGGGTTTTCCTTCCGACTCTGTTTGATAAATCCGTAAATGAATATTGAATACAGAAAAACATTTGCCAGGTCTAAAATTATCCCGTAAACATTTTCAAAATCAGAACTTACCCTAATATACCTTTGGAAAATAAAAAGTGGAGTTATGGCTAATTTATAAATTAACAGACCAAAGGAAATATAAATTGCCAATTCTGATTTAAAATTTAAAACCCGATTTGTCCTTAATAGATCCAGGTAATAAATAACAATCGAAAAACAAATAAGAAAAGCACTCAAAACGTATGGAACAGGAGCGATAGTAGTGAAAAAGGAATCTGTTAGAAAATAACTTCCTATGGAGGCTAGAAGGTAGAATACCGTCATAGCTAAAATAATTTTTCTCCAGTTACTCTTACCTACGTTCAAAGTAAAATATGTAGCAAAGCCTGTGGTCGTTACTAAGGAAGCAATATTTGGAATCCACCAGTGTTCTTCAAAAGGCGTACCCTTAACAAGGTCCAGAAATTTAAAATCATACACATAGCCATACATGGCATACAGAATTCCAAAGAGATCTGCTATAAACAAGAAAATTAGAAGATATACTAAAAACTTATCTGATTTTCTTACAGAAACGGATCTTAACAGGTAAAAAATACCTGCAAACGCCGTTAAAAATTCCAGAATATAAGTTGGATATAGGCGCTTCTCAATAAAAACTTCCCACACTATCTTTGAAATCTAAATTTTACTTGGTGGCCATTTAGAATTACCATCATTGTAGCCGTCAATTGACTCATTAATTTCGTAATTTGTACTGGTAAGTGGTAAAATTACATCAGTACGTCCAGATTCATTTTGTACCACTGCATTTTCCATTGCAGAAGTTTCCTTTGTCGCCATTAAAAATATGGTAGATATTCCATCTTTTTTGCCTTTTTTATCTTCCGCACCAAACCAGATGCTAATTCCAGGATGCTCAACACCCTGTTCCGCCGATTTCACGCGCACATAATTAAGATATTCCTGCAGCTCGTCTAAACTATACCAAACTTCGCAGGAATCTTCGTAATTCTCATTTTCTTCAAAGAGTTTTCCTCTTGTATCTCTCCATTTTTTCTGAAGCTTTTTTGCTTTATCTATAGTAATACATTTAGCTGGTCTTTCCATAATTGGTTGGTTTTAAAGGTTAAAAACTTGTTTTACAATTGGTTATAAATTAAAAGTAGGAATAAAATTCTTTTTTAACACAATCGAAAAGAAGAAAGGGGAATTTTCCCCTTGTTGAAGAAATGACATACAGATACATTTGAAATGTCATTTTAGATAAAGCTAAAGTGTTTTGGGGCAAAAAAGTGCTGACCAAGGTTACGTTATAGTTCTGAGTAGGGTCTTTTCTATAACTTTAATACCGAGGAGGCACTTTTTTATTTTGCCCCATTATGCTGATAATTGATCTTCTTTAATTTAATTTTTTCTCCAGGCATTTTCTGTGACAGCACCTGGATCCCTGTTTCAGACAATTGAAGTATCCTGGGATAACCTCCCGTGGTCTGGCAATCGCGCATCAAGATAATCAAATTTCCGGAAGGCGTTAATTGAACCGTGCCGGGCAAAACAGGACCGGTGGTTATTGGTTCCAGCTCATTTTGTAACGAATCCTTAAACTGAACCGCCATACGGTTACTGGAATCTTCGATGCTGAATTCTGAATTGAACAGCCGGGTACAATGGGTTTGCGGAAGCAACTCGAATTCAGGTCCTGGGTAAACCTCTATTTCATCATTCGCCATATATTCTGAATCGATCCTGATCGAAGAATATGTGTCTGTTTCAGAAAACTTTTCTTCCGAAAAGGCCAGCTTCATCCCTTTTTTTAACCTGAAATCTGATGTGATTCCCTCGTACCAGCTCTGACTTCCCATTGTTGTTTCGGTATTAAAACCACCAGAGATGCCCAGGTAACTTCTAAAACCTTTCTTTCGCCTGCCAAATTTCAGGATATCGCCCGGCTTAACATGGATTTGTTCAAAATTAGCCACAGGCTCATCATTCACTTGAGGAGAAAGATCGGCACCCGTGATACAGATTCGTGTTTCAGAATTGAATTTTAGCTTAGGGCCCTGGAAAGTCATTTCCAAAACCGAAGCTTCCTGCGGGTTTCCTAAAAGCAAATTACAAATTCGCATCGCGTAGCGATCCATCACTCCGGATTGAGGCGCTCCGTATTTCTGAAATCCGAACCTACCCAGATCCTGGATACTCGAAAATAATCCCGGTTGTAGAACTTCGATTTCAGCCTTCATGATCTTCAACTTTTAAGGTATAGGTTCCAGCTCCAACCTGTTTCTCGATCTCGTAAAATTCTTCTTTCGAAACTGAAAAAAACCTGATCCGGTCACCGGCTGAAAACGGACTCGGAATCTTCTTATTTTTATCGAATAATTCCACCGGAGAACGACCTATAATTTGCCATCCTCCCGGACTCGATTTTGGGTAAATTCCGGTTTGATTTTCACCGATTCCAATGGCTCCTTTTTCAACCGATTTTCGAGGGGTATTTTTTCGTGAAATTTTGAGCTTTTCATCAAGACCTCCCAGGTATAAAAATCCGGGTAAAAATCCAATGAAATAGATCAGGTATTCCGGTGCGGTATGAAGCTCGATAATTGGCTCCAGACTCAGATTTTTCTCTCTCGAAATATGTTCCAGGTCCAAACCAAATTCAGGATCGTAACAAACCGGAATCGAGAAAATTTTATAGTTGTTAAATTTTGTTATATTAGCCCCGGAAACAAGCTGTTTTAGCCTCGAAACTTCGCTATAGATATCCTCTATAGTGAATACATAACTAATTAATAACGAGTTGTATGTATTCGTTACTTCAAGTTTTAGTTTAGCTTTCGAATTCTGAATGATTTTTTTATAGAAAAGCAGTTTCTGCAGAAGATTTTCGCTTACTTCCTCGTCAAATTCTATCAGAATTCCGCGATCTCCCAGGGGTGATATTTTGGGATTTTCAGCCATCAGGAATTCTTTACCCCTATTCTATTTTCGGCGAATTTTTTATGAAGAAACTGCAAAATTTCAACCGAAGAAGGCGTATCGCTATGCAGGCAAAAAGTGTCGGCTTTTGCTTCGATTTCTACCCCCGAAATCGTCCTGATTTTTGCCTCCTTATACATCCTGAAAACATGCTCAAAAACAGCTTCTTTTTCGGTGATCAGAGCCTCATTTTCTGAACGTGAAACGAGGCTGTAATCTGGGTTATAATTACGGTCTGCAAAGGCTTCAAAAAACAGGTCGAATTTACCTGCGGCAAGTTCAGAAATTTTTGAATTCAGAGGCACAAATAATACAAAATCGGCTTCCAGATCTTCGAGACATTTTATGATATTTTCAGCGATCCTTTCATCTTTTGCCGCATCATTATAAAGTGCTCCGTGAAGCTTCACATGGCTAAGTTTTCCACCTTCAGATTCAGCGATCTGTTTGAGGCTTAATACCTGGCCTTCGATAGAAAGTCGCAGGTCTTCCTCGCTCATATCCATATGCTGCCTTCCGAAGTTTTTCCTGTCAGGATACGACGGATGCGCACCAATCTCGACATCGTGTTCCATGGCAAGCCTTACCGTGCGATGCATACTTTCCAGGTTGCCGGCATGACCACCGCAGGCGATATTACAGGACGAAATAAGCGGCATAAGCTGCTCATCATACTTTCCGCCCTCGCCAAGATCACAATTAATATGAATTGTCTTTTCCATCTATAAGTTCTGAATTACACTAAAAATCGACTTCAATCCCAAAAAAACCGCAAGGGCGATCACAGTCAAACCAATAATATTCTGGATGCCGTTGTTCCTATTCGCCCCCATGACCGAAGCCTGGTTCACTATCCAAAATAAGAAAATTGCGATGATTGGAAGCAAAAGTCCGTTAGCAATTTGGGCGAATTGTATGATCTCTACCGGTTTAATCCCGAGTGAAGAGAAGATTACACCCAGGATGATGATAGACATCCATACCAGCCTGAAACGTTTAGACTGCATACCTCCCTTCCAACCCAGGCATCCCTGTACGACATAGGCCGCGGCGAGGGGTGCGGTTATGGAGGAGGTTATCCCTGCTGCCAGCAATCCAACGGCAAGAAAAATGGTGGCAGAACTTCCGAACAAAGGCTCGAGGCCAACAGCGAGATCGGCAGCGCTTTCTATACTGGTAATATTGGAGGCCGCAGCACAGATGACAATGGACATGGAAACCAGTCCACCGAGGAAAAGAGAAAATATCAGCTCCTTTCTTACTGCTCCAAGATACTTTTCCCCGCTCCATTTTTCACTCACCAGGGAAGCATGAAGAAATAAGTTATAAGGCACGACGGTGGTTCCAACCAGCGCGATTATGGTGAGTAAGCCAGAATCGAAAGATCCCGGAATTAATCCTTTTAGGACTTCGGAAATATCGGGTTTAGTCAACACGGCGGTCAACAGGAATGAAATACTCATCAAAAGAACCAGGCCGATAAAGATCTTTTCCAGTTTCTTATAACTACCCAGGAACAGCAACAAAAAGGCGATACCGCCAATCATAAGACTCCAGATATTGATCTGGAGGGCTCCAATTTCGAAATTCACCGAAGAGAATACTGCTTCCATACCCAGAACCGCGCCGCTGATATTCCCGGCTTCATAGGCCGCATTTCCCAGCACGATCGCGGAAAAGATCAGGATGAGCGTAAAAATACGAAAGGCAGGATTTTTTATTTCCTGCCTGATGCAATCGCTTAAACCTTTTCCAGAAATCAAACCCAGCCGTGCCGACATTTCCTGCAATACGATACAGGCAATTACAGAAATCAATAAGGCCCAAAGCAATGAATATCCAAAATTCACCCCTGCGAGGCTACAAACCGTGACGGTCCCTGGCCCGATAAAGGCTGCGGAAACCAGCAAGCCTGGTCCAAGATTCTTTAAAAATTCCTTCACTATGACTTTTTCTTTCCAGCCTGTTGTAGTGCATAGATCGCAAAGGTACCAAGCCAGTGCCCGCCTTCATAACTATCTCCAGTGATGTTGGGAAATGAATGAGCCACATGTTCGTTAGCTACCGATTTTAGGTGTCCGAATTGTTGCGGATACTGGTTCGCCAGGCCGTAAAAAACCCAGGCCCTGCTGAAATTAAGACCATCAAGATGTACGAGTTTTCCATCGGTTCTGTCGGAAACTTCACCAACCTCCAATGAAAAATCCTCATTTTTAAGCTGCGGCATAAAATCGTCTATCCAAAGGCTAAAGGCATTCTTAGGCAGGACTCTTCGCATAATATCAACTTCTGAAAGGCAGGGGGATAGAAAATCATATCCGCTAGGCTCCCAGTCCATCGGGCAGTCATCATCCTGAAGATAAAATTGCTGGGCGCGTTTTTCAACAGCTTCCTCAAATTCTGTTTTTCCCGCCGCTACTGCATAATCGTAGGCAAACCCGAGGCCAAATGCCGTGTTGGTATGTTCTCCGACACGAATGGGATAGTTGAGCTTGGGGAGAAATTCCATATATCTATCTATAATAAGACCAGTTAGTGGTTTAAGATTTTCAGCCAGCTCCTGCCCCAGTGGATCTTCCCAGGTTTCCAGTTCTTCTGCCAGTTTCAGCAACCAGGCCCAGCCATAGGTGCGCTCAAAAGAAGTGCTTTCTTTTCTTTTAAAATACTCCACTTCCCCCTTTATATTTTCCGCTGAAAGAGAATTTTTGAGTGTTTCCCGAACCGCTTCTTTCTTTTCCAGGTCTGGAAATTGTTTCAGAAGGCTTACCAGGGACCAGTGCGCATGAACCGATGAATGCCAGTCGAAACAGCCGTAGAATGCAGGATGAAGTTCGTGTGGTTCACCCATTGCCTCTTTATTTTCCAGTGTTTGGCCCAGTTTATTCGGATATTCGGTATCTATACAATTGAGTGGCAGCTCAACCAGGTTGTTTGCCTCCTGCAGGCTAAGAACTACAGGATCTATATCCATAAAGCTTTTAGAAATGCTTTCGGTAATACTATCGGTTTTGGGTTCTTTAGGCTGGCGTTCCTGGGATTGATCGCCCTTACAGGCAATGATCGCCAGGCAAATTACTGCGGCAAGTAGTCGTCTCATCTTTTTTAGTTATTCCCGCGAACAAAATCGCAGGTTGATCAAGCTTAGGTTATTGGTATTTCCAAAAATATAAAAAAGCCAGTAAGGTTTCGTTAATATAAACTGAAGATATTCAGCCAAGCCAGCCTTCCCGGTCCAGACTTCGATACTGAATGGCCTCGCTAAGGTGCTCCCCGGTTATTTCATCGCTCTGAGAAAGATCGGCGATACTTCTGGCAACCTTCAGGATACGGTCGTACGCCCTGGCCGAAAGGTTCAAGCGTTCCATGGCCGTTTTCAACAATTGCCTGGATGCATCATCCAGCCGGCAGAATTCCTTGATCTGCCTGGGTCCCATCTGGGCGTTATAATGAATATGCCCAATTTCACTGAATCTTTGGGACTGTAGATCCCGTGCTTTTATCACGCGCTCCCTGATCTTAAGACTGCTTTCACCTTTTCGTTCATCGTTTAACTTTTCAAACGGAACTGGCGTGACCTCGATATGAATATCGATGCGGTCTAGCAGCGGACCACTTATTTTCCCTAAATACCTTTGAACTTCTACTGCCGAAGACCTGCCCGGGGCGCCGGGTTCGTTAAAGTATCCGCTCGGGCTGGGGTTCATACTGGCCACCAGCATAAAACTGGAAGGATAGGTCACCGTGAATTTAGCCCGGGAAATGGTCACTTCCCTATCTTCGAGAGGCTGCCGCATCACTTCGAGTACACTCCGCTTAAATTCGGGTAACTCATCGAGAAACAGCACGCCATTATGTGAAAGGGAAATCTCTCCAGGCTGCGGATAGGCCCCGCCGCCAACCAATGCGACATCTGATATCGTATGATGAGGGCTACGGAAAGGCCTTTGGGACATCAATCCTATATTTTCCTTAATCCGGCCGGCTACACTATGAATCTTGGTGGTTTCAAGCGCTTCCTGAAGCGTCATGGGAGGTAAAATTGAGGGAAGTCGCTTGGCTAGCATCGTCTTCCCCGCCCCAGGAGGACCTATGAGAATGATATTATGACCTCCGGCAGCGGCTATCTCCATACAGCGTTTGATAGATTCCTGGCCCTTGACATCGGCGAAATCGAATTCCAGGTTATCCAGCTGACTAAAATAATTCTCCCGGGTATTGATCTCGGTCCTTTCTAGCGCCTCACCTTCATTAAAGAAGTTGATCACCTGGGTTATATTGTTCACCCCGTAAACTTCAAGACCGGAAACGATAGCGGCCTCATTCGCGTTCTGCTCCGGCAAAATAAAACCTTTAAATCCTTCCTTTTTTGCCTGAATGGCGATAGGCAGCGCTCCTTTGATGGGCTGAAGACTACCGTCCAGGGATAATTCGCCCATAATGATATACTCTGAAATATTTTCAGCTTTGATCTGTTTTGAGGCAGCCAGGATCCCCATGGCAAAAGTAAGATCGTAGGCCGAGCCTTCCTTCCGAAGATCGGCAGGTGCCATATTGATAATGATCTTTTTGCCGGGCAGTTTAAATGAGTTATTCTGAAGAGCGGCAGCAATACGGTAACTCGATTCCTTCACCGCATTATCGGGCAACCCCACCAGGTGGTAACCTATCCCATTGGTAATATCTACCTCTACAGTGATCACGGTAGCATCTACCCCGAAGACTGCGCTTCCAAAAACCTTAATAAGCATGCTGAAAATTTGAATGAATATACTTCATTTTTAGTTAGCATACTGTAAAACAACAGGTTCCGAGAGAAAATAATTATTTAAAGGCCTACCTGCAAGGCCCTGGCTAGACGAAAACCAACCACTAACGGTTAACTGCAAAGAGCGTGAGAGTATTTTTTCAGAAATATCAACAAAAAAAAGGCCTGCATCAAGCAGGCCTTTTAAATTTTATGAGTACAAAATTTTATTCTGAAACTTTGATCACATGATTTCGGTAATATTCGATAAGAGCGTCGATTGGTCTTCTCACGATATTCCCAAGCTGAATGTTATAAGGTTGCAACACAGCCTTAATGATATCTTCACTAAAGAATGCTATACTGCCGATAAAATGCACAGGAACCGATGTCACCTGAGGATAGATCAACACACGGGAGTGGACAAAGTCTGTAATTCCTTCATGAAGAAGTTTATAGAAATATCCATTCCGCTTGTTAGTGAAAATGAACTCAGCAAAATGAGCCAGATAGGTATTCGGGTTTTCCTTTCGGTAAAGGTTCATTTTAATGGTATCTGAATTCAGATCAAATTTC
Organism: Christiangramia bathymodioli; assembly: GCA_009735695.1. GTDB lineage: Bacteria > Bacteroidota > Bacteroidia > Flavobacteriales > Flavobacteriaceae > Christiangramia > Christiangramia bathymodioli. The sequence continues at coordinate 134,193 of SRSL01000005.1, forward strand.
TGCTCGAATTTTTCGGCTATCTCAGGGGGCATTCTTTTATAATAGTAATCCCTGATGAGCCTTTTTCCGAAGTAATTACCACTGGCCTCATCCATAAGGATATATCCCAGGGAATCTACGGCCTGAGAAATTTTATTCCCATCAAAATAGCAGCTATTGGAACCAGTTCCAAGGATACAAACGATCCCAGGTTCAGTAGTAGCCGCATAAACCGCCGCTACGGTATCTTCCATCACCTGCACCTCATCTGCATTGGTAAAATAATTCGCAATAATGCTGCGAAGCAATTCCCTTGGCGTAGGAGTTCCGCAACCTGCACCATAAAAATGGACTCTTTCTATAGCGTCTTTTACCTCGGCAAGTTCAGGATTTTCCGCTAGTCTTTCTTCAAGAACAGCTTCCTGAAAAACTGCCGGGTTAAGACCTTTACTCCTGGTCTTGAAAACCTGTTCACCTTCATTATTTAGAAGAATCCAATCACATTTAGTGGAACCTCCGTCAGCAATTAAAATCATGTGTTATTTTAAGAATTAAACAAGATCTGAAGATATTCAGTCTGGAGCGCTAAAAGTAGTAAAATATCCGCTCCAAACCTGAATTTCTTTAGCTCTAAGCCTTATAAAGTTGCCACGTGCGCTGCAAGGTCTATCAACTTGGCAGAATAACCGTATTCGTTATCATACCAGGCGATCAATTTGAAGAAATTATCGTTCAATGCGATCCCTGCTCCTGCATCAAAATTACAGGTGTGAGCATCTGAAACGAAATCCTGGCTAACCACTTCTTCTTCAGTATACGATATGATTCCTTTTAGAGGTCCATCAGCAGCCTTTTTGAAAGCAGTTTTGATATCGTCGTAAGAAGTGTTTTTCTCAGTACGAACTGTAAGGTCTACCACAGAAACATCGGTAGTAGGAACACGGAAGGCCATCCCGGTAAGTTTACCTTTCAATGAAGGAATTACCTTGGTCACCGCAACTGCTGCTCCGGTTGAACTTGGGATGATATTCGCCATTGCGCTTCTTCCTAGTCTGAAATTCTTCTTAGACGGAGAATCCACGGTAAACTGAGTGGAAGTTGAAGCATGAACAGTAGTCATCAATCCTTCAACCAGCCCGAACTCATCGTCGATCACTTTTGCAAGTGGCGCCAGACAGTTGGTAGTACAGGAAGCATTAGAAACGATATGATCGTCTGCCTTCACATCCTGGTGGTTCACACCCATTACGAACATAGGAGCTGTTTTAGAAGGTGCAGAGATCACCACTTTTTTGGCTCCAGCGTCAAGGTGAGCTTTCGCGTTATCCTTGTCGGTAAAGATACCGGTACATTCAAGCACTACTTCTGCTCCAACATCACCCCATTTAAGGTCTGCAGGATTTTTTTCTGAAGTTACTCGTATCTTTTTTCCGTCAACGAATAGATTTCCATCCTTCACCTCAACCGATCCACTATATTTTCCGTGAACCGAATCATATTTTAAAAGATATGCCAGATGATCTACATCCAGCAGGTCGTTGATTGCTACTACTTCTACATTATCATTTTGGGCCGCAATTCGAAAGGCAATTCTTCCGATACGTCCAAATCCGTTAATTCCAATTTTAGTACTCATTTTTATTTGGTTTTTAATTATACTGAAGTGATGTCTGCCACCCTTCGTAATTCTTTATCTAGTTTAACTTCTCCTTTAATTGCCGTAAGCAGGTCTACACTTACCACCTTCTGGTGGTGTATTCCAATCATTACTTCGGTTTTTCCGGCCATCAAGGCTTCTACCGCACCAACCCCAAGTTTACTGGCCAGCACCCTGTCGAAACAACTCGGGCATCCACCTCTTTGAATATGTCCAAGAACCGAAACCCGAATTTCATACTCGTCCATTTTCTCCTCGATATAATTGGCCAGTTCGAAAATATTCTTTCCACTCTTATCTCCTTCAGCAACCACGATGATGCTGGAGGTTTTACCTTTTTTCTTGCTTTTTCTAAGCGAATCGATGAGTCGCTCTACACCCAGGTTTTCTTCAGGGATCAGAATTTCCTCGGCACCTGCGCCTATCCCACTATTCAGTGCGATATCACCGGCATCCCTCCCCATTACTTCAATTAAAAATAGCCTGTTATGGGAACTCGCGGTATCGCGAATCTTGTCGATGGCTTCTACCACGGTATTCAATGCGGTATCATACCCGAGGGTATAATCGGTGCCATCTATATCATTATCGATGGTTGCGGGAATCCCAACGATGGGAAAATCGAATTCCCTGGAGAATTTCTGACCTCCTGTAAAGGTCCCGTCTCCACCAATCACCACAAGGGCATCTACATTATTAGCCTTTAAACTTTCATAGGCTTTCTTTCTACCCTCTTTGGTCTTGAATTCTTCAGACCTGGTAGATTTAAGAAAGGTTCCTCCTTTATTGATGATATTTCGAACAGAACGGGCATCCAGCTTTTCAAAATCGGCTTCGATGAGCCCCTGGTAACCCCTGTAAACACCTGTACAGTCAAGGTTATAGAATGAACAGGCACGAACAACAGCTCTGATAGCGGCATTCATTCCAGGAGCATCTCCTCCCGATGTTAAAACCGCAATATTTTTAATTTTCTCTTTCATTTAGCTCAAAGCTATTTCATTTTAAAAGGATAACCTAATTTCGGAAAAAACTAAAACGTTTTCGGTTAATAACTAATAATTTTAGCCGCTTTTACCGCAATTTTTGCAAATATTTAGCACTTTAATTACCTAATTATCAAAATTAAGGGTTTTTGATAGCTCGGTTGAAACTAGAGGCAATTTGTCTATTTGAAACCTGTACATATAAAAAAACCCGGCAGATCGCTCTGCCGGGTTTTTCTTATTTTGAAACAGCTATTTAAGAAAGTACTTCCTGTACTTTATCTGCAGCTTCTTTGAATTCAACTGCACTGTAAACTTTAAGTCCGCTGTTATCTATCAGTTCCTTTGCTTTTTCAGCATTGGTTCCCTGTAGTCTTACGATAATTGGAACGTTGATCGCGTCTCCCATGTTCTTGTAAGCATCAACAATACCCTGAGCAACACGGTCACAACGAACGATTCCTCCAAAGATGTTCACCAGGATCGCTTCAACTTTATCATCCTTAAGGATCAATCTGAAGGCCTCCTCTACCCTTTTAGCATCGGCGGTTCCCCCAACATCCAGGAAGTTCGCTGGTTCACCACCAGCCATTTTAATAAGGTCCATGGTCGCCATTGCAAGTCCGGCACCGTTCACCATACAACCCACGTTACCGTCCAGGTCTACATAGTTTAGGCCCACTTCTTTAGCTTCCACCTCAGTTGGGTTCTCTTCACGAATATCACGCATTTCAGCGTAATCTTTATGACGGAAAAGAGCATTATCATCCAGGGTTACTTTCGCATCAACTGCAAGGATCTTGTCATCACTCGTCTTAAGAACCGGGTTGATCTCGAAAAGAGAAGAGTCAGATTTTTCGAAGGCTTTGTAAAGGGCCATTACGAACTTAGTCATCTCCTTAAAAGCCTGCCCGCTTAGTCCAAGGTTGAAGGCAATTCTTCTTGCCTGGAAACCTAGCAAACCGGTAGCAGGATCTATTTCTTCAGTGAATATAAGGTCTGGAGTTTCTTCAGCCACAGTTTCGATATCCATTCCACCTTCGGTAGAATACATGATCATGTTGCGGCCTGTGTTACGATTCAGAAGAACTGACATATAGTATTCTTCCGGCTCGCTGTCTCCAGGATAATAAACATCTTCGGCAACCAGTACCTGGTGTACTTTTTTACCTTCAGCAGAAGTTTGAGGGGTTACCAGGTTCATCCCGATGATCTCTCCAGCTATTTCCTCGACCTCTTTAAGGTTCTTGGCCAGCTTTACACCACCACCTTTTCCACGGCCTCCGGCATGCACCTGGGCTTTGATCACGTGCCATCCGGTTCCGGTTTGTTCGGTTAGTTCCTTTGCGGCATCAACCGCCTCTTTGGCGTTTCTGGCCACGGTCCCGCGCTGAACACGCACTCCGAAGCTGCTTAAAATTTCTTTTCCTTGATATTCGTGTATATTCATAATCAGCTTTTTCTTCTTGATTAATTACGGAAGGCAAAAGTAACAAATACATACTATTGTACCAATCTTTTTTGAGCTTCTTAACGCTTAAGATATCAGGTAAATCAAGTAGTATGAAAGCTTCGACATTTTACACCTAGCTACGAAAAGGTTATCGGTTAAAATTCCTTAAATCCTGTTCTAGTCCCCTGACCTCTCGTAAATTGTGCGTTTAATTTTTGCACTATGAAGAAGGCATTATTAGCTCTGGCAATAGGCGGTTTTGGAATAGGAATGACCGAATTCGTGATCATGGGTATCCTTCCTGAAGTCGCCGGGGCCCTGGAAATCTCCATTCCGCAAGCCGGGCATTTTATCTCGGCCTATGCCCTTGGAGTGGTGGTTGGCGCTCCCCTGCTTACTGCCTTCGGAAACAAGATGCCGGCCCACCGAGTGCTGCTTTTGCTTATGATCTGGTTCACCATATTCAATACCCTTTCAGCATTTGCAAATTCATATACCTGGCTTTTGATTTCAAGGTTCCTGTCCGGTCTGCCTCACGGCGCATTCTTCGGAATTGGTGCCGTGGTAGCTGGAAAACTGGCAAAACCCGGAAAAGACGCCCAGGCAATCGCCATTATGTTCACCGGCTTAACGGTCGCAAATGTGATAGGAGTTCCACTGGGCACCTGGCTTGGACAAAATTTTTACTGGGGAGTTTCCTTTCTGGCTGTTGGTGTGGTGGGCATCCTGGCCATCCTGAGCATAAAATTCTGGATGCCGGAATTCGCCAGCTCGAATTCCAGCGGATTCAAAAAGGATGTACAGGTTCTTAAAAAACCGGAATTATGGCTGATCATTCTACTTACCACGATTGGTACCGGCGGCTTCTTTGCCTGGTACAGCTATATCGCACTTTTAATAACCGATGTTGCTGGCTGGGACGATACCATCGTAAGTTATGCCATGATCCTTGCAGGTTTGGGAATGGTAGCAGGAAACTTTCTGGGAGCAAAACTTGCTGAATTATTCAGCCCAATAAAGGCTGTTATCATCGCCCTGGTACTTATGGTGATCGCGCTCATCTCAAACAGCTTCCTGGCCTATGACCAGATTGGGGTACTTGTAATGACCTTTATAATTCCGGTGATCGCCTTATGCCTGGCTACCCCTATTCAAATGGCCGTGATCAATTCGGCTAAAGGATCTGAAATGCTGGGATCTTCACTGAACCAGAGCGCTTTCAATATGGGAAATGCCAGCGGAGCCTATTTTGCCGGTCTTCCTATTGCCTATGGCTACGGAATCGTATCTGCTCAATATGTAGGTGCCGTCATGGCCGCGATAGGAATACTACTGGGAATAAGCGTTCTTTTAATAAGGAGGCAAAGATCGGTTGAACTGCAAATGAGCAACTCATAATTTTTCAATTTTCAGAAATAACAAATTGACCAAATCGGTTATATTTGATGCACGCCTTGACCAGAAATGTCAGGGAACTTTATTTTTGCCTAAATATTTAAAATAATGACCCAGAAAGACCTACTCTCTGTAGCCAAAGAATTTGGAAGCCCGGTGTATGTTTATGATGCCGAAAAGATCATTTCGCAATACAAACGCCTTACCAGTGCCTTTAAGGTAAACGAACTTAGGCTACATTATGCCGTAAAGGCGCTATCCAATATTTCGATATTGAAATTACTGAATTCTCTAGGCTGCGGACTGGATACCGTTTCCATACAGGAAGTAAGATTAGGTATCAAAGCCGGAGTAGATCCTTCAAAGATCATTTATACTCCCAATGGAGTTTCTCTGGAAGAGATCGAAGAAGTGGTAAAGCTGGGGGCACAGATCAATATCGACAATCTTTCTATCCTGGAACAGTTTGGAAGCAGGCATCCCGAAGTTCCGGTTTGTATCCGAATTAATCCGCATGTGATGGCAGGGGGGAATTCGAAGATTTCAGTTGGACATATCGACTCGAAATTCGGGATCAGCATTCACCAGATGCCGCATTTGCTTCGAATCGTTGAAAACACCGGGATGCACATCAATGGTATTCATATGCATACAGGAAGTGATATTTTAGATATTGGGGTATTTTTGTACGCTTCAGAAATTCTTTTTGAAGCGGCAAAGAACTTTAAAGAGCTTGAATTCATAGATTTCGGAAGCGGATTTAAAGTACCTTACAGAGAAGGAGATATAGAGACCGATATCGAAGACCTTGGTGCACAGCTAACCGAAAAATTCGATAATTTCTGCAAGGAATATGGCCGTGAACTGGCTCTGGCTTTCGAACCGGGAAAATACTTGGTTAGTGAATCGGGGAAATTCCTGGCTCGTGTGAATGTGATTAAACAAACCACTTCAACTGTTTTTGCAGGAATAGATACGGGTTTCAATCATTTGATAAGGCCTATGTTTTACGGTTCCCATCATGAAATTAAGAACATCTCCAATCCTAACGGCAAATCAAGATTCTATAGCGTGGTAGGATATATTTGTGAAACCGACACCTTTGGAAGCAACCGGCAGATCGCTGAAATACGTGAAGGTGATATTCTTGCCTTTAGCAATGCCGGGGCTTATTGCTTCTCGATGGCCAGCAATTTCAATTCGAGATACAGGCCACCGGAAGTGATGTGGTACCAGGGAAAGGCACACCTCATCAGGGAGCGTGAGACCTTTGAGGATCTTACCAGGCACCAGGTTGAAATGAACTTCGACCAGGTTTCAGAAGAACTCACCGAAAAGAAATAATCAGCATTAGAGAATTAAAATATAAAGCAGCCTACGGGCTGCTTTTTTTTGTCGCCGATTCATTCAGAATTATTTAATTTTCATACCCATTTTCCTTGCGCCTCCTCAGTTATTTTAATACATGTTTCTGGATTCCAATTTCCTTTTAATAAAACTCTAACCATTTCTATTGATGCAATTCGGTATCTTAATTGAAAAATAAGCCAATGGCCTACAAACTCGATAAAGAAAAGAACCTCAAAAAGAATATTACAGAAGTTGCTGCTGAAGAACTGCAGGCTTGTATTGATGCCTTAGATCAAATGAACGTTCACGAAGCCGTTCATGATATTCGGAAACGCCTGAAAAAACTCAGGGCCCTGGCCAGGCTGGTACGCGATGAACTGGGAGAGGAAAATTACAAGGCTATCAATGTTTATTTCCGCGACCTGGGAAGGGAGCTTTCAGATTTCAGAGATCTAACCGCGCATATAGAAACCGTAGGTATTCTCAGAGATAGGTACGGTGATCATCTGTATGTGAATTTCTTTAACTCCATCATCAAAAGGATCGAATCTGAAAGGGATGAGATGGAAGCACAATTAAAGGAAAAGAATTTTTTTAAGGTACATCTGCCTGAGAAAATTCGGCAGGCTCAAAAAGAACTGGTAAAATGGCCTATTCAGAATAATGAGATCAACATCATTCTTCCCAGCATCAGGCGGGTTTATAAACGCGGAAGGAAAGCCATGCTTAAAGCTATGGAAGAGCCAGAGAAAGAAATTTATCACGAATGGCGAAAACGGGTTAAATATCTCTGGTATCAGATTCTTTTATTACAGGAGACCTGGCCGGAATTCTTCAGCACGATGGAAGCTGAAGTACACCTGCTTGCCGACTATCTGGGTGATGATCATGACCTGATGGTTCTGAAGGAAAAACTGGGAAAACAAACCGATTTCCTGGACGATGATACTCAAAAGGAACTCATAAATGCGGTGGTTAACCAATACAGCGAGCAACTAAGAAGCGACGCACATCAAAAAGGCAAACTCATCTACGCAGAAGAACCTGATGATTTTGAAAAACGTATGGCTGGCTATATTTCGGCCGGTTGGAAGTAAAACACTAAACCTAAGATCATGAAAAAGCTTGTTGTTTATTTCTTCCTATTTATAAGCGCGATAGGATTTGGCCAGCAACCAAAAGGTGAAATCGTAGATCTCACTCATGCCTTTTCCCAGGAAAGTCTGTACTGGGTTACGGCCAAACCATTTAAACTGGAGGAAGTAGCCAGGGGAGAAACAGAAAAAGGCTATTATTATTCTGCGAATAACTTTGAAACGGCCGAGCATGGCGGTACCCACATTGATGCGCCTATTCATTTTGCGGCCGGGGCACAATCTGTTGACGAGGTCCCCCTTGAAAACCTGATTGGCGATGCGGTGAAGATCGACATTTCGGAAAAAGCGCTTAAAGATCCCGATTATCTAATAAGCATCGACGATCTGAAAAATTGGGAAGCGGTAAATGGTGAAATCGCCTCCGGAAGTATAGTTTTACTTCAAACCGGCTTCGGAAGATATTATCCCGATGCCAAAAAATATCTCGGTACTGAAAATCGCGGTGAGGCAGCAGTAAAGGAGCTTCACTTCCCGGGTTTTTCTGCCGAAGCTGCCGAATGGCTTATTCAAAACAGAAAGATAAAAGCCGTAGGAATCGATACGGCGAGTATAGATTTTGGACAGTCAACCGAGTTTTCAGCACATGTGGCATTAATGACGAAAAATGTTCCCGCTTTCGAGAATGTGGCTAATCTGGATCAGCTACCCGCAAGAGGTTTTACAGTGATCGCTCTTCCCATGAAAATTAAAGGAGGCAGTGGCGGACCGCTACGCATCATTGCCATTAAATAGATCGACCTATGTCTCCAAACCGGGATCCTCTTTATTTTATCTGTTTGATGCCACCAGCTGGGATACGATCTGAAATAGAAAAGATCAAAAAGGAGATCAAAGATGATTTCGGGATAAAACATGCCCTCAAGCTTCCTGCACATATCACGGTAAAGATCCCGTTCAGATTCAATGAGCAAAAGGAATCGACCCTGGTAAAAAAACTTGAGGCATTTTCAGCAGAATTAAAGCCGATTCAGATTAATCTAAAGGGTTTTGGAAGGTTCGATAAAAAGGTGATCTTTATAAATGTCCTGGAGCACGAGCCTATCATTGGGCTGCATACAGAACTGCAAAAATTCGTAGATAAGCTTAGCAGTTTGAACAAACACGAGATCGCTACAAAGATCCATCCACATGTCACGATTGCGACCCGGGACCTAAAGCGAACTGACTTTCCAAAGGTGTGGACAGAATTTAAAGATCGTGCGTTCCAGGCATCCTTCCAAGCTAAACATCTGTACCTTTTAAAACACAATGGCAAGACCTGGGATATCCTGCGTAAATATGAGTTTAGTAATGAATAAGTCTTTCTTGAATAAATAGATTAGTCTCTCTTCCTTACAAACTTATTCTGAACTACCTGACTAAGATAGATCCTCGTTTCAGTACACCTGAAGTCAAGTCGATTCACAATACCAGAAAATAATGGGATACCTGCTCCTAAAATCACGGGGATGATCGTGATGACCATCTCATCTATTAGGTCTTCGTTTATAAAAGCTTGTATGGTCCTTCCTCCATCTACGTAAATATTATGGAAACCATCATGCTCAAGCTTTGCAAGGATTTGTTTCAGATTACCACTGATTAGTTCAATTTTTTCGGTTTTTACAATCTCCGGTATCTCTTTCAAGCTACTGGTCAAAACAAAGACAGGTAATTGGTATGGCCACTTAATCCCAAAACTTAAAACTGTTTCAAAGGTATTCCTTCCCATAATGATCGCTTCGATTCCCTTCAAAAAGTCTGAATAGCCCAAATCTATATTCTCAGGATTGGGAATAGACTGCAGCCAGTCGATCTTTCCATCAGCATCAGCTATATATCCATCAATACTGGTCGCGATAAATACCCTGTTCGAGGTGCTCATGTAATTTTGATTTTCCGTTCACAACTTAAAAGATCATAGCACCAAAAAACACCGAATTGATAAATAATCGTTGAGTCTCCAGCATCATCGCCCTGAAATTGGGATCATCGCTAAACATGATCACCGTACCATCACCTTTTTTCCTGGCAAGTATGGCCGCAGAGTTCTTAATGAGATCCAGATTTTCAGGATGAATATATCCGCTGATGTGCGGATCATCGGTAAATAAAGCTATTTTTTGAAAAGCGTTGGTTCCCGGCTCCAGGAATACCGTGCTGTTTTTATATAAAGATACATTGCGCTGGGTATATCCAAATCCTACGGGATGTGTGACATCCAGGTCTACCTCGTAAAAGGAACCTCCTACCGCACGGGAGCCATAATAGGCATCAGATTTAGCATAATTCATCCGTGCTGAGCTATCCTGTTCTTTTTCAGCATTTTTTAACTCGGTTTCCACGAGGTTTTGCTTGATGGCCCATTCGGTAGCTGTTCGCTGGGTGATAAGCACCCCGCCATTTTCTATCCATTTCGCGATCCTTTCCTCGTCCAGATCATTATAATTTCCTGAAACCAGTATTAGCACATCATAATTATCCAGCGGAACACGCATAAAATCATTTCTATCTACCTTGGTAATAGGCATGCCAAGAGACTGGTCCATGGTAAACCAGATCTCACCGGCTTCATATCCGTTCACTCCCTCGCCGGTAAGCATCAGAACTTCCGGTAACTCAATATCCCTGAAATCGGGACTTCCCAGGTCGATGCCTGAAGTGCTTCTCCCGGAAGCGACCGCATTGATCTCTATTTCAGCATCCCGGGCCACCTCTGTAATGATGGAAAATAATTCCTCTTCATCCACCGGCTGATCGGCCGTGGAGATCATCAGGCTTCCGTAGCCGAATTCCTTAGAGCCACTGGTTATTTGAGTTTTAAAAGGTGAGAAGGCAACTTTTACATTAATATTTTTTTCTAATAGCTGGTATAATGCCTTTGGAGCAGAAAACTGGGACCAGTCTATGAGATAGGCATATTGCGATTTGGCTGGCAGGGAAAGGTCTTCTTGAATAGCTTCAGAATCAATCTTAGATCCAAGATTTAATTTCCCGGCTTTTACTACCCCGGTTTCGATTCCGTAAGCAAGGGCCATAGACCAGGCCGAAGTGTCATAAAATACACTATCAGCAAAACTGGTAACATTTTCAAAGATAGAGCGAACCATCAGATTTTGAGGCTGAGCTTTGGGAACGGCGTAGGCATGTTCAGATTCGAATTTCTGGTCATTAATACTTACATCGTTCTCCAGTTCATAAACCTCGATCTGGTGATCCAGCAGTAACTGGGTAAACTTTTTATTCAAACCAGGCTGCTTCTTATTTCCATAAACATAGACTTCATTAGATCCAGAACTGATATCCTGAAAGAATTCTCGCTGCCAGTTCAATAACAATTCCCGGTTATCTATCGTCGCCTCGATAGTTGCGAGGCTGGTTCTTAAATGGTTCCTGATGGTAAAAGGAAAAGTGATCTTTTCGCTGCCGGTCTCCTGCACGTGACCCCTTGAACTGGCCTGTTCATAAACAATTCCCAGGGCACCATGCAAATCTGGATAGGTAGAACCATACCCGGGATAGGAATTATCAAAACGTTCCCCGGTAAAATAGAGTGACCCGATCTCGTCCAGCGCTTGCTGATGATATTCCGCAAAGATCTTATTCAGTGTATCGTAATTATAACGCGGAACTATTGGGTTTTCTGAACCATATTTCTTGGTGGGTTCGAAAAAATAGGTACTGTTCGTGCCCATTTCATGATAATCGGTCACCATGTTCGGCAGCCATTTATGATAGAATCTTACACGATTCTGACTTTCAACCTGAGTAAGTGGCAGCCAGTCGCGATTCAAATCGAACCAGTAATGATTGGTCCTGCCTGAAGGCCATACCTCGTTGTGTTCACGATCCCAGGGATCGGCAACCGGTGGATTTCCTTTGTTGCTGTTCACCCAGGTGGTATGCCTGTCCCTTCCATCGGGATTCAAAGCCGGCTCTATATGAAAGACTCCCTTCTGAAGATATTCTTTTACTTCCGGAGCTTTTGAAGCCACTAAATAATAAGCAACCAACATAGAAACTTCACTGCTGGAAGGTTCGTTCCCGTGTACATTATAACCCAAATGAACAATAACCGGCATTTCTGAAACATTCCCTTCAGCCTCCTTAGGATTGGCATGCGCCAGATGGTCTTGCCTGATCTGTTCCAGGTTCTTCAGATTTTCTTCCGAAGAAATGGTGAGGATAACCTGAGGCCTTTTTTCATGCGTATAGCCAATCCTCTGTATTTGGGCGTTTGGGGACAATTCCGCTAGCTTCTCCATATAATTCACCAGGCTGGTATAGCGGGTATGCCATTCCCCTATTTCATATCCCAGGAATTCTGAAGGAGAAGGAATGGATTCATCAAATTCTGAACCTTTCGGAAAAAAATATTCGTTTTGAGCCTGAAGGAAATTTAAATTGAAAAACAAAAAAAGAATAGGCAGTAGGTATCGTAGCTTCATGAATTATTTTTTCAAAAAACTAAAGATATAAAATTTACCTAAGCCCTTAGGTCTAAGCTTTTCCTTTAAAAAACTCCTTCAGGAGGCAATAAGAAGTAGTAGATACATACAAAATGGGCAAAGGTTCCCAGCAAAACGAAAATATGAAAGACCGCATGGTTAAATGGGATCTTGTTCTGCATGAACAAAATTGCACCAATGGTATAAGATATTCCGCCACCAATAAGCCAGTAAAGGCCTGATGGAGATAAACTTTCAGCCAGAGGTTTAATCGCAAACACGATGATCCATCCCATCACTACGTACATGATAGTGGAAAAAAGCTGGAAACGACCGGCATAAAAGATCTTGAAAATGGCACCGATAATGGCCATTGCCCAAACGATCGCCAGGATGGTCACCCCTCTCGTACTGCCTGCAAGAGTAATGAGCGCAAACGGAGTATAAGTGCCAGCGATCAAAAAATAGATGGAAGCGTGATCGAGGATGTTCAACCGAATACGCAGTCTTTTGGACTTGGCGCTGTGGTAAAAGGTAGATGCTGCGTAAACCAGCACCATACTGGCTCCAAAAATCGTAAAGCTAACAAGATGCTCCACACCACCTAGCCTATCGGCCTTCAGAATAAGAAGGATAAGGGCCAGAATGCTTAAAACAAAGCCTATTCCATGGGAAATGATATTGAATCGTTCCTCTGCTGGCGGGTAAAAATGACAGGGTAATTTTCTATCCATACTCGTAGTGTTTGAAAAGTTTTCAAAAAAGGAGGGAAAATTATGGAAGCGGGATTAGATTAAATTTACGAAGAATTCGCAGCGATTTGAGCCAAAGCTTTCTTAAAATATAAAGCAATAATTACAGTTCCAATACTAAATTCATGGCTTGATAGAAAATTTTAGAGTGAACCCGGTCTTAACTAACCAATTGTAAATCAATTATTTTTTATAAATTCATGATTAAACCAAACCAATCAAAAAATGAAAAATCTAAGCTTGATCCTATGCTTATGCATAAGTGTACTCACAGGCTACTCACAAACCAAAAGCACCCAGGTTTCTAAAGGCCAGAAGATCGATAACTCTCTTACGGCCGATGAAGTTCACAACTACTCCATCACGCTGGACTCTGCATATTATGTATATGGGAAAGCTATGCAAAAATCGGTAGACGTGGTAGTGAAGGTCCTTAATCCAAACGGAGAGTTAGTAGGTTCATTTGATGGGCCGGCCGCCGGACCTGAGAATTTCCATTTAATTACAGAGTCTACCGGGACCTATACATTCGAGGTAAGTTCGTTTGAAGATCTGGAGGGCGATTATTCTTTTGAGGTCCTGGTTTCTGAACCACTCGCAACTGAACCTGGTAAAAGGGTTGATCAATTAATGACACCTTATTCAGGAAAAAATGTGCCCGGCGCTGCAGCTCTGGTCATGAAAGATGGGAATGTTATTTTTTCCAGGGCATACGGAATGGCAAATCTCACCTACGATATTCCATTCGAAACAAATACACCTACCAATATTGGTTCTACCTCAAAACAGTTCACTGCATTCGCGATTTTGTTGCTTGCTGAGCAAGGAAAGCTATCCCTGGATGATGATATTCGGAAATATTTCCCCGAGCTTCCCGATTTTGACCAAAAGGTGACCATTCGAAATTTGCTAACCCATACCAGCGGTTACAGGGAATTTCTAAATACACTGGCGATGACGGGACGTGATCTAGGCAGCAGTTTGGACAGAAGCATTTTAATCAAAATGCTTGAAAGACAGCCAGCATTACAGAATGAACCCGGAAATAAATGGAATTATAATAATACCGGTTTTGCCCTTCTGGCCGACTTGGTGGAAAAAGTGACCGATACTCCTTTCCCCGAGTGGATGGAAGAAAACGTATTTGAGCCATTAAATATGAACAACAGTCTTGTTAGAGGAAACCAGAACCAGGTGGTCCCGAACCGTTCGACGGGTTACGGGATCAATAAGAATGGAAATTATGAAGAATTGCAGGATCTTGGAGGCGCGATGGGAGCTGGAGGAATTTATGCAAGCATAGATGATCTGGCCAAATGGGTACGCAATTTTGAAGATCCAAAAGTCGGAAACCAGGCACTAATCCAGGAAATGACAACTCCTTACGTACTTAAATCTGGAGACACCACCAATTATGGCCTAGGCCTTTTTATCGTTGATTACAAAGGTTTAAAACAGATACAGCATGGAGGCGCCGATGTGGCGCACAGGTCTATGCTCATGTATTTTCCTGAAATCGATGCTGCCGTTATAACTGAAAGCAATTTTGCCGGTTTTGATGGAAGTATGGCGAACCAGATCGCTGATATTTTTTTTGAGGACTATTTGACCGAAGCAGACAATGAACCCGAAAAGGATGCTGAATCAGATTTTGAATATAACAGTGAAGATTTTGAAACCCTCACCGGTAGATATGAAATGGAGGAAGCTCCGGGTTTTGTGATCACCTTCCAGAGGGATGGCGATCGACTTTTCGCCCAGGCTACAGGGCAGCCTGAATTTGAAATAAAAGCTTTATCAGATTCTCTCTTCTCGGTAGTTGGTGTGGATGCGAAGCTCACTTTCCATTTAAATGAAAATGGAAGTGCAGATTCGCTAACTCTCCATCAAAACGGGGATCACCTGGCAAAAAAATTAAGCTGGAAACCGGAGAAAGAAGACTTAGAGGCCTATACCGGAAAATATTTTTCAGAAGAGATCGAAACTATGTA
Source organism: Christiangramia bathymodioli (assembly GCA_009735695.1). Taxonomy (GTDB): domain Bacteria; phylum Bacteroidota; class Bacteroidia; order Flavobacteriales; family Flavobacteriaceae; genus Christiangramia; species Christiangramia bathymodioli. The sequence goes on from SRSL01000005.1 coordinate 149,340, forward strand.
TAGCATTTCCATCGATGAGGGAAAACTGGTCATGGAAAACTTCCAGATCGCAGACAAACTGAAGCTGGAACCGGTGGAGGAAGACAGTTTTGGTTCAGAATTTCCAATTTCGGAAGTTGTCTTTAAACGGAATGAAGAAGGTCAAATTACGGGCTTTTCGGCTTCCAATGGCCGGACGCTGCAGGTTTTCTTCAAAAAAATGAATTAATAAAATGAAAATCAGGGACTATTCCGGGATCTTGATCACCGTCTCGACCCCGGAATTATCGGCCTTATTTCTTACCTCAAAAAAGTAATCGCCGTTGTAGAGATTCTTCAATCGATCGTTAATATTTGTAAGCCCTACCCCTTTCTTCATAAGCTCTGCATGGCTCAGGGAAACAGGTTCCCCGTTATTCTCAACCTTGATCACCAGCCGTTCCCCTTCCTGGTAAATGGAAACCGTGATCTCCAGGTTGGTATGATCGTAAGAATAGCCGTGTTTTATAGAATTTTCAATTAAAGGTTGGAGTAAAAGTGCAGGTACTCTTTTAAGTAACAGGGATTCGTCAATATTCCTGGTAATCTTTAAATGGTCTGAAAACCGAACATTTACAATATTCAGATAATATTCCAGGATCCTGAGTTCTTCATCCAGGCTGATTCGGTTGCTGTCTGAATTATATAGTATTTCTCGTAGAAAATCGCTGAGATCGGCAATGGTATCCTTCGCTTTTTTGGCATCGATATCGGTCAAAACCGAAATGGAATTAAGTGTATTGAAAAGGAAGTGCGGCTGTAGCTGGGCAGAAAGCATTTTCATGCGAGTGCTTACCAGCTGGGTCTCCAGCTTGGAATGCCTTTTTTCGGCCTCCTTGACCTGTTTCAGATAATAATAGGTATAAATGATAAAGACCATCGCGAAATAGATTAAAAAGTTCAGGTCTATTACATATACAAAGGCATTTATACTTCTTCTTAAACTGAATTCATCCAAACTCACCCTTCCGGCAAGGATGGAATAAGCATCAACTACGAACCGGATAATGATACCGATAAGCAGGGAGAAAATAGTGTGAATTGAAATGATCTTTACCCAGGAGTAATTCTTGTTCAAAAAACGTTTGGTGCTTATTCCCACCAGGGTCATATAGCTCACCACCACGATATAATCGAACAACAGATTTTGAACCAGGTAACCCGCCCAGGTAAATTGCTTTGGGAAATCACTTGGCATCCATTCCCGCATATACGCCACCTTGCCTATTACCACAATATCGAACAGCAGGTAAAAACCTGCTAGTAACAACACGAGGTTGAAATCTATATACTTCTGTTTAATGCTCGTAAAGCTCATTTATATTCCTATTTTTTCCAGAAATTCCTTTTTATGGGATTTGCTCACATGTAATAATTTGCCATCCGCCATTTTTGCGTCTATTTCAGAGTAATCTGAATGTATGATCTCTTCAACAAAATTCAGATTGGCGATAGTTGATCGATGTATCCTCACAAACGAATTGCTATCCAGGATTTCTTCCAGGTTGTTGAGAGATTCACGTAAAACATATTTTTTGGTTTTTACATAGATCTCGGCATAATAGCCAGAAGCGAGGATGTATAGAATCTTCTTGGGATCTACCAGGGCGGTTTTATTACCCTGCTTTACCGGTATCTTTGAAACCGAATTGAGCTGAACACTGCCATTGGAATACTCATGAAAAAACTCTACCAGCCTTTTTTCAAAATTGGTATCTGCCTCTGCCTTGGTAGTTTTAAGGACCTTATTAATGGTTTTAAAGAATCTATCGTCTTTAAAAGGTTTTAGAAGAAAATCGAAAGCTTCTACATCGAAGGCCTTTAAAGCATAATTATCATAGGCCGTTACAAAGATCACGATGGGTTTTGGTGTGATCTCCACTCGTTTTAGAACCTCAAAGCCGTTCATGTCTTTCATATTGATATCGAGGAACAGGAGGTCCGGGCTTTTCTCATTGATCATCTCAACTGCCGTTTTCCCGTTCGAGCATTCTCCCATTACTTCAATTTCCTCAACATCTTCCAGCAGGTTTAGAATCCTCCTCCTGGCGAGCTCTTCATCGTCGATCACAAGTGCTTTCATAATATTTTAACAATTGTTAGGTCATTGCAATTTAAAATTATTTGGTAACTATTCTGCAATAATCCCTTCAACTTGATTTTTCAAAAAAAGGCTACCAAAACCTTAGGTTCTGATAGCCCTGCCAAACTCAAACAATTTATTTAAACATCTCTACTAATTATTACTGGCTACGCTGGTCTTGGCAACTGTTCGTGGGTCTATTTTCACGCTGCGTTTGCTCTTGCCATTTTCAAGTTTGATCTTGTATACTTCATTTTCAAGTAGATCTCCTCTGCCGGAACCGATATATTTATTAGAAACCATGGTCCATCCTTTATTGGAGTTATATAGCTCTCTTCTTACATCAAGTGGTAATACGATATCTTTGAATTTCTGAAAAGTTTTTACGATTTCTCCATCGTTATCAAATTCAGCTTTTAGATATCCCTTTCCGTTCTGAAAGGTGATGTTATATCTGTCATACCCGCGATCTTCATATATTTCAATAAAACTCTGGATGTCGAAATTTGCCTTCATAAATGCGATTGGGTCGTCCACAAATTCTCCGGTGTAAGCCTCATTTACCGTGTAGGTGAAGCTATCGCCGTCTTCAAAGATATCTGCATCCAGTGGTGCAAAACCTACCTTTGCCTCTTCAAGTTGGGTGATTTCCTGTGCCTGCGCAATAGTGGCGGCGAATACGAATAATAAAGAAAAAATTAAAGTTCTCATGATGAATGTTTTTTAATGAATGAAAAATTTTTAACTGTTAATTCAATGATTAATGATGATTTATACCGCTAATTTACAGCAGAAAGCCAGCGAGCCTGTTAGAATGATCTGAAACACCAGTCTATGATAGTAATCCACTGACTTTAAGTGATGAAACACTATATACTTTGGTTTCAAGTCTGTTTTTCTGCAATTTAGAGTCCTGTATCACTTTATAGGTTATTCACATCAAAAAGCATATATTTCGCCAGCAAATCTTTTGAATCACCACTAAAACCAACTATTTCAGACCAATTACTCTATGAAATTCTCAAGGTATATTGAAAAGGCATTCCGAAAATTTATACCCGCCCCATTTACCCTGGCAATTTTATTGACCCTATTTACCTTACTTATTGCCTTCTTTTTTACAGGAAACCAAAGCCTGGCTTCGGTCAGGGGGATTTTAACCTCCTGGCAAACCGGAATGTGGGAGCCCGGCCTACTCGTTTTTGCTGTTCAAATGATGCTTATTCTTGTACTGGGCCATATCCTGGTACTCAGCAAACCGGTATCCTGGCTTACCGAACGGCTTACCAATCTTGTTTCAGGAAATGGTAGCGCGGTGTTGATGGTTACCATCTCTACCATGCTTGTCGCTTTTTTCAACTGGGGATTAGGATTGATATTTGGCGCCATCATGGCCAGAAAAGTGGGCGAAGCTGCTCAGAAAAGAAACTTTAAAATAAATTATCCATTAATTGGTGCAGCTGGATACAGCGGCCTGATGATCTGGCATGGCGGTATTAGCGGAAGTGCTCCTTTAAAGGTTGCGGAAAGCGGACATTTGAAAAGCCTCTTTTCAGGTAGTGCAGAAAACGACATTTCCGGGCAACTTCCAGACCTAATACCTACCAGCCTTAGCATTTTTTCTTCCTGGAACCTTTTCCTTTTTGCCACCCTACTCGTGCTGGTTCCAGTTATTTTGTGGTGGATCGGAAAGAATGGACCAAAAGAAACCGTGGATTTTCCAGTAAGAACCTCTGAAGACCGGAAGCTCAAAATTTCCGGGGCCGAAAAACTGGATCATTCTAAATATTTGAGAATCGGATTTGGAATTTTATTACTCCTGGCCTGGGGCATCAGTTATTATTCTGAAATAACTTCCGGAAATCTTACGCCCAATATGCTTAATTTCTTTATGCTGGGCTTGTGTATTTTGCTGCACAGAAGTTTTTTCAGCTTTCTTTCTGCCCTGGACGAGGCAATAGTGGGTGCGGGTGCAATTCTTATCCAGTTTCCACTATACTTCGGAATTATGGGAGTGATGAAGGATACCGGGATCATAAATGAGATCGCAGGTTTTTTCACGGCTATTTCAACCGAAACCACTTTGCCGGTCTTCACGTTTTTTAGCGGGGCTCTGGTAAATATCTTTGTTCCCAGCGGTGGCGGACAGTGGGCCATCCAGGGCCCCATCGTAATTGAAAGTGCCGTAAATCTTGGAATACCGTTGAATAAAGCGGTTATGGCCTTTGCCTATGGAGACCAGATTACGAACATGCTTCAACCCTTCTGGGCTTTGCCGCTGCTCGCCATTACCGGCTTAAAAGCTCGTGAAATTCTTCCGTATACAATTATTATGATGCTGGTAGGAAGCCTGGTTTATGTAACCGGTTTATTGATTATTTAGCTGAAGTTCCAGCTTAAGCTTTTCCGCTGTTTTCTCGGTGGTAGCGAAGTCCGGAGATATCCTTGAGATGCTTGGAAATAATCTTTTCCTGCCTGGCATTATCCTTCAACAGACGAACCCAGATATACCCGATAATAATAACCAATACCCCTCCTAAAAGGAAAAAAGGAATTGAATCCATAGTAAATCACATTAGGTTGAAAAAATCTTGAGTAGGGGTCTACGAATATATGAGAAATCTCAAGTTTTATCCTATTTTTCTGCAGTTAATTGTAAAAAAATTAACAGGTTAAATAATTAATCCTAAAATTTATGATAATTCTAAAAATATAATGGTGAAATGGGGATCTTATGAGAAACCAAATAAAAAAGGGTAACTAAAATTTATACCATTTTTCAGTTACCCTTCGCAATTATTATCTAACTAATAATTACTTCTACAAATATAAATTATAACGACTTGTATTTCAGTTAACTGAACGCTAAAAAAGCCTAATAAAATGATAAATTTAAAAGTACAGGCTTACGATATTCCCTGTTTCTAAAAGGAAATTCAGGCCTCACGCTGGACTCTTACGTTACTTATTGCGCATTAAAAGGGCCGTGACTCTCATTTCAGAATTGACCCTTTTCTTCTCTTTCTTAGCTATTTGCTTTCAAATATAATTCAGTTTCAGAATCCTCGCTTTACCCTAAGGTAAACAAATAACTATCAGATCATTAAGTCTTAAAAAATATAGTATCACTATTAATAAAGAACCCTGAACCGAATGGTATCCTGTATACCTTTCAATTCCTTGATCACTTCGTTATCATATTCCTTATCTATATCGGTGATCACATACCCAATGGTTTCGTTGGTCTTAAGATACTGCCCGACTATATTGATATCATGCGCCGCCAGGATCCTGTTGATATGGGCAATGATCCCTGGCTTGTTATGGTGAATGTGGATAAGCCGGTGAGCATTTTCAAGTATTGGCAATTGCAGGTTGGGGAAATTCACAGAATTGGTGGTACTTCCTGTATTGATATATTCGATGATCTTGCCGGGCACGAAATTTCCTATATTTTCCTGGGCTTCTTCGGTACTCCCACCAATATGAGGGGTAAGTATCAAATTAGGCACTCCTCTTAGCACCGATTCGAATTCCTCTTTATTCGTCTTGGGCTCCTTCGGAAAGACATCTACGCCGGCACCACGAATCCTTCCAGCTTCCAGGTGCTTTTTCAGTGCATCTACATCAACAACTTGCCCCCTGGCAAGATTCAGAAAAATAGAACCTTCCTTCATCCAGCTTAACTGTTTGTCACCAATCATCTTATTGTTTTCCTTTCGGCCATCAACATGCAGACTCACGATATCAACTTTTGAAAAGAGCTCCTTTAAACTGCTACATTTGGTAGCATTCCCCATGGCAAGTTTTTCTACAAGATCGTAGTAATACACGTCCATTCCAATGGCTTCAGCCACTACCGATAATTGTGCACCAATATTACCATAGCCAACGATCCCAAGTTTCTTGCCACGTATCTCGTAACTGTCTTTAGCTGATTTATTCCACTCCCCTCGATGCATTTCGGCAATGCGATCAGGTAGATTTCTCATTAAAAGAATGATTTCACCAATAGCCAGCTCTACTACCGAACGGGTATTGCTGTATGGGGCGTTGAAAACAGCTACACCTTTCTTCAGGCAAGCCTCCAGGTCGATCTGGTTGGTCCCTATACAAAAAGCTCCCACCGCAATAAGGCGATTGGCATTTTCCAGAACCTTTTCAGTGAGATTGGTTTTGGATCGTATTCCTAAAATAGATACATCCTTTATCTTTTCGGCCAGTTCCTCTTCATCCAGTGCGCCAGAAATGGTGGTAACATTGTAGCCTTCATTTTTCATCAGGTTAACGGCGTCTGCGTGCACGTTTTCCAGCAATAGTACTTTAATCCGGTTTTTTGGATAGGAAATGGCTTTGTTCATTTTATGTAAATAAAGAAATTCGTCAAGACTTGGGGTAATATGATCGGCTTTTTCAAGGATATTCCCCCGTTCCACATTCTCGGTAAAGGCATAGAACTTATTGGCAAGTCCGGCTGCCTTAATTTCATAATCGTTGTACCCGTCACCAATCACATACACATCTCCTTTTAGATCCAGCTGTTTTAACAATTCAACCTTTCCATTATTTGAAGAGAGTACATTGCTTTCATCAAACCCAGTGATTTTCCCATCCTGGTCGAACTCGAAGGTATTGGCAAAAACATTTTCCTCCTTTACTCCCATGGCACTCACAATGGGGAGGATCACTTCCTTGAATCCGCTGGAAATGATATAAATGCGATCTTTATATTCCTTAAAGAACTCTTCATTACGAACAAAGGAAACCGAAACTTTTTTCCGAAGCCTCTCCACTACCTCCGGCAACATATCTTTTGATGCTTCCAGAATGTGCAGCCTCTTTTCCAAAGATTCACGAAAAGCCAGTTCCCCGGCCATAGCCAGATCGGTGAGTTGCTTTAGTTCTTTTAATTTCTGATCTCTTTTGGGATGTTTTTCCAGTGAAATTTCGCCCAGTACATCCAGGGCTTCTACCTGAGTGAACGTACTGTCAAAATCGATTACGAAATACCTTTTGTCTTCCATATTGAGGTTAAATGGGCATTGATTTAAAGGCTAAAACTAAGTTTTTTTCAGTCATTTAAAAACAACTCAATAATAATTTAAGCTCATAATTATGGCATCAATAATTTTAAGTCTTCTTTACTTAGAAATACCCAAAATTCACTCATTTTAAGAAACATTTTTGAAGGAACTATACCAATTTATGTAAATTATTTTCAGCAGAATCCTCTTTCGCAAATCCTAAACAATCGTTAATTAATAGTAAAACTATCATTTATGAAATATTTACTATTATTTTTGAAAGTAAAAATTTCACCTGATGAAAAACCTTTTGAAGGATATCAAAGTAAGCGTGAATGAAAAGATCTATTTAAAAGATCCTGAATCAACAGAGCTCGGAAAACGAATTGTGGAACACGCCATTCTGCTTATTGACGAAATTGGCTTTGAGAATTTCACCTTTAAAAAATTGGGAAAAAAGATTGGGTCTAATGAAAGCTCTGTTTATCGCTATTTTGAAAATAAACATAAACTGCTGGTTTACCTTACTTCTTGGTATTGGGGTTGGAAAGAATACCACCTGGTATTCGCTACCCATAGTATAACTGACCCTGAAAAAAGATTGCTAAAAGCCATAGAAGTAGTGACCGCCAGTGTAGAAAAAGATGAATCCTTCAGCCATATTAATGAGGTAGCCCTGAATAAGATCATTATCAATGAATCATCTAAATCCTTTCTTACCAAAGAAGTAGATACCGAAAATCGAGAAGGCTACTTCCTGGTCTATAAGAGACTGGTAACGCGTATCAGGGAAATGATCACCAAAGTAAATTCAGACTATGCATTTCCGGGCAGCCTCGCGAGTACCATTGTAGACGGCGCTTTACACCAGCATTTCATCAAGGATCATTTCACCTCTATTACCGATTGTAATGAGAAAGTATCTCCATCAATCTATTTTAAGGACCTGGTGATAAATATTTTAAATATTAAAGAGAATGTCTAAAGAAAAACTAACTACCTGGCAGCGATTTATTGGATTATTGAAGCTGGAGAAAAAGGATTTTCTACAGATCCTTTATTATGCAGTTTTTGCGGGGGTGGTGAACCTATCTGTTCCGTTGGGAATCCAGGCCATTGTAAACATTATTCAGGGAGCGCGAATCTCAACTTCATGGATCGTGCTGGTGTGTCTGGTAACCCTTGGTGTAGCCTTTGTGGGAATATTGCAGTTAATGCAGATAAGGATCCTGGAGAATGTGCAGCAAAAGATTTTTACACGAGCCAGTTTTGAGTTTTCCTATCGGTTTCCGAAGATCAAAATGAGTGAACTTCATAACTTTTATCCGCCAGAGCTTGCCAACCGGTTTTTTGACGTGATAAGTATTCAAAAAGGCATTTCCAAGCTGGTGATTGATTTTCCAGCCGCCATCCTCCAAATTGTTTTTGGTCTTATATTATTATCGCTTTATCATCCCTTCTTCATATTCTATGGTTTACTGCTGGTTCTCCTGATCTACCTGGTTTTCAGGTTCACGGGCAAAGCTGGTTTAAATACCAGTATGAAGGAATCTAAAATGAAGTACAAAATCGCTCACTGGATCCAGGAAGTCGCCAGAACCTTGATCAGTTTCAAGGTTTCAGGAAGCACAAGCCTTGCGGTAGATAAAAGTGATAAGCTCGTTAGCAATTATCTGGACGCCAGGGAAAGTCACTTCCAAATCCTTAAGCTTCAGTTTATACTGATGATTATTTTTAAAGTTCTAATTACTGCAGGTTTGCTGGTTATAGGTGGATTACTGGTGCTCAACCAGCAGATGAACATCGGGCAGTTTGTGGCAGCAGAGATCATTATTCTTTTAATCATCAGTTCGGTAGAAAAGATGATTATTGGATTGGAAAATCTCTATGATATGCTAACCAGCCTGGAAAAATTAGGCGAAGTGGTAGATAAGGAACTGGAGGTCTTTAAGGGGGATCATAGTTTTGAAGGAAACCAGAAAATGGATATCGAACTCAAGAATGTTGGGTTTGTGGCTACCGATGGAACCGAAATACTGAAAAATGTCAATTTAAAAATCAATACTGGCGAAAAGATCATACTTGAGGGTCCCAATGGCGCGGGAAAATCCACTTTATTAAAACTGATCGCTGGTTTACTGGAACCTACTTCCGGTAAAATATTCGTGAATGGTATTTCCATTCAGCATATCGACCTTAATTATTACAGATCACTTGTTGGCCAGTCTTTAACCGAAGAGTCTCCATTCGAAGGAACACTTCTGGAAAATTTAACCTTTGGGAACGAAAATATCACACAAAAGGAAATTTTCGAAGTATTGGAAAAAGTGGGCCTTGATTCTTTTGTGAGACAGCAACCCAAAGGTCTGAACGCGATGATCTTTCCCGAAGGCAGGCAATTGGCCTTTACCACTTCAAAAAAGATCGTACTGGCCCGAAGTATCATTAAGGATCCCAAGCTTCTGGTTCTAAATGAACCACTTAATCAGGTAGATGAAGGTGAAGCAACTAAAATAATGGAACATCTGTTCGACGAGAAATTTTCCTATTCACTTATTGTGAGTAGTCATAATAAGCTATGGAGAAAATATTGTAATCGTCGTATACGGATAAATAATGGAGAACTTGAAAACTCCCTGTAACTATGCTTAACATAACTAAAAATTCGTTGCATAAGAATGTTGACCTCACTCAGTACGAGTCGGGCAAGAAAGTCTTTCACGAAAACCACAATAAATATTTTAATCGATTTCTGAAAATATTCGCGGTGATAGGGATCATCATACTCTTTTTACCCTGGACCCAAACCGTATCTGGGAAGGGAAATGTCACTACTCTTCAGCCGGAGCACAGGCCGCAAACCATCCAGTCTCCCATTCCCGGGCAAATAGCCGAATGGTATGTGCAGGAAGGAGATCGTGTTAAAAAAGGGGATACTATTTTAAGGATTGCTGAGATCAAAAGCGAATACCTGGATCCTGCCCTGGTTGAGCGGACAGGCGAACAGGTTAAGGCCAAATCAAGTTCACTTGTTTCCTACGACGAAAAAATTGAAGCGCTGGGAAGTCAGATAAGCGCTTTGCAACAGGAACAGGAACTAAAACTGGAGCAGGCACAGAATAAACTGGAACAGGCTCAACTTAAGATAAAAAGCGATAGCATCGACCTGGAAGCTGCCGAAACGAATCTTAGCATCGCCGAAACTCAGTTCAACCGTACCAAACAGTTACAGGAAGAAGGTCTGAAGGCCGTAACAGATGTGGAAGAAAAACGATTGAAATTACAGGAAACCCAGGCCAAGCTTATATCCCAGGAAAACAAACTTCTGGCTAGCCAAAATGACCTCATTAACGCCAGAATTGAATTAAATCGTATTCGCGCCGAATATTCCGATAAGATTTCCAAAGCCAGGAGTGATCGATCTACAGCCCAGTCCATGCGGTTTGAGACCGAGGCAGAGGTAAGCAAACTCGAGAACACCTTTGCTAATTATGAGATCAGGGATGACCTGTATTATATCAAGGCCCCTCAAAATGGATATATCAACAAGGCTATTATTGGTGGTATTGGCGAAACCTTTAAGGAAGGTGATAAACTGGTAAGTATTATGCCAGCAGATTACCAGCTGGCGGTGGAAGCATTTGTAGACCCGCTGGATCTTCCTTTACTACACGTTGGGGAAAAAGTAAGAGTTCAGTTTGATGGCTGGCCTGCCATCGTCTTTAGTGGCTGGCCAAATGTTTCCTACGGTACTTACGGTGGTGTGATCGTAGCCATAGAAAATTATATCAGTAATAATGGAAAATATCGAGTCTTGCTGGCTCCCGATCCCGATGATCATGACTGGCCAGATGCCTTAAGAGTTGGTTCTGGTGCTAATACGCTAGCTCTACTTGATAATGTCCCAATTTGGTTTGAGATATGGCGTCGCCTTAATGGATTCCCTCCAAATTACTATACACCTGAATCTGAAAAAGTCGCGGAGAAATGAAAAAGCCAGGTTTACTATTCATATTGTTCCTTATAAGCTCGCTTTTCTCTTATGCGCAGGAACGCGACAGCCTATACCTGGGATTCGAGGAATACCTTAACCTGGTTAAAACCTACCATCCCGTGGTAAAACAGGCAAATTTGATTACCGAACAGGCCGACGCTAACCTCCGCAGTTCCCGGGGAGGATTCGATCCTAAGATAGAAGCCAGCTACGACCGCAAGGACTATAAGGATACCGAATATTACGACCTGCTGAACACCACCTTTAAAATCCCTACCTGGTTTGGGGTGGAGCTAAAGGCGAAATATGAAAATAACTCAGGAGTTTACCTGAACCCTCAAAATACGGTCCCTGAAGACGGCTTATTTTCAGCTGGTATTTCGGTTCCTGTTGGGCAGGGCCTATTCATCAATGAGCGTATGGCCGCGTTAAAAAAGGCAAAAGTTTTCCAAAGACAGTCTGAAGTTGAACAGCAAATTGCTGTCAACGACATTCTATATGAAGCCTCTCAGGCCTATTTCGATTGGCTGCAATCCTACCAGGAACTGGCCCTCCTGGAAGGCTTCCTGGAAAATGCCGAGATCAGGTTCAGAGGAATCGTTCGCAGCTATGAGGCCGGGGACAAACCTGCGATCGATACTGTGGAAGCCAAACTGAATATTCAAAACAGGCAATTGGGACTCGAACAGGCCAGGCTGGATTATATCAAAAATTCCCTTCAGTTATCCACCTTCCTTTGGGCAGAAGACAATGTGCCTCTCGAACTACGGGAACAGGTTTACCCGAGGGATGAAATCATTGGGCAGGTAGATGAGATCCTGGAAATTCAGCAACCAGCTTCCATAGAAGATCACCCGGTAGTAATGTCTATGAACTACAAGATCGAAATGCTAGAAGTTGAAAAACGTTTAAAGGCGAATAAACTCTTGCCAAAATTAGATCTGGAATATAATTTTCTTACGGAAGATTATCAGGAATTGAATAGTCTCAATTACGACGATTACAAATTTGGTGTGAACTTCAGTTTTCCGCTTTTTCTTAGAAAAGAACGTGGCGATCTTAGGCTTGCCAAAATCAAGCTTGAAAATGCCGATTTCGATCTCGCCAATAAAAGGCTGGAATTACGAAACAAAATACAGGCTCTTCGTGAACAGGTGAATTCGTATCAGGAACAAACTGAGATCATGCAGGACCTGGTGAATTCTTACCAAACAATGCTGAATGCCGAAGAACGCAAACTGGAACTTGGAGAAAGCTCTATATTTTTGATAAATACTCGTGAAAGTAGCCTGCTTTCCGCCAGGCAAAAAGAAATCCAGTTATTGAACAAGTTGCTGAACAGCAAGGCGGAACTATTCAGGATCCTGGCAAGGGTACCGCAGATCTAAAATCACCTCTGGATATAAAGGAACAAAGGGAACAAAATGAATAAACATCTTTGTTCCCTTTGAATGTCATACTCTTTATCCAGCATTATCTGGACAATCCACAGGTGTATTCTCAGCTCAACTTAATGTAGCACCCTGCATGACCACTTAAAGATACAAAAAATAGATTTCAGTTTAAAAAAAATGTTGGAAAAAATAATGGGCAGCTAGCTTCGAGGTAAATATCAACCGGAACTTCAGCAAGAACCAAAAACTGGCCGGTTTTAAAAAAATCTTATAAATAGTTTATTGTTCATTTAACGGCTTTTGAGCTCTTTAACCATTAGATTAAAGGAAACCTAAAAAACGAAGTTATGAGAAATTTAGAAGACTTATTTGAACACCAAATAAAAGACCTGTATAATGCCGAGGGACAACTGGTGAATGCCTTGCCAAAAATGCGTTCTGCCGCACATAATGGTTCCTTACAAAAGATTTTTGAAGATCATCTTACCGAAACGCGCCAGCATATCGAGAGGTTGAGAGAAATTTGCAAGGATCTGGATATAGATCCCAAAGGTGAAGAATGCAATGCCATGAAAGGCATCATCAAAGAAGGTGAAGAATTTATCGCCCTCGACATAGATCCTGATGTAAAGGATGCAGGTTTGATAAGCGAAGCGCAGCGCATCGAACATTACGAGATCGCCGGTTATGGAACGCTAGTGCAGTTCGCCGAGGAATTAGGCTATGCTGATATCGCCGAAAAACTCACCCAGAACCGGAATGAAGCTTATCGTAATGATGAAAGGTTTAATGAACTTGCCAAGGAACGTCTGAACAGAAAAGCCAGGTAAGCTGTTAATACCAATAATTCAAATAAAAAAGTCCCGCATTCAACGGGACTTTTTTAGACTAATTCAGGTAATTAATAAATTTCTTTTAAAAACATTTAATTTCCTTTAAATCACTATTTCCATTCAACCTCCTTCTCTTTAGTTCTATACTATAAACGAAAAATTCTGAACTTTCGTTTTAGGGACTTGTGCCTTATCCCTATTATCTTTGACTCAATTCAAAGTTGCCCGGCTGTAAGAACCTGCCTATTGTTGGTTAAAAACTGGTTGATGGGTACCTCCTTATGGGCCGGCCTCCTCTTCCCTGGCGGTAAATTTCCTGATTTCAAAGACCCGCGCGGAACTCAAAGTTTTTTTGCAATCTTTTTTATTCATAAATCAACGACCGTAATTCCAGATTTGTTAAATTCGGATTTACAGGACCCCAGTCTTGCAATAATTTTGTTATAGATTGTGCCAGGTAAAAAACTAATAACTGAACCTCAACTCTAATCACGTGGAACCTCAGGAAGACGAACGGAAATCCAAAAAATGGATCAGGAATGTCGGCATCATACTTTCGGTGCTTTTCCTGGTGCCCGCCTTTTTGTTTACACTGGGTTACTTTAAACGCGACTTTCTGATAGATGAATTGCAGGAATGGTATAACGAGAACAATAACGGAACCCTTGAAATTGGGGATGTTAAGGCCAGTTTTTTTAATGGCTTCCCAAATGTAGGCTTTACCATTCAGGATATCGATCAAACCAGTTTCGACACCATACTCGACAAAAGGTCTTCTCTTTCTATTGAAGAAGCCCGTGTAAGCATTGGTGCGGTTGACCTGCTGATGGGCCAGATCGAATTCAAGAATATCGAGATCGATAAGGCCAGGATTTATTCCGAGGTTAGTACGAAGAAATCCCTGCAGGACTATATCCAGTTGAAAATCCAGAAACAGGAAAATCCTTCCTACGGACTTAATTTTCCATATTGGGTAGACACCGAACGCACGAATTTCAGGCTGCGTGATATCCATTTCACTTCCAAAGACACCATGCTGAACAAGTATTTCGACCTTGAGGTTCGCGAGGTGAGCGGTAGGATTCGAAAAGAAAACGATGTTATCTACGGAAACATCGATTTTGAGGTGCTGGTCAACGACCTGGGTTTTAACACTCTAAAAGGAAGTTATATAAATGGAGCGGTGGTCTCCGGAAATCCAGAATTCAACCTGAACGAAAAGCGCGACCTGCTAAGTCTTCCTGAATTCCCACTTACAATTGACGAACAACAGTTTTTCACTACCGCAAGCATTGATTTTGATGGGATCAATTCATATAATTTTTCATTCCGGAATCCGGAAACCGATTTTCAGCAAACCAGGTCGTTATTACCCGATAGCCTGGCAGTTAAGCTTGCGAAATATGAATTCAGTAAAAATCTTAAAACAAGCCTCGACCTGAAAGGTAAATTCCAATACGGAGATGTGCCCTTTATCAATGCCAGTTTTTGGACTTCAGGAAACGGTGTACAGATAAACAATAATATTTCCCTTTCCGAGGTAAACCTGGAAGGAGGGCTTACCAATACATTCAGAGATAGCCTCGGCCCTGGGGAAAAGCAACCTGGGAAAAAAGATATCAGGATCTTTTTCGATGATTTTACAGCACAACTGGAGGATATTTCTATTGAGGCGGTGGATTCTTATTACCAGTCTTCAGAAGAGGCCATGAACTATGTCAAGGCAAACCTTAAGATGTCTGGTTCCAATGAGACCCTGGCCGAAGCCCTGAATGCCGAAAATTTTAATTTTATCGGGGGCAGCTTTAACCTGGAAACTCACGTTGATGGTGATATAGACGCGCCAGCAATGATCTTCGACAATTCTGCAGGAAACTTCAGCCTGATCGATACACGCGTGGTGCTAAGAAAGAATAATCTACAGCTGCCGGTGGAAAGCCTTCAGGTAAGCCTTGGTGACAAAAATTCGATCCTGGAAGAATTAAGGATCAGGCTGCCTAATGGCGAACAGCTGGTTTTTAGCGGCAGTGTAAAAAATTTCTCTTCCCTGCTAGTCAACGATCCAGAAACTCCAGCTTCAACCGATGTTAGCCTCGATTCCGAAATTCTAAATATTAACGATCTCCTGGCCACCGCGATGGAGTTCGCACCCGCTTCCGGAAACAGGAACAGGCGCTACTCTACTCTGCATGAAACCCTGGAAGCTATTTATCAAAAATTTCAGCCTCGATTCCGGCTGAACCTGGAGACGGTAGTCTATAACAACAACCGCTTTCAGGATATGGAAGCCGATATCAGGTTTCTCAATTCGGAGACCATTGAATTAAAGAATCTCAGTTTCGATTATAAGAACGCCACCACCGGGATCAATGGTCGCCTGCGTATTCCCGATCCTGGCAATGATAGCCTGGCCCCGGTTTTTATTGATGTGGAAGCCAGGTCTACAGGTCCTATCAAAGTTTTCGATGAACTATTCAATATCCGATTGTTAGATATTAATGCCGGTAACTTCAATTTCTCCGGAAAAGTGACCGGAAATATCCGGAAATTCGATGAAATGCTGAACAATGCCGACGGTGACCTGTTGCTGAGCAACACCAGGTTTTACTACCCCAAAGCAGCTATCGATTTTGAACTGGACTCGTTAAGTATTGGGGTTCATGATTCCAATATTAATATCAAGCCGTTCGTGGTGGAAATAGATGAGCAGGATAGTTTCCAGCTGGAAGCGCGTATCGAACAATTTCCGGGCTTCCTGATGGATAGCCTCGCAAGTGATGGGCAGATTTTTATGAAACTGCAGGCCCCTTTTATCGATTTGGACCAATGGATGGAAATCGTGGCTGATATTGATAAGGACAGTCTTAAGAAACCTGCAAAGAAACCTGACCTGAATGCCGTATTTGCCGACATCTACCGCTTTCATCCTGAATTTGAAGTAAGGGTAGACAGCCTGAAATATTCCGGGCTGGTTTCTGAAGATATATCGGGGAAGGTGTTTTTTGAAAATGACAGCCTCCTGAAACTGGATGAACTAATGATAGGTTTTAAGGAATCTGAAGCCGTGATTCGCGGCGAGCTACGGTCGAGAAAAGTGAAAGATTCCGCCAGAGAAAGCCCTTTTAATTTCAGGTTTTCGATTTTTGCGGAAGGAAAATCACAGGACCTTAATGAGCTTCTGAAAACCGTAAACTTCAACCTGCGATCTGGTGATTTCCGCTTCCGGGGAAGTTATGAAGGGCAGGCAAAAGACCTGGTGATCATGAACACCAATGCCCGTGGTAACCTGAATCTTCGAAATACCCTGGTAGATATAGCCGGAACTGACATTCAGTTGCCTGTAGACAGCCTACATCTGTTTATCGAGAACGACCTGGCTTTACTGGAGAATCTGGATATTGATCTTCCGGGAAAAAGTTCGCTTGCCATCACCGGGCAGATCGATAATTTTTCCAGTTTTATCAATAATGAGAGTGCTGCAGATTCGCATGTTTCGGCTTTCAAAATAAAGGCACCATATCTTTCAACTCAGGACATACAGGAATTGCTTGGCCCAGGCACCACCAAAAAAGACAGCTCCAAAAAAGGAAGTTTTGAGATCTCTAATCTTAAGGAGATCTTAAGCAATATCAATCGCTCTTATCGTCCTTCAGCAGGGATACAAATCGATTCGCTCATCTATAAAAAGCTGGCAGTTTCAAATTTCAGTTCCAATATTGAATTTGATGCTTCCGGGGATATAAGAATTGGCGACACTCACCTTGATTACGAAGGCGGAAAAATAGACCTGCTTCTGGAAGCCGGTGTGGAAGCCGAAACATACCTTCCCGTCAGGATACAGATGGATATCCAGGACCTGGATCTTGAAAAACTGGTAAAAGACCTGGATTATCTGAATAATGCGAACCTCCGTAAAGCGAAAAAAATAGATGGCAAGCTTAACCTGGAATTCGATCTAAGAGGTATTATGAGTGATAGCGGATCGGTTGCCATTAATTCCCTGAACGGAAAGATGAAAATGGATCTGCGCGACCTGGCGATTTACGAATTCGATCCAATCACAGAAAACGTGGTCCTGTTAAAGGAAGAACGCTTTGAAAATCTGGAATTCCGTCCCATTCAACAGGAATTCCAGATCACCAACGGCATGTTAGAAATCCCCCGAACCCAGATACAATCTACGGCCCTGCACTTTTTTATTGAAGGAGAATCGAAAATTGGCGAATATCAGAATATCTGGATCTCCCTGCCCTGGAATAATATCTTTAAAAGCCGGGACGGAAAGGAATTACCTCAAAAGGTCTCTTTCGACAATTCCGGCGCCAAATTCTATATTCAGCTTATCCAGGATAAGGAGAGTGAAAAAGAACGCAAACAAAAACTACGCACCAAATTCAGGCTTAGCAACCGCAAGCTGGAAAAGGAAAATTGAGTTCTTAGGTATGAGAATTGAGATTTGAGAAATGAGAATTGAGATGTTAGATTTGAGAATTGAGACTTTACCTTTTCAACTTTTAACTTTAGACTTTTGAACTTATATCCTAAACCTTAAACCTTAAACCTTAAACCTTTAGACCTTAGACCTTAGACCTTAATCCTTCAACCTTTAGAACCTGTAGCCAATAGCGATACCTGCGCGAATTCCGGCCCAGGGCCCATCGAGTTTTATTCTGGCTCCTCGTGAGGTCACTTCATGCGAAAAATCACCAACCGGGAAATCTATATCGCTTAATGATTCATCCAGGTCCTTTTGCTCGGTTTCGGAAAGAGTTTCCGTGGAACGACCTTCAAGGTCTCCGCGGGCTGTACCATAATGAGGACCAATAATAAACCAGTCCAGTACCAGCCTGTTTCCAAGATTAAACTGACTCCCAACCTGCAAACCGAAGGTATTGCTGCTCAGGTCTCCGCTGGTGGTCACCATCTCCTCCCCGCCTTCATCGGTATCGTAATAGAATTGTAAATCCCTGATCTCATATTCTGTATGGCGATAAAAGGGTGCCAGATAGAAACCTTTTCCATATCCATCCCCAAAATAAATACGAATCTCTGGAGTAAAGCTGGAATATTTTAAAGAAGAATTTTCCAGGTAGCGTTCAAGTTCCACATCCTCACCTGAATTTTCGACCAGCAAATCCTGGAACGGAAATTCCCCTTCAGGAATGGTAGAGTAAGTAAGTGCTGCAGAAAACCTGCGGTTTAAGACTCTCTCATACTGAAACTGAAAATTTCGAAAAATAAGACTGGTTGGCGCGAACTTCGGAATATTTTTCCGCTGGGTGTAAATAGGTTGAAGATTTTCGCTTTGCTCCAGGGAAGGCGCATTGTTTTCCTGGCTGAAACAAAGGTTCAGGCTCAGGAAAAACAGTACAAAAAATGTTGATGTTTTCATATTCTTTAGTTTTAAATGTGATTCACTCCGGGCTAAAAGAGGTTTTGGGAAATCGCATTATAGGGAATACGAAAATCCATCGAATTTAATCTGAAAAGCGAGTGACTGCAATACCCGATGGAGGGTATATTCATTTAAAATCCTTGAATATTTCGCAATGGAGATTGAAATCCGGCCAGGATTTGAATACCGGAAATGTGCCCGTCTTTCCTTAAATTTAAAGAAATCAAATAGCTATGAAGAAGATCATACCATATTGTTTCGTGGTCATCATCGCACTAAGTTTCTTTCAGTGTAAAGGTCAGAGTGAAGAAGATGATGCCAGGTACACTTACAAGAGCGGAAGTTTCGACGGAATTGGAAAATACTTTATGGGCAGAGAGATCGCTCATGTAATGGGTTTCCAGGGAATAGGATGGCTGGAGCGACCCGAACGCGAGCAGCAGGAAAATACAAGCAGATTAATTAAAAATATGAATATTCAACCTGGAGACAGCATCGCCGATATTGGAGCGGGCTCTGGGTACCATGTGTTTAAAATGGCTCCGCTGGCCAGGAACGGAGTTGTTTACGCGGTAGACATTCAGCCAGAAATGATGGAGGCCATCAGGAAACGCAGGAAATCTTCGGGACAGGAAAATATTGAGCTCATCAAAGGTTCAGAAAAAAGCGTGAACCTTCCGGAAAATTCCGTAGATAAGATCCTGATGGTAGATGTGTACCATGAATTCAGTTTTCCCGTGGAAATGCTGGAATCCATGCACAGGGCTTTAAAAGAAGACGGGAAGATCTTCCTGATCGAATACAAGGGCGAGGACGATACTATTCCCATCAAAAAATTGCATAAAATGACCGAGGCCCAGGCGGTGAAAGAATTCGAAGCCAACGGATTCAGGCTTCAGGAAAACATCGGCAACCTTCCCTGGCAGCATTGCATGGTTTTCGTGAAGAGATAAATCCATGAGCTTTACGGAGAATAGCGGTTTAGAATGTTAATTCTGCTAATTGAATCAATTTTTAACTGAATCGAGTACCAATACTTTCTGTTATGCTATTATTTTAGCCGAAACAGGCCCAAACCTAATACTAACTTATTTTATGATTAAAGTAGTCATCATCGATGATGAGAGCAGCGCCCGAAACCTGCTGGAAAAAACCCTTCTCAAATATTTTCCGAATAAGTTCAATATTGTTGAAAAATGTCCCTCGGTAGATTCCGGAATTATGGCGATCAAAACCTATGAGCCGGACCTGGTTTTCCTGGACATTCAGATGCCTGAAAAAAATGGTTTCGAGTTATTCGGCGCTTTTGATGTGATCAATTTCGAAGTCATTTTTACCACCGCTTACGATCGTTTTGCGATAAAAGCCATAAGGCGAAGCGCGCTGGATTACCTGCTCAAA
This sequence comes from Christiangramia bathymodioli, assembly GCA_009735695.1. GTDB lineage: Bacteria > Bacteroidota > Bacteroidia > Flavobacteriales > Flavobacteriaceae > Christiangramia > Christiangramia bathymodioli. Next base: position 169,482 of record SRSL01000005.1, read on the forward strand.
CCTATTAATATCGTAGATCTTTCAAATGCAGTTAAACGCTTTGAGGCCCTGAACAAGAGCAGTTCTACCCACCGCAAACTCTCCCTGTTACTTGAAAACCTGAATGTGAACGATCAGAATGTGAGCAAGATCGCCTTTCCTACCCTGGAAGGTTTCGAACTGATACACGCCAACCAGATCCTTTACTGCAAAGCCGAAAGCAACTATTGCAGCATTAAACGAATTGACAGCTCATACCGTATGGCTACGAAAACCCTGAAATTCGTTGAAGAGATCCTTCCCGGAAACTTTTTGAGGATCCATAAAAGTTATGTCCTTAATCTTAATTTCGTGGTGAGGTATCACAAATCCAATAAAGAAGTTGAACTGACCAATGGAGAGAAACTACCGGTTTCCTTCAGAAAAGAAGAAGAATTCATTAATGCCATCCTACAGAATCAATAAACTTTTTCTTTTTTTCTTTTTTTGCTGCGGTGTGCTCATCTCCCAGAATTTCCCCGGAAGAAACTATACCTCGGCTGATGAATTGCCCAATAACACCGTTCGATCCTTGCTGGTAGACAGCAATAATATTCTGTGGATAGGTACCGATAACGGGGTGGTTAGAAAACAGAATGATGTTTTCAGGGAATATTTTGAAGAAGACGGCCTGGCTATGAACAGCTGCTGGGCGATCGCTGAAGATAAAAATGGCAATATCTGGTTGGGGAGTTATGGTGGCGGGCTAAGCATCTATGATGGCGAAAAATTCAGGGTCATCTCCAGAAACAAAGGTCTTGTAAATAATGAAGTAACTCGCTTATTTCCTGCGGGCGATCATATGTATGTGGGCACCAGCGATGGCCTCTCGAGGGTGAATATTCACAATTTTAAAGTGGATTCCTGGTGCATGCACCCGGCAGACGATCTCTTCAGGGTCACCGGTTTTTTGGAATATGAGAACGAAATCTATATCACAACCTATAATACCGGGATCTATAAAATTCCAAAAAATAAACATGACGACCTGGTAAAGATCAGTGACCATGAATACATCTATTCGGTTTTTCGGGATAAAGACGGGATTTACAGCAGTAATAAGGGCTTTTTCAGCAAAACCAGCATAGGCGATTACCTGGAAAAGAATGACCGTGTTTCTTCAGAAAAACTGGGCAGCTCCATTCTGTGGGACTATGTAAAGACCAAAAACGAACAAATCTTTACTGCTGCCTGGGGTATATATGACACCAACGGAGGGATTTACGAAATTAAAGACGATAAGCTGATTGCCAGAGGAGATGACTTCAGTATTCCCAGCAAAAAGATCATCTCTTTAGCCTATGACAAAGAGTTCGACAAATTATATGCGGGTAGCCTGGATGCGGGTTTATTTGAGGTACAACTTGATCCGCAGGTGCAATTCCACGAAATCATGGACCGGGACGTGCTGGGTTTCAGTTTTTCCGAAGAGCATGCAGCGGTTCTCCTTACTGATGGCATTTTCTTAAAAAATAAGAACGGCACCCAGATCATTTCCCTGGAAAAATTAAAGCAATGGCAGGAAGCCTATTTAGAAAAAGATGAAAGTCCGCATCCTGAACCCAAGGAATCCTTCTATGAGCTGGATCATTCCACCCCGGCGAAGGACATTAGCTTTTACGATATAAAATATTCTGAAGATGCCTTCTGGATAAATACCAATATTGGCATCTTCGTGATCCAACCTTCGGGAAAATTGCAACGCTATATTCCCCTGCATTCCGAAGAGATCAACTTCAGCAGCAAAGGCAGGCTTATTGAAACCCATCCATACGGTGGAGCGAGGGTTTATTCCAATCTCGATGCTTTTGAATACAGGCATTTTTTACAGGAAGATCCTGAAACGCCTACCATGGTAGTTAACAGCCTGAAGACGGAAGACCGTACTTACTTCCTTTCAGTCTTTTCGGGCCTTTATGTATGGGAGAATGGGAATTTCAGGTCCTATTTAAAGGAAGGTATCTGGCAGGAAGAAAAACTGAGACATATCACCAGGCTGGAGGACCATCTCGCCATATCCACCGAATTTGGAGATGTTTATATCATTAACGACCACGCAGACTTTAAGATACTGAAAAAGATACCACGGGCCAGGATCGAGGGGAATACCATTTCATTTTTGAAAAATTACGAGGGCTCTTTGCTGATAGGAACCGAAAAAGGATTGAATATTTATAAGAACGGGCGTTTTATTTTTCTGAATGAAGAACAGGGCCTTGAACAACCATTTTTTGGAGCGGAGGTAAACCATAACTTCCTGTCTATTGGCAGCAGCGGTGGTTTTTACCAGATCAATCTTGATAAGTTCGAAGACCCGCAATCGCTGATCAGCGATCTGCAAATAAAAGAGGTGTATGTGAATAACCAGGAATTTCCTGTTGACCGAAAAGGTGAAAATGAAAAGATCAGGCTGGAACACGATGAGAACACCGTTCTTTTTAAATTCAGCACCAACTCACATCCCTATCCCAAAAAACTAAGCTACCAGTACCGGCTTAACGACAGGGAAGAATGGAGTCTCCCCTCCCCTAAGCCCGAAGTATTTCTTCCGTTCCTGCCTTCGAAAAATTATGATCTTTCGGTTAAGGTAACCGACCATAGTACGGGTTTAAGTTATGATGAATCCCTCGCTCAGTTTGCTATACTTCCGCCGTTCTGGAGAACCTGGTGGTTCAGCTTTCTTGTCTTCAGCAGCATCCTTCTCATCATTCTTGGGATTTACAAGTATCAGCTAAGGCAAAAGTTACAGTTCGAAGAACAGAAAAGGCTTATTCAGCAGCGATTTGAAGAAACCAGGATGGAGGCCCTGCTGGCGCAAATGAATCCGCATTTTATCTTCAACGCCATGAATTCGATTCAGAATTATATTATGGACAGCGATATCGATAATGCCTCGATCTTTTTAGGAGACTTTGCGAAACTCATAAGGCTTAACCTGGATCATTGCACCAAACCCAGGATCCTGCTCGTGGAAGAGATCGAATACTTACAGTCTTATATACGAGTGGAGAATTCGCGCTTTGATGATTCGATCAATGTGGAGATGCATATAGACCCGGCCATAGACACCTATGAAGTTGAAATTCCCACGATGATCCTGCAGACTTTCGTTGAAAATGTTTTCGTACACGCATTTCCAGATGCCGTAAAGAATCCCAGACTTAAGATTTGCTTCGAGCTGCATGCCGAAAATGTGCTGAAATGCATTATTGAAGATAATGGAATTGGCTATTCACCGGGAACTTCAAAGTCTATGCACGATTCTAAGGGAGTTAAGCTGGTAAGGGAGCGCCTGGCTCTTTTGGGTTATGACCTGGAAGAAGCCCTGCAGGTAAAAACTTCAAAAAAGGAAGGTACAAAAGTTACGATAAGCCTGAAGGTCTAACGATAACTTCAAAAATCCATACGTTTACTAATCGACTAATTTTTATTCCTAGCAATATGGTAGGTTTACCAAAAATTAGAGCTGGCAGCGGCTAGATTCGTTTTTGAATTTGCTTAAAATGAAATATTATGAGTAGGGTCGTAGTATTTTCAAGGGGTAAACATAGCCGTAGCTACTCTAATCTTTTTCGGCATTAGATTATTTTCATAATCGAGCGTTTGTTTAAAACCACCTGAGGTTTTTCTTCAGGTGGTTTTTTTAATAATAATTGTGTTATATGCTAACTGAAAATCGAAACCCGGCGGTAACATACAAAACCTGCAAGCCAGCAAAAGCCCAGTGTTAAATAAATTATAAAGTGTTTAGTTTTTGAATTAAAACATTAAACGTTTTCGTAAATTTACTAAAGTAAAAAGGAAAATACTTATTCAGAACGCATGCTTAAACTGAATAAGCCCACTATAAAGAAATGCGCGTTGCAACAAAAAAAACTCCTGCCGGAATCCGTTCTGGCGGGAGTTTTTTTATTCGCTATTTAGTATTATGTGGAAAGTTGGTTAAAAAGTAAATTTCAATTAACGCAAAGAACTCGCTTTTTCATGTAAATTTATTTTAACCGATAATTGAAACTAGTTGATTCGAGTTACCTGTGCTTTAATAGAAGACAACGATAAAATTTTATGTGCTCAACGCAGTGAAAAAATGAGTCTCCCGTTAAAATGGGAATTTCCAGGTGGAAAAGTTGAGAAGGGTGAAACATTAGAAGAGTGTTTGAAAAGAGAGATCAAAGAAGAATTAGGCTTGAATATTGAAATATTAGAGCGTCTTCCACCCAACCAGCACAGGTATAATGATCAAAAAATTATTGAACTAATTCCATTTCGCTGTTCCCTACAAACTTCAGAAATTATTTTAAAGGAGCACTCTAAAATAGAGTGGGCTACTACTTCCCAGTTACAGAATTTTGATTGGGCTGAAGCTGATATACCAATCGTTCAACATTATATAGAAAATTATAAATGAGCTTTGAGACCGGCCTATACGAGCAGCTAATAAACAAACTTATAAGTAACAAATTAGATTCTCTCGACTGTGAAAAATTTCATGTAAGTAAAACTCCTTTAGACAAAGAGGAGGCATCACAATATTTAAGTCTTTATTTATCTGAAACCATTCGGTTCGCCTTAAATGAAATAAAAGAAAAAGATCGGCCTTTAAAACAAATTGAAATTTCCAATAAGATTATTCATTTGCTTTCGCAAGAACTCAATAAATTGGAATTAACTGAAAATTTAATTGAAAATGAAGGTAGAATACTAGAAGCCGTTTTTTCTAAAACTAATTTCCCGTATTCAAATTTGAAAGATCGACTTAAGGAAATTACACCTTATACGCGTCTTAGCCAAAGTGAATTATTCACTGGAAATAATACTGGGATCTCCCTCGAAAGTGAAATAAAGAAAGAAATTCTATCAGCCGACGAGATATGTTGGCTGGTATCATTTATTAAATTTTCGGGAATCCGAATATTTAAAAAAGAGTTAGAGGAGTTTACAAACAGCGGTAGAAAGCTAAAAATTATTACTACCTCATACATGGGAGCTACCGATCCAAAGGCTGTTGAATATTTATCTTCGCTCCAGAATACTGAAATTAAAGTTTCCTATAACGTAGAACATGAAAGGTTGCATGCTAAAGCTTACCTTTTTTTACGCAATTCAGGTTTTCATACTGGTTATATAGGTTCTTCTAACCTTTCCAGATCAGCTTTAACAAATGGTTTGGAGTGGAATTTAAAAGTCACTACTCAGGAAATTGGGCACATAATAGATAAGTTTCAAAAAACATTTGACACCTATTGGGAAGATCCTGAATTTGAATATTACGATCGTGACAGAGATAAAGCCAAGCTTATCAATTCTTTAAAAAGACAGAGTAATCAAGGAATAAATCAAATCACCACCTTTTTTGATTTAAAACCCTACCCCTATCAAGAAGAAATCCTTTCCAAATTAGATTCAGAAAGGATTATTCATAATCGACACAAGAACTTATTAGTAGCAGCTACAGGTACAGGAAAGACAGTAATCTCTGCTTTCGATTTCAAACGTTTCAAAAATTCTCATTCTTCTACTAAATTTTTATTCGTGGCCCATCGAAAAGAAATTTTAGAACAAGCACAAAAAACCTTTCAGCATGTTTTACGTGATTCAAATTTTGGAGAATTATGGGTTGGTGGTTACGAACCCAATAAATATGACCAATTATTTGCATCGGTTCAGACTCTAAATAACCGACTTAAAACATTAGATTTAAGTGAAGATTTTTTCGATTATATAATTGTCGATGAAGTACATCACATTAAAGCGGATAGTTATAGACCAATTTTAAACAGGTTCAATCCTAAAATATTATTAGGTCTTACTGCTACTCCAGAAAGGATGGATGGAGGAGACATTACAGAAGATTTTCATGATAAAATTGCGGCTGAAATAAGACTTCCAGAAGCTCTAAACAGAAAATTACTTTCACCATTTCAATATTTTGCTTTATCAGATTCTATTGACTTGTCCAACGTTAGCTGGAAAAACGGAAAGTATGAGATTAGAGAATTGACAAGACTATATACCGAAAATGATCGGCGGGTGGGCGATATTTTGAAGAACTGTAATGAATATTTAACCGACGTTCATAATGTTCAGGCCTTAGGTTTTTGTGTAAGCCAGGATCACGCAAAATATATGGCTCAAAAATTTATCCTAGCTGGATTAAAGGCTGATTATTTAATAAGTGGAAATAGTTCTGAACGGGATATTATCAGGGATCGCCTAACTAAAAAAGAGATTAATTATTTATTCGTAGTCGATATATTTAATGAAGGTGTTGACATACCTGAAATTGACACAGTCCTTTTCCTTCGACCAACTGAAAGTTTAACGATTTTCTTACAACAGTTAGGACGAGGGCTAAGGTTAGCCGAAAATAAAGATTGTCTTACTGTTCTCGATTTCGTTGGAAATGCGAGACCTGAGTACGATTTTGAACATAAGTTCAGAGCTTTAATAGGAAAAACACATACTTCGGTTATTAAGGAAATTGAAGATGAGTTTCCGCATTTGCCTTTAGGTTGCTCCATCGTTTTAGAGAAAAAAGCTAAAGAAATTATTCTGAAAAATATAAAAGAAGCTACCGAATTTAGGAGACCACAGCTACTTCAAAAAATAAAAAATTTCAAACACCATAGTACTAGGCCTCTCAATCTATCTAACTTCTTAGAGTTTCATCATTTAGAGATACCACAAATTTATAAGAAAGGTAGCTGGAAAAGGTTATGTGCAGATGCAGGAATAATTGAAGATTTTTCAGAACCTAATGAGAAGGAATTAACAAATTTCATAAGTAATAGATTGATTCAATGTAACTCAATTAGTTACCTGAAATTTATAAAAATCCTCTGTAAGGTTAATTTTGACATTTCAGAAGTTTCCCCTGAAGATCGTTTAAAAGCTCTAATGCTGCATTATGATGTATGGCAAAAATCTGGACCAGAGTGCAATTTTGAATCATTACAGGAAAGCTTATATCAAATTGGAAGAAATCCTATAATGACTCAAGAAATTCTTGAAGTTATTGATTACTCAATTGACAAAATTGATTTTATAGAAAAACCGATTGATATTGGCTTCGAATTGCCTTTAAAACTTCATAGCCGTTACAATAGAAATCAAATTTTGGTTGCTATTAGAAGACATAAATTCAAAAAGGCCAAACCAAGTCGAGAAGGAGCTTCCTACGAAAAATCAATTAATACAGAAGCATTATTTGTAACATTAAAAAAATCAGATAAAGAATATTCTCCAACAACCATGTACGAGGATTATGCTGTTAATAAACATTTATTTCATTGGCAGACTCAGAATAGCGCAAGTCCAAATACTCCAAAGGGTCAGGCATACATTAATAGCGAAAAAACTGTTTTACTTTTTGTTAGGGAACAAAATAAAGATGAGTATGGATTTACGATGGGATATGTATTACTTGGAGAAGTTTCTTTCCAAAAATTTTCTGGTGAGAAACCCATGAATATTGAGTGGAAATTAGATGAACCTATACCTTCTTATATTTTAAAAGAAAGCCAAAAATTGGCGGTTGGTTAATAGATTAGTATGACTTAGAAGAGGTTTTATCCTACAAAGGTAACCCAGGCTTCTAATTCAGGATTAACTGCGTTGATCCGCAGAGAGTATCCTACTTAAATTAAAAGCTTCAGGTCGCATAGCGATCTAAATTTGTTTTGTTTCGAATGGGATTAACTCCGTTGATCCTGATGGGGGAATCCAGCAAGAAAAACCGCACTGCTTAAAGCAGTGCTTTTTTTGTTTTTGCTCAGGCAGCAAAGCCAGCTTTGCGCCTGGCTAAAAACAAAAAACCCGCAATTTTCATTGCGGGTTTTCCTTGCGGAGGAAGAGGGATTCGAACCCCCGGAGGTGTGACCCTCAACAGTTTTCAAGACTGCCGCATTCGACCACTCTGCCATTCCTCCCAGATCAGCTATTTGCTGAATGCGGGTGCAAATATAACACGCTTTTTTAATTATCCACAACTAAATCCTAAACTTTTTTTGGGCAATTTACAGACTTCCCACAATCTCCTAATTCCCAATAATTTATTTTTCTGCCAATTCCTTTTTGTAAATTGAATCCAAAATTTCCCCCATGCAAAAATGTCTATTCAGCCTTGCCTTTCTTTTTGTTTTTATTTCTTTAAATGCGCAGAACCAAAATTACAAAGAACTCATGGAGCAGGATTGGCCCGAACTTAAACGCTATCACGAAAAGAACCAGCAGATTATTCAGAATAAAGCCTGGCCAGAAGTGGTCTTTATGGGAAATTCCATTACCGAAGGCTGGATAAACACTCACCCAGAATTTTTTGAAGACAACAATTACCTCAACCGGGGAATTGGCGGACAAACGAGTCCGCAAATGCTTATCAGGTTCACTCCAGATGTGCTGGATCTTAAACCTGAAGTTGTGGTGATCCTTGCCGGAACCAATGATCTTGCGGCGAATACCGGCTATTCCTCCGTGAAAATGATCAGTGATAACATCAGGGCCATGGCCACACTCGCAGAAAAGAACAATATTAAAGTGGTGCTTTCTTCGGTGCTTCCGGTGTATGATTATCCGTGGCGGCCAGGGCTCGAACCGGTTTCGAGAATTCAGGAACTCAATGAATGGATGGAAAACTATGCCCGGGAAAACAATCATGTTTACCTGGATTATTTCAGCAGCATGAGCAATGACCAAAAAGGCATGAGAAAAGAATATTCTGAAGATGGGGTCCATCCCAATGCGAAGGCATATTCAGTTATGGAACCGCTGGTTCAGGAAGCCATTAATAAAGCACTAAATCGATAATAAGCCGGAGAATTTTTGATCACCTTATATTACTTGTACAATTTTCAACACAAGTTTGAAATCATTTAATTCAGTTTTAAACCTTTTTGATTCTTTCCCGTCTATAATAATAAGTTCCTAATCCATACTTTAACCCAAAACCGCTATATTGGCGGCAATTATTAAAAACTTAATCGGAAGATGAAAAGATTATTGATACTGGCCATCCCGGCCATGCTCTCAGCCTGCGGAGCGCAAAATAAACAGGTGGAAGACGCGAATCCTATGGAATACGCCAATACCATCACTGCTGAAGAACTGAAAGAACACCTTTACACCTTCGCCAGCGACGAGTTCGAAGGACGTGAAACCGGTGAACCCGGACAGAAAAAAGCTGCTGAATACCTCAAAAAAGAATATAAGTCTTTAAACCTGCCGTCTCCACTTGGAGGTGATGATTATTACCAGGAAGTGCCTACGAGCTATTTCAGAAGAGGAAATGTAAAACCTACCGAAAATGTGGTTGCCTTTTTAAAAGGTTCTGAAAAGCCAGAAGAGATCCTGGTTATTTCTTCTCATTACGACCATGTGGGTATAGATGACCAGGGGAGAATTTACAACGGAGCAGATGATGACGGTTCCGGAACTGTAAGTATCCTGGAGATCGCCGATGCATTTGTACAGGCAAGTAAAGACGGGTATACTCCAAAAAGATCTATTCTTTTTCTGAACGTTACCGGAGAAGAAAAAGGTCTGGTTGGTTCAAAATTCTATACAGATGAACCTATTTTCCCCCTTGAAAATACAGTAGCCAACCTGAATATCGATATGATAGGACGTATAGATCCGGCTCACGAAGGAAATGATAATTATGTTTACCTGATTGGAAGTGATAAACTAAGCACCGATCTTCACCAGTTAAGCGAAAACGTGAACGAGCGCTACATCAATCTGGATCTTGATTACAAATACAACGACGAGAATGATCCAAACCGATTCTATTACCGAAGTGACCACTACAACTTCGCAAAGAACAATATCCCGATCATTTTCTACTTCAACGGTACTCACGCCGATTATCATAAGCATACAGATACTCCAGATAAGATTGAATACGATCTGCTGGCTAAAAGAGCAAGACTTGTATTCCTGACTGCCTGGGAAATCGCAAACCGTGATGCAAGACTGGTTGTTGATAAAGCTGAGCCTAACGCCAACGCCAAGAAATAGTAAGAATCAAACTTATTTTAAGAGCCTCGTTGTAAAGACGGGGCTTTTTTGTTTATAGTAAGTAGTATTGAGTATTGAGTATTAAGATGTGAAAATGGAAATATAAAAGAATGAGAAAATGAGAGAATGAGAATATGAGATGATCAAATAATAATGAGATAATGAATAGGAAAAAAAACCTTGAATTTTAAATATGGAACCTTGAATTTACCGCACTTTCAACTTTCCAACCTTAAAACTTTAGCACTTACTTACCAGATCTCTCAGTCGCTTCGCTTCTTCGAGATGATATAAAAAAGAGGAGTAATCTTGAATTTTAAATTTGGAATTTTGAATTCACTGCCCTTTCAACTTTCCAGCTTTAAAACTTTTGAACTCCAATTATCCATTGTAAATTGTCAATTCTTAATTCTTAATTTTTGTCTTCCAGCAACGGCACAAACCTGAATGCTCCAAATTCTTTCTTATCAAATTCCTTGGCAGTTTTTCTTATAAAGAGTGTCATGGTCTGTACATTGCTTCCAACAGGAATGACCAGTCTTCCGCCAACTTTTAACTGACTCAGCAGATCTTTCGGAACCTCGGGAGCTCCTGCAGTAACGATAATCTTTTCAAAAGGAGCATATTCCGGAAGTCCCTTATATCCATCTCCGAAACTCAGGTGTTTGGGCCTGTAACCTAATTTAGAAAGGAACAGCTTCGTCTTTTTGTAAAGTTCGCGCTGGCGTTCTATGCTGTAAACCTTGGCACCCAGTTCACAAAGCACGGCCGTTTGATAACCGCTTCCCGTACCGATCTCCAGTACCTTTTCACCTTTCTTGACTTCTAGCAGTTCGGTTTGAAAAGCCACCGTATAGGGCTGAGAGATGGTCTGATCGGCAGCAATGGGAAAGGCTTTGTCCTGGTAGGCATGATCTTCAAAACTGCTGTCCATGAACAGGTGTCGCGGAATTTTCCCAATGGCAGCCAGCACTTTTTCGTCGGTAATTCCCTTTTTCTTCACGGTCTTTACCAACTGCTGTCTTTTACCCTGATGTCTGTAGGTATCTTTCAATTCGGTTAGGATTTTTCAGGTTATAAAATTAACGAAAGCAGCTGATTTATGCCAGTTAAATCGGCCCCGGATTCCTACTGGATTTATAAAGTATTTAATATCAAAATGCTATTTTTGTGAAAAATGCAAAAATATGCTGAAAGCTGGAGTTCTTGGTGCTGGCCATCTTGGTAAAATTCACCTGAAACTTTTACAACAATCAAAAGAATATGAACTCGTAGGTTTCTACGATGCCAATAAAGATAACGCCGAGGCGGTAGCTTCCCAATTTGGTTACCAGATGTTCGAAGATCTGGATGAGCTTATCGAGCAATGTGACGTGATAGACGTGGTTACTCCTACCCTTTCACATTTCGAGGTCGCGAAAAAAGTGATTTCTGCCGGCAGGCATTTATTCATCGAAAAACCCATCACCAATACCTTTGAGGAAGCTTCAGAATTGATCGAACTGGCTAAAAAACACAGGGTAAAAGGTCAGGTTGGGCATGTGGAACGTTTTAACCCAGCCTTCCAGGCAGTTTCAGATCGTATCGAAAATCCCATGTTCATAGAGGCACATAGACTTGCGGAATTCAACCCGCGCGGAACCGATGTTCCGGTGGTGCTGGATCTTATGATACATGATATAGACGCCGTTCTAAGCGTGGTACAATCGAAAGTGAAAAAGATCAATGCCAGCGGAGTTTCGGTGATCAGTGAAACGCCGGATATCGCCAATGCGCGTATCGAATTCGAAAACGGTTGTGTGGCCAATTTAACTGCCAGCCGTATCTCGATGAAAAATATGAGAAAATCGCGCTTCTTTCAGCGGGATGCTTATATCTCGGTAGATTTCCTGGAGAAAAAATGTGAGGTAGTAAAGATGAAGGATGCTCCGGAGAATCCCGATGATTTTGCCATGATCCTTCAAAACGCAGAGGGTATCAGGAAACAGATCTATTTCGACAACCCGGAAGTTTCAGCAAACAATGCCATCCTGGAGGAACTGGAAAGTTTTGCCGATGCCATCAATAATGATAAGGAACCGATAGTGACCATGGAACAGGGTGCGGAAGCCCTGAGAGTTGCCAACCTGGTCATCGAAAATTTTAATTTATAATACTATCAAACCTGCCAGGTCTCCAGGACCGCGCAGGTTTTTAAAAATCAACATAATGAAGAATATAGCAGTAATAGGTGCAGGAACCATGGGGAACGGGATCGCCCACACTTTTGCGCAAAGCGGATATAAAGTGGAACTGATCGATATTTCAGAAGAAAGCCTTAAAAAAGGGATGGATACCATTTCCAAAAATCTGGACAGGATGATCGCCAAGGAAAAGATCACCGAAGAAGATAAAAATGATACCCTTGGTAATATCACCACGCATACTGAAATTTCTGACGGGGTTAAGAATGTTGACCTTGTGGTGGAAGCAGCCACCGAAAATACCGAGCTTAAGCTGAAGATCTTCAGACACCTGGATCAAAACACTTCAGAAGATACTGTTCTTGGCACCAATACCTCGTCTATTTCCATCACCCAGATCGCCTCGGCCGTTTCCAATCCGGAGCGTGTGATCGGGATGCATTTTATGAACCCGGTTCCAATCATGAAACTGGTTGAGATCATTCGCGGTTATAACACCAGCGATAAAGTGACCAAAATCATCATGGAACTATCTGAAAAACTGAACAAGGTTCCTGTAGAAGTAAACGATTATCCAGGTTTTGTGGCTAACCGTATCCTAATGCCGATGATCAACGAGGCCATAGAAACGCTCTACAACGGAGTTGCGGGTGTGTACGAGATCGATACCGTGATGAAGCTTGGAATGGCCCATCCCATGGGACCGCTTCAACTGGCAGATTTCATCGGACTCGACGTGTGCCATTCGATACTTGAAGTGATGTACGAAGGCTTCAAAAATCCTAAATATGCTCCATGCCCATTGCTTACCAATATGGTGAGAGCAGGAAAAATCGGAGTGAAATCTGGTGAAGGCTTCTATGATTATTCCGAAAGCAAAAAAGCAGAAAAGGTTTCAGCTCAGTTTAATAGTTAGTGATAAGTACTGAGTATTGAGTATTGAGTATTGAGTATTAAGATTTCTGAAGGCAACCAAGGCCTAAGAAAGAAATCTCTTATTAATCAAGAAAATAATTTGACAAAGATACTTCCATTCAGGGCAGTGAGGCCGGCCCCTGCATATGCGGGGCTGGTGGCTTCCCGGCCTTATGAAGATTACAGCGAGAACGAATTGCGGGCTCAGCTGGAGTATAACCCGTATTCATTCCTTCATATCATCAATCCTGGATATAAATTCCAACACGAAATTGGTGGGGATAAGCGTTTTACCATGGTACGCAACCGTTACCTGGAATTCTGCGAGGAAGGTGTATTTCAGAAGGATGAAACTCCCGGTTATTACATTTATGAAATTCACAGTCGCGAAGGTTCCTGCTGCGGAATTATCGCCGCGGCCAGCATAGACGATTACGAAAAGGAGGTGATCTGCCGGCATGAAGATACCATCGCCCACCGCGAAGAACTTTTCAAGGAATACCTGAAGGTGGTTGGTTTTAATACCGAGCCAGTACTTCTTACCTACCCTGACAATTCGGTGATCAATGAGCTGCTGGCTAAAAAAATGAAAGAGCGGCCGGAATACGAATTCGCGACCAACAGTAAGGAATTACACAGGCTCTGGCTCATCAACGATTCTGAACAAATTGAGATCATCAAAACCGAATTCGAAAAACAGGAACGCATCTATATTGCAGACGGGCATCATCGCAGTGCCTCTTCCTATTTGCTGGCCAGGGAAAGCAGGGAGAAGAATCCAGATCACACCGGGGAGGAAAGCTATAATTTCTTTATGAGCTACCTCATTTCTGAAAGCAACCTGCGTATCTATGAATTCAGCAGACTTATTCGTGACCTCAACGGACATTCCAAGGAGGAATTCCTGATCCTGCTTGACGAATGGTTCCGAATTGAGAATCGAGGTTTCGAAATCTACAAACCTTCCAAAAAGCATCATTTTAATATGTACCTGGATGGTGAGTTCTATTCTTTATACCTGCGGAAGACAAATTACGAATTCACCGATTCGCTTTCTGAGCTGGATTCGTATATCCTGTTCGAGAAGATCCTGAAACCGGTATTGGGAATTGAAGACCTTAGGTATGACAAACGAATCGAATACATCCATGGCCGTAATGACCTTATCGAACTCAAGACCCGGGTAGACAGTGGCGAATTCGCCGTTGGTTTCGGAATGTTGCCTGCCAGTATCGAAGAGATCAAACAAATAGCCGACGAAAATTTAACGATGCCGCCAAAAAGTACTTATATTGAACCAAAATTACGAAGCGGCCTTACGATCTATGAATTTTAGGCCACTCTCCTGCCCTACCAGGAATGATCCTTAATCTAAAAAGACATAAAGGATGAACATTTCAGAAAATATAAAAAAATACAGAAGCGAACTTCCGGAAAATGTGAAGCTCGTGGCCATTTCCAAGACCAAACCAAACGAAGACCTGCTGGAAGCCTACCGGGCCGGACAGCGCATCTTCGGGGAAAACAAGATCCAGGAAATGACCGATAAATGGGAACAACTGCCCGAGGATATCGAATGGCATATGGTTGGCCATGTTCAGCGGAACAAGGTAAAATATATGGCACCTTTCGTTTCCCTGATCCATGCCGTGGATAGTTTGAAATTGCTCAAGGAGATCAATAAACGAGCTCGGCAGAACGAACGCAGCATCAGGTGCCTGCTTCAGATCAAGATCGCCGAGGAAGATTCCAAATTTGGAATTTCAGCTGAAGAAGCCAGAGAGATCCTGGATTCCGAAGCCTATGCAAAGATGGAACATGTAAAGATCGTTGGCCTGATGGGGATGGCGACCTTTACCGAGGATATGGAACAGGTAAAAAGGGAGTTTCAGCATTTAAAAAAGATTTTTGACGAATTTCAAAAGGACTATCCCGATCTGCAGGAGCTTTCCATGGGTATGAGCGGTGATTACCAGGTAGCTATAGAATGTGGTTCTACCATGGTTAGAATTGGAAGTAGTATCTTTGGGGCTCGAAATTACAATTAAGAAGGAGCATATTTGTACGCGATATTAGACATAGAGACGACGGGAGGCAAGTATAATGAGGAAGGGATCACTGAAATTGCCATTTACAAATTTGATGGTCATAAGGTCGTAGACCAGTTCATCAGTCTAGTCAACCCCGAGAGAGCCATCCAGCCTTTTGTGGTGAACCTTACCGGTATCAATAACGACATGCTGCGCAATGCGCCTAAATTCTACGAGGTTGCCAGACGCATCGTCGAGATCACCGAAGATTCCATCCTGGTAGCTCACAATGCAAAATTCGATTATCGCATTCTTAGAACCGAATTCAGAAGACTTGGGTTTGACTTCGAAAGAAAAAGCCTCTGTACCGTGGAGCTTTCCAAAAAACTGATCCCGGGAATGCCGTCCTACAGCCTTGGAAAACTGGTAAAATCATTGGGAATTCCTTTAAGCGAAAGACATCGTGCCGCCGGGGATGCCCAGGCAACTATCAAGCTTTTCAAAATGTTGCTGAACAAGGATGTGGAAAAAGACATCCTGAAAGAACATATTCGCAAGGAACCTAGACGCTCCCTGGATACCAAACTCGTGTATCTGCTGGAAGAACTGCCAAGCCAGACGGGTGTTTATTACTTTCACGATGAGAATGGCGAGATCATCTACGTTGGAAAATCACGAAATATCAAAAAAAGGGTAAATCAGCATTTTACCAATGAAAATGCCAAATCCCGGGAAATGCAGCGCAAGGTCGCTTCGGTATCCTATGAACTTACAGGGAACGAACTCATCGCTCTGCTCAAGGAAAACCAGGAGATCAAACAAATCAAACCAAGGTATAATCGCGCTTTAAAAAAGAATGTTTTCAGTCATGCCCTGTATCATTTTACCGATGAGAACGGCTACCTGAACCTGAAGATCGCCCGGGCGAACAAGAACAAACAGAATATTACCACCTTCAGCAGCCTTAGATCGGCTAAAAATTCGCTGAATAAATGGGTGGCTGAATATGAACTATGTGAAAGACTGGCGGGTCTTCACAATGGGAGTGGTAATTGTTTTGGCTACACCATAAAAAGCTGTCACGGGGCCTGTGTGGAAGAAGAGGCTCCGGAAGCATATAATGAACGAGTAAATCTTCTTATTAATAAATACTCCTACGAGAACCAGAATATGCTGTTGGTGGGCAAGGGCCGTGAAGTGGATGAAAAGAGCGCCCTGCTAATTGAGGATGGAATTTTTAAAGGAGTGGGTTATTTTAACCTGAATCACCAGATCAATAATATGGACATCATTCGTTCTATTATCAACCCTATGGATAATAACCGGGATGCCCAGCATATCATTCAAAGCTTCCTGAGAAAGAAGCATCAATTTAAGATCATCCAACTAAGCATTCATGAGTAAATTTTTTATGAGCGCGGCCTTTATCCTGGTTGCGCTAAATGTCCACTGCCAGCAGCAATTCAACATTCAAAATTCGGTTCCTTCAGAATTCGATCTCAGTTCCACCTCCTATCCAAAGGATAGCACTGCTAATGCCTTTTACATCTACGAGGAAGGGCATACCGAATTCCAGGAGAAGTACGATTATGACCTGGTTACCAAATACACCGCCAAGATCAAGATCCTGAATAAAGAAGGTCTGGATCATGCCAATATTGAAATTGCATTAGGCAAAAACCAAAGTTCCAAAGAAAGAATTAAAAATCTCCAGGCGCATACCTATAAGCTGGAGAATGGCATTCGAACAAAATATGCCCTTAACCCAGATAAGGTTTACACAGAAGAGCATGAAAAGGTTGATTTGCTTAAATTCACTTTTCCAAATGTACAGCCGGGATCGGTTCTGGTCTATTCGTATGAACTCGTCTCTCCTTTTACCTTTAATTTCAACACCTGGCGGTTTCAGGATTATATCCCGAAAGCCTATTCGAAATTCACTTCGAAGATCCCAGGCAACTATGAGTATTACGTAACCAAACGCGGAGAACTGGAATTAAAAGACCTAAAAACCAGGGTTATTGAAGAATGCATCAGTTTTAGCTCCCGATCGGCACCTGCAGGTTGTTTGGAAACCATTTACGAAATGGAAAATATCCCCGCTTTCAAATCTGAAAGCTATCTTACGGCCAGGCGAAATTTTATGAGCCGTATCGAATTCGAGCTAAAGCAGATCACCAGGCTGGATGGCTACGTTAAGAAATTCACCAAGTCCTGGAAAGATGTGGATAATGAGCTTAAAGACAGTGATATTGGGAAACAACTGAAGAAAGACCGCCTGGTGGACGAATTGTTGCCAGAGTCGATTGGCAGTATGCCCAATAATTTGGAAAAGGCTAAAGAAATCTATGAATTCGTTCAGAAGAATTATACCTGGAATAAGGAATACCGCATTCACAGCGATATGAATCTCAAAGACATTCTGGAAGATCATTCTGGAAATGTGCTTGCTGTAAACACCATTTTGCATAACCTGTATGATTCTGAAGGCTTTAAAGTTTATCCCGTTCTGAGCTCGACCAGGGAAATGGGCTTTGCCAGCAAGGTGCATCCCGTGCTTAGCGATTTCAATTATTTCTTTGTTCAGCTCGAAGTAGACGGAAAGGAATATTTGCTGGATGCCACGGAAAAAAATATCGACTTTGGAAGGCTACCTTTCCGCGCATTAAACCATTATGCCAGGAAGATCGATTTCGAGAATGGAAGTTCCTGGATAGACATTTTTCCTGAAGGTTATTCCCAAATTTCCTATAGCGATTCGCTGAAAGTTCATGAGAATGGGACTGCAACCGGAAATTCGAGACAGGTTCTTACAGGTTACCACGCGCTCAATTTCAGAAACGGAATGGCCCAGGCTTCTAAAAATGAGATCTTTAATAAGGTGTCCCGGCCTAATGAACAAACACGTGCGATAGACAGTGAATTCGAGAACCAGGAAAATCCCTCAGAAAACCTGATGATCCATTACAGTCTCGAAAATGAAAGTCAGAAAATAAACGACAGGATCTATCTGAATCCTTTCAGTTTTAAATTCTTTGAAAGCAATCCGTTTACTCTCGAGGAACGAAATTACCCTATCGATTTTGGTTACAAAGACCTTTACAACTACATGGTGGTTGTAGAGATCCCTGAAAATTACGAGGTAGAGGAAATGCCCGAACAGAAAGCGATCAGACTACCGGATAATGGCGGTTCCCTGGTGTTTTCCGCCCAAAGAATTAATGAGAGAACTGTGAATGTGGTATGCCGGCTAAGTTTCCAGGAACCGGTATACCCATCGGTATTCCATTCCGGACTAAAGGAATTTTTCAACGAAATCCTGCAGGTGCAAACCCAGTCGCTTATTGTACTAAAGAAAATTGGTTAAATTTGAAATAACTAACCGGTTATTGCATTGAAAGAAGAGGAAAAAAAGACCATGCCCAGTTGGAAGCTCAAGCTCCATGAGCTGATCTACGAGGCTGATACTCCGGCTGGCAAACTTTTCGATATCGCCATACTTATCGTGATCATCATTAGTGTTGCACTGGTGATGATGGAAAGCATTAGTTCCCTTCTGGCCAAATATGCCTATGAATTCTATATAGCTGAATGGATCATTACGGCCATTTTTACCATAGAATACATTTTAAGGATCATCGCAATCAACAAACCCAAACGATATATTTTCAGTTTTTATGGGATCGTTGACCTGCTTTCTACCCTGCCCAGTTATATAGGATTTATTTTTGGAGGCACCAATCTTCTTTTTGCGATCAGGGCGTTGAGACTGCTACGTATCTTCAGGGTGCTCAAGATCACCAGGTACCTTGGGGAATCGCGAAAACTAATGCTGGCCTTGCGAAAAAGTCAGGCCAAGATCCTGGTTTTTCTCTTTGCGGTATTAATAATTTGTATCATAGCCGGAACCCTTATGCACCTGGTGGAAGGACCCGGGGCAGGTTTTGACAATATTCCATTAAGCATTTACTGGTGTATCGTTACCCTCACCACCGTGGGATTTGGAGATATCGCTCCCGTAACACCGCTGGGAAGGCTCATTGCCTCGATTATCATGATCACGGGTTACGGAATTATAGCTGTGCCTACCGGGATTGTTAGTGCAGAATTCAGCAAAACTTCTGAAAAAGCCCTTCATAATACCCAGGTTTGTCCCTACTGTAATGAGAAGGAACATTTAGATGATGCTGAATACTGCCATAACTGCGGAAACAGACTGAATGGATAATTTCCTCATCAACATTGTTGGGCCTACCGCTATCGGGAAGACTTCTCTAGCCATTGCTGTTGCCAAACATTTTAATACTGAAATCCTTTCAGCCGATTCCAGGCAATTCTACGAAGAAATGAGCATCGGGACCGCTGTTCCCGAAAAGGAGGAACTGGATGAAGTACCTCATCATTTTATCCAGCATATTTCAGTTGAAGAGAAATATACGGTTGGTGATTTTGAAAGAGAGGCGATTCAGAAACTGGAAGAATTATTCGAAAGATCAAATGTGGCAGTTTTGGTTGGTGGTAGCGGATTATATACCAAAGCCATTACCGACGGGCTGGATGATTTTCCGGAGGTAGATCCAGGGATCAGGAAGAATTTAATGGAACATCTGGAAAACGACGGAATAGACTGGCTGCAACAGCGTTTATTTGCGCTGGATCCTGACTATTATAAACAGGCCGATGTCCAGAATCCACACAGGCTCATAAGAGCTTTGGAGATCTGCATTGGAACCGGCGAAACCTTTACTTCATTTTTGAAACAGGAAAAGCCCCGACGTAATTTTAAAACGATTCATTTAGGCCTGAAAGCCGAACGTAAAGTGATCTATGACCGAATAAATCAGCGGGTAGATATCATGATGCAAAAAGGCTTGCTGGATGAAGCCCGTATCCTTTATCCGGTGAGAAAACTGAATGCCTTAAATACCGTTGGCTATAAAGAACTTTTTCTTTACCTGGACGGAGAGATTAGCCTGGAAACGGCCATTTCAGAGATCAAAAAAAATACACGTAGATTCGCGAAAAGACAACTCACCTGGTCCAGAAAGGACGAAAGGATCAAATGGTTCGAATTCGATGAAGACCGGGCTATAATTCTTGAATACCTGGATGAGCAGCTTAGCGCTTAAAGATCATTCGCTTCACCACTTCGCCTTCATTTGTATCCAGCTTCAGAATATAAATCGCTTCCTGTAAGCCTACAACCTGCATGGTATATTCAGTATCATTTGAGTCGAAATTTTTGGCGGTGACAAAACGCCCGCGATTATCAAAGACCTCAATTCGGCTGATGTTGATATCCCCCGGCGTGGCTACCTGGAATTCACCTGAATTCGGGTTGGGATACAGGAAAATGTATTCTGAGCCTCCAACCTCTGAGCAGATGCCTTCTTCAACAAAAACAGTAACCCTGACCATAGCGCTTGAAACATTGCCCGAAGCATCCTCGGCAGTTACACGAACCAGGTTCTCGCCTACTTCCTTACAGGTAAACACATTTTTGCTCAGCACATATACCACATTGGGATCGCAGGCATCAAAAGAGCCATCATTTACGTCCTGGAAGTTTATGGTCGCTACTCCTTCAAGGTTCAGGTCGATACTGATATCCCGAAGGTTGAGAACTGGAGGTTCATTATCTATCACCTGTACACTTATTTCACAGCTGCCTTCCAACCTTCCGGTATAAGTGAGGGTGACGACATTCTCCCCAAGATCTTCACAGCTGAAATCCTGCCTGCTGATGCTGAATTCAAGACCGTCACTATCCCCTGAATACAGGTTTGACATATCGAGGCTGGCTGTTCCATCAGGACCCAGGTTAAGCACAACCTGTTCTGCACAGCTAAAATCGCCTGAATCATCTATCACGTAAATCGAAACGAACATGATATTGGAATCTAATTCTCCATCACTGGCGATATAAGTAAAATAATCCTGACCTATGAAATCCTGATCGGGAGTATAGATAAAGGAGCCATCTTCATTCAATTGAAGATTTCCGTTCTGTACATCGGTATCCAGTCGTACACTCAGTTCGTCACCATCCAGATCGTAATCATTCGCCAGGACGCCATCGATTGCTGAAATATTGAGTTGGGTATTGACACTGGTAGTGTAAATATCCTCTATGCCTACGGGCGGATTATTTACCTCTGAATCAGAAATTATCACCCTTACCATGCTCTCGCAGGTAGCCGTATTTCCTGCTTCATCGGTTACCGTAAGAATTACCGTGTTATCTCCTTCATCTTCTGAAGTGAATTCGGTTTGATCTATACTCAGGCTTACTTCCCCGCAATCATCGTCAGAGCCATTATCGACCATGGCAGCAGTGATGATTCGGGTTTCACCTTCTTCAAGTACGATATCCAGCTGGCCCACGCAGATGGCTTCTGGTGCCTGATCATCACCCAGGGAAACATATACATTACAGGTTTTCACGTCTCCTTCATACGAAACACTAACCTCCAGTTCTGTATCCTCTTGAAGAAGAGCCCCAGGCGGTATGCTCTGAGTGAAATCGGCTTCCTCAGGGCCGTATTCCAGGATAGTGCTGAAATCGGGCATTCTGTATTCACAATCCTCATTCGGTGAAAGTTCGTACTCTTCTATTTCGCAACTAAAATCAATGCTTCCTTCCTGCTGGATAGTTAACAGGAAACTACACTGGGTAAGATTCTCTGAATCATCAAAAATATCCAGAAAGATGCGAGTATCTTCCTGAATTTCGGTCCCGGGAGCAGGTTGTTGAATGATTTGTGAAACCCCACAATTATCAGATAGGTCAAGCTCGCTCCTGAAGTCTGGTAAAATATAAACTTCTCCTTGTGCCACTTCCACAGTTCGATCGGCCAGGCAATTCACCACGGGAGGAGTTTCGTCCACTAAGAGCAGGTAAATATCACAACTTTCGGTTTCACCTTCATAGGTTGCCGTGATGGTGATGAAAGGATCGGCATTGGTGATCGTGGTGGCACCTGGCTCAATGGATTGCTCAATAATGGCGCCTTCCGGAGTATAATTAATGATCTCCGAAAAATCGGGAACTAAGTACTGGCAGTTCTCATCAGCAAAGATCTCATATTCCGCAGGGCAGGAAAGGGAGAGTTCGTTCTCTCGGATTACTACTATTTCAAAGCTGCAATCCAACTCTCTTCCGGCTTCATCTATAGCCGTAAAACTTACCAGATGCCTACCCACCGGAAATAAGCTACCCGAAGCCTGGCCCTGGGTTTGTTCAATTTGAACTTCGCCACAGGCACCTGTAACAGTAGGCTCATCAAAATTCACTACAACCCCCTCTTCAGAAGCGCCTATTTCGTAGATGTTTACGCCAGTTAATGGACAGGTCATGCTATAATTATTCGTGGGATTGATCACCTCCAGTTCAAATTCACAGGTTAGCGTCTCCCCATTATAGGTTGCGGAAAAACTGATCTGCTGGCTTGAGGTGATGATGGTTCCCGGTGCCGGCGTTTGAACAAGCTCCATTTCAGGACTGGTGGTCACTAAATTGGTATAATCGGGTAAGGCTATTTTACAGGCATCTCCAGCGTCCAGTGTTTGTTTACCCGGACAGGTAATTTCGGGAGTCGTAGTGTCATCCTCCTCCAAAATTACAGTAACGACACAGGTTTCTACATTATCATAGGTGTCTGTTGCAGTAAGATTTATCGTATAGGTTCCCGGACTGTCTAAAATAGTTCCCGGCTCTAAATCCTGCACCAACTCTAATTGTTCTAGAGCATTACAATTATCGGTCACCCTGTTTTCAAAAAAGTCAGGTACTATATAGCCGTTTTCAGGTAGATCGATCGTGATGGGCTCTGCCGGGCAAATTATTAGTGGTGCTCCTACATCTATAACAGTCACACTTACTGTACAGGAATATTCCTCGCCGGTTTCCTGGTGACTTGCGTTGATCTCAAGATCGAAAGTACCAATATCATTACAGGTAAACTGTTGAATAGTTAATTCCAGGTCCAAATTCGAAATATCGCTGGTTATAAATTCTGAAGTAGGAATTTCGGTAACTGAAGAATTTTGCGCCTCTTCTCCCAGGAGCACAATTAAATTTCCAATACAGGTAAACTCATAACTTTCTTCAATATCTATCTCCACGGTAAAACTACAAAGCTCAGATTCATTGCCAGCCTCATCAATAGCTGTTAAGATAACTACCTGATCGCTATCAATTTCGGTATCCGGTGGAGGCTGCTGAATAATGGTTGGAGTCTCATCGCAATTATCACTAACTGAAACCTGGTTTGTGTAATCGTCCAAAACGTGAGATTCTCCTTCCTGAATGGTAAAAGAAGGATTTTCAGCAGGACAACTCGAAATTATTGGGGCTTCATTATCTACAATGGTTATGGTAAAGCTACATTCAGAAGAGTTACCAGCTTCATCGGTCGCGCGGAAGGAGAGTGTGGTGGTTCCAACTGGAAAGTAGTCACCGTTATCAAATTCCGTATTATCAATTCTGGTGATAGTGATTTCGCCGTCACTGTTATCGGTAGCTGCAACCTGGGGGAAATTCACTATGGCTCTGCACTGGCCGGGATCTGTTCCCTGAATAATATTTTCTGGACACCTAATCTCGGGGGCTTCCGTATCTCCCTGTTCATTGATCGTCACTGTAAAACTACAGGTTGTAGTGTTTCCTGATGCATCTGTAACCAAAAAGGTGTTCGTAATAGTTTCACCCACAGGGAATTCTTCACCCGAAGCTATTCCTGCAGTTTGTTCAATATTAGGATTGGGACAATTGTCATCAAAACCTACTTCATAACTTACAATTTTGCTGGTCTCACCAAACTCCGCGACTTCTGTAACAGTACCGGGACAAATAATAGATGGATCTTCGTTATCCTCAATAGTAATCGTGAAACTGCATTGCGATTCCAGACCTTCAGAATCGGTTACCCTATAAGTTACTGTATTTATCCCCGCATCTACAAAATCACCAGAAGACGGACCACTTATCAATATGGGTTCTAATCCAGTATCAGAATCATCATTTACTTCAGGTAAATTATAAGTTACAATGGCACCGCATTCTCCAGGATCAGTATTCTGCGTAATATTTGACGGACAATTAATTGTTGGAGCTTCATTTTCCACTTCCGCAGCATTAACGGTGATTGTAAAAGTACATTCTGCCTCATGCCCGCAAACATCGGTCGCAGTATAGGTAATATTGTATATCCCTTCTTCCTGTTGTGTCCCTGAAGCTGGACCCGAAGTACGTTCTATGGTAAAACTATTCGCATCAGTAAAAGTTGGCTCATCATAGGTAATCTCAGTTGTGTTTTGTCCTTCCGCTATCGTAAAGGAATTATCAGGTGGACAGCTACTAATTTCCGGGGCATCGGCATCGAAAACCGGGGTTCTGTTGTAAATTTCAAGATCGAATTCAAGACTAGTTGGAATAAAAAGTAATAAGTTGCCATTAAAAGGGTTGAAAGTAGGAACACCAAAAATTTCAGCATTATTGACATACATTCTATTACAATTATTAAAAGCTAAATCAATAGGAAATTCAATCATACCTTTTTCGATATCGATATAATTATTGTCCGGATTGTAATATTTAACACCAAAATCGTTAGCTTCTTGCCCAAGATATATTTGTTCCGCTATTTCGAAAATAGCATCAATATCTTCAGCTAATTCCTCAAAATTTAAAAATTGTCTAAAATTTATTCTGCCTGCATATTCAATAACATGTATATAATCGAATTCATCGATTTCAATACTTCCTGGAGATTCAAGATTAGTTAGTGAACCTTGAGAAATTAAATTCTTATTAAAAATGACTACGGATCCAACATTATTATCAGCAGCCTGACTAACATATATATCACCCTGTGAGTTTACCGCAATACGAAAAGGTCTATTCACATTGTTAGTAGATTTTAGAGGTGTTCCATCAACATTGTAAATCGAAATTCTACTCATTTCAGTATTTTCACAACCAGAATTTTTAGCATTATATTCCGCCACATAAATATTATCCTCATTATCAATATCTATCCCTACAGGGCGATAAAATTGTGTAAAAACTGTTTTTAAATAGTTACCGTCAGGATCAAATACTTTTATTTTACCGTTCTGATTACAAGAAGTCTCAGAATAATCGGCGATATAAATAAAGCCTTTACTATTTATAGCAATATCTAATGGACTATTTAACTCTGAAGCAGATATAAAATTGGCTTGGAGAATATTACCGTCTGAATCACTTTTTGAAACACCATTGCCAAAGGATAGTGTATAAATATTTCCTTGTAGATCGGTAGCTATTGCGACAGTGATATCTTCTGTATTTAATTCCCCAATTGTGAAGTCGGGTAAATCTGCATTATCCAACCAATCATAAAAAGGATCGATATCCGCAGGATCCTGTCCAAAACCATTGGAGAAAAATAATAGAAACACAAACAGGATAAACCCAGAACCTATTCGGTGGGAATAATGGGAGATATAAGTTTCTGAAATACTTATCAAGTTAGGGCCGGTTTATAAAACAGGATAAAGATAAGTATTGTAAGAAAACCTATCTCAAAAAAGAAAGGGAATGTAAGAATATGAAATTCAGGAAGTTTTGATGTGTTCCTGGAGGCTTTTCAGTTTCACCGGAATCTAGGAAGAAGCTGCACCACAGGCTAACCATGGTGCAGAATTTCCCTGGAAACTGAATTTGATATTATGCTTCGGTCTCTTCCTTGTTCTTTACCACAAGCCTGAAACCTTCACCGTGGATATTCAGAATTTCCACGTTTTCGTCCTTTTTCAGGTATTTTCTCAATTTGGCGATATAAACATCCATACTTCTTGACGTGAAGTAGTTGTCGTCTCTCCATATTTTGGTCAAAGCCAGTTCTCTTGGCATCAGGTCGTTTTCATGCAATGCCAGCAATCTCAACAACTCGTTCTCCTTAGGAGATAATTTCTGAGGCTCCTCATCTCTGAAGGTTAAAAACCTCAATTTAGAATTCAGGTGGAAATCGCCGATCTCGAATTCGAATTGCTTGCTATCAGCCACACTATCGGTAGCTTTACGCTGCATGATCGCCTTGATCTTCATCAGCAATACTTCCGAATCAAAAGGCTTATTCAGGTAATCATCAGCTCCAACCTTATAGCCTTTAAGAACGTCTTCTTTCATGGCCTTGGCAGTAAGGAAAATAATTGGGATTTCCTCATTCTTGTCCCTTATCTCCTTAGCCAGCGTAAAACCATCTTTATAAGGCATCATCACATCCAGGATACAAAGGTCAAAATCGTCTTTTTTAAACTTTTCAAAACCTTCCATTCCGTTCTTGGCGTGAGTTACCTCGTAATCGTTCATTGCGAGGTAATCTTTAAGTACGGTTCCAAAGTTTGGATCGTCCTCTACTAGTAGAATTTTCTTGTTTTCAGTTTCCATGTATTTAAGATATTAGTGGTAGTTTAATTATAAATGTGCTTCCTTTTCCTTTTTCGCTTACAACGCTGATCTGTCCATGATGATCTTCGATGATCTGCCTTGCGTAAGCCAGACCTAGACCATGACCTTTCACATTATGAATGTCGCCCGTATGTTCGCGATAAAATTTTTCAAATATTTTCTTTTGAACCACCTTGCTCATTCCAACTCCCTGATCCCTGATCTCGCAGTAGATGAAGTTCTTCACGTTGGTGGTATAAATATCGATCTTTGGTGACCCTTCCGAATATTTTATGGCATTGTCCAAAATATTTACGATCACATTCGTAAAATGATCCAGGTTAGCCAGAACAGATGAACGCAGGGCTCCAAAATGGGTTTGAATATAACCTCCGCGATCTTCAGCAATCAATTCCACATGGCCCACCGCATCATTAATAATATCATGTAACTGGTGGCGCTCTTTTTTAAGATCGAGCTCATTTTTTTCCAGTTTCGAGATACGCAGTACGTTTTCTACCTGGGCGTGCATCCTGCGGTTTTCATCCTTTATCATCTGCAGGTATCGAGACACCTTGCTCTGGTCCTGCATGACCTTTGGATTCTTGATCGCATCCAGGGCCAGGTTAATGGTCGCTATGGGTGTCTTGAATTCGTGGGTCATATTATTGATAAAATCGGTCTTAATTTGCGAGATCTGTCGTTGTCTTATCAATTGCGATAAGGCACTGGAATAGGCAATCACAATGATCAGTGTAAAAATGATCGAAAGGCTTGCCATAAGTACTACTGAAGACAATACAGCCTCCTTTTTATTGGTGAAATTCACCAGCAACTGGTAACCGCTAATCCCAATACTATCCATAAACAATGGTACAGCATAGGTAGCGGGGTGATCCAGGCTAAAATTTTCTGAATGCAGATTTGTGGCGATCGAATTGTTATAAATCGCATATTCAAAACCACTATTTAGCTCTCTTTCTTTTAATTCCTTTTTCAGTAATTCAGAAATGGTTTCCTGAGAAACTCTTTTATGTATTGGTAATTTCCCTACCAGTTCCGAAATAGCTGACCGCAAAAAATCCTTTTCAATCTCCTCCATCCTGGATATGCGTTGTATATGCTCTATCCGTTGTCTTGCTGTAAGATCATTTTCATTCAGCTGGTTCTGGTTTACAATATCGCTCACCCGTTTGTTGATCATTTTGGTGAACTGAATACTGTCTTCAGCAAACTGCAAAAATCCTGAAGAAACCTTATAATCTTCCTCCAGGATACTTTCAGAATTGAAATAGGTTTCATTCCCCGGACCTCTGTGAGAGTAAAAATATTCTGTTAGAGTGCGGTTGTTTAATCTGCTATTACTACTATCAGGATTTTTGAACTGAAAATAATATTGCTCAAATTCCCTGTTCTGGATCTCTTCAGAAACATTCAATAATACCTGTCTTGCCTCATGCGAAAATTGTGCTTCCCGATCGTCTATCGTAGTTTTTATCCAGTACCCCTGTACAAAAATAATTCCTATTAAGGACAGACTCATTAGGGCAACGAGAAGGACAAAAAGCTTCTTATTCATGCGGTCAAAAGTAATATTTTAACATTTAGAGGTTAAAGTGTTTAACCAAATGTTAACAGAACTTCTAGCAATTTTGACCTGCTTTTAAGATTTTGTTGTGGATATGTTCAACCTGCAGCCTGGTATCTTTCAGTTCTTCGTTTTTTATTATGAAATCTGCCAGTTCCGCCTTTTTTTCATCGCTCCACTGGTTGTCCATTCGCTGCCTGATTTCATCTTTAGTAGACTGATCTCTTTTCTGTAAACGCTCGATCCTTAACTTTTGTGGAGCAGTGACCAGAATGCTCAAATCACATTTTTTATAACTCCCGGTTTCGAATAGAATAGCTGCCTCATAAATAACATATTTGGCTTCCTGCCGGGACACCCATTCTCTGAAGTCGGTTTCCACCGCTGGATGAATGATCTGGTTTAGTTTCTGAAGTTGTTCAGCATCATTAAAAACCCTGGAAGCGATATATTTTCTATCGGGCTGGTTCCCGTCATACGCAGCCTGCCCGAAGAGGGAAATGATCTTATTCCTGATCTCTTCTGAAGTTTTCATCAGGCGTTTCCCTGCATCATCAGCGATATAGACCGGCACCTGCAGATCCTTGAAAAATCCGGCCACCGTGGTTTTCCCGCTTCCAATTCCTCCTGTTAGTCCAACGATCTTCATCTTTTGATCACGAATTGAATTCGGCGTTCATTCAACCGAACGTTTCGAATAAAACCTGGTTGCTCTGCCACCTGGGCGATCATATAATCCTCCCCTTTCTTCACCTCGGCATAATCACAAACCACCCTGAAATCACCGGCATTCACCTCGTCGAACAACTGAAGGTTCACCTGGTAATATACCATCACAGTTTTTGGAAAATAAGCCAGGTTGAGGCCTTCCGGCACGTTCACAACCTCAACAGGGATCTCTACACTGCCTTCAGTAAACTTTTCTACCTGCTGTGAATATTCAAAATTTTTGGTGTAAAAACTAAGCATTCCCAAACCTGCAGTATCTAATGTGACGCTTCCCCTGATATCAGAATTAACCTTATTCAGATTCACCTGCTGGGTATAGACCTGCTCCATGGTATCGATGATCTCTTCGGGCCCGCTCACCTTGACGGAATCAGGTTCAATCTGCACTTCATTCTCTGCCGAAAAACCAACCGCATAATTCACATCGATCCGGGGAACCACCTTTATTACCTTTTCCTTTTTATACTGAAACGGAATAAGGATCTCGTCCTGGATGATCCGGGATTTCTCAAAATTGATCTTGAGCTGTTCTTCGATCTGAGAAAGATGATTCTCAAGCACATAAACCAGGTTTTTAGGTGTTTCCGAAGCCTGAGAAAGATCAATGGTCAATTCCGGATTGAAGATCTTGTAATAATAAATATTGAACGCGTTATCCTGCAGTTGCAGGTCTACATGGTCTGGCCTGTCTTCGCTCAAACTTTTGTCCAGCGGAACATTCACGTAGTTTACTGGAATTTCAATAACCTGCGTATAGGTTTTGGAGAATTGCACCAGCACCCAGATCAGGGCAGAAAAAAACAGGAAAAAACTGAAAGTTTTTAAACTCGATTTTTTGAATGTTGGTCTTTTCGCCACTGCTCTATTTTTTAAAGAATAACTGCGGAAATGCTTCCTCTCCCTGCTTCTTCAGAATGTTGATCTGGTAATAGGAGTTCAAAAATCCCATCCCATAACCCAGGAACTGAACAAATACCGCTCTTATTGCCAATAACCCAATATAAATACTTTTATTTTTTATCGCCGCATCAATTCCAATAATCAGGAAATATATCAGGTACAGAAGTAGAAAATAAGGAAATCCAAGTAAGGCTATAATTCCCGAAATAATTAGCCCTAGGATAAAAAGGCTGGGAAACCAGTAAGTGATCTTTGCTGAACCCGGATGCCAGCTATTTAAAATAGGTCTTACCAGGCCAAATTTCTTTACCTGCTGCTGAAATTTTTTCCAGTTGATCCGTCTTTTATGAAAGACCCGTGCCTCTGGGATCAGGCAGGTTTTAAATCCCATCTTTTTCAGCCTTAAACTCAGGTCGGGGTCTTCGCCAGGATGAATCTCTCCAAATCCACCGCTGTTTTCAAATGCTTTTCGGCTTATCCCCATATTAAAACTCCTTGGCTGGAAGTCATCTACCGCCTTCTTCCCACCCCTGATTCCACCGGTAGTAAATAAAGAGGTCATGCTGTAATCTATCGCCTTCTGGACATTGCTGAAGGAAGGATGGGCTGCATCGGGGCCTCCAAAACAATCGCAAGGCGTATTTGTGAGGAATTGATGAACTTCTTCCATGTAATTTTCAGGCAACAGCACGTCTGAGTCAAGGATCAGAAAATAATCGGCTTTGGCTTTTCTCATTCCAAAATTCCTGGAATCTCCAGGACCGGAATTCGGTTTATAATAATAGGATATATTCAGCCTGTTTGAATATTCCTGAACAATCTCCTCCGATCTTAAATCTGAACCGTCTTCCACGATCACTACCTCGAAAGGAACAGGAGCTTTTAAATGCAACATGCTTTCCAGCAACTCCCTGATCTCTTCGGGCCTGTTATAAACCGGAATGATAAAAGAATATCGAGGCTGCATCTGGTTGGTATAAACAAAAAACTGCTGAAACTTCCATAAAACAGGAAAGATTTCAGCAGTTCTTATTGGATTATCTTTTTATTTATCTTCTGTAAAGGCTTCCATCACTTCCTGGCTAACCCCGGTATTGGAGAATCCACCGTCATGGTACAGATTCTGAAGGGTCACTTTCCTGGTTAGATCAGAGAACAAGGTGATCGTGTAATCGGCACATTCCTGAGCGGTTGCGTTACCAAGCGGCGACATTTTTTCAGCAAAAGCGATAAAACCGTCAAATCCTTTTACTCCCTGTCCGGCTGTTGTTGGTGTTGGAGATTGTGAAATGGTATTCACCCGCACTTTTTTATCCTTTCCGAAGAAATACCCAAAACTACGAGCGATAGATTCCAAATAGGCTTTATTATCAGCCATATCGTTATAATCTGGGAATACGCGTTGGGCAGCCATATAACTCAGGGCAACGATGCTTCCCCATTCGTTCATAGCATCTTTCTTGTAAAGTACCTGCATGGTCTTGTGGAAAGAAACCGCAGAAACGTCCCATCCCTTGGTAGTGAAATCATAATTCATATCGGTATAATGATTTCCTTTTCTAACGTTTACCGACATCCCGATGGAGTGAAGAACGAAATCGATCTTACCGCCAAGGATCTCAACGGCCTTTTCAACAAGGTTTTCCAGGTCTTCAACTTTGGTAGCATCGGCCGGAATGATCTCTGAATTGGTCTTGGCTGCAAGGTCTTTAATGCTCCCCATTCTCATGGCGATAGGCGCATTGGTCAATACAAATGTTCCACCTTCTTCGTGAACTCGTTCTGCTGTTTTCCAGGCGATCGAATTCTCATCGAGCGCACCAAAAATAATTCCTCTTTTACCTTTGAGCAGGTTATATGACATGTGATTTTATATTTTGTGGTTGTTCGCCTGTAAAGATAGGAAAGTTGTTTGAATATGAATCCCGGTTTCCGGCTTAGAATTCCAGAGTTAATTTAAAATAAAAAGAACCGGTTAGATGACAGAAATCAACCTCTGCAATCTTAAAATTTTGAATCTTGAATTATGAATTTTGAATCTTGAACCTTAAATCCAGAATCAGTTCAACAGCGATCTGGCATGAGCACGCGCCGAGTCACTCCTGCTTTCCCCTCCCAGCATCAGCGCCAGTTCATCAACTCGCTCCTGTTCTTCCAGCCTTACGATCTTGGTCTGAGTCGCCTGCTCGTTATCTTCCTTAAAAATCTTGAAATGCGTGGCTCCCTTTCCAGCGATTTGCGGAAGATGGGTGATGGCGATCACCTGCATGTTCTGCCCCATTCTTTGAAGGATCTCTCCCATTTTCTGGGCGATCTCTCCGGAAACTCCCGTATCGATCTCGTCGAAAATAATGGTTGGAAGATCGCTCTGGGCCGCCAGTATGCTTTTTACAGCCAGCATGATTCTGGAAAGTTCACCTCCCGAAGCGGCTTTTTTCATTTCCTTAAAGCTTCCACCTTTATTGGCCGCAAGGAACCATTCCAGCTGATCCCTTCCGTTGGAAAGAAATTCCGCTCCCTGTTTTAATTCTATATTCAATCTCGCATTCGGCATCCCCAGATCTTTCAGGATCTGTTCGGTTTGCTCAATAAAAGCAGGAATGATCTTTTTCCTGTTTTCATGGATCCCTTCAGCTAATTTGGCTAGCTTGTCCTGCTGATCCTGTATGGCTGTCTGAATTTCGTTCAGGGAATTTTCAGCATTTTCAGTAATGGAAACCTTCTCGCGCAGATCGTCTATGATCTGAAGCAATTCCTTTACATTCTCGGCATTATGTTTTTTCTGAAGATTATAGATCAATTGCAATTTTTGATTGATCATTTCCAGCTCCTCAGGATTGGCTTCTACTTTTTCCAGGGCGGTTTCCATTTCGGCCTCCAGGTCATCAAGTTCTATGATCACGCTTTGTACGCGCTCGTAAAAAGATTCATAAGTAGATGAAAATTGAGAGATCCGCGACAAATTACTCCTAATCGATTTCAGGCTTTCCAGGCTTCCCACTTCTTCCTGTTGTAGCTGATTAATAGCAGAACTCAGGTTTTCGGTTAATTCCTCTACATTATTGAGTTCTTCATATCGCTCTTCAAGTTCCTCCTGCATACATTCCTTCAGGTGTGCTTCTTCCAGTTCGTTCAGAAGAAAAACATGATAATCGTATTCCTTGGCAGCCTGGGATTGCTCCTCCTTCATTTGCTCATATCGGGAAAGCAAGGCCTTAAATTCCTTTAATTCCTTACGGTATTCGAGGATCTCGCCTTCATTTTTCGCGATGGTATCGATCACCTTGAACTGGTAATCTGAATTTCCCAGGCTCAGCGTTTCATGCTGACTATGCACATCTATAAGGTAGGTCCCCAGTTTCTGCAAAGCCGCGATCTTTACCGGGGTATCGTTGATAAAAGCCCGGGATTTTCCCGACGGAAGGATCTCCCGTCTTATGATGCTTTGCTCTTCATAATCAAGGTCTTCCTTTTTAAAGAAATTCTGAAGCCTGTAATTTGAAATGGCAAAACTCCCCTCGATCACACATTTTTTTTCAACATTCCGAATCGAGCTGAAATCTGCACGGTCCCCAAGCAACAATCCAAGTGCACCCAGCATAATTGATTTTCCGG
This sequence comes from Christiangramia bathymodioli, assembly GCA_009735695.1. Taxonomy (GTDB): domain Bacteria; phylum Bacteroidota; class Bacteroidia; order Flavobacteriales; family Flavobacteriaceae; genus Christiangramia; species Christiangramia bathymodioli. Next base: position 202,908 of record SRSL01000005.1, read on the forward strand.
CTCCTGTTTCTCCTGTAATTATGGTAAAACCGGGTTGAAGATTGATATTGATATCTTCAATTAACGCGTAATTCTTAATGGAAAGCGATGTTAGCAAATCGGTAAAAATTTGAGCTAAATATACGTGAGAAATAAATTGAAATCAACCCAAAAGCCTACTGAATATTCCTCCAGTTTTTGGAATATCTCGGTGCAATACTGTTAAGGGTTTGCATGAGCGCATTACTATTGATAGGCGGCCCTCCGGAATAGATCTGGGAGATCTCATCGGCCTTGGCGTCAAAAAAGGTTCTTAATAACAGGGAATTATTTCTCCGGTTATTCATTACTTCAAGCTTCTCTAATGAGCCGGCAATGGCCTCCTTGCCTGCAAGGAGATCTTCGTGCATCACGTCCAGCCCCAGCCGGTGATATTCATACATGGCAGTTCGGTATTCTGCGAAGGTATTCGCAAGCAGATCGGCATTTAGTCTGAATCGCGATCGCTGACCATCAGCCCCTCTCCAGCCCTGGGAATTTCCCTGTTGCGCAGTAGTCACGATCCTGTTGGCCTCTTCAAAATAGGGTGCTCCTCCCTGCAATTCAAAAGTATCGGCGTCAAGCCCTAGAATTGTGTAAACGTAAAACGAAATAACCGAAATGAGGTTGGAAGTATAAGTGTTCTGGCTATAAATTAAAGGCTGGTATTCCCTGTAAGTAAATCCGAATTGTTCATCGTTGAAATTGAAAACAGGGGTGATCATGGAAGTTCCGTAAACCGGTCTGGACGACTGCACCTGTATACTGCCATTAAAACTCTCACCTTCAAAACTGGTAATAGTAATGAACATGCTGCAGTTAATGCGCTCATGATCCTGAAATTTCACATCGGTCCAGCTGGTTTGATTTATAAACTCTGTTAGGGCTCGTTGCAGGGTTTTAAAAACCGAAAGGTTGGCCTGGCCGGTCTGTTCAGCATTGATAATAACCTCGCAATTGAGTTCCTGGGCAGTTGCGAGCTGCAAACCAAATACGATGAATATGAAACTTAAAATCTTACGCATTGAGTAAATCGATGATCTCCTGAATAATATCCCGCGCGACCTCTTTCTTGCTCTTTAGCTCAAAATCTTTTTGAGATTCGGGATAAATGATGCTCACTTTATTGGTTTCGGTCTTAAAGCCGGCACCTTTATCATTCAGTGAATTTAAAACAATAAAATCAAGATTCTTCTTTTTCAGCTTTTTTCTTGCATTTTCCAGCTCATCATTGGTTTCCAGTGCAAAACCAACAAGCTTTTGATGTTGCTTTCGCTCACCCATGCTGGCAAGGATATCTCGAGTCTTAACCAGCTCTATACTCGGTGCTTCGCCGGTCTTTTTGATTTTCTGCCCGGCCACCACAGCCGGACGATAATCGGCCACCGCTGCTGCCGAAATAAACACATCGGCTTCAGCAAATTTTGAATCCACAGCCTGGTACATTTCCTCGGCACTGGTTACTCTAATCAGTTCCAGCCCGGTTCTTTCCAAATCCAGATGTGTGGGGCCGGAAACCAGGGTCACCTGGGCCCCAAGATTTAAAGCAGCTTCAGCGATCTCGTATCCCATCCTGCCGCTGGAATGATTTCCAATAAAGCGAACCGGATCGATCGCTTCATAGGTAGGTCCAGCTGTAATTAGAATATGTTTTCCTTTCAGGGGATGATTTTCTGCAAAATGATTTTCAAGAAAATTTATGATCTCCTCTGGTTCTGCCATTCTCCCTTCTCCATGGAGCCCGCTGGCTAGCTCACCAGTTCCTGCCGGGATCATGATATTGCCGTAGGATTCAAGAGTTTCAAAACTCTTTTTAGTAGAAGGATGTTTATACATATCCAGGTCCATCGCCGGCGCGAAGAAAACAGGACATTTGGCTGATAAATAAGTAGCCAGTAAAAAATTATCGCTATTGCCCGATGCCATTTTGGAAAGACTACTGGCTGTGGCAGGGGCTATAAGCATGAAATCGGCCCAGAGGCCGAGTTCAACATGATTGTTCCATTTCGCGTTCTCATCTTCTTCATCGGTGAACGAAGAAAATACTTCATTTTTCGAGAGGGTAGATAGCGTAAGCGGTGTAATAAAATCCCGGGCTGCAGGGGTCATCACCACCTTCACCTCGGCACCCAATTTGATGAATAACCGCACTAAACCGGCAGTTTTGAATGCGGCAATACCTCCGGTAATGCCCAACAATACTTTTTTGCCTTTTAGTACAGACATGCTATCGGGATCCTACTCTTCGGTATCCTTGGTATTTCTAAAGTAGATCTTGTCTTCCAGCCATTCCTGGATCGCCAGAGCCTGTGGCTTTGGAAGTCTTTCGTAGAATTTAGAAACTTCAATTTGCTCCTTATTCTCGAAGATCTCATCTAAAGAATCGTTATACGTGGCAAATTCGTCCAGCTTCTCCAAAAGTTCTTTTTTGATCTCCCCATTAATCTGGGTCGCTCTTTTGGCGATAACAGAGATCGCTTCGTAGATATTTCCGGTTGGAGCATCAACCTTGTTACGGTCGATGGTAACTGTATTTACCGGTGCATCAATTTTCTTAAAATCCATCATTCCTAATATTAAAAGTTCTGTAACCTTCTGTCTATGTCTGCAAGGGATTCTTCCAGTTGAGAAATATACTCCCCTTCAGGATAATATTTTTTGTAAGCTTTAGATAATTCTTTAGCCTCTTCCAGTCTTTCTTCCATCAAGACTTCGTAACTATTGATCGCCAGCTGATAGGCCGAATCAAATCGATAATAATAAGCAGCCTCTCTAAACGGAGAGCCCGGATAGTCAGCGATAAAGTTATTGAAAGATGAGATAGCTGCCTTGTAAAACTGGGTAAGGTGATATTGCTTGGCGATCTCGTAGGCCTTCTTTTCCAGTTTTATTCGCAGTTCGGTAGCCATGTCATTCGCAGTTTCTGCAAATTCACCTTCCGGATAACGATTCAAATAAACCTGAAGTTCATCGATGGCCTTATGAGTATCGGTTTGATCGAGGTCGTATCGCGGGGAACGGTAGTAAAAACTCGCAGCCATCTTAAATGCCGCTTCCTCTGCTTTTTCACTATCAGGATAAAGCTGAAGGAATCTTTCAAACTGAAAAGAAGATAAATAATAATCTTCAAGTCGATAATAGGTATCAGCTAAAAGAAAAGAAATTCGCTGCCCCTGAGGTTTCCCTCGAAACTGAGGCTCGATCTGTTCCATTAATCCAAGGGCTCTTCTAAGATCTTTATTGCTATCTTCCTTTATCCCTTCGTTATAATATGCTTCTGCCTTTGAATATTTGGCAGCAGTGTCATCGCTTTTCAGCAGTTTTTGATATTCACTGCAGGACAGGGTAAGAAAAAGTAAGCTTAGTAAGAGAATTCCTTTTTTCATGGTTCGTTTAAACATCTGGCAAAAATACATTTTTTGTGACTATAAAAAAAACTTTCCTTAAGCCATGGAATAACCTGAATTTCCTGACTTTATTGTTTGAAAAGGAAAGAAATTCCCTTGAAATTCGGAAAGAAACTTCTTAAAATTCGTCGACAAATCGATCGATCTTCTCCTGAAGTTTTTCCGTAGCCTCAACCAGCGGAAGTCTTAAGCGGTTCGTTATCATACCCTTTTTTGCCAGAAGCGCCTTGATCCCAGACGGATTACCTTCCGCGAAAATAAGATCAATAGAAGGAGCGATTTTATAATGCAGTTTATAGGCTTCAGCAACTTTCCCCTCGAGTCCTGCTCTTAGCATATCTGAAAATTCCTTCGGAAAACCCTGGCCAATTACCGAGATCACTCCTTTTCCTCCGGCAAGGGTCATAGGTAAAGTGATCATGTCGTCACCTGAGATCACCAGGAAATCTTCGGGCACCAGGCTTATCAATTTCATAGCCTGCACGATATCACCCGCAGCTTCCTTTACGCCTATCACATTATGAGTATCTCTTGCGATACGATTGATGGTTTCCGGCAGCATATTCGAAGCAGTTCTTCCGGGTACATTATAAAGAATGACAGGAAGTGGAGAAGCTTCTGAAACCGCCTTGAAATGACGATAAATTCCCTCCTGGCTTGGTTTGTTATAGTATGGCGAAACTGAAAGGATCGCATCAAAGCCTTCAAGATCTGAAGTTTTGATCTCGTCAATCACTCCGGCCGTACTATTGCCTCCAATTCCAAGCACTAATGGCAACCTGCCGGCATTCACCTTTTTTATTTCAGCTTTTACAAGCTCCTTTTCCTGCTGGCTTAGAGTCGCGCTTTCGGCTGTAGTTCCAAGCACTACCAGGTAATCAATTCCGTTGGAGATCTGGTCTTCAACCAGCTTCCCTAAAGCTTCCGTATCTACACTAAGATCTTCTCTGAAAGGTGTGATCAATGCGACACCCGTTCCTATAAAAGCCTTCATTTGTTTGCTATTTTTTTAAAATTTCTAAATATTTTAATGCCTCCTGTTGAAAAACTTCAGCATTTTCAGCCTCAATCTCAAGATCGAAGACTTCGAAATTGTCTGGAGAATTCCCAATTTTGAGCCTGGCCGCAGATCTGGCTGCCAGCAGGATTCCCGGCAAACAGTTTTCTGAAAAATAACAGATCAGAAAATCGAATTTCTCATTGAGGAAATCAGTTATTTCTTCCGAGTCGAATTTTCCCCCGATGCTAATTTCAGAAGGATCCAGAATTGCCGGAAAACTGCTATCCACAATCTCCTTTCGGGGCCCACAGATCACCAGTTTTAAATCTTCTTTTGAATATTCAGCCGGTCCATAAAACTCAAACAAGGATTTTTTCTCCTCCAGTTTTTTGAAATCAAGGATCAAACCAATTCTACCAGACCCAGAACCTGAATCTCGTATATAAGCCTTCTTTGCCTTCTGTATAAAGCCAGGAAGCAGTTTCAACTTGATTTTGGAGGTGATCATGGTCTGGATTTTCTGGCGCAAATGTATATAATTTAATATGAGAAATCAGGGAATACTTTAGGAGCTGTAAGTCATAATCCTAGAATTTAACAGCTTTTCGAATTTTGTGAAATTATAGAGGCCTAGACCAAATTGATCAAGCGAAGTTTCTTTTCCCTGGTGGCAAAGAACAGCACGGCGAGGATCACGCTTGCAAAACGAAGCAGACTTTCAAGTATCTGCACACTGGTAACCTGAAGATAGAAATCGGCCATATCTCTTAATACATCAGCTATAACAAGAGCCATTACCAGCGTAACGAAATAAACCGATTTTCGGGAATAGGAATTGAGATAATAAATAAGCCCCACAATTCCCAGGATCAGCAGCATGATATAATAAATAGTATAAAAACTCCATTCGAGGAAATTCAGAAAATGATTTTCCATTTCCTGTAAATGCCCGAAAAGGAAATACATATTCATTGCGATAAGCACAAAGAACAGCACCAGCATATACCTGTTCGCGGTTTGACGCTGAGTATATTTAAGAGCTTCCCTGGCCAGAAACACATACGAGAACATACCTATTAACAGGATGATGAGATTGACATATGCTGAATCGATAAAATTGCTTAGGCCAGAAATCACGAGCAGTAACATGAAAAATGAAAAATTGATATTAGTCCATTTTAACCTGTGATTAAAACCGGTAATGAGCGGTACTAAAACCGCCAGGTAAGAAATACCGGCTACTATTTCCCATTTATAGATCACTGCAAACAGATTTACAAACAGGAATGGCAGGCAGGCCAGAATATATAAGCCACTAGGTTTCATAATGAACAATCCGCTTCGGAGGGCGAAATATGCTAAAATTTTCTTAAAAAATCAACAGATTCCGGATTATCATTAGGAATTAAGCTGTAGTTTAAAATAAAATCAAGCCTATTTTACCGGAACATCAAAATAGGTATTGGGATAAGGCTCTGGCTTATAGGTATAATGCCACCATTCTTCAGAATAAGGTCTGAAGCCATGTTTCATCATCATATTTTTCAGGAGCAATCGATTCTTCTTCTGATCCTCGTTAATTCCTGAAGCATTATGATGTGAGATCTCTCCGAAAAAGTCATAAGTACTTCCCATATCAAGCTCCTTGCAGGTAGTGGCATCAATCAGGGTGAGATCTACAGTGCTTCCACGGGAGTGGCCAGATTGGCTGGCGATGTAGCCTAACTGAAACAGGCGGGATTTGGGAATATCAGGATAAAATTCAGATTTCATCAATGTATCTCCTTCATCCCTCGCCCAATCTATAAAATGATTTACCGCCTGTTGGGGACGGTAGGCATCAAAAATCTTAAGCATCAGGTCATTCTGGATCAATTCCTCCTGAACTTTTAGTAAGGCATTTGCAGCCGGTTCACTTAGAATTGCCTGGGGTTTAAGATATCCATCTACCGGTTTCCCTATAAAATTATGACTTCCGGCATACCTGATGTTATATACGATACCGGGAATCTTTTCATCCAGGTAAACGAAACCTTCGGGAAGCCCTTTATCCTGAGGAACTACGGCTTCCAATAAAAATAAAAACAAGAGTAGATAGTTCCTCATCTATTCCAGCATTTTTAAGAAATCGTCCTCACTGATGATAGTCGTGCCCAGTTTTTCGGCCTTGGCCAGCTTGCTGGGCCCCATATTGTCACCCGCCACCAGGTAATTGGTTTTTGAGGAGATGGAGCTCGCCACCTTCCCGCCATTGTCTTCGATAAGTTTCTTTAGCTCGTTCCTGGATACTTTTTCAAATACTCCGGAGATCACGAAGGTGTTTCCGCTTAAAATATCGGTCTGGTTCGCGAGTTTTTCTGCTGAAATCTCCATCTGAACTCCATATTCTTTAAGTCGCTGAACATTCTCCCGGTTTTCTTCATTGCTGAAAAAGTCCTTCACACTCCAGGCTATTCGTTCGCCTATTTCGTCCAGGTTGATTAGCTCTTCTTCTGAAGCTGCCATCAAGGCTTCGATGCTTTTAAAATGTTTGGCCAGTTTCTTCGCCACGGTTTCCCCTACATATCTTATCCCCAGAGCAAATAAGACCCGTTCGAAGGGAATTTCCTTGGATTTCTCGATACCGTTGATCAAATTCTCAGCAGACTTTTCCGCCATTCTTTCCAGTGGCAGAATATCCTCTTTTTTCAAGGTATAGAGGTCGGCATAATTATTTATCAATCCGGCGTTTACCAGCAAGGCCACGGTTTCGCCTCCCAAGCCTTCAATATCCATAGCTTTTCTTGAAATATAATGCTGGATCCTCCCGGTGATCTGCGGCGGACAACCATTGGTATTGGGGCAGTAATGCAGGGCTTCCCCTTCGTTTCTTACCAGTTCAGTGCCGCATTCGGGGCAGTTGGTAAGATATTGAGTTGGCTCGGAATCAGGATCACGTTTAGTGAAATCTACTCCTACAATCTTTGGAATGATCTCCCCGCCTTTTTCAACAAATACGATATCGCCTTCACGAACATCGAGTTTCTCGATCTGATCGGCATTATGTAAAGAAGCTCTTTTCACAGTAGTTCCAGCCAGTTGAACAGGTTCCAGGTTCGCAACCGGGGTGATCGCACCGGTTCTTCCAACCTGGTAGGTGATCTTTTCCAGTTTGGTGCTCTCCTGCTCTGCCTTGAACTTATAAGCCATAGCCCAACGCGGAGATTTGGCAGTATGCCCCAGTTCTTCCTGCTGCTGCACACTATTTACTTTAACTACCACGCCGTCTGTTTCATAAGGCAGGTCGTGGCGATGCTGATCCCAGTAATTGATATAGTCCAGCACCTCGTTTATACTTGATTTCAATTCAGATTCTGGTGGCACTTTAAATCCCCATTCCCTCGCTTTTTCCAGCCCTTCGAACTGGGTGGGAATATTGGTGACTCCGGCCAGACTATACAACAGACATTCCAATGGTCGCCTGGCGACTTCAGCACTATCCTGAAGCTTTAAACTTCCCGAAGCGGTATTCCTGGGATTGGCATAAGGCTCCTCACCAAGATCCACTCTTTCGGCATTCATTTTTGCAAAACCTTCATAAGGCAGGATGATCTCTCCCCTGATGTCGAATCTATCCGGGTAATCACCTTTCAGCTTTAACGGAACCGATCTTATCGTCCGAACATTATTGGTCACATCATCTCCCTGGAATCCGTCACCACGCGTGACCGCACGAACCAATTCTCCATTTTCATAGGTAAGGCTAATGGAAGCGCCGTCATATTTAAGTTCGCAAACATATTCCACCTTTCCCTCAACGATCTTGCGAATCCTGGTTTCCCAGTCTTCCAGTTCTTCCTTTGAATAGGAATTGGAAAGCGAATACATACGGTGGTCATGAACCACGGTCTCGAAATTCTTGGTTACAGCTCCGCCCACTCTTCTGGTTGGAGAGTTTTCATCCTGGAATTCAGGATGCTTTTCTTCCAGCTCCTGAAGCTCTCTTAGCTTCATGTCAAATTCATAATCACTGATCTCGGGCTTATCCAGCACGTAATATTTATAGTTATGTTCCTGTAACTCTTTTCGAAGTTCCTGGATCTTTTGTTCGATTTCCATTCAGAAATTAAATTTTGGTAATGTCTAGTTTATTCTTGTCAAAGCTCAGCGCGAACTGCTCCTTCTCATGTTCGATTTCAACCTTAAAAGCCGACATGTATGCGCGGTCGCTGGTAGGGAACCAGTCTTTAAGGTCTTTATTTATCGTAATGATAAGGCCTTCCGGATCACCCACGGCGCAGAAGCGCTCCAGGTCTCCATCGAATTTCTGAAGCCCAACTTCCTCTTTTAGCTGCTTGAACTTTTGCTTCACATCATCGGTTGCCAGCCCTATTTCGGCAATACCGATAATATTCGAAGGTTCGAAGATCGCAGAAGTAGGTTTCCTGAAGTCTCTTCTCGAGATCAACTCCATGATATTTCGATCGGCATCATAGAAATAAACCGATTTTGCCTGCCAGTTACTGAAGTCGATGATCTTCTCCTCGTTATTCTTTAATACTCCCAGGTTGGTTTCCACCCATTGTAAAGCTTCCTGTTCCTGCCTGTCTGGTACATGAAAGGCAATATGGTAAGGCGTGGCGTGTTCGCGGTATTCAAACCTTAGAATTGAGTATCCCAATTTAAGTTCGAAGCTTTTTTCAGCATATTCCCTGATCTCAAAGCCGAGTTCATCCCTGTAGAATTTCAGCAATTTCTTGATCCCGCTCGAATAGACCGTAAGTTTTTTAATCTTCATAATTCAGGTTTGGTTCTTATTCATCCATTTCGGAACGGGCTTCGGCTCAAAATTCCTCATATTTTCCAGCAGCTCATCAAAATCATCTGAAATAAGCAAAATATCAAGATTATCCTTTTTCAGAAGACCTTTTTCCTTCATTTTCTGGAGCATATTCACCAGGTCATCGTAAAAGCCATTGATATTCAACAAGCCGATAGGTTTTCGATGCAGGCCCAGTTGTGCCCAGGTCACGATCTCGAACAACTCTTCAAATGTTCCGAAACCGCCTGGCAGGGCGACAAAAGCATCACTCAACTCATTCATGCTCAATTTACGCTCATGCATATCCTGGGTAGTGATAAGCCGGTCCAGGTTCGTATGCACAACCTCCTTGGTCTTTAAAAAATCGGGAATAACCCCGGTAACCTTCCCACCGTGGTCCATTACTCCTTTAGCTACCTGTCCCATCAATCCCAGTTTACTCCCGCCATAAACAAGTCTCATCCCATTTTCTGCCATTTTCTTCCCTATCTCGTAAGCGGTCTGGTAGATCTTTTCATCATTCCCGTCACTGCTTGCGCAAAAAACGGCCAGGTTTTGAATGTTATTGATAGTTGTACCCATTTATATCAAATTTTATTGCCTTTCAGCATGCGGAAGTTTCCAAAAATATCCTTTTTAAGCTCGGTTTCAAAACCAGTGTTTTTAACCAGTGCTTCGGTTTCTTCTGCAAGATACTGGTTGATCTCGAAATATAAGAGTCCGTTAACCGGTAAAGACTGTTGAGCAAGGCCTACTATCTTCCGATAAAAGATCAAGGCATCCTGGTCTTCCACATAGAGAGCGGTATCGGGCTCGTGTTCCAGCACATTCCGGTTCATTTCCTTTTTTTCCAGTTCCCGAACATAGGGCGGATTGGAAACGATGATATCGAAATCTGCATCCAGGTTTTCCAGACTTAGAATATCCTTCCTTATAAAGTTGATTTCAGCTTTATTCTCTTTTGCATTTTCTGAAGCTATTTCCAGTGCCTGTTCCGAAATATCATAAGCATCCACTTCAGCATTTTTCAGGTTCGCTGCCAGGCTTACCGCTATGCAACCGCTGCCGGTGCCTATATCCAGGATCTTGAGTTCCTTCTCCTTAAACCGAATATCGTCCAGTATCCATTGCACCAATTCTTCAGTTTCAGGCCGTGGCACCAGTACATTTTTATCTACCCTGAATTCCATCCCGAAAAATTCCTGTTTCCCGGTGATATACTGAACCGGTTCATGGGACTTCAAACGCTTTAGAGCATTTTCGAGCTTTGTACGATTTTCAGCATTTAATTCAATTCCAGGCTCCATGGCAAGTTTTAGCCTGTCTACTTCAAGAAATTCAGAAGTGAGAATATAAAAGAAGGATTCTATCTCATTAAGCGGATATTCCCCTTTTAATTCTTCCCTGAATTGTTCTCTGAAATCTTTTAAAAGCATGTCGGTTCTATTCAGCAGCTCTTAGATCCTTGGTCATAAAAACGGTACAATTATAATGACCGGTATTCCCCATGGGTTTTTCAATGACCTTAAAACCTTTGCGATCGTATAAACGCCGGGCATTTTCCATATAAGGCAGGGTTTCGATATAGCAGGTATCAAAATCCTGGTCACGTGCAAAATCCATACACCTGGTGATCATCTGCATGCCGATTCCTCTACCCCTGGCTTCGGGCAGGAAATACATTTTCTGAAGTTCACAAACCTTTTCCTCGAGACCGGTTAAGGGGGCGATGCCGGCTCCGCCTATGATCTTATCATTTTCCTCCACTACAAAATAAGCCATCCGGTCGCCTTCATAGGTGCTGGTCATATCGTCCAGCGCCTTGTCTTCGTATGCGGTTCCTACTTTTGGAACACCCATTTCAACCAGTACCTCCCGGATTAGTGCTTTAACCTGCTGATTGTCTTCCGGTTCAATTTCCCGGATTTTCCATGTCTCCATTCTGCCTAATTAATTCTATTTTTGTGGCGTGAATATACACGAAAAATACATAAAACGCTGTATAGAACTGGCCCGAAACGGGCTTGGAAACACCTATCCGAATCCCATGGTTGGTAGCGTGATTGTTCATAAAAGCAGGATCATTGGCGAGGGCTGGCACCGGAAAGCCGGCGAAGCTCATGCCGAGGTGAACGCGATCAACTCGGTTAAGAACCAGGAGCTGTTAAAGGATGCTAACATATATGTGAGCCTGGAACCCTGCAGTCATTTTGGAAAGACTCCGCCCTGCAGCGACCTTATCATCTCAAAGGGCATCAAAAGAGTGGTGATAGGCACCATGGATCCCTTTGCTAAAGTTGCCGGGAGAGGCATCAAAAAGCTGATGGACGCCGGTTGCGAGGTAAATGTGGGAATCCTGGAAAAGGAGTGCTATGAACTGAACAGGCGCTTCTTTACTTTTCACCAGAAGAAACGACCTTATATCATCCTAAAATGGGCACAAACCCAGGATAGCTTTATAGCGCCTTTAGCAAGAGACGAAAAACGGCCGGTTTGGATCACCAACAAGTATTCTGGGCAACTGGTTCACAAATGGCGAAGCGAGGAAGCCGGAATCCTGGTGGGCACCACTACTGCCCAGAATGATAATCCAAAGCTAAATGTGCGAAAGTGGACCGGAAATGATCCCGTTCGCATTCTTATTGATAAGGATTTGAAAGTTCCGTCAAATTCAGCCATACTGGATAATCGGCAAAAAACCATCGTGCTTTGTGACCACGGTTCAAATGCTGAGGACAAAGAAAATACGATCTACGAAAAAATTGATTTTTCTGAAAATATTGCGGAGGAGGTTTGCCGGGTACTGGTAAAACACGATATACAATCGGTAATTATTGAAGGTGGGAGCAAAACGCTTCAGCAGTTCATAGACGCCAGACTTTGGGACGAAGCCAGGCTGTTCACCGGAAAATCTTATTTTGGAGAGGGTACGTCCGCTCCCCGACTTTCAGCTTCAGCAAAACTGAAAGAAGAAAAATTCATCGAAAACGACCACTTAAAAATTTACAGAAATGATCAGGGCGATACTATTTGATTTTGGAGATGTTTTTATCAACCTGGACAAGGAAGCCACAGGCCGGGAACTCAAAAAGATGAATATTGATGAACTTTCTGAAGAAGTTCACGCCAGAAATAAAGAATATGAACAGGGCTTTATTACGTCTGACGAATTTTCAGAATTTTACCGGGCTCAGTTCCCCGAACTCAAATCGGAAGAATTCCTGAAATCCTGGAATGCGATCCTGCTTGATTTTCCGGAATATCGCTTTAAGTTCATTCAGAAACTGGCCGAAGAGAAAGACTACAAACTGATCCTCCTGAGCAATACCAATGAAAATCATATTCAGAATATCAAGGAACGCGTATCCTTTTATGAAGATTTCAAAAATTGCTTTGATGCCTTTTATCTTTCCCATGAAATAGGAATGCGAAAGCCAGATCCCAGGATCTTCGAATTCGTTCTGGAACACCAGGATCTTAAACCGGAAGAATGTCTTTTCATCGATGATACGCCAGAAAATACCCAGGCCGCAGCAAACCTGGGCTTTCATACCTGGAATATCGAACCAACCCGCGAGGACATCATCGACCTGTTTACCACTAAAAGCGAGTTGTTTTGATCTACCTGCTGCTTAGCGTCCTTTCTTCTACGGTCATTTTTATCGTATTCAGGCTTTACACCAAATTCGGGATCAACACCCTGCAGGCCATTATCGTTAACTATTTTATAGCCTGCACCGTAGGATATTTCGGATATATCGATGGCAGCTCAAACATTTCCCAGGTTCCATCACAGGAATGGTTCCCGGGAGCATTAATGTTAGGCGTTCTATTTATCACCGTTTTTAACCTTGCTGCGATCACCACCCAAAAAAGCGGACTATCGGTCGTAGCAGTAGCGACAAAAATGTCGGTTGCCATCCCGGTACTTTTCGGAATCTTTTTATATAATGAAAGCACCGGATTTTTAAAAATACTTGGGATCATCCTTGCCCTGGTAGCGGTTTATCTTACTTCTATAAAAAGCAAGGAAGGTATCAGTATCAAATACAGGAACCTCATTTTCCCCTTATTGGTCTTCGTGGGTAGCGGGATCATAGACACCAGTCTGAAATACCTGGAAACCACCTATGTTTCAGAAACCGACGTGGGACTATTTTCATCCACTATTTTCGCCACGGCTGGAATTATAGGGATCATCATCCTGATCATCCAGGGATTTATGGGTAAATTAAATGTCAGTTTGAGAAACGTACTGGGCGGAATTGCACTTGGTATCCCTAATTATTATTCGATCTATTTTCTGGTGATGGCATTGAGAAGTGAAGGCTTCGAAAGTTCCACCATTTTTACGCTGAACCATGTGGCGATCGTGACCCTGTCTACACTGGTGGGAATCTTTTTATTCAAGGAACACCTGATCAAAAAGAACTGGATAGGCCTGGCCATCGCAGTGATCAGCATAATCCTGGTAGCAAATTCGGCGATATGAAAGATACTTACCAAAGCATTACCGAGGCATCTCCTGAAGTTCTCTTCAAGGACCGAAATTCGAAGTTTTTCGGTTATGCCTTTCCTGTTAAGACCGAAGAAGAAGCCAATGATCATTTAGCTGAATTAAAAGCCAGGCATCACAAAGCAAGGCACTGGTGTTACGCCTGGCAGCTGGGAAAGGAAGAAGAAAACCAACGGTATCGTGCCAATGATGACGGAGAACCTTCCAATTCGGCCGGCATGCCCATTTACGGACAGATACAGGCATTTGATCTTACCAATATCCTGGTTGTGGTAGTTCGGTATTTTGGAGGAGTGAAGCTTGGGGTTGGCGGACTCATCAATGCCTACCGGACTGCAGCCCAGATGGCGCTTGAAGAGTCAAACATCATCAAAAGAACCATCGACGAGGTCTATGTGCTGAAATTCGATTACCCCGAAATGAATAAAGTGATGCAGGTGATCAAGCAAAATAACCTGAATGTGATCGACCAGAAATTAAAGATCGATTGCCAGATCTATATTTCGGTTCGCAAGAAAGATTCAGAAGATATTTTTTCCAAATTCGATAATACCTATAAAGTAGAGATCAAGAAACTCGAAATTTAATTTTCAAGTTTTTCGAGAATGAATTTCGGGCACCTGATTGGACGCCTGGAATTCGCGTCCATAAATACCAAAACCGAGCTCGCAGAAGTGACCAAATCACCCTGTTCATTAAAAACCTCGTAATCGAAAATAATTTTAACATTTGGCATTTCACGAAGATGGGTCACCACCCTGATATTTTCATGAAAAGTGACCGGCTTATGATATTTGAGATTCAATTCGAACACGGGTAGCATTATTCCTTCCTGTTCCATTTTTTTATAGGAGATCCCGAGCTCATCAAGCCAGTCAATACGAGCAATTTCAAGGTATTCGGGGTAACTGCCGTGATGCACTACACCCATCTGATCGGTCTCGGCGTAGCGGACTTTAACAAAAGTTTCGTGTGATTTCATGAGAATTTAATAGCCTTTTAGAGAAAGGTTTTTTATATTCAGGCTCGGAAGTAAGTATGCATAAAATTTTCTTAAAATTCAACCCAAAAATGGTTTTTTTTTTACATTTTTTGTTCACATATTTGTTCCGCTCGAGTTGGGAAACGCATATTTTTTCCGGCCGCCATTAGAACTATCTACTAACCTAAATTTGTTCAACTAATAATGTCGAAAACTGCGCAATCAGTTTGGAATAACTGTCTTTCGTTTATACAGGATAACATTACTCCTCAGGCCTATAAAACATGGTTCGAACCTATCCAAGCAGTAAAACTAACAGATTGTGCGCTAAGCATACAGGTACCCTCCAAATTCTTTTATGAATGGCTGGAGGAACATTATGTTAAGCTTCTGAAAGTTTCTCTCACTCGTGAACTAGGAGAAAAAGCAAAATTGGTATATGTGATCAAAATGGAGAATACCTACGGTAATAAACTACCTTTTACCGAAAAGATCCCCAGCACACAAAGATCACAAATGGCTTCCCAGGAAGTTGATGTACCTATTAAGAACAAAAGCCCGGAACTCAAGAATCCGTTTATCATTCCAGGAATACGGAATGTTAAGATAGAATCACAACTTAACCCGAACTATAATTTCGAGAATTTCCTTGAAGGTGAATCCAACAGGCTGGCTCGGTCGGCAGGTCTGGCGGTAGCTAACAAGCCCGGAGGCACCTCTTTTAACCCGCTTTTAATATTCGGAGGCGTGGGACTTGGAAAGACTCACCTTGCGCACGCCATTGGTGTGGAGATCAAGGATAAGTATCCCGAAAAGACGGTTCTTTACATATCTGCTGAAAAATTCACTCAGCAATATATTGAATCGGTAAAAAAGAATAACCGTAACGATTTTATACACTTCTACCAGATCATTGACGTGCTGGTAGTGGATGACATTCAATTGCTTTCCGGAAAAGCCGGAACCCAGGATGTGTTCTTCCATATTTTCAACCATTTGCATCAAAATGGAAAACAGGTGATCCTTACCAGTGACAAGGCACCGGTTGACATGCAGGATATCGAACAGCGTTTGTTATCAAGATTCAAATGGGGACTTTCAGCTGAACTTCAACATCCCGATTTTGAAACACGTGTTTCCATCATCAAGAACAAGTTGTATCGCGATGGAGTTGAGATGCCTGAAGAAATCGTTGAGTTCCTTGCCAATAATATCAAGACCAATATCCGTGAACTGGAAGGCGCCATCATTTCCCTGATCGCTCACTCCTCTTTCAACAGAAAGGATATCACTTTAGAGCTGGCCAAGAAGATCGTGGACAATTACGTTAAGAATACCAAGCGCGAAGTTTCGATCGATTATATTCAGAAGGTGGTTAGCGATTATTTCCAGATGGATGTGGATACCCTTCAATCTAAGACCAGGAAAAGACATATCGTACAGGCAAGGCAACTGGCCATGTTCTTCGCGAAGAAATTTACTAAAGCCTCACTGGCGAGCATCGGCTCTCAGATTGGAAGTCGTGATCATGCTACGGTTCTTCATGCCTGTAAAACGGTAGATAACCTGGCCGCGACCGATAAGCAATTCAAGAAATTTGTTGAAGATCTCAACAAGAAACTCACTCTATAAATAAGGAATTATGAAAACCAGGGTTTTGATGGTGTGTCTCGGGAATATTTGCAGATCACCCCTGGCAGAAGGCTTATTAAAATCAAAAGTGGACCAGTCCAAAGTTTTTGTCGATTCGGCAGGTACCGGGAGCTGGCACATTGGCGAACAACCAGACCGCCGGTCTATCGCTATAGCAAAAAGATACAACCTGGACATTACCCAACAGCGCGGCAGGCAGTTTTCTGAAAAGGATTTTGACGATTTTGACCATATTTTCGTGATGGATAATTCCAATTTTCGCGATGTGATTGCGATGGCCAGAAATGATGAGGATAAACAGAAGGTACATCTGATCCTTAACGAGATCTTTCCTTCTGAAAATGTGGATGTACCAGATCCTTACCACGGTGGTGAACAGGGATTTGAGAATATTTACCAGATGCTGAACGAGGCCTGCGAAGAGATCGCTGAAAAACTCAATAAAGGGACTTTATGAGTTCCGGCAATGCATACGGAAAATTATACCTGATCCCGGTTGGACTGGGAGATTCGAATACAAACAGGGTTTTTCCTCCCATGAATAAAGAGATCATTAATGATATCGATGATTTTATCGTGGAAAATGAAAAATCGGCGCGGCGGTTCATCAAACAGATCCTTCCCGAAAAATCACAACAGGACCTTGTATTACACGGCCTGAATAAATTCACTGAAGCTTCCGAAATTCCCGCTTTCCTGGACGCTGCCAGGAATGGTAAAAATATGGGACTGCTTAGCGAAGCCGGTTGTCCCGGCGTTGCCGATCCAGGTGCCGAAGTGGTTAAATTAGCACATAGATTTGGGATACAGGTAGTGCCGCTCATCGGCCCCTCCTCTATCCTGCTCGCCATGATGGCAAGCGGGATGAATGGACAAAGTTTTAGCTTTCATGGTTATTTGCCAATCGACAAGAAAGAACGCAAACACGAGATCAAACAGCTGGAAAGGATTTCTGCAGAAAAGAATCAGGCACAGATTTTCATAGAAACCCCTTACAGAAATATGAAATTTCTGGAGGACCTGATCCAGAATCTTCATCCGGCAACTCGAATTTGCATAGCCTGCGACCTAAGCCTGGAAACCGAATTCATCAAAACGGCCACGGCTTCAGAATGGGCTAAAACAAAAGCCGATCTTCATAAAAGACCGGCTATTTTTATTATCCAGAAAGATCTTTAACCTGTAAATTTATCCAGGTTAACCTTGGCGTTCTTTTCCGTTTCGATGAAAGAAGTATCATAGCCCCCAAAACGCTTCATATAATTTTTGATGGTAGTCCCAAAAGCATCGCTGAACGCCTGAGCACCCCAGCTTCGTAAGTACTTTTTAACACTACCGGGACCGGCCAGGTGAGCTGCAGCCAGAATTCCAGATTCGGTTACCTTAACCCCATTGATCACTTTGCCTTCAAAACGTTTGATGTCTCTTTGTAAGATCCATTTGTTACGGGATGCATTGGCATAAAAAGCCGCTTCCTGCAGGGATGGTGAATTCAGGAACCCGATGGTATCATAAATACCAACCAATTTCAGGGTACCCTCGCCGAACTGGTATTTTCCTAAATAGCCGAATTCATTAACATTTTTGTAGTCCCCGCCTGACTCCTTAAAAGCCACAGCCTCCTTAAATCCTACATAAGATTTGCCCAGCAGTGGGGCAGGTTTTGATAATTTGAATTCTGTTTCAATCTCTTCCTTTATATCTTCAACGGTGTAATCCAGTTCAAGATCATAAGTGGAATATTTTTCCAGATTCAGGTTGGCAGCATCCTTAGTTGAAAAACTAAAAAAGATAGAGCCCGCTGCCAGAGGCAAGATTGAAAATTTTGCAATTTTCTTTCTCATTACATTTGGTTTCGGAAGGTGTTGGCGAGGCTTAAAATTTAGCACTCACCCCTTCCATATTTGCCGGGCAAATGTATAACAATTTTTAATAATCTGAATAACAAGTAGTTAATAGTCTTTTTAAATTGTGTAAGATTTAACTTACTTCTAAGAAGCTGTCGTCCAACGACTTAAAAAGACGTTAAAAGGATTGGCCTTATCTTCTGATTCCCTGCTTGTTGATCCAGCGGATATATTCCTGCTTATTTCGGTTATGCTGGGCCAAAGTTTTGGCAAATTTGTGGTAACCAAAATTCTCCACGTCAGCCACAAAATAGAAGTATTCGTGATCCTCATAGTTCAGCACCGCATCAATCGATGAGATATCCGGCATAAAGATAGGTCCGGGAGGTAATTGCTGATATTTATAGGTATTGTAAGGCGAATCCAGTTCCAGGTCTTTATAAAGCACCCTTTTGATGATGGTATCAAAATTCCCGGTCTTCTCCTTGATCGCGTAGATCACGGTAGGATCGGCATCCAGTTTCCAGCCGTTCTTATACCGGTTCATATACACACCTGCAACTTTTGGCCTTTCATCAACCTTCGCTGTTTCTTTCTGAACGATACTGGCCAGCGTCATCACTTCACGCGGACTCAGACCAATTTTATCGGCCTTTTCCAGCCGTGATTCGTTCCAGAAACGCTCGTATTCCTTTTGCATCCTGCTTCTAAATTCTTCAGCAGAAGTGTTCCAGTAAAACTCATATTGATTGGGAATATACATCCCAAGGGCGGTCCTCTCGTTAAACTCACTTTGCTTCAAAAAAGAAGAGTCCCTGAAAGCTTCCAATAATGAAATACTGTCGGCCTCGATCTGATCGGCTATTCTCCCGGCGAGGTCCTCCAGACGTTCCTGGTTGTTAAAAACCACTTTTACCGGTGCATTGCCAGCTCGCAGGGCATTCACCAGCTCGTTGTTGTTCATTCCCTTTTTCAGAAAATATCGGCCGGGACGTACATTACTGGCATAGCCTTTCTTTTCTGCCACTAAACGGAAACTTTGCTCATCTTCGATCAAAGTAGCAACCGAATCCATCACTGTCTGGAAATCGGCTCCGGTTGGAACATACACCACCTCCCGTTCAGTCTCGAAAGACGTATTCGAGGAAAATATGCTGTTGTGGATATAATAACTGAATATCCCAAGGGCGATCAGGCCAAGCAGCACGACCGCGATAAGTATCTTTCTAATGTACATTATTCAATAATTGGTAAAGCCATTCATCTTTAAATTCTCCGTTGAACAGCGTCCAGTCTTTTTTAAGTCCTACTTTCCTAAAACCGTTGCTTTCAAAAACGCGCATACTGTCTTTATTACCTTCGGTAACATTCGCATAGACCTGGTGCAGTCCAAGATGAGTAAAGCAAAATTCGCATAAAAGGGAAAGGCTTTCAGACCCAAAGCCCTTTTTACGGTCTTTTTTATCAGCGATCAGAATCCCAATGGCTGCTCTTCGGTCCTTTGGTTCCAGGTCAAAAACATCAATCAAGCCCAATCTTCTGTGCCGTTTGGAACAGATCATTAGCCTTAATTGTTTGATATCGTAAATATCGCGATGTGCATTTTCGATATACTGCCTGATGAGAAATTTTGAATAAGGAGACTGGGTTGAACTGATCTCCCAGAAATCCTCGGTATTTTCTATTTCGTGAATAAAATCAAGATCTTCCGGCTCTAAGGCTCTTAAATAAACTTTTTTACCCTGAAGTGTTAACATACGATCTCTCCTTTAAAAACATATTCCGCAGGCCCGGTTAACCAGATATCTTCAAAATGATCACCTTTCTTTTTAAAACTTACCGAAAGTTCACCTCCCTGGGTAATCAGCTTAACTTTTTCAGCTTGAGTTTTACCTGAAACGAAAGCGGCCAGTGCCACGGCTGTAACGCCTGTTCCGCAGGAAAGAGTTTCATCTTCCACTCCTCTTTCGTAAGTCCTAACCGAAAAGCTGTCTTCGGAAAGCTCCTGAACGAAATTGACATTGGTACCACCGGTTTTCTTATATCTATCTGAATATCTAACCTCGGCACCTTCCTTTTTAATATCGGTTTTCGCGATATCTTCTGAAAATAATACGTGGTGAGGAGAACCGGTATCTAAAAACATGAAGTTTTCGAATTGATTAACCTCCTTCACATCCTGCATCTTCAAACTTACCAATCCGTTTTCGATCACCGCCTCATGGGCTCCATCTATTGCGGTAAACCTAGCCTTATCATTTACGATCCCAAGAAATTTAGCAAAAGCAACCAGGCACCTCCCTCCATTTCCGCACATACTGCTTTCGTTACCATCGGCATTGAAGTAAACCATTTTAAAATCATCGCCTTCAACTTCAGGATTTTCAAGCAGGATAAGTCCGTCTGCACCTATGCCAAATTTGCGGTCACAAAGGCGCTGAATTATTTTGGTATTGTTTTTGGATAATTTCTGATCCCGGTTATCGATCATCACAAAATCGTTACCCGTTCCCTGATATTTATAGAATGTAAGTTTCATAATCTTTTTACAAGAGTGGCAAATATACAATTTTGATCAGGAAATTCAGGTTGTTAAAGCGCGGTTAAAGTGGCTTGATTTTATACGATTCGGGAGAAGAAAAAAGTTAAATTCATTAAATAAATATCCGAAAATGAAAAGAATAGCAACATTACTATTTGTATCCATTCTTGGAGGTGTATTAACATTAGGAAGTTATAAACTGTTTCTCGAAGAAGAAATGGTAACGCATCAACCACAGAATATTACAACATCGAACAATTTTTTACCGGTATCCAGTTCCAGCAATATTTACGGAACCAATGCCGATTTTACCGAAGCAGCTGAAAATACCGTTCATGCCGTTGTTCACGTGAAAAACGTGGCTGTCTTTAAAGGCCCCCGAAATATCTGGGAATATTACCAGTATGGCAATGGCGGTGGCAGAGCACTTCAGGGAGCAGGCTCTGGTGTTATCATCACTCCAGATGGTTACATCGTGACCAATAACCACGTGATTAAAGGAGCCAGTGAGATCGAAGTGACTCTTAACAACAACGAGACCTATAAGGCAGATGTGATAGGTGCCGATGCCAAATCTGATATCGCCCTTATCAAGATCGACGCACAGGACCTGGATTATATCCCTTTTGGAGATTCAGATAATGTGAAACTTGGAGAATGGGTGCTTGCCGTAGGTAACCCCTTCAATTTGAAATCGACTGTAACTGCTGGTATCATAAGTGCAAAAGCTCGTGACCTGAACGCAAGGGATAATTCCCCACAGTCGTTCATTCAAACTGATGCTGCGATCAACCCTGGAAATAGTGGAGGTGCGCTGGTGAATATCAACGGAGAATTAATTGGTATCAATACCGCCATTACCTCGCCCAGCGGAAGTTATATTGGTTATGCATTTGCAGTACCTTCCAACAACGCCCGAAAAATCGTAGAAGACATCATGGAATATGGCGATGTACAGCAGGGAATCCTAGGAATTAGAGGAGGTAATATCACCCCCGATATCATTAATGAATATGAACTGAACGAAACCCAGGGAGTCCTGGTGAGTGGCGTAACTCCGGGAAGTGGTGCCGAAAAGGCCGGATTAAAATCGATGGATATCATTCGAAAAATCGACGATATCAGGATCACTAAATTCTCCGATCTTACTGGCTACATCAATTCCAAACGACCTGGAGATAAGGTATTGGTACAGTATGTACGCGATGGAAAAAAAGGCGAAGTGAACGTTGAACTTACCAAACTGGACACGTACCAGGTACGGGTTTTAGGTCTGGAGGTTGCTAATGCTTCAGCTGATGAATTGAAGGCTTACAACGCACCGAACGGAGTTCGTATCAATCGCACCCTGGTGGAAGATCTTGAATCTGCCGACCTGGTTGGCGGGATCATTTCAGAGATCAATAACCAGAAGGTGAATTCCATCCGCGATGTTGAAAATATCATCGAGAACAGGAATGACGCCAATCCAATCGTGGTTACCTATTATAACCAGAATGGAGAAGAAAAGCGTATGGTTTGGAGATAAATAAACCTTCATTATAAGCAATATAGCCCTTCCCGAACGGAAGGGCTTTTTCTTTTAAAAAAACTTTACGAAAACGTTTGAAATATATACTTTTGCCCGAAATTTTTAACACCACAACCTAATAATGGACTTTAATCAAGTTTACGAAAAAGAGCTTTCCTTTCAGGCAGACCGCCGCAAAGCAACCGTAGAATTCATTAATATCGTTAGCGACCTCTGGTATGACAAATCAATTGAACTGGTTTTGTTCAGAAACCAGTTGATCAATAGGAATGTTAGCGATATCCTGGATCTGCATGAATATGCCGGAGAATTCGTTGGAAAACCCATTTCGATATTCGATTCGGTAGAGATCGCCAAGGCAATACAGGATCTTAAGCTTCCACCGGCCAAACTGGATATCGGGAAACTCACCTATGAATATCACCTGGAAGACCAGAAATATTCGAATGCCATGGCATTTGTTTCCAACAAGCTGAAGCACGCAAAGAAGACCGAGGCATTAAAGCCAAAAGACGTTGTTCTTTATGGGTTCGGAAGAATTGGAAGACTGGTTGCTCGTGAACTGATGACGCGTACCGGAAAAGGAAATCAGCTTAGATTGCGAGCCGTGGTTACAAGAGGAAAGATCGATGCCACCGTACTTGAAAAAAGAGCTTCACTTTTAAAGAGCGATTCTGTTCATGGTCCATTCAGTGGAACGGTAAATATTGATGAAAATAATTCGGCTTTGATCATTAATGGCACTACCGTTCATATGATCTCGGCAAACCAGCCGGAAGATATCGATTATACTCAATACGGGATCAATAATACGCTGGTTATCGATAATACAGGGGTCTTCAGAGATAAAGAAGCTTTAAGCCGCCACCTGAATTCTGTTGGGGCTTCAAAGGTTTTGCTAACTGCACCTGGAAAAGAAGTACCAAATATTGTTCATGGAGTGAACCAGAAGGAACACGATCCAGATAAGATCGATATATTCTCTGCTGCTTCGTGTACCACTAACGCTATAACCCCGGTTTTAAAAGCAGTGCAGGACACCCTTGGGGTGGCGCACGGTCACCTGGAAACCATCCACGCCTATACCAACGACCAGAACCTGGTAGACAATATGCATAATAAATATCGTCGTGGTCGTGCCGCTGGACTTAATATGGTTATTACTGAAACCGGTGCAGGGAAAGCGGTCTCCAAAGCACTTCCTGTTTTTGAAGGAAAGTTGACCTCCAGTGCAATCAGAGTTCCGGTTCCAAATGGCTCTCTCGCAATCTTGAATTTAGAAGTTGAAAAGAACACCAGCCTGGAAGAAGTGAACAGCATTCTCAAAAAATATGCATTGGAAGGCGACTTGGTTGAGCAGATCCAATATTCTGTAGATAATGAACTGGTTTCTTCAGATATAATTGGCTCTTCTGCCCCGGCAATTTACGACAGCAACGCGACCATCGTTTCTGCAGACGGGAAAAATGTGATCCTTTATATTTGGTACGATAATGAATATGGTTATAGTCACCAGGTACTGCGACTTGCAAAATATATCGCCAAGGTAAGACGATTCACTTATTACTAGAGGCAATAATTTTTAGTAAAAAAACCCTGCCATTGGCGGGGTTTTTTTATTTTTGCGCAACCTTTAAAAATAATCATAACTAATTCAAAACAAGAAGCGAATCACCTCCGAAAATCTGAAATACTAATCAAACAATTCGCTCGTTGTTCAATGAAATTAAAACTCAATCCCCAAAAAATGAGAACTCAAAATTACGTTTTGGCAATCTTTGCTTTTATTGCAGTATTTCAGGTAAACGCACAACAGGACAGCATCGCTACACAAACTCCTGTTCAGGATGAATTCACTAAACTTATTGAAGAATCGAACAACTACCAGGGCTATAAGGTAGTGGAGTACGATAAGTTAATAGAACTTCGAAACACGACCAGGAGCTATATTTCTGAATTAAAGGAAGAGATCATCGTTCAGCAAAATACGGTAGACCAGCAAAATGAGGAGATCAAGCAATTAAAAACCGATCTCAGCGCCACCCAGGAAGATCTTACACGGGTAACCGAAGAGAAAGAT
Organism: Christiangramia bathymodioli; assembly: GCA_009735695.1. Lineage (GTDB taxonomy): Bacteria > Bacteroidota > Bacteroidia > Flavobacteriales > Flavobacteriaceae > Christiangramia > Christiangramia bathymodioli. The sequence continues at coordinate 227,285 of SRSL01000005.1, forward strand.
GCTCTTATGTTTCTTGGGATGCCCTTTAGTAAAAGTGGGTACAAAACGATGATGTGGGGAATCGTTGGTGGGCTTATCGTGATCCTCCTGATCCTGTTCTTCCGTTATAAAAGTTCGAATGCAGCAACCAAAGAAGCGCAAAAGAAACTGGAAGAAACCGAAAAGGAATTCGATTCTTACCGTACCAAAGCCCTTGAAAAAGAGCAACGCCTGGGAAGAATGCTGCAGGACGAAAGAAATAAAGCTGCAGGAAACTCCTAAAGAGACACTCCTTTTAAAAATTTAGTATGCGAATTGATATTATTACCGTAGTACCCGATATTCTTAAAAGTCCGTTCGAGGCTTCCATCCTCCAGCGCGCGATCAAGAAAGGCCTGGTAGAGATCCATTTGCATAATTTGAGAGATTATACTACCGATAATTATAAAACGGTAGATGATTACCAGTTTGGCGGAGGCGCGGGGATGGTGATGATGATCGAACCCATCGATAAGTGCATTAGCAAACTAAAGTCGGAACGGGAATACCAGGAGGTGATTTATATGACCCCTGATGGAGAAAGACTTCAGCAGAAAATGGCGAACAGGCTGTCTATGCATGAAAATATCATTATTCTTTGCGGTCATTATAAAGGGGTAGACCAGCGAGTTCGCGATCATTTTGTTACTAAAGAGATTTCCATTGGAGATTATGTATTATCTGGTGGTGAACTTGGAGCTGCGGTGCTTTGCGATGCGGTGATCAGGCTCATTCCAGGAGTTTTGGGCAATGAAACCTCTGCCCTAACCGACTCCTTCCAGGACGACCTGCTGGCACCTCCGGTCTACACAAGACCATCAGAATATAAAGGATGGGAAGTTCCAGAGGTACTTACCTCAGGAAATTTTCCAAAGATCGAAGCCTGGAGAGAAGAGCAGGCATTGGAGCGAACCAGGAAATTAAGGCCAGATCTTTTAAAAGATGAATAATTTAAAATCAGGCTTGTAGAATAATATAAAATCATTAATTTTGCACTCATTCTAAAATAACCTCTGGCGATAACCGTGAATGTTGTTTTGGATTTTACTTTAAACTATCAAACATGGAATCGTTAGTAAAATACGTTCAGGACGAATTCGTAGACAAAAAAGATTTTCCTCAGTTTTCAGCTGGTGACACCATCACTGTTTACTATGAAATTAAAGAGGGACAAAAAACAAGAACCCAGTTCTTTAGAGGAGTGGTTATCCAGCAGAGAGGTACTGGAGCTTCACAAACTTTTACCATTCGTAAGATGAGTGGTACTGTTGGAGTAGAAAGAATTTTCCCAATTAACCTTCCTGCTATCCAGAAGATAGAAGTGAACAAAAGAGGTAAAGTTAGAAGAGCAAGAATCTTCTACTTTAGAGAACTTACCGGTAAGAAAGCCCGTATTAAAGAGGCTAAAAGGTAATTTCCACCTTATTTATAAGTTAAAAAGCTCCGATCTATCGGGGCTTTTTTTTTAGCCTGTTTTTATCTACTGGTTATGAATGATTTAGAATTTAAGGCCTTGACTTAACTCAATTAAATGAAATATTAACTTTTTTCCTGAAGTCTTAAAGTTTTAACATTTGTTCTGAAAAAGATATGTTTTTTTAATGTTATTTCCTCTCCCTTAAAAACTTAAAACATATTTTATGAAAAAGACATTTACCAAGGTATGGCAACTAATGCTGTACACATTCGTATTGGGGGCATTTTTAACATCCTGCCAATCTGAAGTAGATTATGAAGTGGAAGCCCAATCGACAGTGGAGGATCTACAGGAACCAGAATACGACAGTTATATTGTGATCTCGGGAACTGACGATACCTCGTTAAAATCTGCAAACCAATATTTGAAAGCCCTTCAAGGAGTCGAAATTATCGAAAGCCTGCCAGGTCTGGGAGCTACAATAGTTAAGGCGGGAAGTGCTGATTTTTCAAAATCTGCGGAAAAGAATAACCTAATAGTTCTTCCGAATTACCAAATCAAATGGATTCCAGATACCGAAACTTTGGCAGTTAAAGATTATTCTACGGTAGGCGATAACGAAACGTATAGAGACCGTCTTTGGGGATTGGATGCGATTGAAGCGCCAAAAGCCTGGGAAACCGGAAATCTTGGTGGTGGAACCAGCGTTTACGTTCTAGACTCAGGTATAGATGCAGAACATCCTGATTTAAGTCCAAATTTAAACACTACTCTTTCTAAAAGCTTTGTTCCAGGAGAGCATTGGAACATTCAGCCAGGTTTCTACTTCAATCATGGAACTCATGTTGCCGGTACCATTGCCGCAGCATATAATGACTGGGGAGTGATTGGTGTGGCTCCAAAAACCGAACTGGTAGCCTTGAAAGTTTTATCAGAATTTACCGGAAGAGGATCTGTTGGGGCTATCGCAGCCGGAATCTATTATGCAGCAGACAATGATGCAGATGTCATCAATATGAGCCTTGGCTCCATGATCAATAAAAATGGCTGGCTTACAGATGCTGATGGTGAACAATATAAGGTACCTGCGAATTTAGTTCAGGAATACATTAGCTTCTACCAGGCAGCTATTAACTATGCCTACAATAAAGGTACGACCATTATAGCCTCTGCTGGAAACGATGCCCTGAATGCAGATGGAGACGGTTCAAACATTAAATTACCAGCCGGACTGAATAATGTCATTGCGGTTTCTTCTACCGCTCCTGAAGGATATGGAGCTTTCCCAAATCCTAATTTTGACATCCCAGCATCTTATACGAATTATGGTGTTTCTCTTGTAGATATTGCGGCTCCGGGAGGTGATTTTGATGTAAGATATTCAAATGGCAATATTTATCCTTTTGATCTTATTTGGAGCACCATTTCGAATGGATGGGGATATTCGGCAGGAACAAGTATGGCTTCCCCACACGTGTCTGGTGTTGCAGCTTTGATCATCAGCAAGAATGGAGGCGATATGGATCCCGCTGAAGTTGAAAAACAGTTACTGAAGACTGCTGATAAAGTTGAAGGCAACGGCCAGAATCCATACTACGGTCATGGACGGGTTAATGCCTACAGGGCAGTAACCGAATAATTAAATACTCAATTTTTATTCCTATAAAGAGCCTCTTCTCGAGGCTCTTTTTTTTGAACAATTCAATTATAAAAAAGTTAAAGAGCCGGCCCGACACAAGGCTTTTAAGTATCTTTATATTCGGAATTGATCGAGGTCTTAATTACACAACATAATTTGTTCTATAACCTTGATTTCCCGTAAAGCATGTTCTTTACATAGGGTTTTATCTTCTATATAACACCATTAATTTTGCATAGTCAAAACAAGTTTGAAAGATAAAACCATTGTTGACTCTCTTTCATTTGTGATAAGAGGTCAATTGAAACAGTGTACACCTAAAAGTAATCCTACTTTTTATCATCAGAGTGATAACATGCTGTTTCAGTAGAAGCCATTTCATTTTAAAATTTAGAGTGAAATGGCTTTTTTTATTTGAAATTTAATATTTCTTAACAGGTGAACAGCCTGTCTTACCTAGGAAAAAAAGCCTAAAAACTGTATATTGCGCGTGAATATTCGCCCTGGTGATACCAGGGCTTCTTTGAATTATATACAATCCAAAAAATCATAAAATGTCACAAAAAGAGAAAATAATTTACACCAAGACCGATGAGGCCCCTATGCTGGCAACCTATTCTTTCCTTCCTATCATTGATGCCTTTACCAAGGCTGCAGGGGTAAGCCTCGAAACACGTGATATTTCTCTGGCTGGCAGAATCCTTTCTCAGTTTCCAGATTACCTGAAAGATGAGCAAAAAGTTTCAGACGATCTGGCTGAATTAGGTGAACTGGCCAAAAAACCGGAAGCCAACATTATTAAACTTCCCAACATCAGTGCCTCCATTCCGCAGTTAAAGAATGCGATCGCTGAACTTCAGGAAAAAGGATATGCCCTTCCCGATTACCCGGATGAGCCTTCAACTCCTGAAGAAAAAGATATAAGAGCCAGATATGACAAGGTTAAAGGTAGCGCGGTAAACCCGGTACTTAGAGAGGGAAATTCAGACAGACGAGCTCCAAAGGCCGTAAAGAATTTCGCTAAAAAGAATCCTCATCCTATGGGGGAATGGAGTTCAGATTCCAAAACACATGTGGCTACCATGAGCCACGGAGACTTCAGATCGAATGAAATTTCGGTGACTTCAGATAAAGATGATAGTTATACTATAGAATTCAGTCCCGAAAACGGAGATAAAAAGAACCTGAAAGAATCGATCAAGATCCTTGCTGGCGAAGTAGTAGATGCGAGTGTGATGAGCAAAAAAGCGCTTTTGGATTTTCTGCGCAAAGAGGTGAAAGATGCCAAGGAAAAGGATGTACTTTTTTCTCTGCACATGAAGGCAACCATGATGAAAGTTTCTGATCCTATTATCTTTGGACATGCAGTTGAAGTATTCTTCGAGGATGTTTTTGAAAAATACGGTGAGGAACTGGAAAAAGCAGGTGCCGATCCAAATAGTGGTCTAGGGGATGTATTAAACGCAATCGAAAATCTTCCTGAAGATAAGAAAAGCGAGATCAAATCGGCTATTGAAAAAGATCTTAAAGAAGGTCCGGATCTTGCCATGGTGAATTCAGACGAGGGCATCACCAATCTTCATGTACCTAGTGATATCATCATAGATGCGTCCATGCCGGCCATGATTAGAACCTCAGGCCAGATGTGGAATGCTGAAGGTAAAACCCAGGACACCAAAGCGGTGATCCCTGATAGTTCCTACGCAGGACTTTACCAGGCTACCATCGATTTTTGTAAAAAACATGGGGCCTTTGATCCAACAACGATGGGTACCGTTCCAAACGTTGGACTTATGGCTCAAAAAGCTGAAGAATATGGTTCGCACGATAAGACTTTCGAAATTCCATCTGCCGGAGTGGTTAGGGTTTTGAATTCTAAGGGCGAAACGGTTATAGAACATAAAGTTGAAAAAGGAGATATCTGGAGAATGTGCCAGGTTAAAGATGCTCCTATCCAGGACTGGATCAAACTGGCGATTTCCAGGGCAAGAACAACCGGAATGCCGGCTGTTTTCTGGCTTGACAAAGACCGCGCCCACGATGCGGAACTGATCAAAAAAGTGAATAAATATCTTCCAGACCACGATACAAGCGGACTTGAAATCAAGATTATGTCTCCTGTGGAAGCTACCAACTATACCCTTGAACGGGTGAAGGCTGGTAAAGACACTATTTCAGTGACTGGAAACGTATTAAGAGATTATCTCACCGACCTATTCCCTATTCTGGAACTTGGAACCAGTGCCAAAATGCTTTCCATTGTTCCGCTGATGAATGGAGGTGGATTGTTCGAAACCGGTGCCGGTGGTTCTGCCCCAAAGCATGTGCAGCAGTTCCTTAAGGAAGGACATCTAAGGTGGGATTCGCTTGGAGAGTTCCTGGCCCTGGCAGTTTCGCTGGAACATTTGGGTAACAAATACGATAATGAGAAAGCACTTACGCTTTCTGAAAGCCTGGATGAGGCTACCGAGCGTTTCCTTAATGAAGGAAGATCGCCTTCGCGTAAAGTGAACGAACTGGATAACCGCGGAAGCCATTTTTACCTGGCTCTTTATTGGGCAGAAGCTCTATCAAAACAGAAGCGTAACACCGATTTGAACATCTACTTCGGAAGGATCGCAAAAATGATGGAAGATAACCAGGAGAAAATACTTCAGGATTTGATAGATGCCCAGGGATCACCTGTAGATATTGGCGGATATTATATGCCGGAAGAAGACCTTACTAAACAGGCCATGCGCCCTAGTGAGAAATTAAATGAGATCCTGGCTACCGATCCAGATATACAATAGACTAATAATTATCATTCAGTATAAGCCCTGCTGTGCAGGGCTTTTTTTATGCTTGAATCGAAATCGTAATAGTTTAATCTTTCGTTAAATCATGACCGAAATTAGAACAGATTAAACCTGTTGCTGAAATTTGCAAAATGAAGGAAACTTCAGGAGAAAGAAACAAAAAGAAGGAATATATCATCCTCGTAGTATTGGGTACCCTGATTGCACTGGGGCCATTTTCAATAGACGCTTATCTGCCTGGATTTAAAAGCATTGCTAATGATTATAATACCACGGTAAGTGCGGTAGGCCTTTCGCTTACAAGTTATTTTATAGGTATTTCCATTGGGCAGCTCGCTTACGGACCAATCATGGATAAATACGGCCGTAAAAAACCCTTACTAATCGGTCTCGGAATTTTCTTCCTTTCAGCGCTTAGCTGTATTTACTCCCCAAGCCTGGATTGGTTAATAATTTCCCGGTTCTTCCTGGCACTTGGTGCAGCTGCAGGAATGGTAGCCGCAAAGGCGATGGTGCGCGATATTTTTCCTGTTAATGAAGTTGCCGGCGCCATTTCGTTTCTGATGCTTATCATGGGCGGAGCTCCTATTATAGCACCAACGGTTGGAAGTTTTATTATTGAAAGCTTCGGCTGGAAAATGATCTTCCTTTTTTTAGCCATTTTTTGCCTCCTAATGGTGATCAGCGTTACGAGGTTTTTACCTGAAAGTATTATTCCAGATAAACTGGTGAATCTAAAACCAAAACAGGTAGCGGTTAATTATTTCGGAATCCTGACACACGTGGGATTCTGGTACTTCGCGCTCGCCGGTAGTTTTGCGATCGGTGCGATGTTCGCTTACATTTCCGATGCACCAAAATTATTTATGGGAAATTTTGGGTTAACAGAAAAGGAATTCGGGTTACTGTTCGGGCTAAACGCTGGTGGACTGATCCTGGGTAGCCAGCTTAACCGGCTGTTTTTGAGAAGGTACACCGCATTACAAATAAGCCTGTTTAACAGCGTTTGCCTGGTGGTGCTGGGTTTATTACTTCTTATTAGCGCCTATTTCCAAATGGGATTTCTTATCACTGCAATCCTGATATTTTCGGTGCTTTTCCTGCTCGGATTTCAGAATCCTAATACCACCGCTCTTTCATTGGAGCCCTTCAGCCGGAAAGCAGGAAGAGCCTCAGCCTTAATCGGCAGTTTAAAGATGATCTTCGGGGCACTTACTTCTTTTATTATCAGTCTTTTTCACACAACAAGCCTTATTCCCTTAGCGATAGTCGTTTTAACTTCCCTATCTTGCAGCAGTATTCTCCTTTTTATCTATATAAGAAAACAGAATAGAAGTATCAATTTAAGTGAAGCATAACCTATATTTTTTACACCGAACCTTTTAATTTTGAGGCAAAAATTGGAATCCCGTTTCTACTTCTTCCTTATCATCCTCCTATTCGCTTCTGTTACAAATTATGCGCAGCAGAGTTTTAGCCTGAACGGGACCATAACCGACGCGGCCAGCAATGAAACGCTAATTGGCGTAAATCTGATAGTACCCGAAGCAGGAACTGGAGTGGTCTCCAACGAATATGGGTATTACTCGCTGAAACTTCCCGAAGGAACCTACGAGATCCGGGTGTCCTATCTTGGTTATAAAACCATCACAGACACCATTCAACTTAATGAGAACAAACAGCTCGATTTCGAGATGACCGAAAATTCAGAAAGCCTGGACGAAGTGCTTATCACCAGTGAAAATGAAGCTTTGAATATCCGGAAGCCTGAAATGAGCGTCAATAAATTATCCATCAATACGATTCAAAGTCTGCCAGTGGTATTCGGGGAGGTAGACGTAGTAAAATCGCTGCTATTGCTTCCGGGAGTTTCGAATGCAGGAGAAGGTTCTTCCGGCTTTAATGTGAGAGGTGGAGCCGTGGATCAGAACCTTATTTTACTGGATGAAGCAACTATTTATAATTCATCGCATTTATTTGGATTCTTTTCCGTTTTTAACCCGGATGCGATCAAGGATCTCAAGCTGTATAAAGGAGGAATTCCGGCCGAATATGGCGGCCGGGTGTCATCGGTTTTAGATATTTACCAAAGAGATGGGAACAGCAAGGAGTTCCAAATGCAGGGAGGAATTGGCGCCATTTCTAGCAGGTTGCTTGCAGAAGGGCCTATCGTAAAGGATAAAGGTTCTTTCCTTATTGGAGGAAGAAGTTCTTATGCTCATTTGTTTTTAAAGCTCACCGATAATGAAAACACCGCTTATTTTTATGATCTGAATACGAAATTAAGTTATCAGCTGGACCGGAAGAACAAATTGTTGCTTTCAGGTTATTTCGGTAGGGATGTGTTCAACATCAGCCAGAATTTTGAGAATACCTACGGAAATGCAGTTTTGAATCTCAGGTGGAATCATTTGTTTTCAGATAATATTTTCACCAATCTCTCTGCGATCTTCAGCGACTATTATTATGGTCTTAATCTGAATTTTGTAGGCTTTAATTGGGATAGCGGGATTACCAATATGAATATCAAATATGATTTCAATCATTATGTGAACGATCAGCTTCAGCTGAAGTATGGAATGCATAATACGTATTACGAATTCAATCCCGGCGAGATCAAACCAATTGATGAAAATTCAGGGATCAATTACTTTAAGCTTACCAATAAATATGCAGTTGAAACTGCCCTGTATATTTCGGCTGAACATAGACTAACTCAAAATCTTTCCGCAGAATATGGACTTAGATTAAGTAACTTTTTCCGTCTAGGCCAGGACGAATTCAATCTATATGAAAATGATCATCCCATAGTATATAATTCAGAAAGAGGTATTTATAGAGAAGCTGATATCCTGGAAACCGAATCTTATTCACGCGGTGACCTCTTGAAAAGTTATAACAATTTTGAGCCCAGGTTGGCGCTGGCTTATACGCTAAACGATCACACCTCCATCAAAGCAAGTTATAATAGGATGGCTCAATACCTGCATTTGATTTCAAACACAAGTTCACCCACTCCTCTAGATGTTTGGGCCCCCAGCGGACCCTATATCAAACCTCAGGTTTTGGATCAATATGCATTGGGATATTTCAAAAATATCGACAATAGAAACTACTCTCTGGAAGTTGAAGGCTTTTATAAGCAAATAGACAATCGTATCGACTATATAGATGGCGCGAATTTGATCGCCAACAATGCGGTTGAGCGTATTGTTCTAAACGGGGAAGGTCGGGCTTATGGTATGGAAGTTCTTTTCAGAAAAAATAAAGGTAAGCTTACGGGTTGGCTCAGCTATACACTCTCAAAATCTGAACAAAGAACCCCCGGGAGAACTCCGGAAGAAATTGGGATCAATAATGGCCAATGGTATAATGCAAATTTTGACAAACCCCATGACCTGAGCCTTACGGCGACTTATGAATTGAATAAAAAGTGGCAGTTCAATGCAAATTTCATTTATCAAACCGGGCTGGCCACTACCTTCCCTAACGCTCAGTATGAGTACGAAGGGATCACCATTCCCGTATATGGCGAACGAAATTCAGACCGTTTACCTGATTATCACAGGCTGGATCTTTCTGCGACCCTTACTCCGAAGAAAAATAAGAACAGGGATTTTCAATCATCGTGGAATTTTGGCGTATATAATGTTTATAATAGAATGAATGCAAATTCGATAAGTTTCAGAGAAAACCCAGATACCAATATGAACGAAGCGGTTCGATTATCTTTATTTGGGATCATTCCATCTGTAACTTATAATTTCAAATTTTAGATGAAAGCCTGGAAATTATATTTGTTGAGTTCATTTCTGATCCTTACATCATGTGAAGAGGTGATTGAGGTAGACCTGGAAGAAAGCGAGCCACGCCTGGTTGTAGAAGCATCTATAATCTGGCTGAAAGGTTCTACCGGAAACCAGCAAAGCATTAGACTCTCTAAAACTTCTCCGTTTTATCAGGAAGAAGTTGAACCTGTTCTTAATGCCGAGGTTAACATTTATTCAGCAAACGGAAGAGAATTCAACTTTTCACATAGTGGAAATGGAGTGTACATTAGCAACACATTCGAACCTATCCTTAACCAGGATTATTATCTTGAATTAACTTATAATGACCAACTCTATACAGCAACCGAAAGAATGATGCCGGTGACTGATATTGATTATGTGGAGCAGTCAAATTCGGGCGGTTTTACAGGTGATGATATTGAGATCAAAGCCTACTATACCGATCCTGCCGACCAGGAAAACTATTATCTGTTCAAATTCCTTACCGATGATCTAAGCCTGGAGTTTTACGAAGATGAATTCACTAACGGAAATCAAATATTTGGGTATTATTCAGATGAGGATCTTGAAAAAGGGGATGAAATCGATATTTTTATGGAAGGAATTTCCCGGGACTATTTTGAATATCTTTTTATTCTTCGTTCTCAAGTTGGCAATAATGGTGGAGGTCCTTTTGAAACCATGCCGGCCACTGTAAAGGGTAATGTGATCAACCAGTCCAACCGGGAAGATTATCCATTTGGATATTTCAGATTATCACAGGCTGATTCAACCAGTTATATAATAGAATAATGAAACACACTAACAAGAAAGTTCTAACAACCGGACTCAAATATCTAGCAGGAGCCCTGCCATTGGTAATGATAGGGCCTTCCGTATTATTTTCAGCCTTTAATAATCAGGATAAAAGCTTATTTATTCCAATACTATTACTTGGCGTTGTAGCATCGGGCACTGCGATATTTTTAATGTTTAAAGGAATCCTAACGATCATCAAAGCTTTGTTCGATTGATTACTCGACCAGCAATCTAAATTTTCCGTTTGAAATTTTCTGCAAACTTTCATCATCGATGTTCTGACCAGTAAATTGGAAATTCCCTGCTATAAAAATTCCATCGTCATTTATGATTTCAATGAAATTTTGCTCTAATTCGTTTGGTCCGGGGTTATTACAGCTCCACTGTCCTACTGAAGATTGATCACCATAGGCAATTAGAGTTGGCAACATTGGATTTTCCCCTATAATATATCCATCGGGGCCTTTATAATCCGGGATTTGAAAACTCACCCATTCTCCGTTCAAGGCAACTGCCATAACTTCAAATTTTAACAACCCTGTTTGGCCAATAAATCTTCTGGCCGTGATGGTTGCTGTTTTTCCATTCAATAAATAATCATTTCCATTGATGTTTGCGCTCAGATAGACTTCATCATAAAGGTCTTCCTTATCATCTGAAGAACAGGAAAGAAGAGCGCTTAAAAAAAGGAGAATGATAAAGTGGGGCCACCTGGTTTTTCTTGAATAAAACATAACTAAACTATTTTGATTGATAAATGATGTACTGAAAGTAGTATAATATGTAGTACAAGACAATAGGTAAAAATACCCTAAATTATTTATAACCAGTTATTTATGAATTATAAAGAAGACACTACTAAATTGAGGCTTATTAAATTCTAAGGTAATTCAGGTAGCAAAATAATGCGCATAAAAAAACCCCTTCAGGATTACTGAAGGGGTTTCAAAGGAAGGCGGCGACCTACTCTCCCACAATGATAGCAGTACCATCGGCGCTAACGGGCTTAACTTCTCTGTTCGGAATGGGAAGAGGTGAGCCCCGTTGCTATAGCCACCT
>SRSL01000029.1 GCA_009735695.1 Christiangramia bathymodioli
GGTGGGCGGCCCTGAGGCTGCTTGTCCTTCCGGAAGATGGCYTCGACCGCCTCCTGACGAGAGGCGAACTTGGTGGCGATGTCCATCAACTCGCYCGCCCTGGTGGGRGTCTTGCGACCCAGCTTGCTCACCAGGTCGCGGCAAGTGGTGCCGGCGAGGAACGCGCCGATGACATCCGAGTCGGTGATGTTGGGCAGCTCGGTGCGCTGCTTCGAGAATCGCCGGATGTAGTCCCGGAGCGACTCCCCCGGCTGTTGCCGGCAGCTTCGAAGGTCCCAGGAATTCCCGGGGYGCACGTATGTGCCCTRGAAATTGCCAGCGAAGGCTTGGACCAAGTCGTCCCAGTTGGARATCTGCCCCGGAGGCAGRTGCTCCAACCAGGCRCGAGCAGTGTCGGAGAGGAACAGGGGGAGGTTRCGGATGATGAGGTTGTCGTCGTCCGTYCCACCCAGTTGGCAGGCMAGGCGGTAGTCCGCRAGCCACAGYTCCGGYCTCGTTTCCMCCGAGTACTTYRYGATAGTAGTCGGGGGTCRGAACCGGGKCGGRAAYGGYGCCCGYCGRATGGCYCGRCTRAARRCCTGCGGACCGGGTGGTTCGGGCGARGGACTCCGATCCTCCCCGCTGTCGTAGCGYCCCCCACGCCTGGGGTGGTAGCCTCGGCGCACCCTTTCGTCGAGGTGRGCMCGACGGTCGCGYCGATGGTGYTCGTTGCYGAGGTGGCCCGGGGCCGCAGGCGCGGTGTTGCGCGTGCGCCCGGTGTRGACCGAGGCCTCCCGCATGAATCGGGAAGTCGCGGCATGAGGTTCCGAGGGATACCCCTGCCTTCGGGAGGCGGAGCTTTCGGCCTGCCGGACCGCGGCATCCTCCAGGAGATTCTTGAGCTCTCCCTAAATTCGCCGCCCCTCGGTGGTTGATGGCTCCGGCATCGCGC
>SRSL01000030.1 GCA_009735695.1 Christiangramia bathymodioli
GCGAGACTTCATGGCCGCATGTGACTACTGCCTCTCTGATTGCTCCGATGGTGGCCATAGCCTTGACGACGAGGACTGTGGCCCAAGTCGCGAATGTTTCCACATCGATCTAGGGGGTCTCTACTGTGGCAGAACCACCCGAATTATTCCAGCTTAAGTGCCTAAGTCACGCCTCAGGGGCCGTAACACACTTAAATCRGAATAACCCGTCARTCCCTCAGATCTAGTCTGATAAAGCCACTTAACCAGGATCAAATACCACAWACTCACTCGAAGGTGAGTCACAGAAGAAATACAATAAAACAGGAAAYCYCAAATTAAGTACTGARTTATTACATAAATCGGAGTTTTTGAGTAGCAAATAAAGTTCACAAAWTAAARTGCAGCGGATAATCGATGTCGTCGGTARYGAGGAAATGGGCAAGGCCTAGCCCACTACTCCTCMTGCTCCTCTCCTGCCGGAGCARCATCCCACTCGACCGTCCAACCCGGTGGCAGGGTGGTAGGCCAAGTCACACCATCAACCAWATCCWGMAKSGYACCTGCAAAAATTRTGCCACAAGCAAGGCWGAGTATACTAATACTCAGCTAGACTTAMSCGGTGTGAGGARTCTACTCCTCTACYTCTAGACCATGCAGCTGTTTGGCTGAGGGGTTTGGTTTGCCAAAAGCACTAGCTGTTTCTAAAATCAATTTTTAGCTTTTCAAATTCTACCATCATTAACTTAGCTAGATTTGCTCCTTCTAAGCAYWCATGGTAACAATCAATTAGTTCAACCAACAAGTTATCTCATAATCCWCATTTCACTTCTTACTCGATGCAGTACAAGGRRTCAAGCAGTCTCATTAGCTGCGAGAAGCAGACRATTCGAATCGAGTTTTWAWCCTTGCAAGGTAAACCTAAACACACGGCATGTCAGGGTAC
>SRSL01000033.1 GCA_009735695.1 Christiangramia bathymodioli
GAGCACGGCTGAGCACGGCTGATATATCAGTTTCATAACACTCTGCAGAGGTTGCGCACTTTACCCACAAGCCGTGATTCCCTCTCTAGCCCGGGCTTGCAAGACCCTTATTCACTMCCGAGGTGAATGGCCARGGATTCACTACGWAGCCTTTACAAAGATTCCCYGRRGMTGTAGCCRCCCGTTAGGTTTCCTAAATGYACCGCACTCCTCCCCAAGGGRCAAAYCAACCTTGGCAGAGCRAGCCGCATACACCGAGCCCCATTGACGGCAYGACGGCKAAGYGAACTACAYCCCGGATCCTCTAATTATTCAGCTAAGGGCRYCCCATTCCACCCTCATGGTTGCACTGTTTTCCCGGGCGGTCATCCAWWGAACAGGTCCTTACGGAGAGGCACTCGAGAAACCGCTCGAGYCCCCTTGAAAAACCACAAGTATAATCATAAAKAAGAACGGGAAAACAGCGTATCATAGATAATCACATCATGTTCATTGATTAAAGTTGAGCAATAGCATCARACTAAGTAGTAATAATCCGACCCAAATAGGTAAACAAGGACATGGATAACAAAAGCTAGTCAATCCTTAGGTATAAATGTGTAAWGCGGGAGGTGAATTAAGGAATGAGTAGGACAKAGATAGGTCAAAGGACACTTGCCTCCACCAAMCGACTGCTGCTCAGGGGCTTCTCCTGCGARTTCCTCGGGCTCTTCGACCGGATCGTTCTCTATGCGAKYGCAARCATACATACATTCATCCACATATTTAATACAAAAGAACAGTACAYCATACAAGGKAACAAATAAAGTGAATATGCAYCAAGTATGACATTCGATAWCGCATTYRTTAGGGTTAGAAAGAAACGGGAAAGGTCTCGCAGGGGGGGTTAAAGCTTATGCACTAATGA
>SRSL01000006.1 GCA_009735695.1 Christiangramia bathymodioli
CATCAAAACTTGTTTCCCGTTTATCATATTCTAAACGGATCATTCCTCCGGCATTGGCGGAAGCTTCCAAAACACCATTGATATTCAACAGACTCTTTTCTATAGTCCTTGCATGCCGGGTATGTCTAATCCCCTCAACCTCTATAAGAAAATGTCCATATTTCTCGGTGATTTCAGCCCCGGTTCTTTCTGCCAATGATTGAATGTGGTCAATAGAAATTATGTCGGGATCGTAATGAAAACACAGTTGTGGTACCGAATCTTCCTGATCGTCTTTTATATGCACTTTATCAAGACCTTCTTTGGCTTCTAATTCTTCAATGAGCCTTTGTACACAGGTATCTTTTTCATTTGGTACCTGAGGTAGCAGTACCGGAATTTTCAGTTGTAATTTTTTCATATCCCTATTGATTTAAAATCCATCTTTTAGCCTCTTCCTTTTCGGTAAGGTCGAAATATTTAACTTCCGAATTTGTAAAAACATCAGTAGCTCTCGCCGACCATTGCTGCCATTCTTTTTCACCTACAATAGCCATTTTTCCGTAATCGGAGATATGGACGGCATCAACCTTCAAATCTTCCCAAAACCCTTTTAGATCAAAGCCTTCAAAGTTAACCAGCTCAAAAAAGAAATCCACTTTATCGCCATTTTTGACAACATTATGTATCAACGGATGAATTTTTTCTATATCCTCCTTAGATATTTTACCACTGATTGTAGCGGATATTAAATTGTTTTTTTCGATATTCTTGATTCGTAGCATTGTTTTATTTTTTTATAAGCAGATGGATTTATACTATATTAAAGCTTCTTTACTTGTTGGCATTTTACACATTCTCCCTTCAGAACTAAATTTACATCGGTTATTTCGTATTTATCAGGTAAATTTTCATGTGGAACTTTATTGGGCAAACAGAAGGTTTTGCTGCAATTCATACAATGAAAATGTAAGTGTAGATCCAAGCAATTCTTATTAGAATATGCATATTTTGCGACAGCGGTTCCATCATCTATTTGATGTATAAATCCTTTCTTTTGAAGTAATTTCACATTCCGATAAATGGTCGTTCTATCCCCAGTATGTTCGCCTTTTTTTATGAAAGCCGATTCTATTTCTCTTAATGTAACGGCATAAAACTTCCTTTTGAGATATTTATATATAAATAATCTCATTTTGGTAGGTCTAATCCCGTTGTTTTTAAGTGCTATTTCGGCCTTGGTCATTTCATAAAATTAAACGCCACTACATTTCTCGCATATCCCCTTTACTACCAGGTTTACATTTTCTGCCATATATCCCTCTGGTAGGTTAATATGTGGAATCTTATGATCGGTTAAACAAACAGTTTCATCACAATTATTACAGTGAAAGTGGATGTGTAAGTCCTGTTCTATTTCGCAATTACAATCATTTTCACAGAGCGCATATTTTGGTATGCCTGTGCCATCATCTATTTGATGTACAATATCCTTTGCTTCAAATGTGCGGATTGTTCGAGATAATGTAGCCCGATCTGCTTTTCCAAAGGCATTTTCAATTTCGGTAAGGGTTACAGCCCTATCTTTTTTAGCCATGAATTTATAGATCAGGATACGCATGGCTGTTGGCCGAACTTCATGTGCCTCTAAAATTTTTTCGATATCACTCATTTCCATCGTTTTTTAATCCAGATCGTCTCAAAGATTCTCCAGTTTTAATTCGGAAGGCATCTTCAATATCGGAAAGGTAAATGATCCCGTCACCGGGTTCTGTTGTTTTAGCATTCTCAAGGATAATATCTATTGCTGATTGTGCTTTTCCGTTTTGACATACCAGTTCTAACTTTACCACCGGGCTGTCGGTGACACGGAAATCCAAAGAAGGTGACGCACCTTTTGCTTTAAACGCTCCGGTACCTTCCCCCTGGGACAGTGTCATACTTTTGAATCCGCTTTCGCTAAGAGATTCTATCACTTTTTGAACACATTTTGGTTTTATAAATGCTTTTATTTCTTTCATCGCTGTTTTATTAATTTTTTATTAAGGATGAACCCTCTGGAATTTTAATTAAGACAAACATTTTACAGAGAGCCCACCCATCTAAATTTTTAAAGCTCTATTTAATGACCATGAGAGGTTTGGCTTTTCTGCATTTCAGAGACCAGGTAATAGGCATTGTTATAAGCAACCAAGGTACCTTCCGGAAGTGGCTCCAGCAGTTTAATTTCAATCCATCCATCTTCATTTATCCCAGTTCTTACCTGCACCGGTTTTAATTCCCATTCTGTTTTACCTTCTTCCTGGTGTTTTTGAGCTGTAAAGATGTAAGGATTTCCCTCTTCTTCTATCACTGCATCTTCAGGTAGAGCAGGTACTGCTTCTTCTCCTGTCCTGATTTTGCCTTTGATATACATTCCTGGAATGAGATAATCTTCCTTATTATCTATCTCTGCGTGAACATGTACCGCTTTAGGATTTTGTTCAAATTGCTTCCCCACAGAATATATTTTTCCTGTAAGATTGCTTCCGGGAACTGATTCCAGTGTAAAAGCAATCTTTTGGCCTTCCTCCACCTTATAAATATCCTTTTCAAAAACCATTAGATCGGCATGCACGTGTTCATTATCCACCACCATAAACATGCTGGTTTGCGGTTCTACATATTGACCAATTTGCACCTTTACTTTTTCTATATAGCCTTCGATAGGGCTTACTACAGGAATATATTCATACAGGGTGCCATTTCTTACCTGGGAGGCACCCAGGTTTAACTGTCTTAATTGGGATTCATAACCACTTACCTCTCCCTTTACCGACTGAAAATCTGCCTGGGTTTGTTGAAACGACTTTCCTGAACCAACTTCTGCCTCGTATAATCGCTTCTGTCTTTCAAATTCCTTTTCTAAAAACTGCATCCGGTTATAGGCATTGATATAGTCCGTTTGTATTTTCGTCAAGTTAGGATGGGATAGATACGCCAGTACCTGACCTTTATTTACTTTATCACCTTCAATAACTTTTATTGAATTAATATTCCCGCCTAAGACAGCCGTTACGGTAGCTTCGTATTGAGGAGGAACCTCTAATTGACCATTTGCTTCTACTATTCCTGATAATGCTTTCTTAGTTAAAGTATCTACTTTGATTCCCAGACTATTGAATTTCATCTCTGAAAGATGTACTGAGCGCATTCCGCCACCTTCTTCATCATTGTTACCTTCTGTTTCTTTAGAATCCGATGCTTTAGTTTCGTGAGAAGTTGTTTCTGATGTATCAGAATTTTCTTTACACCCAAAGAACAGGCTGAATGATAGGGCAAGCATTAGAATATTTATTGATCTTTTATTCATATCGTTTTTCTTTCTAATTTTAGTTTGATTTTTCGAGGTAATATTCTAGTTGATAACGGCTATCGAGATAATTATCAAAAGCACTCCAGGCATTTACCTCGATTCTAATGGCATCTCTTATATTTTGAAGGAAGGTTACATAATCTATAGCACCTTCCTTAAATGCCAATACAGATCCTTCCTGTTGCTCTTTAGCCAAGGGAAGCGCTTCATCCTTATAATAATTCCATGAATTTCTCCATTTGATGAATTCTTCCCGCATATTTTTATAGGCAGTTTCCAATTCGAGTTTATCCTGATAAAAATTTTGTTCTGCAATCTTTCGATTCACTTTTGCTTCCTGAGTACGGCCTAATTCAGGCCCAAAGAATAACGGAATTTGAATTCCTATTTGATATTGGAAGAAACCCGATTGTCCATTAATTTCCTGCCTGGCATATTGTCCCTGAAATTTTGGTAGAAATTCAGATTTCCGTTCCCTGGTAACCGCTTTGGCAACCTCAACCCTTTGTTCTGAAACTTGTAGTAACGGATGGTTTTCAAGCGAACCTGCCAGAAAGTTCAAAGGTTCGTCTAAAGTTTCAACAGGTAAATCTGGCACATCATAAATCGTGTCACTAACAAACCAGAGGTTTAAGCGCTGTAATGATTTCAGGTAATTTCTATAAGCTTGTTCTAACTGTATTTTCACCTCATTCCCCTGATTGGAGGTAGCAAGATATTCCAGTTTAGAGGTAGCTTCTGTTTCATACCTTATTCTTGCTGCCCTTTCAATATCTTCAAAAATTGAATCCATTTTCTTATATACCTGATACGTTTTTTTACTTGTATAGACTGATACCCAGGCCCTGCTTACTTCACGTTCAATTTCTAAAGTGTTAAGCTCTAAAGCATTTTCAGCCAATGCGACCCTTTCTTTTTGCAATTTTAACCGGGGAGCAATTCCAAAAATATCTATGCCTTGTTGTTGAACACCAATTTGAGTATAGATCCCATCAGAACCATTTCCTACCTCTTCTTTTCCAGTAAAGATTTGGGTAT
This sequence comes from Christiangramia bathymodioli, assembly GCA_009735695.1. Classification (GTDB taxonomy): domain Bacteria; phylum Bacteroidota; class Bacteroidia; order Flavobacteriales; family Flavobacteriaceae; genus Christiangramia; species Christiangramia bathymodioli. Next base: position 4,373 of record SRSL01000006.1, read on the forward strand.
TCCCAAAATCATAAGCGGTTTTACGAAGTACTTCTTCACTTTCAATTTCAAGCTGGGCAGCTTTTAGCTGAGGAAAGTTTTTGATTGCTATTTCGTGGGCTTTTTTCAAACTTATGGTCTGTAAAGTATCCTGTTGTGGATATTCAGATGAAACAGCATCAGATTGTGCATTTACGGAAAAGGTTCCGCCTAATATCAAGCCAATAATCAAAATCGTAGCTAAAGATCGCATATTGGAAGAACCTAATTTATGGTGTTCTTTTTTCTCTCGCTTTCTTTCCACGAATGTATATAATACTGGTAATACAACGAGGGTAAGCAGTGTAGCTGTAAGCATACCACCTATAACAACTGTAGCAAGTGGTTGTTGAACTTCTGCACCGGCAGAAGTGGAAAATGCCATTGGTAAAAAACCGAAAATATCTGTTGTCGCTGTTAACATAATAGGTCGTATTCGTTCTTTGGTTCCTGTAAAAATTCTATCTTTTATACTGGTTACTCCTTCTTCTTTTAAAGAATTGAATCTATTTATTAGTACCAGTCCATTTAAAACTGCAACCCCAAATAGTACAATGAAGCCTACACCTGCGGAAATACTAAATGGCATTCCCCGCAACCAAAGGGCAAAAACACCTCCGATAGCAGCCAATGGTATCGCCATATAGATCATAATGGATTGGGAAAAAGATTTTAAGGCAAAATATAGAAGCACGAAAATCAGGAATAAGGCTATCGGTACCACAATCACTAATCGATCTTTAGCACTCTGAAGGTTTTCGAACTCCCCTCCATAAGTAATATAATAACCTGGTGGTAATTCTAATTCCTCATCTAATTTTTGCTGAATGTCGTTCACCACAGACTCTACATCCCTTCCCCGTGCATTTACACCCACATAGGTTCTTCTGTAGGTGTCATCTCTCGAGATTTGCATAGGTCCCGGAACGTATTCAATATCTGCTATTTCTTTGATTGGCACCTGGGTTCCATCTGGAAGGTCGATATACATTCCTCTTAAGTCATCAATATTCTTCCTATGATCTTCATCAAATCTTACAACTAAATCGAATCGCTTTTCACCTTCAAAAATGACCCCGGCCGTTCCTCCAGCAAAAGCAGTACTTATATAATCATTGACTTTCTGAATATCCAGTCCATACTGGGCAATTTTATCACGGTTAAATCTAACTGTCATTTGTGGTAGGCCAGATGTTCTCTCCGCGTTTACATCACCAGCTCCAGGGACGGTTTGGATAATATTGGCCATTTCCTGTACCTTTTCTGACAATACTTCTAAATCTTCACCATATAACTTTACCGCAATATCTTCTCTAACCCCTTCTAATAACTCATTAAATCTCAATTCTACAGGTTGGGTGAACACTAAATTGACCCCTGTAAGCTCTTCATCAAGTTTTTCCTTGATCTGTTCAATAAGGCCTTCTTTGGTTTCAGAAGTTTCCCATTTATCTTTGTCTTTTTCCAGGATTAGATACATATCTGCAATATCCATGGGCATAGGATCGGTAGGAATATCCGCCACTCCAATACGGGCCGTTGCCGTTTTAATTTCTGGGAAGTTTTCTAAGAGTATGTTCTCTATTTTTTTAGAAACTTCTATGGACTCTGTTAATGAACTACCTGGTCTTATTAATGCCTGCATGGCGATATCCCCTTCATCAAGTTGAGGCACAAATTCTCCTCCCATTCTAGAAAAAAGAAAACCGGCTAAAACAAGTAGTACTACCGCAGATCCTATAACAATCAATTTCAGTTTTAATGCTCCTTTCAATAAAGGCATGTAAACTTTTTGTATTCCGCCAATTATCTTATCGCTTATTTTCTCCAGCCAGCGTTCAAATTTTCCAAACCAGTTCTTTTTATTCTGAATTGGTTTCATAAATAAGGCCGACATCATAGGGACATAAGTAAGACATAAGAAGATAGCACCTATCATGGCAAAACCGAACGTGTAAGCCATCGGCTTAAACATTTTACCTTCTACCCCGGTAAGAAAAAGAATGGGTGTAAATACGATAAGAATGATTATTTGGCCAAAAAATGCAGAACCCATCATCGTGCTCCCAGCATCATAGGCTACCTCATCCATTTTTGCCTGATTGAATTTTACTTTTCCAGATCGAATCCGTTTTTGTATTTCATATACCGTACCCTCAATGATAATCACTGCACCATCTATTATAATTCCGAAGTCGATTGCCCCTAAACTCATTAGATTGGCCCAGACATTGAATTGTTTCATCAATATAAAGGCAAAAAGAAGTGATAATGGAATGGTGGTAGCGGTTATAAGTCCACCTCTTAAACTACCTAGTAATATCACCAGGGCAAAGATCACGATTAATGCTCCTTCCAGTAAATTTGTTTTAACGGTGTCGGTTGTTCGTGCTATTAACTCACTTCGGTCAATTATAGGTGCTATGGTCAAACCTTCAGGAAGTGACTTTTCAACTTCTGCCATTCTATCTTTAACATCCTGAATTACGGCATTGGGATTGGCGCCTTTTAACATCATTATTATCCCGCCTACGGCTTCCTCTCCATCCTGAGTAAAGGCTCCGTAGCGTACCTGATTTCCAAACTGAACATTTTCTGCAACATCACCAATCGTTATCGGGATCGCGTTTTCTGTGGTAATTGCAATTTTCTTGATGTCCTCCAGAGAACGGATTAAGCCCTCACCCCTAATAAAATTTGACATTTTATTTTTCTCGATATAAGCTCCACCGGTATTCACATTGTTTCGTGCCAGCGCCTCATAAACTTCAGAGATACTTATACCCATACTGTTTAATTTCTCCGGGTTGATTGCTACCTCATATTGTTTTATGGAGCCTCCAAATGAATTTACTTCCACCACACCTTCCAGTAAAGTAAGCTGTCGCTTGACTATCCAGTCCTGAATAGTTCGTAGTTCCATGGGGGAATATTCAGTTTCATATCCCTCCTTTGGTTTTATTGTATATTCATAAATCTGACCCAATCCGGTTGAAATAGGTCCCATAGCAGGACTTCCAAATTTATCGGGAATGGTTTCTCCCAATTCATTAAGTTTTTCCTGTACTAGTTGACGAGGGAGATAAGTTCCCATATCATCTTTGAAGACAATAGTAACTACAGAGAGTCCAAAGCGTGAGATAGAGCGAATCTCTGTAACTCCAGGTAAATTACCCATCGAAAGTTCTACCGGATAGGTTACAAATTGTTCAATATCTTCTGTGGCAAGATTAGGTGATTGGGTGATCACCTGAACCTGGTTGTTTGTAATATCTGGTACCGATCCCAGATTTACGGTAGACATGGACCAAATACCCGTGCCTATAAGTGCCAAGGTGAGTAGCCCAATAATAAATTTATTATTAATGGAAAATGAAATGATTCTATTGATCATATAAAAAAATTAATTCAGTTAAACATCTCGATATTCCCTAAGTAGAGAGAGTCGATATACTGGTCTGAAGAAGTTATAGGACTTCAGGACAGGAAAGGATATAACTATCCTATAAAAAAACTGAATTAAACTTTTGGAGGATCTAAAAAGGAAAGAATAGGTTCTTCCACTGAACTATCAAAATGAAGAAAAGCTTTTGATGGAATTTCCGCAATCAAAGCTTTGAAATTTGAAGAACCAAAATCTACCGTATGCACATGGCAGCAATGACAACTACAAAAAGGAGGGCATAAATCCACTACTTTATCATGTGAATGGTCGAAATCTAAATCCTGGTTAGCAACCATTGTTACTTCTGAGTTAGAATTAACGTTTGAAGTATCACTGTCATTACAGGCTAATAAATTAAGCCCCAGTACATATAAAGATAATATGAGTGCCATTATTTTCACATTACAAAGATAATTAAATATGCATGCACAGGGTATGCAAAAGCCCCGTACGCATATTGAATCGAAGATTTTTATATGGTTTAATACATTACTAAAAAAATTCGATATCCTGGATTCGTATAACTATAAATAATCCGTGTGTCTCTCACTAGAATTAGATTAAATATATTCTACAACAATTTCGCTCCTCTTAACCTCAAGGCATTGGCAGTAACTGAAACTGAGCTAAAACTCATGGATAGAGCAGCGATCATAGGAGAAATTAATAACCCAAAGAATGGATACAATACACCCGCAGCAATTGGCACACCCAGGGTGTTATAAATAAGCGCAAAAAACAGGTTCTTTTTATTATTCCGCATTCCTTTTTTCAGTTTTAAATAAATTTAACTTGTGGAAAGAATTTTTAAGATTTTTTTTTATCTACCTGGTTCCAGTTCCACCCATCCTGCTGTACCAGGGTTAGAAAAATTTTACGAAGATCTTCAGACTTAGTGTCTAACGCGTGATTCCCCTTGGACTTGTCAATTAAACTAAGTTCCTCTAATTTTTGTAGGGTTGAATATGCTGGAGTTTCATTACTGGTATTTATATGCGTTACCTCTTTTAAAACTTCAAAATAATTCTCGAACGCAATATCTAATGGACGTAAGTCTCCTGGCTCTGGTTTTACCCTATCATTTAAGTTAAATGCTAGAATAAGATAGGCTTCGTAAAGTCTTGCAAGTTGTAAAATAATGGCATTCTTCTCTTTGTGATTATGGAAATAGTGAATTACAGGATAAGCCCTATGTTGCTGACTATATTTTATAATTGATCCAGATAGTTCGTCAACTTTAGAAGTAAAGGATTGAAAGCTTTTACCATCCCAGAAGTTTAAGATTATTTTTTCCGGACTGCTCCCTAATATGCTAAGTCTTATTCCCAGTTTTCGTTGCTCTATAACTGCTGATAGTACAGGGATGAAATATGTGACCGACATAGTTAAGAGAATGAGGCCGGTAAAAGAATAAAAGCTGGTGAGAATCCTGCCCCCATTTCCGGCAGCTATAAAATCTCCCATGCCCAGGGTAGATAAGGTATATCCGCTGTAGTAAATAATTTCCAAAAGATCTGCAGGAATTTGCGTGCTACTGTTAACAATAATTCCAGGTTGTGATATCAAAATAAGGACAAAACTAATCCACAATAAAAATACCCAGATTAAAACAATTGAAATCAACAATATATAACCTGCATGAGATAAGATTTTTGATTTACCATTGCCACCGGAAACAAAAAGAAAAAGTTTCCAGAAGAGATGAGAATACCTACTAGTTAACCAGCCTCCTCCTTGCATGGACAATGTCGTCTGAAGTATATCCAATACTGTAGCTATATAAATAATGAGTCCTAAAGCCAGAAATATTGCCATATCATAAATTATTACTCAGGTCGTTTGAAATAGAATTCAACCCTGTCATTATTAAAATACCAAGATAGCGGTGAGCTTTCCGGATATTCATAGCTGTTTTTCTTTTTACCATTTTAAATAATTGGGGTGTTATTAGTTTTTAATGTTGAAGTACTCAACGAAAAAAGGAATAGATAATATGTTTATCCTGATGCTGCCAAATAAAGAAAAACAAATTTGATTATCTAATATCCCTGGAAGAAGAGTGAGTTCTAATAATTTTCCACTTTTCATTTATTTTCTTTAGTATTGAAGTGGCCACACCTTTCTTTTTAATAATTTGTGCTTCTCTATTTTTTTCTGGATTAGCCTTTAAATCAATTTTATAAATATAAGTTTCTGTGACAAAGGCATAAGGAAGATCCACCTCAGCTTCTATATTATAATCTGAAAATTTAAAACTATTAATATGGCTAAGTTCTGGACCAATGTGATGTTCTATATAGTTTGCATACGAACCTTCCACACCGCCAGATTCATAAACTTTTGAATTTTCGGAAAAAAGCTCCATGGTGCCTTTAGTAGTTAAATTTTGAAAAGCTTCTTTATACTTTTCCATAACCTCAATAACAGCTTTTTCTTCAACTTCCTTATTTACATTTACTGGTTGTTTTGTAGGTTCCAAAGCGGTCTTCTTTTCTGTACTGTCATTTTGACAACTTCCTAATGTTAAAACGAGTACTAAAATAAAAATATTGATTTTTAATAATTTCATAGAAATAATATTAAATAGTGAGTGAAAATGAATGTTCCATTACTTTATTTATAAATCTCTTCATAGGATTTACTTTTTCCCTCTACTTTTTTAAAAATATTCCCTTTATTAATTCCATTTTTATCCTTTAAACCCATAGCTACCAATATTTTTTTTAATCCTCCAATCGTATTTCTATGGTAATTGGCGACTTTAACTTTTTTATCTACCACAGATAAAGAATCAATCCTGCCAGGATCCATTGTGGTAATACCGGTAGGGCAGGTGTTTAAATTACATTTTAAAGACTGTACACATCCCAGGGCAAACATCATCCCTCGTGCACTATAACAGGCGTCAGCCCCCAAAGCCAAGGTTTTATAGATATCAAAGGCCGATATAATTTTTCCTGAGGCTAATATCTTAATATGTTGTCTTAAATGAAATGCAACCAAAGTTTTGTTCACAAAATGTAAAGCTTCCTGCAAGGGTGTGCCTCCCCAGTGCAAGGAGTCCATATTAGCCGCTCCTGAACCACCTTCTGCACCATCTATAACTATAAAGTCTGGGTAACTTTGCATTTCTGCAAATACCTTTATCATTTTCTCAAACTCTTTTTGCTGTCCTAAACATAATTTAATGCCAATAGGCTTAGCGCTGGACAATTCTCTTAATTCATCAATAAATTTGATAAGCTCCTGGGAATTATTAAAAGCACTGTGATGGGCAGGGGAATGAATTTCAGTATGGGCTTCTATCTCTCTAAACTTTGAAATTTCTTCTGTATTTTTTTTAGCCGGAAGTATTGCGCCAAAGCCAGGTTTTGCACCCTGGGAAATTTTAATCTCGATCATTTTTACGAGATCATTCTGGGCTATTGCAGTAAACTTTTCAGCATCAAAATTCCCTTCAGCATTTCGGCATCCAAAATATCCGGTGCCAAATTGAAAGATTAGATCTGCCCCGTATTTTTGGTGATAAGATGTAAGCCCCCCTTCACCGGTGTTTTGTGCAAACCCGGCTATTTTAGCCCCTCCATTCAAAGCCAGGGTAGCATTTTTACTTATGGAACCGTAACTCATCCCACCCAGGTTTAAAATACTTGCGCTATAGGGCTGGTTACATTTAGGGCCACCAATTGTCACCCTAAAATCATCCTGGAATTTTATTGACGGAAAGGCTGAATGTAAAAACCACTCGCGCCCCAATTTTTCAAAAGATAACTGGGTACCAAAAGGCTGACTTTTATTATTGTCTGCAGCTCGTTTATATACTATTTCCTTTTGAATCCAGTTAAAAGGCATCCCTTCGCTACGATTGAGCAACAACGCTTCCTGAAGTACATGACGTTGTTGTTCCATGAAGTTTGTGATTCTACCTATTAAAGGATAATTACGTTGAATATTATCACTTTTTTGAGAATAGTCTATCCAACCCAATATCAAAAAAGGCAGGATAACTACAATAATCCACCATAAATACGGGAGCCAGGCGATAATTGAGCCTACTGCTATAATTATTGTTAAACTTATAATTAAAAACGCTTTCCTCATATTTTTTTAATGCGAATGCTCCCCACCTTCTCCGTGACTTTCTCCGTTTTCATCCCCTATAAACTGCCCTTGTGGCCCTACCCCTTCTATATACACAAGTTGAGAACCATAATGTCCAGCCCAGCCCACAGAATAACCTGCAAAGGCAAGCACTAAAAAAACTGAAATCTCAAACCATCTTTTTTGTTTAAAAAGGAAGAGACTTCCCAATTTTAGCACAGCAGCAATAGCACTGGACCATATCGTCCAAGTGGCATATTTATCATGCTGTTCCAGCACTTTTTTAGCAGTCTCGGTAAGACCTTCAGTGTGTGGATGTACAAATGTTCCGGCGACATAAGCTCCAATAAATCCAGCACCTACTGTAAGCAGTATGACCCAGTCCATAGTACGGTTCATTGTGAAGAGTTGTATAAACTGTAGCAACACGGCTAACAATAATAAAGCAATGGGAAAGTGGACCACTAAAGGATGCAGGTTAGGAAATTCATCAAGGCCTACAGCTTCCGAACCCTGGACTGGAGAAAAAGTATCAGGAACTGTATCTTCCAATGTTGCTTCGACATTATTTAAAGATACTGAATTGATATCCTTCACCAAGGCATTTGAGAAATTTACAAAAAAGACCAGAAGGAATGTGGTGAATAATAATTGTTTAGTTCTCATTTTTTATGGTTTTAAATTAGTTCTCATATAACTGAAGTAACAAAGCTCCTATGATTATAATTACAATGATCCCAAAGATTAAAAAGTTGAACCATTTTTTAAAGCCATTCCCTCTTTGTCCTTTTTCATTTCCAGTCTTGCAACAATCTTTCATCTAATTTTTTATTGTGCCTGAAGAGGGAAGGGTTTTTTAGTAAATAATATATAACACCCTTCCCTACAGGACTTTAAACACCAAATACCAGAAATTTCAACTAACCAATCAAACAATTATAAAAATTATTCTTTCTGATATTGGGTTTTATTTATAATTCACTTTTAAGGCCGGTTATATAATTTATAATCTCTAACTTATCTTGGCTTGAAAGTTTCGCATCCCCATGCATCAGGGTATAAGAATCCAATGGCATCTCACCATCTTCAATCTGGCTTATAATAGATCTCAACTTGCTGTTCTTTCTGCGATCTGAATAATCACCCCATTCATTAAAATTAAGTTCTGCCTTTCCCTCTCTAATATGGTCCTCCAGGAACCAGGCCACCGGCTGTATTTTATTATACCAGGGATATTCAGTATTATTACTGTGGCAGTCATAGCAGGATACCTGTATCTTATTCTGTATTTTTTCAGGCACCGTGTTGACCAACATAAAATCTGCACGGGACACTTCTTCACTTTGATTGCGTTCTATCGGAAAAAATTGTATTACAACCAATGAGACCAAAAAAAACCAGCCTATGAACTTAATTACTTTCAATTAATTGATCTCTTTTTGAATTTTTCCGCAGTCCATCATTTTACTTCCGAAATACGGGTTTTTAATTTCTTTAGTAGCACTTAACCATTGAGCTCCTTTATTATCGTTATACATTGGGCAAAAATCCTGATATAACTTTTTATCGGTTCCGGTTATGGCAATCATATCTATAACATCCTTGCTCAAAATATCGAAATGTTCCCGTTGGTGGTCAATGGCGCTTTCTGCAATATGTTCTGCATGCTCCTTTGCATCTTCAATGATGTCCGTTAACTCCTGCTGTTCCTCTGAAGAATAATTGCTTTGGTCAAAATCCTCGAACTCACCGACCAATTTGCCTCCAGCCTGGGCGGCTGCTTCCTGATCATCTGCCACCAGGGCATTTTTTATCTGCAGGTAGTTATCGATAATAGCATTTGTAGCATTATTACCTGCATTCTCGGCCATCATTTTTCCGGAGTCTTCCTGATACATTTCACCGGACATCGGTTCAGAAGCGTCCTTTTCCTGATTCGTGTCCTTACAAGACATTGCGGTTAGTGTCACCATTACCATAAGGTAAATTTTTATTGTCATTCTTACTTTTTTCATTTTGATTTAATTTAATTTATAGTGAAAGTTTTAATCTGTTCTATTTTGCGATAATTGTAAAATTCACTGAACATACTTCTTAATCCTAACTGTGTGTTTTTTACATTGTTATTTGATTTAAATTATTAAAATCTTAGTGAAAGTCCGCCTCCGGCACCAAATCTATTGTCGTAACTTCCCATTAATGAAAAGTTCTTACCAAGAAAATATTCCAGCCCGGCTCTCCATACCTGCTCATCTTCAAAATCTTTTCCTGGTTCAAGATCATTGACCCAGCCAAAATCGGCTTGAAATTCATATTCCCCAAACACTACCAGTCTCGGGAAAATCATTATTTCCCTGGCAAGGCTAATTTGGGGCCTCAATTTATTATCTACACGAAGGTCTAAAGCAAACATATATGGAGTAAAATACCTAATACCTCCAATGGCGGTGGTACTGAGTTCTTCCATGCTGTTCTCAATTTCATTTTCAACATTTACCCCGGAAAACAATCTTACCCAGTCGTTTAGATAATATTCATAAGTAAATTCCGCTTCTATATTTTCGTTCCAGCCGTATTCTGCCAAAACGGTAAATTGGTTTCTAATATTGGAACTCACTACATTTAACTCCGTCATATGTGAAGCGGCATCTAACATTCCCCAGGTATAAAATTTATTGGTTTCATTTATAAGCTTACTTACTGGATAGCGTTTCATTCGCTCATCCCTTTTGGTATCATAACTTACTACTCTCGCCATTCCGGAATCTAAATGATACAAAATATGGCAATGGAAAAACCAGTCGCCATACTCATTCCCATAGAATTCAATAGTCACTTCTTGCATGGGCGGCACATTTACCGTGTGTTTTAAAGGAGAATATTCCCCATTTTCGTTTATTACCCTAAAAAAATGGCCATGCAGGTGCATAGGGTGGTGCATCATAGTAAGGTTGTTAAAAGTAATACGGGTTACCTCATCTCCTTTTATCTTTATTTTATCGGCTGCAGACAGTGGAACACCATTTAAACTCCAAATATAGCGGTTCATATTTCCAGTTAAATTCAGTAAAACATTGGTGACCGGGATGCTATCGTTAAAAGCCGTCTTTTCTGGCGATTTAAGGTAATCGTAATTATATTCCGAAAATAGATCCATTCCCTGCATATCTTCCATTTCCTCCTTTTTCATATCCATCCCGTTCATTTCGTCATCCTTCATGGCCATCCCATTCATCCTTTTATCCTTCTCACCCATTCCTCCCATTACAGAATCTTTTTTCATATTCATTTTAGAGTGGTCCATTCCTCCCATCTTCATATCGTCCATCTGCATTCCCCATTTTTCCTTTAGCTCATATGGATCTGGATCTCCAGGGTTAAATTGTAAAGCAGGCGCGCCCATCTTCATCTTCATTTTTGCCATTTTTTGCATCATTCCAATTTTATCTGGCTTTGGCACATTAGGAGCAGGGAGTATTCTTCCTTCGCCAAGAAACGCTGAAGCTGTTCCAGAACCATCCTGAGCCATGATTTTAAATTCCACTTTACCTTCATCCGGAATGGTTACAATAAAATCATAGGTTTCTGCAACTGCTATAAAAGTTTTGTTTCTTTTGAGCGGAACAATATCCTTTCCATCAGCCGATACTAATGTGGGAGTTTCCCCGCCAAAGGTCATCCAGAATGAAGTGGAGGCGGAACCGTCAATAATACGCATCCTTACTTTTTCACCTGGTTTAAAATCTGGATATTCAATTTTCTCTTCACCGTTAATCAAAAAGGCAGGGTAATAAATATCAGCAATATCAGCCCCTTCCATTCGTTGCCTCCAGAAATCTAATTGTGCTCCCAATGCTCCTCGTTTTATTACCTGATTTAATGGTGTCGCAGTTCCTTTTTTAATGTTATACCATTCCGTTCCCCTTTTTAGGAATCTTAAAACATCCTTAGGTTTTTCATTAGTCCAATCTGAAAGTACCAGCACCAGTTCTTTATCATAATTCAGCGCTTTTTCTTTTGGATGGATCATAAGCGCACCGTAAACGCCACTTTGTTCCTGTAGCATGGTATGGGAATGATACCAATAGGTTCCATGCTGTTTAATCTCAAATTCATACTTGAAGGTTGTACCCGGTTTTATTGGTGGAGTAGTAAGGTAGGGCACCCCATCAAAAAAATTGGGCAGCAACATTCCATGCCAATGGATAGAAGTCTCTACATCCATTTTATTCTCTACATAAATTACCGCGTATTCTCCTTCAGTAAATTCTAATACAGGACCAGGAATTCCCCCATTAATGGTCATCCCCATGGTTTCTTTACCCTTCGCTTTAACAACCATCTCCTGATCTATAGTTATTTTGTATTCACGTACTGGTAAATTCTTAACGTTTCCTTCTATAGATGCTTCCAATTCCTCCTGGCTATAAACTGAAAAACCTAAAAATATCAGTAGAATTAGTAAGTAATTTTTCAATTTCATAGCTTGTTATTTTATTTGTTTTCGTTTTCCAGTCGATAAATAATCTTCTTCATTTGGGCAATTTCGCGTTTCTGAGCTTCAATTATTTCTTCGGCCAGTTTCCTGGTTTCAGGATCTTTAATATCAGCCCGTTTACTGGTCAATATCGCGATGGAGTGATGAGGAATCATCGCCTTCATATATAAAACGTCCCCTATAATAGGTCGTTGTGCTCTTACCAGACCTAAAGCCGAAATAAATAACACCAGGCTACCGATATAAATAGCGATATTCTTTTTTCTGTTTTTATACATTTTCAGCATAAGGGATAACATGATCACTGCCATTGCTGCTATTCCCAGGCACGTCATATAAAAGCGGGTTAAACTAAAATATACATGGTCAAACTCATACGTATTCATGTACATCGTGATATACATAGCTATAAAAGACAGGCCGAGCATTGTGAAAAACCTACCATAATTGCTTCCACCAGACTTGTGGTTATTGTTATTTTCTGAATTCATCTAATTGGGTTTTTAAGGTTAATTGGGAAATTTTATTTTTCTATAGTCTTCTTTACGGAGCCGCAGTTAAGCATTTTATCACCGAAATATGGATTTTTAATCTCCTCTACATCAGCATACCAGTATGCACCATCATTATTAAAAGCCATAGGACAGAATTTCTTGTAAATGGTCCCACCGGATAGGGCTTCCTCAAACATAGGCCCAGCCAATTCTGTAAACTTTGAAAATAACCTTCTCTGCTCCTCAATATCGTCAGTGTCTCCCAACTGCGCAGCAATTGATTTTAATTCTGCACGATCTTCTGAGAAAGAATCGACCATACTTTTCGCTGCATCCTTTGCCTGGCCGGAGTCATCATTGGTAAGTGCCATTTTGATTTCAAGATAGTTATGCCAGATCTTCCCCGTCATACCATCTATAAAATCCTGATCGGCAACATCTGCGGTTTTTTCTTCATTTTTTTTCACTTCCTGAGGCGTGTTTACTTCGACAGATTGGGTTTCTTTTTTATCCACACAGGAAGCTAATAGTAAAACTAATAAGGGAGCAATTCCCAACTTAATGATAGATCTCATAATATTAATGGTTTGGTTAATTGGTTAGGTTGATTTTTTTACACCTCTATTTATTTAAATTAATTAAAAAATTGTAGTATTTGTTATAATTCTCAACATCGATTGAATTGAGAGAGATAAATATATTTTAGCTAAAGGTTAATTAAAGTGAGCTTGCTTCTAAGGAATAGCAAAATTAAAAATCGATGAAATCAATTTCTTATGTTTTTATGGGAAAAACTTTCACAATTAAGTTTATTTAACAAAAAAGTGACATTTTATAAGAAATGAATTATAGATTCTATGGAGAAGGAATAATAAATTTCAAATTACCAAATCAAAAATTGATAACACTATCCAAAGCTTCATCAGCATCCCTATGGATAAAATTTGCCTGATAATTTAAAGTGGTTTTTAAATCACTATGTCTATATAATTTTTTCAGCATTAAAGGGTGAATTCTATCACCTGCAATATTTCCAAAACTATGACGGGCTATATGATTCGATAATGTTTTATCAATGCCACAGAGTTTAGCTATTCTTTTTAAATATTTATTGAGAAGTTTAGTGGTGCTCTTTGTCCTTGTATAAATTCGTTCAGCTTGGGTTTGATCTACTTCCCGTAAAAAAGGGAATAAATATCCGTTATTTAATTTCTTATCTGGGCGATAGTAATCAATTATAATCCTAGCTTTATTCAGGACTAGTCAATAAATTCTTAAATATTATATATTATAGCGCTTTAGCAACTGAATAACTCTGGGGTCATATTTATTCTGAATATGTTCGGTGGCATTGGCAAAGAATGATTTAGAACCATCTGCCCTTTTAATTTTTGTTTTATTTGCTTCGGAATAATTTTTTCTTGGAATTGAAATAATTATCATTGACTTCAAACTTCCTTTTCATCAAAAAGTTATTTAACTTCTTAAAATCCGGATGAGTCTTATCTTACCAGAAACGTCATCCCAATCTTTTTCAAAAACAGATTGTTCTCGCCAGACATAATTCGTTTTATAATTTTGGCTAATTCTTAAGGCCAGAGGTATTCTTCCTTCTTTCTTTTTCATGTTTTTTCTCAAAATAATCTTTAAATTTGCCATACAGTTAAGATTTAAAACCTTGTAAAACAAGAATTTATTATAGAATCAGTTGATTTTTTTTATCAAGCAGAATTTCCCGCTGAAATATTTTTCATAGGAACAGCTCAAATACCTTTAAAATACAAATATTGTGCAGGCCGATTGTGCGCCTACTAATGTTGATAGTGCAAAAAAATAAAAAAATCTGGGTCTGGTCCAATATTATTTCGATGCTATGCCTGTACCGAATGATTTAGTTTTTTTGGAAAATCCAACCTAGAGATGGGACCACCTTACTACCAAACCGCCTGATTCACAGATAACAATGTTCTAGGGGACCGTGGTATTTAAGATAAATTCAAAAGAGGACAGATCTATTGGAATAAATTAGGTTATAAATCCAAATCTGTATCTCTTTGCCGGACACTGTTAAAAAAATATAATAATCCAATAGCAACCAAAATAATAATACCAGCAATAATAAATGGATAATAAAACCCTCCCACCACTAACCAAGTTCCTATAACCGGGCCCAAAATCTGGCCTATGCTATTGGTTGAGCTTTGAATAGAAATATTTCTACCCGTATTTTCTTGTGAGATTAATGAAACAGCGGACAACAGATTTGGCGTGACCATAGCAGCACCAGCAGCAAACACCACTATTAAACCGTACACAACAAATTCATTTTTGAAAAAAGGAAAGACAATTAATGAAATTCCTGAAATGAATAACCCAATGCCAATTTGCTTTTTCACAGATAGAATCTTTTCCCCATAACTGGCAAATACAGGCTGCAAAACAGCCATTATTGAACCACACAACATAAAACCAATACCAACCTGGTTGCTGTTAAACCCTAATTCGTCTTTACCGTAGATTGAAAAAACAGTTTCAAACAAGGTCACTACAAATTGGATGACAAATGATAGCGCCAATAGGACAAGGAAATATTGGCTGAACGAGAAGCGAATAGTGAATTTTTGAGTTGTAAATTTATGGATGCGAACAGAATTTTTTAACCATTTTACAACGATGACTAAAACAATAAAACCTAATAATGCAGCGAATAAAAAAGGTGTGGAAAATCGACCCAAATGTAATTGACCAATTGCATACTCAAAATGAAGGTCTGATTGCGAAAGAAAGCCACCGATAACGGGTCCAAAAATAACCCCTGAACTAATGGCTACACCAGACCAGGCCATTATCTTCGTTCTACGTTTTTCAGAGGTAATATCACTTAAATATGCGTTGCTTACAGGAATAACGGAAGAAGTAAAAACACCACCAAAAATCCGAGCGATATATAGCATCGTAAGTGATATTGCAAGCCCAGTTAGCAATTGCATTATTACAAAGCCAATCAAACCAATAATAATGACGGGTTTACGACCATATCTGTCAGATAACTTTCCCCACACGACAACAAAAATTAATTGAAATAGAGGATAAATGCTGGTAAGCAACCCAATATGGAAGTTGATTAAATCGGTGTCGAGATTGTCTTTTAAAGCTAATCTTTCGGTATAGTAGGGAAGGGTTGGCAATAAAATACCATAACCCAACATCACTACAAATAAACTCAACAGGATTAAAGATATCCTGTTGAGTTTTTCTTTTTTGTCCATCTATTTTTTACCGATTTTTCGCTTTAATAATTGCGCATTAATAGCTACTATAATCGTACTTAAACTCATAAATACCGCACCAACCGCAGGACCTAAAACAAAGCCAGAAGAATATAATACACCAGCTGCTAAAGGAATAGCAACGACATTATATCCTGTAGCCCAAATCAAATTCTGAATCATTTTATTGTAGGTGGCTTTTCCAAAGAGAATTAAATTGGCAATATCCTGTGGATTACTATTAACCAGAATAATATCGGCAGTTTCAGCTGCTACATCTGTACCTGAACCAACAGCGACACCCACATCAGCTTTTGCAAGTGCTGGTGCATCATTTACACCATCACCAGTCATAGCTACAAACTCTCCTTTTATTTGTAGTTCTTCAACTATTTCTACTTTTTGATGTGGCAATACCTCGGCGTAGTAACCATCCAATCCAAGTTTTTCACTCACAGCTTTAGCGGTTTTTTCATTATCGCCAGTTGCCATTAGAACTTTAATGTTATTCTTTTTAAATATTTTGATTGCCTCGGCAGATTCTGGTCTTATTTCATCAGCAAGGGCAATGTAACCTGCCAGTTTTCCATCTATTAATACAAACACAACGGTTTCAGCGGCATCACTATAGGCGTCTTTTGGGATGTCTATTTTTTCATCTCTCAAATAACCAGGACTTACTACCTTAACTTGTTTGCCTTCAACATTTGCTTCCACACCTTTTCCTGTAATCGCATTAAAATTTTCTGGATTTGGAATCGTAACCTTATTTTCCTTGACTTTTTTGATAATACCAACTGCAATAGGGTGTTCTGAGCTTTGTTCCAATGCACTTGAAAGTCGTAAAATTTCTTCTGATGAATAAGACGGATGTACAGACTCTATTCGGGTAACACCAAAATCACCTTTAGTCAACGTTCCTGTTTTATCAAAAAGCAAAGCGGATATTTTCCGGGACTCTTCAAAAGCAGTCCTATTTCGAATAAGCAATCCATTTTGGGCAGATACTGCTGTAGAAATCGCTACCACCAGCGGAATGGCAAGACCCAATGCGTGCGGACAGGCAATAACCATAACAGTAACCATTCTTTCCAATGCATAGACAAATGGAAAGCCTAAAATCAACCAAACTGCCAACGTGCCAAAACCAATGGCCAGGGCGATGTAGGTTAGCCATTTTGCAGCCCTATCTGAAAGGTTTTGCATCTTGGATTTGGTTTTTTGCGCTTCCTCAACCATCTTAATGACCTTGTTTAGATAGCTGTCTTTTCCAGTATGTTCAACTTTTACTTTTAAGGTGCTATTGCCATTTACAGAACCACCAATAACCTTATCTTTTTCTTCTTTCTTTACTGGTTTCGATTCTCCAGTTAGCATTGATTCATTCAAGTAACTTGAACCTTCAACAATGATTCCGTCTGCTGGAACTTTTTCTCCAGGTTTTACCAATATCACATCATCCTTTAATAAATCTTCCAGAGGAATGTCTTCTATGGTATCACCTTTTACCCTGTGCGCTTCCGCAGGCATCATACTCACCAACAACTGCAAGGCTTTTGATGCACCTAACACACTTTTCATTTCTATCCAATGACCAACGAGCATAATGGCTATAAGTGTTGATAGCTCCCAGAAAAAATCTTCACCTCTTAAGCCAAATACGGTAGCGGTGCTATAAAAATAAGCTACAGAAATTGCCATAGAAATCAAGGTCATCATTCCTGGCGCACCTTTTTTGATTTCAGACCAGAACCCTTTTAAAAATGGCCAACCACCATAAAAATATACTATTGTAGAAAGTGCAAAAAGGATGTATGGATTTCCTGGAAGTAAAAATTCATAACCAAAAAATTCTTGTATCATTGGTGAGAAGAACAATATGGGGATGGTAAGCACGAGTGTTACCCAAAACCGTTTTCTAAAGTCTGCAATCATCATTTTATGATGGTCGTGACCCATCTCGCCGTGACTGGGATTATGACCGGAATGACCACTATGCCCCGAATGATCACTTTTATCCATTGCCTCGTTATGGCCGTGTTTTGTTTTTTCGACAAGGTTATCCTTTATATCTGCTTCTTTTTTGGATGCTTCATTCTTTGCGGGATTATTCCCTTTTCCGTTTTTCTTGTGATGGTGATGATTGTGGTCTTCGTGATTTTCCATTATTGTCTTGTTTAAGTGTTATCGTAATTTTTTTCTCATAGCTTCCGAAATGTTTTCGGCATAGACGCCATAGGCATCTACCAAAAGTCCTTTAATCCCATTTTTTGATGAAATAGCATAAAGCACACTGTTATCATCGGTACTGCTCATACCTTCAAAACGATGCATCTCGTCAACATTAAAATCTTCTGGGTGTATTTCAATTTTTAGTGAGGCACACTCCAAACATTCTGGTTTTAGGTTAAAATCGTATGTATAACCTTTTCGCTGTAAATCGTTTATTGCTTCTGAAAGGGTGTCGTAATTGTTCATTTTTATTTTATTTATAAGTCATTGTAAAATAACTATTATCTTCTTCTGTAAATTTCTGAAAGGTCAATAAACCATTCCCGTTTAATTTTTCGTTAACGGTATAGTTGAGTTGCTTAATGCGAATGCCCCAGGCATAAGCCTTAATATTTATTTTTGAATTAATGTTGGTTTTGTTGTCCTTCAATGTTCGGTCGTAAATCTTTATGATGCTTTTTGAACCAAAAAAATCCAGCAGTCCTGAATCAAAAGTCATTTCCAATTCTATATCTTCAAGATTGTCCAAATCGTAGAGGTCTTTAAATTTTTTAGAGGTGGTATTAATTTCGGTCTCCTTTGATTTTGGGTTTGAAAAAGGAAAAGCCATTACTATTATACTCGCTTCATCAGGTTTACAGCGATAGGTTGTGGTGTATTTATCGGTCGATTTTTTGTCACGATCAAACAATTCCGTAACCACCTCAATTTCATAGTATCCATTTTTCTTTATTGTTTCACCAGCTTCAAAAGTTTGTTTGTTTAGAAAAGAGCCTTCTTCATCAAAATTTTCTCGAACAACAACTCTACCCGAAATCTGCCCAATAAGCATTTCAGTTTGTCCAGTCATTGTGATACTGAATAAAGTGATTAGTACTATGAAACTTTGTTTTCTCATATATGGTGCATTAATTTTTTTACCTCTTTTGCCATAATATCACTTAAATCTATTCCATTTGAAGAGTGTGGGATGGTATTGCAAGTCACTATTTTTTCTACTCCGGAATCCAATAAATCTTGATAGGCATTTCCTGAAAAAACGGCGTGAATGCCGACGCAAATAGGCGGTTTCATTCCTGCCTTTTTAAGATGTTGTACGGTTTCAATCATTGTTCGGGCTGTGGAAATAATATCATCTACCAAAATGGGTGTAGCATCTTTATATATATCCACATCGGGAACAGAGACTTCTACATCACGGTCACCGTGACGCACCTTTTGTAATACTGTAAATGGTGCTCCTGCATTTTTGGCGACTTCTGAAACCCATTGTTCACTTTCAGAATCGGGACCGATAAGTACTGGGTTTTCGATGTTTTCTTTTATCCATTCTGAAATGGCATCGGCAGCGTGAATCACTTTATTTGGAATTTGATACACTTCTCCCAACGAACTAATTCTGTGCAAGTGAGGGTCAACCGTGGTAATGCTATCGGCAAAACCTGAAATCAATTTTCCAAAGAAACCAGAAGTTATCCCTTCGCCTTCATTAAATACTTTGTCCTGCCTCATATATGCCAAATAGGGCGCTACCAAACAGGTGCACATTGCCCCTAATGATTTGGCAGTATGACTTAAAAAATAAAGGGGCAATAGTTTTTCGTCTGGTTCGTGCAAGGTGCATACCAGTACAACACATTTGTCTTTAACATCAGATAAGATACGTGTATAGGATTCCCCATCAGGGAATTTACGCAAAGTGGCTTTGCCCACTTCAGCATCCATTTTTGTAGCCATTAGTTCTGTGAGTTTTTCGTTTCCGGGAAGACTGAATAATATTGTTTTCATAGTTTTTTAAATTATAGTTATGATGTCATTATGGTTGTTTTTATATTCCAGAGCATAGTTGAGTTCGCCTTTGGATTCAGCATATATGGTATATAACAATTGGTCTATTTCGATTTTTTCATTTAAATGGACATTCAAAAGAATCCCTGCCGATTTAGACTGCGGTGCGCCGGAAAGCTTGGCAAGTTTTGCGATTTTTCGGTTATCAATTCGTTGCAAAACGCCTGACTTTTCAGCTTTAATTTCAATTTTATAAGGTGCTAAAACTGGTTTTGAAAATTGACCTTGCGCCTTACAAATGGCTATGAATTTTTCATATGCTTTTCCAGATTTGAGAATTTCACGTGCGGTTTCCAGTCCCTTTCCTTTTTCTACTTTTCCAGAAAGTTCTAATAGTTCAGTAGCTAAAAGCAATGCTCTTTCTGTTAAGTCTTTAGGTGCATCTTCCTCATTTTTCAAAACTTTTAATATATCTATGGCTTCTAATGTTGGACCGATACCCCTTCCAACAGGCTGCGTGCCATCCGTAACTACAACTTTTACATTCAACCCAACAGCAGTTCCAACAGTTTCCATATGATTTTTTAGTTTTTCTGCCATTTCGGTACTGCGAACCTTGGCGGTTTCTCCCACGGGAATATCAATGACCACGTGAGTGGAACCAGCTGCTGCTTTTTTAGAGAGTACCGAAGCAATGAGCTGCCCTTCACTATCAATATCCAAGGCTTTTTCAATTTTGATGAGCACATCATCCGCAGGACTTAATTGGGCTGTTCCGCCCCAAACACAACAACCGCCTTCTTTTTCTACCACGGTCTTTATTTCTTCTAAAGAAAGCGTCACATTAGTCAGTACTTCCATAGTATCCGCTGTGCCTGCTGGCGAAGTGATGGCGCGTGAGGATGTTTTAGGCATTGTAAGTCCATACGCAGCGACAATAGCAACCACTAATGGGGTGGTTCTATTTCCAGGCAATCCGCCAATGCAATGTTTATCGACCACAATTTCTTTGTCCCAATTCATTTGCTTACCAGAAGCAATCATTGCTTTGGTAAGGTCAGATATTTCGTCAATATCCATTCGGTCGCCAGCACAGGCAGTAATAAATGCCGAAAGATGGATGTTGGAATAATCGCCTTCAACGATATCGGTTATGATTTCATTAAATGCTGAATAATCCAGTTTTTGATTATAAATTTTCGCCCTGACGTGGCTTAAGGATTCTATAGGTTCTAAATGGGAAACATATAATGTATCGTTTGGGGAAACATTCAGTTTTTTCGCAGCAGCATCTGATAGTCCGATTTCATTAGGCAAAAGGATATCAGAATTCAGAACATTAAGACTTGCAACGATTGATGTACTTGCGTTCGATATTCTTATTCGGGTAAGTGCCTCAAACCCTTCTGAAATACAGACGTGGCAATCTTCGCGCATATACACTATATTTTCGTTTTGGGTATAGATGCCGAGATGTTTGTATTTTAATATGTTTGAGTGTGTGTCCATATATTATTGGTTGTTGTGATTTATTCTATTTCTTCGATGGTGTATAATTGCGGAATTTCTGCATCCCACCCATAAGTTTCCTTGATGCCTTTTTGCAATGCTTCTGCACTATCTTTTTCACCGTGTACAATGAAAATACGTTCGGGTTTGTTTTTTATCTTATCCATCCAGTCCATAAGCTCTGCGTGGTCTGCGTGTGCCGAAAGCCCTTCAATTTCTGCAACCTGCATTTTAAACGGCACCCATTTTCCATAGACTTTTAGTTCTTTCTCACCTTCCAATAATTTTCTGCCACGTGTGCCTTCAGCTTGATAACCTACAAAAAGCAAGGTATTATTTGGATTTTGTGCCTGTGTTTCAAGATAGTTTAGCATTCTTCCGCCTGTGAGCATTCCGCTTCCTGCAATCACGATTTTGGGTTTGTTATCTGTTCTTAATTCCATTGTTTCACGATAACTTCTTACGACAGTAAAGTATGAGCACATTTCGTCACATTCGTTGTCTTCCAATCTGTGCCAATCCCGAGTTCTATGAAACAGTTCCAATACGTTGGCACCCATAGGGCTGTCCATTATCATTTGTACTTCGGGAATTTTGTTCTCCTTGAGCAATTTCCAAAAGATGAGCATCATTAGCTGGGCACGTTCTACCGAAAAGCTTGGGACAAATAAGCTACCACCTCTGTTGATGGTGTCATTGACCAATTTTTCAATTTGTGGAAGTGCTTCTACTTCATCAGGATGAAATCTTCCCCCGTAGGTGGATTCAATAAATAATACATCTGCCTTTTTTGGCTTTAATGGCGGAAACAGTAATAAATCGTTTGTTCTGCCTATATCGCCAGAAAACACGAAATGTTTTCCGCGTATATCTAACTCAATGTATGTGGCACCGAGGATGTGTCCGTTGTATTGAAACCTCGCCTTCACATCTTTGAGAATGGGTAGCCATTGCGAGGGTGGTACTCCTTTGAAGTAAGGGATTGTTTTTTCTACATCATTTAAATCGTAAAGTGGTTCAGCAGGACTGTGTTTGGAAAAGCCCTCTTTATTGGCACGTTCGGCTTCTTGTTCTTGTATTTTGGCACTATCATTCAATATGATTTTTGCGATGTCCAAGGTGGGATTGGTGCCGTAAATGGGCCCTTTGAAACCTTGCTTTACCAATCTCGGCAAATACCCTGTATGGTCCATATGGCCGTGGGTGAGCAAAACAGCGTCAATATCAGCAACATTAACGGGTGGATACTCCCAGTTTTTAAGGCGTAATTCCTTCAATCCCTGAAAAAGACCGCAGTCTATCAGTATCTTTCTATCCCCTGTATCTACCAGATATTTTGAACCGGTTACTGTGCCTGCCGCTCCTAAAAAATGGATGTTTATTTTGTTGTTTGTCATCATTATAGCATTTATTTAGTGTCCACCACAGCAGGAAGGCAGGTTTCCTTTATCCTGGGTCGATTTATATACCTGTACTATTTCATTATATAGATTGCGGGAATCTTGTTTTATAAGAAGCGCCAATTTTTTTATGGATTTTGGCTCGGAGTTTACCATTTCCAATAATATTTCCAATGCTTCTTCAAGTATTTTCGGGTCATCTTCCAAGGCCTGGTAAAATGGCTCTAGATCTAGGTTGTTCTGTTCTTGCAATTCTTCTGTTTTCATCTGTATTGTTTTTTTTGTTATTAGTTGTCATTCCCGCTCGGGCAGGAAATCTTGTTATTTTAATGGGTTCTACATAGCTCCTTTGAATCTTCAAGGATTTTTTTTCGTCTTGGATTACTAATACCGATTTGTCCCAAAAAGCCTGGATTTTTGACCAGCTCTTTACAGAGCACGATTCCTTTATTTAGTAATTGGACCTTCTCTGATTTGGTTAGGCTCGTAAGGGCAGTTAATGGATGTAGACCTGCTTTATCTATTCTATCTTTAAGTCCATTTCCCTGAGGATAATCCCAACTTGTCAATAACAGCCCGACACAAGTACCATATTGAATGGCATCTGTCGTAAAACGGGTATTGGTATAAACCCCTCCTTGATGTAATTTGCTTTCGTGCCCTTTGTGATGTTCCCATTGTCTTTCCACGTCCAAAAACCGTGAATGGATATATAAAGGAATCTTTACGTTGCAAAAGCTGCCTTGGTCACTGTGGTATTTACATTCAATCATATAATGTTTATTGTCTTTTTGTGCAATCACATCTACTTCATGTTGTACGCAATTTCCCTGGACAATAACCCCAACCTCTGTCTTGAAGCCTTCAGATTTAAATAGCTTACCTACAAATTTTTCGAACGGAAATCCTGAAGGCCCCAATTCCATCAGGGCTTTTTTAAGCTTATATTTTGATGCGCTTACCCGTGACCTGCTTTTAAGCATTTTAAAAGCCAATTGATAGATTTTTTTGGTGGTCATCCCTTCTTCAATGAGCCCTTGTACCTCACGGGCTATCTCCTGAACATGATTTTCATCTGCTTTTGAGCGCCGTAGGGAGTTGATGAGCTTATTTATATCAAAAACCTGATACTCACCTGAATATTTTTTTATCAGAACTGATTTATTCATAACTATAATTTAATGGTCATCACCGGCAATTCGGAATGATTGGTTACACCCTCAGCGATACTTTTGGAGAAAAGACTTAAAAATCCTGTACTCCCGTGAGTACACATAGCGATCAAATCAGCATTTTTATACTTTAAAAAATTATTTATCCCTGTTTCAACAGCAGGTTCGTTATATACATTCATTGAGTACTTCTCCAATTCCGGAAAATTTTCTAGGAACTTCTTAATGGGTTTCAAACCCCTATCAATACTATTAAAATCAGTTTGTGTGTTGACTCTCAATAAATGGATATGTGCACCGCATTTTGTAGCAAGCGAAATAACCATTTTAAAGGCTTCGCTCACATCTTCCAGAAAATCTGAAACAAAAACGATATCTTTAAAAGGAAAGGATATTTCTTTGTTCTTGACCACGATTACAGGTACATCGGCTTTTCTTACGATTTTTTCTACATTGCTTCCCAGTAGTTCCCGAACTCCACCATGGGTGCCGCTACTTCCTGTAACAATAAAATCGTGATGAAAATGTCCTGAATGTTGTAGGATATTTGCTTGTCCGCCATCAAATTCAAGAAAAGTCCTACATTCCAGTCCTTCGCGTTCCGCTTTTAACTCCAAAGCCCTCAAATCAGCCCTTGCGCTTCCTATTTCTTTTACTGTTTCTGGATATCTCTTTTCTTTTTCCTTACCCAGGTCAACCCAGTTTACCGGGGTGTTTATTAAATGAAAAAAATGAATTTCGGAATTGTAAAGCTTTGCCATTTCAATGCCGAGTTCTTCTGCTTTCTTGCAATTTTTTGAAAAGTCTGTTGGTACGAGTATGTTTTTCATAATTTATTGATTTTGAAATGTTTTCGTTATAATTACATAATTTGACTATTGAATTTTTTTGTTATAATTAAGCGATGGTTATACTATCTTCCAGATATACCTGTTGCACGGAATGCAATAACTCAATCCCCTTATTGAAAGGTTTTTGAAATGCCTTTCTTCCCATTATCAGCCCTGAACCTCCGGCTCTTTTATTGATGACGGCAGTTGTTATTGCCTCAACTAAATCAGATTCACCTTTAGACCCACCTCCTGAATTAATCAGTCCTATTTTTCCCATATAGCAATTTGCCACCTGTAGCCTGCAAAGGTCTATGGGGTGTTCTGTGGCAAGGGTCTCATACATCGCATCATCACATTTGCCAAATCCTATATTTTTAAAGCCGAAATTGTTTACAGGTAATTTTTGCTTGATGATGTCAGCCTGGGTGGTGACACCCAAATGATTTGCCTGTCCTGTTAAATCGGCAGCCGAGTGGTAATCTTCTTTCTCTGTTTTAAAAGCTTCGTTGCGCAGATAGCACCATAAAATAGTAGCCATTCCCAGATTGTGGGCTTCTTCAAAAGCTTCGGCTATTTCTTTAAGCTGCCTGTTGCTTTCTTCGGAACCAAAATAGATGGTAGCCCCCACAGCAACGGCTCCCATATCCCAGGCATTTTTTACTTTTCCAAATAAGGTTTGGTCATACTTATTGGGATAGGTAAGCAATTCGTTATGGTTAATTTTTACGATAAAGGGGATTTTATGGGCATATTTTCGAGCATTCAAACCCAATACCCCAAATGTGGAGGCCACACCATTGCAACCGGCTTCCATAGCAAGTTTTATGATGTTTTCAGGGTCAAAATAATCCGGATTTTTATAGAATGAGAAGGCTGCGCTATGCTCAATACCCTGGTCTACCGGAAGAATGCTCAAGTAGCCTGTCCCGCCCAGATTGCCGTGGTTATATAATTGGGAAAGGCTACGCAACACCTGCGGACTCCGATTACTCTTCACAAATACCTTGAGAAAGTTCCTGCCAGGTAACTGCAATTCATCTTTTGTGATCTTTTCGCTAACGTGATCAAGATAGAAGGATGCTTTTTCCCCTAAAAGCTCTGTAATATTTTCGTTTTTTTTCATCTTAATAGTGTTTAATGAATGCCTAAACTTTCATTGGTTTTGGAAATTGATGTTGCACCATCTGTTTCAATTCCGGTAAGTGCCCTAATAGCATCAATAGTTTCGGGAATTACAATAGCCTGGTTATCGACTACGTAAGCGTAAAAAAGTTCGTCCCCCTGTACTTTCAGCATATCTTCCCAAAGGGCAACTTCATACATATCGCCCCAGGGCCTTCCCATATCCAGGAACATTTCCTTAATGGTATTGTTAGAAACCAGGCCTTGGTCATATTGAATTAGTTTAATACGACTTGAAGTTTTGAAAGCATTTAGCACTTCTTCCTTTGTCGCCTGCTTTTTCAATTTCACATTCCAGTAGTGCATATGGCTCAATGTTTCGGGTACTTTTACCGCTGCGGTGATGACATCCAATTCTGGGTCAACACTTTTAGCATCTGGACCTTGATGGCTTGGGATATCTTTTTCGGGAACCATCGTATTCATAATACCACCTAAATGGCTTTCCCAAGGATCTGTTGCCCTTCTTAAAAGCGTGCCCCTGGCATAGTCCAATAAATCGGCCCTTTTTAGCGCGGTCAACGTACGAAGAATGGAGGTGGTGTTGCAGGAAACTACTCTTGTCGCATTCAAGTTTAAAGCCGATTTGTAATTATTTTCAGCACTAAAGGAATGACCTGTAGTTTCGTGTTTTTCACCTCCTTGTACAATAAATTTGATGTTTTGCTCCTTGTAGATAACGACATTTTGAGCGGCAATCTTTTTGGGTGTACAATCAACAACCAGGTCTGATTTCTTTAAAAGCTCCTGTAAATTTCCTTTTACTGAAATTCCTTCGGATTTCATTTTACCTTCAGCTTCCTGGGTAGCTGCATAAATATCGTATTCCTTTCTTACGGCATTTTGAATTCGCCAGTCGCTAATGATATCGCAAACACCTGTTAGTTCCATATCTTCTTGTAGGTTGATGGCATCTGCCACCCTTTTTCCAATGACTCCATAACCTATAACTGCTACATTTTTCATATAAATTGTTCTTAATTAATTATGTTTTATTGTTTTTGTCACTTGTATTCTTCATTCCCATCGGCATATTACCTTCATCGTCTGTATGTGAAATCATAAAAAGGCGATCCGCGACAATTATTAGAACAATTCCAATTGCCGCGACAATAAGAACCAAAGGATCGTTCAGATATTTTATATAAATAAAGGCCGAGAGTACTGCAACATCCAGTATAATGGCAATCACGGGGATAATTGGTTTAAAATCCACTTCTTTTCTAAGATTGCGGAAAAGCCCCCAATGAATTGCGATATCCATAACGAGGTAAAATATAGCCCCGATGGATGCTATCCTTGTCAAATCGAAAAGCACGGTCAGTAAAATGGCGAGGGAAGACGTGAATATTAGTGCTGGATTTTTTAAGCTACCAAGTTTGGTTAAAGAAGGCACCTGTTTCATATTGCTGAGCATTGCCAACAAGCGTGAAGAGGAAAAGATACTGGCAATGACCCCAGAAACCGTGGCTATTATGGCAATACCAATAGTAATCCAGGATCCCCATTCGCCAAAAACAGGTCTTGCTGCGGCCGCGAGGGCATAATCTTTTGCAGCAATAATTTCGGGGATACTTAAACCTCCGGCCACGGCCAAAGCCAGTGCTACATAGATGAGCGTACAGATAAGAATAGAAATAATAATGGATCGTCCTAGATTTTTATGTGGATTTTCAATATCTCCACCTTGGTTTGTGATAGTGGTAAAGCCCTTATAAGCAAGGATAGATAACGCCAAAGCGGCCACAAATCCGAAGCCTTGTGGTAATGTCTCGGTATTTTCGGGAATATAGTTTCCCATAATATCGGCAAAACCTGAAATTGCAAGGCCGGCAATAGCTAAAATTGCTATTCCCACTACCTTTATAATAGCGGTAAATGTCGCGGTGGCACCAATAACCTTATTGCCCAGGATGTTCACTATATAAGCAACAACAATTAGCCCAACACCCAGGGTAGAGGCATAACCTGCATAGGACTCGGGAAATAGTCTCAACGTATATGCTCCAAAAGTGACTGCTACCAAACTTTCTGAAACTACCATTGATACGTACATCAGTAAAGAATAAAACCCAGTTGTTGTTCCAGGTCCATAGGATTTGTTAAGGAATTTAACCACACCTCCAGACGACGGAAAAGCATTTAAAAACTTGACATAGGAATATGAACTGAACCCCACCACAATAGCTCCCGCAATGAAAGCTATAGGGAATAAATCGCCTACTAACTCAGCTATTTGTCCCATAAGAACAAATATGCCAGCACCAATCATTACGCCTGTACCAAGAGATATGGAACCTATTAGGGAAAGCTTATTATTTTTATCTGTGGTGTTTTTCATTTCAAAATTATTTTTCCCTGTTTTTAATCGAAGATTTCGGATTAAAATTTCTAATAATCAGGCGGTTGCTCTTTTCATAGTTGAAATAGCTAACCGCCCAATTAAAACCAACCATCAATTTATTTCTAAATCCGCTTATGGATATTAAGTGTACAACTGACCATAAGAGCCAGGCGAAATAACCTGTAAATCTGAACTTGCCCAAATCGGCCACAGCCTTACGCTTTCCTACGGTGGCCAGGGAACCTTTGTCTTTATAGTAAAAAGGTTCTATGTGTTTGTTTTTCATAAGCTTCAACAAGGATTCGCCAAGATATTTACCTTGCTGAATTGCTGCCTGCGCCACTTGTGGATGCCCTTTGGGTGTTTCTACAGAAATAAGCGCAGCTATATCGCCTATGGCAAAAACATTTTCAAAGCCTTCTACTTTTAAATAGGGATCGGTTTTAATCCGGTTGCCTTTTACCACGTGTTTTTCATCTATACCTTTTAGGAACTGCCCTTTTACGCCTGCTGTCCAGATGAGGTTTTTTGCTAAAATTTTCTTCCCGCTTTTTGTAGTAACCTCTGAACCGTTATAGTCACTTACCGACTCATTGAATAGTACTTTTACATTCAGACCTTTCAAATACTTTAAAGTTTTTGATGATGCTTTGTCTGACATTGTACTTAACAACTCGTCCATAGCTTCTATTAAGTAAATGTTCATAATGGAAGCAGGGTACTCCGGATAATCCTTCGGTAGAATGTATTTGCAAAATTCAGCCAAAGCTCCAGCCATTTCCACGCCAGCGGGGCCACTCCCAACGATGACGAAATTTGTTAGGGCATCCCGTTCATCATTATCACAGGTAATAGCTGCCTGTTCCAGATTTTGCAACATCATATGGCGAATGTTCAGGGAATCGCGAATATCCTTCATCCCCAAACTATTTTGGGCTACGGAATCCATACCAAAAAAATTGGTGGTCGTACCAGTTGCAAGTACCAGATAGTCGTAGTGGACTTTTCCTCTGGAAGTTATTAATATATGTGATGAGGGTTGAATTTCCTCGACTTCGGCCAAACGAAATATTACATTCTTATAACCACTAAATTGTTTTCTGAATGGAAAAACAATACTATCTGGCTCCAAAGCACTCGTTGCTACTTGATAAAACAAAGGTTGAAATTGATGGAAGTTGTTTTTATCAAACAACACTACTTGTACTTCTTTGTTTTTCAATTTTTCTACCAATGCCAAACCTGCAAAACCTCCACCAATGATAACTACGCGAGGTAGGTCAGAATCTGGAAGACAGATATCATCCGTTACCTTGCAGGCAGATGACAATACTTTATTATGTGCGTGGCTATCTTTCATTTATAAGTTCATATTTAATTTACCCTTAATTCTTATCTCTTGCAATTAATACCGAGCACTTGGCGTGCGTGGCTAAGTATTGGGAAACAGAACCTAAAAGTAGGCGCGAAAGCGCACCTTGACCTTGAGAGCCCACTACGATTAAATCTGCCTTCCAATCCTCTGCTTTTTCAAGAATGGCACTTTTGGGTAACCCACTAACAACACTTGTGGTTATGGTAAGTGCCTTGTTTTCAGCCTTGATTTTATCAGAAGCTTCTGAAACGATTTTGTTTCCCAATTTTTGAGCGTTACTTCTAATTTCCTATCCTGCCGCCCATATTATGTAATCCCAAACCGGATGTTTTAAGAACTTCATAAACATTTATGATATGAATTTCACTATTTGGGGATAGAGTCATTTTTTTAAGCTCGTGAATGGCTACTTTGTTGAAGTCTGAACCGTCTACTGCCAATAGTATTTTCATAATTTGTATGTTTTAGTTGGTTGAAATTCCTTTCGGTTTTATAAATTTTCTCCAATACAAGTGTCCATATAATCCAGACCAGTACATTCCAAAGGTGAACGCGAACAGTAATTCTTCTATAGGTACGCCCAGGAAAAAGATATGAGTCAGGTTATCGAGGTTCCAATACAGCTCCACATATTGGGGAAAGAACGGAAGGATGCTTCCAAAATAAATTAAGTACAGTATGGTAAACAAGATGCCTCCAACCCATATCTTTCCTTTTAAATCCGGGCGACAATACAATGTTGCCAAACCACCCAAAAACATTGCAATGGTGCCGCAATAAATGTGGTTTAATGAGGTAAACAGTGCCAATACGAGAAACACTATTAATGGTACAAAAAGAATGTACTTATGCAATTTGTGTCTTTGGTAACCACGCTCGTTATGCGGAATTTCAACGAGGCTTCGTTTAAAAATAAGGTTGTAAAGTACCGTTCCTATTCCGCCAATAGCAAAAGAAAAGATAAGGCTCTCTATGTCAAAACCTGTTTGTTCTGCTAAATTGAATAAGGAGGGCGGAAACCAATATTCTGGCACAAACAAGGGCTCTGTTAACCCAAAAGGCATTGTTATAAGGCTCATTTTGAGCATTTCTTTTCTTGATTCTTTTCTTAACAGATAGATGACTGCCCAAAGCGCAAGAATTATAACTGACCATATGAACCAGACGTATTGCATACTCTTATAATTTTCTATTTTCTAAATAATTAACAGCTTCCTTCACTGTCAAAGGATACGTAGCATTACCCGTCCGAACATAAAAGGTGGTGTTTTCGGTATCGTTAACGTAAACAGGCTTTTCTGAAGGTTCGATATCTACTAAACACAGATCTCTTTCATTTAAACTATAGAATGAAATGTGATTGCTGAAACAAGCCTCGTGACCTAATTGTGTAGAAATGATTCTGAAAACTTCCCGTTCATAACCGTCCCTGTTTTTGTGTTTTAGTGTTTTGAAATCTTTTTCTAACCCTAAAATATTTCCATCATCGGCTACACCAATAATTAATTTACCACCCTTGGCATTCATAAAACCTGTAATGGTTTTAGCAATGACCAGTTCCAGTTCCTTATTGGTTGTTTTACGGTAATAGTCATAGCGTATGGAAGACTTCAACTCGACCCGTTCATTTTCGCCAGCTTGGATTAATGCCTCGATATCTTGAACAAGTAATCGTTGTTGTGTTCCAATGAGTTCATTTTTCCTTTTAAGGTTTATCCAAAACAAACCAGACAGTAGTCCCAACAGACCACCTAAGAGCGTGAGTAAACCTCCCATTCCACTCATATCAAAAGTGAAAGACTCTAAAAATCGGGTTTTTAAAACATCTTGAAACAGGGAAAACGAAAACACTGTGTTACTATATTCAAACCAATAGAGCACCATTGTAAAAGGGTGTACCAGGAAATAGAAGATGCCTGCCCAAATTAATACTGGAACAGCTATTGTTTTAATATTTCTAAGAGGTTTCTTATTCTGCATTATTAAGGATTTAAAACTTATTTTATATAGTTATGTTCTAATTAAAGAGGTTTATTGCCAAATGCTTTTAAATTTTCCCTGATAAAAAATTATCCCCTTTTAATTTGGGCATTGTAAAATGCTGCAATGCACGCTCCAATTAACCAACCTAAAATGAAGGTTTGAACAATACCGAAAAATGCTTCCAAAAGGGGAACGTCCATTCTTATTATATTGCTTGTGTCCAGACCGTGTAAAAGACTATTGAAAAATATAATCGTTCCTTCTTGTCCCGCTGTTGCCATCACGATCATACAGCCCAAATAAATCAAAGCTCCAGTAAGACCGAGGGCAAAACCAAATTTTTTTACGTTCAATCGATACATAGTTTATGTGTTTTTAGGTTAGTTATCTGGGTTTATTAATTTTTTATATTCTTCAAATTCCTCCTTTGAGATTTCACCCCTGGCAAACCTTTTTTTTAGGATATCCAATGGCTTTTCTTTTTTTGATTTTTGGTAGGGAATATCTGTTGGGATAAAGAAAATCCAAGCCAATAAAATAATCCATATAATCCACCATATTAGGTGCATTCCTCCAAAATGTCCGTCGTATAAATGCATAATTTTTGGTTTTAATTAATTTATTTATGTAATTGTGTACCCGTTAAGTTTGCTGAGTTGTTTTTGCAATTCAGTAATTGAAAGATTTTCCGTCATCGTGATAAACGTTGCGCCTTTTGGTACCAGAAAAATTTCTGCCTTTTCAATATTGGGATGTTCTTCCAAAGTCTTTTTAATCCTTGCTACACATCCACCACAACTGATTCCGTTTATTTGAATTTTTTGTTTCATATCTTAAACTTTAGTGATGATGACCTCTTTTTTCACCCTCTTTTTTGTTCTTCTTATTTAAGTTCTCATCAGATAATCCGTGTGTATGGTTTCCGTGATGCATTGGCATCAGTAAGTGTATGGCGAACATTATTATAATGAATGCAAAAAGCCAGGTCCCGCCTCCAATCCCAATTGATGGAGCTAAAAAGATGAATACCAAGGGAAGCCCGCAACCGAGGACCATCCATAACCAGTGATTTTTCATTGTTTTTGTTTTTGAAATTAATACTATATCTGCTTTAATTGATTTTTTTAATCCCCCATCCCTTATTATTGTTCCTGATTGCTATTAGGTTGTCAGAAATAAATTTGGAAGTAATAGCTGGGGTCTCTTTTAAATATTCTTTCGAAAGGGTAATGTGTATGGGGTCTTCAGTTAAATATTGACCGATTTTTCCATCTGTATTAATAATTACTTCGAAATAATGATAATTCACTACATTTTTCATTAGTACATCGTTACGGCCAAGATTTTCCTTAACCAATTTCAGTACTATAGCTGCATTTTCTTTAAAATTGGTAGCATTTAAAAACTGCGGCTCAATGACTGTTTTTCCAGATTTATCTATGTACCCGAAATAAGGAATACCATTTTTTTTATAGACGATAAGGGATCTTTCCCCGCTGAATACGGGGTAACTTAGATCGCCTGTTTTGGTAGGCACCAGGTCATTCCGGTAATTTATTACCAGTGTGCCTTCTTTGTCAATAAATCCCCATTTATCCCCTTTTTTAACCGCTGCAATATCATTATGGAAAGGTGAGATATAATCTACATTATCAATGTTTTGAGCGAATCCTATAAAAGGAATTAATAAAATCACGATTACTATTTTTTTCATTGTTTTCATTTTCTTAATTTTTTGGTTAATCCTTACTTTTCATCATTCTAAGCGCCTGAACCGGCTTTTGGGATAATTTATGGGTTATCAACACAAGCCGTGAGGAGATGTCCAGGCTTAAATTGAATGTAAACCTACCTGCTTTTAAAGTGTCTCATCTTCATAATCTTCTTTTTTATTTATATGATTTCATCGTAAAAGTTTCGTTTCCAATCTTCTGCATTTTTATAATCCGTCATACTCATTCCCACGATTTCTTTAAATTGTCTTGATAAATGGTTTATACTACTGTAATCCAGCATATATGCAATATCAGAAAAGGAATGTTGCCTTAACTGAATGAGTTCTTTTACCTTTTCGATCTTTAGTTTGATAAAGTATTTTTCAATGGTGGTATTTTCATTTTTAGAAAACAGCTTGCTCAATATTTTATAATCCCTGTGAAGGGTTAAAGACAGATACTCTGAAGTATTTACTTTTAAATAGAGGGGCAGTTCCGTAAGCAGTTCCATCAGGATGATTTTTACTTTTTCAACCAGCATATCTTCTTCACTTTCTACTATTTCAAAACCATTGGAATGAAGAACTTTAGTTACGTTTTCAGTAATATTCCTGTCCGTTTTATTTGATGCTTCCACTAATAATTTACCCAATTCCAAGGAGAGCACAATCACGCCAAGCTCTTCCAGTTCTTGTTTTATAACTTTTAAGCAGCGGTTACATACCATATTCTTTATCCAGAATTCTTTCTGTAAATCCATAGTATTAATTATTTATTGTTAGAATGGTATTTATTCTAAGAGATTATAAAATTCTGTTTTCCAAATAGTTGAAAGTGTGGTATGCTCAGGATAGAGCGCACCAGTTGTTAGCCTTTGCACGGTACAGGCCAACATATTAGGTAGGTTATTTGCAAAAGAACCTACTTAGGAAGAAATCAAATTAAATATACCTCGTGGAGTACCTGGAAATCTGTCGGTATGAGGGGTGGGTCATAATCCCTAAAAGGGATTATATTTTGCTCCAACCCTTCGAATAGATTTACGTAAGTGTAAAAAAATGTGTGTAGGAAAATCAATTTATGATTTTCTATCTCAAATGAAGCTTTTTGAAAGTTATCGCTGCTTTCTTTAACTATAGATTTATTATCACAGCAACCTTTCTTTTCGAACGAACATTTTTTTGAAGGATTGGTATGAGCCTTCATCGCGTTATCACAAACCTGAGCTTTATTTAAAACCGCCATATCCACGAGCTTATTGCAACAGTAATGCATGTTCACAGTAAAGGACGAGGTAGCGAACATTACCGCGAATATTAAAGAGATAGCTATTATTTTTTTAAAGCTTTGCACAATATGAATTTAAAAAATTAACAAATATTAATTACATTTTTTTTATTTTCCTTAAAGAGAATATTAAATCCTTATTTTTTTTACAAACTTAATAAGTAAAAGCCAACTGTAATATGACATTTGTCATATTACAGAAAATTTAATTATTTTATTTTTGCAGAGATAAGAAGTCACTAACAAGAGTTTTATTTAACGGGATAAAAATTCTTTTAAATAATTTTACATTTTAATTTTGCCAAATGATAAAACCATTTTTCCATAATAGTATAACGATTGCTTTAGCGGGATTGGTATTTTTTGCCACTACCTCGTTTACTTTAGATATGCATTTTTGTGAAGAAACTTTAGTTGACTTTTCCTTGATTCATGTTGTGCAAACCTGTGGAATGGAAAGAAACAATCCAAAAAGGAATGTGCAAATGAAATTTCGAAATAGTACTGCTGTTCAGATAAACAGATAGTGCGTGCCAGCTAAGACGAACTTAAAACACATTTCTATAAAATCACTTTCCAGCAACAGGCCTTTTCCACTTTCTTCTATACATACATTAATCTTTTTGATGGATTGGATAAGCTCATCATTCCTTTTAAAGATTATACGCTCCCTATCTCATATGGGATGTTCAAAAGATAAACGAGACCTATTTAATTTGATTTTAAATAGGTCCCGATAATTATCGGGAAAATTGGCCCTATGGTTTCTACAATTTTGTGCTCATTTCGTTGTTTTTAATTTTCTGATCTATCAGGATTTTATTCGACTACCTAATCATTAATACATATGCTAAATAAAGGCATAAAATTTCTCATAGAAAATAAACTGACAGCTGTTTTACTGCTAGACTTTTTTGTTGGTTGGGGTATCGTTAACGCCCCATTCAACTACTCAATTTCCAGTTTTGCTCGGTTGCTACATCCGATGGTATTTACAGGGATTGCAGTAGCTTTAGTCGAAGTTTTTTAATGATCTGTTTTATGGGCAGGATTGGTTTTTAGATTTCCACTTATTTGAAGAAAATTTAAGGGATTTAAGAACAATAAAAAAACATATCTGTTCATCAGGGGGTGGGGGTAATATTCTTTGTAAGTCCATTGGGACTGGTACGTCATCAAAATCAACAGTAGGTGATGTACTTTGGATGAAGGCAATGATTCAACACAACTCTATTGCTGTCTTGACGAGTAAAAGAGCCGAAATAAAAGACCCAGAAGCCAAAAAACTTGCTGAGGAAATTATGGAAGCGCAGTTGCGGGACATCGCACAAATGAAAATGATTATTTACAGATTGGAAAACCAAAAAGAGGAATAGTCCTTGTACTATTTCTTTTAAAACTAATATTATGAAATAAGCATAAACAAATTTTATCATTGTATACCAACCGATATGATTAAATTTTTTATGCGAATTCCTGAATGTGCAGAAATTTTTAGTTTCTCATTTTCAAAAAACTATAAAATTTTAAACAGATAAAAAAGAATTTAATATTTTTAGGCCTGGCTTTAATAGCTGGGCTACTGGGAGGATGGCTTATATTTGGAGGGTCAGGAAATGATGAACAAGCGGTAAAGGACTTATCCGATATGTCAGATTCGCACGACCATTCAGGTGAAACTGCTGAACAAATGTGGACCTGCTCAATGCATCCGCAGATTATGCAACCCGAACCAGGTGATTGTCCTATTTGCGGAATGGACCTGATTCCAGCTGAGGCTGAAGCAGATGGTCTGTCTGAAGATGAAATTAAGATGACCGAAAATGCGATGGCTCTTGCCAATATACAAACGTCGGTCGTAGGACAAAGCCAGATGGGAAAAGAAAACTTAAAACTATCGGGGAAGATAAAGACCAATAAAGAGTCCAATTCTGTACAGGTCACCTATTTTGGCGGAAGGATTGAAAATCTTTATATTAATTCTACTGGAGAAAGTGTAGCCGCCGAACAACGTTTGGCAACCGTTTATTCGCCTGAATTAGTTTTGCGCAACAAGAATTGCTCACGGCAGCATCATTAAAGGAATCACAGCCAGAACTCTACAAAGATGTAAAGAATAAACTAAAGCTTTGGAGACTTTCAGAAAAACAAGTCAATGCTATAGAGACCGCTGGAAAAGTACAAGAAAATTTTCCGGAATTGCAACCGTTTTTGGAACGGTAACACAAAAAATGGTTGAAGAGGGCGACTACGTTAAGGGGCAACCTCTATATAAGATAGCAAATCTTAACATGGTTAGGGCAGAATTTGATGCTTATGAGAACCAAATTGCTTCATTAAGGGAAGGACAGTCGATACAAGTGACTACTAACCATATCTCAATGAAATATTTGATGCCAAAGTTTCATTTATTGACCCCTTGTTAAATTCTTCTACCCGGACCGTTGTAGTTAGAGCAGTACTTAATAATAAAAACTATTTGTTCAAACCAGGGATGTTCGTAGAAGGTATGATTGAAGGTACTCAACAAAATGCTATAAATATTGTTTCTAATACTGCAACAGCAGTTATGTGGACGCGTGAACGCTCTGTCGTATACGTTAAAAAAAACCAGACCAGCCTATTTTTGAGATGAGGGAAGTACGCTTGGGTAATGCCAGTCGTGATACCTATGCCATTCTTGAAGGCCTTAAAAATGGTGATGAAGTGGTAACTAATGGTACGTTTACAGTAGATGCTGCTGCACAGTTACAAGATAAGAAGTATGATGAACACAGCTGGTGGCAAGACAATGGCCGGCCACGAAGGGCATTTGGGAATGCAACGGAACAGTTCTGGAGATAGTAAGGGGAATACTGACCATTCGGAAATGAATGAAAGGATAGCTGTTTCAAACAAATTTCAAGGCCAGTTAAAACAGGTTTTTGATGATTATATTTTATTAAAAGATGCTTTGGTTAATGATAATGCACAACAACCGGGAAACCAAATAACACAATCTTTAAAAAATATACATATGAAGTTACTAAAGGATGATAAAGCACATAACCATTGGATAACACTTCAATAGGAATTACAAAATTCTGCAACAGATATTTCTAAGCAGAGAGACCACTTTAAACACTTGTCTGCGCATATGATTAATGGTGTTCAGTTATTTGGAATAAACAAAAAAGTATATAGAGAATTTTGTCCTATGGCCAATAACAATAAGGGTGCTTACTGGTTGAGTGTGGAAGAAGAAATAAAAAAAATCCTTCTGATGGACAGTCAATGCTAAAATGTGGTGAGGTGAGAGCAACAATTCAATAAGTTAGGGATTAATAATATGGAAAATTCTTAACTCATAAAGTTTCTAATAGAAGATGAGCGAAAGTAGGAGAAACAGAAGAAGAGACAAGAACAAAATTAACCAACAAAAAAAGTTTGTTACTAAAAAAGATAAAGTGCTGGGTATTTTGGCAATGGTGGCCCTATTGATGTAGCGGTACTATTAATCATATACTTAAAAACTTTGATTTAATTAAGCTTTTTTTCAACTTATGAGAAGTACTATCCATATAAAAAAAATGGCTTCTCCGAGATGCATATCCACAGTGTCACAAATCTTATCTGATTTAAACCTTGATTTCAAGTGTATTAAGTTGGGTGAGCAGAATTGGTTTCAAAACTTGAGAAATCGCAAAGTGACGCTTTAACCAAAATACTTTTGAGTAAGTTCGATAATAAATTTAAAATTACTAAATCAAAAATTGATCACATTATCCAAAGCCTCATCAGCATCACGATGAATAAAATTTGCCTGATAATTTAAAGTGGTTTTTAAATCACTATGCCTATATAACTTTTGCAGCATTAAAGGGTGAATTCTATCACCTGCAATATTTCCAAAACTATGACGGGCTATATGATTCGATAATGTTTTATCAATGCCACAGAGTTTAGCTATTCTTTTTAAATATTTATTGAGAAGTTTAGTGGTACTCTTTGTCCGTGTATAAATTAGTTCGGCTTGAGTTTCATCTACTTCCCGTAAAAAAGGAAATAAATATCCGTTATTGAAATTCTTATCTGGGCGATAGTAATCAATTATAATCCTAGCTTTATCAGGAATTTTTAAACTTAAAGGTTTACCATTTTTTTCCATGACATAGTATAAACGGTTATCCTTGAAATCAGACCATTTTAATTTAATTACATCTGAGATTCGCATCCCGGCAAAATAAAAAGAAAACAACCATATGTTGTGAGTATGCCATATAGTTGAATACTTCTCCAATTCGAGTGATTCTATTTTCTCAATTTCTTCTACATTCAATCCAATTTTATTGCCTGAGGATATTCTAATTTTCTCTTTCTCACCAGCAAAAGGATAATATTTCTGGGCAATTACTCCTTCTTTAATTGCAATGTTATAAAGAGTTCTAATGAAAATAAGCTGATTGGTTATTGTCCTTGGTTTTTGATTCAGGTAAGAAGAACAAAATGTCTTATATTTTCTAATAAAAGACTCGTCAATATCCCGGAATCGCAGGTTATTGTTTTTTTTAAAATATGCAACCCCATCCATCCAGTGATATTTAGATCTTCTTGCCTCGCTCACTCGCTTTAACCGTCTTTGTTTAATTTCTTGGATGATTTTTGCCTTACTTCTCGAATTCTTTAGTTGTATAAATTCTTCAATATTATATAGTATTGATAACTGCGCTTTAGCAACTGAAAAAACTCCCGTGTCATATTTACTTTGAATATGTTCAGTGGCAACAGTAAAGAATGATTTAGAGCCATCTGGCCCTTTTAATTTTTGTTTTATTTGCCTTGGCGTAATTTTTTTCTCTGCATTGAAATAGATATCATTGACTTCAATCATCCTTTTCATCAAAAAGTTATTTAACTGCTTAAAGTTTGGATGAGTCTTTTTAACCTTACAAGCAACGTCATCCCAATCTTTTTCAAATACAGAATGTCCCAGCCAAACATAATTCGTTTTATAATTTTCGCTAATTCTTAAGGCCAGAGGTATCCTTCCATCCTTCTTTTTCATGTTTTTTCTCAAAACAATCTTTAAATTTGCCATACAGTTAGGATTTAAAACCTTGTAATATAATAATTTATACCTAAAAACTAGTACAGAATAAGTACAGAATCGGTTGATTTTAGGCCATATTATATAATATCAAAATTTACCAAAACAAAGATAACTAATTGATTTTCAAGTATTTTGTATAAATTTGACTTCTAGCAGAATATTTTCATAACCCGGAGGTCCCGAGTTCAAATCTCGGTCTCGCTACAAGAAAAAATCCTTACATTTTTGTAGGGATTTTTTTATGGAAGAGTTTGTTACTTATGTGCTATATTCTGAAAAATTCGATAAGATTTATATCGGGTACACTTCTTCGTTAATCCAACGATTTTATTCCCATAATATTTATTCAAAGAAAGGATACACGACCAGATTTAGACCCTGGATGGTGATTTTAGTTGAGTTTCATTCTACTAAATTTGAAGCCATGAGAAGAGAAAAGTTTCTTAAATCTGGACAAGGGCGACTTTGGATCAAATCCCAGGTACTTTCTTATTACGAATAGGAGGATTCATATCCACCAGAGGCGGACCCGAGTTCTCCCGACGAATCGGGATCGGTCTCGCTACAAGAAAAAATCCCTACATTTTTGTAGGGATTTTTTTATGGAAGAGTTTGTTACTTATGTGCTATATTCTGAAAAAAATCGACCAGATTTTTTTACTTCACATATTTATCCCACAATCCATATCTCTCAAAAACAGGACCTCTAGGAATTGCCAGTGCAGCGATGCAAATTCCAAGTATTAATCCAGTAATATTTAACCCAATAGTTCCACTTTCAAGAAACCACGGAATAACCGCCAGGCCAGTTCCAAGTAAAATATTAAAATACCTACCCAGTCTTACAATTTCACCCATAGCAATCACCGAGGTCACCACCACTAAAGAACCTCCCAGATGGAACACATCTGCGGCAGTGGCTTTTATTTCAATTCCGAAAATGGCTGGAGCACACATAGCCCCTATTCCTAATATGGTAGATACCGCGAGAGACCAGGGCACACTCATTCCCCAAACTGATGATTTGAATACAGCGACCGGTTTTTGGGGAAGGTCTATTAGCTCGGTGGTACGATCATCTTCATTTTCCTCAAAAGGTTTTCCACCTTTCCAGAATACATGCCACATATTATCACCTCGTTTTTTAGCCTGAACCATGTGCTGACCCATAGCGATGACTTCATCGAACTCCAGAGGAATCATAGGCAGCATGATCGCGGCAGCCAGTAAACAAAAGGTGCACCACTCTCCTACTACCAGGGGTTGGGAAATAACGAGGAATATATGCACCAATCCTAACGGGATCACAAGGATTCCAAAAAAGGTTACCATCCATGGCATGGTGCGCCAACGGGAAGGACTACCCATCCAG
Source organism: Christiangramia bathymodioli (assembly GCA_009735695.1). Classification (GTDB taxonomy): domain Bacteria; phylum Bacteroidota; class Bacteroidia; order Flavobacteriales; family Flavobacteriaceae; genus Christiangramia; species Christiangramia bathymodioli. Next base: position 45,479 of record SRSL01000006.1, read on the forward strand.
CCCATAAGGAATTCAAAAGTGTAAGCTAAGGCCCCAAAGGCTCCGTCAGAAACCGGTAAGGAGTGTGACATATTGGAATTAAGTACCTTCATAGTGTCTTCTCCGAAAAAAGGATCCCAGGCATAATCGATATATCCAAGCTGAAAAGTCCCGAGATAGCGAGAAACGATCCAACCGAAAAAAGCCAGTACGATCATGATCCATCTTTGAGGCCAGCTGGAAGGGTTATAAGACCATCCAGGTGGAATTTTACTGCCCATTTTCATGTAAGTGATCATATTGGGCATACCGGGAATCAAAATGGTTAAGGCTATAATTAATACTCCTACGATCGTATCATTATTATAGATATATGCATTTGGCGCCCAGAAAATCACCGGGGCGAAGTTCAGCCAGATTCCTACGAAACAAGCTATCCATAAACTAATCGGTCGGTTGGGAGTTAGAGAACGCCATCCGCAAACTATTAAGATAAGTCCGCTAATAATGTCACTCCATTTCATTATCATCACCCTCATGGAATCGCTTAACCAGATGGAGCGACCACCGGAAGGCTGAACGATGTCTTTCCCGTAGTCAAAAGAAAAAGGTGAAACCATGAGCCAGGCTCCTAAAATTATGATCATCCAATACACCCAAAGTGTTTGTTTATGATGCATATGAAGCATCTTGATACGGTCCATACCACCATTATCCTTATCTTTTTTGGAAGATTTCTTTACCTCTTTCTCGGCCATTGGCCTGCTTACTCCCCTGCCGGCCATTCCAAGGTTTTCATCATTTCCTTTCTTTTTTGAATCTCCCATAGTCTATTGATTTTATTGGTTAGAATTTTATTCTTTCACTATTTACCCTCTGGAGTTGGATTAGATGCACCTTTTTTCTCCAAATCAAAGAATTTAACTTCAGCAGTGGTAAAGAGTTTCCATTGATCTAGTCAAGGCTACCCACTTTTTATCGCCCACCATGGCAGTTTTTTGTAATTAACACTTTGGTTGCTCACTGCGAATATGCCATTGTAGAAAGAAGCGCATTTTCTGCCTGTCTCGAATCCAGCCGGGTATGCTGAACAACTATAGGCACATCAGACTCTATAACCGAAGAATAATCGGCTCCCTTAGGGATTGGCTCAGGTTTCTCAAGCTCATTAAAACGCAGGTGCGAAGTTCGTCTTGCCCCAACCTTTATTTCATATGGTCCTACCGGTTCTTTATCAGCAAAAAAAATTGTGATCTTAATATTGGCCTCAATATCGCCGGTATTCAAAATACAGGCAGTCTCGTGACTGGTAAATTCTGGTTTCGGCCCATTGCCGTAAGTAGGAATATAGCCTTCTGCAATAACCCAATTCTTTTTTCCTAGATGTTCCATTCTATAAGCATTTAATGATTCAGTATCAATTTAACAGCTTATAGTTTCTTATTATATTAAAGAAAAGTAAAATTCAGAGGAAGAAGGTAAAACTATCTTAAAAGGTTGATTTAAGGAGAACTAAATCCCTAAATTTAATTTCAAGCCGAAAGAATTCCTAATCAAAAAAAAGAAAAATGAAAAATAAAACGGTTGTTATAACAGGTGCATCAGCAGGAGTAGGAAGAGCAATAGCCAAAGAATTTGCAAAAAAAGGAGCTAAAATACTTTTAATTGCCCGCGGAAGAGATAGTTTGGAGGGGGCAAAAAGAGAGGTGGAAGACTTAGGCGGGAAGGCATGGATCTATGAAGCCGATGTAGCAAAAGCTGATCAAATGAACGCTGCGGCAGATTTCGCCGAAGAAAACCTGGGCCCAATTGATATCTGGATCAATAACGCCATGGTCAGTGTTTTCAGCAAAGCCATAGACATGACGCCTGATGAATATCAAAGGGTGACCGATGTAACTTACCTGGGACAGGTTTATGGGACCCTGGCTGCCTTACATAAAATGAAAGAGCGCAATCGCGGAAAAATAATTCTTATTGGATCTGCTCTTTCGTATAGAGGAATTCCATTGCAATCTGCTTACTGTGCTTCCAAACACGCCATCCAGGGCTTCTTTGAATCCTTAAGGTCCGAATTGCTTCATGACAATATTAACGTCGATCTATCAATTGTACACCTACCGGCGATGAATACTACTCAATTCGGATGGGTGAAAACAAGGTTTGATAAAAAACCGAAACCTATGGGTAAAATCTTTCAGCCGGAAGTCGCAGCTAGAGCTGTTCTTGAAGTTGCTGAATCTGGAGAAAGACTTAGAATGGTAGGATTTTCGACTGTTCAAACAGTGTGGGGTAATAAGCTCGTACCTGAATACCTGGATCATTTTATGGCCAAAAATGGAATCAGTGGCCAGCTAACAGATAAACAGGAAGAACCAGACAGGCAAAATAACCTTTATGAACCAGTGCCCGGCGATCAGGGATCCCATGGTGAATTTGACGACCAGGCAAAAAATTATAGTGTTTACGATAAGATTTATGAAAATAGAAAAACCATTGCTTTGGTTGGCGGAACCTTATTGGGGACGGCCTTTATGCAGTTATTCTTTTCAAAATAGTATTTCTTAAATCAACTAAATTTTAATGGCCGAGGAAGAATTAAAAGAAAAGGTAGAAAAAATTTTAATGGATAACCTTGTTACAGGTTACAGTGATAGTAAGGGAGTGGAGTACACCTTTATAAAACCTTCAACTGAACAGTATAGTTATCAATATTTCTGGGATACCTGTTTTCATGTATATATCCTGTGTGCCTTAGATAAAAGTGACCTGGCTAAAAAGACCTTCAGGACACTATTTGCCATGCAGGAATCTACCGGTTTTGTGGGACACATTCATTACTGGAACAATGTTTATCCCGCCAGGATCACAGATATATTTCAGAATAAGATCAGTTTAGGGAGAGACCTGCTTCGCACTCATATGAGTTCTTTAATTCAACCTCCTCTGGTAGCACAAACTCTTCAGAAGATATATGAGACAACAAAGGATAAAGAGTACCTGAAGGAAATGCTTCCTAAACTAAAACTCTATTTTGAATGGCTATCCAGAAACAGGGATTTTGATGACGACGGACTGATGTCGATAATTTCACCTTTTGAATCGGGTATGGATTGGAAAGCGTCGTATGATCCTGTTATTGGCTTTTCTCATAAGCAGGCCAATAAAAGGCTGTTCTGGAAAGTGGTGGAGATAGACTTCCGGAATTTCTGGCATAATTACGATCATCTAAAAATCAGACGCAGGGATAAATTCAGGGTTGAAGATGCCGGTTTTAATACTATTTACGCTCAGAATTTGAAGGCCCTGGGTGAACTTTGTGAAATAATGGGTGATATTGATGCACAGAAATATAAAGATCGTTATGTTAGGGTAAGAGACTCTATTTTGAACTTAATGTATGACGAACCTGATGCTGCCTTTTACGATCTCTTTAGCGAAAAGAACAGGAAATTACGAATCCTTACTCCTACCATTTTTTTTCCGGTGGTGATCGATGGAATGCCAGAAGATGTTTGTGACAAGGTGATGAAAAGACATTTTTTTAATGAAAATGAGTTCGATACAAAATATCCCATCCCATCTCTGGCAATCAATGATCCTGCTTTTAATCCCGAAGAATCAATGTATATATGGCGAGGGCCCACCTGGATCTTTAATAACTGGTTCATGCATCAATATATGCTGAATAAAGGATACGAAGAAGAAGCCCAACAATTAATTGATGCGATCGTAAAACTGGTTGAAAAAAGCGGATTCAGGGAGTATTACAATCCCTTTACAGGAGAAGGATATGGAGCCAAAAATTTCACCTGGGCCGGCCTGGTGCTGGATATGATGCAGATGCATAAAAGAAATGAATAACCAAAACTAATGTATTCTATAAAGCTAGAATCTCATTATTCTACTTCGCTTCAATAACTGAGAAACCAAAACAGAGAGTACTGCAAATGAAAGCGATATCAAAACATCTTCAATTCGGAGATCCTTTAGAGAAAGGACTTCGCTAAGAAAACCTATGCGATAGCCAAGATACGTGATGAATACCGACACTGCCAGGGCTATCCACACCCATTTATTGGTAGTAACCTCATTTTTAAAAAAGGAATTTTCGGCTGCAGGCAGGTTGAAAATATTAACCAACTGTGCCAGCACCAGGGTATTAAAGGCGAGGTTATTGGTCTGCACAGGATCGGCATCCAGGTAATAATGAGCGAAGACAACCGTGCCAATAACGCTCAGGGTTATAGACAGTCCATAACTAATTGTTGCAAGCCAGTGGTGTTTCGTTAGCAATTCTTCTGAAGGTGGCCGAGGTGGTTGTTTCATTAAATTTTCACTCCCTTTTCCCATCCCCAGGGCAAGTGCAGGGAAAACATCGGTTACCAGGTTTAGAAAAAGGATCTGCATGGGGAGCAATGGCAATGGGAGATTGGTAAAAGAAGCTATAGAAACCGAAACCACCTCAGCTAAATTGCATGAAATTAAGAATATCACGAAATACCTGATATTCTCGAAAATTGCCCTCCCTTGTTGGATAGCGAGTTTGATAGCGGTAAACTTATCATCCAGCAGGATCACATCAGCTACTTCCTTTGCAGCCTCCGTGCCTCTAATTCCCATTGCGATACCGATATCTGCCTCACTTAGAGCTGGAGCGTCGTTCACCCCATCCCCCAGCATTCCCACTACTCCTTCATTTTCCTGAAAGAATTTCACCAGTTCCAGCTTTTGTGAGGGCAGCATCCGGGCAAAAACCCTTGCATTTAAAAGTTTCTTTTTAAACTGCATATCCTGCTTATTCTGCTCTGTAAATTCAATACCCTGGATACATGATCCATAGGCTTGCTTAGCTGGGATTATTCCTATGGCCTTTGCGATATTTTCTGCAGTGCCGGGATGATCTCCCGTGATCATTTTTACTGAAATTCCGGCCTCATTATAAACCTGTACCGCTTTTGCCACATCCTGCCTGGGTGGATCCAGAAAACCTGCGATCGCGACCAGAACAAGATCCTGCATTCCTTCTTTTTGATCAGTAAGAGTTTTAAAGCTTTTATTGGCAAAAGCCAGTACTTTTAATCCGTCGGCCGCCAGATTCTGAACCCTTTTATTCCATTCTTCCGAATTTAACATTGGCTCGGCCTTAGCATCAATCAGCACATAACGGCATCGTTTAATAATAGATTCAGGTGCACCCTTAACATTCAGAATATAATTTTCTCCATCCTTATTGAAGGTGGCCATCAGTTTTTTAATTACATCGAATGGGATTTGCCATACCGGCTCATGATTTCGGATCATTTCTGGCACATCTGCCATAGATTTCCGGGCGAAATCCATGAGGGCGTTATCGATAGCATCTCCTTTTTCGGATGCTTCAACGGGTTCGGCATCATTGCACAGAACCGCTATTTTTAAAAATTCTGATAGTTCCGCACGTCCTTCAGTCAAAGTCCTATTTTTCACTTCTGAAACATCCATTTTGGTGTTGTAAAATTGAAGGACTTTAAGGCGCATTTTGTTTTCGGTAAGTGTCCCGGTTTTATCGGTACATATCGTGTTGGTTTCACCAAGGGTCTGGACAGAATCAAGCTTTTTGATCACCACATTCTGCCTGGAGAGTTTTACCATTCCCCTCGCCAGAGTAATGGTAGCTACTACTGGTAAACCTTCAGGAATGGCGGCTACAGCCAGAGCGATCCCGGTCTTAAGCATGAGCTCCAGGTCATTTTCAGTAAAAAGACCGGTAAGCACAATTAAAACAGAAAGTACCAGGGTAAGAATGATGAGCCAGTTGGTGAGCCTAGTAAGTTTCTTTTGGAGAGGCGGTCTTTTCTTACGGGCGCTACGGGTAATTTCACTTATTTCTCCAATCGCGGTCTTATCACCTGTTAAACTAACTACGGCCCTGGCATTTCCTCGTGATACAAGGGTTCCGTTAAATAGCATGTTGCTTTGCTCGGTGATACGTGTTTTTTCAGGTAAAATAGTTTCGTTCTTTCCTACTTCATCGCTTTCGCCGGTTAACATAGATTCCTTAACGAGTAGGCTTTGCTGCTTAAGAATCCTGGAATCTGCGGGTATTACTTCCCCTTCCCTTACTAAAAGTATATCGCCAGGTACCAGAAGTCTGGATGGAATTGTGATTTCTTGAGAATCCCTGATCACCCTGGAATTCGTCTGCACCATTTTATTAAGAGCGTCAAACGATTTAATCGCCTGATATTCCATCGCAAACCCGATAATAGTATTAATAATAATAACCAGCAGGATAGCGATCCCTTCAATATTTTCGCTGTAAAGAAAAGCAAGTATCATTGCGCCAACCAGGATGAAAACAATAGGATTTGAAAATTGTTCTAAAAGAATCTTCCAGATACTTTTTGGCTTTTTCCTGCTTAGGAGATTAGGTCCATATTTTTTCAAACGAATTGCGGCCTCTTCGGAAGTTAAACCTGAAACTGCATCAGTATTCAAACTACTGAGCAAATCTTCAATACTTTCCGAATGGGCCTTTTTGAGCATTTTATGACGGATTTTTTAGGATTTTCACCTGTACTTAAAATTATCCTGAATGAGCATTACAAAATCACCTCATTAAATATAAAAAACTATTTATCAGTGACTTAGATAAATTTTAAGATGTGTTTTTTACGGAGCTTAGCGATGTCTTACTTATCTTTATAAAAATGTTTGGTTGTGAAATTAGAAGATGATTTAAAGGACCGATTCTATCAAAAATTAGGATCGCTTTTCTATGCAGTGGCCGCTGCCGATAAAGTGGTGCATCCAAGGGAGATCGAAACCTTAAAGAAACTGATCCTGGAAAAATGGAAAGAAACCGAGGATTATAAAGATCATTTCGGTTCAGATGTAATTCACCAGATGGAGATCGTATTCGACTGGCTTCAATACAATAATTCCAGGTCTGAAACCAGTTTCGAAAATTTCAGGGATTTTTATAATGAAAATCCATCCCTTTTCACCCAGGCGCGCAAAGATTTGATAATGGAAACAGCTTCCCGAATTGCACATTCCTATGCCGATGTCAACAAATCTGAACTTATAATCCTTTCAAAACTGGATTCTCTTTTTAAAACCTAAACTTTAACGGTGAGTACCGGAATATTTGAATGATTCGCCATTTTTTCTCCCAGGCTGTTGAAAATGATCCTTGAAAGGCCTTTTCGTCCGTGAGTAGGCATCACTATAAGATCGGCTTTTACTTTTTCGGCATAATTGTAAATACCCGCTTCGATATTGAAATCATCATAAAAGATCACTTTGTTCTTAAATTCCTTTCTTTGGATAGCCTGTTCCTCAAAGAATTTCTCCACATCTTTTTCCATCAAACCCGTGCTCATAAAGTCTTCCGGAGTGTTTATATATAGCAGGTCATAATCAAGAGAAAGTGATTTGAGGAATTCATCGGCTTTTTTAAAAGCAGGAATCATATCACTGTTCAGGTCGCAGGCCATGACCACTTTTTTCAGGTTAAAATAAGGCTGGGTTCTTTTAACCACAAATACCGGAACACTGGCAGATCGCACAACTTTTTCTGTATTGGAGCCAATAAAAATTCCTTCGAGGCCATGGGCGCCATGGGTTCCCATAACGATCGCATCAAAATCGAGCAGGTCTGAAAGATCCCCGATCTTATCAAATTCAACCTGCCTCTTGATCTCGGTTCTAACTTTAATTCCGGAAAGAAAATCCTTGTCCAGGAATTTATCAAAAGACTCGTGTATACGTTTATGGTAATCGATATTTTCATACAGTTCCATAGCTTCCTTCCTGCTTAAAAAAGCATCTTCCCTTTTGATCATGTAAAGAGCGATGATCTCTGCGTCGTATAAACTCGCCAGATTTGCGGCATACTTCAAGGCGTATTCGGCAACGGGAGTAAAATCGGTAGGTAAAAGAATCTTTTTCATAATGGTCTTATTTCAAAATCAACCTCAATTTAATTCATACAGGAAATATAAAATATGATGAAACTCAGTTTTCAGAAAAATCATTCATAAAAAAATCCCGACCAATTGCCGGGATCTGTTTCGGTTTTTAATTTAAGTCTTAATTTTTCTCTGGAACCTCCGCATCCCTGTTTACATAAGCTGAAACGCCACGAATAAAATCATTAACGATATCCTCCATGATCTTTCTGGCTTCAGAAGTTAACGGGTAAGGTTCAGAATTTATATCGGAGTAGAACGCCCAGTCATTGGTTCCTCCAACAATCTGAAACGCAGGTGCATCGGGACTCGAAAGCTCTACAATTTCTACGTCGTACCGAATCTTCTCATTTTCAAACCTGAAAGCCACATCGAACATGGCATCCCAGGTATAGGTGCTTCCATCATCTTCAATACTAAATGCCTCCGGAACAAAAACCTGGTATTCTAAATACTGATCTTTGATCTCTCTTGTTTTGGCTTCCTGAGTATTAGAAATGGTAAATTCTGCCCACATCTTAGCAGCCAGAAACAACTGCGAATCGGTTTTTCCAGGATATTCCTTAATAACCGAATCTTCAAAGCCAGCGGTTGACAGCGTAAATTTGTCGGCTACTTTTTGAGCATTTACAATAAATGGAAATAAAAGGCAAATCAATGCAATTCTCATCATCTACGATTTTTGGTTCTTTCCAAGTTAAGGATTTGACCTTCGGCAGAACGTTAATAATAAGGCAATAGCTGTTAAACTATCTTTAATTACCAGCCTTTTTTCGCTCCTGTTTCTCCAGTTTTCTGAAATATCCGCGAAAAAGCCAGTTATGCCTTAAGGCTTCCATATTCTCATTGAGCTTAACTGAAGACTCCTTGATATTGACCATCGTGGTATCTATATTCTGAACCAGCTCCCTGTCTTGTGTAAGATAATGAAGGGCACCTTCTCCTTCCCTGATCTCCTGAAGCATATGATTAACCTGGGCGGTTATATCGATGATCTGTAAACTAGCCGAATCCAGGTTCCTTATCAAATGTTCAATTCGATCCCGGGATAACGTATCGCTCAGTAAAGTTCCAGCTGCACTTTCCTTCATATTGATCCCGGCCAGTTCCCTATTGATCTTTTTCATAGCCCTGCTGGTTTCTGCGCTGGTTTCCTTAAGATTAGCCAGTGTTATCTGAATATCCCTGGCCAGGGTGGTATCACTTACCAGAACACCGAGCGTTCCCCTGGCTTCTAATATTTTATCTGTTATTTTCAGTAGATCAGAAGTCAACAATGCGGCATTCTCATTGGTCACGTTAAGCGTGGAAAGCATATCATCTGCACCTATACGGCTATACGTGTCAATGGTATCTCCTGTACTGATAGGATTCAAATCTTCCTGGCCTGGAAGAATGTTCACCACCATACTGCCCACCAGCCCGTCTGAACCTATAGAGGCAATGGCGTCTCTTTTAATGAATCGCCCTGTTGATTCTTCCACCATCATTTGAACAACGATTCTCGAATCGCCAATCATCTCTATTTTGCTCACCGTACCTACATTAATACCCGAGTATCGAACATTATTTCCTATTTGCAAACCATTTACATTTTCAAATTCAGCGAAAACTGCCATGTTCCGGGTGAATAGATGCTGCCTGTTTCCAATGAAATACAGCGCCGCGATAAGCATTAATAACCCCAGGGTCACGAATACCCCTAATCTTATCTTTTGTGAAGTCGATTTTTCCATGTCTTCAAGTTTTAAAGAAGGCTTTCACTTTGGGGTCCTGAGATTTCGATAATTCATCAAAAGTGCCTTCCGCATAGTTGATGCCGTCTACCAGAAGAATCATTCTATTTGAAATGACCCGGGCGCAATCCACATCATGAGTAATGATCAATGAAGAGGTATTATAGGTTTCCTGAATACTTCTCATTAGCTGAATTATCTCCTTGGAAGTGATAGGATCAAGACCGGTTGTAGGTTCATCGTAAAGTATGATCTCAGGCTTCAGAATTAAGGCTCGCGCCAGTGCAATACGCCGTTGCATTCCGCCAGAAAGTTCAGAAGGCATTAGGTCGAGAGTATGTTCCAGACCAACATTTTTAAGAGCTTCCAGCACCAGGCTTTCAGTATCTTCCTGCAAATGAAGCTGTTTTTTATGCCTTCTTAACGGAAATTCAAGATTCTCCCGAACGGTCATGGAATCATAAAGTGCGCTTCCCTGGAAGAGAAATCCAATATGAGTTCGAAGCAGATCCAGTTCGGTCCTGCCCAGTACTTCTATATCCTGTTCCTTGATCCTGATGATCCCGCTATCGGCCTGCATCAGGCCAACCAGGCATTTTACCATGACCGATTTTCCCGAACCTGATTTACCCATGACCACCAGGTTCTCTCCTTCGAACAGCTTCAGATTAAAACCATTAAGAACATGCTTTTCGCCGAATGATTTTCTCAGGTCTTTAATTTCCAGAATGGGCGCTATGTTTTCTGAATGTTTCATTATCCATAAAATATATCGGTCACAAAAACCGCGATAAAGTCGATCACGAATAGTAACATAGAGGTATATACTACGGCCTCATTAGAGGCTTCCCCCACTCCAACCGTTCCTTTTGAGCAATTATATCCTTTGTAACAGCCCACCAGGCCAATGGCAAATCCGAAGAAAAAAGTCTTTACCGTAGCGGGAATAAGATCGGAAAAACTCAGGGCATCAAATACCTGGTTAAAATACAGCACAAAGGATACTTCACCTTTAAGATTTTCTATGATCGCAGATCCCAGTAACGCGATCGCATCCCCAATTATAACCAGTAGAGGAAGCATAAGCGTGGTCGCAACGATTCGGGTTACCACGAGATATTTAAAGGGATTGGTACCAGAAACTTCCATGGCGTCTATTTGCTCGGTCACCCGCATGCTTCCTAATTCGGCTCCTATTCCCGAACCGATCTTTCCGGCACAAATAAGCGCGATAATTACTGGTCCAATTTCGCGAACGATGGATATACTCACCATGGAAGGCATCCACGACTCGGCTCCAAACTGCATGAGCGTTGGTCTTGACTGCAGGGTAAAAACCAGCCCAAGGATAAAACCGGTAACTCCAACCAACAACAGCGATTTGTTGCCCATTTGGTAACACTGCCTCAGCAGTTCCTTGATTTCAAAAGGTGGTTTAAATACTTCAGTAAAAAAACGGCCCGTAAATAATACCAGCTCACCAGCCTCCTCAAAAAAGGCCAAAAACTTGTTGTTATTGGCGCTACCTGTCACCTTCGTACTGATTAAAGTATTAAATATAAACAGAAAGCTACAGAGGTCAATAACCTGTATTACAGTTTGTTATGCAAAGTAAAGAATATTTCGTGTTATATGCTGATTTCGTGCATTCCTCTGAACTTTATTCATTAAAGAAAATACAAAAGAGCAGAATTAGCAATGATAATTATCAAGTAATAAGCTTATTTAAAGCTAATAAGCTTTCATAATTGTAATAATAAAAAAATGAAAAGCAGGGTTTATTAACTTTTCCAAAGGGAAGACCAGCCGCCACCATAACTTTTTTCAACTTTTCCTCGAACCGATGCAAAAATCAGGACCAGAACTCCTACCCCTATATCGCTTATTATGGCAATTGTACTATCATATCCCAGGATCCAGGGCGCAACCAGTAACCAGATGCCAATTGGGTAATTCCATTTTCTTACGACCCGTGTTGCTTCCCAGATGGCTACCACGGAAAATGTTATGATAATTGGTCCCGCAATATGTCCATTATCAGCGGCTGCAGATGAATACTGAAAAATTCCAGGAGCTATCATCAGCCATAATCCTAATAAAACATTGATTATTCTCGCCCACATACTTATTCTACTTTTTTAATTTCAGATGAAGAACCCCAGAAAACTTTCCAGGTTGATGCCTCAGATTTGTGAACTTTTTTCATGAATTGCAGACTGGCCAGCATCTCATCCATGGCAGGGCCAATCATGGCTATTGAAATTACCGCTGATGCCAGGCATAAGGTACACCAGGCCGAAAATAATACCGGCTGAAAAACTACCAGCATAACGCTTACAAAACCAAGCGGGCCAACGGCCAAACCAAACACGATCACGATCCACGGCATTTTTTTCCATCTACCTGTACCGCCAATTATTCCGGTAACGGCATCTACCAAATACCCGAATGCTCCAAGGGCAGCATCTGGGATTGGCAGCACGTGCGATACTTTGGAATTCAGGATCGTAACACTTCCGTCTCCAAAGAAAGGCTCCCATACGCTATCAATGACCTCAAATTGGTACAGAGACAAATAGCCGGCAATAAAAAAGCCGATCATCGCCAGAACAACGATAGGTATACGTTCAGACCAGGATGCTGGATTATAGTCCCACCCTGGCGGTATTAAATGGTTCTTATCCGTCATAATCCAAATCGTTTTCCTTATACCATGCTTTTGGATCCTTCTTCAAATTAGCGATCATTTCCGGTATAGTATCCATAATTCGGTGAGTGGGTTCCCAACCCAGTACTTCCTTGGCCCGGCTGATATCCAGTTCGTAATGATCATCAGCTCTATCTATCATCCATGGTTTGATGAATGGGTCACCTATCAGGTTTCTAGTCCAGGCACCGGCTTTGGCTATAGATTTCGGCATTTCATAGGTTTCCCATTCCTTGCCATGCAAATTCTTTCCTATCGCATTCTGTAATTCCTGGTAGGTAGGAGAACTTGGCTCTCCTATATTAATAGCGATTTCATGAGGAAGTTCCTTTCTTTTGTCAACCGTTTTCAGAATGGCGTCCAGCACATCATCCAGATGTACAAAAACGTCGCCATGGTCAAGATCTCCAGAATAAAAATGACTGATCAGTTCCTTTTCGTAAATACGCTTGATCTGCTGACTGATTGGAATAGAATGGCATTGTTCGTCATATACCCCGGCAATCCTTAGAAATACAGTGTCAATATCACCATTATTCTCTCTGATTAGCTCCTCTGTTTGAATCTTGGAATCAGGATAACCCCAGTTAGCTTCTACCGGACAGTCTTCATCGATTTTTCTACCTGGTTCCGTTGGTTTATAAATCAAATTAGAGCTGGCATAGATAAACTGGTCTACTTCGAAATCCTGTAATTGCCTTAGAAACTTCCTGGTTCCTTTTATGTTGATCTCTTCATATCCCGGGCTTTCCTTGGTATTGAAACTATAGAAGGCTGCCAGGTGTATTACCGCAGCGATCTTATTTCCGTAGCCATATCTAATTCGTTCCATGGCCGCATCTATTGCCTTCTCATCAGTAATATCAAAATTAACACATTCTGCCTGCAGTGGCGGATATGGAGGGCCAAGCCTGTCCAATCCAACAACACGGTAATTTTTAGCTAATTTTTCAATTAATGGAAATCCAACCAGACCACTGCTCCCACTAATGATCACAGTCTCCTTTTTCTCATTTCTAGCCCCATGCTCAGGATGTTCAATTATCTCGTCCATAAATAAATTATTCGGTTGGTTTACTTACAATTTAAATATTTCGAGAAGTCGCACCAAGTTATTGGGAATCTACCTGCCTCAATTAACCAAACTTTATAAAATGCCAGCAGTTTTGCTGGATTTGAACAGTATAAGGGGCTTTATGAAAGTTAAATTTTCGCTAATCGATTTAAAGCCCTTCAGGCTTTTAGTATTTTGAAGAAAATTGTCACTATGAAATACTTAGGAAACACCAGTCTTGAAACTTCGCCTATCATCTTCGGCGGAAACGTATTTGGCTGGACAGTTAATGAAAAGGAATCGTTTGATCTTCTGGATAGAATTCTCGATATGGGGATTAATCATATAGATTCTGCCGATGTATATTCTCGCTGGGCCGATGGAAACTCGGGAGGAGAATCGGAACGGATCCTTGGAAAATATTTTCAGCAGCGCGGAAGACCGGATAACCTGATCCTAGCTACCAAGGTAGGCTCCAGCATGCAGCAGGGTGGCGAGAAGGACATTTCCAGGCAACATATTATGAAAGCGGTAGAAGATTCCTTAAAACGGCTTAAAACCGATCATATAGATCTTTATTATACGCATTGGGATGATAACGAGACACCGGTAGAAGAAACACTTGGTGCTTACCAACAACTGATCAAAGAGGGAAAGGTACGCTACATTGGCGCTTCGAACCTTTCCGCAGAAAGGCTACGGGAATCCCTGGATGCAGCTAAAAACTCTGACCTTCCTAAATATGAAGTATTTCAGCCCGAATACAATCTTGTTCAAAGAGAAAAGTTTGAAAATGAGATCAGGGATATTTGTATGGAAAATGATCTTGGAGTAGCTAGTTATTTCTCTCTGGCAAGTGGTTTCTTAACCGGCAAATACGAATCGGTTGAAGATGTAAAAGGCACAGACCGGGAAATGTTCTTAAAGGATTATTTTGACGATCGTGGTAAAGATGTCCTTACTGCCCTGAAAGATATCTCCAAACAACGCAACCTTCCACCGGCGGCGATAGCTTTACGCTGGATCATGCAACGGCCAGGGATAACAGCTCCAATTGCGAGTGTATCCAAAAAGGAACATTTAAAATCCTTTGAACATGCCATGAAGCTTGAACTTAGCGATGAGGAGATGAGCATTTTGAATATGGCAAGCGAATAAAAAAGAAGCCTCCGTTTGGAGGCTTTTTCTATTCTTCTTCTCGAACGTCAACTACTTCATACATGTTCTTGCCATCTACCTGTACTGGCTGGTAATAGGTTTCACCATATTTTACAAAGGTCTGTTCACCAACCCTGACTTCTTCGGCTCCTTCGGGTAAATTAGGAACAATGGTTCCGGCAGTTGGAGGCACCACCCTATACATTTCACCATCTTTTTCATAATAAGCACCACCGTAATAATAATTATTGGTGGTTTCATTTACCTGCACCGTCTGGGCCTCACTGGGAAGTTCTTTTACTTCGGCACCAACAGGGGCCTGCACGACCCGGTAGCCATCATCTTCTTCTATGTAGTAAGTTCCACGGTCATAATGATATCGCTCATTTTCGATACTAATGATGATCGCGGTAGTAGCTAAACTGGTCACAAAATATCCCCATGGATGCCAGTAAGGACCCCAGTAAAAAGGTCGGAATGGATGGTAGTAATAGGGCCAATAGGTGTAAAATCTGAATCCTCCAAAGATGTAAGGCGGCCTGATATAGACTCTTGAACTACGTCGCACCTGTGTATTCCTGATATTGATATCCCGGCTGTTATCGATATTAATATTGATTCGGTCACCGCTATTATCAATATCGATCTTATCCCTTCCGCCTGGATTTCGGTCTCCGGGATTTCTGTCTCCAGGATTACGATCTCCGGGATTACGATCTCCGGGACGATCTTTGTTACTATTTTCCCTGCCTGTGGTGGGTCTTGTTGTTGGCGGGCGTTTGATTTCAGACCTGTCCAGTTTTTTATCCCTGCTAATGTCCCTTGACGGCATGCGGTTAGTACTGGCTTTTACGGCTCCTCCGTTGATGGATCGGTTGGAAGGTCTTGACATATTTCGTGTATTAACATTCCCTGTTGGTCTCGAAGGAGCGGGTCTGGCAACCGGCCTTGACATTTGCGGTCTACCACCTCTGCCACCTCTGTTAATTCGTTGCGCCTGCAACTCCTCTAAAGGTAACAACAGGCACAAAAGAACAATTAAGAGGATTATGAACGGATATCGTGTATATACTGCTGATTTCATTTTTCAGATTTTAAATCATTCCTTGCATAACTTTTTGTAGCCATGATGGCAATGTTCTTCGCTGTTGGCGGAGGTACAAAAGAGAACATTTCTACCGGCAAAACGGGATTGATCTGCCAGTTCGTAAAATTCACCTCGTACTGTTTGTTTTGATCATCCTTTTGAAGGATCAGGAATCGTTCGGGAAGAAAAAAAGCATCGTTGGCAATCCAAAGTTGGACGTTCGTGTTTTCGTTCGAAGCCAGGATATGAAAGCACGGAACACCATCTACCGGTTTTTCACCCAGGAACTGAATATGATCAAAATTCTCCAGCAACAGGTCTACGAATCCGGGGAAGAAAATATCTGCAGCTGGAAATTCAATATCGAAATTCCTGTTGATCTGGTCCATCATGTCCACGATATTCGAAGGAGCATCTACTACCGAATAGTTGTCCTCGCTAAACGAATAATACACCAGGGATTCCCCATTATACCAGTAAGTCTTGTGACCAGTGGATCCGTTTACCTGAACGTGCATTTTATCAGGGCCCAACATATAAACCTGATCACTGGAAAATTCTTTAACCAGGCCGTACTTGCTTTTAGAGACATCCTGGGAAATTTCAGCAGTAAAACTTACCGATTCCATCCCGCCTATGACCTCTGCCATACGATCGAGAATTCTTACCGCGGCTGTATCCAGGCTGGAAGATTCCTGCGAGGACATGCTCAGCCCCATTAAGAGACAGAGAAGCATTAGCTGTTTTTTCATAGTAGTTAATTAAATCTTTCCGCTAAAAGTAGGCTGGTAAACAGCTTTCTTAACCGGAAATCTGTTATTGAAATAATACCATCATAAATATAAACAACTAATTTTTAAGTATTTACAGGTTTTCGATTTCCCGGTATTCTTTAACATTTAAGCCCTTTCCGAATTTCACTAATAACTTCATGGCCTGGTCTCGCGGAATATGGTGATAAATACATTTTGATTCGGCAATTAGGATTATTTCGCCATTGTTTATTTCCGGGGCATCCGGGATAAAAATGCTTAGTATCCCGTTTTCGCTTTTATGAGTGATAAAGCCGATATTAAAAGCATCATCTCTTTTAAACAGAATAGATTTCCAATCATCTTCAGAATTAGAATCTTCTGAAAACAACCTGAATTTTAGCCTTCTTAAGGCGGGAAAGAGCGTATAGATAGTTTCTTCGAAGGAAGAATTCCATTTTTTCAGTAATCCTCTATGTATCAAATAACCACTTAGATAGCACAGCAGAATTATAAATATGATAGCGAATACCCCAATGGTAGCAGTACCGAAAATCGTTTCTATACCCAACATGGTCGCGAGTTTATGTACGATGGGTCTAACGATTTGAATAGCCTTGATAATGATCACAAAAAAGATCACAATAGGGAATAAAAAAAGCAATCCTCCTACGAATAAGGCGCGAAAAGTAGTACTAAAAGGTGACATATTTTTGGCTTGAAGTTTATTCCATTAAGATAAATCAAAAACTTCATTTCCAGAATCCTGCAGATTTTCAGGCAATAAAAAACCCCCAGCCAAATATGCTGAGGGTGTTATTCAAATTTTCTTCGGGCCTTATTATTTTAATTTTTCAATAAGCCCGGCCAGGTCAAAAATAGATTGTTCCCCGGTTTTCATATGTTTTAGCGTAAACCTGTTATTTTTCATCTCTTCCTCACCAGCAAGAATAACGAATGGTATGCTTCTTTTATCGGCATACTTCATCTGTTTTCCCATTTTCGCTGAATCAGGATATAGTTCTGAAATTACATTGTGCTCTCTAAGCTCCCTGATGGCTTTCATCGCATACAGCGCTTCTTTTTCACCGAAATTGATGAACAATGCCTTGGTATTCTCAGTAACCGTAGCAGGGAAAAGATCAAGCTCTTCCAGTACCAGGTAGATCCTGTCCAGCCCGAAAGAAATTCCAATTCCACTCATGTCTTTAAGGCCAAAAATGCCGGTTAGATCATCATAACGACCACCTCCACCTATGGAGCCCATTTTCACTTTCTCTGGAGCTGCTACTTCAAATATGGCTCCCGTATAATAGTTAAGTCCGCGGGCCAGGGTCACATCCAGGTCAAGTGTAGCTGTTTTTAATGGCATGGCCTCAATGGCGTCCTGAATGAACTGTAGTTCTTCAATTCCTTTTTTTCCGGTTTCTGAACCTTCCAGAATATTTCTCAATCCCTGGATCTTTTCAGCAAAATCTCCCTGAAGCCCGAAAATAGGTTGTATTTTTTGAATGGCATCTTCAGAAATTCCCTTTTCGCGCATTTCCTTTTTCACGCCTTCTTCCCCGATCTTATCCAGTTTATCCAGGGCCACAGTAAAGTCGATAAGTTTATCCTGTTCCCCGATTACTTCAGCGAAGCCAGATAAAACTTTCCGGTTATTGATCTTGATCTTAACGCCTTGAAGTTTCAACTCAGAAAAAACTGAATCATATAGCTGAACGAATTCAACTTCCTGCCACAGGCTGTTACTTCCAACCACATCGGCATCACACTGGAAAAACTCCCTGAACCTGCCTTTTTGAGGCCTGTCTGCTCTCCATACTGGCTGGATCTGGTAACGTTTAAAAGGAAATTCGATCTCGTTTTGATGCTGTACCACGTAGCGTGCGAATGGAACAGTTAGATCGTACCGCAAAGCCTTTTCACTGATCGTTGAAGTTAACCTGGTACTGTCCTGTTCGGCGAGCGCCGTTTGATCAGCTTTTTTCAGAAAATCACCAGAATTCAGGATTTTAAAGATCAGGCGGTCACCTTCATCTCCATATTTTCCCATCAGCGTGGAGGAATTCTCAAAACTTGGAGTTTCTATAGGCTGAAAACCAAATTTTTTAAATTCGGTTCGTATCGTATCGAAAATATAATTCCGCTTGGCTACTTCTGCCGGTGAAAAATCCCTTGTTCCTTTAGGTATGGATGGTTTTTGTGCCATGATCTGTTTTGAGCTGAATTTGCAATTTAGGATTGCAAATATCTTAAATTTTGTCCGAACCCAAACAAAATTGATTTTTTAAGTAACATTCGGCTAATTTTACAGTCTAATCTGGTAAGACCGAAAAATAAATACATGTTTTCACTTTTCCGGGAAAATATCCGAATTGCCCTTGATTCGATCAGGAGTCAGTCATTAAGGACCATATTAACAGTATTGATCATCGCCATAGGGATCACCGCACTGGTAGGTATCCTAAGCGCAGTGGCCGCTTTGGAAAATACCATCAGCAATGATTTTGCTTCCATGGGGGCCAATACCTTCAACCTTCAGCGTTATGAGTTCAGAACCCAGAGCTTCGGAAATGAAGAACGAAAGATCAATCCTATCATAAGCTACCCGGAAGTAAAGGAATTCGAGGAGAAATATGAATTCCCTTTTACTGAAACAGCCATTTCCTTTACCGGAACCAATTCCGCAGAGATCAAATATGAAAATGAAAAGACCGATCCGGAAATTTCGGTTCTTGGAGTAAACGAATACTACCTGCAAAATTCCGGACTTGAAGTAGAAGAAGGCCGTGAATTCAATGTTTTTGATATTGAGAATAATAATAATGTGGCTGTTGTGGGTGCCGATTATAAAGATGGAATCTTTAACGGGCTGGATCCAATCAACAGAACAATTAGCATACGAGGTGCGAAATTCAAGGTTATTGGGGTATTGGAATCAAAAGGAAGCACCTTCGGGAATAATCAGGATCTTCGGGTTTTTATCCCGATTCAGCATGCGCGTTCCATATTTTCTCAGCCAAATATCAATTACAACCTGAGCGTAAAAGTTGAAAATAAGGAATTTCTAGACCAGGCCATGGATGAAGCCATCATCACCTTCAGAAATATAAGGGGATTAAAGCCGATAGAAGAAAACAATTTTGGCCTGGAACGCAGTGATGACCTCATTAACCGAATTCTTAGCATTACCAGCGTTTTAAATGTTGCGGCATGGATCATCTCGATAATCACCATCTTCGGTTCTTCGATCGCCCTGATGAACATCATGCTGGTATCGGTAACCGAACGCACCAGAGAGATCGGGGTTCGAAAAGCCCTTGGAGCGAAGAAAAATACAATAGCAACCCAATTCTTCCTGGAAACCCTGGTAATTGGCCAGATTGGCGGAGTATTAGGAATTCTCCTGGGTATACTAATCGGTTACCTGGTCGCAAATTCCCTCGACTTCGACTTCACTACGCCATGGAAAGCCATGTTATGGGCCACTGGAATTACTATTCTTGTAGCCATACTCGCGGGAAGTTACCCTGCAGCCAAAGCAGCTAAACAGGATCCTATTGAGTCGTTGCGATACGAGTAAAATTAATTTGAAAATTAGGCAATTTGAAAATGTATCAATGGGTCTTTAGATAATTGAATTTCAAAAAATGGGTTTCCATAAAAAGCTATACTTAGATGCTTAAATATTATCATCAGATTATCTCATTCTCAAATTATCCCATTTTCAAATTTTCAAATTGATCACTCCTGCACGATCTCTGCGAAATAACAATATAGCTCTCCCTTCGTAATATTCGCTCCTTGTTTGATCAGGGCGAAGATATCCTTGTTTCGATCATCGCTGATGGCCTTGGTTGATGTAAACATGTTCACCTTATCATCCATGAGATTTTGCTGTAACCATGAATAACCCTGCCTGGTGGTAATATCTATATCTTCTGAATCCACCTTTACAGCGATCAGGTTGATGGTTACCTGGTCTATATGAAAAAGGAACATCTGGTTGGGTGAAAAATGTTCAAGATACTCCACTTTATTCAGCACTCCTTCCCAGATAAGGTCGCTAAAAACATCCATTTCCTGTTCTGCAACCTCTGGTTTCTCCTTTTTGATCTTTTCCCATTCATCTGCAGTGATTGATTGAGTTGCCAGGAAGTTGATAAATTCCTGGTGCATCTCTTCGAACTGCTCTTTGGTTAACCTAGCGTATTTCATTCTGATTAAAAAATAAAAAAAGCCCACTCAAAAATGAGCAGGCTTGATGTTATGAGTAAAATAAATTAAGCTTCGCCTACTACGTCGAAGGTAAAGTTTGAAACTACCTCACGGTGAAAACGCAAAGTTGCTTCGTACTGTCCTAAACGCTTGATGTTACCACCAGCGATGCTAATATATTTCTTATCTATTTCCACACCTTCTTTTGCAAGCGCATCAGCAAGATCGGCGTTGGTAATAGAACCGAACAACTTATCTCCTGCTCCTGCCTTGGCAGTAAGTTTGATCTCAAGAGAGTTCAGTTTTTCAGCCTGCTTCTTAGCCTCGTCGATATGCTTTTGCTCTTTATAGGCACGCTGCTTTAAAGTTTCAGATAAAACTTTTTTTGCAGAAGGAGTTGCCAGTTCCGCATAACCCTGAGGGATTAGATAATTTCTTCCGTAACCATTCTTAACAGTTACAACATCATCTGTAAAACCAAGGTTTTCTACGTCTTTTTTAAGTATCACTTCCATAACTGCCTTTTTTTATTTTAATAAATCACCTACGTAAGGCATTAATGCTAAGTGACGAGCACGTTTCACTGCTGTAGCCACTTTTCTCTGGAACTTCAAAGAGGTACCTGTTAAACGACGAGGTAGTAATTTCCCCTGCTCGTTCACAAATCCCATCAAGAAATCTGGATCCTTGTAATCTACATACTTGATACCAGATCTTTTAAATCTACAGTACTTCTTTTTAGTAGTAGTTTCTATGTTAAGCGGAGTAAGATACCTGATCTCTCCGTCTTTCTTTCCTTTTGCCTGTTGTTCAATAGATGTTGCCATACTTACGCTTTTTCCTTGTTACGTTTTCTTCTTTTTTCAGCCCAGGCGATCGCGTGCTTATCTAACTTAACAGTTAGGTAACGCATCATGCGCTCGTCTCTTCTGAATTCAAGTTCTAGAGGCTCGATCACTTCACCGGGAGCCTGAAATTCGAATAGGTGGTAAAAACCACTTTTTTTGTGCTGGATTGGGTATGCAAGCTTTCTAAGCCCCCAATCTTCTTTAGCTACCATCTCGGCCCCTCTCGAAACAAGAAAATCTTCGTATTTCTTAACTGTTTCCTTTATCTGCTCTTCAGATAAAACGGGATTCAAGATGAAAACAGTTTCATAATTGTTCATAAAAATTTACTTTAAATTAAATCGGGTGCAAAAATAGAACTAATTATTGATTTATCAAAGCCCTCTGCCATAGTTAAAATACGATTATTATCGTTGAAATTTTTTTTCACCTTGTATTTCTTATTTTTAATGACTAATATTGTTATTGCCTAATTCTAAAACCGTGGAAGAAGTTTTACTCAAATGTGCTGTCGTAGATGACTCCAGCCTTCAAAGGTTATCAATCGTAAAATTGATCAAGGACCATCCTAACCTTAAGCTGGTAGCCGAATACAACAATGCCATCGAAACCAAGAATGGCCTTCTGGATACAGAAACCGACCTTATCTTCCTGGATATCGAAATGCCTATCCTTTCCGGTTTTGAACTCCTTGATAATTTACCGAACAAACCACAAATTATATTCGTAACCGGTAAGACCAAATATGCCTTTAAGGCTTTCGATTATGATGCGGTGGATTACATTCACAAACCGGTCACCAAAGACAGGTTTAACAACGCGGTGAACAAGGCAGTAAATCTTTACAAATTAAAACATCAAACAGCAGCTCCTGAAGACGATGATTTCATTTTCGTAAAAAGCAATCTTAAGAATCGCAAGGTATTCCTAAGCAAGCTGAAGTATATTCAAGCCTTGGGAGATTATGTGAAATTCGTGACCGAAAAAGATAATTTCGTAGTACTAGCTACGATGAAATCTTTTGAAAAGCAGCTGCCAAACGATCGTTTTCTAAGAACTCATAAATCCTATATCGTAAATCTAGATAAGATCGAGCGCTATAATTCAAAGAATATCGAAATAGATAAGGAAAAACTTCCATTAAGCCGACATAAAAAAAATGATCTGGTGGAAGCACTTAGCGCTATTCAGCAGTAAGAAAAACTTTACTCAATAAATGTTCAAACCGCTCCTCGAGCGGTTTTTTTTATTGTGGATCTACGTTTGTAACTACCCGAACCGATCGGTAGGCACCAATACTGTGAAAACTATTCAACACCTTTTTGATAATGCGTTTGGTCTTGCCAAGGGATTGTTTTTGAGGGATCTTTACCAGGATATTCTTATAATATTCATTCCTGATCCTTGCAACCGGGGGAAATTCCGGTCCCAGCACATAAGGGTCAAACACACTGTTAAGCGATCGAAAAAGCCATTCGGCCGCTTCGTTGGTTTTGGAAAAATCACGACACCGAATAGTTAACCTCACCAATCTGTAATATGGGGGATATTTATACTGATAACGGTCTTCCAGTTGTTCTTTGTACATTTCTTCATAATTCGCTGTGGAAACCTGCTGAATGATCCTGTGATGCGGATTATAACTTTGAATGAGCACTTTTCCTCTTTTCTTGGTTCTACCCGATCGTCCCGCTACCTGCAGCATTAATTGGAAACTTCGCTCATGAGCTCTGAAATCTGGAAAATTCAAAAGATTATCGGCATTCATGATCCCTACCAGGCCAACTTTTCTGAAGTCAAGGCCTTTGGTTAACATCTGAGTTCCTATCAAAATATCGGTTTCCTCGTTCTCAAAAGCGGTAATTATTTTCTCATAAGCATATTTCCCGCGGGTGGTATCCTGGTCCATCCGGGCGACCTTGCTTTTGGGGAACAGAGCTTTTAGTTCGGTTTCTACCTGTTCAGTTCCAAAACCTTTAGTACTGATCTCGTTACTTCCGCAGGCCATACATGTATGCTGCATGGCGATATGATATCCACAATAATGACAGCGGAGCTGGTTATTATGACTATGATAGGTCAAACTCACATCGCAATTAGGGCACTGCGGTGAATGCCCACAGGTATTACATTCCAGGATTGGTGAAAATCCGCGTCTATTCTGAAAAAGAATAATCTGCTCGCCCTCCTTCAGACAATCCTTTATCTCCTCAATCAATCGTTCAGAAAAATGCCCGGTCATTTTTTTCTTTCGGTGAGCGGTTTTGATATCCACCACTTCCACTTCAGGCATCAATACATTTCCGAAACGTCGGGTAAGCTCTACCAGGGCGTACTTATTATGATCGGCATTAAAATAGGATTCCAGCGAAGGCGTCGCTGAACCCAATACGATATTCGCATTGAATTTATGCCCAAGCACTACAGCAGCATCCCTGGCATGATACCGGGGAGCAGGATCGAATTGCTTAAAGGTAGTTTCATGTTCTTCGTCTACCACGATCAGGCCGAGATCCCTAAATGGCAGAAAGATACAGGACCTGGCCCCTATCACAATCTTTCCTTTTTCTGAATTGTTCAATATATGCCTGTACACCTCTACCCTTTCATTCAAGGAGTATTTGCTATGGTAGACCAGCACCTTGTCGCCAAAGTAAGATTGCAGTCGTTTGATAAGCTGGGCGGTTAATGCTATTTCCGGAAGGAGATATAGTGCCTGCTTTCCTTTATTGATCGTCTCCTCGATCAATTTTATATATAATTCGGTCTTTCCAGAAGAGGTCACTCCATGTAAAAGACAAACCTGGTTCTCTTTAAAATTCTTCTGAATTTGATCAAAAGCCTCTCGCTGATCTTCATTCAGCCTGATCTCGTGATTTTCGATTCCACCACCGAAGCCTACACGATCTGTATCTTTAAAGAATTCTTCAAAAATACTTTTGTCAATCAAACTTTTTAAGACAGCAGCGCTGGCGTTGGATTCCTTGATAAGGTCTTTGGTCTTCAGAGCTTTTTTTGATTTCGCCGTTATAGCGAAATAAGTTAAGAGGATCTCCCGCTGTTTTGGTGCCCGGGAAAGTTCGTCCAGAAGCCGGTGCATCTCAGCTTCGGCAGAGAAAGCTGGATTTAACCGCACATATCTTACCTGTTTAGGCTTATATTGTTCATAGATCTCCTGGTTAAGATCTACAAGTTCTTTTGATACCAGCTTATTAATCACCGGCAGAACCTTTTTTTTGTCCAGTAACTGCTCGATCTCCTGGATCTTCATGGAAGATTGTCGTTGTAATGCTTCGAGTACCAGGTATTCCTCATCATTAAGAATATTCCAGTCAACCGCGGTTGATTTTTTAAGATTCACAATGCTTTCACTTTCAAGGATAAAAGCACCGGGCAGGGCCGCCTTCATCACTTCCCCTTCTGTACATAAATAGTATTCTGCGATCCAGTTCCAGAAATCAAGCTGCTGCTGAGTCACGATTGGAGTTTCATCCAGTATCTGGTGAATGGGTTTGGCTTCGTAAACTTTTGGAGGCTCCTCGTGCAGAGTAGCGACTATTCCGGTATAGATCCTGTTTTTCCCAAAAGGTACTGCCAGTCTCATTCCGGGCTGAATAAAATGATATTCTTCTTCAGAAATGCTATAGGTAAAGCGGTTATCTAAAGGTAACGGCAAGATAAGATCTGCGAAGTAGGACATTCAGCTTTGGTTTGGTCAAAAGAAAAAGCTGTCTATAAAATTCAGCCTTTATCATTCCAAAATTATTAAATCCTGAAAATCTAAAAGACTATTTTAAAGACAGCTTTGAAAAGTTTTTATTATTCTGCTCTTTCCCAGGTACGGGTCTTATAAAAGAGGGAAACGTAACCCCTTACATTTAATACGTCCGGATTATCCTCATCGATCCAGATCTTGCATCGATATTCTTTCCCGGTCTTAGGGTCTACCACATTTCCATCAACATATTCATCACCTTCTTTTTCCAGTCCCCACATGATCACCATACCTTCGATTGGCTTGTTCTTAAGATCACCCTCGCATTTGGTGCAAACCCGGTCCCGATCTTCTTCCCGAAGAATACGTTCTACCTCACCGAAAATCTCTCCATTTTTTTCAAAAACCCTTATGATGGAATTAGGTTCCCCATCTTCATTGAAATTGGTCCATTTTCCGGTCACTTCCTGGCCAAATCCAGAAAAACCGATCAAGCAGGCCACAATGATATGTAGGAGCTGCAGTTTCATGTTATTTCCCTAACATGGCTTCTTTAAGATCTTCATCTGCAGGATTATTGGAAAGCCAGATCCCGAAAAGCGCTTTTTTGAAATCCATTCCTTCAATGGTTCCAAGCTCCTTGTCGTTCTTATAGGCGACCACCCCCTTGGATGGCAGATATACGATATCGAAAACATCGTTTTTGGTGATCTCCTCCATAAAGAAGCTTTTGAATTTATCGATCTTGGCTTTTAAGGGAGCAGTATTTCCATTGGTAGAATTCTCAAAACCTTCATTAACAGCTTCGATCATTTTTTCACTGGAAATCAATTTTGAAACGATGTGCAATTTGATCGCCATGGGCTCGTTTGCAGACATGATAGTGGAGGCATTGGATGATTTATTCGCCAGGTACAAACCTCCTGCGTATAGATCTATCCATAATTTTTCTCTTACTCCTGCTCCATTCAAGCTAAGGCTTTCACCCTGAAAGGTTTCAGAATTTGGAAGGCTTACTCCGCCCACCTTTGTTTGAGCTGAAGCAAAGTTCAAACCCATAACGGCAATCATTAAAAAAAGTACTTTTTTCATTGTTTAGTTAAGTTAATAATTGATTTAAAGTTATTTAATTTTCCGTTGCAGCCTAATAAGGGATGCATTTAATTCAAAACCCAGCAATAACATATTGGAATTGAGCCAGATATAAAACATTAAAATAAGCAAGGCTCCAATAGATCCATATAATTCGTTATAGCGGGAGAAGTTCGTGATATACAAACTGAACAAAAATGTGGTTAATAATATCAGGATCGTGGTAAACAAAGCTCCTACGGAAAAGAACCTGGCTTTTCTACCTTCCCTGGTACCGAAATAATACAAAATTGCCACAGCCGTATATATTAGAACAACGAAACCTGCATAACTCACTATCTGCGCTCCCGGACCATCAGGATCAACAATTCCAAGCTCACTGAGATCATCTATCGCATAGGTAAGATAAACAGCTCCTATTACTGAAATAAGCAACAACAATGCCAATATAAGCGAAACTCCCACAGCCACAGCATACTGCCTGGGAATAGACCGGTTGGCTTTAGTGTGATAACTGAATTCAAAACCCGTAAAGATCGCATTCACCCCATTAGTCATCAGGAAAATTGACAAAATAAAGGAAAAGGATAGCAGTCCTCCCCTGGGGTTTTCAGCGATATCCTGAAAGAAAGGTCCGAAAAAGTCGGAAGTTTCCGGAGGCAGTAGATCATTCATAAAAACCAAGAACTTGATCTGGAAATCATCAATGAAGGTTATATATGGTATCAGGTTTAGCACGAAAAGCAGAAATGGGAAAATGGCCATAAAAAAGCTGAATGCAATGGAGCTTGCCCTCGTTGAAAAAGTTCCTTTTACGATTCCACCCCAGTAAATGATCCAAAGGTTATAAAGCGATAAACCATCCAAACCCGGTAAAATCACCTTCTTAGCCCTGGTCTTCAGGCTGGCAGAGATCTCATTAAGTTTGGCGTTGATCGCTTTTTTAGGGGCCATTCTACACGGCTTTTAAGCTAAGATCCAGGTTGTGTACCGAATGCGTTAAAGCTCCGCTGGAAACATAATCAACGCCGCATTCAGCATATTCCCGAACGCTTTCCAGGGTGATCCCGCCGCTGGATTCGGTAAGGCATTTGCCGTTGATCAACTCCACCGCTTTTCGGGTTTCCTCGTAATTAAAGTTATCGATCAGAATTCGGTAGATACCGTCAGATTTCAGGATCTCTCGAATCTCCTCCATATCTCGAGCTTCTACAATGATCTTCAGGTCCAGGTTATTCTCCTTGAGATAAGCCCTGGTTTTATCGATTGCTTTGGTGATTCCACCCGCAAAATCTATATGATTATCCTTAAGCATGATCATATCATAAAGGGCAAACCGATGATTTTCCCCACCCCCGATCTTTACTGCCCATTTCTCAAGGGCTCGAATTCCAGGAGTGGTTTTTCGGGTATCCAGGATCTTGGTTCTGGTTCCTTCAAGTTTCTGAACGAATTCTGAGGTTCGGGTAGCGATCGCGCTCATACGCTGCATCGCGTTTAAAACCAGTCTTTCAGCTTTCAGGATAGATTGCGAGGCTCCTTCGATATAAAAGGCAACGTCCCCTTTTTTGATCGTATCCCCGTCATTCATCAAAATATTCATTTTAAGCTCAGGGTCTACGTGGTCGAATACCCGTTTGGCAAATTCCACACCGGCGAGAATTCCCTTGTCCTTTACCAGCAACTTGGCCTTTCCTCTGGCACTTTTCGGAATACAGGCCAGGGAACTATGATCCCCATCTCCTACATCTTCCCGAATCGCATTTTTTATGATTATTTCAATTTCTTTTTCGAATTGTTCCGGTGAGATCATATTCTCTGCTTATTTTTGTAAATGTAGTAAAGTCTGTACTAAAATAAGGGAATGACCATAAAATTAGTCTGTATCGGCAAAACCGATAAAAAAGAGCTGGAAGATCTTATCAACGTATATTCTTCCAGGCTTCAGCATTATATAAAATTTGAAATGGAGATCATTCCCGATCTTAAAAAGACCAAAAACCTCGATGAAAATCAGCAAAAGACCAAAGAAGGCGAACTGATCCTGGCCGGAGTTCAGAATTCGGATTTTCTGGTATTACTCGATGAAAACGGAAAGCAATTCAGTTCAGAAAACTTTTCAGAATATATTCAGAAGCGGATGAATACAGGCCTGAAAAGGCTTATTTTCGTTATAGGCGGGCCTTACGGGTTCTCAGCAGATGTTTATCAGCGTGCCAATTCTAAAGTTTCCCTATCCAAAATGACGTTTTCCCACCAGATGGTGAGGCTGTTCTTTACCGAGCAACTGTACAGAGCCTTTACAATCCTGAAAAATGAACCCTATCACCACAGATAATATGAAATTAGTTTTCGCCACTCATAATAAAAATAAGTTTAATGAGGTACAAACAATGCTGCCCGATCATATCGAGCTTTTAAGCCTTGATGATATTGGCTGCAATGAGGAGATCGAGGAAACCGGAAATACCATAGATGAAAATGCCATTCTTAAAGCGGAATATGTGAAAAATCACTATGGACATAATTGTTTTGCTGATGACACAGGGCTGGAAGTTCATTCTCTTGCCGGGGCTCCGGGTGTCTTTTCTGCCAGGTATGCCGGGGAACCAAAAGATGATAATGCTAATATTGATAAGTTACTCGACCAATTAAAGAAACAAAATGACCGGTCTGCAAGATTCAAAACTGTGATCGCATTGAATCTGGACGGAAGGGAAAATCTGTTCACCGGAATCTGCGAAGGCCATATCCTCGAAAAGCGAACAGGAAATATGGGATTTGGCTACGATCCTATCTTTCAGCCAACAGGTTATACTAAAAGTTTTGCTGAGATGAACATGGATGAAAAGTCAAAGATCAGCCATCGAGGGATCGCATTCAGGGAATTAATCGATTATCTTTCGAAATAGGTTAAAAGCATAATTGCTACGAAAAAGTCTTACTGTCAATAATTTAACATTAACTGCAAAAGGCCGTCTTTAATGGGATAACCTCATTTAATTCACTGATTTTTAAGTTTTTAAATTGAATAAATTCGGAAATGGCCTGAAATCCGAATTAATAATGTACATTTGCCGCTTGAAAATTATTCCTCAGGGTGAGGATGTGTTACCGGAAGTTTAGGTTTAAGTATGTCGATTCGCTTCTTATGTAACACTTACATATCATAATCGAATACTTACATAAACGAATGAACGCATTCCAAGAACTTGGACTGGACGCAGATTTGCTACAGGCCATTAACGACATGGGCTTTGAAACCCCAAGTGAAGTACAGGAAAAATCAATCCCAATCTTATTAGAACAGGAAACAGACCTTGTGTCTCTGGCACAAACAGGAACCGGTAAAACAGCCGCTTTTGGTTTCCCGCTTATTCAGAAGATCGATGCCGGATCTAAAAAGACCCAGGCTTTGATCCTTTCGCCTACACGTGAACTATGCCTTCAGATCACCAACGAACTGAAGCTTTATTCCAAATATAAAAGATCACTTAATGTGGTTGCCGTATATGGTGGTGCCAGTATTACCGAACAGGCAAAATCGATCTCCAGGGGTGCACAGATCATTGTGGCTACTCCGGGAAGAATGCAGGACATGATCAGGAGAAACCTGGCCGATATTTCGAATATCGACTATTGTGTACTGGATGAGGCAGATGAAATGCTGAATATGGGCTTCTATGAAGATATAAAAAGCATACTTTCCCATACTCCAAAAGAAAAGAAAACCTGGTTGTTCTCTGCTACCATGCCTAAAGAGGTCGCAAAGATCGCCAAGAAATTCATGACAGACCCGGTTGAGATCACTGTAGGATCAAAAAACACCGGAACTGCCAACGTATCGCACGAATATTATCTTGTTAATCATCGTAATCGTTATGATGCTCTTAAAAGGCTTGCAGATGCGAATCCTGATATCTTCTCAGTAATATTCTGCCGTACCAAAAGGGACACCCAGAAGGTTGCTGAAAAACTGATCGAGGATGGATACAATGCAGCTGCATTGCACGGAGACCTGAGCCAGAACCAGCGTGACCTGGTAATGAAAAGCTTCAGAACCCGCCAGATCCAGATGCTTGTTGCTACCGATGTTGCCGCACGTGGTATTGATGTGGATGATATCACTCACGTGATCAACTACCAGTTGCCAGATGAAATAGAAACCTATACGCACCGCAGCGGACGTACAGGACGTGCAGGAAAGCAGGGAGTTTCTATGGTGATTATTTCGAAAAGTGAAGTTCGCAAGATCAGGACTATTGAAAAGATCATTCAGCAGAAATTCGAGGAAAAACAAATTCCTGATGGTAAGGAGATCTGTAAGATCCAGTTATTCCATTTGGCTGAAGATATCAGAAAGACCGAGATCAATCACGATATCGATCCGTATCTCCCAACTATCAACGAGGCTCTGGAAAATTTCACCAAAGAAGAATTGATCAAGAAATTCTTTTCGGTTGAATTCACCCGTTTTTTCAACTATTATGAAAAGGCGCCAGATCTTACTTCAGAATCTGCTGGTGGAAGACCGGAGGTTTCAGAAGGAAACACCCGATACTTCATCAACGTGGGTTCAAAAGATGGATTTGACTGGAAGAGTCTGAAAGATTTTCTTAAGGAAGAACTGAACCTGAGCAGGGATGATGTATTCAAGGTTGACGTAAAGGGAAGTTTCTCTTTCTTTAACACCGATGAGCAGCATACCGACCTTATCCTGAGTACCTTCAGCGAGTTTAACCATAACGGAAGATTCGTAAATGTTGAAGTGACCAAAGAAAAAGGATCTGATAAAGGTAGTCGAAGAAGAGATCGCGGCGGTTCTAAAAGAAACGGCAAAAGCTTTGACAAAAAAGGCGGTGACTTTAAAGGAAGAAAAAGATCTGACAGAAGCGATAAAAAAGGTGGGCGCAAGGCAAACCGCAGTAAAAATATCGAGAATTCCCTGAAAAGAAGAAGATCGAAAGCTTAATTTCAAAAGCTATGAAAAAATGCCAGACTTAATTCTTTAAGTTTGGCATTGTTTTTTAGGAGGATTTTATATTTTTAGCCCCCGAATGTTATGAAACATACCTTACTCCTGTTTTTTATACTTTTTACCAGCCTGGCTTCTGCCCAGGACATTGTTACCGGAACGGTGATGAATGCGGCCAATGATAAACCTATTGAGAATGTTCATATCGTGAATCTCAACCAGGTAAAAGGTGCGGTGACCAATGAAGATGGAGAGTTCGAACTTCAGGCTACGGTGAATGATACCCTTTATTTTTCGTACCTGGGATTTAGATCCATCAGAGTTAGGGTTACCAACGACTGGTTAAAATACGGGAATGTAAAGGTTAAAATGACCGAGCTGGGATTTGCTTTGGAAGAGGTAACGGTGAATTCAGTAAACCTAACCGGTTATCTGGAGATCGATGCGAAAAACATTCCTATTTACGAGAATTATCGTTACAGCATTTCTGGCCTTAACACCGGTTATGAAGGTGGAGACACCTCGCCTAATGCGGTTACAAAAGCTATTCGGTCATTGTCCAATCCCGCCGATCTGGTCTATAATATCTTCGGAAACCGGCCCCGGCAGATGAAAAAACTTCGGCAAATGAAGCAGGATGAGAACATTCGTGATTTGCTTCGGAACAAATTTGACAGGGAAACCCTGATGGCGCTTTTACAGGTAAATAAGGCCGAGATCAATGAGATCCTGAACAACTGTAATTATTCTGAAGATTTCATGAAAACAGCGAACGATTTGCAAATTCTGGATGCTATCAGCAGCTGTTACGAAGAATACAAAGTACTACAGAAGAATTAATTCGGATTTTATTTATCCAGGATCCTCTTCAGTTGTCTTAAGCCAATTTCGAGCTCTTTTCCAAAGGCTTTCTCCGGCGGATAAAATAAACTGATAATTGTCAGCGGAAACGCAAGATTCCCCCTAATTCCCCAAACGAGTTTGGATTTTTCAGGCTCCAGTTCTTTCACCGCTATATAAGTGATCGCATTCACTTTGAATGGTTTCACAAAAAGGATCCTCGTCTCTAGGACTCTGCCCTGTTTGGCTTTTGTGATACGTTGAATTCCTTCTCCAACCCTGCGGTTGCCTTTCCAGTAAAAACTGGCGCCAACCTTTCCATCATCGCCCTTATACTTCATAATTGCATTAGAATCTCTGGTAAACCACGGATTCCAGTGTTGTTGTTTCTTTAATTGCCGAACGAAATTGAAAACTTCTTCCCGGGATCTACGAATTACAACCGTGCGGCTAATGTCGTATTCCTTTTTTACCCACGCGTGCAGAAATGCAAAGAACGTGATGATCGCAATGAGAAGATAAAAAAACAGAGTCATGACTTAGGGCTATGGTCGGTAAAAAGTTACAAATATTTACGATTTAAGAAAGCGTTCTATGATCTGATCTGAATTTTTTATGGTTTTTTTCATCCAGTCCAGCCTGATCCTGAATTTTTCTTCGGCGCTTAATCGCCAGGGAATTTCAGAATGTTTTAGTTTTTGGGTAAGTGAATGCAGTATGATAGCTGCAGAAACCGAAATATTCAGGCTCTCTGTAAAGCCAACCATTGGGATCCGGATACAGGCATCGGCCTGTTCGATCATCTCCTGTGGTAAACCATCTTTTTCGGTTCCGAAGAAAATGGCAGCCGGAGAGCTGATGTCGAACTCTTCAGGAGTAACCGCATTCCCATGCGGACTGGTCGCCACAATCCGGTAACCTTTATCCCTGAGGTTCTTCATACAGGCGGCATTGGAAGTATAGCGATTGATACTCACCCATTTCTGCGCACCCATGGCGATCTCTTTATCGATACGCCTGGGAATTTTTTCCTCTATCACGTGAATGTTCTGAATACCAAAAACATCACAACTTCTAACCACGGCACTGGTATTATGCAACTGATAAACGTCCTGGGTTACGAGGGTTAAGTGATTGGTTCTTTCAGCAAGCACCTTGTCGAAAAGAGCCCTGCGTCTTGGGGTAAGATATTCCTGGAGGTAATTTGAAATTCGTTCATCCATCATAGGACGTAAAAATAAAAAAACCCGGCACTTGGCCAGGCTTTTCTTAAACACTTATTTAATTAATTAGTCGTTAGCACCAATATTTCCCTGGGCTACAACGGTTGCCAGTTCCTCTGCACTTAAATGAACATTTATATAGCCATCATAGGTGATCAAATCTGAATAAGACACTGCTTCGCCAGCATCGTTTTCAGAAATGGTGATCATGCTCATTCCTGTGTCTCCATCTACGGTTCCAAGAGTGATCGCAATATCCCCTGGTGCCTCTGCAACCGAGCCCATATGGATGTGTGCAGGGTGCATTCCTCCTTCAGGAGTTCCTTCGATATCAAGAGTCACTAAAGTTTCTCCGTTCATTCTTTCCTCGAAAATAGCCGTACCACTTATGCCCTCCACATCTTTGGTGTCAAGATCGTAAGTCATGGACTCACCAGTTAACACATTGGAACCAATGTCTGCCTGGGCCACAATAGTTCCAAGGCTTTCTGGGCTCAAATGCACATTAATATATCCATCAAAATCCACTAATTCTTCATAGGTAATGGCTGAACCAGCATCAGTCATATCGATTATGGTAGTGCTCATTCCGGTCGCTCCATCTACCGGTTCCAGGCTAATGGCAATGTCTCCACCTTCAGCTGCTGAATTGAAGTGAATGTGCGCAGGATGCATATTCCCACTGGTTGTTCCATTAAGATCCAGTTCTACGGTCGTACTTCCGTCTTCATTCTCCATAAATGTCGCGGTTCCTGAAACACCTGAGTCTGATCTTTCTTCCAGATTATAAACTTCAGTTTCCCCTTCAAATGGAATGTCTACAGCATCGTCGTCATCGCTACATCCAACCAGGCTTACAATACTCAATAATAAGATTGATAATTTTTTCATTTCTAAATAATTTTTATTTAAGTTCTTATGCCTCGAAGGTGGGAATTCCATTAGCAGATGGCGTGAAAGTTTTCCTAAAATCCTTTAATGATAGTTAAGTTTAACTTCAGGTTGGGAATATTAGCCTTATTCAACAGAAAATGGCATTTTATTTAACGTATCGCCTGAATACTCCTAATAAAACTGAAAAAAAGATATTGGTTGACAGTATTCCAAAAAAATACCCGGCACCTGGCCGGGTATTACATTCAAAGGACATAAAATTATCCATTTGAACCAATATTTCCCTGAGCGACCAGCACATCAAGCTGTTCGGCACTCAGGTGTACATTAATGTATCCATCGTACATGGTTAAGGTTTCAAAGTCAATCATTTCTGCCTCTTCACCTTCTTCAGAATCGAATGTACTCACATTGGTAAAGCTCATTCCGGTTTCACCCATAACGCTATTAAGCGTAATTGCGATGTCACCTGGCGCTTCAGCAACAGATCCCATATGAATATGGGCAGGATGCATTCCATCTACAGGAGTATTCTGAATAGAAAGGGTAACCAGCGTTTCTCCATTAACCCGTTCCTGGAACATGGCAGTACCCATAATTCCGTCTATAGCTACGCTGTTGAGATCGTAGGTTGCCGATTCACCCGTAAGATCGTTCTGCCCAATATCTCCCTGAGCCACGATCACACCAAGCTGATCTGCACTTAGATGAACATTTACATAACCATCATAATCAAGCACATCTTGATATCCGAACATGCTTCCGTCATCGAGACTTGCAACATTGGTCATACTCATTCCGGTACTCCCATTAACAGTATTAAAGGTAAAAGCGATATCTCCACCTTCTGCGGCGGTGTTCATATGAATATGAGCAGGATGCATTCCGCCGTCCGGAGTGTTATCAAGCATGATAGTGGCAAGAGCCTCGCCATTCATTCTTTCTTCAAAAACAAGGCTTCCCATTATTCCGTCTACATCTTTAGATCCGAGATCGTATGATTTGGATTCACCGGTAAGCTCATTTTGGCCAATATCACCCTGTGCTACAAGCGTTCCAAGATCATCTGCACTCAGGTGTACGTTGATGTAGCCATCATAATTCAAAACATCATCATAGCCAAACATACTTCCATCATTCAATTCTGCCACGTTGGTCATACTCATTCCACTGTCTCCCATTACCGGATTAAAGGTAAAGGCGATATCACCACCTTCCACCGCGCTATTCATATGTATATGGGCTGGGTGCATCCCGTTTTCAGGGGTATTTTCAAGCATCAGGGTTGCCAGAGCCTCTCCGTTCACACGCTCTTCAAAGACTGCGGTCCCCATGATCCCGTCAACATCTTTCGATTCCAGTTTATAGGTTTTAGATTCCCCGGTAAGCTCATTCTGGCCAATATCGCCCTGAGCAACGAGAGTTCCGAGATCTTCACTGCTTAAATGTACATTTACATAGCCATCAAAATCCAGTACGGCATCATAGCCAAACATACTGCCATCGTCAAGCATCGCGACATTGGTTTTGCTCATTCCTGTATCTCCGTTCACCGGATTGAACGTGAAAGCAATATCTCCACCTTCTGCCGCGGTATTCATATGGATATGAGCAGGATGCATCCCTCCATCTGGGGTATTATCAAGCATGATCGTGGCTAGAGCTTCGCCATTCACTCGTTCCTCGAACATGACGCTTCCCATGATACCATCAACGTCACGAGATTCCAGGGTATAGGATTTAGATTCACCCGTGAGGTCGTTTTCACCTATATCCCCCTGGGCGATCAAGGTTGCCAGGTCATCAGCACTTAAATGAACATTGATATAGCCATCAAAATTTACGGCTTCAGAATAAGTTATACTACTACCATCATCCAGGCTGGAAAAAGTTGTGGTGCTCATTCCGGTAGAGCCATCAACAGGATCCAGGGAAATTGCTATATCCCCACCTTCAGCTGCCGAATTATAATGAATATGTGCAGGATGCATACCAGAGGTGGTACCATCAAGATCGAGTTCCAGGGTAGTACTTCCATCTTCATTTTCGGTAAAAGTGGCGGTTCCAGAAACCGAGGAATTTGAGGTGGAAGACAGGTCGAAGGTGGTAACCTCTCCCATAAAGTCTCCTCCTCCATCGTCGATAGCATCATCATCGCTACTACAACTCGCAAACATAAAAGGTAAAACAAAGAGTAGCATTCGGAAAAAATTTTTCATAAGATCATTTAATTATAAGGGTTAATAATTTTTTAGTTGAAAAGCATTATTTTACTTTTCTGGTATACCCTACTTACGGATTATGGTGAGACGGCGGACGTTAATGAAATCAGAAATAATCATAAATAAATGTTAACATGAAAAAGCTGGTAGTTCTAAGCGGCGCAGGGATTAGTGCTGAAAGCGGTATTAAAACCTTTCGCGATGCCGATGGGCTGTGGGAAGGTCATGATGTAATGGAGGTTGCGTCGCCAATTGGCTGGGAAAAAAACAGGGAGCTGGTTCTTGATTTTTATAACCAGCGCAGAAGACAATTACTAAAGGTTCAACCCAATAAGGCTCATGAAGCCCTTGTGGAACTTGAAACCAAATTCGATGTTCATATTATTACCCAGAATATCGATGACCTCCACGAACGCGCTGGCAGCACTCAGGTGGTTCATCTTCATGGAGAATTACTGAAAGCCAGAAGCACCTTCGATGAAGACTTGGTTATGGACTGGAAAAATGATATTAAAATAGGTGACTTTTGCGAGCATAATCATCAGCTAAGACCTCATGTGGTCTGGTTTGGAGAGGCTGTACCCATGTTTCAAAAAGCTGCTGAAATCATAGAAACCGCAGATATCGTTTTAATCATTGGTACCTCCATGCAGGTTTATCCCGCGGCCGGATTAGTTGATTTTGCTCCTGGCGATACCCAATTTTATTTTATCGACCCGAAACCGAATATTCGTGAATCCGCGCGATTGGAAATTATTAAAAAGAAAGCGGTAGAAGGAGTTCCTGAATTAGTAGATCAATTGCTTAATTCCTGATGAATGGAAATACGCGATCTCCTTAAAAATGTTAATTCCAGCTTTACTTCCAGGGAAAAAGCTGCTCAAACCTTTAAAAAGGATCCGGGACTAATCAAGGCTGCCGTGTCTCTTCTTTCCGACAAAGATCAGGGGCTGAAACTGAAAGCTCTCTATTCTCTTGAATTTCTGGCGAGACAACGTATAAGCCTGCTTTATCCTCACCTTCCAGCTTTAGTCAAATATGCCGAAAATTCCCAGAATTCATCAGCAAACCGATGCCTTGCCAAAATCTTTTGTTTAACGACCGAAGAAATTTCTTTAAAAACCCAAAAAGAAAAGCTGTCATTCCAAATTAGGGATTCCATCATTGAAACTTTTTTTACCTGGCTAATAGGAAATGAAAGCCCGGCTGTGAAAGTATTTTCCATGCAAAGCCTATTCAATTTAAAAAACCACAAAGACTGGATCGCCTTGGAATTAAGGTCTGTTTTGGAGAAAGATTTCAAAGCTTCCAGCGCTGCTTATCAATCCCGGGCAAGAAAGATTCTAAGGAAATTAGAACATGAGTTTTCAGATAAGATTTGAAGCGGTATCTTTACGGCTTTAATTTTTAAAAGCAAAAGATGACATCGCTTACTGCAATTTCGCCTATTGATGGTCGTTACCGGTCTAAAACCAAAGAGCTCGCAGATTATTTTAGTGAAGAGGCACTTATAAAATACCGCATTAAAATAGAAGTAGAATATTTTATCGCTCTGTATGAACAGGGTTTACCACAGCTAAAAGATGTGGATACGACCAACTTTGAAAAATTAAGAGGCCTCTATAAGAATTTCACGAGTCTGGATGCCCAGGCAGTTAAGGAAATAGAAAAAACCACCAATCACGATGTTAAGGCGGTAGAGTATTTTTTAAAAGAGGAATTCGACAGGCTTGGAATGACCACTTCGAAAGAATTCATTCATTTCGGGCTCACTTCCCAGGATATTAATAATACAGCAATTCCATTAAGTTTAAAAGATGCCATAGAAGCCGTTTATTTACCAGCGGTAAGTGAAGTTTTAGAAAAACTGTCCTCCCTGGCCGAAGAATGGAAGCACATTCCACTTCTTGCAAGAACTCATGGTCAACCCGCCTCTCCTACCCGTTTAGGTAAGGAAATCGAAGTTTTTGTGGTAAGAATAAAGGAACAGCTCAAATACTTTTCAAGCATTCCGCACGCTGCTAAATTTGGTGGTGCCACAGGGAATTTCAATGCACATAAAGTCGCATTTCCAGAAATTGACTGGAAAAAATTTGGAACCGATTTCGTGGAAAATAAACTGGGGTTATACCATTCATTCCCTACTACGCAAATTGAGCATTACGATCATATAGCCAACCTTTTTGATGCGATGAAACGCATCAATACGATTATTCTAGATCTAGACAGGGACATCTGGACCTACATTTCAGTAGATTACTTTAAGCAAAAGATCAAGAAGGGTGAAATAGGCTCATCAGCCATGCCACATAAGGTGAATCCTATTGATTTTGAAAATAGTGAAGGAAATCTTGGAATCGCCAATGCGATTTTTGAACACCTTTCCGCCAAACTTCCGGTAAGCCGACTTCAGCGAGATCTAACCGATAGTACTGTTCTAAGGAATATTGGAGTGCCTATTGGTCATACCATAATTGCATTCAAATCAACTCTGAAAGGTCTTAACAAACTTTTACTGAACGAAGATAAACTGAATGCCGACCTTGAAGACAACTGGGCAGTGGCAGCAGAAGCTATTCAAACCATACTTAGACGGGAAGGCTATAAGAATCCTTATGAAGCTTTGAAAGGTCTTACCAGGACCAATGAAAAGATCACAAAGGAAAGTATTTCAAAATTTATAGATCAACTTGACGTAAGCGATAAAATCAAGGAAGAATTACACCGAATAAGCCCTCAGAATTATACCGGTATATAACTAAAAAGCCCCGCAGATGCGGGGCTTTTTGCTTCAACTAATTAAAAATCATTCTTCTGGAGTAGCATTCACCTCAGCCGAACTTTTATCATTTTTCTCAGTATTTTCAACCGAAGTTGAATCATTCATGGAAGTATTGAATATTCCTCCAAGTTGTCCCAGGCCTTCCATGTTTACATCTTCCTTCTCCAGGGATTTCATCATCTGCATGATATCTTCAGGGTTCATATCTTCTCCTAGGATCCTGGCAATTCCAAGGCCTCGCTCGTTGTCATAACCATAGATGATCAGTTCATCAATAGCATCGTCTTCCCCGGTGAAGTAAAGGGCCGCTTTGCGATTTCCGCCACCATATTTCATCAGCATTTTATATTTTTCACTGGTAAAGATCTCATTTAACCTGGCCTTTTCAGTCTCGAACTTATCAGGATGCTGATCTGCTCTAAGGGCAAGGACATTGATCTTTTTGATGCTTTCCATAGTTGCACGTTGCTCGGCATCTAAAGATTCCAGGTTAGTAAACATGCTTGTTGGCAAATCCAGGGCCAGAAAATCGGCGTCTTCCTGACTCTCTACATAGTATTTTTGCAAGCTTTTCCCATCATCACAGGATGTCAGTAACGCGGTGAAAAGCACTAAGGATAAAATTTTGATAGTTTTCATGATCTAAGATTTTTGATTGGCTTTTTTAAGTTCTTCTGCCCCGGGCATATTCAGGTCTTCAGTTAACTTGTAAAGCTGAGAAAGATTAATATTCCCGGTTATGCTAAGGATGAGAGACATAGGTTCATCATTCTCTTCACCTTCCATGAACATCAACAACTCCTTTACATAATTATCATTGCTACCAGCCACCGAATAGAATTTTATTAAATTCCCCGATTCCTTAACGCTCATCAATTCACTAAAAGGTTTCTTGTTGAGATAGGTTTTTACATCGGCAGACATCATCTTCCGCACGTCTGGCTTAGAAGTCTTGTAGATCTGTATCTGTTCCAGACCATCGATCAGCTTTTTATAGGCTATAGATTCAGGATCGTCTCCCAGTTCTATCTTATTGGCCATTTTGAAGGCCTGCGGAGAGACAGTGAACATATCCACCCCGGCCATATCTTCATATTTCTGAAAATTTTGAGAAAATGAAAGCGCCGGTAAAAGGCCTATTAGAAAAATAATTAGTACTCGTTTCATAATTTAAAGTATTAGTCGGTTTTTAAAATTTTATTTGTTGTTTTATTGAATTCCTGAAGATAAACAAGGTCTGCAGTACCTTCGTTCATCAACTGGGATACCATATTCAGGGTTTCCTTGGTTTTTTGAATGGCCAGTTCCTCATCGCTTACAGAGCTAATGTCATTCTGATTCAGATTCTGGTCTGCCTCATTAAAAAAGTATACTCCCAGGGCCAGTACAAGAACCGCTGCTATCGAAGACCAGGCTATCTTACTCCTGGACGATCCCATTTTGGGTTCTGTTTCTAGCTTTTCATCTCTTTGAGAACTGGTATACCTAAAGATGAGCTTATAGGAGCTCAAGTGTGGAGGAACTTCATGGCTAAGGAAATAATCCCTGAGCAGGTTCTCCTCTGCTACCGAAGTCCTGCCTTCTTCATAGCGCTCCAACAGTTTTTCTATTTTACCTAATTCCATAGTTATGTTTTTTTATAAGACTTTCTCTAATCGCTTTCCGGGCTCTTGATAGTGCCACTCTTATGGCTGTTTGATTCATTTCCATTATTTCTGCGATCTCTTCATATTCATATTGTTCGATATCCCTTAACTGAAAGATCATTTTTTGTTGCTCCGGTAGTTTTTCAACTATCCTGCCAAGCAAGACCATTTCATCATTAACTTCAATTTCAGACTGAAGTGATTGCGCATGGCTTTCATAATTTTGATGCACAATTCGCAGATGGCTGTTCTGTTTCGATTTCAATTGATCCAGACAGTAGTTTTTGGTTACTGTCATCGCAAAAGCCTCTACATTGGCATAATGCTTGATCTTTTCCTTGCGATCCCAAAGCTTAAGAATAACCTCCTGGGTTGCATCTTCAGCCGCTTCCTTCGAAGTAAGAAGCCTTAGAGCCAGGCGATACATCTTATCCTTTACCGGATCGATTATATTCAGGAAGGTGCGTTCTTTCATTTAAGTTGGTTGGTTTTATACTGCCTTCTCATCTTTACGACGAATCATGAATAGTTTTGTTACAATTATTTTTTGATTAGGCCTAACTACGCTATTTTTAAGGCCTCAATATTTATTAACCTATTACGAGTCTATGAAAATTTTTAAATATTTTATGTATTTCCTTCTTACAGGAGCCTTTCTTGTTTCCTGTTCTGAGGATGATGGTATTGAACCAAACCCAAAACCAGAAGGTCCAGAACCAACAGGAAACCTTGAATTAGAGATCAAGGATTTCGTATGGAAGGGAATGAACGAGATCTATGTATATAAAGATCAGGTTGTGGTGCTTGGTGATGACTATTTCGCCACCCAGGCCGAACTGAACGAATATTTAGAGGAGTGGGATACTCCCGAAGATCTCTTTTACGATGGAGTAACCATAGAAGAAGACCGTTTCAGTTTTATTACCGACGATTATATCGCTTTGGAAAACAGTTTCAGTGGAATTTCTGAAACCACCGGTGTAGATTTCAGACTCTATAGATTTTCGAACAGCGATAATTTATTTGGAGTAGTGAGATATATTATTCCGGGAAGCCCTGCAGAAAATGAAGATATTGAAAGAGGTGATCTTTTCAGAAGGCTTAATGGACAGGAAATTACCATTTCTAATTATCGTGAGATATTAGCCAGTAGCTCCATCACTTTTGAAATTGCAGAACTTATTGATAACACAGTGACTCCAACTGGAGAATCGGTTACCATAGGTACGCAAACAATTACAGAAAACCCGATTCTTGTAAGTAAAGTACTCGATGTGAACGGTTCTCCTGTAGGATATTTAATGTATAACAGTTTTGTGGCAGATTTTGATGAAGAATTAAATGCTGCCTTTGCTGAATTCAAAGCGAGCAATGTCACCGATCTTATTATCGATTTAAGATATAATGGTGGTGGTAGTGTTCGAACTGCTACCAGGCTGGCAAGTATGATCACCGGTCAGTTTACAAACGAATTATTCGCGAAGCAGCAGTGGAACACCAAATATCAGAATTACTTTCTTGAAAATAACCCAGACAGGCTTTTCAACCGTTTTACCGATAATATAGACGATCAACCGCTTAATAGCCTAAACCTTACCAAGGTATATGCGATCGTATCATCCTCTTCTGCATCTGCCAGTGAGCTGGTAATTAATGGCCTTGCTCCCTATATTGATGTGGTTAAAATTGGAGATATGACAGTAGGAAAATCCCAGGCGTCTGTTACTTTATATGATTCTCCTAATTTTGGAAGGGAAAATGCTAACCCTGAGCATAAATATGCAATTCAGCCCCTGGTTTACGAATCGGTTAATGCAAATGATGTGGGAGTTCCATTTAATGGACTTACTCCGGATATTGAAATAACTGAAGATATTGGAAATTTAGGTGTACTGGGTGAATTATCTGATCCTTTATTAGCAACTGCGATTGAAGCCGTTAAAGGAAATCGATCTGTAATTGGTATCGAGAAGCAACCAGATTGGTATAATGAATATAAAGAGTCTGGAGCTTTAAGCCCAACTTACCAGAGAATGTATACCGACGAAATTCCTGAAATTCCTGGACAGAAAAGAAGACTTCAGCTGGAAAAAGAATAAATTCCTAAGAAACTGAAATAAAAAAAGCCCTGCAGATGCGGGGCTTTTTCTTTTGGACTAAATTCAACTAATTAAAATAGATTCCATTTGGATTGATGCCAACAGGAAATTGTTCTAACAGGCTGCCATTTGCCAGATCGTATATATATAAATTACCATTTCCGGTGAAATCGGAGTTCGGAGAGGCTATATAGATCTTTCCATCCCTGATCTCAAAACCGTACAGCACTGAAATTTCATCAAAACTGAACTCAGCAGTTTCCGGTAAATTAAAATCAAAATTATACCTGAAAAGGGCTTTTCCTGCGGTAAAATAGGCAGAACCATCGGCCAAACTTAAGTTAGAAGGATGAAAACTGCTTTCAGGAAATTCATAAGTTTCTGCCAGTTCATTGGAAGTAATGTCTATCCTGGACAGTTCTCCTGGCGTTTCCTCATCGGCATAAGCCGGTTTTCCAGAAGCCAGCACCCATAGGTCAATTCCCTGAACAACCATCGAGTTTGGCTGATCTCCTACTTCGATTTCCTTAATTATAGAATTCGTTTGGGTATCTACCACGCTCACAATATTATTGAATGAAAATCCCCCAGTGTGAGCCACATAGATGGTATTGTTGGTTACAACCATTTTCTCAGGACCTTCAGGTACCGGGACCGAACCTAAAAAAGATAGATCGTTAAGGCTGAAAATTGATAAAAAGTCATCGTCTGGATCCATCCCGTCACCCCAATTGCTCACATAGATCTTATCTCCTTCCACCACAGCGTATCGAGGATTATTTAATTCAGCATCAATAGTTCCCAGGCTTTCAAAAGTATATCGATTCACGATCTCAAGACGGTTAGAAACATTGAGAACGATCAGGGCCAGTTCCCCAACCATTTCAATACTTTGAGCGGTATCTCCCAGATCCCTGGAATTGACATTGCTAAAGATATTGTTGCTGATTTGTTCATTTTCACTGTCGATAAAACTTACCGAAGCATTTCCAGATCCAAAGTTTCCTTCGTTCAGGACAAAAATTCCAGATTCGAACTGGGTTTCTTCTTCTGGCATAGGACAACAATCGGTGTCATCATCACAGGAATTAAAAATGAATACAAGGCAAAATAAAGCTAAATAGTGTTTATAGTTCATGGCTAAAAATTGATTTTAATTGTTGTTCGTATAGAGCGGCCCGGCATGATTCGGCCCGGAAGACTTTGATAATTTTCATCAAAAAGATTGTTCACCTGTGCCTGCAGGAAAATTTCAGGTTTATCCATCAGCCTATACCCCAACCCCAAATTGAATAATGCGTACGGATCGAGTTCATACTGATTATCAGATGAAGTATAGATACTACCATTCCAGAATGACTGGAAAAAGGCTGAGATTTTCTTGATCTCATAGCCTCCGGAAAAGGTTAATTTATGCTCCGGGGTATATATGAGTTGTTTTTGAGTTTCCTGGTTGATAGATTTGGTAAAGGCGTAAGAGGCGCTTAGATCGATCTTATGCTCGTCCAGAGTTTTTGCCCACCCACCGAAGAACTCCAGACCGAAATTATGAACACTCGCGGTATTCACAGGTCTCCATAAACCGCTGGAATCGGGAACCCATCGAATCAGGTCGGTGATATCCATAAAAAAGCCAGTAAGGTTGAATTCGAAATCCTTCAGCTTAAATTCGTTGCCAAGTTCATACTGAAGGGAGGTTTCAGGATCCAGTTC
This sequence comes from Christiangramia bathymodioli, assembly GCA_009735695.1. Taxonomy (GTDB): domain Bacteria; phylum Bacteroidota; class Bacteroidia; order Flavobacteriales; family Flavobacteriaceae; genus Christiangramia; species Christiangramia bathymodioli. Next base: position 90,177 of record SRSL01000006.1, read on the forward strand.
CTGATTCCCGCCTGCCTGCCAGAACAGGTCATTGATGCTGGGGATTCTGAAATTTCTTGATGCGCTGAATCGCAGCAGATATATATCCGAAAACCTATAATTTCCCCCCACCGAAAAAAGCAATGGAGAGCTATAGTCTGAAGTGATCTCCTGTCGCAGGCTGAATTCATAGGTGAATTTCTCCAGGTCATGATTCCATAAGGCTGAAAAACCTCCAATTTCTCTGTCTGCGTTTAGAATGCCAGAGCCTTCTCCCTGAATATTCGTATAATCTGCAATAAAATTGAGATTCTTATTTTCTGAAATTTCGATGCCCAGGTCATATTTCAAAATTCCTGTACCAGCTTTTCCGAAACTGTGATTTTCAGAATCCCGGTTTTCGAAATACTTGAATTCTTCCTGCAGCCAGGCAATTTTAAAACTGCTCGTTAACTTGCCAAAAAAAGATTTCCATTCCAATAGATTCCGGGAGTTTCGGTCTTCATAGAAGCTATTCGAGGGAAGATTAATAGTACCCGAAAAGGCCCGGTCACCGGAATAATAATTCGAATAGAACTTCAAGATATTGGTATCGCTTATCCAATGAGCCAAAGAAACATTTAGCGAGAGATTCTCAAAATCACCATTTTCATTGGTTATTTCGGTTCCCGGGTACACAAAATCATTTTCAGAAGTGATCCCAGACATTCCAAGATTCAGGCTGGTTTTATCATTTGAAAAATTTCCATTGTAAGAAGCCTGGTAGGTATCAAAACTGCCTAATGCCATGAAGATGGAATGATCGTTTTCCCGATCGAACTGAAATTTATTATTCAGATGAATAGTCCCTCCAATGGCACCGCTACCGTAGACCACGCTTCCGCCGCCAGGCCTGATACTGATATTATCAAAAACACCAGTATTCACTGTATTGAAATCAGTTTGGCCGGTAAGTTGTGAATTGATGTTGATCCCGTTCCATACCACAGCCGTTTGTGCTGCACCCGTACCTCGAATGGATGCTGAAGCTACTCCACCATACCCATTCTCCCTGAAAAAATAAGGCGTATTGAATTTTAGCAGCGAAACTAAAAAAGGTTCATTTTGCTCGATGATGGAATCGCTTAACTTCCGCACCAATTGTCCTTCAGAATTCGTTTTTAGCTTAACATCGCTCAAAACCACTTCGTCCAGCCAGTTCACGGGTACTTCCTGCGCATTCAAAGCTGCACAGCCCACTAGGAATAATAAAAGAATGTATAGGTGTCTGTTCATAATCTGCCGACCTTTATCCCGAAAGTCACTCGATTTTAGTTTGAAATTCGGGCAGGTCTCCTGGCTCGCGTACTGCAATTAACCTTCCCATCTACAGTAGTAAACAGTGGTTTGAAGATGATTGCAGCCGCCCCGATAAATCGGGACAAAGCTTACAGTTGCGGGAACAGCTCAGGCTTATGAAGTTTGAAGTACGAAGGCCGAAATACGAATTGCTCGTAAAAACAACTTCACCTGATTCCCTTTTAATCCACGCAGAAATAAATCGGCGCTGAACCAAAATTTCAGTGCGAAAGTAAACAAATTTGTTTAGCAATAAGATCAAAAAGTTAAATAATCTTACTTTTGAACTCCAAACCGGTGAACGTGCAAAAACTGATCTTCCTAATTTTAATCCTTGGATTCCTGTCCTGTAAAGACCAGAAGGCTGATCCAACGAATCATCCTGAAGGTAAAGAATTGGATATCGAACATGCCTCTGGTTTTAGCATTACGCAATATGAAAATTACAGTATTCTGAAGGTACACACTCCCTGGCCAGAAGCTGAAAAACCTTTTGTTTACCTCTTATATTCAGAAAATTCGAAGATCCCGGAAGATCTTCAATACGATCAAAAAGTAGAGGTGCCGGTAGAAAGTATTGTGGTGACTTCCACTACTCACATCCCGGCTTTGGAGGCTTTGAACGAACAAAACTCCCTGGTTGGATTTCCAGGACTTAATTATATTTCCTCTCCAAAAACGAGAGCTCAAATCGATTCCGGAAGGATTTCAGAACTGGGGCAGAATGAAAATTTAAATACCGAAGTTCTTATAGACCTTTCACCTGACCTGGTAATTGGTTTTGCGATAAACGCTTCCAACAGCAGTTTGGAGACCGTTCAAAAAACCGGAATTCCAGTGATTTATAATGGTGATTGGACGGAGACCACTCCATTGGGCAAAGCCGAATGGATCAAATTTTTCGGGGCACTTTTTAAAAAGGAAAACCTGGCGGCTGGCATTTTCAAGGAAATAAAAGAAGAATATACTAAAGCTAGGGAAATAGCTCAGAATGCTGAAAGAACGCCTACAGTGATTGCGGGTTCCATGTTCAGAGACCAATGGTATATGCCTTACGGAAATTCCTGGCAGGCCCAATTCTTTGAAGATGCGAATGCCGATTATTTATATTCCGGTACCCAAGGCGACGGAAGTCTTTCACTGGCTTTCGAAAGCGTTTTGGAGAAAGCTGAGGATGCCGATTTCTGGGTGAGTTCAGGGCAGCTAACCTCCTATGAAAACCTGCTTTCAGAATCTGAGCATTATGCCAGGTTTAAATGTGTAAGAGATAAAAACGTGTATAGCGTTAGCCTCTCCACGGGAGAGACTGGCGGTATCACCTATTACGAATTAGGTCCCCAGCGTCCAGATCTTATTTTGAAAGACCTGATCACGATCTTTCATCCTGGCCTTCTAAAAGAACATGAACTGGTTTTTTATAAACCTTTGAACTAATGCTGAACCAACAGAAATATTCCATAGCGCTTGTTTTTTTATTTCTCGCGGTGATCCTTACTGCTTTGTTCAATATAAGCTTAGGTTCTGTTAATATTCCCATTTCTGAAGTCACCGCCTCCCTATTCGGTTTTGAAACAGAAAAGGAAACCTGGAAATATATCATTTTGAATTATCGCCTTCCGAAAGCTATAACTGCAATAATTACCGGTTCCGGACTCGCTGTAAGCGGACTTTTAATGCAAACCTTATTCAGAAACCCCCTCGCCGGGCCTTACGTTCTGGGCCTGAGCAGCGGTGCAAGTCTTGGAGTGGCTATTGTTTTAATGGGTGCCTCTGTTTTTGGAGCCACTTTCGGCGCTATTCTACTTTCGGAATGGAGCCTGGTGATCGCTTCCAGCCTGGGGAGCTTACTGGTTATGTTCGCTGTTATCCTGGCCTCTGTTAGGCTTAGAGACACCATGGCAATATTGATCATCGGGTTGATGTTTGCGAGTCTTACAGCCGCAATTGTGAGCGTTCTGGCCTACTTTAGCCCGGCTTCCCAATTGCAGCAATACGTGTTCTGGTCTTATGGAAGCCTTGGGAACCTTAGCTGGGAAGAGGTTTCCATTCTAAGTGTTTTCTGGTTCCTGGGTATTCTTACCAGCATTAGAAGCATCAAAAACCTGAATTCATTGTTACTAGGTGAACAATATGCCAGAAGCCTTGGAACCAATATCAATAGAAACCGGTTTATGGTTATTATTGCTACCAGTCTTCTAGCGGGAAGCATCACTGCTTTTGCGGGTCCCATCGCATTCGTTGGCCTGGCGGTACCGCACCTGGTTAGGCAGATCATTCCCTCATCCAACCATATCACACTGGTACCTGCAGTGATCTTTGGCGGGGCTATCCTTATGCTCATTTGTGACACCATCGCCCAATTACCCGGAAGTGAATACAGTTTACCAATTAATGCCATAACTTCGCTAATCGGAGCGCCAGTAGTCATCTGGCTGCTGGTTAGGAAAAGGAAATTCAATTTTTAGTGAGAACTGAAACTCCAAATATTGTTCTTAAAACCGATAAGCTTTCAATAGGTTATCGCAAAAAAGGCATTTCTCAGGTGGTAGCTTCTGATATTGATATTGAGATAAAGGAAGGAGAATTGATAGCAGTTATAGGGGTAAATGGTGCTGGGAAATCCACTTTATTGAGAACTTTAAGCGGGATACAACCTGGGCTTTCTGGTGAGGTGTTTATTTCAGATAAAAAGATATCCAAAATAGATCCTTCTGAACTCTCCAAGAATATAAGCCTGGTGCTTACAGAACAACTAATCTCCAAGAATTTAAGTGTTCTGGAACTGGTGGCCCTGGGTCGCCAGCCTTACACGAACTGGATAGGCCGCTTAAATCGAACTGATCTTAAAAAAGTGATGCACGCCATCAAGCTTGTTGATATTGAAGAGATCCGCAATAAAAAATGCCATGAGTTGAGCGACGGTCAGTTTCAAAAGGCTTTGATCGCACGAGCCCTCGCCCAGGATACTTCGCTTATCATCCTCGATGAGCCAACCACTCACCTGGACCTGTTTCATAAGGCGTATGTTCTGAAATTGCTTCAGCAGCTAAGCCGTGAAACCAAAAAGGCCATCCTGTTCGCCTCTCACGAGATCAACCTCGCCCTCCAGTTATGTGACAAAATGCTCATCCTGAAAAATAAAAAAGCCCTTTACGGACAACCTGTGGACCTGATCCAATCTGATTCCTTTAAAGACCTATTCCCGAGTCATCTTATTCATTTCGACAAGGAATCATCCAGCTTCAAAATAAAATAGCCAGGGGGAAATTTTATTTCATGAGTCTTCCGAAGATTCTTAAATAAGTATATTTGAACAAAGCTGCTACTCCATGAACGAAACTCTTCTAACTGGCCTCATCTCCTTTATTTGCCTGGGAATAGGTTTCTTATTAGGCAAGGTTATTTCCAGCCTCCGGGCAAAAAATGAAAGCGATATCTTAAAAGAAAGAATAGCTCAATTAAATATTCAGTTAGACAATCATAAAAAACAGATTAACAGTGTTTTAGATGATCATAAATCCAGCGTAAATGAATTGAAAAACGAGGCTTTTGAAAACCTGCTTAAAGTGGAAAAAGAACGGGATAAAATAAGGAATGAAAAGGAAAAAATTAGTTTGGAGCTAACCCGGAAAATTTCAGAATTCGAAAACCTTGCGGAGCGTAATCAGGAGCAAAAAAAGGAAGTAGAAAAACTACAGGAGAAATTTGCCAAGGAGTTCGAGAACCTTGCGAACAGGATTTTAGACCAGAAATCGGAAAAATTTACCAGCCTGAATAAGCAAAACATCGAAAACATCCTGGACCCGCTTCAGAAGAAGATCAGGGAATTCGAAGAAAAAGTGGTGAAGAGCGATTCTGAATCTATAAAAAGACACGCCGAACTAGGTGAAAAACTGAAATTCCTGAACGAACAAAGTCTTAAGATTAGCGAAGATGCTACCAACCTCACCAAAGCCTTGAAGGGTGACACTAAAATGCAGGGAAATTGGGGCGAGATGGTCCTGGAACGAGTGCTGGAACGAAGTGGTTTGCAAAAGGATAGCGAGTATTTCGTTCAGCAGAGCTTCAACAGTGAAGACGGTAAAAGACAAATGCCAGATGTGATCATTCATCTTCCAGGTGACAAAAAAATGATCGTAGATTCCAAGGTTTCCCTGAATGCTTATGAACGCTATATCAACGGCATAGATGCAAAGGAAAAAGAAAAGGATCTTAAAGATCACCTTATTTCGGTTAGAAACAGGGTTAACGAGCTTAGCAACAAGAATTACCACAACCTTTACCAAATGGAAAGCCCAGATTTCGTGTTGCTTTTCATCCCTATCGAGGCTGCATTTGCGATCGCTTCAAATGAATATCCTGCACTGTATAGCGATGCCTTCGAAAAGAATATCATAATCGTTACTCCAACCACACTTCTGGCTGTTTTAAAAACCATAGACAGCATGTGGCAAAACGAAAAGCAAAAACAGAATGCTATCGAGATCGCCACACAGGCCGGTGCCCTGTATGATTCGTTTGTTAATTTAACCGATGAGTTGCTGAAGGTAGGCAAGCAACTGGGCACGGTTCAGAATACCTATGAAGGTGCTATGAAAAAACTTACCGGGCGGGGGAATCTTATAAAGAAAGTGGAAAAGCTTAAAAAGCTTGGAGCTAAAGCCAGTAAACAGGTAGACCAGAAATTAATGACCCGTGCCGAAATGGAGTATGAAAAGGAACAGATCGAGAATACCAATTAAAACTATGAATAGAACTACTTTTTTTGCCCTGGCGGCATTCATCTTAATGTCTGTCCAGGCGCATTCACAGCAAATCTATTTTCCACCTGCAGGAGAATGGGAAACCAGGAAAGCTTCAGAATTCAATCTGGATCTACAGGAAGCCGTCGATTTTGCAATGGCCAATGAATACTCCGGCTCCAGAGATCTTAGACAGGCTATTTTAAAAGGCTTTGAACGGGAACCTTATCACGAGATCCTGGGACCCACCAAACGAAGAGGTGGCCCGGCAGGAATGATCCTGAAAAACGGGTATCTGGTTGCCGAATGGGGTGACACTAAAAGAGTAGACATGACCTTCAGCGTCACCAAAAGTTTTCTTTCTACAACTGCCCTGATCGCAAGGGATAAAAACCTAATTACCGATTTTGACGATCAGGTCGTGAATTATGTTTGGGACGATACTTTTGAAGGGGATCATAACGAAAAGATCACCTGGGAGCACCTGCTTCAGCAGAATTCAGACTGGAGCGGGCAGCTTTGGGGTGGATTTGACTGGGCAGATCGGCCGCCTCAGGACCAAACGATCGAGGATTGGAGATCAAGAGAGTTACATAAGCCTGGAACATACTTTAAATACAACGATGTAAGGGTAAATGTACTCGCCTACTCTTTGTTAAACGTTTTCAGGAAGCCTTTGCCCAGGGTTCTGAAAGACGAGATCATGGATCCCATTGAAGCCTCTCAAAGCTGGAGATGGTTTGGATACGAAAATTCCTGGACCACCATAGACGGATTCAAAATGCAATCGGTAAGTGGCGGAGGGCATTCCGGAGGTGGCATGTTCATCAATACTCAAGATATGGCCAGGTTTGGTTTGCTTTTCATGAATAGTGGTACCTGGAAAAATCAAAACCTGATCCCATCCAATCTTATCGAAGAAGCCATAAGGTCCTCGGAGCCTAATCCAGCTTATGGATATATGTGGTGGCTGAATGCTGGAGATCGCGAAATGTCGAATATCAATAAGGATATTTTTTATGCTGCCGGATTTGGTGGTAATTTTATCGTGGTTGATCGCAAAAATCAAATGGTGATCGTTACGAGGTGGTTGGAACCATCAAAACTGGAAGATTTTCTGAATCTTATTTATAAAAACCTGTAATATGAAAAGAATTTTAGGTTATATCCTCGGCGGAATATTGATCCTTGGCCTGTTGTATTTTGCATTCATTTATTTTATTCCTTATAGCGAAGGAACACGCAGCGGTGAACTGATCAAATTCAGTAAAAAAGGAGTCGTTTCCAAGACCTGGGAAGGAGAGATAAGCCAGGGAATAAGCGGCGCGCAAATATTCCAGTTTTCGGTAATGGACAAAGAAAAAGAGGTTATTGAAAAACTTCAGGAGTATGAAGGAAATTATGTGCGACTTACTTATGTGGAGCGTTACGATACTTTTTTCTTCTGGGGAGATACGAAATATTTTATTACCGAGGTAGAAAAAGCTGAAAGTCCACATTTTAGAAATTAGCATGCAAAAAGATTATAAGAAAGTAAGCGAAAGCCAGGTGGTCATTTCAGAACTGATGCTGCCCTCCCATTCCAATTTTAACGGGAAGATACATGGAGGATATATTCTTTCACTTCTGGACCAGATCGCTTTTGCCTGTGCCTCGAAACATTCCGGCGCCTATTGCGTGACGGCAAGCGTTGATACAGTTGATTTTCTGCGGCCTATTGAGATCGGTGAACTGGTCACTATGAAAGCTTCTGTTAATTATGTGGGTCGAAGTTCGATGGTAATCGGCATTCGAGTGGAGGCCGAAAATATACAGACCGGCGAGACCAAACATTGCAATTCTTCTTATTTTACCATGGTTGCCAAGAATAACAAAGCTGAATCGGTGGAGGTTCCAGGCCTCATTCTTAAGGATGACAATGAAATAAGACGTTTCGCCAAAAGCATCAAAAGGAAGAAAATGAAGAAAAACCGAATCCAGGAATTTCACGAAACCGACTTCTCTTCAGAACGCTATTTACACCTGCTTGAGGAACATAAAGTGAAAATAGAGAAAGATTGAAATCTCACGGATTCATACTGGCCATCTTTATAACAATTGGCCTGGCATATCTGTTCCCTGAAGGAGTCGGAATTCTTCCGCTAAAAACGATCACCGATATCGGAATTGGTCTGATCTTTTTCTTCTACGGGCTGAAACTGGCACCGGCTGAATTCAGAGCCGGACTTATGAATTTTAAGGTTCATATCATCATTCATCTCACCACTTTCATAATTTTTCCGCTTCTGTGCCTGGCATGCCTTCCCCTTTTTGAAGATGGAATTACTTCGGAACTCTGGATCGCCCTGTTCTTTTTGGGAACCCTACCCTCTACGGTTTCATCCTCGGTAGTAATGGTTGCGCTGGCCAAAGGAAATCTCCCGGCCGCAATTTTTAACGCAAGTCTTTCAGGCTTGCTGGGAATCATAGCGACACCACTTTGGATAGGTTTTATACTTGAAAAAACAGCCGATTTCGACTTTCTGAATGTGCTTCAGAAATTATGCCTACAGATCATCGCTCCATTGGCAATTGGCCTTTTCCTTCAGAAATATTTTGGGAACTGGGCCAGGAAACATGGCAAAAAACTCAGCCTTTTTGATAAAACTACCATTATACTGATTATTTATTACAGCTTCAGCAATAGCTTTAGCTCAGACCTGATAAAAAGCATACAGGCGGAAGAACTCATCAAAATGGCCGTTATCGTCCTGGTATTATTTTTCGTGGTCTTTTATGGTTTGGCAGCGATTAGCAATTTCATAGGTCTCAGTACGGAAGATAAAATTACCACACAGTTCTGCGGAACAAAAAAATCCCTGGTACACGGTTCGGTAATGGTGAGGGTGATCTTTGGGAATTCAGCCAACTCAGGTTTGATCCTGTTACCAATCATGCTCTATCATTCGGCACAATTGATCCTGGTAGCCTGGTTTGCTGAAAAATACCGAAAACGTAGCCTAAAATCTTCCGAAATCTAGATTCAGCTTTTAGAGATATAATGCGATTTCGACAATATGATAGGTAAAAAGGATCCAGCCAATAATGAGGAATAATCCACCAATTGGAGTGACCGGTCCCAGGATCTTGATTTTCTTCCCTCTGGAATCACTATAAGTGAGCCCGTAGATACTGAATGAAAACAAAATGATCCCGATAATGAAACACCAGGCGGTAAGGCTTTGTCCTAATTGTGTAAAGGGAAAAACGATTCCTGAAATAATGAGCATAATAGAATGGTAAACCTGGTAGCGCACGCCTACCTCATAACTTCTCAACTGGTCGTCATTGAATGAACGCCTAAGGGCATGAGCACCAAATGCACCAAGCATTATGGCCAGGGTACCCAAAACACCACCAAAAATCAAAACCGTTTCTTTCATAGCTATAAAAAGATCATCCTGAGCAGAAAATTAGAAATTTCATTTCGCACTCAGGATGACTTTATATTTATTTTAATGAATGTTCTGTTATTTGCTCAGATACATTTTTCTTCTTGAGTATAGATCATAAAATTCATCGTCCTTAAGACTATCTATGAAAAGGATGCTTTCACCAGTACTCTTCATTTCAGGCCCCAACTGCTTATTAACTTTCTGGAACTTATTGAAAGAGAAAACCGGCTGCTTGATCGCATACCCTTCCAACTGAGGGTTGAACTTGAAATCTTTGATCTTCTTTTCTCCTAACATCACCTTTGTGGCGTAATTCACATAAGGCTCTTTGTAAGCCTTGGCGATAAACGGCACCGTCCTCGACGCTCTCGGGTTAGCCTCGATAATATAAACCTTATCGTCTTTAATTGCGAACTGAATATTGATCAATCCAACCGTATTCAATGCCAGGGCGATCTTCTTCGTGTGATCCTTGATCTGTTGCATCACAAGATCTCCAAGGTTAAATGGAGGAAGCAGCGCATTCGAGTCTCCGGAATGAATTCCGCAAGGCTCAATATGTTCCATGATACCAATGATGTACACATCCTCACCGTCACAGATGGCGTCTGCTTCAGCTTCAATGGCGCCATCAAGGTAATGGTCTAACAATAACTTGTTATTCGGAATTTTTCTCAGCAGGTCTACAACATGCTCTTCCAGTTCATCCTTATTGATCACGATCTTCATTCCCTGTCCACCCAATACGTAAGATGGTCTCACCAGGATCGGGAAATTCAATTCGTCTGCAAGGGCAAGTGCCTCTTCCGCAGTTTCTGCAGTTCCAAATTCTGGGTAAGGAATATCGTTTTTCTGAAGCAGGGTAGAGAAACTTCCACGATCTTCCGCAAGGTCAAGCGCTTCAAAGCTGGTTCCCATGATCTTGATCCCGTACCGATGAAGCTTTTCAGCCAGTTTAAGAGCGGTTTGCCCTCCAAGCTGAACGATCACGCCTTCAGGATTCTCATGCCTGATGATGTCGTAAATATGCTCCCAGAATACCGGCTCAAAATACAGTTTATCGGCAGTATCAAAATCGGTTGAAACGGTTTCAGGGTTACAGTTGATCATGACGGTTTCGTAACCACATTCCGCAGCGGCAAGCACTCCGTGCACACAGCTGTAATCAAATTCGATTCCCTGTCCGATCCTGTTAGGACCAGAACCTAGAACAACGATCTTCTTTTTGTCGGAAACCTGACTTTCATTAGCGATGGTGATCTCTCCCTCTTTGGTTTTGATCTCCTCTTCAAAAGTTGAATAGTAATATGGAGTTTCAGCTTTAAACTCAGCTGCACAGGTATCTACCAGTTTGTAAACCCTTTTTACACCAAGCTCTTCTCTTTTCTTGTAAACCTCGCTTTCCCAGCAATCAAGCATATGAGCGATCTGCCTGTCGGCGAATCCTTTTTGCTTAGCCTCGAGAAGCAAATCTTTAGGAAGCGAATGTATATCGTAAGTAGAAATCTCATTTTCCAGCGCATGAAGCTCTTCATACTGCTTGAGGAACCACATATCGATCTTGGTGATCTCGTGGATCCTGCTTAACGGAATTCCCATTTGTATCGCATCGTAGATCACGAATACCCTGTCCCAGCTAGGGTTGGTTAATTTATCGATGATCTGGTCATAATCGGTATAGCCTTTACCATCTGCACCAAGTCCATTTCTTTTGATTTCAAGGGACTGGGTCGCTTTGTGTAAAGCTTCCTGGAAAGATCTTCCAATTCCCATAACTTCCCCTACAGATTTCATCTGAAGTCCGAGCGTACGATCTGCTCCCTCAAATTTGTCGAAATTCCATCTTGGTATTTTAACGATCACATAATCAAGTGCAGGCTCGAATAAAGCTGAAGTGGTTTTGGTGATCTGGTTTTCCAGTTCATCAAGGTTATATCCCAATGCCAGTTTAGTTGCAACTTTAGCGATAGGGTACCCGGTAGCTTTTGATGCAAGAGCCGAAGACCTGGAAACCCTTGGGTTGATCTCGATCGCGTAAATATCTTCCTTTTCATCAGGGCTCACTGCAAATTGCACGTTACAACCTCCCGCGAAATCACCGATATTTCGCATCATCTTGATGGCCATATCCCTCATTCTCTGGAAGGTCTTATCGCTAAGTGTCATCGCCGGAGCTACTGTTATGGAATCCCCGGTATGGATTCCCATAGGATCCATATTTTCAACAGTACAGATAATCACAACATTATCATTCTTGTCACGAAGTAGCTCCACCTCATATTCTTTCCATCCAAGAAGCGCCTTATCGATCAAAACCTCGTGAATTGGTGAAGTTTCAAGTCCGTAAGTAAGCATTTCATCAAAATCCTCGGCGCGGTGCACAAAACCTGCTCCACCACCACCCAGCGTAAAGGAGGCTCTAATTACAAGTGGATATCCGAATTCCTGGGCAACTTCCTTTCCCTGAAGATAAGAAGTAACCGTTTTTGCCGGAGCAACCGGAATCCCGATCCTTCCCATTAATTGTTTAAATTGTTCCCTGTCCTCACATATATTGATGGCATCGATATCCACACCAATCAACTTAACATTAAAGTCGTTCCAGATTCCTTTTTCATCTGCCTCGATCGCTAGGTTCAATGCGGTTTGACCTCCCATGGTTGGTAGAACGGCATCAATTTCTGGATGATCTTTAAGGATTTCAACAATAGATTTTGTGGTAAGCGGTTTCAAATACACATGATCGGCCATGGCGGGGTCGGTCATGATGGTAGCCGGGTTAGAATTAATCAGGATGGTTTTAATCCCCTCTTCTCTGAGTGACCTGAGCGACTGGGTTCCTGAATAATCGAATTCGCAGGCCTGGCCGATGATGATTGGTCCAGAACCTATAATTAAAACGCACTTGATGTCTTTGTTCTTTGGCATGATAAAATGTTGTGTTTGCGTATAGTTGTGATTTGCTAAAATTAAGAAGCGTCTGGGTATAAAAAAAGGCGTTACTAAAAAAGTAACACCTTAATTATTTCGAACACCGTGAATCATTAGTGTTTATGTCTGTTTTCAGAAGATACAGATAATTTCTTTCTACCTTTAGCCCTTCTTCTTGCAAGGACCTTTCTTCCGTTTGCACTGGCCATACGCTCCCTGAAACCGTGCTTATTTTTCCTTTTCCTTTTAGATGGTTGAAACGTTCTTTTCATTGTGAGTATCTTTTATCTTCTGTAAAATTCGTTTTTGGCTGTCTTTAAAACTGCGTGCAAATATACAAAGCTTTTTAAGTACTGCAAATACTAAATTAAAATAATTTTTATTTGTTTTTATTACCTTTGCCGCCTGCAAAACAAAATTGAAAATGTTCAACAAGAATATCAAACTAGTCATAGCCGGATTAATCATCGCTGCTTCTATCTGGCAATTCATCGAAGGTAATATAGGTAACGGGATATTCCTATTACTTCTTTCCTCCATTTTCATTTTCGTGTATTTTAAAAATGAAATGATCCTGCTTGCTTTTCTTAGACTTAGGAAACAGGATTTTGAAGGCGCGAACAAATGGTTGAGCAAAATTAAGGATCCTGAAAAGGCTCTCACTAAAAAACAACAGGGATATTACTGGTATTTGCACGGATTGATGGTTTCCCAAACCAATATTACCCAGGCCGAAAAATTCTTCAAAAGAGCGATCAGATTAGGGCTTTCCATGGATCATGACCTTGCAATGGCAAAATTAAACCTTGCCGGTATCGCAATGACCAAGCGCAGGAAAAGGGAGGCTACCATGTTACTGAATGAGGCAAAAAAGCTGGATAAGCATGGTATGATGAACGACCAGATTAGAATGATGAAGGAGCAGATGAAGAAAATTTAAATATTAAATTTCTCTTAAGTTGACTAGCATCTTAAAATTAAATCTCTCTTAAAACAAGGCTTTTCATCTAAAAAATCGCTAATTATAACGAAAAGTTTTTCATGCCACGTACAGCTGTCTTACATTCGTAGGGTAACAGCCCCACAATCGTTGCATGAAAAAACTAGTATTAGTTTTATTCCTTATTGGCCCCATGATCTATTCCCAGCAGGAATTGCAGGACAGGATCTTCTTCTCTCAGGCTCTCGCGCAACATCTTTCAGACTATAATAAAAAGGCCAATCTCGCTTACGAGCGAAATGAGTATGAGAAAGCCAGGGAATTATTCGATTCTTTTACTTCGAACCAGCTGGAAGGTTCTTATATGAACAATTTCAGGTTCAGCAACCTCAAAAAGAAACAGGTTCAGCTTTACGATTTCAAGAAACCCGTTTTCCTTATTACTTATGCTTCATGGTGTATTCCTGGAAAAGGCGAAGTCCCGGCCCTGAATGAACTGGCTGCACAGTACCATGATAAGATCGATTTTGTGGTTCTGTTCTGGGATAAACACTCTAAGGTTAAGGAACTTTCGGAACAGTTTTCCTCAAAAATTTCTATTGTATATGTAGATGAAACGGAAAACCAGGGAGCCTATGTGGTAAAACAGTTGAAGCATTCGCTTGGACTGCCTACCTGTTTCCTTCTAGCAGAAAATAAGAAAGTAATGGACATTCGCCGAAGTGTATTTCCATCTCTCCAAACTTCAGAAGAGACCGCATTCCGCGAAAACTTCATCGCCCTGGAAACATCGATCTCTAAAAACCTGATCAACCAGCAGTTCGAAGAAGTTTACGCAGAAAATGTTAGTCTCGATTAATGAACTTCGATTTATTTACTTTCAGGATAATATCCCTCTTCAGGAATATCGATATAATAGGTCTTTCTTGAAGCATTCTTCAGATGATCGTCTCTCAACCATGGGTTATGGACCTTCAGCACCTTATAATTAATCCCGAATTTTTTCGCGAAATCAGGAAAATCCTTTACCACGGTATCTACCTTAACCTTGGTGGTTGGGATATGGCCATAGAGATCGCTTTCCTCAAAATTGAAACCATATTTCTCTGGATTGTTCATGATCTCTTTTACCGCAAGGATTCTGAAAACATACCTTCCCGTCTCCTCTCCTAGCAATAAATCGTAGTAATCTCCTACTTTCTGCCTGTCCAGCTGCTTGTCTATTCCGTACTGCCCGGCGTTGTATGAAGCTGCTGCCAGAGTCCAAGAACCAAAGCGCTCCTTGGCCTTCTTAAGATAATCTGCAGCTACTCTTGTAGATTTTTCAATATGGTAACGCTCATCCACATTATCATTTATTTCAAGCCCGTATTCCTTGCCGGTACCTTCCATGATCTGCCAGAAACCAATGGCCCTGGCAGGTGAAATCGCCTGGGTAAGTCCGCTTTCGATCACGGCCAGGTATTTAAAGTCGGCTGGCACACCTTCTTCCTTTAGTACAGGTTCGATTATAGGGAAATATTTGTTAGCCCTTTTCATCAGTAACAGGGCATTTGACTGCCAATAGGTATTTACCAGCAACTCCCTGTCCATTCGTTCATAAACATCGGGATCTTCAAGCGGAACCCGTTCTCCGGCAAATTCCATTTTTTCTGGAATTGGAAGTGCCTTTATATGATAGGTATCCGCTACGCTTTTATCCTTTCCGTCCCGATCCTTATTATTATTCATTCTCCCGGTTTCTTCGGAATCGGCATCTCTTTGTACCGCATTAATGCTTACTCCACATACTGCAATAAGTCCTATCGCCAAAAGGGCATTTTTTAAGATTTTCATCATCATCTAATTAATATGTTTTTCTTTCATTTTTGTTTTCAGCTTTCCTGAAAGGATCAATTCAGGAAGATTTTCGTTAAACCACTTAAAGCGGTTGATGATCATCACATGGGTACCTCCTTTTACAATAATCGCATTTTTAATATGCTTTATAGGAAACACCTCGTCTTTATCACCATGGATATGAATGATCTCCTCATCCGGTTTATCACATTTCCAGTTAACCATGTTCTTAATGGCCCAATCCAGATACCGCTTATCTGTAATCGAAATGAACTGCCTGTATAATTTGGCTCTTTTCTTCAGAAAATCTCCTACGGCAATCTTTTCAAAGTACTCCTTGTAGCCAGCCAGACTGGTAGGTATGAGCCTGAAAAGACCGGTTTTTGAGGCAAATTTCATTCTTGTTGGAAGCTCATCAGAACATTTCACACTGGAAATGATAATGAGCCTTTTTACCTTCATCATCTTCGCTAATTCCTGCACAATAACCCCGCCAAAGGAAACTCCAATGAGAACGGGATTCTCGTGATGAATCATTTCTGCGATACGCTCGGTGTAATGATTCAGACTTTCCTTTTTATCCGGAATCAGCCACTTCAGCATATGGACTTCAAAAACATCCTCCGGCAGTTGAATCTTTTCAAAAATAGCCGAATCTGTTGCCATACCCGGCATGAAATATACATGTATAGGCTTCGCGCTCTGATTCATTTTAACATGTATATAACAAGGTTTACTGGCATTAAATCGTAAATTTAACGGTCAAAATTAATGCTTAAAACTCGTCTTTCAAATTTACTAAGCAACAAAAAATGGAGAAAATATTTCACCCCGCTAACTCTCGGGGAAAGGCAAATTTCGGTTGGTTAACCGCTAATTATTCATTCAGTTTTGCAAATTTCTTTGATCCGAATAAAATTCAGTTTGGAAAATTAAGGGTATTAAATGACGATTATGTCACCGGTGGAATGGGCTTTGGAACCCATCCCCATGAAAATATGGAGATCATTACCATTCCACTAAAGGGAGAGCTTCGTCATAAGGACTCAATGGATCATACCGCGGTGATACAGGCAGGAGAAGTACAGGTGATGAGCGCTGGTACGGGTGTTGAACATAGCGAATTCAACTCGGCTAAAGAAGAGCTGAATATGTTGCAGATCTGGATCTTTCCGGAACAAAATGGACTGGAGCCTCGCTATGATCAAAAGGATTTTTCTGAAATCATTCAAAAAAACGGACTCACCAACGTGGTTTCTCCGAAATCTAACCAGAATCCTGAAGCCCTGTGGATCAACCAGCAAGCCTATCTTCACCTTGGAGAATTCGAAAATGGCAAAAAATTTGATTATCAATTAAATGATAAAAAACACGGAGTGTATGTGTTCCTTATCGAAGGAGAAGCCGAAATTGACGGGCAGCTGCTTCAGAAGCGAGATGCAATGGGTATTTGGGACACCTCTGATTTCACTCTGGAATTTAAAAATCATTCTAAGGTACTGTTAATCGAGGTGCCTATGAACTAAATAAAGTTGATATGAGCAATCAGGATCTAATTATTACCGATAATGAGTTTCTCAGGCAGTTTGAAACACGAATCAATGATGAACTCGCAACTATTGAATATTCACAGCAAGACCGGAAAATTTTTCTCACCAAAATAATAATGCCGGAAAATACTGAAGACCGGCGTGAGGATTTTATAAAGGCCGTACTTTCAGAGATCAAGGAGCGAAATACCCGAGTAGTTCCTACCAGCCCCGAAATTGCCGGTTTTATGAGAAGACATCGCAGAAAATACAAAGATCTCCTTCCGGTAGGAATTAATATTTAAACAGCTACCGGCTCTGGTAATTCTTCAAATCGTACCAGGCCATCATCATCGATCTCGGTAAGTTTGATCTTCTGAAGAGTGTTAACTTTATTCGGGTTCCACGGTGCCTTAACCTTCACGTAGTTTTCAGTAAACCCGTGGATATAACCTTCTTTATTTTCTCCTTCGAATAACACCGTTCCGGTTTTGCCTATCTGACTTTCGTAAAATGCCCTTCTTTTCTTGGCGGAAAGCCCTCTCAACATCTTGCTTCGCTTTTTGCGAACTTTTAATGGTACTACACCATCCATTTCGGCAGCAGGAGTATTATCCCTTTCAGAATAAGTAAAAACGTGCAGATAGGAAATTTTAAGTTCGTTCAGAAAATTATAGGTTTCAAGGAAATGCTCATCAGTTTCACCTGGAAATCCCACGATCACATCTACTCCAATACAGGCATCAGGCATGACCTCGCGAATCCTTTTTACCCGATCTACATACAGGCCACTCATATAACGTCTTCGCATCAGTTTCAGGATTTCATCGCTTCCGCTCTGAAGCGGAATATGAAAATGTGGAACAAAAGTTCGGCTCTGAGCGACGAAATCAATGGTTTCATTTTTCAGCAGATTCGGCTCGATAGAAGAAATTCTAAGGCGCTCGATTCCTTCAACCTGATCAAGAGCCTGTACCAGGTCCAGGAAAGTATGTTCATGCTTCTTATTTCCAAATTCCCCCTTTCCGTAATCTCCAATATTCACACCTGTTAAAACGATCTCTTTGATTCCCTGTTCTGAAATTTCGGCAGCGTTCTTCAGAACATTTTCTAGTTTATCACTTCGGGAAATCCCGCGTGCTAGCGGAATTGTACAATAGGTACACTTATAATCGCAGCCATCCTGAACTTTCAAAAAAGCCCTGGTTCGGTCTCCAATGGAATAAGAGCCCACGTAAAAATCTGCTTCGTTAATCTCGCAGGAATGCACTTCTCCAAAATCGTTTTTGGTAAGGTCATTCAGATAATCGGTAACCTTGAATTTTTCAGTAGCTCCCAAGACCAGGTCTACCCCATCTACAGCGGCAAGTTCTTCAGGCTTTAACTGGGCATAACATCCAACCGCGATCACAAAGGCATTTTCGTTAACCTTTTGAGCCTGCTTAACGATGGTCTTAAAGCGTTTATCGGCATTTTCAGTAACTGAACAGGTATTGATCACATAGATATCGGCCTCTTCAGTGAACTCAACTCTTTGGAATCCTTCACTCTCGAAGTTCCGGGCTATGGTTGAAGTCTCAGAGAAATTGAGCTTACAACCCAGCGTATAAAATGCAACTTTTTTAGCTTCCATAAACCATCGTCTAATTTTCCATTTCGAAAATGGGCTGCAAAGATACCAACTAAAAATGGTTCTTTAAAATATTAGGATTTTGATAACAAACTGCGTATTAATAAGTTGCTCATTTTATAAAGATTTGTCGTATATTCCCTTTCCTTTTAATAACATAGTGTCATGAATTCCGGGAATACAAGAAGCGCTGTTTTAAGCAATACCCACAGCAGGCGCAAACCAACACTATCCAGCTCACCCGGAACTAATTCCGGGTCCAGATTTAAAAGCATCGTACAGCGAAGCAGATTAACTGAACAGGATCTAGAGCAATTTCAGCAAAGCATTATTGAAGCACATCGAAAGAAAAATTATCGCGTACTGTTAGTAACGGCGATCATTTTTACTCTTGTGGGAAGCCTTATCGTTTATTTTATCTCCTAATCTCTTCTCCATTTGGAGGTTTGTTCAAAGACATTTTCAAGGATAGCCTTATCTTCTTCGGTGAATTCGGTATTTCTTCTTTTCAGTACCAATTCAGCAGTTTCATATACTTTTTCAAGTTTATAGGTTGAAGTTCCCGCACTTCCTCCCCAGCTAAAACTCGGGATGAAATTCCTCGGGAAACCGCTTCCAAAGATATTAGCGCTCACACCTACTACCGTACCGGTATTGAACATGGTATTGATTCCACATTTGCTGTGATCGCCCATGATCAAGCCGCAAAACTGAAGTCCGGTTTTTGCAAAACGCTCCGTTTCATAGTTCCAGATCCTAACCTCGGCGTAATTATTCTTTAAGTTGGAATTATTGGTGTCCGCTCCAAGGTTACACCATTCACCAAGCACCGAATTTCCTAAGAATCCATCATGACCTTTACTGCTGTTCTGGAACATCACCGAATTATTGATCTCACCCCCTGCCTTGCAAAAAGGCCCTATCGTGGTAGCTCCATAGATCCTGGCGCCCATCTTTACCACGGCATTATCACAAATGGCAACAGGACCTCTAAATGAAGAACCTTCCATCACCAATGCATTTTTTCCAATGTAAATTGGGCCTGAGGATGCGTTCAGGGAGCAATTTTCTACCTCTGCTCCTTCTTCGATGAAGATATTTTCAGCAGCCCTTGTGTAATTCGAAGGATGTATTTCCTGAGATTTCCGGCCCTTGGTAAGAAGCTCGAAATCCAACTTCAGGGCTTCATCATTCCTGGAGAAAATATCCCAGGTGTTGGCGACCTGAATAAGATCTGCTTCAACTTTGATCTCCTTAAGGCTATCAGGATCTACTGAATTTTCTGAATTCTGAAAATAAGCAAGCAAAAGACCATTCCAGGTTAACTTTTCACCTTCCTTAAGTTGCTTTACTTTTTCAATGAATTCTGAAGCTGGTAAAACCGAAGCATTGATAAAAATATTCTTTTCAGTTAGGTTTAACGGCCATTTACCCGAGAGGTACCCCTGGGTTTGAGTGGAGGTCTTAGCTTCCAGAATCTTTTCCCATTTTTCCCTGATGCTTAAAATCCCTATCCTGATATCGGCTACAGGCCTGGTAAAGGTAAATGGGAGCAGGTCATTTCGTGAAGGCCCGTCAAATAGGATATAATTGATCATGCGTTGATTTTTGTCAAAATTAAAAGTTCCTGTGCACTATAAAGTGAAAGAAATCAAAAAAAGCCGCTTATTAGCGGCTTCAGATATATTGTAAAAACAGGAAAAATTACTTTTTCTTGAATTTTGCGTACTTGTTCTTAAACTTATCGATACGTCCCGCACTATCAACCAGTTTGGTCTGGCCGGTGTAATATGGGTGAGAAGTTCTGGAGATCTCCAGTTTTACCAACGGGTACTCAGTTCCGTCAACTTCAATAGTTTCTTTAGTTTTCGCTGTAGACTTTGTAATGAATACGTCATCATTAGACATATCCTTAAAAGCTACTAATCTATAATTTTCCGGATGGATTCCCTGCTTCATCGCTTTGATCTTTATAATTTTCGAGGTGCAAATTTAAGTATTAACTCCCGATCTGCAAATATTTTTCAAAAAACTTTTTGTTGAAATTAGATGTAACGATTTCCTATATTTGTTAACTAACTACTAAAACAACCAAAAACTTCAATCTAAATGGAACAATCCTCCAAAAAATTAGCCACCAGTTATGGCCTCTATCTTGGTCTTGCACTCATTCTTGTAACCGTACTTATTTACGCATTCGACCTTTCATTGATGACAGAATGGTATTTAATGGTTCTAAATTTCATCCTTATAGTTGTATTGGGTAGCATGGCGGTTAGCAAATCAAAAAAAGCAAGCACCAGCCTGTTCACTTTTAAAAACGCTTTTTCCGCTTTTTTCCTTACCATACTAATAGGCTTGGTGATCACTACTGTTTTTAGCCTTATCCTGTTTAATGTGGTTGATCCACAGGCTGCGGAAACTCTTAAAGAATTAACCATGGAAAAACAGGCTGAAATGCTTGAAAGTTTCGGAATGACCGAGGCACAAATAAACGAAGCCATGGTGCAAATGGAAAAGGAAGAAACCTTTTCATTAAAAAACATTGGAATTAGTTTAGCTTCACAACTTGTGTTTTTCTCCATAATCGGTCTTATTATTGCACTTATTTTCCGGGAAAAAGACACTACAAACGCATAATACATGCAAATATCGGTTGTAATACCTTTACTAAACGAGGAACAATCTCTCGTAGAATTATATAATTGGATCGCAAAAGTATTGCGATCCAATTCATTTTCTTATGAAATCCTTTTTATTGATGATGGCAGCACCGATGGATCCTGGGATACCATCGAAGCCCTTTCTAAAAATGATGACCGGGTAAAGGGGATCAGGTTCAACCGAAATTACGGAAAATCCCAGGCCCTTCATGCTGGCTTTCTCCAGGCACAGGGAGATGTCGTCATCACCATGGATGCCGACCTTCAGGATAACCCAGAAGAGATCCCCGAGCTGTATGATATGATCGCTAACCAGCAATACGACCTGGTTTCGGGCTGGAAAAAGAAGCGATACGATAATGTGCTTACCAAGAACCTACCTTCTAAAGTCTTTAATGCTGCTGCCAGAAAAACCTCGGGTGTAAAACTTCATGATTTCAACTGCGGATTAAAAGCCTATAAAAAAGAAGTCATCAAAAATATTGATGTATATGGCGAAATGCATCGATATATTCCGGTTCTGGCAAAGAATGCGGGATTCTATAATATTACCGAAAAAGAGGTTCAGCACCAGGCACGTAAATATGGCACTACGAAATTCGGTGTAAACCGTTTCATTTACGGCTTTCTGGACCTGATAAGCATCTGGTTTCTTTCTAAATTCGGAAGACGCCCCATGCACCTTTTTGGAGCCCTTGGAGTACTTATGTTCATCATTGGTTTTGTGACCGCCGGCTGGATAGGATTATCCAAATTATACAAGCTTTACCACGGGATTCCCAATATCCTGGTAGTTGATAATCCATGGTTCTATATCGCTTTAACTGTTATGGTGATCGGGACCCAGTTTTTCCTTGCAGGCTTTTTAGGAGAGCTCATCCTGAGGTCTAAACGAGATAAGGATCGCTATCTTATTAAGAAAACCACTTCTAATATTTAAGGCGAATCAAGGATTAATCCTTATTTTTGCTAAGCAAAAAATTATTTTATGGCTACTATTAAACCTGAAATTCTTCAGAAGGCCAAGTCTTGGCTAACCGATATATTTGATACTGACACAAAAGATGAGATCAACCGTTTGATCGAGGAAGACCCAAAGGAACTCGAGGAAAGCTTCTATAAGAATGCTGAATTTGGTACCGGCGGAATGCGCGGCGTGATGGGCGTAGGAACCAACCGAATCAACAAATATACCCTCGGAAAGAACACCCAGGGCCTTTCAGATTATCTGAAAAAATCATTCCCTGGCGAAGAGCTAAAGGTAGCTATTGCTTACGACTGCAGAAATAACAGTCAGAAACTGGCAAAAGTGGTGGCCGATGTATTTTCGGCTAACGGGATCAAGGTTTATCTTTTTTCTGAACTCAGGCCTACCCCGGAACTTAGTTTCGCTGTAAAGGAATTAGGCTGCCATTGCGGGATCGTCCTAACGGCGAGCCACAATCCGCCTGAATATAACGGCTATAAAGTGTACTGGCAGGATGGCGGACAGCTGGTCCCGCCACAGGATACCGAACTGGTTGAAACCATCAATAATCTTGAATACGACGCCATAAATTTTGAAGCTAAAGAAGAGTTGATCGAAAAGATAGATTCAGAAGTAGATAAATCCTTCGCGAAAGCTTCCGTAGAAAACGGAAGTTTTGACATTCCTTCTTCAGCCAGGGAAAACCTGAAAGTGGTTTTCACTTCCCTGCATGGAACTTCGATCACCATGGTTCCTGAAGTACTGGAAAAAGCTGGATTCAGCAATGTTTCCGTAGTTGAAGAACAAAGAGAACCAAACGGAAATTTTCCAACTGTAGAATCTCCCAACCCGGAAGAGCCTGAAGCCTTGAAAATGGCTCTTGAACTGGCAGATAAAAACAATTCAGATATCGTGATTGGTACCGATCCCGATTGCGACCGATTAGGAGTTGCGGTTCGAGACCTTGATGGCAATATGATTCTTCTTAACGGAAACCAGACCATGCTGGTAATGACCTGGTTCCTCCTTGAACAATGGAAGAAAGAAGGTAAAATAAAAGGAAAGGAATTCGTAGCCTCTACCATCGTTTCAACTCCTATGTTGAAAAACCTGGTCGAAGATTACGGAGTAAAATACATGGAAGTGCTTACCGGCTTCAAATGGATCGCCAAATTAATCAAGGATCATCCTGAACTCGATTTCATTGGAGGTGGTGAAGAAAGCTTTGGCTATATGGTTGGCGACTTTGTTCGCGATAAGGATGCGGTAACCTCTACCCTGCTTGCCTGCGAGATCGCTGCCAAGATGAAAGCTGAAGGAAGCTCCTTCTATAAGAAATTACTGGAGCTATACTGCGATTACGGGCTTTATAAAGAAGAACTTATTTCCCTCGTTAAGAAAGGAATTGAAGGTGAAAAAGAGATCAAACAAATGTTGATCGACCTTCGCGACAATCCGTGGAAAGAAATAGATGGTGAAGCTGTTATTCTAATCGAGGACTACAAAACGTCTGTGGCTAAAAATATGCAGGATCATAGCGAAAAGAGCATCGATATTCCGCAATCCAATGTGCTTATCTATTATACTGAAAACGGAACCAAGATTGCTGCAAGACCCAGCGGTACCGAGCCAAAGATAAAGTTTTACATCAGCGTGAATACCGAGCTGAAGTCTGTTGAGGATTATCAGAAGGAAGATCAAAAGCTTAGTGAGAAGATCGCCCGAATCAAGCAGGAATTAAAACTGGGTTAATTCAATTTAAATGAACTATTTCCGGAAAATACTTCAGTTCGCGAAACCTTATAAGCGATTTGCGATCCTGAACATCATTTTTAATGTTTTATACGCGATCTTCAGCACTCTCTCCTTCCTGGCATTCATCCCAATGCTACAGGTTCTTTTCCAGGAAGAAGAGCCCATTTTTGTAAAACCGGAATGGAGCGGTAATCTCGAAGATCTGGACGATTTCGCAGGGGATTATGCCAATTTTTTCCTGAATCAGCGGGTGGAGGAATACGGGCAGATCTCTGCGCTGATCACCATTTGTGTAGCGGTGATCGTTTTGTTTCTTCTAAAGAACCTGTTCAATTACCTGGCGATGTTCTTTATTGCCAATCTTCGGAATGGAATGTTGAAAGACATCAGGAACAAGATCTACGACAAGATCGTGGAATTACCCATTTCATTTTTTTCTGAAAAGCGGAAGGGTGATTTTATTTCCAGGATCACCAGTGATGTCCAGGAAATACAGTCATCGTTCCTGAGCATGCTGGAAATGTTCATCAAGGAACCGCTTACGCTGATCTTTACCCTTGCGGCCATGATCGCAATTAGTCCGAAGCTGACTCTTTTTGTTTTTATTTTCCTGCCTTTAGCGGGACTTTTGATCTCTTCCATTGGTAAAAAACTGAAAGCGAAATCCACGAGTGCCCAGCAGGAAAATGCCAATTTTCTTTCACTGGTAGAAGAAACCCTTTCCAGCCTTAAGATCATTAAAGGATTCAATGCCGAAGACCGGTTCCGACAAAAATTTCACCATAGCACCGGCAAACTGAACAGGATCCTTAACGGATTGCTGCACCGCCAGGATCTCGCCTCCCCGATGAGCGAATTCCTTGGGGTGGTGGTGATTACCGTAATTTTATGGTTCGGTGGAAACATGGTACTCATCGAAGAATCGATGGATGCTTCAACATTTATTGGTTTCCTGGTTTTAACCTACAATATTCTAACTCCTGCAAAGGCTATTTCAAAAGCCACCTATAGCATACAGAAGGGAAATGCGAGTGCGGAAAGGATTCTGGAGATCATAGAAACCGAGACCAATATTAAAGACAATCCAAACGCCATACAGAAAACCTCTTTTGATTCTGGGATCGATATTGAGGATATTTCCTTCAGCTACGAAAAGGAAAAAGTGCTTAAGAATTTTAGCATACGGGTTCCAAAAGGGCAAACGGTCGCACTGGTTGGTCAGTCGGGATCTGGAAAATCCACCATCGCTAACCTGATCACGAGGTTCTACGACGTGGATGAAGGCAGCATCAAGGTAGATGCAACCGATATACGCAACATCAAAAAGTCAAATTTAAGAGATCTGATGGGACTGGTTACCCAGGATTCCATTCTTTTCAATGATACGATCAGGAACAATGTGTTGCTGGGGAAGAGCGACGCGACCGAAGAAGAGATCATAGAGGCGCTTAAAATTGCGAATGCCTGGGAATTCGTGAAAGATCTTCCGCTTCAGCTGGATACCAATATCGGGGATAGCGGAAATAAATTGAGCGGTGGCCAGAAGCAACGTTTATCTATTGCCAGGGCCGTTCTTAAAAATCCGCCGATCATGATCCTGGATGAAGCGACTTCTGCCCTGGACACTGAAAGTGAAAAACTCGTTCAAAAAGCACTGGAGAACATGATGAAGAACCGCACTTCTATCGTGATCGCACACAGGTTGTCTACCATTCAGAATGCCGATAATATCGTGGTCATGCAACGTGGGGAGATCGTGGAACAAGGCAAACATCAGGAATTGATTTCGGCCAACGGGACTTACAGGAAACTGGTGGAAATGCAGTCTTTCGATTAGATTACCGAAGCTTTAAAAAAGCTTTGAGCAAAAAAAATGGATGATTTTTGAATCATCCATTTTTTATTATAGATTATTTCCACTTTGGGGCAAATGAAAATAATAAGATTCAATTCGATTTTTTGGGGCAAAAAAAGATTAAATCATTTCTGGGAGTAAATATACGACTAATTTCAAACAATACAAGTAAAATTTACATTTAATCATCTTTTTTGTGCTTTTCATCGATTAAACGTGCCTTATTTGAACATCCTTTCCTACCATATATTGGCTTGATTTTATGCTTTTCAACCTATTCCCAATTAATTACCTTTGCATCTGCTTTAGGAAAATTAATTAAGCCAGGACCTTGCAAAATTCCGAGTATCAGTTCGTAAGTCGTTTACAGGATAAGTCTACTTCTGAAGAAGCCTTCAGAGAGCTTATAGCTACCTATAAGGAGCGGCTTTACTGGCATATACGGAGCATCGCGAAAGATCATGATGATACCGATGATATCCTCCAGAATACCTTCCTGAAAATTTATCGAAACATAGATCAGTTTAAAGGAGACAGCAAATTATACAGCTGGATGTATCGAATTGCGACCAATGAATCCATTACTTTTCTAAATAAAAAGGCGAAGCGAATGAAAATTTCTTCGGAAGAATTGCAGAACCAGATCATTGATAATTTGAAAAGTGATGTGTATTTTGAGGGAACAGAAATTCAGCTAAAGCTTCAAAGAGCAATTGCCACCCTGCCAGATAAACAGCAGCAGGTGTTCAATTTGAAATATTTTGAAGAACTCAAATATCGCGAAATGTCTGAAATTCTGGAGACTAGCGAAGGCGCTTTAAAGGCTTCCTATCATCACGCCGTAAAAAAAATTGAAGAATTTTTAAAAAATAATTAAACCTTTAAGTAGATTACTAGTCAAATAAATGATGAAAACCAATAATTCAAAATATCAGGATAAATCTGGATTCAGGGTTCCCGAAGATTATTTCGAGAGCTTTGACTCCAACATGATGGATAGGTTGAAGGAAATTTCTTCTTTTGAGCTGCCTGATAACGGCAAACCTTTTAAGGTGCCAGCTGGCTATTTTGATGACTTGGATTCTCGCATCCTGAACAAGCTAAACGAAGAGCCAAAAAGTCGCGTAGTAAGTCTTTTCCGCAAGGAATATTTGTATTATGCAGCCGCAGTCGCAGCCATTTTCGTTTTGATGCTGGGAAATTTCTACCAGGTTGAAGCTACTGAAGAACTGGGCTGGGATGATATCGAAATTTCGGTGATGGAAAATTACATAGATGAGGGTTATGAAATGGGGTATATCGATCTCAACGCCCTTGACTATTCAGAATTCATTTCGAAAGATGGTACGCTTATTGACGATTCAGATTTTAAAAATGTAAGCTCACAGGATGCTC
Source organism: Christiangramia bathymodioli (assembly GCA_009735695.1). GTDB lineage: Bacteria > Bacteroidota > Bacteroidia > Flavobacteriales > Flavobacteriaceae > Christiangramia > Christiangramia bathymodioli. Next base: position 117,174 of record SRSL01000006.1, read on the forward strand.
TGGATTATTTAGACGAAAACATGGAAGATCCTGCCTATATATTAGAATAGATCATGAAGAAAGCCATAATACTATTATTTGTTCTTTTTGCCACTTCAAACATGATGGCCCAGGAAACAAATTCCGATCGCTGGGAGCGAATTAAAGCTCTAAAAGTGGCCTATTTCACCCAGGAGATGAATTTTACTGATAAGGTAGCCGAGAAGTTCTGGCCTATCTATAACCGGTATGAAAAATCACGTTGGAAACTTCATCAAAGGGAAAATATTGATATTGAAAATGTTGAATGTATCAATGAACAGGAGGCTACAAGACTACTGGATGAATTACTGAATGTGGAGAGTGAAGAGTACCAGATAAAAAAGCAATTATTCCGAGACCTGAAAGAGATTATCTCGGCTAAGGACATCATCAAGCTTCATAAACTTGAAGATGAATTTCATAAAAAATTGATTAAAGAATATCGTTCCAAAAAGGAAAATAAAGACTCTAATAGCAGTGAGTAGCAGAGCTATTCATTTTTAGTTTTTTGGTTAGTTAGTAGTTAATAATCCGGCAACTTGTTTGCCGGATTATTTCTTTCTGGAAAAGGATAGTTTTGCTATTCTTCCCTTTCCCGCCGCATAAGCGGTAGAATCGTTCACGAACCTTAGGGTATAAAAACCTTCATTTGAAAGCCTTTCCCAGCTATTCCCTCCATCTTTACTGTAATCGATACCTTCGAATCCAACGGCTACGATTTGTTTGCCTTCAGAATTTGGCACAAACCGAACGCTGCTTCGGTAGCCTGGCTCCTGCCCTTCCGCTACCAGTTCCCAGGTTTTTCCACCGTCTTCGGTAATGGCCTTATTCCCGGTATTTCCTTCCGGATTGGTATAATCGCCCCCTATAATTATTCCATGATTTTCATCATAAAAATCCAGGCTGTATCCACCAGTTGTAGGCTTTCCCTGAATTAAAGGTGTATCATAGACCTCCCAGGTTTTTCCTTTATCAGGAGAAAAAAGAATTCTCGACCTGTTCCCGCCGGTAAGTATCCAGGTATTATTTCCCACGATCGCAATATTCGAATTACTGGCCGCAAAAGCCGCTTCGCCTTCAGCAGCTTCTGGAAGCATTTCACAGTCTAATTTATTCCAGCTTGAGCCTCCGTTACGTGTAATAAGAATGGAGATACAGCCACTCGTAGGATCTCCCATGGCAATTCCCTCCTGGTCGTTCCAGAAAGCCATGGCGTCATAGAATACCTTTTCGTGCTCTTCCTTATAAACCAATTCCATATTCCCTGAATCACCAGTCTTGAATAACAATGCTGGGTTTCCAACGCTGAGCATAAAAAAATCGTTTGCTGTACTGGCCACGGCCCTGAATTCAGGAACTATACTGTCGAATTTCTGAACATTGGTTTTCCACTGTCCATTAGCCGAATTATAGAGCCCGTAAATCCCATTATTTCCTGCAAAAGCAAGGTTATTCCCTATCACCTCTATTGCCCGAACGCTCAACGAATCATCCTCGAGGATCACCTGGGTCTCTACCGAATCAAAATAAGCTGAATCCTTATTTATATTTTCATTAGAGGCGCTTTTATCGGTATCATTTTTACAGGAAATAATTCCCAAAAGCATCAGAAAATAAAGTCTTTTCATAAGTTGGATTTTGGCCAAATATAAATTATTCCCATTCAAAAAAACGTAACTTTGCCGCTTTAAAGCAAATTTATGCGCCTACATAGAAATCTGGTTTTCGCAACCGTTGATGCCCTTAATGAGATATTTAATAGTAATGAATATGCCGACAAGGTAATTGAAAAGACCTTAAAAAGAGATAAGCGCTGGGGCTCCCGGGACCGAAGTTTTATTGCTGAAACCACCTATGATATCGTTAGGTGGAAAAGACTGTATGCCGAAATTGCTGATGTAAAGGAACCTTTTTCCCGTGAAGACCTTTTCAGGATATTCGCCGTCTGGTGTGTGCTAAGAGGAATTAAATTACCAGATTGGCCTCAATTTGAAGGCACCCCGGTAAGAAGGATCAAAGGAAAATTCGATGAATTAAGCAGAATTCGAAAATATCGGGAATCTATCCCCGACTGGCTGGATGAACTGGGTGCTTCTGAACTTGGAGATAAAAAATGGACCCAGGAATTGAAGGCGCTGAATGTCCAGGCTCCCGTGGTGATTCGAGCAAACAGCCTGAAAATAAAACCTTCAGAACTGGCAGCTAAACTGGAAGAAGAAGGTATTGAAACCTCCAATCTTAGAAATTATCCCGAAGCCCTGGAATTAAAGGAACGGGCTAATATTTTCAGAACACAGGCCTTTAAAGATGGATATTTTGAAGTACAGGACGCCAGTTCACAACGAGTTGCCGAATTCCTCGATGTTCAACCTGGCATGCGGGTAGTGGATACCTGTGCGGGTGCAGGAGGAAAAACCCTTCATCTGGCGGCCTTGATGGAAAATAAAGGCCAGATCATTGCTCTTGATATCTACGGAAATAAACTCAAGGAATTAAAACGAAGAGCCAAGCGAGCCGGCGCTCATAATATAGATAGCCGAAGTATCGATTCTTCTAAAGTGATCAAAAAACTATATGGCACAGCAGATCGGGTGTTGATCGATGCTCCCTGTAGCGGGCTTGGGGTTTTAAGCCGTAACCCTGATGCCAAATGGAAACTGCAGCCGGAATTCCTGGACTCGATCAGGAAAACTCAAATTGAGATCCTTCAGAAGTATTCAAGAATAGTAAAACCTGGCGGCAAACTGGTTTATGCCACCTGCTCCATTCTGCCTTCAGAAAATGAAAAACAGGTTCAGCAATTTCTGAAAACAGAAGAAGGAGCTGAATTCACCTTAAAAAAGGAAAAAAAGATACTCTCCCACGAAAGTGGTTACGATGGGTTCTATATGGCCCTTTTAGAGAGAAAACAATAAGTTAAGAGTAAAATCACCTGACCGAATGGAGAATTAACAAACCATCTTCTCCATGGGAGAAGGTAGCTGTTACTTCGTCTTTGGTTTCTAAATCCTCCTGAAGACTGGTACACATTTCGCCGCAGTCTATTTCATATAGGTCATTAAGGTACACGACGTTATCCCGAATAGTAATAAAATTGGTGTCGGCCCATTTAATTCTAACATCAAAAACCTCAGTATCCGGAACTTTTTCTTTAGACCTGGTTTTGACCAAAACATATTGAATTGCAGAAGCATCCATTGGAGGATTGTCCAGTATAATTTTCCTAACCCTTAGGTTATAAATATAACCTGGTTCGTAATCGAAACCTATGATACCATCGTATTGATAAGTCCAGTCCTCCCCTCCTATGTCATCCTCTTCCTGAACCAGATAAACCAGTTGAGGACCTACGCCAAAGCCGGTTATTTGATAATGGTTTACCCTCATTTGAACGATTTCAGTTCTACCTGGAGGATTACCTTTTAGGGAGCAAGAAATACTGAAAACTGAGGTTAGTAATCCAATGAATGCGATAATGTGAAATTTGAAATTCATAGCTTTTTTGATTGATGAAAATGAAACAATTGAATGATGATAATAAGGTAAGAAATTTCCTTATTTAGCTGAAACAAAACGTGTTAAATAATTAAAATTCAGTCATTTGAGTCAATTTTTCTTGCATTTGAAATAAAGGCCGTTCCTCGGTTTAAATTCGATTCAATTAAGCTGAAAATTATTCAGGGTATTAATTTTAATGATTAGGTTTAAAAAAGTAAATTTGTGCCTTGTAAAAAACAACACAAACACAACATATGATCCTTTTCTTCGGGAATCAAACCACCAAGGTTTTTGCAGTAGAAACTCACTCTGAACTTTCTGCGCAGGAAATTTCTAAATTGAACTGGCTTTTCGGGAATACTCAACAAATCAATAAATCTGCGCTGGCAGATTTTTTTGTTGGTCCACGTGCTGCTATGATCACTCCCTGGAGTACCAATGCAGTTGAGATCACCCAGAACATGGGAATTCATGGTCTCATCCGTATCGAAGAGTTTTTACGCGTAGATGAGCATTTTCATGATTTCGACCCCATGCTTTCTCAAAAGTATGATGGGTTAGACCAGGATATTTTTGATATTCATATCAATCCTGCACCAATAATCGAAGTAGATGATATCGAGGCTTTCAATCAGCAGGAAGGTCTGGCATTAAATCCTGAAGAAGTAACCTACCTTGAAAACCTGGCCAAAAAACTGGGAAGAAAACTAACCGATTCTGAAGTTTTTGGATTTTCACAGGTGAATTCTGAACACTGTCGTCACAAGATCTTCAACGGAACTTTTGTGATCGACGGTGAGGAGAAACCCGTTTCTCTTTTTAAAATGATCAGGAAAACTTCTGAAGAAAATCCAAACGAGATCGTTTCGGCCTATAAAGATAATGTGGCATTCATAAACGGGCCTAAGGTTGAGCAATTTGCTCCGAAGGCTCCAGATGTGCCCGAATATTACCAGGTAAAGGATTTTGATTCTGTTATTTCCCTAAAAGCAGAAACCCATAATTTCCCTACCACTGTAGAACCATTCAATGGTGCTGCCACTGGTAGCGGTGGAGAAATTCGTGACCGACTTGCCGGGGGGAAGGGATCACTTCCACTAGCTGGAACGGCTGTTTACATGACTTCCTATTCACGCCTTGAAAAAGACCGTCAATGGGAAAACGGAATGAAGGAACGAGACTGGTTATACCAGACTCCAATGGATATTTTGATCAAAGCTTCGAATGGAGCCTCCGATTTTGGAAATAAATTCGGCCAGCCATTGATCTCCGGATCGGTACTTACCTTCGAACACGAAGAGCATAATCGTTCCCTTGGATATGACAAGGTGATCATGCTTGCCGGCGGAATTGGATACGGCAAAAAAAACCAGGCTTTGAAGGACATTCCGAACGAAGGTGATAAAATAGTGGTCCTGGGTGGTGAAAATTACCGAATCGGGATGGGAGGTGCTGCAGTATCTTCTGCCGATACAGGTGAATTCAGCAGCGGGATCGAATTGAATGCTATTCAGCGTTCCAACCCTGAAATGCAAAAACGTGCCGCCAATGCCGTTCGCGGGATGGTTGAAAGCGACGAAAATCCAATCGTTTCCATCCATGACCACGGTGCCGGAGGGCATCTGAACTGCCTTAGCGAACTGGTAGAGGAAAAAGGAGGTAAAATCGATCTGGATTCGCTTCCGGTAGGTGATCCTACCCTTTCGGCAAAAGAGATCATTGGTAATGAATCCCAGGAACGTATGGGTCTTGTAATAGGGAAAGACGATATTGCAAGGTTAAAAAGAGTGGCAGATCGCGAGCGTTCTCCTATGTATGAAGTTGGAGATGTTACCGGTGATTACAGGTTTACTTTCGAAGGAGAAAAATCCGGACAGAAACCTATGGACCTGGAACTTTCTGATATGTTCGGGAGTTCGCCTAAAACGGTCATGACCGATAAAACCGTTAAGAGAAATTATGATGAACTCGACTATTCTACGGCCAGGGTTCATGATTACCTGAATCAGGTTTTGCAACTGGAAGCTGTTGCCTGTAAAGACTGGTTGACCAATAAGGTAGACCGTTGCGTCTCAGGCCGGGTGGCCAAGCAGCAAACCGCTGGTCCGTTACAGCTGCCTTTGAACAATTGCGGAGTGATGGCCCTGGATTATAAAGGCAAGGAAGGTGTGGCGACTTCTATAGGCCACTCCCCTATTTCAGCTTTGGTAGATCCTGTTGCCGGCTCCAGAAATTCCATTGCAGAATCCCTTTCAAATATCGTCTGGGCTCCGCTGGAAAAAGGACTTAAGTCGATCTCCCTTTCGGCTAACTGGATGTGGCCCTGTAATAATGAAGGTGAAGATGCCAGATTGTATGAAGCAGTTGAGGGAGTTTCAAATTTTGCAATTTCCCTGGGCATTAACGTACCTACCGGAAAGGATTCTCTTTCCATGAAACAGAAATATAAGGACGGTGAAGTCATTTCTCCCGGCACGGTGATCATTTCAGCGGCAGGACATTGCAATGATATTACGCAGGTTGTAGAGCCCGTTCTTCAGAAAGACGGTGGAGATATTTACTATATCAACCTTTCCCAGGATTCTTTTAAACTTGGAGGTTCTTCATTCGCCCAGATTCTGAATAAGATCGGAAGTGAAGTTCCTACCATTAAAGATGAAAAGAAGTTCGCTGCTGCCTTCAACGCTGTTCAGGAACTAATCAAAAAAGACCTGATCCTTGCCGGGCATGATGTTGCTTCAGGCGGATTGATCACCAGTTTGCTGGAGATGTGTTTCGCCGGTGGTGACCTTGCGGCCCAGCTGGATCTTTCCATTCTGAACGAAAAAGACATCGTAAAACTGCTTTTCAATGAAAACTGCGGAATTATATTCCAGGCAAAAGATGCTTCAGTTGAAGAAATTCTGAAAGAAAAAGGTATCGAATTTTTCAATATTGGAAAGGTGATTTCCGGAGAAGAATTAAAAGTACGGAATGCTGGTGCAGATCTTAGCTTCAATATACCTGAACTCAGAGATGTTTGGTATAAAACTTCTTTCCTATTAGATGAACATCAAAGCGGTATTGATAAGGCTACCGAACGTTACCACAATTATAAGGAACAGCCGCTGGAGTTTAAATTTCCAGAACATTTCACGGGAAAACTTCCTGAAATAGATAAAGGTAAACCAAGGATCAAGGCGGCCATCATTCGTGAAAAAGGATCGAATTCAGAAAGGGAAATGGCTCGCGCCATGTATCTCGCAGGGTTTGATGTGAAGGATGTGCATATGACCGATCTTATCTCTGGAAGAGAAACATTAGAAGACATTCGATTTATAGCAGCGGTAGGAGGATTCTCAAATTCCGATGTGCTTGGAAGCGCGAAAGGTTGGGCAGGGGCCTTTCTTTATAATGAAAAGGCCAAAGAAGCCCTGGATAACTTCTTTTTGAGGGAAGACACCCTTTCTTTAGGAGTATGCAATGGATGCCAATTATTTATAGAACTTGGATTGATCAATCCTGATCATGAGCAAAAGCCGAAAATGCTGCACAACGAATCTCATAAATTCGAGTGTAATTTTACTTCGGTTGAGATCCAGGAAAATAATTCAGTGATGCTATCCACTTTAGCTGGAAGCAAACTTGGGATCTGGGCTGCTCACGGGGAAGGTAAATTCAGTTTCCCTTATGAGGAAGAGAAATATAATATAGTTGGAAAGTATGGATATGAAGGATATCCTGCTAATCCAAATGGTTCTCATTATAATACGGCTGTGCTTACCGATGATACCGGGCGACACCTGGTAATGATGCCACACCTGGAGCGTTCTACCTTTCAGTGGAACTGGGCTCATTATCCAAAAGGCAGAAAGGATGAAGTTTCTCCCTGGCTAGAAGGTTTTGTGAATGCCAGAAAATGGTTAGAGAGTAAATAAAAAAAAGGAGCTGAAAAGCTCCTTTTTTTATTTTAAAAATCTCTATTAGTTGCCCAGAGGATATTTCTCGAAGATATCATTTACCATATCCTGGATCCCACCAACGGTAGTTTGATTGTAGATATCATTAGAGGCTACACCTCTCCAAACGGTATTTTTTGTGTCACTATCAACCAATTGTACCACTAAGGTTCCTTCATCATAGGCGTAGGTATCAGTATTGTATCCAACTACATTATTATAGTTAGTATACCCATAGTAATAATACGGCTCATAATAAGGATTAATGGCGCTGACCCCATAAGAATAGGGATAAGTCGCGTAAACAGGATCTACATCGGTAGCCACTTCCTGGTCTACCTTGGTACTAACTAGCACTAAAAGATCGGGATTTTGCCTGTCCAGTTCATAACCCTCCTGCTTTAAATTCTTATTGATAGCGTCTACGATAGTCGCGTTGACTTCCTCATCATTATAATTTCTGTTCTCTACCTGGGCATTGGTATTCGGTAAATAGGCAAAACTATCGTACTTATCCAGATCTACATCGGTTGGCTGACTCGTATCTACTCTTAGTCCACAGCTGGTCACTGCCATAATCAGAATAAATAACATCATTAAATTCAAACTTTTCATAACTCGTTTCTTTTTGGTTTAGGCTTAAAATAAGAAGCAATTAGCGCTATTTAGAACTATTCAAGATGTTTAAAATTAGTTTAACCTTAGGGCTGAAATTTTAAAATAATTTATAATAATATGCTGGCTTTGAGTTCAGAAAATGATAAGCAATTGCAAAATTGCTAATCTTACAAATCTAATTTTGCAAAATTTCATTTGAATCAGCTAGTAAAATTGCTATTTTGCAAAGAATATCATAAACGACTCACTTCGATGAACGAAATAAAAAGACTCTTTGACTTTCCATATTATCAACTTGATAATCATCCACTCAAAGAAGCTTTCGCCACTAAATATAATGGCGAGTGGAAAAGCATTTCAACCCAAAAATATATAGACCAGGCCAATACGGTTAGCAGGGGGCTTCTAAAATTAGGTGTAAAGCCTAACGATAAGATCGCGGTGATCTCTTCCTCTAACCGCACGGAATGGAATATTCTGGATATAGGAATTTTGCAAATTGGAGCTCAAAATGTTCCGGTTTACCCTACCATTTCCGAAGAGGATTATGAATATGTGATCAATCATAGTGAGGCTATTTACTGTTTCGTTTCAGATATAGAAGTGCTTCAGAAGGTAAATAGTATCAAAGAAAGGACTAAACTGAAAGAAGTTTACAGTTTTGATGATATTAAAACCTGTAAGAACTGGACCGAAGTTTTGAAAATGGGGGAAGATAAGGCGAACCAGGATGAAGTAGAACAGCTAAAAAAATCGGTAAAGCCAGAGGACCTTGCGACACTCATTTATACTTCGGGAACAACCGGTCGCCCCAAAGGCGTTATGTTGTCTCATGAAAATATTGTTAGTAACGTGCTGGGAAGTGCCCCAAGGGTACCTTTCGAGGTAGGCTCTTATGTGGCGCTTAGCTTTTTGCCTGTTTGCCATATCTTCGAACGCATGATCCTGTATTTATATCAATATTATTCGGTTTCGGTATATTTTGCTGAATCTATAGATAAGATCAGTGACAACTTAAAAGAGGTAAAACCTCACGTGATCACAGCAGTGCCGAGATTACTTGAGAAGGTATACGACAAGATCGTTGCAAAAGGAACCGATCTTAGCGGCATTAAGAAAAAATTATTTTATTGGGCCCTAGAACTGGGACTGGAATATGAGCCTTATGGCGCAAATGGCTGGTGGTACGAACAACGACTTGCCATCGCCCGTAAAATAATCTTCTCCAAATGGAAAGAAGGCCTTGGCGGCAATATTGAATTGATAGTTTCAGGTAGTGCCGCTCTTCAACCACGATTAGCCAGGGTTTTTGCGGCTGCAAATATTCCGGTTATGGAAGGATATGGTCTTACGGAAACTTCACCGGTTATCGCCGTTAATGATGAGAGAAACCACGGATTCCGTATAGGTACCGTTGGAAAAGTTCTGGACAATGTAGAAGTAAAAATTGCCGAAGACGGAGAGATCCTCACCAAAGGTCCTAATGTGATGAAAGGTTATTATAAGGACCAGGAGAAAACTGATGAAGTTATAGACAAGGAAGGTTATTTTCATACCGGGGATATCGGGGAGATCGATTCAGACGGGTTTTTAAAGATCACCGACAGGAAGAAGGAAATGTTCAAGACCTCCGGAGGAAAATACGTGGCACCTCAGATCATCGAAAACACCATGAAGCAATCCAGGTTCATCGAACAGATCATGGTGGTAGGTGACGGTGAAAAGATGCCTGCTGCGCTCATTCAGCCTAATTTTGAATTCATCCAGGAATGGGCAAAACGAAAGAATATCGATCTGGGTGACGGTAGTGAAGCCAGTATTGCCCGTAATTCGGTGGTAAGAGATCGAATCGAAGAAGAGATCGAGTTCTATAATCAGAAATTCGGAAAATGGGAACGAGTGAAAACCTTTGCCTTGACTCCGGAAGTATGGACCATAGATGATGATCACCTTACTCCTACCATGAAACTGAAGCGAAGAAATATACGCGATAGATATTCCGATCTCTACGAGCAATTGTATGGTCGTTTTTAGATAACGCATTGACATTTTGATATAAAAAACTCCTCCCGCAACGAGGAGTTTTTTTGTTTTAACATATTTAGGGTGGAAAAATTCAGAAATATGAAAATTTTAAAATATTTTATTATGCATGCATAATATTTTTTTCTAAATTTGGATGCATTCAAATTAGAAATGAAGGAAAAAACAATAGATTATGTATTGAGGGCCACATGGATGGCTGTCTCAAAAATGTATAATGAAGAAGCCGGAAAGGCCGGCAGTACAATGGCCACCGGTTTTGCACTTTTAAGTATAGATCCCGAAGAAGGAACTCCCTCCACCTCCCTTGGCCCCAAAATGGGAAGGGAAGCCACCAGTCTTTCCAGGATGTTAAAAACCATGGAAGAAAAAGGATTGATCACCAGGAAAAAGAATCCTCATGATGGCCGAAGTGTACTTATCTACTTAACCGATTTTGGAAAGGAAATGCGCGATTATTCCAGACGCGTGGTACTGCGTTTTGATGAGGCGGTAAAGGAATCGGTTTCAGAAAAAGATCTGAAAACCTTTATTGAAGTGGCCAATACGATTATGGATCTAATAACGGAGAAAAAGATCTATACAGAAGAAATTAAGATTAGATAAACCAGGTTTCCCAAAAATGGGAACATAAAACGATAAAAACCAACAAATGAAAAGAAGGATTAATAAAGTCGCAGTGATCGGATCCGGAATTATGGGTAGTGGTATCGCCTGCCATTTCGCCAATATTGGCGTGGAGGTGTTACTGCTTGACATCGTTCCTCGAGAACTGAACGAAAAGGAAAAGAAAAAAGGTCTCAGCCTCGACGATAAGGCGGTAAGAAACAGGATCGTAAACGACAGTTTACAGGAATCGGTTAAGTCTAAACCCTCACCTATTTACCATAAAGATTTCGTCAATAGAATTGAAACCGGAAATCTGGAGGACGATATCCATAAGGTTTCTGAAGTAGACTGGATCATCGAGGTCGTTGTGGAACGCCTGGATATTAAAAAGCAGGTTTTCGAAAACCTTGAAAAGCACAGGAAACCGGGAACCTTGATTACCACGAACACTTCGGGTATCCCTATCAATTTCATGACCGATGGTCGCAGCGAAGATTTTAAAAAGCATTTCTGTGGCACTCACTTCTTTAATCCACCAAGATATTTAAGATTATTCGAGATCATTCCTGGAAAAGAGACTTCGAAAGAAGTGCTTGACTTCCTTGAAATGTACGGTAGTAAATACCTGGGCAAGAAAACAGTACTGGCGAAGGACACTCCGGCATTTATCGGTAACCGAATCGGTATTTTCAGCATTATGAGCCTTTTCCATATGGTTAAGGATATGGGAATGACTATCGAAGAAGTAGATAAACTAACCGGTCCCGTGATAGGAAGACAGAAGTCGGCTACCTTCCGAACCGTTGATGTTGTGGGATTGGATACCCTGGTACATGTGGCGAATGGTTTGCATGAAAATGTGCCTCAAGACGAACAGCATGACCTATTTGCGCTGCCAGATTTCATCGATACCATGATGGAAAATGAATGGTATGGAAGTAAGACCGGACAGGGATTCTATAAGAAGATCAAAAAAGAAGATGGTAGCAGCGAGATCAAATCCCTTGATCTGGATACCATGGAATACCGTGATCAGAAAAAAGCTTCTTTTGCGACCCTTGAACAAACCAAATCGATCGATAATGTAGTAGATCGTTTTGAGGTGCTTGTTAACGGAAAAGATAAAGCCGGAGAATTCTATAGAAAAACCTTCTCTGCACTATTTGCTTATGTCTCTAATCGTATTCCTGAAATTTCAGATGAACTTTATAAGATAGACGATGCCATGAAAGCCGGTTTCGGCTGGGAGCACGGTCCATTCCAGATCTGGGATGCGATAGGTGTTCAGAAAGGTATCGATATGATGAAGGAAGAAGGCTATGAGCCAGCCAACTGGGTGAAGGAAATGTTGAAAAACGGAAGCGACAGCTTCTACACCGTAAGAGAAGGCAATACCTATTATTACGATATTCAGAAAAAAGAACAGGTCAAAGTACCAGGTCAGGATGCTTTTATCATCCTTGACAATATCAGGGAATCGAAAGAAGTATTCAAGAACAGCGGCGTAGTAGTTGAAGATCTTGGAGACGGAATTCTGAACGTCGAATTCAGAAGTAAAATGAATTCAATTGGCGGCGATGTACTCGATGGGCTTAATAAGGCAATAGACATGGCCGAAAAAGACTATCAGGGACTGGTAGTTGCCAACGACGGTAAAAACTTTTCGGTAGGTGCCAATATCGGGATGATCTTTATGATGGCTGTTGAACAGGAATATGATGAGCTGAATATGGCCATCAAATATTTCCAGGACACCATGATGCGAATGCGCTACTCCGCTATTCCCACGGTTTCGGCTCCGCATGCCATGACCCTTGGTGGTGGATGTGAGCTTTCTTTACACGCTGATAAGGTAGTTGCCGCTGCTGAAACCTATATCGGCTTGGTTGAATTTGGCGTTGGGGTGATCCCTGGCGGTGGTGGAACCAAGGAAATGACCCTGAGAGCTGCGGATACTTTCCAGAAAGATGATGTAGAGTTAAACCGACTAAGAGAACACTTCCTTACTATCGGAATGGCAAAGGTATCAACTTCGGCTTACGAAGCGTATGACCTGAACATCCTTCAAAAAGGAAAGGATATCGTAGTGGTGAATCCAGACATGCAACTGGCCATCGCAAAGAAACACGCGATGCTCATGGCTGAAAATGGTTATACCAAGCCGATCCAGCGTACCGATATAAAAGTACTGGGTAAACAGGCCCTGGGAGCATTCCTTGTTGGAACTGATCAGATGGCTGCCGGGAACTATATCAGCGAACACGACAAGAAGATCGCTAACAAACTAGCCTATGTAATGGCCGGTGGTGATCTTTCAGAAAATCAGTTAGTTAGTGAGCAGTACCTGCTAGACCTGGAAAGAGAAGCATTCCTTTCGCTAACCGGTGAAAGAAAGACTCTGGAAAGACTTCAGCATATGTTGAAGAAAGGGAAACCGCTTAGAAACTAGATAGTAGATCTGAGATTTTTAGACTTTAGAAATTAGAACCATGCACAACTTTCAGGAACTTAAAATTTGGCAAAAGGCAATTCAGGTTGCTGAACAGGTCTATATTTTATCTTCTAAGTTTCCTGCTGAAGAAAAATATGGATTAACCAGCCAGGTTAGAAAAAGTGCAGTTTCTATTCCCTCCAATATTGCTGAAGGCGCAGGAAGGAATACGAACGGAGAGTTCAAGAACTTTCTGGGTATAGCGAATGGTTCGACCAACGAATTAATTACGCAATTATTGATTTCGGAACGTCTAAAATTAATTTCTGAAGAAAATATTAAACCGATAATAAATGATTTGATAGAGATCCAAAAGATGAATTTCAGTCTTCTAAAGAAATTCTCTCAAAATCTCAATTCTCAAATCTAATATCTAAATACTAGAAAAAATGAAGACAGCATATATAGTAAAAGCATACAGAACCGCGGTTGGAAAAGCTCCTCGCGGGGTATTCCGCTTTAAAAGACCAGACGAACTGGCTGCGGAAACCATTCAGTACATGATGGACAAATTACCTGATTTCGACAAAACCCGCATCGATGATGTAATGGTCGGGAATGCAATGCCGGAAGCAGAACAGGGATTAAACGTTGGTAGGTTGATTTCCCTTATGGGATTGAAGACTGAAGATGTTCCTGGTATGACCGTTAACAGGTATTGTGCTTCAGGTTTGGAAACCATTTCTATCGCAACTGCTAAGATCCAGAGCGGTATGGCCGACTGTGTGATAGCCGGTGGAGCAGAAAGCATGAGCTACATTCCCATGGGAGGTTATAAACCGGTTCCAGATTACAAATTGGCTAAAGAAGGCCATGAAGACTATTACTGGGGAATGGGACTTACTGCGGAAGCGGTTGCCAATAAATACCAGGTTTCCCGTGAAGATCAGGATGAATTCGCCTATAATTCTCACCAGAAAGCGATCAAAGCCCAGGCTGAAGATCGTTTCCAGGACCAGATCGTTCCAATTACCATAGACGAGACCTATGTGGATGAAGATGGTAAAAAGAAAACCAGGTCTTATACGGTGAATAAAGATGAAGGTCCAAGAAAAGATACTTCCATTGAAGTTTTGAATAAGCTTAGACCGGTATTCGCCGAGGGCGGAAGTGTAACTGCCGGAAATTCTTCTCAGATGAGTGACGGAGCAGCTTTCGTCATGGTGATGAGCGAAGAAATGGTAAAAGAGCTAAACCTGGAACCTATCGCCAGAATGGTAAGCTACGCCGCCGTAGGTGTAGAACCTAGAATTATGGGAATCGGACCTGTTCTGGCAATTCCAAAAGCATTAAAACAAGCCGGGTTAAAACCTCAGGATATGGAACTAATCGAATTGAACGAGGCCTTTGCTTCTCAATCACTTGCCGTGATTAGGGAATTAGACCTCAATAAGGATAAATTGAACGTCAACGGGGGCGCCATCTCTATGGGACATCCGCTTGGTTGTACCGGAGCGAAACTTTCTGTTCAGATCTTTGATGAGATGCGTAAGCGCGAGTTAAAGAACAAACATTGCATGGTGACCATGTGTGTGGGAACCGGGCAGGGGGCTGCCGGAGTCTTTGAATTCCTCAATTAGATTTAAGATCTGAGATCTTAGATATGAGACAATAAAATAAAAATCAATTAATCGAGATGAATAGATCTAAAATCTTACATCTCTATACTAACATCTAAATAAAAATGAGCACAGATACAGCTAAAAAGGATATCCTTCGAGGTGGACAGTTCCTGGTGAAGGAAACCAAAAGTGAAGACGTATTCACACCCGAGGATTTTAACGAGGAACAACAAATGATGCGTGATTCTGTAAAGGAATTTGTAGACCGCGAGATCTGGCCTCACAAGGAAGAATTCGAAAAGAAGAACTATGAATTAACCGAAGAGGTGATGCGTAAAGCCGGGGAACTTGGTTTCCTGGGTGTAGCAGTACCTGAAGAGTACGACGGCCTTGGAATGGGCTTCGTTTCTACCATGTTGGTTTGTGATTATATCTCTGGAGCTACCGGTTCTGTGGCAACTGCTTTTGGTGCGCACACCGGGATTGGAACCATGCCTATCACCCTTTACGGAACCGAAGAGCAAAAGAAAAAATACGTTCCAAAACTGGCTACTGGTGAGTGGTTTGGTGCTTACTGTTTAACCGAACCAGATGCAGGTTCAGATGCCAACTCAGGAAAAACCAAGGCGGTTCTTTCTGAAGATGGAAAATATTACAGCATCAGCGGACAAAAAATGTGGATCTCGAATGCGGGATTTGCCGATGTGTTTATCGTATTCGCGAGGATCGAGGATGACAAAAACATCACCGGATTCATCGTTGAAAATGATAAAGACAATGGGATCAGTTTTGGGGAGGAAGAAAAGAAACTGGGAATCCACTCCTCTTCTACCCGCCAGGTTTTCTTCAACGAAACCAAGGTGCCGGTAGAGAATATGCTTTCTGAGCGAGGAAACGGGTTTAAGATCGCCATGAACGCGCTGAACATAGGTCGTATAAAACTGGCTGCGGCTTCCCTTGATGCCCAGAGAAGAGTAACCGATCTGGCTACTAAATACGCTAACGACAGAGTTCAGTTTAAAACTCCAATTGCAAAGTTTGGAGCGATCAAATCCAAGCTTGCTGAAATGGCTACTTCAGCTTATGTTGGAGAAGCTGCGTGCTACCGTGCTGCGAAAGATATTGAAGACCGAATCAACATTCGTCTTGAAAACGGCGCTTCTCATTCAGAAGCCGAGTTGAAAGGTGTGGAAGAATACGCGATCGAATGTTCCATTCTAAAAGTGGCGTGTTCAGAAGATATTCAGAACTGTAGCGATGAAGGTATCCAGATCTACGGAGGGATGGGCTTCTCTGCCGATACTCCAATGGAATCTGCCTGGAGAGATGCGCGTATCGCCCGTATCTATGAAGGTACCAACGAGATCAACCGGATGCTTTCTGTAGGAATGCTGGTAAAAAAGGCAATGAAGGGACACGTGGACCTGCTTGGTCCTGCAAAAAGCGTTGCTGATGAACTAACCGGGATCCCTTCTTTCGACAAGCCAGATTATTCTGAATTGTTCGCTGAAGAGAAAGAAATGGTCGCCAACCTTAAGAAAGTATTCTTAATGGTTGCAGGAAGTGCGGTTCAGAAATTTGGACCTCAGCTGGAAGAGCATCAGCAATTATTGCTTGCTGCCTCAGATATCCTTATCGAAATCTATATGGCTGAATCTGGTATTCTTAGAGCTGAAAAGAACGCGAAGAGAAACGGAGAAGATAGCCAGAAAGAGCAGATCGCAATGGCCAAGCTATATCTTTACAATGCAGTTGAAACTGTAATTACTAAGGCTAAAGAAGGAATTGGCTCTTTCGCTGAAGGTGATGAGCAAAGAATGATGCTAATGGGTCTAAAACGATTCACCAAGTATCAGAACATGCCGAACGTTGTTGAATTGCGAAATACCATTGCGGAAAAACTGACTTCGGAAAACAAATATTGTTTCTAAAGAAACATTCTTTTAAACTGGAAAAAGCCACTCAATTAAAAATGAGTGGCTTTTTTATTTTCCAGTTTGCAGTAGTGCCTGCAATTCAAATTCTGGCTGATTTATGTTATCTTACCAAAACTGCCAAATTCAACTAATATGATCCCAGGTAAAATAAAAATGACCTTGCTGGTTATTTTACTTTCTCTTTTTGCTGTCAAAGCCCAGGAAGAAAAGGATTCTACTTCCCAGTCTGAAGATCAAAAACTCCCCACCAAGGAGATCATCATCGAAGATAGTACTGCTAATGCTGGCAGTTCCCTTTCCGAATACGAGAAGGCCTATTTCCTAGCTGGAAGATGGAACCAGGGAATCGGGTTCCCACCTGAAGATTATAACCTTCAAACCCCACAGGCGGCTCTGGAGCATTTCACCATCAATTCGCGAAATAAGAATTTCGAAGCCGCAGCCTATGCCCTGAATTTTAATTTGTTTCCTGACGATCTCACAAAAGAAGAAGCTGCGATCCTGGCAGAAAAACTAAATTTCGTTCTCGAGCAACGCATTTCCATTCCCTGGGACGAGCTTTCAGACAGGCCAGATGGACAAATAGATATCAGCACCTCCACCAACCAGGCTGTCGCTGGACAACCTAGAAGAAGCATTAGCTTTGGCCAGACCGATCTCAATAACCGTGTGATCAACTTCAGGTTACAGCGTCTTAAATATGAAGATAAAAGTCCGGTATGGCTTATTTCAGCACAAACTGTCGAAAATATTGAACCGCTCTATAAAGTTTTCGGTCCAAGAAAACTGGACAGAATGATCCCGAAATGGATTAGTTTTGAGGTATTTGGGATACCAGTTTGGAAGATCATCGGCACCATTTTATTTTTTATCCTATCCTATTTTATAGCTAAAATTGTTTCATACTACCTGAGAAAACTCTTTGCAGGATTCGATAAATACTGGGTTAGGAATATTGCTTACAGACTTGCTTCCCCTGCCGGGGCAGTGATTGGGATTCTTGCTTTCTACCTGTTGCTTACCAATTTGATTTCGTTCACAGGTCCACTCGCTCGCGGAATTTATGCCTTACTCCTTATTATTGTCATCAGCGTTTTCACATGGCTCGTGATGCGATTAATAGATTATATCATGGACTTCTTTGCCGAACATAAGGTGGGAGACATCAATAAGGAAGAAAACGCGGAAGCCAAGAAAATGATGACCTATATCTCCGTAGGACGAAGGATCTTCATCTTTTTTATCGTCGTCCTGGGTGCAGCCATCATCTTTTCCCAATTTCCTTCCCTGGAACAATTGGGAATTTCATTGATGGCTTCAGCAGGGATCGCGACGGTTCTTTTTGGTATTGCAGCTCAAAGCACCCTTGGAAACATCATCGCAGGAATACAGATCGCGATCACGAAACCAGCCAAGATCGGCGATGCGGTGATCATCAAGGACTCCTTCGGTTATGTAGAGGATATCACCTTTACCTATATGGTCGTAAAAACCTGGGATCTTCGAAGGAAAGTGATCCCCCTTAAAACGGTTATTTCAGAAAGTTTTGAAAACCTGAGTATGACCAATTCCCAAACCATAGGTGTAGTGGAAGTATATGCCGATCATCGTATAGACGTAGAAATGGTCCGCAAAAAATGGGCTGAACTGGTAAAGGCTTCAGATAACTGGGATGGTGATGAAGATAAATCTCCCGCTCTTCAGGTTACAGAAGTAGATAATAAATCCATTAAATTACGCTGCCTGTGCAGTGGGAAAGATTTTCTTACCTCCTGGAATTTGCATTGTGAAATGAGGGAAAAGATAGTGGCCTATATTTCAGATATAGAAGATGGGTTCTACTGGAGCAAGGAACGAGTGGAGCTGGAAGATAAAAATAAGCCAGGCCCTGATAAGACTAATAATTAGATCAAAATTTAGGCTGGTACATAGAGTTTTTCAATTTGCTCCTTTTACATTCATGTCTAGTTTATATAAAGCATTACTGGCCGTAATAAAAAGGCTTTTATTTTCTTTTCCGCCAAAAGTTACATTCGCAGTCCAATCGCGGGCAATGGGAATTTCTTCAATCTTTCGTCCATTTGAATCAAAAACCGTCACTCCCTTCCCGGTTAAATATACATTCCCCAGATCATCCAGGGTCATTCCGTCTGATCCCATTTCAACAAACAATTCCCTATTAGAGAGCCTTCCATTTTTCCCGATTTTATAAGAGTACGTTTTCCCGGCTCCAATATCACTTATATATAGAATTTCCTTTTCCGAAGATCCAATAATTCCGTTTGGCTGAATAAAATTCTCGGCTACAGGCTTAACTTCACTTCTATCTGGAGTTAAATAATAGACCTTTTTAGAATCCATATCTGGTTTTTTCCTTGTCCAGTAATCTCTTTGGTAATAGGGATCGGTGAAATAAATGCCGCCCTTGGCATCTATCCATAAATCATTGGGGCCATTGAGACGTTGTCCATTCACATCCCCTAAGATCACCTTTACATTTCTATTGGGATCGATTTCCCATAATTCTGAATGTTCATCTGAACATGAAATCAAATTCCCTTTTTGATCAAAATATAAACCGTTAGCTCTCCCGGTATTTTCCATCCAAAGAGTAATTTTTCCGGTTTCCGCGGTCCATTTATAGATCCTGTCATTGGGCTGATCGGTAAAAAATATATTCCCATCGGAGTCGGCTGCCGGGCCTTCTGTAAATTCAAATTCGTCAGCCAGCAACTGGGGAGTAGCATTTTTTGGTATGATTTCCTTTGGTCCACAGGAAAATGACAAGAAAATTAAAAAAGCCACAATGCCTGGTTTGAAGATCTTATTCATGGTTAACATATTAGCCTGAGTAAGTTCTGAATAAATATCCAGTTTAAGCCCTCATCGAAATCCTTTTCGGTTAAATTTCCTTTAAAAACCTTAAGTGATCGTGGCTAAGCATTTCATTTTTAGTAGTTTTAAAAATAAAGGTTTCAGAATATGCTGAATTTCGAGATGACCACTACCACTTATATCATAGCCGGAATCCTGGCCCTGGTACTCCTATTCTCATTAAGTTTCTATATTCTGAAAAAACTCGGGAAGAATCCAAAGAATATACTTCCTGTAAATTTTGCTCACCGAATTAGAATTCCACTTTTGATTTTCCTCGCCTCGTTACTGGCAAAAATTGCCGTTCTGGGGAATATTTTCAGGTATGAAACCACCAAGGAAATCTTTGGTCATGCCAGCACCATCGGGATCATTCTCAGCATCGCCTGGCTGCTCATATTGTTGTTCAAGGTGGTTAAGAACCGAATGCTCAGGAAATACGATATGGATAGCGAAAATAACCTGAAAGCACGAAAAGTATATACCCAGTACATGATCCTTGAAAATATCGTCATTTTTATAATCGTGATCCTAGCACTTGGGATAAGCCTGATGAGTTTTGACAGTATCAGGTCTGTTGGCGTAAGCGTATTAACTTCTGCAGGGATTGCGGGAATTATTATAGGATTTGCTGCCCAAAAAGCCATTGGAACCCTTCTGGCTGGAATCCAGATCGCCATCACTCAGCCTATCCGTCTGGACGACGTAGTGATCGTTGAGGGTGAATGGGGATGGATCGAAGAGATCAATCTCACTTATGTAATCGTGCGTGTTTGGGATAAGCGAAGGCTGGTGGTTCCCACAACCTATTTCATTGAAAACACCTTTCAGAATTGGACTAGAACTTCAGCAGATATACTGGGAACGGTTTATATCTATACCGATTATGGTCTTCCGCTTGACGCGCTAAGACAGGAACAAACCAGGCTTCTCAATTCAACCGACCTATGGGATGGTAATGTGAATGTATTACAGGTTACCAATACCACTGAAAAATCGGTAGAACTCAGGGTGCTGGTGAGTGCACAGAACTCACCAACCGCATGGGATCTGCGGGTGTTCTTAAGAGAAAAATTACTGGATTTCATTCAAAGAGAATATCCTCAATTTCTTCCGAAGACCAGGGTTTCCATCAGGGAAAATTCAGCAGACTAATCAAATTTATTCGTGGAAGAACATGGCATCTGTGCCGAGACCTTTACTAAAATTTGCTGCCGTCTCGATAAGCGCTAAATGAGAATAGGCCTGTGGAAAATTCCCAAGCAAACGCTTCGTTTTAAAATCGATATCTTCACTGAATAAGCCTAAATGATTGCTATAAGACAATAACTGGTCGAACATTTCTTTCGCGCGCTTCTCCTCTCCTATTTTATAAAGACTATCTATTAACCAGAAAGTACAAATAGTGAAAGATGAGCTGGGCTTACCAAAATCATCATTATTTCGGTAGCGATACATCAAACCGTCTTCACATAATTCTTTCTCGGTAGCCTTTACCGTCGCAACAAAACGGGGATCATCGGCCTCAATAAAACCATAGGATTGCATCAGTAAGGTCGAGGCATCGAGATCGGTAGAACCATAATACTGGGTATAGGCCTGTTTTTCTTCATTCCAGCCGTTATCATAAATATCCTGATAGATCTCTTCCCGAAGCTCTTTCCAACGCCTGTCATTTATCCCCATTCTCAACACTTCACCAATTTTGATAGCGCGGTCTATGGCAACCCAGCAAAGCAATTTGGAGAAGATAAAATGCCTGTCTTCAGTTCGTAGCTCCCAAATTCCTTTATCGGGTTTTTTCCAGTTTTCCTCTACGATCATCACGATCCCCCGGACTACTGTCCAGAGTTCTTCAGAATTTTCCAAAGAAGTTTCGAACATCAGGAATTGCTGATAGATCACTTCCATTAGAATTCCGTAGATATCGTTCTGCTTTTGAATATATGCGGCATTACCGGTACGCACAGGAGTAGAACCCTTGTAGCCTTTTAAATGACTCAGGATATGTTCGGTAAGTTCCTTTTCCCCGTTTATGCCATACATGATCTGAATCTTCTCATCCTTGTGAGGGATGATATCAATAATGAACTGAAGAAAATCCTTGGCCGATTTAATATGGCCTAATCCGGCCATGACTTTGATCACCATTGAAGCATCCCTGATCCAGCAGAAACGGTAGTCCCAGTTTCGCTCCTCCCCGATAGTTTCGGGAAGCGAGGTGGTTGCCGCAGCCAGTACCGCACCAGATTTTTTATAACTCAAAGCCTTTAAAACAAGGGCGCTTCGCATGATCTCATCACCGTAATGAGTATAGCGGGTAGTATGATCGCTCCAGTTCATCCAGTAAACCTTGGTACGCTGAAATTTTAGATAGGACCGGTCCAGTGACTGTTCTACGAGCTTCTCATGGTAACCCACCAGGCAGTATTCATTGCCTGTAAGAGTGATCTCCTTCATTTCCATGATATCATCCAGGTTAAAACTCGAATAGAAATAAATGGAATCGTATTTCCCTTCCTTGGTATAACTTTTAATATAATCGCCCTTATTCTCAGAGTAAGTCCTTTCCTTCGCAAAATCCAGTTTAGGGTCATATTTGATCCTGAACTTTGGAGCTCCGCCCGTTAGCCTGAAAAATCTAATGATATCTGGTGGAGCATAAAAACTTCCATCGTCATGCGCATATCGCGGCATAAAATCGATAAGCTGAAAAGAATCCTTCCCGTTATCGAAAACAGTGCTCAAAATATTGGTCTCCCATAGATATTCCTGTTTGATCTCATACTCGTCATCAACCAGTATCTCGAAGCTGCCTCCTATCTCCTCATCGAGTATTTTGCAGAAGATGGCTGCAGAGTCGAAATTAGGTAAACAACACCAGTCCAGCGAACCGGTTTTTGAGATGAGAGCTGCGCTTTTACAATTACTAATTATACCGTAATCCAAGTTATCCATATATCTTAAAAATCCTTTAAATGAATGGCTGTCTTAAATGATTTTCGGAAATTTAAGAAAATTCAAAATTGTCACAACAGCATTTACAGTTAATTATGAGTAAAACCATCATACTTTCTAACCGATTACCACTCCAGATTTCTATTGATAATAACCATTTAGAGGTTACTCCTAGTGTGGGAGGACTCGCAACTGGCTTAAAATCATTCCATAAAGATGGCGATAGCGTTTGGGTGGGCTGGCCGGGTCTTACCCAGGAGGAAATTCCGGAAAATTTAATAGATGATGTTCAGAAAAAGGCGAAGGAAGAAAACTGTGTGGCAGTTCACCTGACTTCAGCTGAAATTGACGGGTTTTATTATGGTTTCAGCAACCGAACCGTATGGCCCCTCTTCCATTATTTTATGGAATATACCGAATCTGATGAAGATCACTGGAAAATCTACAAACAGGTAAACCAGAAATATGCCGATAAGATCCTGGAGCTTTATGAAGATGGTGATGTTATCTGGGTACACGATTACCAGTTATTGCTGGTGCCAAATATGATCAGGGAGCAACAGCCTGAAGCCGTAATTGGTTTTTTCAACCATATCCCCTTTCCTTCCTATGAAGTATTCAGAACACTTCCCTGGAGAGACGAGGTTTTAAAAGGCGTGCTTGGTGCCGATCTAATTGGATTCCATACCTATGATTATGAACGTCATTTCCTAAGTTCTGTAAGCCGAATTCTAAGACACCAGGTAGACTTCAACGAGATCACCCTGCCAGACAGGATCGTGAAAGTAGATTCCTTTCCAATGGGAATCGATTATAAGAAATTTGAACAGGCCGCACTGGATCATTTTGAAAAAACCAGTGAAACAAAATCTGAGTTACAACGCAGGCTGGATCATCACCTTGATGCCACGCCAGATGCGAAGCTCATTTTAAGTATAGACCGGCTGGATTATACCAAAGGGATTGCCCACCGTATCAGGGCCTATGAGTATTTTCTGGACCGAAACCCTGAATATATCGAGAAGGTGAGGCTGGTAATGCTGGCGGTTCCTTCAAGATCCAACGTGCCTCAATACAGGAGGCTGAAGCGTGAGGTCGACGAACTTGTGGGTAGGATCAATGGTAAGTTCTCAACTGTGAACTGGACACCTATCTGGTATTTTTACAGGTCAATGCCTTTTGAAAACCTAATCGATCTTTATACTACCTGCGAGATCGCCCTGTTAACACCTATTCGGGATGGAATGAACCTGGTAGCCAAAGAATATATTGCAACCAGAACCGATAAAACGGGTGTGTTGATCCTTAGTGAAATGGCCGGCGCCGCCCATGAAATGAACGAAGCGCTCATAATTAACCCAAATAATTTTGAACAGGTTTCAGAAGCTCTTAAAACAGCCTTTCACATGCCTAAGGATGAGCAAACGGAGCGCAATAAAATGATCCAGAAGCGACTTAGAAGGTATAGCGTGGAAAAATGGGCAAACGATTTTATGAAAGCCCTAAGGTCTACCAGGGAGAACAGGGATTCTTTCAAATCCATACGCATTACTCCTGACATTACCGAAGAGATTATCAGTCAGTACCAGCAGGCCAAAAAACGTATCCTTTTCATCGATTACGATGGAACTCTGGTGGATTTTGTAGACAAACCTGAAAATGCAAGGCCAGACGACGAACTTAAAGAATTAATTCGGGAGCTGAATGCCTCTGAAGATACCGATGTGGTTCTTATTAGCGGAAGGGATAAGAACACCCTGGGTAGTTGGTGGCAGGATGTGCCGGTAGAACTCATTTCAGAACATGGAGTTTGGTTAAGACAGATAAACGGTGAATGGGAACTGGCAGAAAATGTAAAAAGCGAATGGATGGATGCCGTAAGACCGGTCATCGAAAGCTTTGTAGACCGTACTCCTGGTACTTTTATTGAAGAAAAAAATTATTCGCTGGCCTGGCATTATCGCAAAGCCGATCCTGAGCTCGGGGAGATTAGAGCCAACGAATTAAGCAATACGCTGAAGGAGCTTATCGCCAACCGGGGTTTAAGTGTCCTGGAAGGTAACAAGGTTCTGGAAATCAAAAGCAGCGATGTAAATAAAGGTAAGGCCTGCAGTAAAAAACTGGTTGGTGAAAACTACGACTTCATTTTCGCCATTGGAGATGACTGGACAGATGAGTATATGTTCAGGGAATTGCCAGAGACCTCCTATACGGTAAAAGTGGGCATTAAAAAAACCAGCGCAAGGTATTATGTAGAAGGCACAAATAGAGTTCGCACCCTGCTTGAAAATTTCAGGAATAACGCTTGATGAGAGCCCATTGTTAAAATATTAGGAATTCAAAAAAACTTTTAAAAATACATTAACTCGGCTGCTGTGGTAAGGCTTCAAATTCTCCTTAATTTTACATCATAACTTAAATCAAATCAATTTAAAACTAAAATTTATGAAATCAGGAAAATTGTTAGTAGGGCTTTTGTCTGGAGCTGCACTAGGAGCCGCCGCCGGACTACTTTTCGCGCCTAAAAAAGGAAAAGATACCAGAAAAGCGATCTCAGATAAAGGAGATGAATATATCAAAGGAGCCAATAAAAGTATTCACGATTTTACCGATTCCATCAACCATAAAGTGGAAGCATTAAAATCCAGAACCAAAGCTAATCTGGCAGGTTCAAAATCGAAACAAAAAATGAATGAAGCAAAAGCTGAAATGCATGAAATGCGTGCCAGTTAATTTGTGGAAATTGATTTAGTTAGAAACCCCGGGAGTACATCCCGGGGTTTTTATTTTTTAGATATCCGCCAAACTTCTGTATTTTAGGGAGCCAAAAATAAAATTATGATTCGCAACATCCCCCAATTTTTAGTAACAGGCCTGCTAATGGCATGCTTGGGTACCCCTTCTAATGCACAGGATACCGATACCAGAATCTATGAAATCATCGACAAGGTTTCAGCAGATAGTATTGAATACGATATTCGGAAACTGGCAGGTTTCGGGACCCGTAATACTTTTAGTGACACGGTTTCAGACACCCGTGGAATCGGAGCAGCAAGGCGCTGGATCAAATCTGAATTCGAAAGCATTTCATCCCGCTGCAACGATTGTCTGGATGTATTCTATCAAAAAGATTATGTTACTCCTGAAGATGGAAGTCGTATCCCAAAAGAAGCCTGGGTGGTAAATGTGGTTGCCGTACAAAAAGGTAAAAAATACCCTAATCGCTATGTGATCATGAGCGGAGACATCGATTCAAGGGCCAGTAATACCATGGACTTTACTACCGATGCTCCCGGGGCAAACGACAACGCCAGCGGAATGGCCGGTACTATGGAAGCCGCACGTGTTTTGTCTCAATATGAATTTGACAGCAGTATTATTTATGTAGGACTATCTGGTGAGGAACAGGGATTGTTCGGTGGAAAAGGCCTTGCGGAATATGCGAAAAAGAATAACTGGGAGATCATTGGAGTTCTCAACAACGATATGATAGGAAATATTGAGGGTGTAGACGGAGTGATAGACAACCGCAGTTTCCGAATATTTTCTGAACCCGTCCCTCCTACCGAAACCGAAGAAGAACGAAGAATGCGAAGGTTCTATGGTGGTGAAGTAGATGGAATTTCAAGACAACTTGCAAGGTATATTCACGATAATGTTGAAACTTATATGCCCGAAATGAACCCGATGATGATCTATCGCCTTGATAGATTTGGAAGAGGCGGTCACCACAGGCCATTTAACGACCTTGGGTTTGCCGGGGTAAGGATCATGGAGGCTCACGAAAATTACAACAGGCAACACCAGGATATCCGCACCGAAAACGGAATTGAATACGGCGATGTGGTAGAAGGTGTGAATTTTAACTATGCAAAAAAATTAACCGCGGTAAACGCCATCAACCTGGCAAGCCTGGCCTGGGCGCCCCCCGCTCCTGGAAAAGTGGAAATTGGTGGCATCGTAGAACCAAATACTAAATTGAGATGGGAACCGGTTGAAGGAGATATAGCTGGCTATAAGATCTACTGGAGAGATACCACTGCCCCTCAATGGCAATATTCGCGATTTGTGGGTGATGTAACTGAATTCACGCTCGATGGCATTGTGATCGATAATTATCTTTTTGGCGTAGCCGCTGTTGGAAAGAATGGCCACGAAAGTCTGGTGGTTTTTCCTTCCGGGACCTTTAGGTAAGAAACTCTAAAATTATGAAAAAAATAAGCTCTTTATTAGTACTACTAAGTATTCCGGTATTTATCTTTTCGTGCAAGAATGAAAAGAAAACCGATGAACTTTCAGAAAATCAAACCGAAACAGAACAAATCCAGGAAAAAGATTCTGAAGGTCTTTCTGATTCCCCGCGGCACCATGAATGGGTGACCCTTTCTCATGGAGACCGGGAAGTAGAAGCCTTCGTAGTCTATCCGGAGATTGACTCCAAAGCGAAATCGGTTATTGTTATCCATGAAAACCGCGGATTGAATGACTGGGCAAGACTATTTGCCGATAAGCTGGCGGCTGAAGGTTACCTGGTGATCGCTCCAGACCTCATTTCTAATACCGTACCGGGCAAAAAGAAAACCACCGATTTTGATGATTCCGATGCGGCAAGAGAAGCGATCTATGCTCTGGATCAAGAGCAGGTAACTGCCGATCTTAATGCGGCCTTTGAGTATATTAAAAACGATCCGGCTTCTAACGGAGAAGTTGCTGTGGTTGGCTTTTGCTGGGGTGGTTCCCAGACCTTCAGGTACGCTACTAATAATGATGCTATTAGCAGTGCCCATGTATTTTACGGGACTGCACCTAAGGAGGCTTCAGAAATCGCCAAAATCAGTGCGCCTGTTTATGGCTATTACGGTGGAAATGATAACAGGGTGAATTCTACTATTGAAGAAACTGAAAAGCTTATGAAAGAGGCCGGCAAAACCTACGAATATGAGATATTTGAAGAAGCAGGCCATGCCTTTATGAGAAGTGGTCATCAACCTGATGCTCAGCAGCCAAATAAAAAGGCCCACGACCAGGCCTGGAAACGTTTGCTCCATTTGCTGGAATAATAAGATCTAAATATGATTAATTAAACCGCGGCTCCTAAAGGTC
Source organism: Christiangramia bathymodioli (assembly GCA_009735695.1). Taxonomy (GTDB): domain Bacteria; phylum Bacteroidota; class Bacteroidia; order Flavobacteriales; family Flavobacteriaceae; genus Christiangramia; species Christiangramia bathymodioli. Next base: position 144,826 of record SRSL01000006.1, read on the forward strand.
GCGGTTTTTTTGTTCTATTTGCTTCCTGCTTAATTAACAATACTTTACCGATAGCTTAAACAAAATTAGGATTAGCTATGTTTATTTTAGTTATAATAATCTAACTGAAACCATTATGACAGATATAAGAGTCGAAAAAAAGAAACCCTTCTGGCCCTGGTTGTTTATGATCTTTGTAGTTATAGCCATCCTGGCCTTTTTGTATTTCTATGGCAGTACTGAAACCGAAGAAGATGATACGCTGGAAACCACCGAGATGGAAGAAGTAAGCCTAATTCCGCAACCAGAAAGAACAATTTTTCTCAATGAAGAGAGTATTTAACTAATAAAGCTAATGTTATGAGTGCAGCAGAAAAGAGATTGTATTATATGAGCGAATTAAAAGACTATAAGGTCAATAAAAAAGATACAGATATTCGCGGATGGGTTTTACGGGACCTAGATAACCGGGTCGTAGGTGTTGTTGAAGACTTCCTGGTCAACCTTGACCTGGGAAAGGTCGTTTATGTAGATGTAAAGGTAGATCAGTCTATTATAGATACCAATCATGATCCCTACGCAGCGAACCCAGATTCAGAATTAAGGGAATTCATCAATAAAGAAGGTGAAAATCATATTATTATTCCTGTAGGACTTGTTCATATCAACAGGAAAGAGACCTATGTTTATACCAAAAGCATCAATTATCAAACCTTTGCCGATACCAAACGTTACCAGAAAGGAACCCATATTAGCAGGGCTTATGAAGAACAGGTGATGGAATCATATGATCGTAGAAGAACTCCTGTAGACAGGCAGTATACAGATGCTGAACTCGCCGATATGGCCAGGGATCATGACCATACCAGTACTGAAAACACCCTGGATGATAAGGCGGAAAGGATACGCAGGGAAAAAGCCAGCCTGCGCAATAATGCAAATCCCGATGGTGCTATCTACGATGATTATGAAGCTGAAAAAATGCACCGAAGCAGTTTGGGCAACATGAGACCGGTGCGCAGCCTGGATGATGATAGCGAATGGCTTCATGAAGATCACGGGATGGTTGACAAAGATCCACACGTAAAATCGCAACCTAAAACCAGGGTGACCGATAAGTTTTATGAAAGGAAGGAATTCAGGTAAATCCTTATAATTATTTCGAATTAGAATTTTACCACAGGGAAGCTGATAAGCTTCCCTGTCACTTTTTATAGCCTTATCCAGAATTGGATTAAAATTGTATCTTGTGGCTTCTTTTATAAAAATTTTAGTAAAACTAAGCCAGCTTTTCTATGAACAAAATTTTACTCAGTCTGTCTCTTTTGCTTATTACTACTTTTGCAATGGGACAACAACCTGATCTATCCCTATTTAAAGAAAAAAAACCAAGAAACATTGGACCTGCCGGTATGAGCGGGAGGGTAACCTCTATAGACGTTGTTACTAAAGATCCCGATGTCATGTATGTTGGCACCGCTTCCGGAGGTCTTTGGAAATCTACCAGTGGAGGTGTTAAATGGGATCCTGTTTTTGACGACCAGGTTACGGCATCTATAGGTGCTGTGGCTATACAGCAATCAAATCCTTCAGTAATCTGGGTAGGGACCGGAGAAGGAAACCCCAGGAATAGTCTAAATGGAGGTTACGGTATCTTCAAATCCTTAGATGGAGGTAAAAGCTGGACAAGTATGGGCCTGGAGAAAACGAGGCATATTCACAGGGTGATTATTCACCCCGATAATCCAGATATAGTTTATGTAGCCGCTATTGGATCTCCCTGGGGAGCCCATGAAGAACGCGGAGTTTACAAAACTACCGATGGTGGAGAAACCTGGGAAAAAATCCTGTACAACAATAAACTTACCGGCGCCGCAGACCTTGTGATGGATCCTAACAATCCAAATAAGCTAATCGCGGCAATGTGGGAACACAAAAGAGATCCGTGGTTTTTCAAATCTGGAGGTGAAGGCTCTGGATTATATATTACCTACGATGGAGGAAAAACCTGGGAAGAACGCACTGCCGAAGATGGCCTTCCAGAAGGTGAGTTAGGCCGAATTGGTCTGGCCATCGCACCCAGCGATTCAGATATCGTTTATGCCCTGGTAGAATCTAAAAAGAATGCGCTTTATAAATCGGAAGATGGCGGCTTCAGCTGGAAGATGATCAACGATAAGGATGAAATAGGAAATCGTCCTTTCTATTACAGCGATATTTTCGTGGATCCACAGAACGCGAACCGGGTTTATTCGGTTTTCACCTACGTAAACGTTTCAGAAGATGGTGGAAAAAGTTTTGAAGAATTGATGCCTGCGTATGGAGTGAGCAACGGGATACATCCTGACCATCATGCCTGGTGGATACATCCTGAAGACGGCAGCTTTATGATGGATGGTAATGATGGTGGTTTGAATATCACCAGGGATAAAGGAGAGACCTGGCGCTTTGTGGCGAACTTACCTTTAGCCCAGTTCTACCATATCGCTGTAGACAATGAATTTCCATACAATGTTTATGGCGGAATGCAGGATAACGGAAGCTGGCGTGGTCCGGCTTATGTATGGAAATCTCAGGGTATTAGAAATTCTTACTGGCAGGAGATCTCATTTGGTGATGGTTTTGATGTGGTTCCAGACCGCGACGACAGCAGATATGGCTGGAGTATGAGTCAGCAGGGATATGTGAGCCGCTATGATTACCTAACCGGGAATAATTATACGGTAAAACCTACCCATCCTAACCCTGATATGGAATTGAGGTTCAACTGGAACTCGGCCATTAATATCGATCCTTTTGATAACAACACTATTTACTTCGGAAGCCAGTTTGTGCATAAAAGCACCGATAAAGGTGAAACCTGGGAGGTAATTTCGCCAGATCTTACCACCAATGATCCTGAAAAGCAGAAACAGGGTGAAAGCGGTGGACTTACCATGGACGCTACCGGAGCCGAAAATTATACCACGATCCTGGTCATTGAACCATCTCCACTGGAAAAGGACATGATGTGGGTGGGTACCGACGACGGGAAAGTTCATTATACCACCAACGGTGGTGAAAGCTGGAACGATGTAAGCAATTCTATTCCTGATCTGCCTAAGGGAAGCTGGATCGTTCAAATAAAGGCATCTAATAAAAACAAAGGTGAAGCCTTGCTGGTTGCGAACGACTACAGAAGGTTTAACTATAAACCTTATGCTTATAGAACTACCAATTACGGGAAGTCCTGGAAGCGCATCGTTGACGAAGGTGATACGGAGAGTTATGCACTGAGCATCGTTGAGGACCCAGAGAACAAAAACCTAATGTTCCTGGGAACCGATGATGGGCTGTATATTTCTTTCAACGCTGGGGAAAACTGGCAAAAATATACCAATGGCTTTCCAACAGTTTCAGTAAAAGATCTGGTTATCCATCCGCGTGAGCATGACCTGGTGATTGGAACCTTCGGAAGAGCTGCCTGGGTACTTGACGATATAAGACCATTCAGGGCTATTGCCGAAAAACAGGATATCCTGGATCAAAAACTGCAATTATTCTCCCCACCTACAGCATATCATTCAGCTAGCCAGCAGCCAACCGGAAGCAGGTTTGGAGGTGATGCCATGTACCATGGCAAGAACCGCGACGGTGGCGCAAGGATTTCCTATTTTGTTCAGGTACCAGAAAAAGATAAGTCTTCAGCAGTAAAGGAAAGTGAAGAGGATATGGAAAATGAATCTGAGAAAAAATCAGATTCCATTAGTCTGAATATTTATGACGGAGACCGGTTAATAAGGACGCTTAAAACCAAGCTTCCGGATACAACGGGACTGTACACCATGAACTGGAACCTGGATGAAAAGGGAGTGGAAAGACCTTCCAGAGAGATACGAGAAAGGAAAAGAGAACCGGGAGGTGTGGACGTGAAACCAGGAACCTATAGATTGGTCCTGAGCTACGGCGACACCACTTCTGAAGCAATGATCAAAGTAGAATCTGATCCCAGGCTCGATATTTCCCAAAAGAATATAGATGAGATCTATACCAATCTTAAAGAACTGCAGGATATGACGGGGGTGGCTGCCGAGGCAGTGGAGCAACTGGTGGAAAGCAAGAATATTGCTGAAACCTTTCAGAAAGATATGAAGGCTGAAAAGGATGGAAAGGATAAATATAAAGAAGAACTGGAGGACACGAAAGAGATCGTCAAATCTATAGATGAGCTGCTGGCTCTTTATCTTGGGAAGATAGACAAGCGCCAGGGGATTACGAGAAATAATGAAATGACGGTGATGGAGCGAATAGGTTTAGCTTCGAATTATGTGGGCAGCAGGCAAAATGGAATGACGGCCACGGAAGAAAGACTGATCTTCCAGGCAGAAAATGAGCTGAACGAGGCTCTCGAAAAAACCAACACTTTCTTTAGGACAGAATGGAAGGATTACCAGACCCAGATGGAAAAGGTAGAAATCCCTGTTTTTGAAGACGTGAAAATTTTTGAATTAAGAAATTAAAATTTAAATAACCAGAAGGGAAGCCTCGCAGTTGCGGGGCTTTTTTTATATGATGCCGTGTTCTTCGGAATGACTGATCGCTTTGTTGCTATCCCTGAAATAACAGGTTTTCACCCCCATATCATTAAGATTAGCCAGTACCATTCTTACCTTTTCACTCTGTTTACTGGAGGTCTGCCTGATGTAAACAGCGCTCACGTTTACCGGGAAGGTCTTACAGATGCGTTCATATAAATAAGGATCATGTTGAGAATCATCTCCCAGCAGCACATATTTAAGTTGAGGATAAAACGAAATGATATCCTTGATCTTTATGAACTTATGATCATGGTCTCCCCTACCCGATTTAACAAAATCACGTAGCCCGGTTTTGATCTTTTTCAGTTTGACCACCGCCTTTGGAAGCTCGTGTAAAGTGGCAAATTCGGTGATGAAATCATAAAGATTCCATTCACTGCTGGAAACATAAAAAAAGGAATTTGATGCCTGGGAATTGTCATCCTGCCCGGCTATGCTAAGTTTTTGATAATGCTTCACCACATCTTCAAAAACCTTCCTTTTATTGACGTTTTTAGACAGCATCACATATAACTTCTTGAAAAAGCTATTGCTATGGGAAATCAGGAAGGTATCATCTATATCTGAAATGATGGCCAGTTTACTTTCATAAGGTTTCAGCAATTCACCTTTCTCAATGATGCCAAAATCGAACATTTTACAGCTCACCTCATACTCATGCCACCCCGGTTCCAGCTCTTCCTCGAAAGGAACACTAAACCGAAAATAACCATCCTCCATGGTTTTGGTAGTGACCTCCATATTTCGGAATTTTAGTCGCACCTCGAAATTCTCCAGGGGTTTTATTCTGAATTTGTGAAGGATCGAATAGGCATGTTTTACCCCTTTTTTTTCGACACTATATTTATCAGGAGCCCAGGATTTAAACAAATGTCCGAAGACTACGAGTTCTTCATGATTAACATATCCCCTGTAAAGTTTAAGATCGAGTTTCAAAATATTAGTCTTTTTTTTAAAATTCCTTCCTTTCAAAATAAGTATTTTAGAACGATTCTTAAACAGGCTTATATGAATTTTAAGGAAGTTTTATTGGTTGTAAATCCCATTTCGGGGGCTTTTGATAAGGAAAGGATCATTAATAAGGTGAAAAATGAGGTTGAAGCAAGGCAAGCTGAATTTCATTTATATAAAACTACAGGAAAGGATGATATTGAAAATATAAGAGAAGTACTAAAAGCCCACCGAATGAACCGGGTCTTGGTGGCTGGTGGAGATGGTACTATAAACCTGGTTGCAGAAAGTATTAAGGATTATGAAATGGATCTGGGAATTATCCCAGCCGGATCGGCCAATGGACTGGCGGTAAACCTCGAACTTCCCGATGAACTTGAAGAACAGGTAAGTATTGCGCTTGGAGACAATTTTATAGATTACGATATACTGTGTTTAAATGATACTATATGTCTCCATATGAGCGATCTCGGCATCAATGCCGAACTCATTAAGAATTATGAACATTCCAGTGTAAGAGGTAAGCTCGGCTACCTCCTTCAATCTATCCCAACCCTTATTCAAAGTGAATACCCATTCGATTTCGAAATTCTAACGGAAGAGGAAGACCGAATAGCCCAGGCAGCGCTCCTTGGTATCGCGAATGCGAGAAAGTATGGTACAGGAGCACAGGTAAACCCGATTGGAAAGCCAAATGATGGCCTATTTGAAATCCTGATCTTCAAAAGACTTAACCTGGTAGAAATCCTGAAAACGCTTCGGAACGAAACAGACCTTGACCATGAATTCCTGGAGATCATCCAAACAAAGTCGGCTAAGGTAATATGCAAAAAACCTGTTTCCTTTCAGATAGATGGCGAATTCATTGGTGAAGAAACAGAAATAGAAATTAAGGTACTGCCCGAAAAATTAAGTATCGCCGTGCCTCCGGGCGTCAAATAAATCGCTTCAGTTTTTAAAATAATTAATATAAAAAAGCCATCCAGACCGTGAACCACTCCAGGTACTCTGATCTTAGATGGCTGTAATTCTTAAAAGTCTTTTCAAGACTTCTCGTTCTATTATTTTGTTACTGCAAGGATCTTTTCCCCTGGCTTTTTATCATTGATTTTAAGTACCTGCAGTTTATCACTATTCTTGGCCGCAATAATAAACTCACCTTTTGAGGTATTTATTCTGGCCATATCCTTTACATCACCCGGCACAAAAAACTTAGTCTTTCTTGCATCAACAGGCTGGAAATTTCCTTCACCATCACCCTTCAACAACAATCCAATTCCGGCATCGGCACGCGGAGTTTCTACCTCCGATGCATACAGGTTACCTGCAATTAATACATCTAAATTCCCGTCTCTGTCAAAATCCTGGGTTATGATGCTATTGATCGTAGAAATTTGAGCCTGAGGAGGAAGTTGATGAAGCACAAAACCTGTTTCGGTATTCTCGATGTAGACACTGGCAAAAGATTTAACCTGATAATGCAATGCATCCTTCAGATAATCGGTGGTATAAATATCCTCCAGATTGGCATTTGCATAGGCATTATAGTCTTCAAATTTCTTTTTAATACCGGGCATTTGCTGTGAAGAACACTCCCTTCCACGTACAGGAAATTTTTCACCATCATTAAAATAACTTAGAACGATATCCTTCTGGTTATTTCCGTCAAAATCATAGTAGTAGATATCGAAAGTTTCGTCTTCAGTAGCCTTGTATTTATAATTCAAGCCCAGGTTTCCGGCAATAAAATCCATATCTCCATCATTATCAAAGTCGCCTTCTTCTATACTGAACCACCAGCCCGTAGTATCACCGAGACCCAGTTCTTTCGAAACTTCATTGAAGCTCCCGCGGTTGTTCTTAAAGACACGTATAGGCATCCATTCACCGGTTATTACCAGATCGGTCCAACCATCCTGGTCAAAATCGGTCCAGCTAGCGCTGGTTACAAGCCCAAGCTCTTTGAAATCAGGAGCAACTTTAGAAGTAGCATCCACAAATTTTGGTTGGCCGGGTTCAGAAAGATTTTCCAGCAAATAGCTACTGGCAGGTGCCGGGTAATTTCCGGGAACCAATCTCCCTCCAACAAAGAGATCGAGGTCTCCGTCCTTATCATAGTCATGAGCATACACCCTTGATCCACTTGTTATCATTTCTGGTAAGGCCTCTTTTGATCCCTTAAATTCCCCATTTTCATTTACATAAAGCCTGTCCTGCAACAGCGGGGAATTTTTATCAAATTCGTTACCGCCACTTACTACATACAGGTCATTATCTCCATCTCCATCAGCATCAAAGATCAGGGCTCCAAGATCCTCATGTGTTTTGTCGTTAATTAGGTCACTGAATTCCTTTTTAATAAAGGTTCCTGAATTTGTCTGAAAATAAACTCCGGGGGCATACTGCGAAGCTGCTCCTATGTAAACGTCTTCCAGGCTATCGCCATTTAGATCTCCAACTGCCAAACCGGGACCAAACATGGAGGTTTTATGTGGTAACAGCACTTCTTTACTAAAGTCGTTATATATATTTTCTTTATGCTCGTAGTCCAGATTTAGATCGGTAGAAGTTACCTGTGAAAATATAGGTTCCCCAGGAGTTTCGATTTCGTTATGCTCTAATTCTACGGCTTCAGAATAATTTAGACTTACGAGCTGATCTGCCGCAATATTGTTTAGAACCTGTTCCTTTTGATCTGGCCAAACAACCCTGATCTTCTCAACAATTTCATTTGTTCCCAGGCCAAAATGCATTCTTGGAGCTACTGAAGACTGGAATCCCCGGGTAAGCTGGAGTTCCTGCATTTGAGCTTTCTCTCCATTCTGAAGATAAACTCTGGCACCAAGCCCATTCAGGTTATTATCCGGGCCTTTAAATTCAAAGGCGAGATAGTGATTTTTGTTAGTATTATTATTTCTGAAAATGGTGGCTTCATCGTCGATATTATTGGTGACGATCTCCAGATCCCCATCATTGTCCAGGTCTACATAAACGGCTCCATTAGAAAATCCTTTATAGCTAATCCCCCAGTCCTCGTTTACACGTTCGAATGTTAAATCACCTTTATTCCGGTAGGCGAAATTGTCTATTTTTTCTGAAGGAATTTGAAGTGATCTTGCGAGGAGGCTATCTTTATTGGTTGGTAGTTTTTTGATCTTGTTGAAATAATCTTTATTGTTGATCTCTCTCCTGGTGCCATTTGATATATACACATCTTTCCATCCATCGTTATCGAGATCAGCAAAAAGCGGAGCCCAACTCCAGTCGGTGGCCTGTATACCGGCCTGATTGGCAGTGTTGCTAAAAAAAGGTTGCTCGCCATTTAAATTACCCGCGTTGGTTTGCAGTGAATTATACATATACTGGTAATGAAATCCGGAATTCACGGTCCCCCAGAATAGATCGGGATTCATGCTGGCCATATTCGCCTTTGCACGACGGTTATTTTTCGCCGCCATATCCACCTGCAGAATATCCAGCAAACCGTCATTATTATAATCGGCGATATCTACACCCATTCCGTAGAAAGAGGTTTGCCTGGTGGCATCTTTGATGATATTGGTGAAGGTACCATCCTGATTGTTTAACCACATATAATCTGGCGTACTGAAGTCATTAGAAACATAGATATCAGGCCACCCGTCATTATTGAGATCTCCTATTGTGGCACTCAGGGATAGCCCAAATGATCTAATACCGGCCTCATCGGTCACCTTTGTGAAGGTTCCTTCATCATTTCGATACAGGTTATCGGTTTCGGTATCCTTAACATTCTGCATCTTAAAAACATAATATCCATTAGGCGCGTCGAAATTTGTGGGCGGATAATTCGCTACATACAGGTCTAAATCTCCATCCATATCATAATCGAAGAAAGTAGACTGCACGCTGTGACCTGCATCCGCGATCCCGTAATCCAAGGCCTTTTCGGTAAAGGTGCCATCTGTATTATTTACATAGAGCAGGTTTTCCCTTGGTTCATATTTTCCTGAAACCGAAACATAAATATCCAGGTACCCGTCATTATTAATATCAACCATGGTCACGCCGGTGAACCATCTGTTATCTCCTTCCAGTCCGGCTTTTTCTGTAATATCTTCAAACTTTAAGTTCCCTTTGTTAAGATACATTCGATTAGGAACCATATTTCCTGTAAAGAACAGATCGGTTAAACCATCATTGTTAATATCACCGGCAGCAATACCCCCGCCCATATAGAGGTAGGAATAGCTAAAATAATTTATACTGTCATTTTCTTCCAGGATGTTTTTAAAATCAATCCCGGTTTGTGCTGCTTTTAATTGGGTGAAATTTTTTTCTTCCGGTTTCTTTTCTTCGGAATCGGAAACACAAGATGCCAGGCTCAGGAAGGAACTAATAACTCCAAGGAAAATGCCTTTTTTTATCAATCTACTCATTAGGCTATTCATATTTATTAAATGAGGGGCTTAGTAATTATCTCTTTATAAGACCAAGAGCTCGCCAAAATAGATCTTTCGATCTATTTAAGCCAGCTCTTGGTTAGTTTAATTTTAAGTGTTTTTCTCTCTCTAATTCCAGGGATTAATATCCAGGATTCTGCTCGAGTACTCCTCCAGAAAGGTCAATAGCAGTAGTTGGAATAGGCATGATCACCATATGAGGCTGCCATGGAGAAACCTTTGGACCAAAGTTAGGAATGGTCGAGGTTTCATTATCTACATACTCCTCAATCACATCTTCCATATAATCTGCTCCCCATCTTGCAAGATCAAAATATCGGTGACCTTCCATCGCTAGCTCTAACCTTCTCTCAAAGCGTACAGCTTTAATGGCGAATTCCTGATCTGGAAAAGAATCATACAGGTCGATCTCATAGTTTGCAGCAGGCGCACCATTCTCATTAGTAACGACTGACATGTTCTGAGCTCTTTCCCGAACGCGGTTAACATATTCAAGTGCTTTATCAAGATTTCCAAGTTCTGCAGCAGCTTCCGCAGCCATTAATAAAACTCCCGAAAATCTCATCACGTTGTAATTAATTCCAGAATGTTGCTGACCCCAGGCACCGGTACCTTTGTTCACATCTTCACCGGCCTGGTATACATTCTTCTTCGGAAGATATGGCCCGGAAATATCGGCGAAACTATTACGTATCCATTCTTTTCCCGGATGTGGTCCATATCCGTTATACTCAATCCCACGTCTTCCTACCGTGTAATCAAGTCTTGGATCAAGAGGTCCAGATTCCGGAGTGAAAGATTCTGCACTTTCCACCCCATAATCATTAGCGATATCTGAATCGCCATACGTATCCAATAAAGGTAAACCACCCTGTGTTTTATAGGCGTTTACAAGATCCTGAGTTGGAACATAAAAGCCACAGCAGAAACCAAGGGCGTTAGGGAAGTTTAGTGTCCCTCCTACGTTTCCGTTAAATGACTGGCCACCATCTGCAGCAAATTGAACGGCGAACACAGATTCTGCACTGTTTTCTCCGGCTGCCGTAAAATTGTCGACAAACTCCTGGTTTAATTCATAAGGCCCATTTTGGATAACATCTTCAAGAATGGTAAAGGCCTCCTGCCATTTTTCCTGGAACAAATAGGCCTTTCCTAAAAAGGCTTTGGCGGTCCAGGTAGTTGGCCTACCGGCATCGGCCTGTACATCTGGCAAATTATCTACGGCAAACTGAAGGTCAGCCTCTATCTGGTCCCAGATGGGGCCCGGATTAGGCTGATTGAATTCACTGTTCACATAATTCTCTACCGATATAAAGGCAGGATTTCCAAAGATTTTTTGCAGCTCGAAATTATAATAAGCTCTCAAAAACCTTGCTTCCCCTTCTTTGGCTGAAAAGTCTTCGCCTTCTATTCCGTTAATAACGCTTATCACAGAATTTGCACGGTTAGCTCCCGCATAAAGTGCCTCCCATCTTCCTAAGATGTACGGATTGGCAGGACCGAAAGCATAGGTTTCCAATAAAAACAGATCCAATTGGTCACCATCGGTACTTCCTTTATGGGCGTCGTCTGACATTACATCCAACCACCAGTTATCAGGTCCAACAGCAAATGCATTACCTCCGTTATTATTTACAACACCGGTAAGTGCAGAATAAGCACCCGTTAACAAAAGATCTACTCCCTGGGGATTCTGCAGGGCTTCATCACTTAAAGCTCCAACAGCAGGGGTTTCGGTAAAATCCTCACTACAGGCAATAAATGCCAGGATAGGTAGGAAATAATAAAATATCTTCTTTTTCATTTTAATTAGATTTTAATATTGACACCCAATGTATAAATCTGGGATACAGGATAGACTGGTTGATAACCATTTCCAATTCCACCACCTGCATCTACACCCAAGGTAAGACTGTTAAAAGATGGAATTTCAGGATCTAAACCATCATAACCGGTAATAGTGAACAAGTTAGTACCTTGAATGAAAATTCGCAAATCCTGGAATCCAATTTTATCGGTTAATGTTTCTGCAAAATTATAACCTATCTGCAGGTTGCTTAATCTTATAAAGGAACCATCTTCCACGAAGAATGAATTCGGGTTTGTTTCACTATTTCTGATCGTTTGGCTAAGTGCTGGTAATGCTGCATCTGGATTTTCAGGTGTCCACGAATCTAAAACGCGGGTACTTCGGTTGGCGTTGAAGAACAAAGGAAAATCTGTAAATATCTTCTGATAATTATAAATGTCATTCCCCTGGGATCCATTAAAAAAGGCTGAAAGGTCAAATCCTTTATAAGCAGCCGTTAGGTTAAGACCAAAAGTGTAATCTGGGTGCGGAGAACCAATATCGGTTCTATCATCATCGTTAATTACACCATCGTTATTAATATCCGCATATTGCAGGCGTCCAACCCCATCAGCAGGAGTAGCAAAGCCCTGGTCTGCAGCTGCAGAAACTTCTGCTTCAGTTCTGAAAATTCCAACTACCTCTCTTCCGTAGAAATAAGACAGGGGTTTACCCACTTCAGTTCGTGTAATAGCTCCTCCTCTAAATCCGGTATTACCAGTTTGGAAATCACTAATAAGATCGGTGACCTCATTCTTATAATGTGAAAGATTGAGATTTGCACTCCAGGTAAATTCTTTAACAGGATTAGAATAATATCCTATACTGAAATCAACCCCGGTGTTCTGAATGGAACCAAGGTTCACATATGGAGCAGATGCGTCGATAGCGGTAGTACTGATAGAACTAAAATCCTGCGTAATTAGATCTTTTGTTGTGATCTCATAGAATTCGATACGAGTTTCCAATCGACTATCTAACATGTCTATATCCAGACCGATATTCTTAGTCACACTGGTTTCCCATTTCAGGTTTGGGTTACCTACCTGACTAAGGATAGCTCCCGAGGTAATTCCTCCATCACCATTAAAAGGATAATCGGCAACCTGGTTATTCAGGTTAGAAATATTGATCGTTGGGTTTCCTACAGGTAATGTTTGGTTACCAACTTCTCCCCAGGATCCTTTTAATTTCAGACGGTTTACGAATGCATCAGCAGGATAAAAACCTTCCTCGCTTATCACCCATCCTACACTGAATGAAGGAAAGATGTCACTCTTGTTATCCCCACGGAATCTTGAAGATTCATCTCTCCTTAAGGTACCGGAGAAGAAGTATCTTCCTGCAAAATTATAATTCACGTTTGCGAACAAGGAATAAAGCGTGTTCGTCTGGTCATATGCGTAGTCGATGATCGGGTCTCCGGAACCATTGGTAAGAAGGTAAAAATCCTCATCTTCGAACAGATAATCATTTCGAGATATTCCTTTTCCCTTTGAGCGGTTAGATAAGGCTTCTATACCGGCAACGGCGTCGACACTATGGTTTCCAAAATTTCCGCCATAATTAAGGGTATTCGTCCATATCCACTGATAATTATTGGCATCCTGTTCCGTTAGTGTATTGGTAGCACGAGGCTCTGAATGCTCCGGGTTCTTGGGAAGAAAGAATCTTCCATCATAAGTTTGTAGATCTCCAGCAATAGAGGTTTTAATGTTCAAACCTTCAACAATTTCCAAAGCAGCATAAAGATCTCCAAATACCCTCAACTGTTTATTATAATTGTCTGATGCTCTGATCAAATTCGCTACCGGGTTGGTAGGGTTACTTAAACCAGCAGCCGCATTATATGTCCCGGTGAAGTTTCCGTTATCATCCCTTACCGGTAATATTGGAACCTGTCTCAAAGCATTATTTACTTCGTCAGATTGCGAACGCTGGTTGCTGAAAGAGACATTCAGGTGATTTCCAACCCTCAACCTGTCGCCTAATTTAAATTCAGAATTTAAACGAGTAACAGCTCTTTCATAACCTGTTTCAATTTGAATACCTTCCCTTTTAAGGTAATTCACAGATAAAAGAAATTTTCCAAATTCATTTCCATTCTGTAAACTAACAGAAGCATTATAAGTTGGTGCAGTTTGGAAAATCTCATCTAACCAGTCTGTACCTCCCTGTGGTACTGTTACATCAACCGGAATACCCTGAATCATAGTTGGTACTACAGGTTCCGGACCACTACCATATTGAGGGTGGGTCACTTCTGCTCCATCATTTCTTAAAGACTGGAAGATCATCTCTCCGTGTTGTTGTGGGTTTAGAAGGTCAGGTAAATTTGTAGCCCTTGCAAAACCTGCATAGGTATCTACAGATATAGAAGGACCAGACATTCCATATCTACCTCCCTTAGTGGTTATAATTACAACACCATTAGAAGCCCTGGCCCCATAGATGGCAGCAGCACCATCCTTAAGCACGTTCATCTGTGCAATATCACTTGAGTTTATACTGTTCAATATAGATGGGTCATCGGTTTGAACACCATCTATAATATAAAGAGGGTTGTTATTATTACTGGTACCAAAACCACGTATCCTAACTACCGGAGAAGAACCGGGAGCACCGTCATTTTGAACAGTTACACCGGTCACACGTCCCTGTAATGCTTCCGCAGCATTAACGATTGGTGCCTTGGTAGCCTCTTCAATATTTACAGAGGCGACAGAACCTGTCACATCTGCCCGTGTTTGTTGGGTGTACCCCAAAATCACAATTTCATCCAGTTGACTTTCGTCTTCCTGGATAGTTACGTCAATCACATTGCTGTCACCCACAAGGATCTCCTGAGTTTGGTATCCTACGTAACTAAATACCAGCGTAGCTCCTTCGGGTGCATTAAGAGTGTAATTTCCGTCAAAATCGGTTTGGGTACCCGTATTGGTGCCCTTGATAAAAACATTCACCCCAGGCATTGGTACACCATCTTGATCTGTTACCATCCCTGTGATTGTTTGTTGTGCAGTAATTTCCATCGCATTAAGAGCGAAAACATTTGTACTACTCATACCAAATAGCATGATACTAATACAAACCCCAAAGAAAATACCTTTTCTTTTTCCCGGCGGAAACCACGCCGGAAGAGTAGAGATTTTAATGTTCATAATTTATGTAATAGTTAATTAGTTAAAGAGTTGACATTAAATGTAAATAAATTCTTAACACTTTTACAAAGGACATCCTCAATATTTTCAATTTATTTTAAAAGATTCGCATCTTAAGATATTTTTTTAACGAAAACGATATCGAAAGAATTATAGCTAAATGTTTGATTTTAAAAGGTTTAAATAATGAATGGCGTGCGGACTGGAATTTATTCGAATACACAATACGGTTAATAACTTTTTAAATTTAACGGAAGAATCTCCTGAAAATCATCTGAATAAGCCCGTTTTCTTAAAACAAATTCAAATCCCGAAAGGAAATTCAAGTCGAAAAAACCGGTAGGCAATCCTGAAGTAGCTTACTTAATTTGCCTAAAAATAAGGAGAATGTTAAAGAAGGTTATCGTAGCACTAAAAGCTTGAAGAAGAATTTTTTAGAACTTTTAACCGAACTGTAAAAATTGAATACTTTCCAATTCAAAAGAAAATGTTAATTACTTAATGCGTGGATCTCTTCAGAACCAAGGTTCCAGATTTGAGCCCTATTTTGTTTCAATCTACTCCTAAATATGATAAAGTTCATAGTCCTTCAAATGTAACCGCAAAGTTAGTAAGAAGGAAGCTAATTCTTAAAGCTGAATTTTATGATCCCCTAAGTATTTTCCTATCATGGTGCGATCAAAATTGCTAAATAATTACAGATCCCAAAAAAAAGCTCGAAATGTTTTTATGATTCAATAATATTTTTGATTTTTAACAAAAGATTAATAATCGTACCATGCAAGCATTTGCGAAAAATTGAGTCCTATTATGAAAAGATATTGTTTTCTATTTTTAATGATTTTCCTGGTCTTTTCCTGTAAAAATGCCGTTACAGAGAATGAATCCCATCAAATCACAGAACCTACCGGGGAAAATAATGTAGCCTACAAATGGGGGAAACTTGCTATTAAAGCAACCGCCAACGATACCGAAAAATTCAAGCCCCGGCCAACTATTACCTCCAGGTATCTTGCCTTAATTACCGTAGCTATCTTTGACGCCTGGTCCAGATATGATGAAAAAGCAATTCCGGTCTACCTTTCAGAAGTTGAAAGGCGACCCATCGAGGAACAGAACCTTAAGAACAAGGAAATAGCGATTAGTTATGCCGCATACCGGGCCATGAACGAATATTACTTTTCAGATAAGCCGCTTTTTACAGAATTCATGATCGAATTGGGGCTGGATCCGAATAATGAAAGTCTAGATCCCAATACCCCGGAAGGAATTGGGAATCTGGCCGCCTTGGCCGTAATTGAAGCTCGAAAAGGAGATGGCGCCAACCAGTATGGTGAAGAAGAAGGCTCTAACGGACAGGTATATTTCGATTACACGGGATATGAACCAGTGAATTCAGTTGATAATAATTCAGATCCTAATCGCTGGCAGCCAAAATACTTCGCCGATGGAAAAGGCGGTAAGTTCGCTCCGAAATGCCTCACCCCATATTGGGACCAGGTGAAACCCATTTCGATGAAATCTGGCGACCAGTTCAGGCCGGGACCTCCACCAAAGGTTGGATCAAAACAGCTGGAAGAAGAAATAAAGGAAGTGGTAGAAATGCAAGCCAACTTAACCGATTATCAAAAAGCATTGGTAGAATTTATGCGAGATGGCCCACAATCTGTTCAACAGGCAGGACACTGGTTTAATTTCGCGCAGGAAGTTTCAGTGAGAGATAATCACACCCTGGACCAGGACGTGAAAATGTATTTCTATAATCAGGTTGTCGCCATGGATGCTTTCATCGCTTCCTGGGATTCTAAAATGTATTATGATTTCGCCAGGCCATTTGCCCTTGTTCACGAATATTATAAGGACAAAAAGATTATCGGCTGGGGAGGTGAAGGAAAAGGCATGATAGAAATGGACGGAAACCAATGGAGACCCTACTCCCCTGAAACCTTTTTATGCCCTCCTTTCCCAAGTTACACTTCCGGTCACAGCACCATAAGTGGCGGTTGTGCGGAAGCCCTGAAATTATGGACTGGCAGCGATGAATTTGGTTCGGAAGCAGTCCTTGTAGCCGGGGCCATGACGGAACCTGATCATCTGGGAGACACGGTGACCCTGAAATTCCCAACATTTTCTGAAACCGCTGAGATGGCTGGTATTTCCCGGGTTCTGGGAGGATACCACATTCAGGCTGAAAATGTCGCAGGACTCGAATTGGGTCGCAAGGTTGCCAGGGAAGCCTGGAAATTCTATCAGAAACATGTTGGAGAAGAAGGTTCTAGAATAGCAGAACTTTCTGAAAATAAATAGCCTTCTCACTTAATGCCAAATAAACTGCATAAAAAAACCTCTGGAGAAATCCAGAGGTTTTTTCTTTATCAGGAACTTAGCAATTTTAAAGGCTCATTGCCTTCCCATTACCAAGTTCATCTATTGGCCCGCAGGGAATATACTGTCCCGGGATTGGATCGTACCAAAGCACGTTCTCTCCCACTTCTTCAGAATTCTTCCAGGCCCAGATACCCAGATCTCTTACGGTATTCAGGTATTCATAGGCTCCGGCATCAGGATTTATCTCGGTTTCCGTTTCCTTGGGTAAAGCATCCTGGGTTTCAGTAGTGCGCTTTAAAAATTGTTCTTTCTGTGCCGGTGTGGCTTTCAGGTATTTTTTGATGAGAGCTTCAAATTCTTCTTCATTACCATCATCCTGATTCTTTTCGAATTCATTTTCAAAGGCTTTTGAAAAATTTTCAGCACCCCTGTTAAATCGCTGCTGCTGTTCATCCCCCGCCACTTCTTCCATATAAGAATCTATGAACTGGGCGATATTGAGATCTGAAGCTCCTGGCGTCTCTGTAGTAGGCAGGATTACATCCAGGATCCTTTTAAGGGCAAAACCGTGAGAGGCGCTCAAGAAGACAGGTTGCCAATCATATTCAGGTTCATTCTTACAACTTTGTAATAAACTTAATGCACTGGGACCCAAAATAAGTGCTCCGGCACCCATCCCAATATTCTTTAAAGCTTTCCTTCTGTCCATAATTTTTTTAATTACGCATTGGATTTTTTAAAATTTTTAGCTGCATGATCTGCTGCTCTGGCCGTAAGGGCCATGTATGTAAGTGATGGATTCTGACATCCTGAAGAGGTCATACAGGCGCCATCGGTCACATATACATTTGGTACACTGTGTACCTGGTTATAGGCGTTCAACACAGAAGTTTTAGGATCTCGTCCCATTCTTGCCGTTCCCATTTCATGAATTCCAAGACCAGGAGCCCCAAGAATATCATAGGAACTGATATCTTTGAAACCTGCTTTCTCAAGCATCGCAACGGCCTGCTCCCGCATATCTTTTCGCATTTTAAGCTCATTCTCCTTGAATTCAGCATCGAATGTAATGGTTGGCAAGCCCCACTCATCCAGTTTATCATAATCAAGGGTCATTTTGTTTTCATGATAAGGCAGGCATTCTCCAAAGGCTAAAAGTCCCATGGTCCAGCCACCTGGTTCCGAAATAGCTTGTTTCAGTTCCTTACCGTATCCCAGTTCGGCCACAGTTTCACTCCAGTCTGAACGGCTTGCACCACCCTGGTAACCATACCCTCGAATGAAGTCTACATCGCTATCCTGGCCATTCAGATTTCTGAATCTAGGCAGATAAATACCATTTGGTTTTCGGCCTTTATAATAAGAGTCTTTAAAACCATCATATTTCCCGGAAGCTCCTACTCGAAAGTGATGGTCCATAATATTATGTCCCAGTTCGCCGCTATCGTTACCAAGGCCATTCGGAAATCTGTCTGATGTAGACTGCATCAAAATGCTTGTAGATGCCATGGCAGATGCGCATAGAAAGATCACATTCGCATAATACTCGAATTCTTCCTTGGTTTCGGCATCAATTACCTTTACCCCTTTTGCCAATTTGGTTTCCGGATCATAGATCACTTCAGAAACTATAGAATGGGTCCTGAGATCCATATTTCCGGTCTTGCTAGCCGCAGGAAGCGTCGAGGAGTTACTGCTAAAATATCCGCCATACGGGCAACCACGAATACAACGATTCCTAAACTGACATTTAGATCTTCCTTCAAATTTTTTATCTCCTGTAATATGAGCTACCCTTCCTGAGGTCATCACTCTTCCGTCAAAGTTTTCAGCAATTTTTTCCCTTAGATAGTCCTCCACACAATTCAAATCCATGGGTGGAAGAAACTCTCCATCTGGTAATTGGCTAAGGCCCAATTTCTCTCCACAAACACCTATAAAAGATTCAACTTTGTCATACCAGGGTGCAATATCCTTGTAACGAATGGGCCAGTCTACCGCGATATTATCTCTTTTGTTCGCACCAAAATCGAGGTCGCTCAGGCGGTAACTATGTCTACCCCACATGATAGATCGACCACCTACATGATAGCCTCGCATCCAGTCGAACCGCTTGGTCTCGTTATAAGGATGCTTGATATCATCTACAAACCAGTGTTTGCTGGGCTCAGAAATGGTATATCCCGTTCTGGCCTGCTTGTATTGTCTTTTTTCCTCTTCTTTGGTAACCTGACCTTTATATTTATAATCCCATGGATCGTCGTTCATGGTTGGGTAATCCTTTACATGCTCCACCATCCTTCCTCTTTCCAGGACAAGAGTTTTAAAACCTTTTTCGCAAAGTTCCTTGGCGGCCCAACCACCGCTTATTCCTGTCCCCACAACGATAGCATCGTAGGTATCATTTTCATAGAAGTTGCTCACAATTATTGCTTTTTAGATAAAATATTTATTCGAAGTGTCCCAAATATATAAATTTATGGCTATTATTTTGCGTCTTTAAAAAAAAGAGTACTTTTAAATTGAAGTATTTCAAAATTTTTAACCAACTCAATATATTAACTTATGTCATCTACAAAATACGGAATTTCTTCCTTACTGTTCCTATTTATTATAATCGGTAGCTTTGGTGTTGTTTCCTGTAAGAACGACAACAATAAAAAGGATCAATCCACTACAGATCAAGCTGAACAAACCTCTAACGATAGCCTTTTCTTTAAATTATCCCTTGCTCAGTGGTCTTTAAACAGGCCACTTTTCAGCGGAGAACTGGACCCGATGGATTTTGCCGAAAAAGCCAATGAACTGGGATTTGAAGGTGTTGAGTATGTGACCGGTTTTTATTCCCAGCGAATCAATGAAGCTGAAGATCCGCAAGCTGAAATGAAGATCGTTTTGGATAGCCTGAAAGCAAAAAGCGAGCAATACAATGTAAAAAACCTCCTGTTGATGATCGATGGAGAGGGGGATCTTGCCGTTACCGATTCTGTGGTACGAAACCAGTCGGTAGAGAATCATAAAAAATGGGTGGATGCGGCCAAATTCCTGGGATGCCATTCTATTCGGGTAAACCTCTTTGGTGCCGAAGATCCTGAAGCATGGAAAAATGCGTCGATCGATGCCTTAACCAAACTGTCGGAATATGCCCAGCCTAAAGGCATCAACATTCTGGTGGAAAATCATGGCCAGCATTCCTCGAACATCGACCTTCTGGTAGAAGTTATGAGGCAGGTAAATATGGAAAATTGTGGTACGCTGCCAGATTTTGGTAATTTCTGTGTTAAACGCGAAGGCGGTGAGCGATGGGAAGCAGACTGTATAGAAGAATATCCACGATACGAAGGTGTTCGCAAAATGATGCCTTATGCTAAAGCAGTGAGCGCAAAATCTTATACTTTCGATGAGGAAGGAGAAGAAGAATTGATCGATTACAAGAAGATGCTGGAGATCATAAAGAACGGAGGTTATTCCGGATATATAGGTATTGAATACGAAGGAACCGATATCCCTGCCGAGGAAGGGATTCTAGCCACCAAAAATTTATTGATCAAAGCCGGAAAACAATTATAATCAAAACCATCACCTACTACTATGAGTAAATTAGTTAGATTTCAACTTTCCCTGATGATGTTCCTTGAGTTCTTTATTTGGGGAGGTTGGTTTGTAACCCTTGGAACCTTCCTTGGAAATAATCTAAACGCAACCGATGTACAGATCTCCACTGCCTTTTCTACCCAATCATGGGGCGCTATCATAGCGCCTTTTATCATTGGCCTGATCGCAGACCGCTTCTTTAATGCAGAACGCATCCTGGGATTCCTGCACATCATTGGTGCCATCCTACTTTATATGATGTACATCAGCACCGACTTTTCAGGTTTTTACCCACTTGTGCTGGGTTATATGATCGCCTATATGCCAACGCTGGCACTGGTAAATTCAGTTAGTTTCAACCAGATGAAGGATCCCGCCAAGGAATTTTCATTCATCAGGGTCTTTGGAACTATTGGCTGGATAGTCGCAGGTCTTGTAATAAGTTATGTTTTCTTCTGGGATGCTCCGGAAGCAAGAGAGGAAGGTATGCTTAAATACACCTTTTTAATGGTGAGCATCGCTTCGGCATTTTTAGGATTATTTAGTTTTACCCTTCCGAAGACGCCTCCAAGCACCGATAAATCGAAAAAAGTAAGTGTAGTTGAAACCCTGGGTCTCGACGCGCTGGGACTGCTGAAGGACAAAAATTTCCTGATGTTCTTCATCGCTTCGGTTCTCATTTGTATTCCTTTGGCCTTTTACTATCAGAACACCAACCCGTTCCTGTCGGAAATTGGAGTGGAGAACCCAACCGGGCTTATGACCATAGGCCAGGTTTCTGAAGTGCTTTTCCTGTTACTCCTACCCTTCTTCTTTAAACGCTTTGGTTTTAAGATTACTATAATTGCCGGGATGTTAGCCTGGTCATTGCGATATCTTCTGTTTGCCTATGGCGATACCGGGGAGCTGATGTTCATGCTCATTACCGGGATCGCTCTACACGGAATCTGTTATGACTTTTTCTTTGTTTCAGGACAGATCTATACAGATTTCAAGGCGGGGACCAAATACAAGAGTTCCGCGCAGGGCCTTATCACCCTGGCTACCTACGGTGTGGGAATGTTAATTGGATTTTATGTGGCAGGCCTCATCACCGATGCCTACCTGGTAGGCGACAAATTACATAACTGGGAAAGTATATGGTTATATCCTTCTGTATTTGCTTTTGTAGTTTTAATTCTTTTTGCCTTATTTTTTAGGAACGAAAAGATCGATAAAAAGGAAATAGAAATATAACGAACCAAATTATGAAAAAAATAAAACTGGGAATCCTGGGCGGCGGTGAGGAATCCTTGATTGGGATCCTTCACAGAGTGGCAGCGAACATGTTCGACCAGTACGAGATCGTAGGAGGAATTTTTGATTCGGAATACGACAGAAGTCGTGAGTTCGGAAAGAAACTTCAGCTAGATCCATCAAGAATTTACAGGGATCTGGATCATTTAATAGAGGCCGAAGCAGATTTACCCGAGGAAGAAAGAATGCAGGTGCTTTCGGTATTGACCCCTAATTTCCTTCACTTCCCCATGTCAAGGCAATTACTGGAAAATGGATTCCATGTAATTTGTGAAAAACCGCTCACCACTACCCTGGAAGAAGCCAAGACCCTGGAAAAAATTCAGAAGGAGAAAGGGAGCATTTTCGGTGTGACCTATACCTATACGGGATATCCCATGGTGAGGCAGATGAAGACCATGATCAAGAATGGAGAGATTGGAAACATTCAGAAAATAGATGTTCAGTATTACCAGGGATGGATCAATCCACTTATTCACGATAAGGAAAAACGTTCATCTACCTGGAGGCTCGATCCGGAAAAATCTGGTATAAGCTGTTGTATTGGAGACATTGGAACCCATGCCTTTAATATGGCCGAGTATGTAACTGGAATGGAAATCCAGGAAATTCTGGCAGATCTGAACTATTTATATGAAGACAATCCTATGGATATCGACGGAACGGTTTTGTTACGATTTTCAAATAAAGTAAAGGGCGTGCTACGTGCCAGCCAGATCGCCACCGGAGAGGAAAATAATTTTACCGTTAAGATCTATGGCGACAAGGGCGGATTGAAATGGGAACAGGAAAATCCCAATTACCTTTATTTGATGAAGGAAGGCCAGGCATTACAGGTACTCAAACCAGGCCATACCTATAACAGCGCATTTTCGCTGGAAGGCACCAAATTACCACCGGGTCATCCGGAAGGTATCTTCGACTCCATGGGAAATATTTACCTGGGAATCGCCAAGGCTATTCGTAACAAGGAGGAATTCGATGGTGCTTTCCCAAAACTAAGTGAAGGTGTTCGCGGAATGAATTTCATTGAAAAAACCGTAGAATCTCATAAACAGGGCAATTCCTGGGTTAAATTGTAGAATAATACTAGAAACGAAACGATTATGAAGACGATAAAAGGACCGGCCATATTCCTGGCTCAGTTCATAGATGATAAAGAACCTTTTAATTCGCTTGACGGCCTGTGCAAATGGGGGGCAGACCTTGGATATAAAGGAATACAGATCCCAACCTGGGAAACCAGACTCATCGATCTTAAAAAGGCTGCTGAAAGCAAAACTTATTGCGACGAGCTAAAGGGAAAGGTGAATTCCTATGGCCTTGAAATCACGGAACTAAGTAGTCACCTGCAGGGACAACTTGTAGCTGTTCATCCGGCTTACGATATCATGTTCGACAATTTCGCTCCGGAAGCATACAAGAACAATCCAAAGGAGCGCACCAAATGGGCGATAGATCAGCTGAAGTATGCCGCGAAGGCAAGTAGAAACCTGGGTCTTGACGTTCACGGAACCTTCAGTGGATCTTTGTTATGGCATACCGCGCATCCCTGGCCGCAAAGACCTGATGGTTTGCTGGAGATGGGTTTTGCCGAACTGGCGAAACGCTGGCTTCCTATTCTGAACGAATTCGATGAACAGGGCGTAGATGTGTGTTACGAAATTCACCCTGGGGAAGATCTGCATGACGGGGTTACCTTCGAAAGATTCCTGGATGCCACACATAACCACAAGCGCGTGAATATTCTATACGATCCAAGTCATTTTATATTACAGCAGCTGGATTATATCACTTATATAGACCATTATCACGAATACATCAAAATGTTCCATGTAAAGGATGCTGAATTCAATCCTACCGGGAAAAAAGGAACTTTTGGCGGCTATGCCGACTGGAAAGACCGGGCCGGAAGATATCGTCATCCTGGCGACGGGCATGTAGACTTCAAAAGCATATTCACCAAACTAACCGAATATGGTTGTGATGTTTGGGCGGTACTGGAATGGGAATGCTGTATCAAATCACCCGAACAGGGTGCTCGGGAAGGTTCCAAATTCATTCAGGAACATATTATTGAAGCCACTCAAAAACGATTTGACGATTTCGCGGGCTCTGAACCAGACGAGGAAAAACTAAAACGTATCTTAGGATTAGATAAAAATTAAATCATGAAAAAAACGATTATGCTATCCTGCATGCTGGCTGTGCTGGTATCATGCAATGATTCTGAAAAAAAAGAACAACAAGGTTCAGATCAAACTGAAACCGCTCAAACCAATATGACTGAAGAGAAACAGGACGAATGGCAACCGCTTTTCAACGGAAATAACCTGGAAGGCTGGAAGGCATACAACAGCGACCAGATTTCTGAACAATGGAAGGTAGAAGATAACGCCATTGTCTTTACTCCCATGGAAAGTGTAGAAGGTTCAGAAAACCTGATCACAGAAGAGCAATTTGAAAATTTCGAACTTTCTATTGAATGGAAAATTTCGGAAGGTGGAAATAGCGGAATCATGTGGGCCGTTCAGGAAAAGGAGGAGTTTGGAGAACCTTACCAAACCGGGCCGGAGATCCAGGTTCTGGACAACGAGCGACATCCTGACGCCAAAAATGGCCTGAATAGAACTGCCGGTGCCTTGTACGACATGGTTTCTCCTTCAGAAGATGTGACCAAACCAGCCGGAGAATGGAATAAGGAAGTGATCCATATCGATTACGAAAACAATACAGGATGGGTTAGCCTGAACGGTACCAGGATCGTTGAGTTCCCATTGCACGGAGAAAAATGGCAGGAAATGAAGAACAATTCGAAATTCAAGGATTGGGAAAATTTCGGAACTACGAGAAAAGGCCATATTGCGTTACAGGATCATGGAGATAAGGTCTGGTACCGGAATATCAAGATCAGGAAACTTTAAAATCTTAAATATAAGCTGCCATCCGGCAGCTTTTTTTAACTTACTACTTTTCAAAAATAAGGAATATGGAAACGGTAAAAGTGAAGTTCAAAAATTCAGATTCACATGAACTCAGCGGGGTTCTTGAATTACCCGGCATTCAACCGCCAGAGAACTTTGTGATCTTTGCGCATTGCTTCACCTGCAACAAAAACTTTCATGCCCCAAAAAATATAAGTGAAACCCTGGCCTCAAGAGGTTTTGGAGTACTGCGTTTCGACTTCACCGGGTTGGGAGAAAGTGAAGGTGAATTTCCAGACACTAACTTTTCGGCCAATGTTGAAGACCTGATCGCCGCTGCCAATTTCCTGGAATCGGAATACAAAGCCCCTTCTATTATTATTGGTCATTCCCTGGGTGGCGCCGCTGCCCTGTTCGCCGCTCAAAAGATCCCCTCACTTAAATGCGTGGTCACCATTAATGCACCTTCACACCTGGAACATGTAAAAAAACATTTTTCCTCCAGCCTGGAAGAAATAAAAAATCAGGGGTATGCAGAGGTCAAAATAGGCGGTAGAACTTTCAGGATCAAGGAACAGTTCGTGACCGATCTTGATAGAAACCAGAATGCTCTTGCCTTAAAGGATCTTAAAAAAGCGCTTCTAATCTTGCACTCACCCCAGGATAAGATCGTTTCCATCAAGCACGCCGAAGAGCTATATACCGAAGCCTGGCACCCCAAAAGTTTTGTTTCCCTGCAGGATGCAGATCATCTTCTGAGTAAAGCCAATGATGCCCGGTACGCGGGAAAGCTTATTGCGGCATGGGCTTCAAAATATATCGAAGAATCGGAAGCCCGGGAACTGGAAACCGATCATGAAGTAATGGCCAATCTTGGAAATGAAGGTTATACAACCCAAATACTGGCGGGAAATCATCATTTCGTGGCAGAT
Organism: Christiangramia bathymodioli; assembly: GCA_009735695.1. Lineage (GTDB taxonomy): Bacteria > Bacteroidota > Bacteroidia > Flavobacteriales > Flavobacteriaceae > Christiangramia > Christiangramia bathymodioli. The sequence goes on from SRSL01000006.1 coordinate 170,859, forward strand.
GAACCCAAAAGTGCCGGTGGTTCAGATCTTGGACCCAATCCCTATGAATTGCTTTCTTCTGCCCTGGCTGCCTGTACGTCCATGACCCTTCAAATGTACGCCCGAAGAAAAAAGTGGGTGCTTGATAATGTGGAAACCCATGTGAGTCATTCCAAAAAACATCCGGTGGACTGCGAAAATTGTGAAAAGGATTCCGCGAAAATCGATCATTTTGAAAGAGAGATCCTTATTCATGGAGAGCTCGATAACAAACAGAAAAACAGGTTGTTGGAGATCGCAGATAAATGCCCGGTGCATAAATCCCTGGAGGCAGGGGCGCAGATCAGCACAAAATTAAAAGGTTCAGCTGGCTAATTGAAAGTCTGGCTTACTGTTAAGCTATACTTAAAACTTTGGTGTTGCTTCTGATTCGGTTTAATTTAGACTGATAAGAATTTAAAAAACCAAACCAAAACCTATGAAACGTATTAGTTTATCACTTCTTGTTTGCGGCAGCCTACTGATTTTTGGTTGTAAAAATGAAAAAAAAGAAAACGACGAGGTCAATTCTGAAAACGAAACAGAAATGAGTTCTGAAATGAACAAGGAGACGGAAGAAGTTAAAAAGATACAGGTTGAACTGAATCCTGTTAGCGATTCCAATCTTAGTGGAAACGTGGTCTTTACCGAAGAAAATAATGAAGTTTCCATGACTGCCATCATAAGCGGTTTGGCCGAGGGACGTCACGCCATTCATATACATGAGAACGGAGATTGTTCAGCAGCCGATGGTTCTTCAGCCGGTGGTCACTGGAACCCAACAGATCAGCCTCATGGTAAATGGGGAAGTTCAGACGGTTTCCACAAGGGTGATATCGGAAATTTTGAAGTAGACGCCAATGGGAACGGAACCGTAAACCTTACTACAGATGAGTGGTGTATTGGATGCGGGGATCCTGAAAAAGATATTAAAGGAAAAGCAGTGATCGTACATGATGGAGTAGATGACTATACCTCGCAACCTTCTGGTGCTGCCGGTACCCGCGTTGGTTGTGGTGTTATTGGCATGTAATCCATAAAATGAAACAAAATTAAAAAAGCGGCTTTCCAGCCGCTTTTTTTTGGATTTGAACAATTTACCCTATTTTTAGTTACTGAAACCTAATATATGCAGCAGGACGGGCTAATTCTGGAATTACAAAATGGTAACCAGAGAGCATTTGAAAGATTGTATGAACTCTATTCGGAGAGTATTTTCGGGATCATTTACAGTATAGTGAATGACGAAAAGATCGCCGAGGAGATTCTTCAGGATGTATTTTTAAAAGTATGGAACAATGCCAGCTCGTACAATTCTGATAAGGGAAGATTCTTTACCTGGATCCTGAATATTGCCAGAAATGCCTCCATAGATGAGTTACGGTCTAAAAGGCATAAAAACAAACAAAAAAACCTTACGGCAGATAATTTCGTAAATGTTCTTGAGAACAGTACTCATTTTTCCAGTAAAACCGATGCAATTGGAGTGAAGAAATATATCGCCATCCTCAAACCTGTTTGTAAGAAACTTATAGACCTGCTATTCTTTAAAGGTTTTACCCAAAAGGAAACCGCTGAAGAACTCCAGATGCCACTGGGAACGGTAAAGACCAAAAACAGAGCCTGTATCAATAAACTTCGGGAATTATTAGCTGAATAATGGATATTAAAGAATACATATCGTCTGGCATACTTGAACTATACGTTTACGGCGCGCTTACCGAAGCCGAAAGCCGTGAGGTTAGCCGGGTTTTGAAAGAACATCCTGAAGTGAGGAAAGAGGTGGAAGAAATAGAGATAGCCCTTCAAAAGCTTTCAACGGCTTCCGCACCTTATAACCCCGAGGCTCTTCTAACCAGTATAAGATCCAAACTTGGAGATAAGAAAAGCATAGCACTTCCAACCCAAAAAAGAACGAACTGGGTGGCTTATATTGGCTGGGCGGCCTGCCTGTTGCTATTTGTTGGCCTGTTCTTTTTAATGCAGGACAACAACCAGCTTAGGGATAAGCTAAACGCTGAACGTGCAAGGGCTGCCCAATTGGAACAGCAGATCGCAGATGCCCGTGATGATGCTGAAAAAGCGAAGGACCTGCTCGCAATTCTAAGAAGTAAGAATATCTCCAGGATCCCGCTACAGGGTCAGGCGCCGGCTCCGGAAGCTTATGCCACTGTATTCTGGGATCAGGAAGACAATAAAGCTTACATAGACGGAAAAGAGCTGCCAGAACCACCATCAGGGATGGTATACCAGGTATGGTCGCTTAAACTCGACCCGCTTACTCCAACCAGCATCGGACTCTTAAGTGAATTTCAGGAAGATGAAAATAAGATCTTCACCCTGGAAAATGCAAATCAATCGGAAGCCTTTGGAATTACACTGGAACCTGAGGGAGGAAGTGAAACGCCGAATCTTGACCAGCTTTATGTGCTGGGTACAGTTGCTGCGGCACCCTAAAATTATAGAATTTTAATCAACAGAAAAGCCCCATGCGATGCAAGGGGCTTTTCTTTAACACCCAGAGAGAATCCGGGGGACATTTCCTGCTCTCTAAGCATCTAACCAACCAAAAAATCAAAACCTCAAATCTAAAATTTGAGAAACAAGAAATTATGTACAGAACCTTTTTGGTTCCATATTAAAATATACGAAAGGATGCGATTTGCGGTTTTAAAAAATTGAATATTTAACAATTAAATATCAATTGTTCAGCCAGGTTTTGAAGTCCTTAACCCGCTCCCTGCTTACTATGAGAGGAAATTCATCGAACTTCTCAAGTTTGATTTGTAACCTGGAATTGGTATAGGAGAGAATATCATGAATAGACGAAATATTGATAATGCATTTTCGGTTGATCCTGTAAAAGTGCTTTGGGTCTAATTGTTCCTCGAGAACTTCAAGTGGTTCGTCTACGGGATAATTTCGGCCGGAAAAACTATAAAGATAGGTTGCCTTATTTTCAGAATAAAAACAGGCAATTTCTGCTACGTCAACCAGTTTAAGATGCTGCCCTACCTGCGCGGTAAAACGTGATTTATATTCTTTTTTCTTTCCAGGCAAACTCAGAAGGTTTCTTAATTGGTGAAGATCGATCTGCTCATTCTTCTGTTTGGACTTTCGGAATTTCTCGATCGCTGCCTCCAATTCCTCTTCATCTATAGGCTTCAGAAGGTAATCTATACTATTCAGCTTAAAAGCACGCAGCGCATATTCGTCATAAGCCGTTGTAAAAATGATCGCACTTTTGGTTTCAATATGCTCGAAGATATCAAAAGACAATCCGTCGCTGAGTTGAATGTCCAGAAAGATCAGGTCTGGATGCTCGTTATTCATGAACCATTCCACCGATTCCTTTATGGAATGCAGTAAGGTCACCACTTCGATATCATTTCTTTCAAGCATGCGCTGCAGTCTTCTCGCTGCGGGCTTTTCATCCTCGATAATTATAGCTTTGATCACATCTTTAAATTTTATTCCCAGGTTTTTCTTTTTTCGCGATCCATTAGTTCACGGGTTTTGCGTTCTTCCCAGTCCTTACCAAAAATAAATCCTGCTCCAAAAACACTTGCCCAATGAGCAAATAAACCTATTCCCCAGAAAAATATCGTCGAATAATTTGAAATATTGGTTAGCCCGTTAATAAATCCCTCATCTCGAGTGCTAACAATAAAGATGGCTGCATTAATGAAAAGATAGACTACCAGGTGAGTATAAAACCCCTTGATGTTCTTTACCCTTTTCTGGGCCTCCTTGTAACTCATTTGTTTTTTATAGTCAGGTTCCATTATTTCCAGGATTTAGTTTGTTGTTCTTCTTTTTCCATTAGTTCCTGAATTTTACGCTCTTCCCAGTCTGATCCGTATCCAAAAACCGAGAACCCGTGAATGGTAAGGCCTATCCCCCACCCAAATAATGGGAACCAGAACCACTGAAATTCCCAGTAGGTGTAATAGTTCACGAAAATCAAAAAGGGTATCACTACCGCATAAGAGATCAGGTTTCCGTAGAATTCCTTTATCTCCTTAACTCGTTGTTTTGCTCTGAAATAGGCGTTTTCCTGAAGTTTATCATTCGTTTCCATAATTGAAATTTGTTTGGTTAATAGAGGCAATTTCACTCTGAAGACCTCTTTGGTTTGTTCTATTTCCAGTTTTCTGTTGGTGACCACATCATAGCGGTTCACGATATTCTGAAGCCCTACTCCTTTCCTGTTACTCAAGACTTCCTTTTTCTGAAAGTTGTTCTCGACCACCAGGTAGCCATCCTTTTCATATATCTTGATTCTAAGCGGCTGGTCTTCGCTAACAATATTGTGTTTAATGGTGTTCTCCAGTAATAATTGAAGTGACAAAGGCACTACTTTGGCTTCTTCGTTGGTAAGCTCCTCTGGAATTTCGATGAAAATCGAATTCTCAAATCTCATCTTCAGCAACTTGATATAAGTGCTGGCAAAATTGAGTTCTTCCCTAACGCTTACCAGCTCTTTATCTTTCTGCTCCAAAACATAGCGATACACCTTGGAAAGAGAGGTGGTAAAGCGTTGAGCCTGTTCAGGATTTTCATCGATCAGCGAGGTTAATACATTCAAACTATTGAATAGGAAATGTGGATCGAGCTGGTTTTTCAAGGCATCGAACTTGGCCGATGCCGTACCTGCAATGATCTTTTGTTCCTTGACTTTCTTTTCCTGAAGGGCCTTATAAAAATAGACCAGGTGGAAAAACAAGGATACGATGGTAGTAAAAAGGATGGGAAAGAAATAGGCATTGATATGCTCATTCTCGAGGAACTCGTCCATACTAATTCCGCTGAAAAGGGTTCTGTCAACCATTCTGCAGAAAAAGAAGCCCACCATGGTCACGGCTATGGAGCCTGCAGAGGCCAGCAAAATCGTTTTCACATTGGCTCCCTCGTAGCCTATCTTATTCACGAACCATATAAAATAAATGCTGTTTACAAGGGTTAGCACAAAAGAATAGAAATAGTACATTCCCCAGTAGGCAGGATCGGTAAGTTTTTCGAACCTCATGCCGCCAAAAGTAGTGTCCAGTATGATCACTATTAAACATACAACCAGGCTAATCCTTATTATTTTGAAAAATTCGTTCATTGTTTTTCTATTCTGATGCTAATTTGAGGTGATTCCCAGAAAATTTAAAAAGCTTGTTACCGAATTGTCAATTTTGACCGCTGAATCGTAAACAGGCTTTCTTTTAGCTTTTAGCTTCTGAAAATTAAATAAACTTTAACAATTAATTGAATACCTTGAAAGCAAATCCAAAAAATTAAAGAATGACCATTTTTGAAGCGCTCAGGCAGGAGCACGAGATCCAGCGAGACCTGATCAAAAAATTAGTTGAAACCGAAGGAAAGACTGAAGAACGAAAAAAGATCTTCAAAGATCTGAAGCATGAATTGAAGATTCACGAAGACGCTGAAGAGCGCCACTTTTATATTCCATTGATGGAAAAAGACCTTACCCAGGAGAAGGCAAGGCACAGCGTAGCCGAACATCACGAAATGGATGAACTCGTAGAAAAACTGGAAGATACCGAGATGGATGCTTCTAACTGGCTGAAGATCGCCAAGGAATTACAGCATCAGCTTATTCATCATCTTGATGAAGAAGAACATGAGGTTTTCCAGATGGCTGGGAAAGTGCTTACCGAAAAGCAAAAAACGCAGCTGGCCTCAGATTATAACAAAGAGATCAAAGAGAACCGATAACTAAAATTCCCCCTGCTTTTACAGGGGGATCCTTCTATACTTTTTCCTTATCAAGGCTCATTCGTTCTTCATGGCCTTTGAAAGGCCTGATGATCAGCCTGGCCGCCTTATCGTAATTGATGTAATTGTAGATCCAGTTAAAGAAAGTAACAGTTCGGTTTCGGAATCCTACCAGGAACCAAAGGTGCACAAACATCCACACGAACCAGGCAAAGAACCCGGAGAATTTCCATTTATGGAGATCAACCACCGCGCGGTTCCTACCCACCGTTGCCATGGTGCCCTTATCGAAGTATTCAAAAGCTTCCAGCTTTTCACCTCTTATTAGATGTTTAATGTTCTTCGCAAGATGTTTTCCCTGCTGAATAGCCGGCTGGGCCACCATGGGATGTCCTTTGGGATATTCCTCAGTTTTCATCACCGCTATATCCCCGATGGCAAATATGTTTTCATATCCATTCACCTGGTTAAAGGCATTCACCTCATACCGATTGGCCTTCTCGATAATGGCAGAAGCATTCAAACCTTCTACAGGTGCGCCGGTTACTCCGGCAGACCAGATGAAGGTTTCAGATTTAATGGCGAGGTCGGTATTGGTAGTAACCAAATGACCATCGTAGTTCTTCACCATCGTATTCAGGTGGATCTTCACTCCAAGTTCCGAGAGCATCTCGTGCGCCTTTCGGGAGGCATGCTCGCTCATTGGCGGCAAAACCCGGTCCAAACCTTCCAGCAAATGTATGTTCATTTCGTTCGGATTGAGGTCTGGATAATCCTTGGGAACGATATGATTACGAAGTTCAGCAATCGCGCCGCTTAATTCTACTCCGGTGGGGCCGGCACCTACCAGTACGAAATTCAAAAGAGCCTTTCGTCTTTCTGGATCATCGGTTATGGTTGCCTGTTCCAGGTTTTCGAGAATAAGACTTCTGATATTCAGTGCCTGCGGAACTGTTTTCATCCACATCCCGTATTTTTCTATACTTTTATTTCCGAAGAAATTGGTTTTAGAACCGGTTGCGATGACCAAATAATCATAAACCAAATCCCCAATACTGGTATGAACCGTATTTTTTTCCGGAGAGATCGAATTTACTTCGGCCAGTCTGAAAAAACAGCGTTCGCTGTTACGGGTGATCTTTCTTAAGGGATAAGCGATACTGTCTGGTTCCAGGCCCGAAGTTGAAACCTGGTATAACAAGGGCTGAAATGTGTGATAATTATGGCGGTCTAATAACACCATCTGCATTTCCTCCTTCAGTATCTTTCTTGCCAAAGCCATTCCAGCAAAGCCACCTCCAACAATAACGACTCTGGGTAAATTGGTTTCTGGGATATTCATGAATAGGCGGGTTTTGGCCAAATTTAAGATTTATAGAAGTAATAGGATAGCGATTAACGTTATATTAAAGTTTTTTGTAACATAGATGAGCTTTTGACTACCTATTGATGCTAACCAAACTTTCGTGAACAAAGAATTAGAACATCAGTTTGTAAAGAACCTGGAAAGGCATCAGAACATCGCACATAAGATCTGCAGGATCTATACGCATGACCAGGAATCGCACAACGACCTGTTCCAGGAGATCACCATTCAGTTATGGAAAGCTTACCCCAAGTTTAGAGGCGACTCAAAATTCAGTACCTGGATGTACCGCGTGGCCTTGAACACCGCGATCACCCTGTACCGAAAGAAAAAGAGAAGCATCCAAACCCAGGACTATGACAGTGTTCATTTTAAGATCAAGGCCGAACCTTATGACGATCAGGCCGAGGTTCATTTAAAACTGATGTATGACGCGATTCGCGAATTGAACGATATCGATAAGGCGCTTGTGTTCCTGTACCTGGAAGACAAGAATTATGCTGAGATATCGGAAACCCTTGGAATTACAGAAGTGAATGCCCGGGTAAAAATGAACAGAATAAAGACAAAATTAAAAAGCATAATTAATCCTTGATACTATATGGATAATCTGGATCTATTAAAAAAGGATTGGAAAAAACAGGAGGCGAACCTTCCACATCTTTCCTATGAGCAGTTATATAAAATGATATGGAACCGATCCTCGTCCATTACAAAATGGATCTTTTTCATCAGTATCATTGAATTCCTGGGGATGTCCCTGCTCAATATATTTTTGGCAGATGAAGAATTGTACGCTCAATTGGAACTTTACAATCTTACCAACTTCAATATAATTTACAACATCCTGCATTATGGAATAACCTTCTTTTTTATTTACAGGTTCTATATCAATTACAAAAAGATCAACGCTACAGACAATGCATCTCAATTGATGGATAGTATCATGCGAACCAGGAAGACGGTAAAGAATTATATTGGATTTGTGCTTATTTCTGGAGCTGTAGCCTTTACCATCGCCATGATCATTATTGCCAAAAGCGATAATCTTATTCCCGGGGAGCAGACTTCAGAAGTCTTTGGGCTTACCGAATGGCTTATTTTTATTGGAGTTTCAGTACTTATGCTGGCAATCTTGCTCGGTGGCCTTTGGCTTTTATACCGCCTTATCTACGGAATCCTTCTTCGCAGATTATATAAAAACTACAAGGAATTAAAGAGACTTGAGATGGAATAAAAAAGATCCCGGCATGAACCGGGATCTTCTGTTTTTCAAATTATTTTTTTCAGGATCTACTCAATCAATAATCCCATCTTCGCTGCTGGTTCAGGTCTTCCATAGCCTGTATCTCCTCTGCAGGAATTACTTTCAGAAAAGAAGGATGTTGCTCAATGGCGTATTCCAGTTTTCTCACGATCTCCTCTATCGATTCATTTTCATAATCGATATCCAGCGGTTCCTTGATCTGGAAACTTTGAAGGATACCTCGTTTTTTGATGCGAAGGCCTTTTTTATCGAAAGATCTTCGAAAGCCATCAATAACGATCGGGATCACGATTGGTTTATGATTTTTGATAATATGAGCCGTTCCTTTACGAATGGGTTTAAAAGGCTTGGTGGTTCCCTGCGGAAAGGTGATCACCCAGCCGTCTTCCAATGCCCTGCCAATATTTTCGGTATCATTGGGATTCACTTCTCTTTTGATCTCCTTTCCCTTGGATCTCCAGGTACGCTCTACAGTGATCGCACCGGCGTAAGCCATGATCCTTGCCAGTAAACCAGCTCTCATGGTTTCCTTGGCAGCCACATAATAGATATTGAGCTTGGGTTGCCAGAGGTACCCAACATTCTTAATGCTATCTACCCTTCCACTTAAACTAGCATTAAATACATGGAACATGGCCGTAACATCGGCAAAGTAAGTTTGATGATTCGATACGAAAAGTACATTGGTAGGAGGCAAATTCTTGATGATCTCAGAGCCTTCTATCTGCAATTCATTGAAACCGCGATATCTCCTATGGGTAAGCACTCCGAATACTCGAATAAGCCATTTCTTTAAGATCAAATAATGTCCGAAGGGGTTCTTCTTAAATAATCCCATGATTTTCGCTTCAATTTTGCAACTTCCGAAAAAGAATTGCCGACAAATATACTAATTTAGTTTCCTATTGAATTTTAATTAGCATTTCTCTTATCTCGCTCAGCATCATACCTGTAGCGCCCCAAACCACGTATCCGTTCAATTTATAGGCAGGCACCTGTATGTTTTTAGCGTATGAGGTGGTCAGGTTTTCACTTATCAGGTTCTTATCATCCAGGAAGTCGAAAAGATTGACTTCAAGGATCTTTTCCACCTCCGATTCCTGCGGAATCATTCTTGGCGTATTTTCGACAATGCCAAGGTATGGTTGCACCCAGAAATTGGATGGTGGAATATAGAGCTTCGTAAGTTTTTTGATCACCTGAATATGATCCCTGGGAATCCCAATTTCCTCTTCGGTTTCCCTTAAAGCGGTTTCCTGAATATCACGATCTGTCTTCTCGAGTCTGCCCCCCGGGAAACCAACCTGGTTGGAATGCACTCCTTCGTAAGCGGTCCTAAGAATAAGGGCCAGCCTGGTAAGCTTCGCTTCATCTGGATAAAAAACCGCCATTACCCCAGCCTGTTGCGGATTGCGTTTTGCCATATCGATCTGTTCCAGTTCCCTTATCCGGAGCATTGGAGCCAGTTTTCTATGGGCAGCTTCACCGGGAAGCGGCATTTTTTTTAACTTTGAAATCCTGTTTTTAAAAATCTCGAATTCCATGTTTAGAAATCTTTCTTTTTTAGCAATTCTCTTTATTGCAATTTTAGCAAGTTGTGAAGATAAGGAATCTTCTTCTAAGGCTAATGCCAGGCCTACTGCCGAAGAACTTGAAAAGCAACGAAAGGAAGACTCGATTCAGCGTGCCAGGGATAGCATTTTCGAACTTCGGAAAAAGGAACTTGCGAAAAGCGACAAGGATACCAAGATCGAACAGAATCCCAAGTTCCCCATCGTCCAGGAAGAATTTATACCAACCATGATGGAATACGGGAAAGAAAATCCGGAAACCAAGGTTCGTATCAAGACCAAATTTGGAAATATAGATGTTCAGCTTTACCGGGACACTCCTTTGCACCGGGCAAATTTCATCATGCTGGTAAAAAACGATTACTTCAACGATACTTTCTTCCACAGGGTAGCCCCGGGCTTTGTGATCCAGGGTGGTAATGCCGATAACCAGATCACAGCAAGCAACCGTGGTGATGTCGGAAATTATCTTATCCCCAGCGAATTCGATGCAGGGCACAAACATACCTACGGAGCCTTTTCAGCAGCCAAATATGCCGAACAGAACGTGAGCAAGGCTTCCTCTCCTTTTGAATTCTTTATCGTGATGGATAAGGATGGTACTCCGCACCTCAATAACGATCATACCGTATTCGGAAGAGTGATTGATGGGATGGATGTAGCCGAAAAGATCGCCCAGGTGAAAACCGGAAATTCGGAGTGGCCAATTGATAATGTGGAAATGGATATCGAGATCCTGGAATAACTATCGCTGCGTATAGAAATTATAATCCTGAATAACGCGCTTCACGAAATCGATCGGGCGTTCGTCTATTTTCACCTGGAGTAATTCCTCTAATTTCCGACTAAGCGAAAGGATGATATGATGCTGGCCTTCTCGCCGGGCAGTTCGGTACAGATTCTTGACCTCCTGAATATCCTTGTCGGTTAATACGGTGACCTGTGGATATTTTGGCTGATAATCTTCCGGGAGATCCACCATTAAAGTCTGGCTTAGTCCAATCTGGGATCTTTCAGAAATTACGGTGGTTCCCGCGGCGATATCACCCAGTCGCTGGCCTTTTCCATTCAAGAGAATGCTAACCACGGCCACCCCTCCACTAGTAAGACTGATATCGATAATACGCAATAACCATCTTATCAGGTAATGTGAAAAGTGAGGCCGAGTCCCGTCTTTTCTAACCACTCGTATCTGGAGAAGCGCTTTTCCAGGGGTACGTCCATTCCAAAAGGTTTCCCAAAGCAGGTAATACAAAAATGGGGGTAAACCCAGCACCAGATAATACATGAATTCGCTGCTCCCCACATTTCCAACAGCTCCCATAGTGATGCCTGCAATGACCATATAAACCACGATGATGGCGAGGTCTACGAAAAAAGCAAGGATACGCTCCCCTATTCCCGCTACATTTTGCTCTATACTTGTATTTTGAGCGGTTTCGATTTGAAAATTATCCATTAAATATGTTACTTTGGGTTTAATTCAGAAAAAATGCGCGAAGCTGCTTTTGTACGGCAAAATAAAGATAAATGGGTTAAGTACGAAAGCCTCCTTCAAAATAATAGAAGCCTGTCTCCGGAACAACTTTCAGATATTTATATAGAGCTTAGCGACGACCTGAGCTATTCACAAACCTTTTATCCAAAAAGCAATACCGCAAGGTATCTCAACGGGCTGGCCTCCCATGCGCATCAGTATATCTACCGTAATAAAAAGGAATCTGGTAACCGGTTGATCCGTTTTTTTACACAAGAATTCCCTTCTCAGTTTCATAAATATCAGAAACAGTTGTTACTTAGTTTTTTGATTTTTGCGGTCTTTACTTTGATAGGCGCTTATAGTTCGGCAACCAATTCAGCCTTTGTAAGGTCGATACTTGGAGATGCCTATGTGAACATGACACTGGAAAATATTGCCAATAACGATCCCATGGCGGTCTATAAGAAAATGGCAGAAACCGATATGTTTCTGGGCATTACCATCAATAATATCAAGGTTTCCCTGATGGCTTTTTCACTTGGAATCCTTGCCGGGATGGGAACCATATACCTGCTCATGCAGAATGCGATCATGCTGGGCAGTTTTCAGTATTTCTTTTATGATAAAGGTCTGCTTTGGGAATCGGCCAGGACGATCTGGATACATGGGACCATCGAGATCTCGGTGATTATCGTGGCTGGCTGTGCGGGACTGGTCGTGGGTAAAAGCATTTTGTTTCCCGGCACCTATTCCCGGCTTAATTCCTTTACCAGGGGTGTAAAGGACGGGATGAAGATCGTGATTAGCACCATTCCGTTCTTTATCATTGCGGGTTTTCTGGAAGGATTTGTAACCCGAATCACAGAAATGCCAGACTGGCTGGCAATCCTGATCATTTCAGGTTCCCTGGCCCTTATCTTGTTCTATTACGTTTATTATCCCATATATCTATTTAAAAAGTCCAAAAATGACTCAGGATTACATCAAATTCAAAAAACGCCGTGAACTGGGAGAGATCCTGAGCGTCACATTTAAGTTCATCAGAGAAAATTACAAGCTTGCAAGCAAGATCCTGTTAAAGGTCGTGGGACCGGTCTTTCTGGTTCTCGTGGCTGCCATTTCTTATTATTCCTTTGCTACCCTGGCTAGCGTTGACGGTGAAGGCAAGGGTTTTAGTGGAATTTTAATCCCCATGCTCGTCCTTTACCTGGCTTATATGCTGTATGTTTCTACTGTTACCGGAACCGTTTACCACATTATCAAATCTTATAACAGGCATAAGGGTGAGATCGTGGAAGCCGAAGTTGTGGAAGGTATGAAAGCCGATTTTGGCAAACTTCTTTTACTAACCTTCGTGTCATGGATCATTGTGATCGCCGGGCTAATGTTCTTTTTTATTCCCGGTATCTACCTGGCAGTTCCCATGAGCATGGTGAATGCCATTCTTGTCTTTGAAAGAAGAAGCGTTGGAGAAAGCATTTCAGAAAGCTTCAAACTCATCAAACAGAACTGGTGGATGACCTTCGCCAGTATTATTTGCGTAGCGATCATCGTCTACCTGATTGGCCTGGTTTTCCAGTTACCCGGTATATTCTATATGATCTTTAAAACAGTGCTTTCAGCTACCGAACATTCTGCCAGCGAAGGAGATAATATGTTCGGAACCGGCTTTGTGGTGGTGAATATTGTTACTTCCATTATCCAGTATATCGTGTACAGCATTACCCCGGTAGGTTTCGCATTTATCTATTTCGACCTGAATGAGAAACAAAATTTCACCGGTACTTACGAAACCATAGAAAACCTGGGAAAAGAACGATCTTGAAAAATATCCTGTTTATATTAATTCTTTTTATTAGCTGCGGAAGCCTTTCCGCGCAGGAGTCAGATACTAGATCTGAAGTGAGAGAAGTAAGATTTGACCAGGATTCTCAATTAAAACCCGTTGAATTCAATAAGGAAAAGATCGAAAATTACCGGTCTCAGCCAGATTATAGCTATATGCAGGTTGAGGAAAAGGAAAGCTGGTGGAGCCGATTTAAAAAATGGCTGAATGCAAAATACAATCAATTCATCAGCTGGTTATTCGGTGAATACGAACCCAATTCCTTTCTGGCTTTTATCATTTCCATTATTCCCTACCTGGTATTATTCTTATTGCTCGGGCTGGTCGCCTGGCTTTTCTCAAGGCTGAACCCGGGCAGACGGGTATTGCGCACTCAGAAGCCTTCAGAAGTTTTTATTTCAGAAGAAGAGGAATTGATAAAAGGGGACGATCTTCCGGCATTGATCAAAGAGGCCATAAAAAACCAGCAATATCGCCTGGCGGTAAGATATTATTATCTCAATAGTCTTCAAAAACTGGACGAGCTGGAGCTGATCGATTATACCTTCCAGAAAACCAATAAAGATTACCAGTTGGAAATAAGAAATGAGGCTTTAAAAAGACATTTTTCTGAAATCAGCAAGCTATACGAGTTTATCTGGTATGGTAATTTTGAAGTTTCAGAAACCGATTTCCAGCTGGCAGAGAAAGGATTCTCTCGCATGGATGCTCATCTTAAATCGGTACGTTATGAATAGGACCTATAAAATAGCTCTTGCCCTGTTCATGTTACTGGTGATTAGCCTGGTTTGGCTGGAAAGTACCGAACCTGAACCTATAAACTGGACTCCCAGTTATACCAATCTGGATAAAATTCCGCTGGGTGCCCGCATCTTTTTTGAGAGCTGGAACGATATCAACCCGGAAATCCACGAGGTGGAAATTCCTCCTTATGAATTTCTGAATTCAGATGCTCAGCAAGGCACCTATTTCTTTTTGAATAATTCTGTTGGTTTTGACGATAATGAACTGGATCGGTTACTGAACTGGGTTTCAGAAGGAAACAGGCTGTTCATTTCCAGTTATGGTTTCGGTGAAAATCTGGAGGATACTCTTAATCTTGAACTGAAATCCTACATCGATACCAAAGGTTTTACCTCGAGGCCAAAATTGAATCTGGTACATCCAGATCTTCGATTCAGGAACAGTATTGAATTCGACCAGGACCTGCCAGCGGTTTATTTCAGTAAGATTGATACGACCAATCATATGGCGCTGGGAAGCTCGCAATTAGATCAGGATGATCCTGAAGAATACCTGAATTTCATCAAAACCGATTTTGGTGAAGGGGAAATATTCCTGCATACCGTTCCGCAGGCCTTCAGCAATTATTTCCTGTTGAAAGATGAAAATTACCGCTATCCCGAAGCCGTTCTGGCCTACCTGGGCACCGGACAGACTTACTGGGACGCCTATTACAAATCTGGGAAAAGCTTTTTTACCTCTCCCCTATATATCTTACTGAATAACCGCCCCTTGAAATGGGCCTATTATTTCATGGCAATCGCGGCCATACTTTTTGTGATTTTTGAAGGAAAAAGAAAACAACGAGCCATCCCGGTAGTTCCACCAGTCACCAATAAAAGTGTTGAGTTCACCGAAACCATCTCCAGCCTTTATCTGGAACAGAAGAAATACCCTGAGCTTGGTCTCAAGAAGATCGCGCTGTTTCAGGAATTCATCAGAAACCAGTACAGGTTGGAAACCAGCAGTCCGAATTCCGAATTTCAAAGGCAACTAGCCGCAAAAAGTGGAAATAGTATGGAGGAAACGAAGCGACTTTTTGAAAGAATACTTAATTTTCAGCAAAGCAGAACGAATTCAAAACAAGAGTTCTTCGAACTCAGCAAAAGCATAAACTCATTTAAATCAACCAATGGAAAAAGAAGAGACCCATAATAACGAGGAATTAAAATTTGAGAACCGGATCCCTTTAGACGATCTGAAGGATTCTGTTCAAAAACTTAAAGAACAGCTTTCAAAGGTGATCGTTGGCCAGGAAAACTTTGTAGAACTGCTCATAGTAGGCTTGTTATCTAATGGTCACGTCCTTATAGAAGGGGTTCCGGGAGTGGCTAAAACCATCACCGCAAGGCTATTTGCAAAATGCCTTCAAACCGACTTCAGCCGTATTCAGTTCACTCCAGACCTGATGCCGAGCGATGTGTTGGGAACTTCAGTCTTCAACATGAAAACTTCAGAATTTGAATTTAAGAAGGGGCCTATTTTTTCAAATATCATCCTAATTGATGAGATCAACCGGGCGCCGGCAAAAACCCAGGCTGCCTTGTTCGAGGTAATGGAGGAAAAACAGGTTACCATAGACGGAAAAATGTACAGGATGCAACCTCCTTTTATGGTGCTGGCCACCCAAAACCCAATTGAACAGGAAGGCACTTATGCGTTGCCCGAGGCCCAGTTAGACCGTTTCCTATTCAAGATAGAAGTGAATTACCCGAGTTTGCAGGAAGAGGTGAGGATTCTTCAAACCCATCATGAGCGGAAAGGCAAATTACCAGAGACCGATATTGAAAGCGTCCTGGATCCTGAAAAGATCGCCAGTTTAAAACAGCAGATACATTCTATTATCATCGAAGAAAAACTGCTGGAATATATAGCAGAACTAATCGATAAAACAAGGAATCATCCGCACCTGTATCTGGGAGCAAGCCCCAGAGCTTCCATCGCAGTTATGAACGCCGCGAAGGCCTTTGCAGCCATTTCCGGACGGGATTTCGTGATCCCTGAAGATATCAAGCAGGCGCTAAAGCCGGTGATTGGTCACCGAATCATCCTTTCTCCAGATCGGGAAATGGAAGGAATGACGCCTGCGGCGGTTATCGAAATGATCACTCAATCTGTTGAAATCCCGCGGTAGTGATACGATTTTTAAGGTCCATATATTTTAGCAGGCGTTTCTTTTATGCGCTCTTCTCGATCGCCTTTTGCTTTCTGCTTTCGTTCTGGATCGGGTGGTTATATCCTGTGACATGGATCTTTGCTGCTATTCTCTTTATCCTGGTTCTTTCGGAATCGGTTAGCCTGTATTCAGGGAAACGGATCAAAGCTGATCGTATCCTTCCGGAGAGAATGTCGAATTCAGACAATAACCGGGTAGAAGTTCTGATCGAAAACAAATATGTCTTCAGGGTTTATATGGAAGTGATCGATGAGATCCCGGTGCAATTTCAGAAAAGAGATTTCATAAAAGAGCTTGAACTTCAGGGCCGTGAAAACACCAATTTCGAATACCTTCTCAAACCGCTGGAGCGAGGGGAATATGTTTTTGGAGGCTTGAATATTTACGTTTCCAGCGTAATAAACCTTGTAAAGAGAAGATATGTTTTTGATCAGGCGGCAATGGTAAAGGTTTACCCTTCCTTTATTCAGATGAAAAAACTGGATTTTCTGGCATTAGATCAAAAGATCAATTTGCATGGCTTAAAACGCATCCGGCGTATTGGCCATACCATGGAATTCGAACAGATCAAGGATTATGTTCGGGGAGACGATGCAAGGACCATTAACTGGAAGGCCACAGCCAAACGATCTGGATTAATGGTTAATCAATTCCAGGATGAGCGCTCCCAACCCATTTATTCGGTAATAGATTGTGGGAGGATGATGAAAATGCCCTTCGAAGGTTTAAGCCTTCTGGATTATGCGATCAACAGCAGCCTGGCATTTTCGAACGTCGCCCTGAAAAAAAAGGATAAGGTTGGATTGCTTTCCTTTTCCAATAAGATAGACAATTTGCTTAAACCCAGCTCCAGGTTACGACAGCTTAACAGCATCATGGAGGCGCTCTATAATATTAATACCAGGTTTCATGATAGTGATTTCAGCCTGTTATATTCTCGGGTTAAAAAACATATCGGGCACCGCAGCCTGCTCATGCTATATACCAATTTTGAGCATATGTCTGCCCTAACCCGGCAACTCCCCTATTTAAAGGCCCTGGCGAAACAACACCTGTTGGTGGTCATTTTTTTTGAAAATACCGAGTTAGAAAAATTGAAAAGCACCAATCCGGAAAACATCAGCGAAAGTGCCCACCAGGTAATAGCGGAACAATTCATCCATGATAAAACGCTCATGCTTAAGGAACTTCAAAGACATGGTATACAGGCCCTGCTTACTACTCCACAGAATCTGAGTGTGAATACGATCAATAAATACCTGGAAATTAAAGCCAGGGGACTGCTCTAACAATTCAGCCTAACAATTCTACGGTTCGGTAAGAAGCTTTTTCGAGGCAGGCATTCGTAGCCTAAGTTTGTTTCATAATCAAAAAACAATAGAATTATGAAAACTCTAATCTTATTATTAGCAATGACCGTAGGAGCTATCGCCAATGCACAGGCACAAAATGAAGGAAAGATTCAGGCAACTGTGACAAATCTTCAAGGTGACCAGGGAGAAGTACTTTTCGCGCTGTATACTGCTGATAAATTCATGAAGCAGGAACCTGACTTTTCTGCTAAAGCTTCAATTATAGATGGCCAGGCCAAAGTGAACTTTGAAAAAATACCTGCTGGCACCTATTCACTGGTGGTACTCCATGACAAAAACGGAAATGGCCGTATGGATTTTGATTCTTCAGGCATGCCCCAGGAAGCTTATGGAACTAGCGGAAACAGTTTTAGCTATGGCCCACCGAATTGGGCAGATTCGAATTTCAGTTTTGACGGGGAAACAGAAGAAATCGTTATCAGGCTATAATCATTTATCATCGATCAAAAATACCCAAACAGGTTCATCACTCAACCCTTCCATTTCCGGAAGGGTTTTTTAATAGATAAAACAAAGTTAAAACAGCTTTAGAATAAGAAAAACCTATAACTTTGTAGCTAGAAAACATTCTCAATATGACGATTACTCAGCTTCATTATGTATTGGCCGTTGCAGAACACAAGAATTTCACCAAGGCTGCGCAAAAGGTTTTTGTGACCCAGCCTACCCTGAGTATGCAAATACAGAAACTGGAAGAAGAACTGGAAGTAACCATTTTTGACCGAACCAAAAAACCTATACAGCTTACTGAGGTTGGCCAGAAGATCGTTCAGCAGGCCCGGAATATTGTTAATGAGAGTGACAGGATCCAGGATATCGTGGATCAGCAAAAGGGATTTATTGGCGGAATATTTCGTTTAGGGGTTATCCCGACGGTAATGCCTACTCTTTTACCTATGTTCATCAAGAATTTCATCAAAAAATATCCGAAAGTAAAACTTAAGATCGAAGAATTACATACCGAAGCCATTCTTGAAAAGCTAAAGGAGGGTCACCTGGACGCAGCTATTGCGGCTACTCCGCTGGAACTGGAAGGAATTAAGGAAAACGTGCTGTATTACGAACCCTTTGTGGGGTATATTCCTGCAGACCATCCATTACACGACAGGGATAAATTAGATGTTACTGAACTCGATATCAATGATATGCTGTTACTGGAAGACGGGCATTGCTTTAAGGATGGCATTATCAACCTTTGTAAGGCTTCCAGAGATTATGAAGACGACCAGCTGCAACTGGAAAGCGGAAGTTTTGAAACCCTTATCAAACTAACCAATGAAGGCCTGGGAATGACCCTGCTACCCTATCTTCATACCCTGGACATGAAAGAAAAGGATAAAAAGAACCTCAAGATGTTTAAAGATCCGGTTCCGGCACGCGAAGTAAGTCTAATCTATAATCGCAGCGAGCTCAAGATGCAAATCATTGAAGCGCTACGAAGCACCATTGCGGGCGTGGTAAAAGGCGCGATCACCTTTCAGAACGTGAAGATCATAAGCCCTCTTAACAAGAAAAAAGACTTTAAACTGAATTAAAAAAAGCGGCTAAAAAGCCGCTTTTTTGTGTCAGGTATTTAAATAAATTAAACATTGATTTAATTCGGGATTCTGCCGTGTTAAAGCCAGGATCCAAAGTCTAAGTTCCTCGATTTCGTGAGGCAGTAAACGTTGAATCGCCTTTCGAACTTCCTTGCAGAATAGATTGGCATCAAAACTTACCTTATCCAGTACAGTTTTGGTGTATTCAAACATCGCTCTCGCCATAATTTGAAATAGTTTAAGTTAAAGTTAGGTTGATAAAATAAGTAGAAGTGTACTATAGGCTGTGAAATTTTGATCTCTTAAATATAGTATTTTAAATTTATTCTTAACATTTCTATAAGATTTTAACATAATTAAAATCGGTTATCACCGCTAATCACATCACCTAATCCGCCAAGAATACTGCCTTCTCCCTTGTCTTTTCCTCCACCCTGCGGTGCGGCCTGATGAACCCTGCTAGCCAATCGGCTGAACGGCAAAGACTGAATGTAAACCGTTTCGGGCCCGGTTAAAGTGGCAAAGAACAAACCTTCTCCTCCAAAGAAGGTGTTTTTGATCCCTCCTACGAACTCGATATCATAATCTACGGTTTGAGTGAAGCCAATTATACAGCCTGTATCAACCTTCAGTTTTTCTCCAGGTTTAAGTTCCTTCTTGGCCATGGTTCCGCCGGCATGTACGAAAGCCATTCCGTCTCCTTCCACTTTTTGCATGATAAAACCTTCACCTCCAAAAAAACCTCTTCCCATCTTCCTGCTGAATTCGATACCAATACTAACTCCTTTTGCCGCACACAGGAAAGCATCCTTCTGGCAGATGAATTTACCGTTGAATCGGGTTAGATCAATAGGAATAATTTTCCCAGGATATGGGGAAGCAAAACTGATTCTTTTTTTTCCTTGCTGTTCGTTGGAGAAAATGGTCATAAAAAGACTCTCTCCAGTAAGCAAACGTTTCCCCGCACCCAGAACTTTTCCCAGAAAGCCTTCGTTCTGCTTGGATCCATCACCAAATATGGTGTCCATTTTAATACCATCGTCCATCATCATAAAATTGCCCGCCTCGGCGATCACCGCTTCCTGCGGATCAAGCTCTAGTTCCACATATTGCATTTCCTCGCCATAAACCTGGTAATCTATTTCGTGTGCATTCATTATGTTAAGCTTTTAGCTTAAAGCCAGAAGCTTTAAGCAAGATTATTATTTATAAAAAGAGTATAAAAGCTTTCAGCTTATCGCTTAGGGCTTTTAAGTTTTACCGTCCATTCGAATTCGAAAACAGAAACCTCTACCCCATCTTCATTGACGCCTACCGATTTCATCCAGAAGGTCTGCCCTTCCCCGCTAGCGATCGTTTTCTCTAAGGCTTCATTCACCTTATTCCCATCATAACAGGTAAACCTGATCTTCCCGGTCGCTTTTTTACTAAAGGTAGATTTATTCTGGGCAACCAGCATGGAGATCTTTTTATTCGAGGCCTGGATGCGGTTCATCACCAGTGCGCCTGTACTCAGTTCGGCAGCCATGGCCTGTACGGCGAAATACATCGAATTAAACGGATTTTGGTTGATCCACCGGTGAGTTACTCCTACTTCGCATTCGGTTTGATCTATATGTTTAACCCTCACTCCACAAAGCCAGGCACTTGGCAGTTTCAGCATCAGGAAATTGTTCAGTTTTGAGGGGGAAAGCTTCATTTAAAGGTTTTTTGATTGATTCTCCTGTAAAAATAGGAAATATTATTCAGCCTTAAATTCCTAATATTTTGTTAAATTTAGGTACTTTGTTTTGCATAATACCTTCTTTTAGATATATATTTGTATAAGAATCTAATAGGTTATAAATCATCAAATCAAAAAAGTCATGAAAACATCATCAATCAATTTAGCAATGGCTTACTCAAATTCCGGGTTCGGAATGAGCCGAAAATTTCAGATCTATCTGGTTATAGCATTCATCTATTTATTCTTTATAACCAATATGTTCCTTTAAGGAAATTATTAAAAACACAATCAATGACTTCATCAACAAACATCAATCAAAACAGGACTCTGGCAACCGTACTTCATCTATCGGTGTTTTCACAGTTCTTTATCCCGTTGGGTAACTTCATCTTTCCAACACTGTTATGGCTAAGCCGCAAGGAAGATCCTTTTGTAGATCATCATGGAAGGAGCGCGCTGAACTTTCAGTTAAGCATTTTCCTCTACTCGGTTTTCTTAATTGCGGCCGGCGCTGTAACGATCATTTTCTTCGGATTAAAATTAAGTGTAGGCGAGGCATTTTATCTGGGTGACGACAGCTTCAGGCTGGATAATTTTTCAGAAGCCGTGCCATTCATAATAATCATCAGCGTTTTAGGAATCACTTTATTCGGCCTTTTTATCCTGCAGATCTTTACCGTGATCTCTGCGAGCATCAGCGCCAATGAAGGCAAAAAATATAATTATCCGTTAACCATCAATTTTTTAGGATCGGTAGATCCAGACACTAATCATCATTCAAATCAATCAAAAAATGAACAGTTTAATTCCACCCAAAAACAAGCACTATGAAGATAGAGAACACAAAAGCCCAAATGCGTAAGGGTGTACTGGAATATTGCATTCTCTCGGTTCTCCGGGATGAAGATGCCTACGTGGCCGAAATTCTGGATACGCTTAAAGACGCCAAGTTGCTGGTGGTGGAAGGGACTATTTACCCCCTTCTCACCAGGCTTAAGAATGCAGGACTGCTTTCCTACAGATGGGAAGAGTCTTCCAGCGGGCCACCTCGTAAATATTATGGTCTCACAGAGACCGGGAAAATTTTCCTTAGGGAACTAACAGGAACCTGGGAAGAACTGCAAACGGCAGTGAATATTGTAACCACTCAAAAAAAGAAGAACCATGAATAAGACAGTAAATATAAATCTTGCCGGCATTTTCTTTCACATAGATGAGGATGCATATGCCAAGTTACAGAGGTATCTGGAGGCTATAAGGCATTCTTTCTCCAATACACAGGGGCGCGATGAGATCATCTCAGACATCGAGGCTCGTATTGCTGAATTATTTAATGAAAAGATCAAAAATGAACGGCAGGTAATTAGCAGTAAAGAAGTTGAAGAGGTCATCACCATTATGGGGCAACCCGAAGATTACCTGGTTGATGACGAGATCTTCGAAGATGAACCAGGCAGAAGCCGAAGCACTAAAACCGTAGGTAAAAAACTATTCAGAGATACCGAAAACGGTTATGTAGGCGGTGTTTCATCCGGACTAGGCCATTACCTGGGGATTGAAGCAATCTGGGTACGTTTATTATGGATCCTGCTTACGATCTTCTCCAGTGGAGCCTTTATCCTGATCTATATCGCATTCTGGATCTTTGTTCCGGAAGCCAAAACCACGGCCGATAAGCTGGCCATGCGCGGAGAGGAGGTTACCATCAGCAATATCGAGAAAAAGATACGTGAGGGTTTTCACGAGGTTTCAGATAGTATAAAAAATGTGGACTACGAGAAGTATGGCAGGCAGGCAAGCGCCGGAGCCACCTCGGCCGCCACAACCCTTGGTAACATCATCAAGTTCTGTCTGAAACTATTCGTAAAATTCGTTGGAATCTTATTATTACTAATCGCAGGTTCTACCCTAATCGCGCTTTTCGTTGGATTGTTCGCGGTAGGCACCTTCGGGATCGTAGATGCACCTTGGACCGATTATATAGATATGGTGAACAGTGGCGCTCCCTTATGGCTGATCTCTCTGCTCACGTTCTTTGCCGTTGGAATACCTTTCTTCTTCCTTTTTGTATTAGGACTGAAGATCCTGGTAAAAAACCTGAAGTCGATAGGACGAATCGCTTCGCTTACCCTGCTTGGACTGTGGCTGATCTCAGTTATTGGTTTAAGTGTAATTGGTGTGAGCCAGGCTACCAACCGTGCCTTCGACGGGGAAGTGGCGAGTACCGAGAACCTTTTGGTAAGTCCTGATGATACGCTATTCCTGAGAATGCGGAATAATCCTGAACTATCCCGAAAAACCTGGAGAAGTTCTGATTTCAGGGTAGCCTACGAAAATGGCAACAAGGTCCTGGTAGGTAATGACATCAGACTTATCGTAAAATCCACCAAGGATTCGATCGGGAAGGTTGAGGTGCTAAAATCTGCGGAAGGAAAAGATTTCCAGGATGCAAGAAAACGCGCTGAAAATATCAATTATTCAACCAGTCTTCTGGGGAACGAATTATTACTGGACAGTTACTTTACCTCTGATTCCAGCTTCGGCTACAGGGACCAGGAAGTACAGGTAACTGTCTTCCTCCCGGAGGGGATCACTTTCTTTGCTGATGATAATACATCATCTTTCCATAGAAATGCCGATTATTTTGGGGATATCCTTATAAGCGGTGAAGAGGAACACTTCCTGAAAGTACTTGAAGATGAGACCAGCTGTGAAGACTGCCCTGTTGAATCCTGGGGAGACGATTCAGATTCTAATTGGGATGAGGAAAGCATGGATGACGATCCTTCAGACGACTTTAACGCCCGGGTAAATGTAGACGGTGAAGAACTTAATATCAAAGTCAATGATAAAGGAGTTAAGGTAAACGATTCAGAAGCCCATCGTGTCATTATAGACAGCAATGGGATCGAGATAAACAACAATTGATCATGAGCTCACTAATCAACCTTTTAATAAGTTTTGTGATCGGGTTGTTTTTCGGTCACCAGATGAAAGAGCCTAAAAATGGTCACAGCCAGATTCAACCAACCGAAAAAGAAGTTTATAATCAGCTAAGAATTAAACAATATATGATCTACAGCTGAGCTTCCAATAGAAAAAGCCTCCACTCGGAGGCTTTTTTTATATTTGGTTAAATCTAAACCCGCAATATGACCAGATATTTACCTCTTTTGCTCATTCTATTAATGTCAAGCACTTTTGCCCAGGACAAGATAAAAGGCAGCAGGAAAGTCAAAACCGAACAGTACGACCTGGAGACCTATCACTCTATTAAGGTTTCCGGAGAATTCGAAATAGGAATTCTGAAAGGAAATAGGCCCATGGTTGAGATCGAAGCAGATGATAACCTTCATGATTATATACTTACCGAAGTGATCGACGGTGTCCTGATTATCAAGCCCATCAAGGAATTCAATCGTACAAAAAGGCAGGAATTAAGGCTCACTTTTACCGATAGTCTAAAGAGCATTATTGCCGAAGGAGATGTGGAAATTTCCGGCCTTCAGGATATTTACGCAACCAATTTAAGCCTTCATCTAAAAGATAAAGCCAAAGGCTTTTTTACCATAAAGGCTGAAGACTTCAGCCTGGTGCAGAACGATGATTCTAAGGCTGAACTGAACGTGACCGCTTCGAGCAGCCGGTTCCAGCTGAACCAGTCGGCTAAAGTGGAAGCGTTGGTTAATGCTCCTGCTTTTGAAGTTGATATCTACGAAAAGGCTTCGGCAAAAATTGAAGGAGATATCCAGGAATTCATCATTCGGGCCGACCAATCTTCAAAATTCGACGGTGAAAATCTAAGCAGTGTGACAGCCAATGTTCTTGCCCAGGGCGATTCAGAAGTTAAGATAAACGCTACCGATTCTTTGCAGATCAGGGCTACCGGTGACAGTGAAATAGATATTTTCAACGAACCAAAAATTGAGATCCTGGAGTTTAAAGGCGAAGCGGTGATCGCCAAAAAGGAATTCAGCAGCGGCCTTTTCAATTGATCCTTTTAAGCTAAAGTTTTCTAAAATTCATAGGTGGAAATGACTGAAGGCCTAATTTTGTCCGGTCATTTTTAAAAATCAATAAGATGAAAAATCTATTTGTAAATGCACTGCTTGTTCTCTCAATCAGCATTGGTCTTACCTCCTGCCGCAATGCAGAGGCCGAGGAAGATGAAAGTTCAGAGATCGAACAACTGATGAACGATCCTGAAAACGAGGTCGAGATCAAAGACAATGGGGATAAGATCAAGATCGAAACTCCAGAAGGCACCGAAGTTAAGATCAAGAAAGACGGCGATGAGTATAAACAGAAAATCGATCGGGCCGACGGCAGCGAGTCAAAAGTCAAGGTCGACGGCGACGAGGTAAAGGTTAAGACCGATAATTAAGAAATTCCATAAAACAAAAAATCCCGCGATCGCGGGATTTTTTATTTATATCAAATGCTAACTTAAACCGTCTCCGGTCTTGTTTGAGGTTTTTCGATATCTTCTTCGGTTTCGATCTCTGCAAGGTATCTTTCAGCATCCAGGGCCGCCATACAACCGGTTCCGGCAGCAGTTATAGCCTGTCTGTAAACCTTATCCTGCACATCTCCGGAAGCAAAAACTCCAGGGATATTGGTCTTGGTAGTTTTTCCTTTGGTGATCACATACCCGGTGTCATCCATATCCAGCCATCCCTTAAAGATGTCGGTATTTGGTTTGTGTCCAATCGCAACGAAGAATCCGGTGATCTTGATCTGCTCTTTTTCACCAGTCTGGTTGTTCACCATTCGCAGGCCTTCCACAACCTGGTCTCCAAGGATCTCGTCAACTTCAGTATTGTATCGAAGGTCAATATTTTTAGTATTTTCAACTCTATGCTGCATGGCTTTTGAAGCCTTCATATAGTCCTTACGAACCAGCATGGTCACTTTATTACAGATATTGGCAAGATAGGTAGCCTCTTCAGCAGCGGTATCCCCACCTCCTACTATGGCCACATCCTGGCCTTTATAAAAGAAACCATCGCAAACCGCACAGGCAGAAACTCCGCCTCCACGCAATCTTTGCTCACTCGGCAAGCCTAGATATTTCGCGGTTGCACCGGTAGAAATAATAACGGTTTCAGCTTCGATCCAGGTTTTATTATCTACACAGGCTCTATGAATTCCACCAAATTCCTTGGAAAATTCCACCTCGGTGATCATTCCAATGCGAACCTCGGTACCAAAACGTTCGGCCTGCTCCTGAAGATCCATCATCATTTTAGGTCCGTCGATTCCCTGTGGATATCCTGGAAAATTATCTACTTCGGTAGTTGTAGTAAGCTGTCCTCCCGGTTCAAGCCCGGTATACATAACAGGTTTCATATCAGCGCGTGAAGCATAGATCGCCGCCGTATAACCGGCTGGTCCTGAACCTATGATCAAACATTTTATTCTTTCAGTATTTTCGCTCATCTTACTTATTTTTCAATATTGTAAAAGTAGGTTCTTTAAACAAAAACTTACACGTATTGTTATTAAGATCCTCTATTTGTTAATAAAGCTCGAAAATCAGGGCAAAAACTGCCTGAGTCTGAGCAAAATTAAAAGATAAAATTACCTTTGCCAAGTATGGAAATGAGTTTGTTCAACATCTTCGACCTGCTTGGTACCGTAGCTTTTGCCATTTCCGGCGCCCTTGCGGCGATGAACAGGCGAATGGACCTCTTCGGAATCTTTATCATAGGTTTTGTGACCGCTACCGGCGGTGGGACCTTAAGAGATGTTCTTATTGGGCAAACTCCGGTGAACTGGATGCATAACCTGTTCTATGTTTACCTGATAGGCTTGTCGGTCATTATCGCGATCATTTTCCGAAATAAACTGGAATACCTCAAAAAATCACTGTTCCTTTTTGATACCATCGGGCTTGGGGTCTTCACCATTACCGGTGTGGAGACCGGGATTCAGAATGGGCTTGCTCCCTTGATCTCGATCGCCCTGGGTGGGATGACCGGTGCTTTTGGTGGAGTTATAAGGGATATTTTGTGTAATGAGATCCCGGTGATCTTCCGCAAGGCCGAACTTTATGCCACCGCCTGTATCATAGGTGGGCTCTTCTTTGTGATCATGTACCGCTACGAGGTAAATATCGACATCATTTATGTGGTGACTTCACTTACTGTTATCCTTATACGTTTGCTTGCCGTAAAATATCATATCACCCTGCCCAATTTCTACCCTAAATCGACTAAAACCGAACAAGATATTCAGCCTCCAAGTAACTGATTAGCAATAGTTTCAGTATCTTTATGAAAAGCTATCTGTATGCAAAGGGATACGAGGATCGTAATTGTAGAGAACGATTTAGGCAGGGCTGCCAGATTATCCCTGCAGTTAGGCAAACTGGGCTATAAGATAACCGGGATCTTCTCCAGGACGAAAGAGGCTTTGAGTTTCATCAAGCAGGATACACCAGATGTTGTTCTGCTGGAAAACCGATTCTCGGGAAAATTAAATGGTTTTGAATCAGGCCTTTCTGCTTCTGCTTTCCCAGTGATCTACTTTGACGATGACCAGCCTGCCCAGAAATTACTAAGAAGGCTTTCGGGTTTAAATCTTCATCAGCGCATTAAAAATGGCATTTCAGGAACCCTAAAAAATATACAGGCTGCCTTACCGGTAGAAGAAATTGAAGAGGAACATTTTATCCTGAAAGACCGCGTTTTTATTAAAGACAGGGAAAGAATGTTAAGGATCTCCCTTGATGATATTCAATACATTGAAGCCGATAGGAATTATTGCCGATTGCACACCAAAAGCAAGAAATATCTTCTGGTTACCACCCTGAAGGAAGTAGATGAAAGTTTAGGTAGCTCCCGCTTTCTTAGAATTCATCGTTCTTACCTGGTAAATCTGGCCCATATAGATGAAATTGGAAAAAATTACGTGATCATCAATTCAAAGTGCATTCCTTTAAGCAAATCGATGAGAACCGAATTATTGGAACATTTACAGATTTTATAGTTCAGTTGTTGTTCTGCCAAACTTTATGATCCTGCTAACTCAAATACTATCCCTGAAAAAAGAATTGGGCACTTCGTCCCAAACAGAAGCGAACGAATCTTAATATTATTTAAATTTCAGTTACCCATCATCTATCGTTGAACCAGCCGATAACCAAAAAACAACGAAAGATGAAATCATTATCAAAAACACTGCTCGTTCCCATTCTACTATTTCTTTTCAGTTTCAATTCCATTGCTCAAAAAGACCGTTACCAGATGTACGTGGTACATGAAGATCATGTGGCTGAAGGCAAAATGGATAAGCATACACAGGCCGATAAAGCCCTGCTCGACGCGGTTAAGGAACACAATATCGACATGAGCTGGGTTACCTTCCAGAGCGATGACAACCGGGTGATGTACCTGATGCCTATTAATACGATGGCCGATCTTGATGAGGATCCATTTGAAAAGCTTGCCAAAAAAATGGGGGAACAGGAAATGGAAAAACTGTTCGAATCTTTTGGCGACACTTATAGTGAACATGGTGATTATATACTGAAGCTGGACAAGGAGTTAAGCTATATGCCAGACGGGATTACCCAAACTCCTGCAGGCAAGGATTACCGCGAGATCACCTATTACTGGATCCCACCGGGTAAGGAAAAGAAAGCAGAAGAAGTTGCAAGGGCTGCAAAAGAGCTTTATACCAAAAAGGGTTCGAATGTTCACTACCGTCTTTATAAAAGCGGTTTTGGCACCATGGGCAATTATTATATGGTGGCCGTAGCCGCAGAAGATGCCGATGCCCTTGAAAAGATGAGAAATGAAAATGTGAAACTCTTAGGAGAGGAAGGCCAGAAACTTTCCGAAGAGATACAGCAAACCATGCCAAAACAGGAAAGATACCATGGTAAAATGAGGATGGACCTCTCCTATGCATCTAATAACTAATTTCAAAACATAACAATCATGAAAAAATATGTAAAAAAATTCGGGTTCCTAATAAGCTTATTCCTATCCCTTTCATTATTCGCCCAACAGGCCAACCAGGCTTTCTGGGTGCATGAAGACCAGGTTAAACCCTCTATGATGGAGGATTATATGAAAATATCCAAAAACTTCGTTGAGCAATGTAAAAAACATCAATTAAAAGATGCACAGTGGAATGTGGCCTACATGAACGATGGCACTTTTCTTTCCATAACTCCAATAAAGAGTCTCAGCGACATCCAGAACATGTCTTTTGAACCTTTAAGGGAAGCTATGGGTGACAAAGAATTCCAAAAGGTATTCGAAGATTTCGATAAATGCTATAACCGGCATGGAGACTATGTAGTAGTGCTTGATGCAGCCCTCTCTTATATGCCCGATGGCCTTAGCACTGAGACCCCGGGTAGGGATCATCGAGTATGGCATCGTATGGAGGTATCTCCGCAAAATCTGGCTAAGATCAGGAAGGAAATGACCGATCTTAAACAGGTTTTTGCCGATAAAGGCTCAAAAATGCACTATCGCATTTATCGAAGTGGATTTGGAAATGTAGGTAACTATTTTGTTGCAGTGATTTCAGCTAAAGACGCAGCTGAATATGCGAAAATGGCTGAGGAGAATGAGAAACTTTTAGGAGAAGAAGGCAAAAAGGCCTTCGACGAGGTCTTTCAGTATGTAGATAAGTATGAGGTGAAACAGGGCGGAATGATGCCAGACCTGGGCAATAAGGGAGAATCTTCAACTGCACAGGTCACCAAAAACTAAGATCATGAAACGTATTTTTTTAATTCTGTTTACAGGTCTTCTGATGATCGCCTGTAATAATTCTCAAACTGAAGAGGAAAAGCCAGAAAGATATACCCAGAATTCTGACGAGATCAACACCTTAAAAGCTGCAATTAGTGATTATGAAAAAGGGAACTGGGATGCCATGAAAAAGCACTATGCTGATACCGCCCAGATCTTTCATAACAGCAAACAAGGTAGAAACATCGGTTATATCATTCAACAGCACCAGGAAAGTCTTTCAGATTTACCAAGCTACGGTTTTATAGCCGAAGACAACGATTTTGAAAGGGTAACCACCGACGATGGAAATACCTGGGTGAATTTTTGGGGAGACTGGAAAGCAACGCTGCCTGGAAGTAATAAAGAAGTAATAGTACCTGTTCATCTTACCGCCCAGTTCAAAAACGGGAAAATAGTACGGGAACATGGCTACTGGGATAGTGCGATCATGACCATGGCCATGCAGCAAAACGATACCATTCAGCAAGAAGAAGAATAGACCTAATAAATTCTAATTAATAGGAACATGAAAAGTTCAGTTTTAACCTTGAGCCTCATTCTTGCCTATCTGTTTACCATTGCAGAAATCAGGGCACAGGATGCTGTCAAAATAGATCCCGCGCATTACAGCGTTGAACTGGAGAACGACCAGGTAAGGGTTTTACGAATTAAATACCAGCCTGGCGATGAATCAAAAATGCACACACATCCAGAAGGTGTTGCGGTATTCCTTACCGACCATTCGGCTAAAATGAAAACCGGGAATGGGTCTGAAATGCAACTGGACGGAAATGCGGGTGATGTATTGTGGGTAGACAGGGCTCAGCATCAGCCTCAAAATGTGGGTGACAATCCATTCGAGTTGATCCAGGTGGAATTAAAGAATAACGCAGCCGGTAAGAAAAGCCTGCACTTGTTCAAACTGCCCGACGGGGTTAGCGAGAAGCAATTAAGCGATTTTCTTAAGGAAATGAATCAGGCTATCAGTAAGGAAGGTTATCCAAATGCCGGTTATCATCTGTACCGGGTGACCGACGATCATAACGAATACAAATATTTTATGGAAGGCGTCTGGCCAGACCAGGCTACCTATGATAAGATCCATGAATCTGAAGGCTGGAAAGCCATGGCCACTAAAGGAAAGGATATGATCGATAAGATCCAGGCCCAGGAATTATACCTAAAGGCTGAAAAGGTCAATTAATAATAAACATTCATAAATAATGAAGGTGCTGAAATTAGAAAATTCAGCACCTTCTTTTAAATATCTGCTATTTCTAATGCGGAAGTTTATCCCTCAATAAACCGTAGACGAAGGTTCCAAATATGGCAGCCAGGAATAATACGATCACTGAAACATATCCAGCCCCAATCAAGGTATAGATTGGTCCCGGGCAGGCACCGGCAAGCGCCCAACCCAATCCAAAAATGATCCCGCCGAACATATACCGGCTGAAACTTCTTTCCTTCGGAACGAACTCTATCTGCTCTCCATTTACATCCTTTACTTTCTTCTTTTTGATCAGCTGAATCCCAAGAACACCAAGAACCAGTGCCGAACCTATGATGCCATACATATGGAATGAATCAAAACTGAACATTTCATAGATCCTGAACCAGGAGGCCGCTTCAGATTTAAACATTACGATCCCGAAAAATATACCTGTAACTAAATATCCTACTACTTTCATATCTTAAAATATTATTGGGAATAATAGGTGGATCATAACCAGTCCACCAATAAAGAATCCTATTACCGCGATCAGCGAGGGCAATTGAAGGTTACTCAAACCTGAAATAGCGTGACCCGAAGTACATCCTCCTGCCCATCTTGCACCAAAACCTATCATGAATCCTCCTGCAATAAGAATGAGCAAGGATTTCCAGTTGGTAAGCGCTTCGAGGCTATATAGTTCATCTGGCAAATAAGCCTCCCCGGTACTTTGAAAACCAAGTTCTTTCAGGTTTTCTACCGTATCGGGATTGATCTGTACTGCCGGATCTGCGGTAAGGAAATTCATCGCGATAAACCCGCCGATCGCCGCGCCCAGGATCACGATAAGATTCCAGCGCTGGGCCCTCCAGTTAAAATCGAAAAAACTGGCTTTTGAATCGGCACCACACATGGTGCATATGGTTCTGAGGTTAGACGACATTCCAAACTGTCTTCCCTGGAAGAGCAGCAGGAACATGATAAGCGCGATAAGCGGTCCGGCCACATACCACGGCCAGGGTTGCATGATTAATTCCATAAGCTATTTTTATTGAGTTGCAAATAAACGATAAGTAAGCGCTCCATTCAGTAACAATGGTTACAAACAGGATTCCTATTCGTTTTCCTTAAAATAGTCTGCAATGTTTTGTAGCACCTTTTCTGAAAGCCTTACAAGGGTTTGTGAACTGTAACCGGCACTCTTTTCACAGGCGATCACATTTTCTAAATTTTTGGTATTTTCTGAAAGTTCCTTTTTTCCGTCTCCATCAAAAATTGCATGATTGGAACCAGATGAGATCCATTTGGCAAAGGCCGCCTCTTCAAATGGCAGGCCTAAGGAAGTGTTTATAAGGATCTTGCCGTTTCCGAAATGTTCGAATTCCTCCGGTCCCATCACTTCAGCGTTCTTCGGAAGGTGAAAAGAAATAACATCGCAGGTTTTCAGAAGTTCGCCGAGCGGAAGAAATTTGATTTCGTTTTCCTTATCCTTCTTTCTGGTCCTGCTGAAGTAATAAACTTCAGCGCCAAAAGGTTTCAGGCATTTAGCCAGCAACTGCCCGGTGACTCCAAAACCGATAATACCAATTTTCAGATCGGTTAATTCCTTCGGAAGCTCTCTCCACTGTTTTCCCTTATATCCATTCAATAGCTGAATAAGTTCTGAAATGATAAACTCAGCGACGCCGGGATCACCGTAATCGAAAATGCCTTTTACCACTATATCCTTTTCCCTCGCAAATTTCACCGCCACGTTGGCCGATTCGTCATCATACAGGCTGCAGGCCATTCCAATATATTTCAGGTTCTGGCACTTTTTAATAACCTCCTCTCCTATCTGGGTTCGCCAGGAAACAATGATTGCTTCGGCATCCCCCATCCGGTCGATCACCTCCATTTCCGTTTCCGGATAATCATGGTAAACCTGAACTTCATCGGCATATTTTTCTAGATCGCTAATGGCCTGTTTATTCAGTTTGGTTTCATCTACGCAAACGATCCTGTTGAATTTCATAAAGAATGATTTTTAAAACAAATCTATCATGATGAACTTGTTTCAGCATGAAGAGAAGCAAAAACAAAAAGGCCGGAATCTCTTCCGGCCTTTTTTTATTATAAC
Source organism: Christiangramia bathymodioli (assembly GCA_009735695.1). Taxonomy (GTDB): domain Bacteria; phylum Bacteroidota; class Bacteroidia; order Flavobacteriales; family Flavobacteriaceae; genus Christiangramia; species Christiangramia bathymodioli. The sequence continues at coordinate 203,815 of SRSL01000006.1, forward strand.
GGAATATTTCCGTGTTTTCTGTTCGGCCGCAGCACATGCTTGTTCTCAAGCGCGCTGAAAGCTTTTATCAATTTTCGCCTAGTATCTTTCGGCATGATCACCTCATCGATAAAGCCACGCTGGGCGGCCTCGAAAGGAGTAGCGAATTTTTCAGCATATTCGGTCTCTTTTTCTGCCAGTTTCTTTTCAGGATCATCAGAAGCTGCGATCTCTTTTCGGAAAATAATCTCTGATGCTCCCTTGGCTCCCATTACAGCGATTTCCGCAGTGGGCCATGCAAAGTTAAGATCAGCTCCAATATGCTTGGAGTTCATCACATCATAAGCTCCACCATAAGCTTTTCTAGTGATCACGGTAACCTTTGGTACGGTCGCCTCGCTGAGCGCATATAGCAGCTTCGCTCCATGTAGGATGATCCCGTTCCATTCCTGGTCGGTTCCCGGAAGGAAACCTGGTACATCCACGAGAACTAAAAGGGGGATATTGAAACAGTCGCAAAAACGGGTAAATCGTGCTGCTTTCTTCGAAGAATCAACATCCAAAACTCCGGCTAGGCTCATAGGCTGGTTCGCGATCACTCCAACACTCCTTCCTCCAATCCTTGAAAAACCTACGATGATGTTATCGGCATAATCCTTATGGATCTCGAAAAAAGAATCCTCATCGATAATTCCCTGTATCACCTCGTGCATATCATAAGGTTTATTGGAACTATCGGGCACAATACCTTCAAGAACCTCGCGATGCTCATCTCCCAGCTCATAAGGCAACTTTTCAGGCGCCGACTGGTTATTCTGCGGCATATAGCTGATCAATTTCTTGATCTTTTCCAGCGCGATAATGTCATTTGCAGCCGTTAAATGGGTTACCCCAGATTTGGTGGAATGCGTACTGGCTCCTCCCAACTCTTCTGAAGTTACCGATTCATTGGTTACTGTTTTCACCACGTTAGGCCCGGTAACGAACATATAAGAGGTGTCTTCTACCATGATGGTGAAATCGGTCATTGCCGGAGAGTATACTGCTCCCCCGGCACAGGGTCCCATGATCGCGGAGATCTGCGGGATCACGCCAGACGATTTTACGTTCCTGTGAAAGATATCGGCATAACCACCAAGAGATCTTACTCCTTCCTGGATTCTGGCTCCACCTGAATCGTTCAGGCCAATTACCGGCGCACCTACTTTCACTGCCATGTCCATGATCTTGCAGATCTTTTCGGCATGAGTTTCAGAAAGAGAACCTCCAAAAACGGTAAAATCCTGGGCGAAAACATAAACCAGTCGGCCATTGATGGTACCATAACCGGTGATTACTCCATCCCCGTAGAACTTCTGTTTTTCCATCCCGAAATCAGTTGTACGGTGGGTTACCAGGATCCCGATCTCTTCAAATGAATTTTCATCGAGCAGGTATTCCACACGCTCGCGGGCGGTTAATTTCTTCTTCTCGTGTTGTTTGGCTATACGTTTTTCGCCTCCACCTTTATGAGCTTCGGCTAACTTTTCTTTTAATTTATCTAGATTCTGACTCATTGTCTATGATTCTGAATGGTTAGTTATGCGGAATTCTAAGCTGTTCCTTATCCTGAAGATATTGCTTCAAGGCCATTAAAGCGGCAAGTCTTGCTTCCTCTTCAGTTTCTTCCTTAAGCGCTTCCGGGGAATAATATTTCTTAACAAAATGCGTGTCGAAATTTCCTGATCGAAAGGCCTCATGCTGAAATACGAATTTTCCGAAAGGCAGGGTCGTGCTAACCCCTTCCAAGATATAATGGTCGATAGCTTTGATCATAAGCTGTATCGCTTCTTCACGGGATTTTCCGTAGGTGATCAACTTGGAAAGCATGGGATCATAGTAAATTGGAACGTCCATCCCCTCTTCAAAACCGTTATCTATTCGGATCCCTTCTCCTGAAGGTAATTCGTATTTCTCAAGATTCCCGGTGCTGGGCATAAAATCCTCCAACGGATCTTCGGCATATACACGAAGTTCAAGAGCGTGACCTTTAATTTTAAGGTCCTCCTGTTTGATTTGAAGTTCCTCTCCCCTGGCTACCAAAATTTGCTGTTCCACAAGGTCGATCCCGGTGATCAATTCGGTTACCGGGTGCTCTACCTGTAACCTGGTATTCATTTCCAGGAAATAAAAATTCCTGTTTTCATCAAATAGGAATTCCACGGTTCCTGCTCCCACGTAGTCGCAGGCCTGGGCCACTTTAACGGCAGCCTCTCCCATTTGTTTCCTTAACTTTTCATCGAGCACTACCGAAGGCGCTTCCTCTACTACTTTCTGGTGCCTGCGCTGAACGCTGCATTCTCGTTCGAAGAGATGAAGGAAGTTGCCATGCGTATCGGCTAAAACCTGTATCTCGATATGTCTCGGAGAAGCCACGTATTTTTCGATAAAAACCGAACCATCTCCAAAGGCCGATTCAGCCTCACTAATTGCACGTTTCATCTGGTCTTCCAGGTCCTTATCCCTTTCCACGATTCGCATTCCCTTTCCTCCACCACCAGCAGAAGCCTTAATGAGGATAGGGTAGCCAATTTCCTTGGCAATCTTTTTAGCTTCATCGGTATCGGTGATGGCTTCATCGATACCCGGAACCATTGGGATATCATAAGCTTTTACCGCATCTTTCGCGGCCAGCTTACTACCCATGATCTTGATAGCTTTTGAACCAGGTCCTATCCAGGTGATGCCATTCTTTTCAACGGCTTCAGCAAAACCGGCGTTTTCACTTAGAAATCCGTAGCCGGGGTGGATTCCATCCACGTTCAGTTTTTTAGCTACTTCGATGATTTTATCGCCTTTCAGGTAAGATTCGCTGGACGCCGCACCGCCAATACACACAGCCTCGTCAGCAAATTTGACGTGAGGCGCATTCCTATCGGCAGTTGAATATACAGCCACGGTATCGATTCCCATTCTTTTGATGGTCTTCATCACACGTAAGGCGATCTCTCCCCGGTTGGCTACTAATATTTTTTTCATATACTTTTTTTAAATGACCTCTCGATTCCGCTCGAGGTGACTTTCCTTAATTAAAGGAATTCGTATTTCTAACTTCGTAATTCGTACTTCGTAATTCGTACTTCGTTATTCGTACTTCGATTTATTCCATTTCGATAAGCAACTGGTTCTTTTCAACCGTATCGCTTTTCTCAACAGTAACCGACTTTACCACTCCATCCCGTGGCGCGGTAAGCGTGTTCTCCATTTTCATGGCTTCGAGTACGAGCAGGTAATCGCCTTCCTTAACCTCATCGCCTTCCTTAACGTTCACTTCCAGGATAAGCCCGGGCATTGGCGCCTTGATATCATTCACCTGCTGGGAACTACCAAGAGAGAGTCCCATATCGCTGATAAGCTGGTCGAGCTCGTTATTGATCTTAACCGAATAAAGGTTCGAATTGATCTTGATCTCGTAATTGCGTTTCAGGAATTCCGGTTTGAAAATTTCGGCCGTAAATGATCGGTGTTCTTTTAGGAGGTGGTATTTGTTGTTTGAGATCTTCTGGGTATCCAGGGCTTCGATCTCTTCAAGGGTAAATTCGAATTCGAAATTCCCGTTGACTTTTACCTTGTATTTTTTGTCCATAAATCGCTTTATGTGTTGGTTTTTATATACAGAAGCGTAAATATAGAAAATTTAAGAGGTATGAAGTGTTGTGGAAATCTCAAAATATGGGATGGTTTACTTCAAATTTGGTAGAAATCGGATTAAAATCACCTAATCGGTTTCTGATTTTGCAGGAAATATTGATTTGATACTTGATTAGGTCATTGCGAAGAAGTAGAACGACTGAAGCAATCTCTACAATACTTGAATTGGCTTTTGAAGAGATCGCTTCGCTGCGCTCGCGATGACTGCCAGAGGTCTTTTCAGAAAACAGGTCTCGATTCCCTACCATCTGGAAGGCTGGTGCTCGATTCAAATTCAATGGCATACCGAATAAGGAGGACATAACTCTTCCTTATGATTTTGGTTTGTTAGGTCTCGACTCTCCTTCGACTACGCTCAGGACCAGCTGCTCGACCTGACAGTAGTTTAGGCACTCACTTTACAGTAGTCATTCCGAAGGAGTGGAGCGACTGAAGCAATCTATATAAAACTTGGATCGGTTTTGAAGAGATCGCTTCGCTTTGCTCGCGATGACTGCCTTAATTATTATCTTTATAAAATGCCGAACGCCTTTGTATATATCCTCTCTAACAGAACTAATTCAGTATTATATACTGGAGTTACTCCTAACTTGAATAAGAGGCTACTTGAGCATAAAACGAAATTTTATCCCAATAGCTTTACAGCTAAATATAACTGCAGTAAACTTGTTTATTTCCTGGAATTCCAAAATATTAAGGAGGCCATATCATTCGAAAAGAAAATAAAAGCTGGGAACAGAAGAAATAAGGAAAATTTGATCCGAAGTATAAATCCAGATTGGAAAGACCTCACGGAAGGCTGCTGGATTATGAAATCTTAGAGATCTCTTCGCTATGCTCGCAACTTCTTGAAAAGGTCATTGCGAAGGAGCGATGCGACTGAAGCAATCTCTTAGTTTTCAGGATTACAATTTTTTAATTGAGATCGCTTCGCTGCGCTCGCGATGACTTGACTAGGGCAGTGCAGAAAATAGGTCTCGACTCTCCTTCGACTACGCTCAGGACAAGCTGCTCGACCTGACAGTAGTTTAAGCTCGCGATGACAATAAAAAAACCCGGGTCATCACTCCGGGTTTTCATTCATCAATCAAAAAAACTTCAACCTATTTAAACTCTTTTATCGCTTCACTAAGGTCATAAACCCTGGTTGATTCAAATTTTCTATCAAGGATACTGCTTCCAGCAGCCGACCTGTATCCACCCGCACAATGAACCACCACAGGCTTATGGGATGGGATTTCTGTGCTATCTTCCCGAAGCTCGTTCAATGGCACTGTAATGGCATCCTCGAAGATCTTGCCTTCAGCTACCTCAGAGTTGTTCCTGATATCTACTATGGTATAACTATCCCTGTTCTTTTTAAAGTCTTCCAGGTCAAATTCAGCCGATTTTGCCTGAACTTCTTTACCAAGCGTAACTACCGCTTTTACCTGTTTTTCATAGCCTATCTTGGCGGTACGTTCCAGAAGTTCTTCCAGTTTGTCCACCCCATCCAGAACCAGGTAAAATTCTTCTTCAGGTTTTACAATAGCTCCCAGCCAGGTCTCGTATTTATCGTCTTCAGACCTCGCCATGATATTGATCGAATTCGGCAAATGTGCCTTTTTGAATTTAGCTTCGTCCCGGGTGTCCACCACCAGCACATCTTTATCTACTGAATCTACATTCAACATCAGCTTGTTGGCCCATTTGGTTCTTTGTACATTTTCAGGGCCAGTCTTATTGATATCCACATTAAATCCAAAATAAGAAGGAATAAATGGCTGATCTTTCAGGATCTCTTCCATAAATTCTTCTTCGGTCTGGTCTTTAAAAGCCCAGTTGCCCTGGCGTTCATTTCCAAGGGTACTTGAAGAAGCATCGCTCATGTTCTTTCCGCATAAAGATCCGGCACCATGTGCGGGATACACCAGTGCGTCATCCGGAAGATCGGTGAACTTGTTCTGAATAGTATGATACATTTGCTTGGCCAGGTCTTTTCTTTTAGCCTTCATATTTCCAGCCTTTTCGCGAAGATCAGGTCTTCCCACATCTCCGATAAAAAGCGTATCTCCAGTGAACAAGGCAGTTTCTTTATCATCCTTTGCAATTACAGTAATACTATCAGGCGAATGACCCGGCGTATTTATCGCTTTGAATTCAACCTTTCCCAGCTTCAATGAATCTCCTTCATCAAAAGCTTTATGCGGGTAATCGGCTCCTACTTTTTCACTTACATATATGGTCGCCCCTGTTTCTTCATGAATCTGCATATGGCTGCTCACGAAATCGGCATGCGGATGTGTTTCGAATACGGCAACGATCTTCGCGTCCTGCTCTTCAGCATAGCGATAATATTGCATTGGGTTTCTCGCAGGGTCCACAAGCGCCATTTGGCCATCGCTTACTATCGCGTAGGAATAATGTGCCAGTGGACTGTCTTTGAATTGTTTTATCGTCATTTCTCTATATTTTTAAGTTTTACTTGGTTTTAGTTAATTTTCTTTCTGAAGGGATACAGGGTTTGGTTCTTAAAATCTTCCGGAAAACCTTCGTCTCCGTCAAATCCTAATTCGATCTGTTTTCCACTTTTCGGAATATAGGCCGTTCCGAAGATATAATCCCAGATGCTCAGGCTCAGCCCGAAATTCATTCCGTAGGGATGATCTTCAGGCAATTGCTTGGAATGATGCCAGATATGCATCTTCGGATTATTGAAAATATAGCCCAGCGGACCATAGCTCCAGCCCAGGTTCGCATGATTAAGATGCCCAACCAGCACCGCGAACATATGAACCACGAAGAACTCCTTTATTCCGAAGCCTATCATCGCCAATGGAATATACTGAACGGTTTTATAGATAATGGTCTCCATAAAATGAAACCTGAACTGAGCCGCAAATCCCATTTCCTTTACGCTATGATGGATCTTATGGAACTGCCACAACCAGGCTCTTTTATGCAACTGCCGGTGAACGTTCCACTGGATGAAATCGGCGATCACGAACATGATCAATAACTGGCTCCAGGCCGGTAACTCATCAATTCGAATAGCCACGATATTCTCGATCCCGAAGAGCGCCAGGAAATCATTAAAAAGCTCGACTCCAACATTGCTCAGGGCATTGTACCCAATGAGCGAGAACAGGAAAAAATTGAACAGGATATAGAATGAATCCAGCCAGAACCCTTTCCGGAATACCTTCTGATCCTTTCTCCAGGGGATGATGATCTCCAGAAGCCAGACCAGAAGCGACAATCCAATGAGCCAGTAGAAATAACTGGTCCAGCTTGGATTGGCTATCTCATTCACCAGGTAATTAAAATAACCGGTGAAAGAATTCTTTATGATCTCTAAATACTTGTTCAAGGCATTTTTAATTTTCGAATACAAAAATAGGGTTTTAAGGCAGAGCATGAAGTAACCTTTGTTACAGAGCATTTTGATAAGCTTAACGGCAATGCTTTCCAATTGTTAGAATGCGTTAAAAATTCTGTGCGCCCCCGGCTTCTTGTTATTTTAGGTGGAAAAAGTGAATTATGAGCAAAGACATTTTAAAGCATAGAATAGGCCTAGGAGGAGTGGCCATAGGAAACGGGTTCAGGGTAATGAGCGATGCACAGGCGCAGCAAACCCTGGAAGCAGCCTGGGACGCAGGAATACGGTATTATGATACTTCCCCATGGTACGGTCACGGTTTAAGCGAACGCAGGTTTGGTCATTTTTTGCACAACCAGAAAAAAGAAGATTATGTGCTGAGCACCAAGGTTGGACGGCTTTTCTGGGCTACCAAAAATGTTCCTGAAACCATGTGGCAACAGCCCTCGCCTTTCGATTATAAATATGATTATTCGGCTGAAGCGGTAAGAAGGTCTATTGAAGACAGTTTACAAAGACTCGGGGTGGAAAGTATTGATTTCGCCTTTATTCATGACCTGTCTCCAGATCATAATGGTGAATATGAAAAAGGAACCACCTGGCTGGATCATTTCAAGGTTGCCCGAAAAGGGGCCATGCCAGAACTGACCAAAATGCGCGAAGAAGGTTTGATCAAAGGCTGGGGACTCGGCGTGAATACCATAGAGCCTATTCTGAAAACCTTGGAGGAAACCGATGCCGATCCCGATATTTTTCTGTCGGCTATTCAGTATTCTATAGTAGACCATAAAGATTCCATAGATCGTTTATTCCCGGTGATAGAGAAACATGACGTGGCCCTCATCACTGCAGCACCATTTAACGCCGGGTTACTTTCGGGACAGGACAGGTACAATTACGGCGGAGAGATGCCAGACGAAAAAGTCAAAAAACTGAACGGCATTAAAAAGATTGCTGAAAAACACGAAGTAGACCTCAGTACCGCATCCCTTCAGTTTTCCTATGCACCTAAAGTGGTCAATACCGTTCTTGCGGGTGCCAGCAAGCCGGAACAGGTACGGGAAAATGCGAAAGCCTTCGATGTAAGGATAGCTTCAGAATTCTGGAAAGATCTTAGGAACGAAGGTCTAATTGATGAACGAGCTGAAGTGCCCGATTAATCGAAATCGGGTAATTCTTTTAGCCTCAGGTATTGATGCCTTCCGAAGCTTACAAAATAGAACCAGTATCCAAAGAGTACCATCATAAGTGTTCCCAAAAATAAGCTGTTAATGCCATAGCGCACGTATACCAAAAAATAAAGGGAGAAAACAACCATGCTTACCGGAAAAAGGTATTTGGAGAAGAAAAAGCCTTTGATCTCAACATTCTTCAATTCACCTTCCTTCAGGCTAATGTGCAATGGCTTACTTCCACTCCAGCCCATTTTGGCTGTAAGCTGGTATTCACCCTCAGGAACCTCAAAAGATAGAATTTGATTATGCTTGATCTTACTGAATTTAACCCCATTCAGATAAAGATCGAAACTTCTCATCTTATTGGCCCACTCGGTATTTCGGCGAATCAGCAATTTAGGCATCCTGATAAATTATGCATCTGTGTAACATTTGTTACAAAACTATTCTAGCTAAGTATCTACTTTTGAGCGCACTAAGAAATTAGTGATTTTTCATAATTGATCAAAGTTTTGATCAAAGCCGGTTCTGCCCTACACAGGATCGGCTCTTTTATTTATAGAATTCACTAATCTCTTCCAGGTTTTTTCTTTCAAGATCGGGGACCATGGCATCTTTTGCCGCATAACCTACCGGAAGCAACAAAAAAGCACGCTCATTTTTGGGGCGGTTTAAAATATCGGCCAGGAAATTCATGGGGCTTGGCGTATGGGTTAGGGTTACCAGTCCGGCCTGGTGAATGGCTGTGATCAACATTCCGCAGGCGATTCCCACCGATTCATTCACATAATAATTGGTGTGTTTCTCCTCGTTCTCATCCAGCTCGTACACCTCTTTAAAAACAACGATGAGCCAGGGAGCGATTTCCAGGAATTCTTTTTTCGCATCGGTTGCCAGGGGAGCGAGATCTTTTAACCAGCGATCGCTCATCCTCCCGTTATAATTCTCCTTTTCTTCGGCCTCTGCCGCTTCCCTGATTTTAGATTTTAGTTCAGGATTTGAAATAGCACAGAATTTCCAGGGCTGTTTATGCGCCCCGGAAGGAGCCGTTCCCGCAATTTTGATAAGGTTTTTTATCACCTCTTCGGGCACTTCTTTTTCTGAAAAATGTCTCACAGAACGCCGGGAATCCATTTGCAGGTAAAATTCTGAAGAAATTCTTCGCATTTCCTCTTCGGAAAACTGCTTCGAGGCATAGGAAATATGGCGAAAGCCGTTGATGATCTTTTCCTTTAGAGACATGGTTGGTTGTTTACTTCAAATTTAAAAAACAGAATCGAGAACTGCAGTGCTTTATATTTCTGAAAATGATTACAGCCTGGACAGTTTCCCCATGAGATCAATGAGTTTCTTTTTAAAACCGCTAAATGGCGGATGCAGCATATCTGAAGCTGCCAGCGATTTTTGATGCATCACGGCACGCTTCTTTGAAAAGGTTTTGAAGCCATCGAAACCGTGATAATGCCCCATCCCACTGTTCCCTACTCCACCAAAAGGCAGATTGTGCTGGGCAAGGTGGAATATGGTATCATTGATGCAAACCCCTCCTGAAAGTGTATGTTTCAGCAGGTGATCGATGCGTCTGCGGTTGGAATCGAAATAATACAGCGCCAGTGGCTTTGGTTTATCATTCACATATTCGATCGCGCTGGCCACATCAGGAAGATTCACCACCGGCAGGATGGGCCCGAAGATCTCTTCCTGCATAATCTTCATTTCATCGCCAACATCGAACAGCAATTTCGGACTCATCTTTTGGTTGGAATTAACCGGTTCTTCTGAAAGTTCCACTATCCTTGCTCCCTTTTCCCTGGCATCGCCCAGAAGGGATTGCAAGCGGTCGTAGTGGCTATTACTGATTATCTGAGTGTACTGATCATTTTCAGCCAGCTTGGGATAAGCCGAATTTACCTTTTCTCTTGCTGCTTTTTCGAATTCGGAATTCAGTGAAGCTGGCATGATCACGTAATCTGTGGCAACACAGGTTTGTCCGCTATTCAGCAGCTTTCCGGCCAAAATTCGGCTTACCGCTTTTTTCAGGTCATATTTCTCATGGATAATAGCTGGTGATTTGCCTCCAAGTTCAAGAGTAACCGGCGTAAGATTAGGTGCAGCAGCGGCCATTACTTTTTTCCCCACATTGGTGGATCCTGTAAAGAACAAATGATCCCAGGGCATCGAAGAAAAATCCTGGGCCAGCTCGGCATTTCCCGTTACGCAATGAATATATTCCTTCGGAAAAGTAGAGTTTATAAGCTCTTTGATAACTTCAGCAGATCCTGGGGCGATCTCTGAAGGCTTCAAAACAGCATGATTACCCGCAGCGATCGCATCTACCAATGGACTTAATGTCAATAAAACCTGGTAATTCCAGGCGCCCATGATCCCAACCGATCCCAATGGCTGATACTGATAATAAGCCGAACTCGGCAACAGGAACCAGCTAGAAGAAACGCTTTGCCTTCTCATCCAGGTTTTCAGGTGACTCATAGCATGCCTTATCTGGTCATGTAGCGGAAAGATCTCCAGCACCAGGGTTTCCTCCTCCGCCCTAAGGCCAAAGTCGGCAGAAACAGCTTTTATTAGTCGATCCTTATATTTTTCAACAGCCTCTTCCAGTTGTTTCAGGCTTTCCATTCGCTTTTTATAATCAGGGGGAGCCGCCTTAAAAGCTGCCTGCTGTTCTCTGAGTATGTTCTTAAGCTCAAGCCTGTTCATTTTGTCTTCCTTTAAAATGGTCCATAGAATGATGTATCCCGAAAACTTTTCCAACTATAAAATCCAACCAGCGTTTGGGTAGTATTCCCTTAAGAAATGGCAGGATATAAACTATACCCGGCATTCGCAGGATGATTCGACCGTGTTCAACGGCCTTCATGATCTTTTTAACCGCTTTTTCGGGTGTCAGGATTGGGATGAATGGTGATCGTACTCCTTCGAACATTCCCGTATCGATATAGTAGGGAGTGACCGTAAGCACACGAACCCCGGTTTTCTTTCGTTCCATCTCCAGCCGAAGCGAATCAGACCAGCCGGTCATCGCCCACTTACTGGCACAATAAACGCTCATCCCGGGATTGGAAAGCATACTGGCGGCCGAGGAAATATTCACGATATGGCCTCTCCCACGTTTCAACATGCCTGGCAGCAATTTGAGGCATAATTTCATGGGTGCAATGGAATTCACCTGCATATCACGTTCGATATCGGTAGCGGTGTGCTCTAAAAAATCCTTCCCGGTGACTACTCCTGCGTTATTGATCAGGATGTCTACCTCCCAACCTTTTTCTATTATTTTCTGAATCGCTTCTTCGACCTCATCTTCCCTGCTAATATCCACCGGCAAGCAAAGCAACCGATCCTCCTCTGTGGTTAATTTCCCTTTTGCTGAGTGTAAAGCCTTTTCATCCCTGTCTAATAATACAAGGTTTTTAGCACCTTGCTCAAGGCTTTTTAAGGCCATAAGCAAACCAATACCAGAGGCGCCGCCCGTGATCAATAAAGTGCTGTTCTTGAATTTTGTCAAAATAAGAATACTTGTTGATGCTTAAAAATAGGTTTTTAAACCCAGACTGCTTAAATCGAAAACCGAGAATCATTGAATCATTATTCGTATTTTTGATGAAAAGCTGATTGCCATGGATCTACAAACAAGAAAAATAGAATTTGTTCAGGAGTTTTTAAAGCTTCAAAGCGAAGAGGCTGTTATACGGCTTGAAAAACTATTGCAGAAAGAAAAGAAAAATATCTCAGGAAATGATGAAAACACGATGACCAAAGATGAATTAAACCAACGAATTGACCAATCAGAAGAAGACTTCGAAAATAATGATTACAAAAAAACTTCTGACTTATTATCTAAATACCAGGGATGAAATTAGAAGTAATTTGGTCCAAATTTGCAGAAAGGCAACTTGATGAAATTTTTGAATACTACTATGAAAATGCAAGTCCTGGAATTGCTCGAAAATTAATCCAAGACCTTTTAAAGGAACCCAATAGGCTTAAAAAGGATCTAAAAATCGGACAGATTGAAGAGTTTCTAAAAGACAGAAAAATAACCTATAGGTATTTACTTTTTAAAAATTATAAAATAATCTATTCGATAGATACTAAAAACGGATTCATAAAAATTGCGGATGTTTTTGACACCAGGCAGCATCCTTTAAAAATAAAGCGATTCGAATAACAATATTTATTTCGCACCCACTTCTACATTCTGAAATATAGTTTTGCTCAATTATCCCAAAAAAGTTACAAAAGAATATAGGACGAAAACTGGCATTTTTTTGATTATTTCTTCCTGAAAAGCCCAAAACTGAAGTTCTGGGTCGCATCCCAGGGAGTGGAATGATCCAGGTTTTGCAGGCTTATCACTTCGAACTCTGATTCCAGCATTTCTTTAAGATCTTTAGTGGAATATTGCCTGATTTCGATGCCGCTGCATTTGGTTGGACCTTTATCAGAAAAAGTGGCAAGGATGAGATAACCGCCAGGCTTAAGATAGGAATTTAGTTTCTCAAAATATTTTTCAACCTGTGCATCTTCGGTAAGAAAATGAAAAGCAGCACGGTCATGCCACAGCTCAAATTTTTTATCAGATTTAAAGGTGGTGACGTCGCTTGCGATCCAGTTTACCGCATCGGCCTTTGATCCTAACCTGTACTGGGCTTTTTTCATGGCTAGTTCTGAGATATCCAGAACACTGATATTAGAGTAATCCAACTTCAGAAGGTTATCTACCAGAAAAGAATTTCCACCGCCTATATCGATGATCTCAGCATCTTTCGATAGGGCAAGGGATTCGATCAGGTTCAGGGAAGATTCCGGGCGAGCCTGGTACCAGCTGGTCTCTTCGAATTCCTTTTTTCCGTAGATATCGTTCCAGTGTGATTTCAGATCTTTCATTTCATTCAAATCTTAGAAACCGGCACAGTCTTCAGAAGGTACATTCACTCCAGCAGCCTGCTCATAGACCAGTTCGGCTCCCAGGTGTCCCACATAGACCAAAAAGCCACTTCCGGTTAACATCACCAGTACAACCAGTATTCGCAGGATCCTGCCAGACAAAAGATCAAACCGGTTCAGTAAATCCATGAATAAGGCGCCGCTAAAGAACCAGGCTGTTAGAAAGGCATTATTCTCATGGCTTTTTAACACGGTAGGATCACAAATCTTTCTAGAAACAATTCCATCGGCCAGGTTGCCGGTATAGATCGCGATCCATACACCCACAACCCCGAGAGCCAGAAGAATGCTCCCGGCCTGTCGCCAGGTTGAAGTTGGGATCCAGATACCAACCAATTTAAAAAGGCTGGCAACAAGTAATAAGGTTACTGGAAAATGAACGGACAGAGGATGAAGTACCTCTGTCCGTATAAATTCTGGAAATTCGAGCATTTCTTATTCCATGATCTTAACAGAGATAGGATCCAGTCTCTGACCAACTTTTTCCACCTCAACTTCTACTTTCTGACCTTCTTCCAGCTCAGAGAAATCTACTTCGCTCCCATTTCTGGTAAGGCTGGTAGTTTCGGTAAAGTAAAGCTCCAGTGTTTTATCATCGTCTGTAGTTACGTAAATTTCGGTCTTTTCAGGTTCTACTTCCTTGATAGTTCCCTGGTAAGTTCCAGATTCAACCACATCGGTACTTTCGCCACAGGCTACAAAAAGCATAATGGCACTTACGAACAGACCTTTTAAAATTGAAGATTTCATATTATAATTATTTAGTTAAGTTTTCAGCAGACCAAATTACCGAATTTTCGGCCTACTCCCAAGCAAGACCGCTCATTTACCATTATTTTAAGCATAAAAAAGTAGATCATTCTTCAGAAGACTTTCTCATTCCGATTTTAATCATATTGAATGATTTCATTAAATGATAGAGCCCTGGAAGAATAATAGCTCCTCCCACGATCAGCGAAATCGCCAGCACCCTGATGACCGATTCCGGAGCGGTATCTTCCAGTAAATTAAGATCGCCATTGCTGGTAATGATCAAATTCGGAAAATGGGCATGGACGGCGGCAAAAATGACCAATAAAATCTGAATCCCGGCCAAAACACGGGTAAGTACACTGTGCTCCCGTCGAATGCTACGCCATAGGAAAATGAGCAGAATAGCGGAAATTCCAATGGCCGCCAGCGAGATCCAGTTCTGAAGAAAATCCATTACGAAGACCATTTGGGTTAGGTAACCATACAAGAGCACGCAACCGCCAACCACCACCAGAACGATGGTATAAAACGCCGATTTACGGCTGTAGATCTTCCTGGGCTTCCCACTGGTCTCCCCTATCAATAAAGTCGCTGCAAGAAAAGCGCACAGGGCAGCATAAAAAAGTCCGGTCAAGATAGAAAAGGGGTTCAGCCATGGATCGATAAAAATATCTTTAAAACCTACTGAAGCGTAATCCTCGGTTAGCAGGATCTCTCCGGAAATCAATGCCCCGAAAGACATACCAAGAAAAACCGGCGTGATAAAACTCGAAATTCTGAAAACCCGGTTATACCACACCTGCGAGGCATCAACCACGGCATCATAATGCCTGAAAACAAAAGCCACTCCCCTGAAGGTAATTCCAAGCAGTACCAGGGTAAGAGGAATATGCAGATGAATAATGATAATATTAAAATAGGCGGGAAAAGCGATCCAGAGGATCACGATAAGGATGATGAGCCAGATATGATTGGCTTCCCAAACAGGGCCCATCACATTATAGATGGTTTCGCGGTTCAGGTCCCTGTCTTTTTTTGAAGAAAACAATTCCACGATGCCAGCGCCAAAATCGGCTCCACCCAGGAACACGTAGAGGAAAAGGGAGAAAAAGGTAAAAAAGAGCACTACGTATAACATGGCTTAATCATTAGATTGGTTAAGAACTTTGATCTGTCGCAGCATCAGCCAGCTTACGGTAAGGCCTAGTGAAAGATAGACCAGCAGGTACATAAAGAAACTGTATTTAAGTCCCGGCATGGGCGTAACAGCTTCAGAAGTTCTCATCACTTCATATACGATCCATGGTTGGCGGCCTACTTCGGTCACCACCCAGCCCGCTTCCAGGGCAATAAATCCAAGCGGAGTAAGCATGGCAAAAAACCACCAGAATTTGCGATTATCGAACCAGCTTTTTTTCTTTTTCAGCGCGATGAAATAAATAAGTGCTGCCAGCATCAGCAAGGTTCCGATGCCTACCATTACCTGGAAAGCATAATGAACAATCGCCACCGGTGGTAATTCATCTTCGGAAAATTCATTAAGCCCTTTCACTTCAGCATCAAAATCACCAAAAGCCAGAAATGATAATGCATTCGGGATCTCGATCTTATGGCTTACCTTTTTATTTTCTTCGTCTACCAGGCCGCCGATAAAAAGCGGAGCCCCTTTTTCGGTTTCATAGTGAGCTTCCATGGCCGCAAGTTTCACAGGCTGTCTCTCTGCAACATCCTTTGCAGAAAGATCGCCGCTGATTGGCTGAAGCAAAGCTGCGACACCTCCAAAAACAATCGCAATTTTAAAGGCTTTTTTATGGAGTTCGGGTTGTTTATTCCGAAGGATCTGGATAGCATGAATACCAGCCACCGCGAAGCCGGTAGCAGCAAAGGCCGCCAGGGTCATGTGCAGGGCCTGGGTAAACCAGGCTTCGTTAAGAAAAGCCGCCACAGGATCTATATTCACGAATTTGCCGTTCACCACCTCAAAGCCTGCAGGCGCATTCATCCAGGCATTGGCTGAGACCACGAGAATTCCCGACGCGACCCCGGAAACGCCAATAATGATTCCGGTGATCCAGTGAAAGGTTTCCGGCAATTTCTTCCAGCCGTAGAGGTAAAACCCGAGGGCTATTGCCTCCACGAAAAAGGCGGCGCCTTCCAGTGAAAATGGCATCCCTATTACTGGGCCGGCATGTTTCATAAACTCTGGCCACAGCATTCCCAGTTCAAAAGAAAGGGCAGTACCCGAAACGGCACCGGTAACAAAAAAGATCGCCACTCCCTTTAGCCAGGCCTTGGTAAGTTTCAAATAAACCGGGTTGCGGGTATTGAGCCATTTTCGGTGAGCCACGACCATAAAAAATGGCATGACCATCCCGATACAGGCAAAAATAATGTGAAATCCAAGGGTAAATGCCATTTGAAGTCTGGCGTAATCGAGGTTTTCCATCGAAGGAATTTAAAGGTTGGGATCCAACCGGTTTCCGAACTTTAAAATTACGCAATTTTGAAGAGGCGACCTGAGGAGAAAGCGGCTAATTTAGTTAGGCAAATCATAAAAAATCCGGATAGATGAACCGCCTAACCATTCTAAAGAAAACCTTGTGAAACAAGAATTTTCAGGCGTGGCGGAAGTACTTCACTGTTTTGTTTTCCCCCGCAAAAACCTGAATGACGATCCAAATACCCGGACAAAAAAATTCGGAAGAAATTCAGTTCAACAACATAATCCCTTCCGAATCAACTATTAATGTACAAAAAATTAATATAACTCCTTCCAGATAATGTAAACTCCCATAATAAGAACGAAATATCCGAAGGCTTTTTTCAGTTTTTGTCCGTTGATGAAGTTATTCAGGAAAACGCCCAGCCAGATCCCGGCGATCGAAAGCCCCGAGAAAATCAAAAGGAAGGTCCAGTCGATATCCATATTCTGAACGTCCCCAATAAAACCGATCAGCGATTTGATCGCAATGATCAAAAGCGAGGTTGCTACCGCCTTTTTCATTGGTAGTTTCGCCAGCAACACCAAAGCCGGAATGATAAGGAATCCGCCTCCTGCTCCAACAATCCCGGTAAGTACTCCAACTACCAGGCCTTCAATGATGATAAGAGGGTAGTTATATTTTACTTCAGTTTCGGGCAGGTTGGTTCCATTATTCCGTCCCATGATCATAGAGATGGACGCGATGATCATTATGATCGCAAAGAACAGCATGATCCCGATATTTTTGGTAAGCGTAAAGCCCCAGATGGTAAAGATCTCTTCGGGAATTGCAGGCACCATGTACTTTCGCGTAAGATAAACTGCCAGGAAAGCCGGGATGGCAAAAACGATCGCCGTTCTAAAGTCGATCAATTTCTTAGGAATATTCCGCAGCGCACCCACCAAGGATGAAGTTCCCACCACAAAGAGCGAATAGGCCGTTGCCGTAACCGGATTTATCGCCAGCAGGTAAACCAGGACCGGAACGGTGAGGATTGAACCTCCTCCACCAATAAGTCCCAGTACCACACCTATTAATAATCCTCCAAAGTAACCCAGTATATCAAGTAATTCCATGTCTTAAATTTATTCAGGGCAAAAGTATGGCCATACCGGGCCCTGCACAGTAACAAGTGTTACAGAGCTCACAGGTCTATGACCTTGATGTGGTTTCTTTGAAGGGAAATACGGCCATCCAGTTCGAGCTTCTTCAGCAGCCTTGAGATCACAACCCTGGAGGTGTGTAGATCGTAGGCAATTTGCTGGTGAGTGCTTTGAATGATCTCATCATGATTGATCTTCGCCTTGTCGCGAAGGTATCGCATCAAGCGCTGATCCATATTCAAAAATGCTAGGGCATCAATAGTATCGAGCATTTCAGAAAGCCTGGAATGGTAGGACTCAAAGACAAAATTGCGCCAGGATTTGTACTTGCCGGTCCATTCTTCCATCTTCGAAATAGGAACCATGATAAGGGTAGTGTCCCTTTCGGCCACCGCCCTGATCTCGCTTTTGGTCTGGCCCAGGCAGCAATTGAGGGTCATGGCGCAGGTATCGCCACGTTCGAGGAAATATAGCAGGAGTTCATCACCATCATTATCTTCACGAAGGATCTTGATAGCGCCCTTGATCAAGAGCGGCATACTGGTTACATAATCGCCAATTTCGATGATCTTCTCTCCTGCCGGGATGTGTTTCAAGGTTCCGGTTTCGACTATCTCGTCTATGAGTTCCTTTTCGAATAAAAAGCCATAGGCTTCCTCCAGTTCGCTGCGCATGAATTGAAATTTGATATAAAATTAGCAAGAAAATTCAGAACGAATCCCAGCGGAATGCTAGGTTTTAGGTTAGGAGTTGTGAGTTGTTTGTTTTCTGTTGTGGGTTGTCTGTTGTGTGTTCTCTGTTGTCTGTTTTATAATTCCGGGTTCAAGGTTTAAGGTTCAAGGTTGGGAGTTAAGAGTTTTGGGTTGTGGGTTGTGGGTTGTGGGTTGTGGGTTGTAGGTTGTGGGTTTCGGAGTTCGGAATCTGGAGTTAGAGCTTCTCTGCCTAGGCTATATTAAGACGGGATTGGTGAGTGGAGAGTGGAAAGTGGAAAGTTTACTGTTTTATAATTCCGGGTTCAAGGTTTAAGATTCAAGCTTAGGAGTTGAGAGTTGTGGGTTGTGAGTTGTCTGTTGTGTGTTGTGGGTTGTGGGTTTTTGGGTTTCGGAGTTCGGAATTTGGAGTTAGAGCTCGTCTGCCTAGGCTATATTGAGACGGGTTGGTGAATAGAGAGTGGAAATTGGAAAGTGGAAAGTTCACTGTTTTATAGTTCCGGGTTCAAGATTTAAGATTCAAGGTTGGGAGTTAAGAGTTTTGGGTTGTGGGTTTTGGTTTTGTGGGTTTCGGAGTTCGGAGTTAGAGCTTGCCTGCCTAGGCTATAATAAGACGGGATTGATGAGTGGAGAGTGGAAAGTGGAAAGTTTATTGTTTTATAATTCCGGGTTTAAGGTTTAAGATTCAAGGTTAGGAGTTGAGAGTGGTGGGTTGTGAGTTGTCTGTTGTGTGTTGTGTGTCTGTTGGATAATTTCGGGTTCAACATTTAAAATTCAAGGTTAGAAGTTAGAAGTTGGGAGTTGGGAGTTCTGTTGGATATTGTCTAATGTTTATTGTTTATTGTCTATTGGTTATAGTAAACTTCCCACCGCACTCATTACTCATTACTCATTACTCATTACTCAATACCAGTTTAGGAAAACTTTAATTCCGCAAGCCTAATTCAGGGCATTGTTTAACAGCTTCTTATAATAGAAAGGCTGCCGGAGTGGATATCTTTAATTCAGAAAAAAATTGCTAATTAAAATTGAAATTATGTCTGATCAAAAAGAATTAAAGACCTATAATCCCACGACCGGGGAGGAACTGAAAACCTACGATTTGATGAGCGACCAGGAAGTGAAAAACGCGGTACAGGCCTGCCATGACGCTTTTTTGAAATGGAAGTCAAAGCCTGCTGAAGATCGTGCGGCAGTGATCAAAAAAATAGGTGAAAAGCTAGCTGAACGCCAGGATGAACTGGTTAAGCTAATGACGCGTGAAATGGGAAAATTGCTGAAACAGGGTGAACAGGAAGTTGAACTCTGTTCGGGTATTTGCGATTATACGGCCAAGAATGGCCCCGAGGCTTTGCAGGATGAAGAGCGAGAACTGCCGGAGGGCGGCAAAGGAACCATCACTTACTCGCCCATTGGCGTGATCTACGGAATCCAGCCATGGAACTTTCCGTGTTACCAGGTGGTGCGTTACTCCATCGCCAACCTCATGGCCGGGAACGGGATCTTATTGAAGCATGCCGAAAATGTGACCGGAAGTGCGCTTCTGCTGGAAGAGATCTATGAAGAGGCCGGGCTTCCGAAGGGTTTGTTCAAAGTATTACGAATCTCGCACGACCAGAGCAACGATGTGATCAAAAATGAGCTTGTTAGGGGAGTCACCTTAACGGGAAGTTCAGAAGCCGGGAAAAAGATCGCTCAACTGGCCGGTGAGGAACTCAAGAAAACCGTGCTGGAGCTTGGTAGTAATGATGCCTATATCGTCCTGGAAGACGCCGACCTTGACCTGGCCGTGGAAACCTGTGTAAAGGGAAGGATCTATAATAACGGGGAAACCTGTGTAGCGGCGAAGCGATTTATTATTGTTGAAGAAGTTTATGACAAATTCAAGGAGGCCTTTGTTGAACAAATGTCGAAGGTAAAGGCAGGTGATCCTACAAAAGAGGACAGCGATATCGGGCCTATGGCGAGAGAAGACCTTAGAGACCAGCTGCATGAGCAGGTAGAAGAAAGTGTAAAAAAAGGAGCCAGCATTTTATGTGGCGGCAAAAAACCAGATGGCAAGGGCTATTTCTATCCGGCCACCATACTTGCCGATCTTAAACCTGGAATGCCGGCCTATGACGACGAGCTTTTTGGCCCGGTTGCCTCACTTATTAAGGCAAAGGATGCTGAAGATGCCATGAAGATCGCCAATAGCAGTCGCTTTGGTCTTGGTGGCGGAATCTTCAGCAAGGATGAGAAAAAAGCACGTGAACTGGCCAAATATCATTTCGATACCGGGATGGTCTTTATCAATTCCTTTGGACTTGCAAAACCGAATATGCCATTTGGCGGCGTGAAAGATTCCGGCTACGGAAGGGAACATGGAGGCTTCGGTTTACATGAATTTGTGAATACCAAGGCTGTTATGATGCCTGAATAGGCTGAAAAAACCAATTGAACCGGGCCAAGCTGCCCGGTTTTTTTTGGTCCATCTTTCAGAAAAAAGCCAGTTAATGGCCTGGTTCTTCAGGTATTTTTCTTTCTGAAGAATACTATTTATTCTAAGGTTGCTTCAGAATTTATTAGCTAACACCAAAAAGCCTCATTTTTTTAGTTTTTCCTCTTAAGGCCATTTCTCCCAGTTCCAGTATTTCATATTTCCCGAGTCTCTTCCGCGGAAATTTTTCAAGAAGCTCATGGGAGATGATAAGTCTTTGATTATAGACTTTGCATTGTTCCATGATGCGGGAGGTAGTATTTAAAATATCACCGGAATAAACGATTTCCCTCTTAATCACACCTATTTCGCCAACTACCACCTCACCGCTGTGGATAGCTGCTTTGAAATGAGGTAAAAGTCCATATTTTTCCAGGTAATAGTCCTTTTGATTCTTAACGCTGTTCTCAATTCGGAAAAAACACTCTAAAGGTTGTACATGCTTAAGCACCGACTTACGCAACGACCAGGATACCACAATCTCATCCCCGATGTACTGATAGATCTCTGCCTGGGAATCCAGGATAGGGTCGGTCATATCGCTGAAGAAATCCTTTAAAAGCTCAAAAAATTGAATATGCCCGAGCTTTTCAGCAATGGAGGTAGAATCAGAAAGATCGAGAAACATAAAAATTCGACTTACTTCATGTGGGCGATGGAAACGGCCCAGCAGCAGAGCGATCAATGTAGTGGGCGCATATTTCTCATAGATCTTAAGTCCCTGGACGGTGATCCAGGCAATGACCATCCAGGTAACCGTATTCCTAAGTGCATAAGGGTTCAAAACGAGCAGGTCTATCGCCCGGGAAAAGGGATCTGCAGCATTGTTAATTTCGTCACGATAATAAAACCAATATGGAATGATCGTATTGAGTACCAGGATAAAGCCAAGGAAAAACCAGAAGTTGACAAACACATAATACCAGTAACTTTTTTTCCGCAGTTTTTCGCTTAGTCTTATAATTAGGATTCCGCCTCCAAGAAAACCACCCACGGCAGGACCAATAATATTTACGAGCAGAAAATAGCCCAGTGGCAGCCCGTTTGGAACCACAAAAATAAAATCATCCAGTTCTGGGATATAATTTACACACTTGTAAATCGCCGTAAAAGCACCACTCACTATCCAGAAAAGTGTCACTCCCATTACAAGAAAGAGCTGGGCCTTTATTCTTGGTTGTAAATACATGGCATACGGCTGAATTTATACGGAAAGATATTACCAAAATTTCAATTTTCTCAGAAATAATTGACCTATGCAACTTTCTGATTTGTAATTTTTTACACACACTTTTCAACTCCTGAACCAGGCTTAAATTTTAACGTTTTCACCTAAAAATAAAAATCCTAAGAATCTGTTTTTCAACTATTTTTATACTTCTATTCCATCGATTATGAAAAAGGTGATCCTGTTCTTTTTTGAGCACCGGGACGGGCCAAAAGTGGGCCTCGACTTCAAGTATGATTTTCCGCTGAAGGAGTATCTTAAGCAGTTCCCGGGACTTCGGTGGACCCAAACTTCGCAGTGTTTCTACATCAATTCCAACCGGGAGCAGGTAAATGCACTCATCAAACACCTTGAGAATGGAAAGATAGGATTTGATGATTCGTTACTGGACTATTCCAGGTTAGCGATGAAAGCTTCTCCTCCTCTGCCCTTGAATTCCCGGCTGAAGGGATTCGAACGATACCTAAACGGGCTAAGGTTCAGCAAAAGCACCATAAAAACCTATATGAATTTTGTTAAAAAATTCGTTGAAATGTATCCCGCAGTGACCACTTATTCTGAAAATGATCTGGCTCGCTTCATCGAAGAGCAGGTCGCGTCCAGGAATTATGCGATTAGTTCCCACCGGCAATGCATCAGTGCCCTGAAGCATTTTTTTGAATTTTCGGGACTTGCCCTTTTTGATATGGAAAAGCTGAAGCGACCTAAGAGGAGTAGTTTTCTCCCCACCGTTCTGAGCAAGGAAGAAGTGCTGGATCTTTTGCGTCTCACCCGAAATCTAAAGCATCGGTGTGCCCTGGCGATGATCTACTCTTCGGGGCTTCGGATTGGAGAATTGCTGAATCTTGAACTGAAAGATATCGATGTAGACCGAAGGCAGGTTTTTATCAGGCAATCTAAAGGACGCAAAGACCGGTACGTGATGCTGGCCGAAAGTTTTCTTCCTCTTTTATACAATTATCTACAAACCTATATGCCGAAGCGTTATTTTATGGAAGGCTTTAACGGAAAGCAATATACAGCATCGGCAGTTCGGAGTTTTCTGAAGGATGCCTGCAAAAGGGCCAATATCAGGAAAAAGGTTTCTCCGCACACCTTGCGGCATAGTTTCGCAACCCATATGCTTGAAAACGGAACTGACCTAAGGTACATTCAAACCCTGCTTGGACACGCCAAGCCGGAAACCACGATGATCTATACCCATGTTGCGCAGCAGGATGTGGTTAAGATCCAGAGTCCGTTGGATGCGAGCCTTAAGGAGTTGTTGGAGCGTGGGGATAACCGCGACCCAAACCTGCGTTTATCCCGCAATTTTCTCGATTAATTGACTATATTGCTTGCGATATAACCAGTAGCCAGCAATTTTCAGAATGTGAAATAATTGAGAATCTGACAAAGAAACTAACCTTTAAAATGATACATTACCAAGTTCTGAAATCAAAAATCTTAATTTAGATTTTGGCGATATTTCGATTGATTAGCAGGAATTTAAAAAACAGAATTTATAAGCAATTGATGAAAAATCTTATTAAAATATTTCTAATTCTAACTATAACATCTTGCGGGTATTTAAATCAACTAAAGCCTGATGAAAATCTTCAAGAAAATGTAGAAAACGAATTGCAAGAAAAGTCATCGGTTAATTTTGATAATATTACTGATTTCGAATGGGATAACCTTTTAATTCTAGGACCATATTCGCAAGTAGAAATTGTTGAAGATTCTTTGAACTTAAACTTGAGTAATATTCGCCAAAACGAAATAAAACATACTGATTTTTATAGTCTAATAGTGTTCCTAAAAGACCGAAAATCTGTAAATATCATAGAATTAAATAGAGCATTTAATTATCCAAATACTAAATTAATTCCTAGGAATAAAAGTTACTTCGAAATTGATAATGATGGAATTTTAGTAAGTAAGAATTAGAAAACAGCTGGCAACAACGCATAACTCAAATAGGCGGTAGCGTTAGTAATAAAAAGTTTATATTCACCAACAAACAAAAAGGTAAGCCGACCAAGCCGCGTCCCATACTCCGCCAACTTGTGTTATGCGAACCCGTTGCCCACAATATGTATAAAAATTTTTACTTCATACTTATTCTGATTTTACCGATTGTTTCGTGTAAAAATGAAAATGGTAATTCTATTGAAAAACCTGTCGCAGAAAACACTGAATTAATTACACCTTCCAAAACAAAGAAAATTGAAAAAGAAAATTCAACTTCAAAATCTGAATCTTTTATAAGAGTTTCATTAGTTAAAAATTGGATCAATAATATTCAATTGCAATCAGTTGAAAAGGAAGAAGTGATTTTATTAGAAAACAAATATGATTCAAAAAAAGTAGACACTTTACAAAAAATCACTTCTGATAAGAACGATTTAGAATTATATATCTCAGGAGGTAAAAAGATTATAAAATCAGCAATTATTAAAAATCCAGGTTCAGGATTAGGTAAGATTAAAATTGGAATGAACGTAGAGGATTTTGAAAAAGCAATAAATGAAGATTTATCTGCAAATTCCGATGTAATAATATTCTCAAATTTTGAACAAACCAATCAATTTGAATTTAGATTAATCGATCAAAAATTAACTGAGATTAGGTATTATGGATATGTGGACTAACATACAGTGGGCAACAGCGGTTAATCTCAAATTCCGGGTATGGTAGAAAAAGTGTATTTTTAGAAACCAAGAAAGAAAACGCTAAGCCGACAAGTCCGCGTCCCCTACTCCCGCAACTTGCGATAACCGCAGCCGTTGGCAACAAGCATTACTAAAATCTCAACTCATTGACATTTATTATAAAATCCGATTCTATAGAGTAATTATAATTCTCAGATTACGAAAGCTTTAAACCTATATGAAAAGCAATTAAAAATAACAAGAAAATAAACTAAAAGTTGATTCCATATATGTAATCAATTCTCAGTTTATGTTTTTTTTAGGCGTTGCTTTATTTCGTATCTTTACATCAATCTGGTAAAGAGGAACTATCCAGATTTGAAATACAAAATCCGAAGGTGCAACTTCGGATTTCGGGTATTAGTGTTCCAGAAAATTGAGATTCCAATGGAACATTTAATTTTAGCAATGCTCCTGATCTATATGATCTTAAGAGAGCTGTAACTTTTCTAAAAGACCCATCTGCTGGAACAGGTGGGTTTTTTATTGTTATACAAATATATAACAATTGAGATTAATAACATAATCGATATAATTAAATATACTAAAAGAGATATTATTGAAAATAGTTAAGCTATATCATGAATATATCGATTCAATTAGTAAAGTTCTATATTTAGATATAGTTTTAGAATATATTAGAACTATATGCCAGTTGCCAACAGCGATTAACGAGGCCAATATGCGGTATTTGAACAAAATCGATAACTTAGAACTCCAAACAACAAAATAACAAGCCGACTACTCCGCGTGCTAATTTCCGCACACTGGCGTTAATCGCAACCGTTGTGTGTAATTTCTGATTGAATCCACTTTTTAAAAAAGAATTGTAAAAATTGATTTGACTATTGCGGTTTTTAATATCATTTCAGATTTTTGATTCCAAATCATTATGTACATGAAACCTGCTCATTTAGCCATACGAATATTCCTAACTCTGTTGCCTGCGATCCTATTCGCGCAACTTCCAACAGCAAGTTTGCGGTCAAACCAACCAGCTAATTTATTTAAACCTGTGATTATAACTACTACAACAGATAGCACTATTGTAGGATTTGGATTTGTTAATCCTATTGATTTCAGCGATTTAATATTTACTAAAGAAAGACCTCAAGAGGATTATGTAGAAAGTTGGGAACATTTTAAAGATATCAGACTAATAAAAATGGTAGATAGAGGTTTACGAACGTTAGAACCATTAGATTTCAGAGGTAGAACAATTTTAAACGAACTTGTCGGGGAAACAGAAAACCACAAAATTTTTAAAAGTGTAAGTAGATATTCACCGGACGTATATTTTATTCAACCTAAAGATAAGCCTAATGTATACAAACAGATAGTGCTTAGAAAACAAAAACTTTTTACGAAAACAGCCAAAAAAGTATTTAAAGATTGTCCTCCAATAATTACAGAAATAGAAAATAATAACTATTCCAATAATCCAACAAGCCTTATAGAACTAGTTGAAAAATTTGAAGAAAATTGTGGCGTTTTGGAATAAATTTATCAGTTAGTCAAATATCATTTTCCGAAAAGAATATTTCGTTAAAGAAACTACACACAACAGCGCATAACTCAAATAGCGGGTAGTTTGGTGAAAATGGTTATTTTAGAAACCAATTAAAAAACAGTAAGCCGACAACTCCGAGTCCGATTTCCCGCGACTTGTGTTATGCGCGGCCGTTACCTATAATTGCCTGAAAAATTGAACTTGAAAGAAAAAATTAATAAGATAAATTCAGTTTTATTAATAACTGATGGAGAAAATTCATCCAGCTTTCAAAAAAGTAAAAATTGAAATAATGAATTTTCCAATATTAAATATTTCAATAGAAAAATGGAATGAGCAAGAAGATCTAACGATATTAATTCATTTCGATAAATACATATACACAAGTAAATACTCAATATTTAAAGAATATTACTTAGGTCACTTATTTTGTGATTGTAATGGAACGATTTATAAAGTAGTTGGTAAAAGCGAAGTTGAAAGTAAATGGAGAAAACTTTTGTCTTTTCTTCCTAACCTATATAAGCAAGAGATTTATTTTAAAAAAACCGGTAAGAAATTGACCAAGGAAGAATTAAAGAATATTATGATTTCCAGAATATCCGAAATGAAAGTTGATGATTTTAATAAAGCCTGGTTGAAAGATGTTGAGAGATCAAATTCATATTTTCAAATTATGACAGGACTAAATAAGTAAAATTTAATAGGACAACTATAGGTAACATCGGTTAATCGCAAATAACGGGTTTAGTCGAAAAAGTGTAATTTTAGAAACCAGGAAACAAACTGTTAATCCGACAAGTCCGGGTCCCTACTCCCGCAACTTGCGATAACCGCAAACCGTTCTACGCAATTTTATGAGAAACTTTCTGCTTCAAATTTTAATCTTCTTAATATTGATCGGTTGTAAAAATGATCATGCCGATTCAGACAAATTAATTAAAGTTTCTAGAAAGGAACAGAAAGAAAAGTTTCCGTATCAAATATTTTCAATTGATAATGATGTTCTCTATAGAGATTATGAAGGAAATATTTTAAAAACAGATTCAATTAAAAAAATAACAAACTGGAAAAAAATATGGGCACAAGACCTTTATAAAGATAATAAAGGTGAACTTCAAGAAATTGTTCTTCGCAAACCAACGAAAGAAGATGTTCAACTTAACGAACAAATTCAAAATGATTTAGAAAAGAAAGCAAGCTTAAAAATTCAATACAAAGAAATTGATTGCTCAAACTTATCTTTCCTGTTAAAGAAAATAGATTCAACTGACCAAGCTATGAGAAATTCTGGTGATTATAATCCAAAGGTTGATGAAGAAAATTTAAATTCAGTAATTAACATATTAAACCAATGTGGAATGCCAAATTGGGAACAGGTTTCTAGGTCAGACTTTTCAACTATATGGTTAGTGCTACAACATGCAAATAAGGAAGCAAGAAAGACATATTTTCCAGTTTTAAAAAAATCAGCTGAAAATGGTGATTTGAGAAAAAAATCTGTTGCTATGATGGAAGATAGAATGATGATGGATTATGATAAGCCACAAATTTATGGTACACAAGTTTATAGAAGATCAAATTCAGAACCTTGGAAATTGTATGATTTAAAAGATCCAGAACATGTTGATTCGAGAAGAAGAAATGTAGGTCTTAACTCTTTAAGTGAATATCTAGAAAATTTTGGAATAGACTTTCAAATCAAGCAAGAGAAATAAAACAGCGTAGAACAACGGTTCATCGCCAATAAGCGGCAGCGTTAGAAAGAAAATAATTAACTTGACCAACAAACCAACACTAAGCCGACAAATCCGCGTTCCCTACTCCGCCAACTGGCGATAACCGAGACCGTTAGCTGCAATTATTTTTAGTGTCATTTCCTGAAATAGGTTTACTAAATATTCAACAACTTAGTTACCTATCAGATGAGAACAACGAATCAAGACTGTCGAAAAAATTCCTACAAAAAAGTAGGCTTTGATCTTAAGCTCAAGATCATCGATGAGATCCACAATGGACGTATTTCCATTAATCATGCTTCAGAAAAATATCGGGTTTCCAGAACTTCCATCTACTACTGGATTAAGAAATATGCTACC
>SRSL01000040.1 GCA_009735695.1 Christiangramia bathymodioli
GTGCGGGAAGGTGTGGTCGCGCTGGGGGAAACGCGGGCCTTCCGGTTGTGCGCGGTCTTGCAGGGGTGGCCCATGTTGCAGGCCGAGGTGGCCTTCGCGCGTGTCTTCCGGTTGTGCGCGCTGCTGGAGGGGTGGCYCKTGCTGYAGRCCGAGGTGGCCTTCGCGCTGCATCAGCGCGATCTCGCGCTCGAGGTCTTGGGCCTTCTGCTCCTCGTCGCGTATCATYTGCCGCACCTTGGCTAGTGCGGACACACGCTGGCGCTTGGCYTCYAGTATCTCTTTCTGCCTCTGGAGATTGCGGTTCTTGAKGCGCAGGGCGCGCAGCTGTAGCTGTTCTTCYGYTGAGACGCCGAGGACYTCRCCGTCYTCGGTGAGRTCCGCGCCYTCCRGTGGGGCGAAGCCTGGGGGCGGCTGCGAYTGTCCTTCGGGCCCGCAGGTGCGGAAGGTGTCGTCTTCGCCGGTGYGGGGRACATTGTCYTCARTGGGCTCTTGGTGGGTGGATTGGGTGAGGGCGAGGGCCTTGCCCTTTCTTGCGGCCAGCAGTGCTGCCTTCGCAGCCTCGTCAGCCTTSGGGTTAGCTCTCTTGGGTGCCATCGCGGGTGGTTTTSTCGTAGCACGAACGGTGGGCGCCAAWTGTTGGMACTTGCTCTCAGYMGCAAGGWGGCCAACAAGGGTGAACAGTGATGATAACAGGGTTACGTGCTAGAAGGCAATAGCTCTGTTCATCTGGCCCCTCACGGGGACTGTGCGGGGGTATTTATAGGTCCCTGAGCGACCAGCGCCTTGTGCTAAGGACGCATGTGCCCTCAGCTACCTAGGTTAT
>SRSL01000007.1 GCA_009735695.1 Christiangramia bathymodioli
GGTTGAGGGGATTAGACATACCCGGCATGCAAGGACTATAGAAAAGAGTCTGTTGAATATCAATGGTGTTTTGGAAGCTTCCGCCAATGCCGGAGGAATGATCCGTTTAGAATATGATAAACGGGAAACAAGTTTTGATGAGATAACTACAAAGCTCGAAAAAGAAAACCTACAAGTTAAAAAAAGCTCCTCTGCTGAGAATAAGGGCTTTAAATCTGCCGAAAAGAATCCTCAAAATTTAAATAAAGAAAAGGTAAGGGATATAGAAGAACAAAAGCATAAAGATACTGATCTCCAGAATCATAGAGAAGCGGATAGCCACGGGGCCGGGGAAGAACATTCCCACGCCCACGGAGGTATTTTTGGGAAAAACACCGAACTTATTTTTGCTATTATTTGTGGTGCTCTTTTGGGTATTGGTTTTGGTTTGTCCTACGTAACATCAATACCGGAATGGGTCAGCTTATCCCTATACATAGGTGCCTACTTTTTTGGAGGTTACTTTACAGCAAAAGAAGCCATACAGACCGTAGCCAAAGGTGGATTTGAAATTGATTTTCTCATGTTGGTCGCAGCTATAGGAGCAGCTATTCTTGGGGAATGGGCTGAAGGAGCTTTGTTATTATTTCTCTTTAGCCTGGGGCATGCCTTGGAGCATTATGCAATGAACAAAGCACGAAAATCTATAGCTGCACTGGCAGAACTGGCGCCAAAAACAGCTTTGGTTAAGAAAAATGGTAAAACGGAAGAAGTTGGTATCGAAAAACTCAATATTGGGGATATCATTGTGGTGAAACCAAATAGTAAAATATCTGCAGATGGCGTAGTGGTAGATGGGCAGAGTAGTGTTAACCAGGCTCCAATAACCGGGGAGAGTGTACCGGTAGATAAAGTTCCCGTAGAAGATGTTGAGAAGGATTACTCAGAGGTAGATGATATTAAAGATGAAAACCGCGTTTTTGCCGGAACGATCAATGGGAACAATACTTTGGAGATTAAAGTTATCAAAGCAGCCAAAGATTCAACGCTTTCCCGATTGGTGAAACTGGTTAACGAAGCTCAGACTCAAAAATCGCCTACCCAGTTGCTCACCGATAAATTTGAAAAATATTTTGTGCCGTCCGTCCTTATTTTGGTCGGGATTCTTTTGTTTGCTTTTTTAGTTATTGACGAACCCTTTAGCGCCAGCTTTTACAGGGCGATGGCCGTATTAGTAGCTGCAAGTCCCTGTGCGTTGGCAATCTCGACCCCAAGTGCTGTATTAAGTGGAGTGGCCAGAGCTGCCCGTGGCGGGGTATTAATTAAAGGAGGGCGCCCTCTGGAGGACCTGGGGGTTATTACCGCCCTAGCCTTTGATAAAACCGGAACTCTAACGGAAGGAAAGCCAAAACTTACCCAAGTGGTGCCACTTGGGGATATTTCAGACAATGAACTTCTCAAAATAGCAGTAGCCGTGGAAGGTCTTAGTGATCACCCCCTGGCCAAAGCTGTAGTTCGTGATGGAAAAGAGCGTCTGGAAGGCGAGGAAATCCCAAATGCCTCTAATTTAGAGGCAGTTCTGGGTAAAGGGATTAAAGCATCATTTGGCAATGATAAAATCTATATAGGTAACCTCGACCTGTACGAAGGGCTTGATGAGAGTACACCTTCCGAAAAAATAGCTACGAAAGTGCGTGGTCTTGAAGGTGGTGGAAATACAACAATGCTTATACGAAAAAATGAAGAATATATAGGCATCATTGCATTAATGGATACCCCTCGTGAAGCCGCCAAGGGAACCCTTAAAAAATTAAAAGAAATAGGAATTAAACGAATGATCATGCTTACTGGTGATAACCAGAAGGTAGCAGACGCAGTAGCAGAAGAAATAGGATTGACCGATGCCTGGGGTAGTTTATTACCGGAAGAAAAAGTGGATGCTATAAAAGAATTAAAAGAAAAGGAATCCAAGGTGGCAATGGTGGGCGATGGCGTTAATGATGCCCCTGCCATGGCAAACAGCACTGTAGGAATAGCTATGGGTGCTGCGGGAAGTGATGTAGCCCTGGAAACGGCGGATATTGCGCTAATGGCCGATAAGTTGGAAACCCTGCCCTTTGCCATAGGTTTAAGCAGGAAGGCAAAGGCGATTATCAGGCAAAACCTTTGGGTTAGCCTTGGTATTGTGGCCCTGCTTATACCTTCAACCATATTCGGCTTGGCAAATATTGGAGTGGCGGTAGTAATCCATGAAGGTTCGACGCTTCTGGTGGTTTTTAATGCGTTAAGGCTTTTGGCTTATAAAAAAGATTAGATCCGGACTTAGACTGTTTTTCGAAAGAATATAAAATGACAAAAACGGAAAAAAAATTATCGTCAAAAGGGATACGTCCCACTGAAATGAGGTTGAAAATTTACAAATACCTCAAAAGGAAAACTTATGCAGTAAGTTTAAATGAAATGCAAAAAGTCTTTATCAATAAAAATATCAAAACAGCCAATAAGACCACTTTCTACAGGGCGATAAAGCTCTTTGAGAAAAAAAGCATGGTGCACCAAATTGACGATGGAACTGCTTTTGCAAAATATGCGATTTCCGATGAAAACGCCAAAGGTAAACACAGTACAGATTTACATATGCACTTTCATTGTACCAATTGTAAGAAAACAATCTGTTTACCAAATAAAATATCGGAAGAGAGTTTGCCAAACCAGTATGAGGTGAACGATGTGAACCTAGTTTTAAAAGGGATATGTAAAAACTGTAGTAAAAAATAATAGGTGGGAGTGCCTTAAGCCTGAATCCCAGCCCCCAATGGTCAAGCTTAAGGTTTTTTCCACCGTAACTAACTTAAAAAAATGTGAATATGGAAAAATTTGATGTAACTATAATAGGATCTGGCCCGGGCGGGTATGTAAGTGCGATCCGTTGCGCCCAATTAGGATTAAAAGTAGCCATTATTGAAAGGTACAACACGCTTGGCGGCACCTGCCTTAACGTGGGCTGTATCCCGTCAAAAGCCTGGTTGGAAGCCTCTGAGCATTATTACAAACTCAAGCATCAATTCGAAAATTTTGGGATTGATGTTAAAGAGGCCAATGTCGATATCCTGAAAATGAACCAAAGGGTTCAGGATGTGGTACAGGAAATCATCAATGGTGTTGATTATCTGATGAAAAAGAACAAGGTTGCCGTCTATCAAGGCCACGGCACCATCAAGGACAAAAACACGATTGAGATTAAGGGCGGGGACAAAACGGAAACCATAACAACCGATAAAATCATCATTGCCACAGGGTCCAAACCCGCTTCACTGCCCAATATTAAAATAGACAAAAAGCGTATCATCTCTTCCACCGAAGCCCTTGCCCTACAGGAAATCCCCAAGCACTTAATGGTCGTTGGGGGTGGCGTTATCGGTGTTGAGATAGGTTCCGTATTCGCCCGCCTGGGTTCAAAGGTTTCCATAGTAGAATATTTTGATAGCCTTATCGCCACTATGGACGGCGCACTGGGACATCAATTGCACCGTTCCCTTAGAAAACAGGGAATTGATTTTTATTTGGAACATAAGGTGACAAACGCAACGGCAACTGAGGATAAAGTAGAATTGAAAGCGGAAAATCTTTCCGATAAAGAAGAAATGAGTTTAGATGGCGATTACTGTCTTATGGCCATTGGCCGAAAACCATACACCGCCAGTTTAGGGCTTGAAAATATAGGAGTGGAAACCAATGAGAAAGGACAGATAACGGTAGATAAAAACCTTGAAACCAATGTCAAGGGTGTGTATGCCATTGGGGATGTAATCCGGGGGGCAATGCTTGCCCATAAAGCCAGTGAAGAAGGCGTTTTTGTAGCCGAAAGCATAGCAGGTCAAAAGCCACATATCAATTATTCCCTTATCCCAAATATCGTGTACACCCAGCCTGAGGTCGCCGGTGTAGGCTTGACGGAAGAAGAACTGAAGAAGACCAATAGAAGTATAAAAACGGGCTCTTTTCCCTATAAGGCAAACGCACGGGCGAAGATAAGTATGGATACGGATGGTTTTATCAAGGTAATCGCAGATAAGGAAACCGATGAGATATTGGGCGTGCATATGATAGGCCCTCGCATAGCAGACAGTTATACCGAAGCGGTGGTAGCGATGGAATTTAGGGCGGCTGCCGAGGATATTGCAAGAATGTCACACGGTCACCCCACATTTTCCGAGACCTTTAAGGAGGCCTGTCTGGCAGCTACCGAAGACAGGGCGTTGCATATTTAAAGTTGACCTAACAGTAAGTTCTTAAAAATTAAGACGCTACTGAGCTTTTTGAAATATTAAGGTTTAAGTAATGAACTCAAAAAACAGATAAGATAAAATGGGGCAATCAGTTCGAAATCAATCCACTATTGGGTATATCAGGGAAACGGCAACAAAGTTCCTCGACAGGGAAACAGCTGGGGGGATTTTTTTAATAATTGCTACTATAGTTGCCCTTCTTTTAGCTAATTCAAAGTGGGCAGGTGCCTATCATCATTTTCTTGGCGATGAATTGCTTTTTGAATTTTCCGAGCATCTTAGTTTTGGGCTAACAATTGAAGAATGGATCAATGATGGCCTAATGGCAATTTTCTTTTTGGTTGCCGGCCTTGAATTGAAGAGGGAGGTTATGGTGGGGGAATTATCTTCAATTAAAAAAGCCTCAGCCCCATTGTTGGCAGCTTTAGGTGGCATGGCAGTTCCGGCCCTCATTTTTATTAGCCTAAATTTAGGCACTGAAAATATAAAGGGTTGGGGCATCCCTATGGCTACCGATATCGCATATTCACTAGGGATTATTGGCCTACTGGGAAAAAATGTCCCCAGGCAGTTAAAAACATTTTTAATAGCCCTCGCTATTGCTGACGATATAGGTGCCATATTGGTGATAGCATTGTTTTATAGCAACGAGTTGAGCTGGATATACCTTGGATCGGGCATGGGGGCATTTGGGTTATTATTATTAATGAATTGGACTGGGATCAAAAATTTGATTTGGTATATTATTATTGGGATCATCTTATGGTATTGCTTCCTTAATTCGGGGATCCATCCAACTATTGCGGGAGTACTTTTTGCCATTACCATTCCAATAGTGCCCAAATTAGACAGTAAAATATTAAAAGAAAGGACCGCCACAAACGTTACTAATCTTGAGAAAACAGAGCTGGAAAAATTAAATCCTCTTCAGGATAAAAAACAACAAATAATTTTAAAAGCTATTAAAACAGATACTGAGAATTCAAGGCCTCCTTTGCTCAAACTGGAAAATTCCCTTGTTGATTTCAATGCTTTCTTTATCATTCCAATTTTTGCAGTCGCGAATGCGGGAGTAAAGCTCGATGTAAATTTAATTGAGGTTGTTTCCGGTTCTTTAGGGCTGGGGATCCTTTTGGGATTAGCTATTGGGAAAGTAACAGGGATTGGTATTTTTACATTGATCGGGCAAAAACTTGGAGTTTCCGAATTACATATTACACTAAACTGGAAACATATAATTGGAATTGGTATGATCGCGGGAATTGGCTTTACCATGTCCCTTTTTATTACCAATCTCGCATTTAATGATCAGGAATTGATTAAAATTTCGAAAATAAGCATTTTGATAGCTTCATTACTTGCAGCTATTGGCGGTGCGGTAATTCTCTTATTAACTTCCAATAAAGGAAGGAAAAATATAGTTAAGTGATATGGGAGAAATGAACAAAAGTACTTTTATAGTAAGTCAAATGGACTGTCCTTCAGAAGAACAGATGATCCGGATGAAATTGGAATCTTATGCTCAAGTGAAATATTTGGATTTTGATATACCCAATCGAAAACTTGAAGTATATCACCTTGAAGGGAATGAGGAAATCAAAGCCTCGATTTCAGAATTAAAATTAGGTGATAAATTTATGGGGACCGAAGAAGCCGAGCCTCCCGTAATAGAAGACCAATCCAAACAGAAAACAATCCTTTGGTGGGTCCTGGGGATAAATTTCGGCTTTTTCATTATCGAAATGACCACGGGGTGGATTTCTTCTTCTATGGGCCTAATTGCAGATTCTTTGGATATGCTGGCAGATTCGATAGTATATGCGCTAAGTTTATTTGCAGTAGGTGGTGCCATTTCCAGAAAAAAGAAGGTGGCAAAATTCAGCGGCTACTTTCAAATTGCATTGGCAACACTTGGTTTTGCAGAGGTATTAAGAAGGTTTTTTACAAGTAGTGAAACACCAATGTTCGAATGGATGATCATAGTTTCCATTTTAGCCTTACTGGGGAACCTTATTTCGCTCTGGTTGATAAATAAGGCCAAAAGTAAGGAGGCGCATATGCAGGCCAGTGCTATTTTTACGTCCAATGATATCATCGTAAACGGCGGGGTGATACTGGCCGGGGTGCTGGTCTATTTTCTGGATAGCAAATGGCCCGATTTGGTAATTGGCGGCATCGTTTTCACGTTTGTAATGCGGGGCGCCATAAGAATTTTAAAATTATCTAAATAATGCAAATATATGTTGCACAAGACGTTGGGCAAGAATAAGGAAATTATGAATAAAAGTAGTGTAGCATTATTAATTTTACTGTTGTTGGTAATAGACCAGGCCATAAAGATTTATGTGAAGACCCATTTTTATTATGGCGAGGAATATTTTGTGTTTGGCCTGGATTGGTTTCGCTTACATTTTTTGGAGAATGCCGGCATGGCCTGGGGCTTTAAATTTGGCGAAGGTTATCTGGCCAAATTTGTTTTAATACTATTTCGCTTCGTAGCCGTTATTTGGGGGACCTTTTATATCAAAAAGATGATACGTGAAGGATATGCAAAAGTCTTTATAATCTGTGCCGCATTTATATACGCAGGTGCATTGGGCAATTTGATTGACGGTGCATTTTACGGACTGATTTTTGAAAAAAGTGATCCCGCACTTCGCAATATTGCAGAAATATTCTCCTCAGGCGGTGGTTATGCCGGATTTTTAAATGGCAATGTGGTGGATATGTGGTACTTCCCTATTATTGATACAAGGCTTCCGGAATGGCTGCCATTATGGGGAGGTAATGAATTTACTTTTTTCGACCCTGTATTCAATACCGCAGATGTTTGGATTAGCACGGGAGTGATTTTACTCCTGATCTTTCAAAGCCAACAAAAAAAAGACCAGAAAATATCGGATAAGAAAAAGTTGAAATATACTGAAAGTAACAGGACAATTATAAAAATCGATTAGTTATGAACGCTTGGCTTTGGGTAGTAGTATTGGGATTGGCAGCTTGGGCTGCCCATTGGGGTGCTGATCAACTCCTTACCCCTTTAAAGATGCTGCGCAAACAATGGGGGCTTACTGCTTCTGCAGGGGCAGCTTTCCTGGCTATTGTAACAGCGAGCCCTGAAGTGGCGATAAATATTACGAGCGCCGCCCGTGGGGTATCTGATATCGGGTTGGGGAATTTGCTTGGTTCCAATATCATTTCCATTCCGCTCATGGTAACCATTGCATACTTTGCTTCCAGAAGAAAGTTTAAAAACAATAAGGAGCATCAAAAACATTTGGATGCCAACCTGCTGGCCCTGAACAAACGTTCCGTCTCGGTATTATCTATCCCCTATCTGGTAATTATCGGGTTGGTGGCTATATTAACGCTTCCCAAAGCCTGGCGTGGATTACAACCCATTGATGGGTGGATCATGCTGGCTGCCTATGCGGCTTTTTTAACGCATGCCATTATAAAAGGCAGGGAAAAGGGTCAGAAGGTAGAATGGGATAAAAAGAAAATATGGCTTTCGGTTGCAGGGGCCCTGGCCATAGCCGTGGGGGCTTTTTTTATTGTAAAAGCTACCGAAAATATTGTTTCGGCACTGAATATTTCCGAAATTGTTGGAGGGTTGTTTATCACCGGAATTATGACTACCGCCCCTGAAATATTCAAAACATGGAGTGTGGTAAAGGGAGGTGAAGTGACTGCGGGTACCACCAGTGTGATTGCAGATAATGCCGTTACCATGACAGTGGCATTTTTCCCCCTGGCACTGGTAACGACCCCAATCGAAGATTTCCAGTTGTTTTGGGTCAACCTGGCTTTTGTAGGACTGATGCCGCTTTTATATTCAGTATTTGTCCATCAAAGCAAGGAACTTCACGGGTTCAGCAGATGGCAGATATTCGTTTTCGATGCAGCGTATATTGTATATCTTTTAACTATGGTGTTTTTTGTTCTAAAACTATTTTAAAAAATGAAGGAGGATTTATTTAAGGATTACCAGGAGAGGCTTAATGTGCTGGATGAAAATATTAGAGCAGTAGCATTAAAATATGCAAGGGATTTCTATTTGAACAAAAATTGTTCAAAAGAAGAGGCTATTGAGCGTGGCATCGTAAAGGCAGAGATGGAAAAAAGGAATTTAGATAGAAATGGATAATATATTACTAATAGTATTATGGCAGAATTAAAAAAATCTCTGGGTACTCTTCGCCTTACTTTTTATGGTGTAGGTACCATTGTTGGTGCTGGAATATATACTGTAATTGGTGCAGCCGCTGGACAGGCGGGAACAGACCTTTGGTTGAGTTTTATTTTTGCCGCCATTGCGGCCAGTGTCTCGGCAATGTCGTATGCAGAGCTGTCCTCTACCTATCCTAATGCCGGTGCAGAATTCATTTTTGTACGGAAAGCTTTTCCAAAAATCGACATTCCATCTTTTCTAACAGGTTGGACGATTGCATTTCACAGTTCGGCCACCATCGCCGCGGTGCTACTTGCTTTTTCAGGGTATTTCAATACGTTTTTTAACATCCCTTCCTTACTGGTTAGCTATGCTGTGCTACTGATTCTTGCATTTATAAGCATTACGGGCATCAAAAAATCATCTACCGCCAATATCATTATGGTCAGTATTCAGCTATTGGGATTGTTTATTCTTATTGCGGTCGGACTTTTGGAAACAGGACCACCAAAATCAGAATTTTTTAAAGTGGAGTCCTTTTCCGGCACCCTGGCAGCGACTGCTACCTTATTTTTTGTTTATACCGGCTTTGAGCATATGGCAGCATTGGGTTCCGAGGTAAAAAATCCGGGCAAGACGATTCCGAGGGCATTTTTATTGACAATGGTGTTTACCACAATTATATACCTACTAATATCTTTTACGGTACTCAATATAAGTGACCCCGCAGAAATAGCAAAGGTAAATTCCCCATTGTCGCTGGCCGCTTCAAATTTAAATTCCTGGTTGCCCGTAGCCCTGGCAGTTGCGGCACTTTTTGCTACGGCTAATGCGGCTTTTAGTGGCATTATTTCCATTAGCAGGTTGCTTTTCGGTATGGCAAGCGTGGGCGAGCTTCCAAAATTTATGACCAAGACCAATGCACAGAAAGTACCCTGGGTAACTACACTGGTGGTTATGGCTGCGGTAGCGGCATTTTTGTTATTGGGAGATATTAAAATTGTCGCAGGAATGTCCTCTTTAGGGGCGTTACTCGTTTTTGTAGCTGTGAATATTGCACTCATCGTTTTGCGTTATAAAGCACCTGACAAAGAAAGACCTTTTAAAGTTCCCCTTTCCATAGGGAAAGTACCTATCCTACCCATTTTGGCCATAATTATTAGCCTGTCTCTGGTAGTTCAGTTTAACTGGCAGGTGTATGTTGCTTTTGTGGGAGCAATTATAGTGGGCATCGTGCTGGATTATTTTTTGGACAAAAAGTCAAAGAATGAGATGGATCCCGAAAAAGAAAAAGAACTGTTCAACCATTAAAATGAAGCTATGGAATGGACCTTTGAAGAATTTAAAACCAGTTTGGATGGCCTCCATCCTGCAGTGAAGCAAAAAGCCCTGGAAATTGCTAAAAGTCTGGTTATAGAAAAGAATTATACTAAGGGAAATGCCATAAAAGAAGGAATTATGAAAGCTGAAGAATGGTTTTACGATTTAGGCGGTTAATAATTAATAAAAATAGATATGTTACAAATTATAGAGATTTCAGGAGATAATATTATTGCAACCAGAGCATCGGGAGATTTATCCGAAATGGATATTGAGAAGGTACATCCCATTATTCATGCTATTTTGGACAAAGGATTAAACGTACGCTGGTATTTTGAAATGGAGAATTTTACCGGCTGGGATTTTCCAGGCCTGTGGGAAGATCTAAAAATGGATACTGCCCACGCAAAAGATTATGAAAAAATCGCCATGGTAGGTGATAAAAAATGGCAGGACTGGATTACAAAGTTCATGAAACCTTTTACCAATGCTGAAGTAAAATATTTTGACTTAGAGGAAAAGGAGATTGCCAAAAAGTGGATTAAACAATAAAGCTTTTATTTAAACAATTAATTGAAAAACTGAATGTATAATTAAAATTAAAAAACCATGAAAATAATAGTTCCGATTGATTTTAGTCAAAGTTCCAAAATTGGAGTTGAGTATGCCATAAAGGTGGCCGAATCTTTAAATTCAGAAATTATCTTTGTTCATGCCTATTCTGAAGGTTATCAATATGCCGGATACGGGGCTATAGTTTATCCGGTTGCCGACAACTTTAGTTCTTATCAGAAATTGTACAAAGAAAAAATGCTGGAATTTCTCGAAAATTTTCCACGTCTGGCGACAATAAAATATAAGAGTATGGTAGCCCCAGGAAGACCTTCAGATATAATTTATCAATTAGCAACAGAAGAAAAAGCAGGTTTGATAATTATGGGGACAGAAGGTGCAGGTGAGGTAGAAGGTTACCTTGCAGGAACTACCAGTGAAAAAGTGAGCAAGGATGTACCCTGCCCTGTGCTGGTTGTACCTGAAGATTTAGAAACTTTTGGTTTAAAAAGAATTTGTCTGGCGCTGGATTCAGATAATCTGAAACCTGATAGGGAACTAAAG
Source organism: Christiangramia bathymodioli (assembly GCA_009735695.1). Lineage (GTDB taxonomy): Bacteria > Bacteroidota > Bacteroidia > Flavobacteriales > Flavobacteriaceae > Christiangramia > Christiangramia bathymodioli. Next base: position 10,876 of record SRSL01000007.1, read on the forward strand.
GTTCTGGCTGATCTATTAAAGGCATTTAACGCGCGCCTTTTTATATTTCATTTTGCTAAAAGTAAAGATGAAGTTATTAAAGAACAGGAGATAAAAAACTATTATGAGGAGTTTTTTAATCTACAGAATATTTCTGTTCACCTTTTTTCCGAAGGGAAAACTGAAGATAAAATAACCGGTTTTTTGAAAGATAATGCCATAGATATTTTGGCGCTACTTTACAGGAAACATGCCTTTATAGAAAAACTAACTGAACTGGGGCTGAGACGGAAAATGATTTTCAAATCAGAAGTTCCTGTACTTATTTTAAAATGATAGTAGGATTGAAAACAAATCTGCATTTTTAAGTTTATGAAGTCACTATTTTTTAGAAATTAACTGAATTCCTGAGCTTCATACCTTCAGTAAGACCACAGAATTATTTGTGAAATATTCCTATGGTATCCTAGGTGCCCTAAATTAAGGCAATTGTAAGACTACAGTACAATGAATTTTTATCTAATTAGAGGGAATAAACCCTTTTTAAAGCGATAAGTTTGCAATTTACCCAAAAGAAAGTGTAGAAGAAAAATGTCAAAATATAGGAGAAATAGAAGAAAGAAGAAGGGTCAAAAATCTTCCCGGAATAAAATAACTAAAAAAGAAAAGCTTTTTGGAATTTTTTCATTAATCCTTTTGGTCATTGCATCATTTTTATTGTATTTTTTTGTCTTAAAAGACTTTATTCATAAGCCCTGATTATTTAAAAATGTTTACCTACCAACTTTTTCTTAATCTAATGATTCTATGGAATTCATTATTTTTCTTTTTAAAAGTTGAAGTTTTAAGAGGCGTAGAAAATTGACCTTTTGTAAACAAAATACTTCAATTAAAAACCGATTCCCTGTAATATAAGGAATCGGGAGTTCTCTGGTATTTCAATTCAAGTACTTCTAAAGGAGGGGCGACCAGAATTATACTCATATTATTGAGAACCTTCATAATACTCCTAATAGGTAGGCTGTCTCATAGGAGTAAATACAAAGCTTCCAAGTTAGAAACTTTAAACGTACAAACGAGGTTTTCGCCGTTGGTAAATCTTTTAAGAAGCTTAATACTATATATTCCTACAACTTTAAAAATATATTCTTAAGATAATAACTTTCAATATTTAGATTATTAAAAAATAAATTTTAGATTTGTCTAAATAATATTTTAGGTAATGAAAATAGAATGGTTAAGTCTAATTATTTTTATCGCTTTTTTTACATCCTGTGAAAAATTAGCTGATGAATATGGTCCTGTTCCTCCAAAGGAAAATGAACTTCTTGATGGCCCTGTAGAAGGATTATCAGTTGAAGAGCAGATTCAGTTCTTGAATGGGGATATAGCGTTCAATGATGAAGTATTTACCGCAGAAACTGGACTCGGCCCCGTTTTCGTAGGTACTAGCTGTGTTAGTTGTCATTCTGGGGATGGTAAAGGTCACCCGTTTAATCAATTTATAAGATTCGGTCAAAGTGATACTTTAGGAAATCCTTTTGCAGACTTTGGGGATGGTAAAAATCAATTACAGAATAAAGCAATTCAGGGGTTTCAGCCTGAAAAGCTACCTCCAGGAGCACCCTTCACAACCTTGGTTGCGCCTGCGGTCACAGGATTAGGTTTTTTGGATGCTGTTCCAGATGAAAGTATACTTTCTCTAGCCGATCCTTATGATGAGAATGGCGACGGAATAAGTGGTAGAGCTCATTTCGCATATCCTCCTGAATATGTTCAAATTCGGCCAAATAGTATTTCACGTGGAGGTAAATATATTTTTAGGTTTGGTAAAAAGGCAATTAGTTATGACTTATTGCATCAAACAGTAGGTGCGTATAATCAAGATATAGGTATTACATCATTATTTGAACCTATAGATCCTTATAGCGGGCTGGAAGAGGACCCGGAAATCAGTACTCAGGTAGTTAACGAGGTGGTTTTTTATTTAAAAACCTTAAAAGCTCCGATACCTCGAAATCAAAATGATCCTGATGTTGTATCTGGCAAACAAATTTTTTCCCGAATTCAATGTGCTGCCTGCCATACCCCAAGCATGAAAACGGGATATTCGCCTATCGAAGCACTATCTAATAAAGGATTTCATCCCTATACAGATTTACTACTTCATGATATGGGTCCTGGTCTGGACGATGGATATACCGAAGGTTTTGCTGAAACATCCGAATGGAGAACCCCTCCGCTATGGGGAATTGGCCTTTCTGAAAACTCACAAGGAGGAGGTTTGTTTCTTTTACATGATGGCAGGGCAAGAAGTATTGAGGAAGCCATTTTGATGCATGGCGGTGAAGCCAAAAATTCAAGGGATGAGTTCAATGCCCTATCGAATCAGGAAAAAAAGCAACTACTTGAATTTATAAATTCATTATGATGAAAAGAAAAAAATTTATCCAAACCCTTTCCTCTGTTGCTATAACAATACCAAGTTTAGGTTTTTTACATTCATGCAGTGGAATTTACTATGCTACAGCAAAGGAAGAGGTAGATAAGTTAACCATAGCGAAGCATGAGTTTATTCTTGAAAAAAATAACAAGGTGTCTAAAAGAGAGTTTGTCCTTATACAAAATAACAAATACAGATTCCCTATTTGTCTATATAAAGTTGGTGAAGACTATATAGCTTCCTTACTAAAATGCACTCATCGAGGGTGCGAGCTTAATGTTGGTGGGGGTATCTATAGTTGTCCTTGCCATGGAAGCCAATTTTCCAATGAAGGAACCGTATTACAAGGACCTGCTGAACAAAAACTAAAAACATTTCCAACGAAAACAGACGATGAAAACATCTATATTTTATTCTCCTAATTATTTGATCATTACCTTAATATTGTTCACCCTCAGTGGAAATTTAATAGCCCAAAACGAGGATGATATACTTAAAAGAACGAAGTCAGATACAACAGATACTCAACTTAACATGGATGCGGTATACAATCGACCAGCTCTAACAATAAATAAAGCTCCGGTATCTATTGGGGGATATCTTGAAGCCAATTCGATATATGCAGTGGAAGATGGATTGACAGAAGGATTATCTTTTCAAGCACGACGTTTAACATTATTTCTGTCTGCCTCAATTAACAAAAGAATTAAATTTTTAACGGAAGTAGAGTTTGAAGAGGGAGGTAAAGAGATTGCCATAGAATTTGCTGCTATGGATATCTCCTTTGATCCTCTTCTCAATTTACGAGGTGGAATAATCTTGAATCCAATCGGTGCTTTTAATCAAAATCACGATGGTCCTAAATGGGAGTTTGTAGAAAGACCTGATGTGGCAGTAAAATTACTACCCGCCACTTTTTCTAATGCAGGTTTTGGAATGTATGGTAAAACAAATACTGGAGATTGGATTATCGGATATGAAGCATACCTCTCAAATGGATTTGACAATAGTATAATTAATAATTCAAAAGATCGAACCTCTCTTTCATCCGTTAAAGAAAATGAAGAGCGTTTTGAAGAAAATTTCAGCGGTGACCCTTTAATTACTACAAAACTCGCTATAGGAAATAGAAATATAGGTGAGGTTGGTTTTTCTTATATGGGCGGTACATACAATCGTGTAATGGAAGATGGACTACAGATAGATGAAAAGAATAGGAGGGTGGATGTCTTCGCTATTGATCTTAGCACTACTATTGAATCAACCGGCACTTATATTGTTGGAGAAGGCGCTTATGTGTGGGTGGATGTGCCAAAAACATTTACGCAACAGTTTGGAAATAAACAAGCAGGATTTTTTCTGGATGTAGTTCAACCAGTGTTGCAAAAGAAAATGTTCGGTTGGGAAAATGCATCCTTAAACGTCTCCGCTCGGACAGATTATGTTGATTTTAATATTGGTAACTTCACTCAAACTAATACAAATATAGGGGATGATTTAATTGCGGTTACTCCTTCCATAAGTTTTAGACCGTCACCTGCAACGGTTTTAAGGTTGAATTATCGTTATCAGTGGCAGAATGACATTTTAAATAATCCAGCCACAAAAACGGCCACCTGGTACCTAGGTTTTAGCACCTATTTTTAAGAATGATATGCTTTTTTAACTAATGGAGTGGGCTGCTCGGGGTAGCATGATTAGTTTATCTTTCGGATAGTATAATGAATGGTCTGGGCAATTATCAGCCCCTCGCGCACTATGTAGGAATCTGCTCCGTCATCTATTTGTGAACTGTCTGAATATGCAGTCCATTCCAGAAAAGCTATTTCATCTTCAGAAAGAAAATTGATATAGTTAAACTCCGCTTCGGGGAAATCCTTTATCAGCATTTTATTTAATTCCCTTAGTCCTTCATGTCCTTTATAAATACCATGCGTAGTAAGCAGGATCAAATCTTTGGAAAAGTTTTTCTGCAGATCCTCTTCTATAGATCCCTTTTTAGAAAGTTCCAGATGATCTTTTAATACTTCTTCTGTAGTTCTCATAGGCTAAAAATTTTATATTTAAACTAGGCTTTAAAAAATTGTTTGCAGCACATTCTATTTTTTGGGATCATCCCTTATGGACACCATTTTTCTTGTTGAGTTCCAAATACCGATCACTGCTCCCAGTATGATTATATTTTTCATGACATACTGACCTTTCATGGTTAATACAAATGGGAAATGGGAAAACATTTGTTCGGGAAAAATGAAGAAGGTTGAAAAAGTTCCTAACATATGCAGGAAAAGTAAGCCTAAAGCCCATTTCAAAAACTTCCCCGATAACAAGGATATGCCAATAAGGCTTTCAAAAATAGCCAATATAGGCATACAACTTCCTTGTGGAAAGAATTGGCCGGTGAGGGTACAAATGGTTGAGGAAGCCAAATCTTCCGCCGGGCTTAGCCCAACAAAAAATTTAACCATCCCAAACCAGATGAAAATTATGCCAATGCTCCACCTTAAAAAGGTTATGGCCTTACCAGAATTAAAATGGATTTTGTATTTTATCATTTAGTTGATAATTTTATTTCTGTTTTTAAAAGTTGTGCGGCTACAATCGTAAATACTACCTGTACGCCCGCAAAAATAATTAACGCCTGATCTAACCCTAGTTTCAATAATTCCCCAAAAATCAGACTACCGATACCAAAGCCCGTAAACAATGCAAAAACGTTGAGTCCCATTGCTTGTCCACCCTGTTTTTTGCCGCCCAATTCGGTTACTATACCTGCAAATAAAGGTTGCGTGAGGTCGTATCCGAAAGAAATCAAGGTGACTGCAAGGGCTGCAACAAGAACGGGTATTTCCAGAGCGAGACTGGCTGTTGCTATGGCTGCTGTTGCCAAACCTATTAAAATAATCGGATAACGCCCCCTACGATCAGCTGTGCGCCCTATAAGGGAACCAAAGAAAAATCCTGGCAGGCCATAACCGAGAATGGCCAAACCAATTTCTATTGGCCCCAGATCATACTTTTGCACAAAATAGACCCCTAACCAGGTATAAATACCTGAATGGAAGATCCCGTTCCAGAATACGAATAAATACGTCCTTAGCCCCCGCCGGAAAGCAAGTAGCCTGTAAAACCCACCTAACATGTTTTTTAATGAAGTATGGCCGGATTTATGAGGTTCCTGTTTCCAGCCCATTCGGGCTACTTGTATCCATAATGCCAAAGCGGCCAATAGTGCAGTTGCCAAAAATAACATGCGCCAGCCTGTATAAGGTTCCAACATTACCCCGGCGGTAGAACCTAAAGCCATTCCTCCTTCCATAGCGGCAAATAAAAGTCCCAGGGGTCTCCCCCTTTCCGAAGGTTTGAACATATCTCCTACAAGGGCCAGGGACATTGGCACCACACCGCTTGCCCCTAAACCCGTGAGCAATCGTAACAGGATGAGTTGTGAAGCAGATTGCACCAGGGCGGTTATCGCTGTTAATACAATAAAAGCCAGGAGGGATATTTGAAGTATGCGTTTTCTTCCAAATTTATCGGATAGGAGGCCATAAAAAAGTACTGAAACTCCATAAGCCAGCATGTAAGCGGGTACTATAAGACCAATCCGCTGTTCTGATACATTAAAAATAGTTGCCAGTTTAGGAATAAGTGGCGCTATCATATACGCCTGAAAAAATATTAAGCCCGCTGCCATGACCAGGGGTGGAAAAATGGTTTTTAATGGTTTATTTGAATTGGGATTTTCCATTACTCTGTATTATTTTTACTGGGAATTTTAAAGCTGTTATATTTATTTGGCTTCTTGAATAAACTGCCATCTCACAGTTATAAAGATGTCAAACATAAAATCTAACCTGGGGTGGTATCCTAATGTTAGCTTCCTTATTAAAAAAAGGAGCAACTTTTTAGCCGCTCCTATTGGAAAAAAAAATCCTACAACTGTTTTTTAAGCTGCCATTTTTTTACAGCTCTCGGCACAGGCATTGCATTTTTCTGCGCATTGCTTGCAAACTTCACTGTCAAACTTTGCACATTCATCAGCACAGGCTTTACATAAGTCGGCACAAATAGCACATAGCCGTTTTGAGTAATCAGACTGGCTGGCTAACAGCTGGACGCACGCACTGCATAAAGCAATACAATCCAGACAAAATTTGTGGCATTCTTTCATGTCTGGTTCCCCCAAATGTTGGTCAAGGCAAATTCTCGCCGCAGTAATGCAGGCGTTGCAATCATCGATACATTTTTGCATTTCTGAACTTAATGGTTTCATAATTTAAATGGTTTTAGTTACTTCCTGATCTGTTCGGAAATCAGAAATAAAAGATTAAGAGCCGAACCTCTTTTCAAATATCGACTCATAGCCCGGGGGGTAGGCAAGCCGATTAATAAAGATTTAACATTTTAATTTGATTAAAAAAAAAGGCAGCCAAAAATGGCTGCCATAAAAAGTTTCAGRTTTTAATTTCAGTACGATGGTTTTGYTAACTGGCTTTTCCTATTCCTGCTTCGATAAGTTTTTCTTTGCTTATACCATTGTTTGTACAGCACTCAAGCAATTTTCCATCAACCGCCACCGCGGGAATTCTCTTTACACCGTACTCCTGCACTTTATCTATACAGGTCTTATCCTCACATTGTTCCACCAGGTTATAGGTGGTAATCTCGCAACTATCGCAGGATAATTCTTTTACCATTTTCACTACCGGATCGCATACCGGACAATTTGCCGTAAATATTTCTACTTGTCTTTTCATTTATATGAATTTAATTTAACAATCAGTTTTATCCTTATTTTCAAAGAACAGTTCAAAGATAAGAGCGGAACCAGGGTGGTCTCCAAATAAAAAAACCTGTTTTTGTAAAACAGATTTTAAATAGTATTAAATTAAATAGAAGAATATTTTACTCTGGTCTATTTTCAGAAATATAAGATTCTAGTCTTCGTTTAAGTTCATCAACCTCCTTCATTTTATCGGTAAGGCTGTTAAGCTCAAGATCAGGGAATTGTTTTCTTATGAATTCAATTCGCTCTTCATTACCGCAATTACCGGGACAGGCCTCCACCGTTTCTGAAATTGTAATCGCCAGCGCTTTGCGGTACACTTCATCTAAAAGAAGAAAATGCGCCTTATCAAGCCCTTTTTGCGCAGCTTTGAACTGGATCAGGATCTTTTCTGGATCTTTATTTTCATCCAGCATTTTTATAAGTCCGTTAAGCTGGCCGCTGATGCTCTGCAAGCGGGTTTTTATATCTTTACTTAGATCTCTAGGAATCATATTTTTAATTTTCAGCAAGATACATCTGGTGTGGGGGAGGTCTCCAAAAGTATTTTAAATTTTTAGCAGCAATTTGTTCCTTCCTGAATGGGTGGACAGGCAAGAGTACCATAAGAACAATAAACGCAGCAATCACCTTCCTTTGGTTTCAATAATTGACTGCAATTTTCGCATTGGTAAAAAAACTGACAGGCTGTTGTGGGCATTTCTTCTTCTTTTGTATGTCCGCAACCAGGACATGTAATGGTAGATACTAGTTCTATTTCCATAATCTTTTTATTTTTAAAGCATATGAGGGATATCTGATGACAATGTTGGATATGTAAATATCATTGTTCTTAACTCATTGATTTTTATTTTGGTCTTTATCGCCATGGCGAATAAATTGATGGTTTCCTCCGCGTTAGGGCCTATTAAATGGGCGCCAAGAATAGTCTGATTTTCTTTATCAATAATGGTTTTGTAGGCATATTCCTGAACATTTAATCGTTTTGCATTGAACCAGCTTTCCGCATTGTTATAATTAACTTGATATTCAATTTGTTGTGATTTGGCTTCTGCTTCGGTCAATCCTACTGATGCCAGTGTGGGTAACGTAAAAACTACGGAAGGCATTGGGGGATAATTGACTTTTTTCTTGTTCCCTTTAATGAGGTTTGAAGCCACAACATGTCCTTCCATCACCGCAACAGGGGTAAGGGGCAAGCCTTTAGAATCTGCCGAATCTCCCGCTGCATAAATATTGGAGTTAGAGGTGCTTTGAAGATATTCGTTGACTGTGATTCCTTTTTTTGAAAAAGATATCCCTGCTTTTTCCAAATCTAAATCAAAAATCGCTGGAGGACGACCGGCCGAGTTAAAGACAGATGCTGTCTTATAAGCTGACTCTTTTCCATCTGATTTTCCTGTTACTACATAATGGCCTTCTTTCTTTTCAATTTTAGAGACGTCGGTTTTCAAAACCAGTTTAATTCCTAGCTTTCGGGTTGCATCCACAAGATGTTGTAAAATGTCACGATCAAAGTTTTCCAATGGAAATTCTCCGCGATGTAATATAGTTACATCGGCACCGGCCCGCGCAGCGATATGAGCAAATTCAAAGGCAATGTAGCCACCTCCAATACATAAAAGTGATTTAGGTAGCTTTTTCAGGTTAAGGAATTCTGTACTTGAAAGTGCCAAATTTCCACCTTCAAAATCCAGTACCCGGGGTTTTGCACCTGTTGCGATTACGAATTTATCTGCTTCAATAACTTCATCTCCTACCTGTAAGGTGTTATTAGATACAAATTTAGCTGAAGTGTGATAGGTGTCTATGTCTTTATTCTTATATCCTTTTTCAATTTTAGGAGGCATGGCATCCACAAAAGATTGCTTAAAAGCCATAATATCTTCCCAATTGACTTCAGGTACGGTATCTATTCCATTTCCTTTAAGCCTTTGCGCAAAATCACGTACTTCAGTTGCTCCTATAATCACCTTTTTAGGATCACAGCCTCTTAGGGCACAGGTTCCACCGTAGGGAAGTTCATCGGTAATTCCCACCTTAAGGCCTTTGGAGGCACATTTATTAGCAACGGTCATACCTGACATCCCGGAACCTATTACAAATACATCATATTTTTTCATCTACTTCTCTTCTTTATTTTCTGTAACGATTACTTTATAACCAGTTTTATTTATTGCTTCTCGAATTGCGACCAAATCAACTTTAGTTTTATCATATTCTACCACGGTATTGGCATTTTCGTAACTCGCCTTGACTGATAAAATACCATCCAGATTATTTACCTCACTTTCTACGTGGGCTTCACATCCTGCACAGGTCATTCCCTCAACTTCAAAGGTGTGCTTTATTATGTTTGATTGAGAAACATACACTATATCCTTACTGGGCTGTGAATAAAATATATTGGAATAATAAGGGAAAGCCAGCATCAATCCGGCAAATACTGTAACTATGAATAGAAAATTTTTGGACTGCCAAAAAGATGGTTTTGCTTCCTCGTCGCAGGCACAATCTATTTCTTCTTGTGTTTTAGGTTTCAATTTTAAATACCAGGCCAAACCAAGAATTCCTATAGTAAGCGCAATCAAATAAGGACGAAAAGGTTCTATCCAGGAAAAAGTGGTTACAAGTCCACTACTACCTGCTAAAATTGCCAGGAGGGGAGTAATACAACATACGGAAGCTGTTACTGCAGTAATTATGCTCAAATATGCCGGACTATTTGATTTTTGGGAAGTTTTCATTTTACGCAGTTTTTTTAACCATTTTGATAGTAGTGAAAACAGCATCAAGTACAGCTGTTTTATCCTTCACTAAAGAATAATATAAGGTTTGCCCATCTCTTCTTGAGGAGATAAAACCCGCATCTTTAATTTTCCGGATGTGTTGAGAGATTGCCGGTACGCTCATTTCTAAAATATCAGCAATATCACAGGGACATAATTCGTCTTCCATGTTCAAGAGGAATAAAATTTTTAAACGCACCTCACTACCAGCAATAGATAGTAGTTTGGTCATATCCTGAAAATTATCATCCATTTTTTCAAGAACATTTTTACAATTGAGAAGTTGTTGATGATCAGCTTGGGCTCTTGTACACGAAATTTCCATGGTTAATTTATTATTTAGATTTCAAAGGTATAATAAAATACGTATTTAAGCAAATACTTAAATAATGTAATTAACATATTCTGCTTTATACATTTAAGAGATTATGACCATTATCTATGAGTTGTATAGCAGTCAGCACATTACCGCTTCATTTCGCTAAATACTCCATTTTGGGTAAAGAGCTTTCTTAAGAATATCTTGAGCATCCTTTTCATTTTTTCTCTTGATGTATTCGATAAATAATAAGTTGTGCTAATCTTATAGCCTTATTCTATAAACTAAGTAACAAAGGACGCCCGCTTAATAGGAATTCCATTTATTCATTTACTTCGCTTCCGGTTGTTTCTCAATTTCAGTATTTCCATTTCCTTCCCGGCCGTTGCTGTCCCTACCTTTTTTGTAATGCAAAATACCAATATTTAGAAGTTAGTACAGGTTGCATAAGCCAGTCGTCCCTCCTTTTTATAAACCTTCCCTAATTCTAAATATTGAAAATGTATCAGCATCAAAAAAGGTAACAGCAAACGGCTCTATAGGAAGTAAATCAACAAATAACAATTATGAAATCATTTCAAAACAACATACCCGGAAGCGAAATAAAAAAATTAAAAAAGGAAAACGCTCCGGATATAATAAGTAAATCAATGTTTAATCAACCTATATAAAAAAGCAGGTATCTAAATCTTTTAATTATGAGTAATCTAAGAAATCAAGTACAGTTAATCGGAAACGTGGGGAATGCCCCTGAAATTAAAAACTTCGAAAGTGGTAAAAAAGTAAGCAGTTTTTCACTGGCTACCAATGAATACTATCACAAGGAAGGAGAGAAAATTCAACAAACCGACTGGCACAATGTAGTGGCCTGGGGAAAACAGGCACAGCTTATCGAGAAATATGTTGATAAAGGTAAAGAAGTGGCTATCCGTGGCAAACTAACTTCCAGATCCTATGAAACCCAAAGCGGAGAGAAACGATATGTTACCGAAATTTTAGTAAGTGAAATCCTCTTTCTTGGAAATAGAGAAATTACTGATTAAGAACCCAAAAAACAAAGAGGGCGTTCCCTTCGAAAGTTGCGCCCTCTTTTAATTATTAACCCTTTAAATAAGCTAATAATGAAATCCAAAGTTAATGAAATAGCGATAAGCTACAGCGGAAGTTTAAAAACAAATTTGCTTCCAAAAATAACCAGTTCCAGGTGTGCGGCAGAATTAGCCTTTGAGCAATGGAATAAAAATAATATTGAATTGCAGGAAACTTTTAAAATTATACTGCTCAATAATGCTAATAAGGTTAAAGGAATTTATGAAGTTTCGAATGGAGGTATTACCGGAACCCTGGTCGATGTTCGAATCCTATTTGCAGTAGTATTAAAGTCCTTAACCACGGCAATAATTTTATTGCACAATCACCCCAGCGGAACCCTTAGACCAAGTGAAGCAGATAAAAGCCTGACCAGAAAAATTAAAAATGCGGCATCATTTTTTGATGTTAAAGTACTGGATCATATTATTCTTATTCCTGATGGTAATTATTACAGTTTTGCGGATGAGGGAATTCTGTAATTTACCTGGCCAATGCTAACCAGATTTTAAACACTTCTATTTTTAGAGGTGTTTTTTTGGCTTAAGATTTCTCAACGAATCTTAAGCAAAGCAGCTCCAAAAGAAACACAAAAATAGTCTGGTTGGTTGTGCTCAAAAATAAGGAGCATTTCACATTCAGTTCAAGTAAAAAAGGAAAATCCGCTGTTACCTGGATTTTCCTTTCTATCATTAAATGAAAAATTCAAATGATTATAAATATAGAAAAAAATTATTCGTTAGGTATTCTTTGTCTTGATTTTATAAAAAAAATGTATCTTTATTTCGCTGATCTTCAGCATTCAAATTTACGCAGGGCTATCTATTTTTGACTTTCGCCGATAAACCTGCACATCAAAAAAAATATTAATCCGGAAATTTTTTCCGGGAATTGGCAAGTGGCTTTTGACTGTCTATTAAGACAGCCAACAGTCCAAATTGTACGGAATTTTTGTCCCGCGCTGCGGGACGAAAAGGAGTAGCAAGAGGGTAACACGCTACGCGATGTTAAGCACTCCTTTTCGTTTTTAAACAACTGTAAACCAGTTGTTTAAAATTTATTTAAATTCCTGAGTTTAAGCAATTTGCGACAAATGGCTTGCCAATGCCCATATTTAGGGAAGAATTTGCGACAAATCGGCGAATTATGGACTCATTTATCGGCATCAGGTTCAAAAAGGAAACAGCTAAACGTTTTCAGGAATTTTCAAGAACACACTTCAAATCACACACCGAAGCCCTGGCAACAATGCTCGACTTTTTCTTCTATAATGAAATTTCCCCCCACGAAAAATTAGGGCCAACCGGCAGGACTATCGAAGCTTCTTTTAAGAAACGTATCAATGCAGTTATTGCCATTATGCGTGATATGGAAAAAACGCAAACTAAGCCTACAGCGGCGATGATCGCCTCACTTTTCCAAACCGAAGTGCCCAAGCAGAAACCCTTGATCCTAGAAAAGAAAATCCTCCGGGAGAAACAGGAGGGTGTTTCAAAACAGGAACAAGATAGTCTGGAGGAGAGAGATAATTCTGATAATATCCTGTAAAATTTCCTGCTATGTATATCACGATCACACCTCAAAAATTAGGTGGGAATTACTCCCAAAGTTCGGCCGGTTTTGTTAGCTACCTCGAAAAAGAAAATGAAGGGGTAGCCGAAGGGGCAAAGGAACATTTCTTTAATCAATATGAGGATGCCATCACCCCGGAGAAAGTTGTCAAAGAAATTGATAACAATACCGCTAAGCTCAAAAAGAAAGAACCGAAGTTCTATTCTATTACCGTTAGCCCTTCCAGATACGAATTAAAACGGCTGCAAAACAGTAGCAAGGAACTAAAAAGGTACACCCGGGAATTGATGAAGGATTATGTGGCCTCTTTTAACCGGGAAATAGACGGAAGGCCGATTAATATCAATGATATTAAATATTACGCTAAAATCGAACATCGCAGGAGTTTTAAAGGTACAGACCGCCAGGTTCGTGAAAACCAGCCTTACGCCACTAAAATTCTTCAACTCAAAAGTGAGATCCGAAAAATAGAAACCGGGCTGATGCAGGGAAGTATTCAGAAGCGGGAAAAGGAAATTGAGAAACTGGAAGCAAGGGCTCCACATCGGCAAGATGGTAAGCGAATCGTACAGGGAATGCCCAAATCGGGAAACCAAAGCCATATCCATATTATCGTAAGTAGAAAAGATGCTTCTAACTCGGTTAGCTTATCCCCGGGAAGTAAATACAAAGCTTCGGAAGTTAGCTTTAATGGCAAGACCGTTAAACGAGGATTTGACCGGGATCGCTTTTTTCAAAAGGCAGAAAAGACCTTTGATAAAACTTTCGGCTATCAGCGCAATTTTGTGGAAACCTATACGGCCCGAAAGGAATTTATCAAAAACCCGAACCACTATTTTACCGCGCTAATGGGATTACCCGCTAACGAAAAAGCATTTGCTTTTAAGCTTATCCGGGAATCGGGTATCTCGATGATGCCGAGCATTCCAACCTCCCAGGCACAACTTGCCCTCAAAATCTTCAATAGGCTTAAGAAAGGGGTGGAGGTAGCCGTTAAATCAAGTTCAATTGGTATTTAATTTAAATGTTATGGACATAGAAAACCTTCTTAGACTGCTTCTGATCATCGGGCTGATAAGCATATTATTCTATATATGTTTTAAGCTGATCAACCGCTTTGCTTTTATTTTGAATTTATTCTTAATGGTGGCCCTAGGCATTTATGGGGTCCAGGATAACCAGTGGATTCCGGCTTTGTTATTCCTGGGGTGTCCGTTGCTCCTGATCAATACCCTGATGTATGTTTTTTTACATACTCACCAGGATAATAAAAAAATCAATAAAAAATACCAGGTCGGTTTTGCAACCACCAAAGGAAAATTTAAACTGGAAAATATTAAACGGGGTGCTTCCGTTATTGGCTCTGCCGGAAGTGGAAAAACTGAAAGTGTAGTATATGGTTTTTTAAAGCATTTTCAACAGGAAGATTTTTGTGGGGTGATCCACGACTATAAGGACTTTGAACTCACTGAAATGGCCTACCCGCTTTTTAAAGACCGGGAAATTCCCTTTAAGATTATTTCCTTTGATAAGATCCTCCATCGGGTGAATCCCATCGCTCCACGATACCTGGAAAATGAGGAAAGCGTCAATGAAGTCTCCCGGGTACTGGTGGAAAACCTACTTGAACAACGAGAGTCAGGTACCTCGGGGACTACAAAATTTTTTAATGATGCCGCAGAAGGGCTGATCGGGGGACTGATCTGGAAATTAAAAAGCGATTACCCTAAGTTTTGCACCCTCCCGCACCTTATCGCTATTTACCAATACCTGGATACCGATAGCCTTATCCAATTTTTGGAAACTAATACTACTTCGCGTGCAATGGCCGATGCCTTTATTAGCGGTAAAGATTCTGAGCGGCAAACGGCCGGGGTGAAAAGTACCCTAGCCAATGCCCTTAAAAGGATCAGTACCCAACAGATCTTTATGGTCCTTTCTAAAGATGAAGTTCCACTTCATATTAATAGTGAGCAAAACCCTTCGGTTATTTCCGTGGTCAATAATCCCAAATACGAGGCTTCCTACTCCCCGGTCATAGCCACTATTATCCATACCATCACTAAACAAATGAGTGTGCGTAACTCTAAAGCTTCTTTCCTGCTGATGGAAGAGGCGCCGACCTTGCGTTTGCTCAATATGCACAGGATCCCGGCAACCTTGAGGAGTTATGATATCGCTACTATTTATGTAATGCAGGATAAGATCCAAAACGATATGATGTATGGGGATAAAGCCAGTAAGGCAATCCTGAGTAATCTTTCTTACCAGTTCTTTGGAAAGGTAAATGACCCCGATACCGCCAAATATTACGAGCGCTTTTTTGAAATTGTGAAAAAGCCCACGACCAGTGTCAACCGCGGGTACAGTCTTGATTTTGATACGAGGGTAACCACCGGGGAGAAAGAGATTCCAAAAATCCGTGCCGATGTTTTCTTTCGGTTAAAACAAGGAGAGTTTATAACCTATGCAGACGGGAAGGATAAAAAAGTACAGTTTAAATTGCAGAAGATTTACCGCGATCTACCTGCAGCTAATGATCAAAAACCTTATTCTAAAACTGATTTAGAAGCTAATTTTGAAAGGGTGTATAAGGAAGCCAAATCGATATTTGAGTAAGCTGAATATAGTTTTTAATTATCATTCATTTTTGATAATTGTCAAGTAAATAATATAAAAAACTTGACAATTTATGGATCAATTCACTATCTTTGCCATACTATGAATATTGCGACATCCATAAAGTTTCAAGTAGCTCGTATAAATACCGGGAAGGTATTTACCTATGATAGCCTATCCATTCCCCAGAATGAATTCTCTGCTGCTGCAAAAGCTTTAAGTAGGATGGCTGCCAGGGGTGTGATTAAAAGATATAAAAAAGGGATGTATTATAAGCCCAAACAAACTATTTTTGGGGAAATAAAACCAAGTGAGGAAGAAATACTTTATAGTTATCTTTTTGAAAATGGTGAGCCAATTGCATACATAACAGGCACTCGGTTATATAATGAACTTGGCCTTACTACTCAAATTCCTACAACGCTAAGAGTGGCCAGTTGGGATAAGATGATAAAAACCAAGATTGGAAACCTTGTTGTTAAGCCTGCTAAAAGTTATGCACCTGTTTCCAAAGGAAATATTCTTTTCTTGCAATTACTGGACGTAATGAAAGATTTTAAGAAAATTCCGGATCTGGATAAAAAGAAAGGGGTTGATTTTTTAAAGAAAAAAATCAAAGGGCTTTCTAACGCCGATAGAATGCAACTAGTTAATCTTGCTAAATCCTATCCACCCAAGGTGAGGGCATTTTTAGGAGCTCTTCTTGAAGCACTCTCTTTTAATGAAATGAGTGAACCGCTTAAAAACACCCTTAATTATTTAAGCAATTATGAATTCGGAATATCCGAAAAAATACTGACCACCACTACAAACTGGAAGATCTCCTGATGAAATTACATGATTTTAAAAATGCATTTCAGGGGGCTATTGTAGCTACTGCTCAACATTTTGGAATTTCTGAAATCTATGTGGAAAAGGACTATTGGGTTACTTTAGCACTTAAAGAGATTTTCACAAATGAATCAACCAGGGAGCTCGCCGTTTTTAAAGGTGGAACATCCCTATCTAAATGCTTCAGGATTATTGAGCGCTTTTCCGAAGATATCGATTTGGTCGTTATAAAACAGGAGGGGGAAACCGATAATTCCCTAAAACGAAAACTCAAAAAAGTCACTGGTGCACTGGAACCGGTTATGACTGTTATTCCTGACCATCCTTTAGAAAACAAACGAGGCAAAATTAGAAAAGTGGTTTATGGTTATGATAAAGTAGGCGTGGAGGGTGCCTTCGGCCAGATCCGGGATCATATTGTAGTGGAAGCTTCAAGTCTTGGGAAATCCCATCCTTCAGAAATAGTCAGTGTCCATTCTATGATTACCGCCTTTATTGCCACGACTAATAATGTAGATCTTATCAATGCGTACCACCTTGAACCTTTTAAGGTTAGGGTATTAAGTATAGAACGTACCTTTTGTGAAAAAATAATAAGCCTGGTCCGGTTTTCCTATACCGAAAATCCTTTGGAAGATTTAACAGATAAGGTTCGTCATACTTATGATTTGCATCAACTGCTGCAACAAGATAAAATCGCTTCGTTTTTGCAATCTGATGATTTTGAAAAAATGCTGCTGCAAGTTGGCAAAGATGATGATAAGGCCATTCCCAATGATAAGGAGTGGTTACTGAAACATCCGTCCCAGTCCCTGTTCTTTAGCCAATATGCTCTCAATAAAATGAAAAAAGCACCCTCAGTTGAATCCTTACAAAAAGTTTACATTCATGCAATTGAGAATGAAGATTATGAGACTTGTGAAGCTATTTTGGAATTTTGTCAGGGGAAAGGGATAAAACTTTAAAATAAGTATGTATCATGAGGTACTAGAAGAACATTCTTCTGAAGGTGAAAATGAATAATACCCGTTGATTTATACTTGCTTCGGTTTTGCAATATATTTAGACGAATTTTGGAGAAAAATACGCTTTGGGTTAATTTAATCTTCTATAAGAAAGGAAAAACAATATAGGTGTAAATGATTTTTTACTACCATCTTAGAGTCAAAAACCTATAAGTAATTTCGGCAGTCAAAATTGACAACCAAGTAGAATCTATCTGATAAATTGATAAAAGATTTGTGATTGAAAAAGAATGATGATAGGAGGTAAGTCTTTTTGGTGACGGTAATGACAGATATGTGAAAATTTATAGCACCAATTATATCTGCTTAGAGGCCACAACATTCCAAAAATAATTAAGGGGAATAGGCATTTTTCTTTTTGTGAAAATTTCTTGGTGAAATCAGTATTTAACCCAATATATTAATGTGTAGTTCAATAAATCAAGCAATTAGCAAAAATTGTATTAAAATAAGAGGCTATTTCATAGTACTCGAAAGAGATAATGCTGAGATAATCAGAGAAATAAAATTTTGCTTAAAACTGTAAAAACCAAGCAGAATTCTGTAAGGTTTCAATTGCTGAATCTCCAGTTTAGGAAGGCTCTCTTAATATTTATGATATAGGATATGTTAGAAATTCTCGCCAACAAGTCTTATAAAATTAAGCCCCGCCTAACACGGAGCTTAATTGCAGATTAATATTAGATAACGCTGTCTCTATCAGCCGAAAGCCGCCCCCATCATCTGCTAGGTGTTGGCCACTCTTTAACCGCTATCTTAAACTTGAATTCAAAAATAATGATTTTTAAAACAACCAGATTTTGCGTGGTTGGTTCCAAACTAATACGTTCTAAATTGTCTTAATTTTTTAAATTAGTCCACGCTTAACGCTTCCCTGACCACGTTGAGCTACAAAGGTACTATCTAAAAATTGATTACACTATCCAATGCATCATCAGCTTCCTTATGAATAAAGTTCGCTTGATAATTTATAGTGGTAGTCACCGACGAATGACGGTAAAGCTTTTGCAGCATTTGAATTGGGATTTTATCCCCAGAAATATTCCCAAAGCTGTGCCGTGCAATATGCATGCTCATTTTTTTCTTGATCTTCAGTTTGGATGCCACCCTTTTTAGTAGTCTGTTTAGGTTCCTATTTACACTTTGAGTCCTAATAGAAACTCTGTGAGTATCTGATAAGTCTGTATCCTCAAGGTAGTCAAAGATCAAATCCTGTTGGCAATCTTTTTTACGATATTGTTTAAAGATGGCCTCAGCCTTATCCGGTGTTTTAAGTGTTACCAGTTTACTGTTTTTGTTCATACGGTACATTAATCTACCATCATTAAAATCTGACCATTTTAATTTTAATACATCACCTACTCTGATCCCAGCGAAATAAAAACTGATAAGCCATATATGAACAGCTTTTTGCTGAGGTTCGGTCAGGTTAACGGCATTTTCCAGGCGTTGTATCTCTTTATGGTTTAAACCAATTTTCTGAGTTTCTGGAATTTTGATCTGAATTTTTCCTTTTCCGAAGGGATACAAACCTCGGTCAATTAAAGATTCAGATATGGCAAGATTATAAATAGTTCGTATTAAAATCAGGTAGTTCACTACCGTACGCGGTGAACGCTTTTTATCGTGAAGTAAATAGGCTTCAAATTTTTTAAGGAGTGAAACAGTTATCTCATTAAAACCTAATTCGTTTTTTTTTATAAATTTTTTTAGCTTTTTTAAGCGACCTACCTCAGTATCATACTGATGATGTCGATTCCTACTTTTTAAATTTTCCAGATGCTTATCTGCAATTTCAAAAAAATCAACTTTTTTATTCTGTGTTATTTTCTTTTTTATGGATTCAACATTCTGGTATTCTCTATTACTTTCAGCTTCAAGAACCTTTTGATTTGCTTCGGCAATTTTCGATATAATAAAATTATTGATGTAATTCGCATTAGGATGTTTTTTCCTCACACACCTATTCCTTTTATCCCAATACTTTTCTTCAATGTATTGGCCGGTTCCCAGAAACGTACTTTTTCTGTCTTTTGTGATCCTAATTGTTATGGGGAATTTGTTTTCTGAATTCTTCTTTTTTCGTAAAACTGCTCTAATGGTTGCCATAATAAATACATTGAGCTATAAATATAGCAAATTACGGGTACAACATAGGTACAACATTTATTAGTTTTAAGCCTTATATTTTAATATTGAAAAATATTAGTATAATTATAAGTCAATGAAAAACAGGTGTTTTGGTTCATTTTGGAGGGTGGAGGTTGAAAACTCATAACCCGAAGGTCACTGGTTCGAGTCCAGTTCCCGCTACTAAATTAAAACCCACTCCACGGAGTGGCTTTTTTAGGCGTAACAGTCTGTTTATCAAAAATTTACTATATTTACATTACCTACATTCCCTACATTCCCTTCACACCCTAAACTAGTTTTAGCTTTTAATCATGTAATTAATAACTAAAACCATATATTATGAGAAATTTGAATGTATTATTTTGTTGTGTTTTATTAGCCTTAGTACTAATAGGGTGTGAAAAAGAGCCAATCAATAGTAATCAAAGTAATTCTGCGGTTGCAAACTTAACCGCTGGAACCACGGTTTCTGATGGATGTACAGAAGTTAACTTTTATGAATTCCCTTTAGGGGTAGCTAATGTGGATAATTTAAATGGGGTAGCTATTAGTGGACCAACGGATGATGAAATTCAACCCGTACCAATTATTTATGAATTGAGTCCTGATATCAAGCAATACTGCTCTGGTATTAATAGGGTATTTGGTTATTCTGGACTCACAAATCCACCTATTATTTTTTCCTTTACAGATGGAGTGAGTTTTGTTAGTTTATATGGAGTTGCCGCGGGCGCGCTTAATGATACCTATAATCTTAAAGCCTATAGTGAACCAGGGGGGAATGGTACTTTAATAGATTCCGATTCATATTCAGTAGACGGTTGGGTAAAATGTTCAGAGTTAGTAGTAGAAGGAAATGATATTAAATCGGTCGTAGTAACTGCTGTTGGTAGTGAAGGGTTTCCTGATAATAATGTAAGTGTAGCTTCTATTCAATTTTGTATTTCAACTGATTCAGATGGTGATGGGATAAAGGACGATGTGGATAATTGTCCATTAGTTCCAAATGAATCTCAGTCTGATTATGACGGTGATGGTATAGGAGATGCTTGTGACACTGATGATGATAACGATGGTATACAAGACGAAATTGATAGCTCTCCTTATTCTAATACGGAGGCTGTTGTAAATATTGGAGGTTGCGATACGGGAAATGACAATCAACAGCTTGAAGGAGGAGTATTCATGTCTGATTTAATTGATGAGTTAGAATCTGGCGACTATAAAAATTTAGGTCAGGAAGTACGTTCTTATACAGAACTCACTAATGAGTGGGTGCAACAAGGTATCATTACCGCAGATGAAAGAAGTTTGATATTAAATTGTGTGACTACTACTGAATGAGATTAGCTATTGATTTCAAATCTTGAAAGAATAAGTTCGATATTTTAGATTTACTCGCTACTACAAACCAGCTGAGAATCAGCTGGTTTTTTTTTGTACATAAATTCCGGAAGCAGGCTTCCGTGAATTTATGTACAAAAAGAAGTTGACCTGCGGAGCAGGGCAGGGTTTGAAATAAGCTTCCCCTTCCCAGCCCGATTCCGTAATGCAATGAAGGAATCAATCCAGTTCCCGCTACTAAATTTAAAACCACTCAACTGAGTGGTTTTTTTTTATTATAACTGGTTGATATATTTGAGATTGTATCCTGGTTGTCTTTAAGGTGTGGTTCGAGTCCTGTTCCATTAATTTGGACGTAAGTGATTTTTTTAAGTAATTATGTTAAAAAATCAGTAATAATGAAATTACAATTTGTTTGCTTATTTATTGCTTCAATAATTTCAGCCTCGTCGTTGGCACAATCAAATGGGGAACATTCAGAACCTACCCTGGAGGATGATTTAGAGGTTGTAGATTCTCTTATTGTGAAAGGTGCATTAGATAAAGCTATAGAGAATGCTTTGGAATTGAATGACACATATCCTAAAAACCTAAAGATTATCCAAAGTTTAATTTTTTCTTATACAGGCTTAGGAATGACAGAGCAAGTTCGTTATTGGTTGAAGGAAAAAGAAAAAAATCATGATGACATCAACCAAAGTTACTTATATACTTATTTGCCATTGATAGAAAGGGATTACCAAAGGGCAAAAATTCAATTGGATATTTTTACCAAGACTGCAGATTCGTCTAATCCTGATGTTTGGTATAAAGCCGTTCCACTTGCTTTTCATTTGGGTGATTATGAAGAAGTAATTTATTGCACTGAAAAGGTAATGACATTTATGCCAGAAAGAAAAAATCTTACGGCTCTATATGCCTTTGCATTAATGCAAATTGGGGAAAAGGCCAGAGCTAGGAAAATTCTTTCTGACCATAAAGAGGAAATGGAGAATAATCTTATAGAAGATAGAAATGACTACGACGCCCATTTAAACCTGGCTAAAATTGCCGCTATAGAATCAGATTCCGAAAGAGCCGTATATCATTTGGATAATTATATGGGTGATTTTATACCAGACTTTATCCATTACTTTCTAATAGACGAGCCGGCCTACACATTTTGGGATAATATAAGAAATGAAGCACCTTATCAAACATTTTTTAAAAATAAAGAGAATCGAATTGAGGAGATGAAAGGAAATTTAATGACTAGCAATTAGTTTAAGATCTCTTAATAAAAGGTTCGATATTTTAAATTTATTCGCTACTAAATTCAAACCCACTCCACGGAGTGGTTTTTTTAGGTGTAACAGTCTGTTTATCAAAAATTTACTATATTTACATTCCCTACATTCCCTACATTCCCTACATTCCCTACATTCCCTACATTCCCTACATTCCCTAAACACCATTAAAAATACAAACCTTGTTTCCCAGAGCGCATTTAGTTGATAAACAGTGAATTATTAACTTTAAAAACAATCATAATGAAAAGTTTTAGTGTATTATCTCTATGGAGCGTATTATTGTCAATTTTATTTTTAAGTTGTGAGAAAGAATCTTTACAACCTCAAAATGACCTTAATGAATTAAATTTAACAACTAGCGGTGCCTTAGGGGATTGTTATTATGTTTCTATTAGTGATTATCCTTTGGGCAGGTTACCAGACTTAGAAGGTTTAGAGTTAACTACAGGTCCAAGTGGACCTGATGGTTATGTTAGGAGCTATTTAATTGCCGATTGGGCTGATTGTGGGGACTACGATAAATCTTTAACTACTTCTACTTTGGATGGGTCATTTCTCTTTAATTTTTTTAATGAAATCAAGTATTTCGAAGTGAATTTTATGAGCGTAGGATGGCAAACTTCCCAAATATTCCTTACAGCTTATTCTGAATTAGGAGCTCAAGGTGAAGTTTTGAAAGTAGTTTCTTCTCCTGAATTGACAGGATTATTATCATGTACGGAGTTAATATTAGAAGAAAATGGGGTTCGCTCCATTGAAATTACAAGTATTGGTGATCATCCTAATACTGCAAAAATAGTTGATTTTCAATTTTGTGCTTCAATCGACACAGATGGCGATGGAATAGAAGACGACTTGGATAATTGTCCAACTATATCAAATATCGACCAGACCGATTTTGATGGCGATGGTTTGGGTGATGTTTGTGATGAGGATGATGATAATGATGGAATAGTCGATGAAATCGATAGCAATCCTAATTCTAATACCGTATTCCAAGATCAAAAACAAGCTATTTTTTGATGAATTTTATGCTGCATATTTGCAAAGATCCACGTATGGTGTTCCTCTTTTGATCACCGCAAATACTCTGGACAAAAGCTTATTTCTAACATTGTTCAAGGCGACCATTTTCGGTTTACCTTCTGCTACCTTTCGTTGATAATATTCTCGCAATTCCCCGTCATGCTGAATGGCCGATACGCTGGCCATGCTCAGTAAGCTTTTCATCTTCCGATCACTCATGGGATGACCTTTAGCTCGTTTGAATACACTGGTCCCAGAGCTATGCTCAAAAGGTGCCGTACCACAGTAACTCGAGAACTGTCGCCAACTACTGAAGCGTTCAAAATTACAGGTGTGATAAATCAATTGACAAGCCAGGATTCGTCCTACCCCTTTTAAACTGGTTAGTAACTTGTAACTCTTTCCCAGGTGCTCCTCTCTTTTTAATAGCTGATCTATTTGCTTCTCCAGCTTGTGAATCTGCTTGCTCAGATAGGCTATCGTATGCTTTAAACTCTTACAGCTCATATCAGTTGAAGGACTTGACAAAAGTCCGCTAAGCTCTTCTAAAGTTCCCATCAGTCCAGTACGATTGCGCACTAGCTGATCTCTAAGACTTAATAGTCTTCCCAGCTCCAATAAGGCTTCGTCTCGAATGCTACTGCACTCTAACTCTTCCCTATGCAACCAGGCATATCTGGCGATCATTTGAGCGTCTACTCGATCTGATTTAGTCCGAACCAGTCCAGAGGATCTTTTAATCACGATCGGATTCTCCTGTACATAGTCTAAACCGTTAGTCTGCATAAAAATCGCTAGCTTCAAAGAATAGTTTCCCGTATGTTCAAAACAGTATAAAACCGGTTTTTCGTTTTCTGTAAATTTACCAACCCACTTCACCAGGGATAGATAACCGGATCTGGTGTTATCAAATACCCGATGTTTACTATGGTTATGAACGAAAACATCTAAGGTCTTTTTGGATACATCAATCCCTACAGCTAACTGGTAATTTTTCATATCTTTAAAATCGATTTAAAATGAAGTTGCGTTAACTATCTCCTTTAACGGGTCCCGCTAAGACCTGGTATTCCAATTAGTTCTTCGCAACATTAGTAGAAGCTAAGGGGACTCTTACGATTAATGGTGCCTAACTAGAGACCGTTATAGTTCTCCCCTTAGTTCTCTCTTAAGATATTAAAACAAAGTAAAGGAGACCGTTGTAACAATTGGGGGATGCGATACTGGAAATGAGAATCAATTGCTGGAAAGTGGTGTTTTTATGTCGGATTTAATAGATGAACTTGAGTCAGGTGTATATAAGAATCTGGGGCAAGAAATCCGCTCCTATAATGAATTAACAAATGCTTGGGTACAGGAAGGCATAATTACCGCAGATGAAAGAAGTTTGATATTAAATTGTGTGACTACTACAGAATTATAGTAGTTCTAAATCTTGAAAGAATAAGTTCGATATTTTAGATTTACTCGCTACTAATTTTAAACCCACTCCACTGAGTGGGTTTTTTATTTATGGTGAAATAAGAGCGGATTGGAGTTATATTCTTTTGAATCGGCCTGATATTTCAGATGCTTACCGATATTGATCCTCACGAATGCCGTTTTTTAATTGTAGTACTTCTCTTCTTAAGTTCAGCATATTGTTTAAGGGTGCTTATTGAAGACTTATTGTAGAGTGATGCGGGCCAGGCAAACGTTAAAGTTTTGACCCTTCCTGTATTTTAGGTCTAAGAGTTTGGTTTTAGTGTATTATATGCCTTGATTTGCGGGCCTAATCCTAATAAATACCTCAATTTAAAATGAAAAAATTTTTTGCTTTTAGCCTGCTGGCTATGATGGCCTTAATGGGTTGTTCATCTGATGATGATTCTGGGAATCCCGAATTTCCAGATTTTCTGGTTGGAACCTGGGAGTCCAGGGAAAGATACGTCGGAAATGAAGTTTACGATGATGTAGATGGTGAATTCGTTTACACTTTTACTGAAGATATGGTTTCTTCTGAACAAAATGGCGAATTAGTCGGAGAATATGAATATTCCTATGATCCGGAAACTACCGTCCTGAGTATGGATGGAAGCTCCGTGATGGTTGATAAGATTAGTGATGATGAGTTGATCCTGCACAATGGATCGGAAACAGACTATCAGGGTCAGCTGGTAGTGCGTATTGATTAATGCGCTAATTCATTAGCCAAATAGAAAAAAAGCCACTCGATCGAGTGGCTTTTTCTTTTAAAAGTAATCGATTAATTATCCAACTGGGAATTGGAGCTGCTAACCACATCTCTGTATAACTTCCATTCCCCATTAACTTTTTTCCAGATACTTGCATAGGTGCCTGAATCCAATTCCTGTCCGTCTTCATTTATTAATTGATAAGTGCCTATCTCATAGCCCGTATTACCGATCTTTTCAACTTCGGTTGTTTTTGGTATTACCGAAATCCCCTGCTCGATCATCATTCCATGATGTTCGGCAATAGCTTCTCTTCCTTTTAATGGATCTAAACCTGGAAATTTTAGAACGGCATCTTCGGTAAAAAAGGTGGATAATAGTTCAGGGTCGGAATTTGCCATGGCCTGTCCCATTTTCTGAAAATTTTTCTGGATTGAAGACTCCAAATCGCCAGATACCTTAGAATCTTCAGTTAAGGCCACCATGCGCTCATTCAGTGACGGTGGAGGAATTAGGTTCCCACTAAAGTTCACCTGGTCAAAATATTTAAGAAAACCTGCTTCTTTAGCTACTTTCTCTAGCTCATCGGAGTTTTTCTTATCCGGGAATTTCCAAACTGCCATGAATTGATAGTCCATTTTTTCCTCACCGGTATTGTTATTAACGGCCGTGCCTAAAATTTCAGCTCCATTCTGTAAGGTCTTCATCAGCACAGGGTTGATCTTATCATTAAAGAATTTTTCTCGTTCCTGTTTGCTTAGCTCATACCATGCAGGTTTGGCCTTCCAGATTTCAGTTAAAATATAAGCTTCGTTCATGCTATTATTTTCCTGTGCAGATATTCCGGCGCAGAAGAAAATAAATATCACGAAATAAGAAATTAATTTCTTCATAAGAATTTAATTTGGTTGGTTATAAATAAATTTTTGTTGTTATTTTTAAATATCTGAAAATTAGATGTTTTAACCAAAAAATAAAGGGTTGGTTCATCAATTGGTTAAGGTGAATTTAAGTATATCTGGAAGCGTGATAAGAATTAGAATTTCCTAAAACTTAAAGGTATAACCCAGTAAGTAATTTCCATCTCCACTGCTGAAGGTGAGCTGCATATGCTCCTGCTGGTATTCAGTGGTGAAGAGAAGGTTGCTGCCCAGGCCAATTGCTGCGCCGGCAAGTACATCCAGAATATCATGTTTTTTAGAATCTATCCGGCTGGCACCTGTGTATCCTGCAAGCACATAAGAGGGAATGCTGTACTTAAATCCATATCTTCTGTGGATGAATCCCGCGCTGTGAAAAACTGTTGAGGTGTGTCCGGATGGAAAAGAGTTATCATTGCTTAAATCTGGCCTGGGTTTATTAATTCCGAATTTGAGTCCATAAGTTACCCCAACCGTTAGCAGTAAGCCTTTAGTGAACTGCCAGGCTCCTTTTGGATTCCCATCTTCAACGATAAACGTGGAGGCCAGGGTTGAGGCAGGCAAGGTGAACAGGATCACATCACCAATGGTTTGAACGGTGCCAACTTCAGGCTCCGTTTCACTGGTATCCTGTGCGTAAATGAATTGGAAGGAGATTAGCCAGAGACCGAAAATCAATGCCCATACAGAGGATTTACTAGTAGGGATGAACTCAGCGAGACTATTCTTTAGGATTTGCAAGGCCGATATTTATAACTTTAAGAGCAAAGATAAATTTTCAATTCTTAAAAAGCAGATGTTTATATTCTCAACTTAAAAATGGAGGGGATTTTCCCCTTATATAAGGGGTTGGTTTTCAATTCTCTAATAGTATTGGTATTTTTTAGTCAACTACAAAAAAAAACCAATCATGAAAATTTTTAAATCAACATTGCTTGTTTTGTCAATTATGACGGTTGCTTTGGTAAGCAGCTGTAAGAATAATAACAACAGGGAAGGGGAGGTGGCCTTTTCGGAAAAACCTTCGCGGTATGTCGTGGAGATCGATGCCATAGACTATGCCTTTAAAATGCAACCTGAGATAAAATCTGGCTGGGTAACCTTCGATTTCGAGAACAAGGGGCATAAAATGCATTTCGGAATGCTTTTAAAATTTAATTCCCCGATCAATCAGGAAGATCTTGAAAATTACCAGAAGGATAGGTCAGATGAAAATTTTGAAAAACTAATAGGGGAAGATGGACTTACTCTTGTGGGAGGCCCAGGATTTCATACTCAGGGCCAGCAAAGTGAAATGACGATATTTTTAGAGCCCGGTGATTACTTGATGAGTTGCAATACAAGGACGGAAGAAGGAAGACCTCATTATGAACTGGGAATGGAAAAATTCTTCAAGGTTACTAAGGAGGAAGCCAAAGCCGAAGAGCCCGTTGCGGATGTAGAATTAAAACTGGAAAAATATTTCATCGAAACTTCTGCAGCTTTAAAAGCCGGGCGGCAAACCATCGCGGTAAATCATGCTGGAGGAGATAGTTTCGATGTCCATCTAGTAAAACTGAACGATACCTCAAGCATTTCCTCTACACTGGATTTTATGAACGATCTTACTTCTCCTGCCAGAACGATTTTTGAAACCGGAGCGGAGCAAAAAATGACCGATGGGATCAGTTACCTGACTATTGATCTTCAACCTGGGAATTATGCCTGGGTTTCTCACGAATATGGAGCCATGGGGATGGTGAGGGAATTCAGTATTGAGGCAGATGGAACTTCCGATTTAAAAAATTCCGATATTGAACAAAAAGCCGAAGTCGTAAAGGTCTTGGTTGAAAATAACGAAATACAAGTGCCTTCGACTGTCAAATCCGGTTTGTTGAAGTTTAAAATTGAAACGCCTGTGGATAGGTCTCACGAAATTGGGATAGGTCGACTTCAACCAGGTAAGACTTTTTCAGATTATGAAGATTATTTGAAAAGAGTTCTAAAAGGAGAGGAACCAGGCCGCGAAGATAATCCTCGAACGGGGTATAAAATTATTTTGGAAAATGAAAAGGATGAAAAGTTTAATCTAAGGCCAGGAACCTACGTGCTGTTCTGTGACTATGAAACTGAAAACGGAAATTTTGAACATATAAGAAAGGGAGAAGTCACCCATTTTGAAGTCCTAGGTTCAGAAGAAGCCCTTACCGAGGTTCAATAAGTTTAGCAAAGCTTACAAGAAAAAAAAGCCACTCCGCAGAGTGGCTTCCTTTCGTAAGTGATCTATTGTTATTCTGTAGGGAGAATAACAGCATCAATTACATGAATAACACCATTAGTTGCTGGAATGTCGTATAATTTAGGGTCATCATCATCTGCCGGTAAAATAATGTTTGCATCGACTTCGGTATTCTCATCATTGGTATCGATTCCGCCCATGTCATTTACATAGATCTTATCGCCATTTAGCATCTCGATCTCCTTGGGATTCTTTTTTCCAAGTACGCTATTGCTAAATCTTCTTCCATCGGTAACGTGATACTGTAAAATATTAGTTACAATATCTTTATCTAAAGTTTGAAGATTAGCAGGATCTCCACCTAAAAGTGCCAAAAATGCTTCATCGGTAGGAGCGAATACCGTGTAATTATCCCCCCCGGTGAAAGTGGAAGTAAGACCAGTATACTCCAAAGCTGCTAATAGTAATGTAAATTGAGGGTTTTCCTCAGCAGTAGCTGCAGCTGATACGATTTCAGCAATAGTTAACTCCCCTTGTTGAGATGCCGGAGATGCTTTGGTATGCGCATCGGCAGTTTCGATTGGGGTCACCGGCTCCTGTTCACAGGATGCCAGGATAAATACAAGTGCTAGTAAGGAAACCTTGAAAATGTGAAGTGTAGTTAATTGTTTCATTGCGTTATAATGTTTTGATTCATAGGTAAATATACAAATCACATTATTTTGTTTAAAGTAATTAACAAAAGATTAAACAAATATGTATGCTGTAATTTTTTCTGTTCCGGGATCAGAATCTTATTTTGTAATTTGGAATGCAAAAGCAATTTAACCACACCAATCTATGAAGAACTTCAACATTCAATTTTTACTACTGATATTTTTCAGCATTTGCCTGGCCCAGGCTCAGGAAAATAATATTAAAGCTTTAACAGGCGCAATCATTTATGACGGTAACGGTAATAGGATTAGTAACGGAACCATTATCATTAAAAATAAACGGATAATGGCCGTAGGTGATGAGAATATTAAAATTCCTGAAAATGCCCGGCAACTTGATGTTTCCGGGAAATACATTATGCCCGGAATGGTAGATGCTCATGTTCATTTTTTCCAGACCGGCTTTTTCGATTCGCGGCCTGATGCAGCCGACCTTCGGGATAGCATTCCGTTGGAATCGGTAGTAGATTATCAGCGGTCAAATCCTGATCGATATTACCCTGCCTACCTGGGTTCTGGAGTGACCGCAGTATATGATGTGGGTGATTATCTCTGGACGTTAAACCTTCAAAAAAATAATGATCAAAGGCCTGATGCTCCTCACGTAGCAACCGCTGGCCCGCTTATCACACCTGCGCCCAAAGAACTTATTTCGATCTTTGAGGTTGAAGATGATCATACTTTTGTTCACCTGGATTCCGAAGAAACAGGTAGAGAGGCAGTACGAGAAAATTCCGCTGCCGGAACTACCGGCATCAAGGTGTGGGGTTTCAGGCCAAACGATCCTGAATTCGTTAAAAATATTGAAGCTGTTGCCGATGAAATTGAGAAGCAGGACAATAAAATGATCGCCCACGCCACCAGCCTGGAAGAAGCAAAGATGGCCCTGGAACTGGGGGCAGAATTACTGGTGCATAGTGTAGAGAATACCTTAGTAGATGACGAGTTTCTTCAGCTTTTAAAGAAGAACAATGCGTTCTATAACCCAACGATGATCGTTTCAAGAGGATATTACAATACGTATAAAGCCCTTCTTGGGGAAGGCTTTGATATAGATGATCCTAAAAACCTGCTAGATCCTAAAACTAAAAGTATGATGCAGAATGCATCTAAATTTAAAAAATACCGCGATAGTTCTTCATTAGCCAGGTTGGAAGCCGGATTACCAGGTATGGATGAACGAATGAGTCAGACTTCTGAAATTATAAAAGCAAACCTCAAAAAGGTTTATGATTCCGGTGCAAGGATCGTAGTGGGGACCGATGCCGGTAATCCCGGTACCCTTCACGGGATTTCATATATTAAAGAGCTGGAAGCCATGCAGGATGCTGGTATTCCTGCCAGGGACCTAATCGTGATGGCAACACGAAATGGTGCCCGGGCTATGGAGCGTCTGGATGATTTTGGAAGCCTCGAAGAAGGTAAATTTGCAAATCTCATTATCATGGATAATGATCCGGCTGAGGACATTAGCAACCTTCGAAGTCTGGAAAAAGTGATTTTGAAAGGTGAATTCTATGGGGAATAGCGCTTGGTTATAATTAACTGTAATTCATACGTTTATAAATATAAAATAGCCAAATGAACAAAACTTTTGCGCAATTGAGTTAATTTAAACTTCTATTTTGGCCTATATTGCGAGACAATTTTCTATTCAGAAAGTATAAGGGGATTCGATAATGTAGGGCATTCGGTCCCCTTTTTTTAACACCACCAAAATCATTAATTAACAG
The DNA here is from genome assembly GCA_009735695.1 of Christiangramia bathymodioli. GTDB lineage: Bacteria > Bacteroidota > Bacteroidia > Flavobacteriales > Flavobacteriaceae > Christiangramia > Christiangramia bathymodioli. Next base: position 41,884 of record SRSL01000007.1, read on the forward strand.
CACATTATAATTTCTGTGCTACTTTTTGAAGTAGCTTCCTCAAAATTAAATTTTCATGGAAAATCTTGAAGTTGTTGGAGCTATTACCATACTCGTGGTAGCATTGATTATCCTATATCTTGTTCGCAGGAACCGGCGCAAAAAATGAACGAACCTTTCCACTATATTTATAACAATCCCTGCATTTTGTAGGTATCTTAACTAATTCTCCCTTTAAATTATCCTAATTTAGATTTTCATCCTGTTCTAAGGCCATGGAAATCGATATCATTGAATTTTTTTTCAAAAGTGGTGCTGCCTGCCTTTCGGGTTTGTTCATGGGGCTTGAAAGACAGATGAAAGGTAAGCCGGCCGGATTAAAGACCAATATGCTGGTAGCTTTGGGAGCCTCCGCTTTTATCATTATTTCCACTCTTTTTATTACTGAAGATAGTACTGATATGACCCGTATCGTTGGACAGGTCGTAGTTGGTGTGGGTTTTCTTGGCGCCGGTGTGATTTTACATGGAGAAAATGACAGGAAGGTGGAAGGCCTGGCAACCGCGGCGACCATCTGGTGCAGTGCAGCGGCAGGCTGTTTCGCAGGTTTCGGCTTATACGTACCACTACTTGTTTTTACAAGTTTTGTGCTTATCATAAATCTCATTTTTGGATACCTGAACACCCAGGTGAAAAATCATGCCGACCAGGCAGAAGATGAATAAAATTACTTAACATTTTTATGAATAAAATAGAAAACTATATAGGTGAAGAGATCGGTCTCAGCCTCCCGGTGAAGATAGGTTTCCCGGTTTTGAATGACCTGCTAAAACAGAAGTTGATCGGTGAGATTATCAGTAAGGATGAATCTGAAGCAAAAGGCTCTAATTATGCCCAGATCCTTGATGCCATTATCTACAGTTCAGAAAAGGAAGAATATGATGTGTGTCTGGAACTGGATCTTCAAACCCTTACTTCTTTTTTTAAGAATAAAAGACTGAAAATCTTTTTTCACGCGGCCATAGAACTGGATGTGGCTGAACAGCAAATTTACCTGAGTGATTATAAAGCCGAAGGACAGACTCACAACTGGCTTGCCGATAAGTTTTTGCAAACGCTGGTGAACAGCTGGATGTATGAAAAGCTCAAAAAGAAAATGAGTGTGGACCTCATGCCTAAGATCAGGGAGAAAATGCTTGAGATCAATGATAAACTGGTCAATAAAATGGAAGTGAAAGACGGTGTATTTCTGGAAGGAGAAGTTCAGGACCTGGCTATCACCGATCTTCAAATGAATGAGGATGCCATTTTTATAAGTTTTTCAACAACCGGAAAAATGATGATCGAACTTGAAAAAATACCAACCTGACCTCGCTATCCGCTTAAAACTGATATTCGTCATTTTTAATTAAAACTGCTGAAAATAGATTTGAAGTCTCAAAATCCACTACATGCAGGCTTCGAATTTCATCAGCAAATATAACGTTCCGGGTCCCCGGTATACCAGCTATCCAACTGTTCCGTATTGGGATGAAGACTCTTTTTCATCCAAAAAATGGGTACATAGCCTGGTTAAAAGCTATAACGAAAGCAATTCCATAGAAGGGATCAGCCTGTATATTCACCTTCCTTTTTGCGAAAGCCTCTGTACCTTTTGCGGCTGCAATAAACGAATTACTAAAAATCATGATGTAGAGCTGCCCTATTTGAAATCGGTGTTGCGGGAATGGGAAATGTATTGCGATCTTTTTGATAAAAGACCTGTAATCAGGGAACTTCATATTGGCGGTGGAACCCCAACTTTTTTTTCTGCGGAAAATTTAAAATTGCTGTTGGATGGTATATTTAATCTGGCAAAAAAATCACCTGACGCCGAATTAAGTTTTGAGGGTCATCCGAACAATACTGCTTCAGCACATTTAGAGACCCTGGCAGACCTTGGTTTTACACGGGTTAGTTACGGGGTCCAGGACTACAATTCCAAAGTGCAAAAGGCCATTCACAGGATTCAGCCTTTTGAAAATGTGAAGTCTGCAACTGAAAATGCCCGACTGGCTGGATTTACTTCGGTTGGACATGATATCATCTTCGGGCTTCCCTTTCAGACCAAAGAAGATATTATCAATACCATTGAAAAGACTACGCAACTAATGCCAGACAGGATCGCTTTTTACAGCTATGCCCATGTTCCGTGGATAAAGGGGAATGGTCAGCGTGGTTTTAAGGAAGAAGATCTGCCTACTGCCGAGGAAAAACGAGCGCAATATGAAACCGGAAAGCAACTTCTTTTAGATGCCGGATATGTAGAAATAGGCATGGATCATTTCGCCTTGAAGACCGATTCACTTTATAAAGCAGTTGGCAATAATAGTCTTCACCGCAATTTTATGGGGTATACCTCGTCAAAAACCCAGGCTATGATTGGTCTTGGTGTATCTGCGATCAGCGATAGCTGGTATGGATTTGCTCAAAATGTGAAGGGTGTGGAAGAGTATCAGCACCTGGTTAAAAATAATATTCTCCCTGTGTTTCGTGGTCATATTCTGAACAGGGAAGACCTGGTAATTCGCCGGCATATTCTAAATTTAATGTGCAGGCTTAAAACTGCCTGGTTTACCCTGAATTACAGCTTTGATGAATTGCCCGAAGTACTTTCGCAATTAGAAGAAATGAAGAATGACCAGCTGGTGAAAATCGATGGGAAAAACCTCCAGGTTACCGAAGCAGGACGCCCTTTTGTGAGAAATGTATGCATGGCATTCGATCTGCGAATGCGGCGAAATAAACCGGAAACCCAATTATTTTCTATGTGCATATAATTTGATTTGAGAAATCGTACATTCAAATTTTCAAATCAGGACTTATGAAAATAAATAAATATATAGATCACACCCTGCTCTCGGCTACGGCTACTTCAGGCGAAATTAAAAAGCTCTGTCAGGAAGCCATGCAACACCAGTTCTATGCGGTTTGCGTAAACAGCAGCCGGGTGGAACTGGCAGCTGGATTTCTAAAGAATTCAGATGTGAAACTGGCTGCCACGATAGGATTTCCCCTGGGTGCTTCATCTCTGGAATCGAAACTGGTAGAAGCCGATGCCGCCATTGCCAGGGGCGCTGTGGAGATCGATATGGTGATGAATTTGGGTTTGTTTAAAGATGGAGAATTCCACCTGGTTCAGCAGGAGATCGCGGCTATCAAAAACGCGATAGGGAAAAATCTCCTGAAAGTGATCATCGAGACCTGCTTCCTGGATGAGTCGGAAATCAAAAAAGCCAGTGAACTGGTCATGATTGCAGGAGCAGATTTCGTAAAGACCTCTACCGGATTCGGAAGCCGGGGCGCAAGCCTGCAAGATATTGAGATCATGAAAAAAGCAGTGGGAGACCATGTTAAGATCAAGGCTTCAGGAGGGATCAGGGATGCCGAAACGGCCAAAAAATATATCGAGCTTGGAGTCTCAAGGATAGGGACTTCCTCAGGAATTAAAATAATTTCAGCAAACAGTAAATCATGAGTTTACATTTAGAGGCGAAAAAAGGAGAAATTGCAGAGAATGTATTGCTTCCCGGTGATCCGTTGAGAGCGAAATGGATCGCGGAAACCTTTCTTGATGACAGCAAATGTTATAATGATATCCGGGGGATGCTTGGCTATACGGGAACTTTTGAAGGCAAAAGGATCTCGGTGCAGGGAACCGGCATGGGAATTCCTTCGGCAATGATCTACACCAATGAACTTATTAATGAATACGGTGTAAAGAAATTGATACGGGTTGGCAGCGCTGGCGCTTTCCAGCCTCACCTGCAATTGATGGATATTGTGATTGCTATGTCTGCTTCCACCAACTCTGCCCTTAACCGCGAGCGTTTCAAGGGAGCAGATTTCGCTCCAACGGCCAGCTTCGGTCTCCTTATGAAGGCAACCGAATTTGCTAAAAGATATAAGATCAACTTCCATGCTGGAAATGTGCTTTCTTCTGATATATTCTATGATGAAGAACCCGATTATTATAAAAGATGGGCAAAATATGGAGTGCTTTGTGCCGAAATGGAAACGGCGGGCATTTATACCCTTGCGGCAAAATACAGGGTAGAAGCCCTGTCTATACTAACTATTTCTGATTCTTTAGTGAGCAAGGAAGAAATTTCAGCTGAAATGCGCGAGCAAAAGTTATATGAAATGGTGAAGATCGCTCTCAATTCTTTCTAATTTCAGGTATTGGGGTTAAATTCGATCTTCTCTACATTGAATTTTCCGTAGACAAAATCATCTTCGGGCAAATGCCAGGTTGCTTCACCATAAGAGGCAAGATGGTATCCGTTGAAATCTTTGTAGGCTCCCACCGGAGTGGAGAACATGCATTTTTTATGTGTGTTGATATCATAGCGATCATTCGAAAAAAAATCAAGCAGCCTGCCGGAAGCATCGAATTTGAGCATAGCACTCACAGATCTAGCTTCATGGCTGAAAACAACCTGCACGCTGTTCTTTCCCGTTTGTTCGAGTTCGAACTCTTCAGCAATAAGGGCAGCGGGTGCAAAAAGACAAATATCGTTGAGGTAGGTCACCATTTCTGACACGAGCAATTCTTCAGTTTTTAAGGAAACTACCTTAATCAGGGAAAGCGCCTTGATGCTCATACTGGCCAGTTTCCCGGTATAGCAATGGTAACCTTTAGTAGGAATGCCCATATAGATAGCTTTCATGAAGAAATGCCTCGAAGGTGGATAGATGGTATTGAATTGCTGTGACCGGAATGGAAACCAGTTTTTCCCATGTTCCCTCATTTCTCCGGTAAACCTGATGCTCAGCATTTCAATTTTTGGTCTTCCAATAAACCCGCACCGGGTTATATAATCCTGAACCAATCCGGGTAGGTGAGCGATATCTTCAGGTGTGAGTAATCTTGGTTTGGTTTGATGTGTCCTGATGGCCCGGATTCGTGCTTTCCGATAGGTGTTTTCAAATTTCCAGCCTGCGATCGAGAAAAAAGCGACTAGCAAAATGATCAGATTTATCCAGCTACCAAAGGCGGCCAGTTCCCAATTGAGGATGATCAAAACCTGGGAGGCGATCACTACTGGGATGGCCAGGATGATCCAGACAGGTTTCCGAAGTAAAAAGAAAATTCCGGCTAAAAGGCTTAATAGAACCACCAGCAACCACAGCCATGCACTTTCCCTTGGAATCCTGTGTTCATCCAGCGAAAAGTCCAATCCCATAGCCTTTCCAAACCCAATTAAATGAATAAGGAAATGAAGGAACAGTAGGATGGCGAAAAGTTTCCTCATTTCAAACCGGAATTAATCCTATCTAATCGAGCTTAGTTATCCTGGATCCTGAAAGTTACTACAGGGATGTCTGAGTGGTTTGCGATATCCTCCCCGAGACTGCCAAAGAAGAAATGGGCGACACCTTTTCTACCATGAGTGGGAATTGCAATTATATCTACCTTCTCCCTGTGGCAGTAGTTGAAAACTCCTCGTTCCACAGTATAATCATCGTAGAAGTCCAGCCTCTTTTTTGCCTCTTTTTGATCCCAGCCCAGTTCTGAAGTGAATTTGGCGGCTCTTTCTTCCATTTCCCTGCTGCTCATGAATTTTTCAGGCACATTGATGTAAAGCAATTTTAGCTTTACTCCAAAGGATTCGAAAAATTCGCTCGCTTTTTCGAATGCACCGATGGATTCATTTTCAAAATCTGTAGCGAAAATGGCTTTTTTGAACTCAAGGTCTTTTACCTGGTTCTTTACTACCAGCACTGGAGTTTTAGAAGATCGCACCACTTTTTCGGTGTTGGAACCTATAAATACCTCTTTCATGCCTGATGCACCATGTGACCCCATCACGATAAGTCCGGCCTGATATTCCCTGGCAAGTTCAGGCAATTCGCTGAATACCTTATGATCTTTCACAGCCTCGGTAACTTTGATGCCTTTCAGGTAATCTTTATCAAGAAATGCTTCAAATTTCTGCCTGGTGAGCTTTAAAAAATACATGGCGTTGAAGACCTCCTGTTTCTCATCCTTTGTAAGGTGAGTTTCGGGAAGGCCCATCATATGAGCCACTACAAGATCGGTATTGTATTTTTTGGCCAGGCCGGCTGCGGCCTCCAGGGCATATTCTGAATGTTTCGAAAAATCTACGGGTACGAGTATTGTTTTCATGATTTCTGTCTTTTTAGTCCTTTTCTTGACACTATCAAAGCTAAAACTTAGATACTCTTAAAAATATGACAAAAGTCAGCCATTCAGTTATTTAGAACCTGGTTTTTAGCGAATCCTTAAGAGGCTGCCTGTGATTAAATGCGTACCTTTTGAAATATGAAAAGCACTGGCATTGTACTCCTGATCATTACCACCGCGATACTTGTATTGCTCACGATTTTTGTGAACATGAACCTGCCGTTCGCGCCCCTGTTCTTCCTGATGTGCCTGGGCCAGTTATTATTAATGATCAGTGTTTACAAGATACTTACCGACAATTACAGCACTACCAAAACATTCGATGATTTTTACGAAGATCATAGCCCAAAAGATTTTTGATTTTCTGTTATATTTTATTTCTTAAAGCCTAAACCTGGAATTAAAGCTGCACTTTGCTAAAAAATCTTAATTTTAAAGCAGGAAAAGCGGTTCGAATTTTAGACCGAAACCAAAATTAAAAATTTCAGATTTGCATAATTTCCTGGGTAACAGAGACATTTTCAACGTGCTTTTTCAGGCCGCTTCGGAAGGTATTATCGTAGTCAATTCCAAACAGATCGTCGTAGCCGCTAATAGAGCTGCTGAGGAGATGTTCGGTTATAGCGAAGGAGAATTGGAAGATAATCACCTGGATATCCTTATTCCGAAAGAGTACCACCACCGGCATCACGGTCATTTTGAACATTTTATTGAACATACTGAAAAAAGGCAGATGGGCCATGGCCGGGACCTGTATGGGGTAAAAAAGAATGGTACTCGTTTCCCGGTAGAAGCGGGACTAAATCCTTTTCAGATAGATGGGGAAGATTATGTGATGTCCCTGGTGATAGACATTACCGTGAGGAAAGAAACACAGCGGCAAATCAGGGAGTTGAACACTCAGCTGGAAGAAAAGATCAAAGCCCGTACCCAGGAACTCAGCGAGACCGTGGAGGAACTACAGCAGCTTAACCTGGACCTTGAAAAAGAGATTAAACGCCGAAGGGAGGCCGAGAGAAAGATCAAGGATGCGCTTCAGAAGGAGAAGGAACTAAATGAGCTAAAAACCAAGTTTCTAAGCCTGGTTTCTCATGAGTTCAAAACCCCTTTAAGCGGGATACTTACTTCTGCCACCTTAACAGAAAAATACACCCAGGAAGAACAGCAACCTAAGCGGGAGAAACACCTGGTAACCATTCGGAATAAAGTTCACTATCTCAATAATATTCTGAACGATTTTCTTTCTATCGAGCGACTGGATTCAGGGAAAGGTCAGTATAAATTCACCGATTTCAGCCTGAAGCGACTTATCAACGAGGTGGTTTATAACGCTAATATTACGCTTAAGGATGGCCAGGAGATCATCTATCCCAAGGAGATGGATGATGTGATGCTCTACCAGGATGAAAAGATTTTGGAGCTTATACTCTCTAACCTGTTAAGCAATGCGATAAAATATTCGCCAGATAATACGCTTATCGAATTCAAGGTAGATTTTAAAGAGGAGGATATCATTTTTGAGGTGAAAGACCAGGGACGAGGAATTCCAGAGAACGATCAGAAACATATTTTTGAACGCTATTTCAGGGCAGAGAATGCTCTTTTGGATCAGGGAACGGGAATAGGTCTCAATATTGCCAAGGCTCATCTTGAAAACCTGCACGGAAGCATTTGTTTTGAAAGTGAAGAAAATATAGGTACCACCTTCAGGGTGCAGATACCGCTAAAAGCTAAAGGATAATTCATGAAAAAAGTATTACTTATAGAGGATGATATGACGGTTCGAGAGAACACGGCAGAACTACTGGAGCTTTCAGGTTATGACGTGGTCACTGCTCCCAATGGGAAAACAGGGATTGAGACTGCCCGGGAAGCTGTGCCGGAAATCATCGTTTGTGATATCATGATGCCTGAGGTTGATGGATATGGAGTGCTGAAAGCCTTAAGTGAAGATCCCGAAACTGCCAATATTCCTTTTATATTTCTTTCAGCAAAGACCGAACATAAAGACATAAGAAGAGGTATGGACCTCGGGGCCGATGATTATCTCACCAAACCATTCGAGGAAGAAGATCTATTAAGCGCGATAGAAAGCAGGCTAGCCAAGGTTGAGATCCTTAGGACGCACCAGCAAAAGAATGGATCACCAGCCCCGGCCAAAGAAGAAGCCCTTAAGGACCTGGACGATCTGCGTGAACTGTTCCGCGATTTTGAGCTGCAGGAATTTAAAAAAGGAGATACCATTTATGAAAAGGGAAAAAAATCGAATTTCTTCTACCTTGTAAAAAGAGGAGTAGTGAAGGCCCACCGCATGGATAACCAGGGTAAGGAATTGATCACCGAATTATATAAAGACGATGATTTCTTTGGAAACCATGCCAGCGATCCCCAATCTTCGTATGAAGATTACGCTACTGCCATGGAAGATACGCAGCTTTATGCCGTTTCCCGGGAAGAGTTCCATCGCATCCTGGCCAATAATCCAAGGATTACCCTTCAGTTGGTTGAGGTGCTAAATCACAACCTGTCTGAATTAAAAAGACAGTTAATGGATATGGCCTATGGTTCGGTAAGAAAAAAGACCGCCAATACCATTCTGTTGTTCGCCGAGCGTATCAAGAAGCATCCGTTAAAAAGCATTCGCATCTCGCGTGCCGATCTTGCCGGAGTTGCAGGGATGGCTCCCGAGAGCCTTATCAGGACCCTTTCCGAATTTAAAAAAGAAGGTCTTATCGAGATCGAAGGAAGGAATATAAAATTGTTAGATCCTGAGGCACTGAAAAATATACGTTAGCCGAAGAAATATTCGCCGAATTCCCAAAGACTGATTTTAGTCATTTTTCTTGCTGAAGGCTTCACTTAATTTCGCTTGTATTAAGTGATGACCTATGAATGTTTTAATCCTTACCGATTTCTCTGAGGTTTCGGAAAATGCCGGAAAGTATGCCGTTGATTTTTTTCGGGATAAGCCGGCAAGCTTCTACCTGCTGAATATTCATGACTTCAATTTCAGCAGGTCGGCTTCCAGAAAACTGGAGAACGAGCTAATCCAGACACTCGAAAAACTTCAGAAGGCTGTGGGAGACCTGCAGGCTTATACTTCCAACCTCGCTCATGAGTTTGCAACCATACTTTCTTCAGATAACCTTATCAACGCGGTGAGGAAGGCATTGGACGAAAAGAAGATCGATATGATCTTTATTGGTGCCGCCAGCCAGGCAGGCCACCAGCATCCGCTTTTGGGCGATCATGCTTACGAAGTGATTAGGAAGATTCGTTGTAATATCATGGCCGTACCTGGAGACCGTAGCTTTAGTGAACTAAAAAGGATCGTGCTACCGATAGATTATTCTACGATCTCTCCCGAACGGGCTTTTCAGCAAATGGAACGGGCCCAGTTTATTGATGATGGCAGGCTTACCGTTATCGAACTGGATGAAGATCACCACGTGAACACCACCAGCGAGATGGCCTGGCCCAGCCTTCCCGGGACAGAAAGCATACAGGCCACCGCAGCTTCTACGATAGAAAAGACCAAGATCTTTAGTGAAGATCTATTGATGGAGATACAGGATAAATTCGATATGATCGTGATCCTTGGTAAAAACCTGGGTGTATGCGATCATTTTTTGCATGCCAACTACGGAATTTGTGCGACGGTGCATAATAGCCTTCCCATCATGGTAATTCATGATCGAGAATAGTATGGAAAATAGATCCTGTTTTCATTGCGGCGATCCCTGTGAAGAGCTCATCCTTCATGAGGGAAAGTACTTTTGCTGTAGTGGTTGCAAAACAGTTTATGATATATTGAATTCCAGTGATCTGTCTTATTACTATGAGCTGGAGAAAACTCCGGGCATCTCTCCGAAAATAAAGGAATCAAAATTCGATTTCCTGGAGAACCCCGAGATCAGCGAAAAATTGCTGGAGTTTGATGACGGCAAAAGGCAGATCGTCTCATTTATGATTCCATCCATCCATTGCAGTTCCTGTATCTGGATCCTTGAAAACCTGAAAAAACTGCATCCGGCCGTGAATAATTCTCAGGTAGATTTTCCTAGAAAGACAATCAGGATTAGTTTTTCTAATCAGGATCTGAGTCTGAAGGAACTGGTGCTGATGCTGGCCAGGATCGGCTATGAGCCTTCCATCGCTTTGGATAGCATGGAAAAAAACGAGAAAAAGGAGCAGGTAGGCCGAAGTCTTATTTACCGGCTTGGTATAGCCGGATTCGCTTTTGGCAACATCATGTTCCTTTCCTTTCCCGAATATTTTGAAATGAACGAGTTCTGGCTGGAGCGTTTCAAACATGTCTTCAGGTGGCTGATGTTCGCCTTCTCCCTGCCAGTGGTATTTTATTCCGGCTGGGGCTATTTTACCTCGGCTTATAAAGGTTTAAGATCAGGAATTCTGAATATCGATGTGCCTATCGCTCTTGGGATTGCCGTGCTTTTCATTAGAAGCTCCGCAGAGATCATCCTGGACCTTGGAACCGGATTTTTTGATTCCTTAAGCGGACTCGTTTTCTTCCTCCTTCTCGGAAAGTTCTTTCAGCAGAAGACCTATTCCTTTCTTTCTTTTGAAAGGGATTATAAATCTTATTTCCCCATTGCCGTTACCAGGCTTACCGGCGATAGCCAACAGGAAGAGCAGGTACCGGTCTATAAGATCGAAGAAGGAGATAGAGTGATCATTAGAAATGAGGAGCTCATCCCAATGGATTGTGTGGTTCTTCAAGGAGAGGCAAATATCGATTATAGTTTCGTGACCGGAGAAGCCGAAGCGGTGGCCAAGAAAAGCGGGGATAAACTTTTTGCTGGCGGAAGACAGCAGGGAGGCATTATCGAAGTTGAGGTGCTAAAGCCGGTGCAACAGTCTTACCTCACTCAGCTTTGGAGCGATGAGGTTTTCAGTAAGGACAAACGATCAACTTTTCAAAGTCTTACCGATGGGATCAGCAGGCGCTTTACTTTTGCGGTGCTCAGCATCGCTTTTATTGCTACGTTGTTCTGGTTGCTCTATGATCCATCTAAAGCGCTGAATGTCTTTACGGCAGTTCTCATTATCGCCTGCCCCTGTGCCATTGCACTCGCGGCTCCCTTTACGCTTGGCAATCTTTTAAGGATCTTCGGAAAAAAACAGCTGTATCTTAAGGATGCATCGGTTATCGAACAAATGGCCAAAATAGATACGATAGTTTTTGACAAAACCGGGACACTTACTACCAGTCAGAAAGATAAGATCACCTATGAAGGCCTTGAGCTTACCGAAGAAGAATTGAGTTTGCTAAATGGAAGTCTCCGTGCATCCAATCATCCTCTGAGCAGGTCTCTTTATTCCATCCTTAAAAAGAATCAAATAACTGTTCCTGAAAAATTCGAAGAAATAACCGGCAGCGGTTTACAAACCAGTCTGCCTGATATGAGCCTGAAGCTGGGATCAAAAGGCTTTGTGAAACCAGTAGTACAAACCGGTGGTGTTTTAGTTGATGAAGAAGAAATGTCTAATAATACTTCGGTTCACCTAAGTTTTAATGATCAGTATAAAGGATGTTTCAGTTTTCAGAATTCCTACCGCGAAGGGCTCACCAAAGTTTTTGAGGAGCTTGGTGCAACCCGGGAATTGATCATCCTTTCCGGAGACAATTCCGGGGAAAAGGAAAGGCTGGAAGCTTTACTTCCTTCGGGGATCAAAATGTTTTTTGACCAGAAACCTGCCGATAAATTACAGTTCATAAGCGAACTTCAGAAGCAGGGTAAGAAAGTGATGATGGTGGGCGACGGGCTTAATGATGCCGGTGCGCTTGCGCAAAGCGATGTGGGAATAGCGATTTCAGAAGATATCAATGTTTTTTCACCGGCCTGTGATGGGATCATGGCTGCTAAACAATTCTTCAAATTGCCGCGGTTCATGGAATTGTCCAACCAGGCGATAAGGGTGATCAGGTGGAGTTTTTTACTGTCTTTATGCTACAACCTGGTGGGTCTTGGTTTTGCCGTAACTGGCCAGTTAATGCCGGTGGTCGCTGCGATTCTTATGCCGCTGAGTTCCATAAGTATAGTGGCATTTACGAGCCTGGCAACCCAGCTTATTGGAAAAAAACTTGGGGATAAAAAGCAAAGCTGATAATTGTCATTTTTTAGCAGGCGCTCTCCCGATACTTTTACACTCAAATTAACATCATGACCATAATCTATTTGCTGCTAAGCATCAGTGTTATTGTTGCCTTAGTCTTTTTCATCGCATTTATCATTTCGGTAAAGAAAGGCCAGTATGATGATGTGTATACCCCCTCGGTGAGAATGCTTTTCGAGGATGAACTGGTCAAGCCTGAATCAGGAAAAAATCAATCTCTCAATAAAGTGAAATCAAGTTAATTATGGAAGTACAGCAATTTTATTACGATAATAAGATCGTAAAGAAATTTATAATCGCCACTATGTTCTGGGGCATTATCGGGATGAGCGTAGGGCTGCTTCTCGCTTTTATGTTCATTTTCCCGAATATTACCGATGGCATTTCGTGGCTGAGTTTTGGCAGGTTGAGACCACTGCATACCAATGCGGTGATCTTCGCATTTGTAGGGAATGCGATCTTTGCCGGAGTTTATTATTCCACCCAGCGTTTGTTGAAAGCGAGGATGTGGAGTGATGCCCTGAGCAATATCAACTTCTGGGGTTGGCAGCTCATCATAGTAGGGGCTGCCATCACCCTGCCATTGGGGTATACCACTTCAAAGGAATACGCCGAACTGGAATGGCCGTTCGATATCGCCATCGCCATCGTTTGGGTGGCTTTTGGTGCTAACCTTATTGGGACCATGATCAAGAGAAGGCAACGACATCTTTATGTAGCGATCTGGTTTTACCTGGCCACCTTTGTTACGGTTGCGGTACTTCATATTGTCAATAATATCGAGATCCCGGTAGGAGCGCTTAAAAGTTATTCCTTTTATTCCGGAGTACAGGATGCACTGGTACAGTGGTGGTATGGGCATAACGCCGTGGCATTCTTCCTTACCACTCCTTTCCTGGGACTTATGTACTATTTCGTTCCAAAGGCGGCGAACAGGCCGGTTTACTCATACAGGCTTTCCATCATCCACTTCTGGTCTCTGATTTTTATCTATATCTGGGCAGGTCCTCACCATTTGCTGTACACTGCACTTCCAGACTGGGCTCAGAACCTTGGAGTTGCATTCTCTGTGATGCTGCTGTTCCCAAGCTGGGGAGGAATGATCAACGGATTGTTGACCCTTCGTGGTGCCTGGGATAAGGTTCGGGTAGATCCTGTTTTGAAATTCATGGTAGTTGCGATCACCGGTTATGGAATGGCGACTTTTGAAGGCCCTATGCTTTCGCTTAAAAATGTGAATGCCATTGCACACTTTAGTGACTGGATCATTGCACACGTGCACGTAGGAGCACTTGCCTGGAACGGTTTCCTAACCTTCGGAATGGTTTACTGGTTAATTCCGAGGCTTTTCAAAACCAAACTCTGGTCTGTGAAACTGGCCAATACGCACTTCTGGATGGGAACTCTTGGTATTGTGATCTATGCGCTTCCAATGTATGTGGCCGGGTTTGTACAGGCCTCTATGTGGAAACAATTTAATCCTGATGGAACTCTTACCTACGGAAACTTCCTGGAAACTGTAACCGAGATCATTCCTATGTACTGGATGAGAGCGATTGGTGGAAGTTTGTATATCCTGGGAGCCTTCGTGATGCTTTACAATATTATCCAAACAGTTAGACGAGGTAGCGCCGTGGAAGATGAACTTGCCGAGGCAGCTGCGCTTCAGCCGGTAACCAAAAAGAGAACCCTTGGTGAGGCTTACCACAGCTGGCTGGAAAGAAGACCAGTAAAACTTACCATTTTCGCAACCATAGCTATTCTGATTGGTGGAATGGTTCAGATCATTCCTTCTTTGATGGTAGATGAATATGTGCCGGTTATTTCAAGCGTAAAGCCATATACGCCACTGGAACTTGAAGGAAGGGATATCTACATTCGCGAAGGCTGTGTATCCTGTCACTCACAAATGGTAAGACCGTTCCGAAGTGAGGTAGAACGTTACGGAGAATATTCCAAAGCCGGGGAGTACCGCTATGACTACCCGTTCCTTTGGGGCAGCAAGCGTACCGGTCCCGACCTTCACAGGGTAGGACAGAAATATTCCGATAACTGGCATCTGAACCATATGTACGATCCGCAAAGCACCTCTTCAGGTTCCATCATGCCTTCCTATAAATGGTTAGTTCAGGATGAACTGGATAAATCAAAGACCGAAGATAAGATGCGTGCCATGCAAACGCTTGGAGTACCCTATACTGAAGAGGAGATTGCAAGGGCCCAGGAATGGATGGCCGAGCAGGGAACCCAGATAGAAAAGAACCTGTATTCCGATCCCGATTTCGTGAAAACCTACGAGGCCGATAAGCTATACGCTGAAGAAAATGGGCTCGAATTCACCGAAATGCGCAACAGGGAGATCGTGGCATTGATCGCCTACCTGCAAAGACTGGGAACCGATATCAAGGCACAGGATGCTGAAGAACAAATCACAACCACTAATTAAAATTTCCAGACCATGTTGAAATTCGTAAAAGGTCCTTTAGAAAGTATAGATGGGGTAGAAATCTACCCCATCATCTCCCTGCTTATCTTCTTTATTTTCTTCACCGCTCTTTTCTGGTGGGTGATCACGGCAAGGAAAGATTACATCAGGGATGTAAGCTATATTCCACTTGAACTGGAAGAACAGGAAATACCTAACCTTTCAAAAACCGACCTGTCATGAGAAAAATATATTCAGTATTAAGAATCTCGGGCTTAATAGCGCTTGCTGTTATACTGGCTGAAACCACCCTGGAAACGGGAGAGGCGTCAAGTTTTGAGAAATACCCGGTTCTTTGGTTGATCCTGGGGGTCGTGATTCTGATCGCGATTGGAATAGAGGCTTCGGTTGCAGCCCTTCAGAATACGTTGTATTACAGCCTGAAACCCGAGGCGCGAGTTCGCTATGATGAGGCTATGGCTGCCAGGGAACAGGATCGTTTTAGCTGGATCAGGAAAACTTATGACAAGTTGCTCGATAAAAAGCCTATCGAGAAGGAAGATGAGATCATCCTGGACCACAATTATGACGGAATTAAGGAGCTGGACAATAACCTTCCGCCATGGTGGCTTTACGGTTTTTATGCCAGTATCATTTTCGCCGGAATCTACCTGGCACGTTATCACATATTTGATGGTACCAGTCAGCGTGAAGAATATCTTATGGAAGTTGCTGAAGCCCGCGCAGCTGTTGAGGAATATAAAAAGAACGCGCGCGGTCTTATAGATGCCAATACGGTTGAATTGTTAACCGGGGAAGAAGATATCAACGCCGGGAAGGCCATTTTCGCAGGAAATTGCGCGGCCTGCCATAAGATCGATGGAGGTGGAGGAATCGGGCCGAACCTTACCGATTCTTACTGGATCCTTGGAGGTGGAATCAAGAACGTGTTCAATACAATTTCAGAAGGAGGTCGTGCAGGTAAAGGGATGGTTTCCTGGAAAACCGATCTGAAACCCGAAGAGATCGCCCAGGTCGCCAGTTATGTATTAAGCCTGCACAGCACCACTCCGGCAGATCCTAAAGAGCCGGAAGGTGAATTATGGGTTGACCCAGATGCACGTATCGATGAGGTGGAGGTAGAAAGTGAAGATTCCACTTCCGTGAAGATAGAGATGGATTATACAGCTACAGAAGCAAATTAAGAATTTTGGCGACGCAGAACGAACGATACAGGGATAGTATAAGCACGGTGACCAGCGAGGGAAAACGCTCGTGGGTATATCCTAAGAAACCGGACGGGAAATTATACCGCTACCGGGAATATGTAAGTTATGTTCTGCTAGCTTTTCTATTTGTTTCTCCATTTCTGAAAGTTCACGGGAACCAGTTCCTGATGTTCAATGTGTTGGAAAGGCGTTTTAGCATTTTTGGTGCGACTTTCTGGCCCCAGGATTTTTACCTGTTCGTGATCATGATGTTGATTGGTGTGGTATTCATCGTTCTTTTTACCGTTGCCTTCGGAAGGATCTTTTGCGGTTGGATTTGTCCGCAAACCATTTTTATGGAAATGGTCTTCCGTAAGATCGAATACTGGATAGAAGGAGATCGCGGGAAACAGATCAGGCTGGATAAGCAAGACTGGAATGCGGAGAAAATCAGGAAAAAAGGCCTGAAATGGAGTTTGTTCTTTATTATTTCATTTCTAATCGCCAATATCTTCCTCGCCTATTTGATAAGCAGTGACAAGTTGCTGTTATACGTTCAGGAAGGTCCTTCCGCTCACCTGGGAACATTTATCTCCTTGCTGATCTTCACCGGTGTGTTCTATTTCGTTTTTGCCTGGTTTCGGGAACAGGTATGTGTGATTGCCTGCCCTTACGGAAGATTGCAGGGCGTTTTGCTCGATACCAAATCCATCGTAGTGGCCTATGATCATAAACGCGGAGAAAAGGAAAAAGGAAGAGCCAAATTCCGTAAAAATGAAGATAGAGCAGCTAGCGGTAAAGGTGATTGTATAGATTGTTCGCAATGTGTGCAGGTATGTCCTACCGGTATCGATATTCGAAATGGAACCCAGCTGGAATGCATCAATTGTACCGCCTGTATAGATGCCTGTAACCATATGATGGATGCTGTGGATCTGCCCCGGGGCCTTATTCGGTATGCCAGCGAAGAAAACATCGAAAAGAAAGCCAGGTTTGTATTCGGGCCAAGATTAAGAGCTTATTCAGCAGTATTGATCATCCTGATTGGTACGCTTACCGGAATGCTTTTCTTGAGAAACGACCTGGAGGCTACTATTTTGAGGTTGCCGGGTCAGCTATACGAGCATAAGCAGGATAACATCATAAGCAATGTATATACCTATAAACTCATCAATAAAACCAGTCTGGATTATAAGCATCTGGAGTTCCGGCTTATTTCACACGATGGGAAGATCTTCCCGGTGAAGGGAAATGATATTGATGTTCCGGGTAACGGACTTGCGGAAGGGACTCTTTTTATAGAAATAGATCGTTCGGCTCTCGAGGATGAAAAGGATAAAGTGAAGATCGCGATCTATAGTGGTGATAAACTAATAGAAACTACCGGAACCACATTCCTGGGACCGAGAAGTTACAATTAAAAATTTAAGAAGATGAAATTTAACTGGGGAACTGGATTACTTATTGGGATGCTGCTGTTTATTGGCTTTATCATGTATTTCGTGGTGACCATGATGAGCAGCAAGGATTATGATCATGACCTTGTGGTGGAAGATTATTACCGGGCTGAACTCCATTATCAGCAGGATATTGATGCTGAAGAAAATGCTTTGGCCCTGGAGGAGCAGGTTAAGGTGATCCAGAAAGGTGAAAGAATTCAAATCGTATTTCCTGAGGCTTTAAATGCTGAAGAATTACAGGGCAGAATTTCATTTTACAGGCCATCGAATAAGATGCTGGATTTTGAAGCTGATTTTTCAGAAATACGGGAAAATAAATTCATCGCACCTGCTGAAAAACTGGTGAAAGGGCGATGGAATATCATGGTCTGGTGGCAAAGTGCCGGAAAGGAATACCTGGTTAAAAAAGAACTGGTTTATTAATGTGGATTTCAGCCTTCATACTAGGTTTGCTGGGAAGCTTTCATTGCGTGGGCATGTGTGGACCCATTGCATTTCTGCTGCCCGTTGACCGCGAGAGCCGGGCACGAAGGCTTTTCCAGATCTTCCTGTATCATTTAGGCAGGCTGTTTTCGTATTCTATTATTGGGATTGCTTTTGGCCTGGTAGGGAAGAGTTTGTTACTTTTCGGTTTTCAGCAATACCTGTCGATTTTCGTGGGGGGCCTGATGCTGCTGGCGGTTCTTTTTCCAGCCTTGAATATAGAGAGCAATAGGTTTGGCAGGAGCTGGTTCAGGTTAATAGGAAAATTAAAAAGTTCGCTCGGGAAGGAACTGAAAAAGAAAAGGCCAGATACCTTTTTCAGCGTTGGATTTCTGAATGGTTTTCTACCCTGCGGGCTGGTTTATATGGCGGTTTTTGCAGCGATCGCTGCAGGTAATGCATTGGAAGGAAGTTTTTATATGCTGCTGTTTGGATTAGGGACCATCCCTTTGATGACCAGCGCGATCTGGATCGGGAATTTCATTTCGGGCAGGATCAGAGCGCGGATCAGGCGATTCATTCCGGTTGCCGTGGGAATTATCGCATGTCTATTCATTTTAAGAGGTCTTGGGCTAGGCATTCCTTATGTTTCTCCAAGTAAAAGTAAAACGGAAATTAGTGCCACAATGGAATGTCATTAATTAAAAATATCACCTTATGGAAAACTGGAATTTAATGCTCGATAGCCTTGAGATCGGAACCGGGGTGATGCTGGTTCTTGGTCTGCTTTGTATTCTTCTTCTATTATTTGTTGGTCGCCTTTTAAAAAGAAGAAGGAGAAGGGAAGATTAATGCAAATAATTTCTATCTGTCAATAGGAAATTTAATCCCCGGTTCGTAAATTTATATTCGTAGTTGCCTTAAAACGTCAACTCGAAAGGTTGGTTGTTTATGCGTTGGTATAGCGATCAGCCTTTTTTTATTATGCTTCCACAGCATTCAATTCTTTTACGAGTTTTTTAAGGTCATCTTCCTTGTCGAGGTCGAGGTCGTTTTTCTCAATAATCTCCCTCGCAAGTTCTTTATCTTTCAATATTTCAAGCACCTTCTTCTCTTTTAGTTTTTTGATCTGGGCCGGCATTTCGTCATCATTGTAATAAATATAATAGTCTTTGGTGTAATCAAATTCCGGTTCCTGGGCCTTATGAAAACTTGATTTGGCTGGTTTTCCCGGGATGAAGGTTACATGGTGCTTTACCAGAAGGTCGATATGTTCCCCGTCTTCGAGAATCTCAAAATAACCAGGCTTAACATTATTATAAAGATCATTATAATTATGAACCACAAAACGATTTTCGCCCATCGCGATCTTGATGCTATGGTCAATGATAAGCTCCTGTATGTCTCCTTCGTCTAATTTGACTTCCATGACGTCGTTATAGACGTTGTACCGCATTAAGTAAGTTCCTGCGTTCTCACCCTGGCTGAAAACTTTTCCCGGAACAAAATCTTCATAGTAATAAGGACTCCCCTCAATATTTTCTATTGGGATATCCAAATTATTACCCATTCCATCCGGCAGGTTGAGCGGCCGGCTGTTCTCGAAAAGTCTGAAATTGGTGTTCGTATGTCCCGGCTTTTGAGCCCAGCAAAATGAGGAAATGCCTATAAATGCCAGTAAAAGGATTATATTTTTCATCTTCTGAAGGTTTTTTTTCTGATTTATCTCGTCTATCATTAAAAGTAATGAAAATGCCTCTAAATTGTTAATATCATCTTAATAAATTCCCGGCAAATCTGTATAAAACAGCGATTTATGAGGTCGATAATCCCTAAATTATTCCCTGGATTATTTAATTTAAAATTCAAGATTTGGGGCATTTTAAATTCAATATCCTGTTTTCCTTTATGATCATTTTAGGAATTACCGGCAAAATCACCGGGCAGGATGCGCGTACATTAAAGCGAGTACAGGAAATTGAGACTTTTATCAAGGCCGATGAGGTTCACGTTCAACAGGATTCTGGTGATGACCTCTGGATCACCACTCCGGTGAAGATTCAAAGGTATAATTCGGTAGAGGTTCAGAATTACAACAAATTTCGGGGAGTACCACGGGAAATAGGAGAGGAATACCTTTCTACTTTCAGCGACTCCAGGAACAGGATCTGGCTGGCGGGCAACCTGGGATTGGCGGTTTTAGATCGCGCTTCCAACCAGTTTAGATTTGTGAGCAATGTGACCGGAAGGATCTACGCCATGAAAGAAGATTCTGGAAACCAGCTATGGATTGCCGCCGAAAATGGCATCTTTAAACTGAAGACCGATTCTTCTGCTCCCGATTTTGGCATTTCCAGGTTCCTTTCTGAAAATACACTTGGGGCTGATATCGTCTTATTCCGCGACCAGATCATTTTTGCTGGCCCTAACGGGATCTTAAAGATAGACCGTCGCTCCGGGAAATTCGACAAGGTAGATATGGGTGTCTTTCAAAACCTTCAGATCACCAGTATACTTCCGCTGGAAGATGAACTGGTATTTGGTACTGCCTCCAATGGATTATTTAAACTGGACGCAGATCTATCTCGAATTCAGAAAATATATACCATTCCTTATGAATTAAGCCGAAAGGAGGTCACCTCGCTTCAGATACTGGAGGATGAGATCCTGGTTTCTATTAATGGTGGAGGTATCGTTAGGCTTAATTCAAGTCTGGAATTAATTCCAGATCAGTCCAATTATTATCCCAGGCAGATCTACGCTACTCATTTGAATAGTCAGAATTTGCTATGGATAGTTGCCAAGCAGGGTTTATATCTCGAAAATCTTTCAGGTCATGTAGTGCAGAATCTTACTCATGATCCTGCTGTGTATTCCAGCCTGGCCAACGATTTTGTAACCGCTGCCGAAAAAGATTCGAACGGCGATGTCTGGTTTGGAACTTCAGAAGGTTTGAGCATCTGGAATCCTGAAACTTCCAGGTGGAGGCATATCAGGAATCTCAATTATACCCGCGCCATGGAAATGCCCGATGAGATCATTGATCTTGCTTCTACCGGGATGCATATGTGGGTGGCTACCGCGAACGATGGTGTGTACAAGATTAACATCAGCAGCCTGAAAAGAGCTCATTATGCACCGGAAGCTTTATATAAAACCAGGATCCGGTCTGCTACCAGTCTGTTCGTAGACGGCCGCGAAAATGCCTGGATAGGAGGAGAGGACGGTTATCTTACCATGATTAGCCCCATGAATGAGATCAGGGAATTTCCCGTGAAAGATGTTCAGGCCATTGCTGAACTGGGACCTAAAAAGCTGATCCTGGCCACCAGAAACCGCGTACATTCGCTCAATCCAGTATCGGGAAGAATTACCGACCTTAACTCCCTGTTCGCCGGTGAGGAGCTGTTGTATTATTCCGTGAACGATCTTAAGATCACTAATGATGGAATTGGCCTGTTTGCTACCGAAGGTGCCGGGCTTCTGGTCTATGATTTCGATGATGAACAATTAGAAATTTTAGATTCCGGGAAGGGGCTGCCTTCCAACAATGTAACCGGTGTAAATGCCGATACGGCCGACGAGGTTTGGATCGCGACCGATAAAGGCCTGGCCTGTTTCCAGGCTGAAGATTCTAATTTGATGGTGTTTTCTGAATATAACGGGTTGAACACCGCTGAACTTACTACTGGTTTTACCGAATTATCCAATGGCAGCCTGGTGATAGGAAGCTCCAAAGGGGTGAATATCTTCAAGCCGAAAGTAATGCTCGCTCAACAGGATTTTAGACCCAGGCTGGAGCTCAGAAAGATTAAATTTCCAGGTGAAAAGAACGAGGAGCGTCGTGAACTGGTGATCGATAATGAGAGTTCAGTCAAGCTCGATGAAGATGCTGGTTTCCAGATCTCTTTTGCTGGATATTCACACCTGGACCCAGACAGTATCGTTTATTCCTGGAAATTGGAAGGTTTGGACGAGGACTGGAGAAAACCTTCGACTATGAACACGGCCAGCTATTCGCCACTTCCACCGGGAAGTTATACCTTCAAGGTAAAAGCCAGGTTGCAAGGTTCCGGCTGGTCTGATGTTAAGGAGATGAAGATCGACGTGCAGCCTGTGGCGACCACCATTAGTACGGTGTATGTTTTTATGGGCATCAGCGTGCTGAGCATGATAGGGATCTTTGCCTTTGTATTTATTCATCGCTCAAGAAATGCCGATAGGATCGCGAGGGCCGAGTTAAGAGACCAGCTTCAGAAGGAGTTCAAAAAGCCGGTTGAAAATGCGGTAAAATCGCTGAGTAAGATTTCAGCTTCACAGGAAGCAGGGGAGAATGAAGACCTACAACGGTTCGCTGCCCGTTTTGATGAGCTGTTCAACCAGATACTGAATTTCAGCTACGAGGAATCGGTTTACGAGATCTCAAGGATAGATCTGCACAGGCATTTGCCAGAGATCATTGATGAGATCGAACCGGTCTATAAAATGAAGGATCTGGAGATGATCACGAACGACCAGTGGGGAAATAACGAGTTCTTCTACAACAAGGAGATGCTGGATAAGATATTTTTCAGCCTTATTTCGGGAAGTGCCGGTTATTCGTTCAAAGGCGGCAAGATCATCGTGAACCTTATCGAAACCAGCATTGGCGACCTTAAACTTCAGATCACCGATAACGGCCGGGGAATCCCGTCTTACGACATCCGCGAGCTGGAGCGTAAAAAGGTGGATGAATCCAGGCTCAACCCAAGAGACAAGAGTGGACTTCGATATATCCTGAAGGCAAGAGATCTTATTGCAAAGGCCGGAGGAAGTTTCAGTTTTGAGACCGAAAAGAACGAAGGCTCCACTTTTACGGCTATTCTGAAGAACAGGAAGAATGATTATAAAAAAGCGCCGGAGCGGGCTGCAGCTGTTTTTATGTCTGAAAAGACCAAAAAACAGGTAACGCCCGAAGTCCCTCCAGAATTGAAAAACCTGAGCGATGCCAGGATCCTGGTCATTGAAAATGATGATACTACCCGGAATGTTCTGGTCAACAATATCGGGCGACACTGCCAGGTTTACCAGGCTGCGACCGTAGAAGAAGGCCTGGAAAAGGCCGGAATGATCTTTCCGGATATCATCATTTCAGCCCTTGTGCTGCCCGATATGAACGCGTTCCAGTTCACTAAAATGCTGAAGCGTAACGTAAGCCTCAACCATATTAATGTTTACCTGCTCGCAGAGGAAGGCGAACTTTCGAATGAACAGCTTGCTGAATTTTCAGAATATCTGCTGAAGCCGGTTAACGTGGCCGAATTGCTGAATAAGCTTACCAAAACCCTGGTCTGGCAGAAAGAACTTCGTAATTCTTTCGTAAGAGCTCACAGGGAGCAAGCAGAAGTACAATTCAGGAATGAGGCCGATGAAAAGTTCATTTCGGAGCTTAAGAAACTTGTGATCGCGAATATCCAGAACGAGAATTTCTCGGTTCACGATCTAAGCGCTAACCTGGGAATGAACAGCAACAGCCTTTTTATGAAACTGAAAAGCCTTACCGGGCTATCGCCCCAGGATTTCATGGAATTCGTTCGATTGGATTACGGCAGGCAATTGCTAAGTCGCGGAGACCTGAATGCGATGGAGGCTGCCTACCGTTCCGGGTTTTCGAGTCCGAGTATTTTCCAGGGTTCCTACAAAAAGTTTTTTGGAGAGGAGCTGGAAGTGACACCCAATAATAATATCGAATAAACCTTTTTTTTGCCCTAACGATGAACAGCCTGTCTGAAGCGATCCAAACAGGCTGTTTCTTTTAAGGCAAATTTCAGGAAATCAACCAACAAGGTGCAATTCGCTGAAATCCTTGTCTATGATCATCGTGTTTTCTTCAGCGTTATACTGAAGATCCTCCAGTGAGACTTCCTCGTTCTCATAGAAAACCCGTCTTATTTCGAAAGGAATTCCATGTAGTTTTAGTTTGAAGCTTGAATATGGAGCCGAATATTTCCCGCTTTTATGCTGCTGCAAAATGACTTCTTCTTCCTTCCCGGTAAGTTTAAAGGTTCTCAGGCTGTAAACGCTTTGCCTGTATTCATAACCATCGTGCGAATCTTCGTAGAAATCGGAAGTTTCCTTTCCAAGCTTGTAATACAGGTCCAGGTTGATCTGCTCCAGTTTCTTCTCATCTACGTACTGCTGAACGGGATATTTCGGGATCACCGCTCCTTCCTTGATAAAGATCGGGATGATATCCAGTGGAGCATCTACATACATTTCCCTTCCACCGGTGATCAATTTATCGTTCCAGAAATTATACCATTTTCCGCGCGGAATGTACATTCTGCGGCCCTGCACATTCGGTTCCTGAACCGGGCAAACCAGGATCTTATTTCCGAAGATAAATTCATCAGACCTGTAGTGGGTTTGCACGTCTTCCTGGTCGAAATAGACCAGAGGTTTCAGGATTGGCAGCCCTTCCTGCACATATTTGTAAAATGCGGTATATAAATAAGGCAACAACTGGTAGCGCAGTTCCACATATTTCCTGGTGATCTCAAGTACTTCCTCGCCAAAGAACCAGGGCTCCTGTTCTCCGTGATCTCCTGAAGAATGCACCCTGCAGAATGGATGGAAAATACCCAATTGTAACCATCTTGTATAAAGTTCTCCGGAAGGCTGCTCGGCGAATCCACCAATATCGGAACCTGCAAAGCTCATCCCGCTCATACACAACCGTTGGATCTGAACATTCGCAAGCCACAGGTGTTCCCAGGTTGCTATATTGTCCCCGGTCCATGTTGAGGTATATCGCTGCCCACCCGAGTAATTTGCTCGGGTAATGATAAATGGCCTTTTTGGGAAGTTGAATTTCTTGACTCCTTCATAAGTAGCCCTGGCCATCTGCATTCCGTAGATATTATGTGCTTTACGGTGGCTGCAACGATGCCCATCATATTCGTGGCGAACGTCCAGCGGGAAGGTCTTCCCAGGCACCTCCATTACTGCGGGTTCGTTCATGTCGTTCCAGATGCCTTTTACGCCAATATCGCCAATGAGTTCGCGATATAATCCGCTCCACCATTCGCGTACTTCAGGATTGGTAAAATCGGGGAAATAACATTCTCCCGGCCACACCTTTCCGCGCATATAAGGCCCATCTGCTCTTCGGCAGAAATAATCGTTTTCCAATGCCTCTTTGAAAACACTGTAATTAAGGTCTATTTTGATGCCGGGATCGATAATGGCCACGGTCTTGAAACCATCTTCTTCAAGTTCCTTTACCATTCTCTTCGGATCAGGGAAATATTCCTTGTTCCAGGTAAAACAACGAAAGCCGTCCATATAATCGATGTCCAGATAGATCGCGTCACAGGGGAAGTTCAATTCCCTGAATTTGGAAGCGATCTCCTTTACCTTGCTTTCCGGGTAATAGCTCCATTTACACTGGTGGAATCCAAGAGCCCACATGGGCGGAAGTTCAGGTTTCCCGGTAAGATCGGTATAGGTGGTAAGCACATCGCCCATTTGGGGGCCATAGATAAAATAATAGTTCATCTCACCACCATCTGCCCAGAAGCTGGTCACGTTCCTGCGTTCGTGGCAGAAATCGAAATGAGTTTTGAAGGTGTTATCGAAGAAGATCCCGTAGCTCAAATTATTATGAAGGCCCATATAAAACGGAACAGCCTTGTATAATTCCACGGTGTCTTTTCCGTAGGCATACTGGTCAGTATTCCAGAGGCTGAGTCGTTTGCCTTTCAGGTTGAAATTGGTTGGTTTGTCTCCAAGACCAAAGAAATTTTCCTGGTCGCGGGAAGCCTTGCTCATCTTCACGAAATTCCCTCCAAATTCAAAGCTTTCTTCCCAGTGGAATCCAAGCTCATCTTCAACGATAGGCTTGCCTTCCAGCGTGTACATTCCCACCCTGATGTCGTCTCTTGCGACCTTGCAAATGAACTTCTCGGTGGTAATAATAATGTGGGTTTCGTCTTCTTCTACCTTAAGCTGGTTAAAGCCATGCGGGTGATCTTCATCAACCGCATAAGAAAAATCGTCTTCAAAAATCCCGTTGGTGGTATATCTGAAACGGATCATATTATCCCGAAGGATGGTTAGTTGAAGTCTTACGCCGTTCTTTGTTATAAAATTGATGGTATCCTGGTCATGTTCGTAGGATATCAATCCGGTGGGGTATAGGTTCCCCTTGTGTTCTAGTTCAGTATTGGTGATCATAGTCTAACGTCTTAAATGCCACTTACAAAAGAAATCCTTTCCCTTGAATTATGAGTCACTTGTTTATAAAATTTGAAAAACCACTGCGCCCAGTGGAGGAATGGTGATACTAACAGATTGTTCCCTGCCATGAAAACTTTTCTTTTCGACTTTTAAAGTCTTGTTCTTGACTCCAGATCCGCCGAACTTCTTATCGTCGGAATTAAAAATCTCCTTCAGTTTCTGAGCCTTCGGAACGCCTATGTTGTAATCCTGAAGCGTATTCGGAGTAAAATTACATACGATTACCAGCGAATCTTTTGGATCTTCTCCTTTCCTTATAAATGCCAGAACTGAATTCTGACTGTCATCATAAGAAATCCATTCAAAACCTTCATTGCTGAATTGTTTTTCATGCAGGGCCGGTTGTTTTTTATAGAGTTTGTTTAGTTCGGTGATAAGTTCCTTTACGCCCTTGTGATAGTCATATTGCAATAAATGCCAGTCCAGGCAGCCATTGTAATTCCATTCTTCGTGCTGACCTATTTCAGCACCCATGAACAGAAGATTGGTCCCGGGATGAGCGAACATATAAGAAAAAAGTAATCTAAGATTGGCAAAACGCTGCCATTCATCGCCAGGCATTCGCCCCAGGATAGATTTTTTCCCGTACACCACCTCGTCATGACTAAGTGGGAGCGTGAAATTCTCGCTGAAGGCATATGTCATACTGAAGCTGATATCGTTCTGGTGATATTGCCTGTAAATAGGATCTTTTTTGAAATATTCAAGGGTGTCGTGCATCCAGCCCATCATCCATTTCATTCCGAATCCCAGTCCGCCAAGGTCTACAGGTTTGGAAACCATTGGGAAAGAGGTGGATTCTTCGGCGATGGTTTGAACGCCTTCAAAACTTCCGTAGACTTCATTGTTAAGATCGCGCAGGAAACTGATGGCTTCCAGGTTTTCCCTTCCGCCGTGTTCATTTGGCTCCCATTCTCCATCTTCCCTGGAATAATCCAGGTAAAGCATGGAGGCTACAGCATCAACCCTGAGACCGTCTACATGGTATTTATCCAGCCAGAAAGCGGCGTTGCTAATGAGAAACGAGCGTACCTCGTTTCGCCCATAATTGAAAATAAGACTTTTCCAATCCGGGTGATATCCTCTTTTTGGATCGGGATGTTCATACAAATGCGATCCGTCGAACATTCCCAGACCATGTTTGTCTTCCGGGAAATGGGAGGGAACCCAGTCCAGGATGACTCCTATTCCGGCTTTGTGAAATGCGTCTACCAGTTCCATGAATTCCTGTGGAGTTCCGAAGCGGGAAGTCGGCGCAAAATAGCCGGTTAACTGGTAACCCCATGAAGGATCATAGGGATATTCCATGATAGGCATGAACTCCGCATGGGTGAAGCCCGTTTCCTTAACGTAATCCACGAGTTCCTTTGCCATTTCGGTATAAGTAAGCGAGCGATTTTCATCAATGTTCCGTCTCCAGGAACCCAGGTGCACCTCGTAGATGGAAAATGGTTTGTCCAGGCTGTTCTTTTCCTTTCGTGTGCTCAAATATTTTTTATCCTTCCATTTATAATCAAGGTCCCAGACCACCGATGCGGTATTAGGAGGGTGTTCACAGCTCAGCGCGTAGGGATCGGCTTTTTCCAGTTTCTGGTCATTTACATGAGACTGTATCTTGTACTTATATTTCATTCCCTTTTCAACGCCGGGGATAAATCCTTCCCAGATGCCGCTTTCGTCCCAGCGCACGTTCAAAGGATGTTCTCCTTCCATCCAGTAATTAAAGTCTCCTATCACGGAAACCGATTTGGCCGATGGTGCCCAAACGGCAAAATAAACGCCTTTCTCGCCATTCACTTCCAAGATGTGCGCACCAAACTTCTCGTAGAGCCGGTAATGTTTTCCGGATTTAAAAAGATATATGTCGAAATCTGAAAATAAAGAGTGTACCTGTACTTCTTTTTTCATAGTGGTTTGTTAGTTTTTCTTGTTCTTTAAAATGCTGGCGATTCCTCTTAACGGGATGATCGTCCAGCGAGGTCTGGAATTAAGCTCGTAGCCCAGTTCGTAGACCGCTTTTTCCAGCAGGCAGTAATCCAGCAGGAATTCGATCTCCTGGCGGTAACCTATATTGAGATTTTCGGTTTGAACCTTGTCTACATAGGTTTCCATGAAAACACCTATCATGTATTTATATAAGATCTCCCCGGCCTTGAACAGGTCTTCCTGGGAAGCCTCAAAACTGCCATCATTGTTAAAGATGGTCGAATATATGGCATAATGAAATGACCGGAACATTCCCGCTACATCTTTTAATGGTGGCTGTTTTACTTTTCTATCCTGAATGGTGCTTTCGGGTTCTCCTTCAAAATCCAGAAGATAAAAGTCGTCATCATCAACCAGCACCTGGCCGAGGTGATAATCACCGTGTATCCTGATGCGCTCGCTTTTCATTTTGGTCCAGTCGAAATTTAGAAAGTGTTCCCTGATCTCTTTTTTTCGATCCAGGAACTCCTTCGCAAGCTGAAGGGCTTCCCCGTCCAGTTTGTGCATATTGTTTTCGATGGTATTCAGGCGATTCTGGAACATATAGATCAACCTGTTCTTCAGCCATACCGCGTAATCGCCATTGTACTTGGTAGGAGTAAAGGCGGTATCCTGCATGTCACTGCCCAGGGCGATATGCATTTCAGCAGTTCGTAATGCCAGTTTAGAGGTTTTCAGGAAAATATTCAAACCTGCATAATCGATGATCTCTGGCGGAATGCTGCTGATTGGCTGTCTTTGGTACAGCGGAATATCAGGCAGCCTGTTCACGTTCACCTTCTTTTTATGAAGATTACTGAAAACTGGTTTCAATTCCTCCAGCATATATTTCCAGGCGTCTCCTTCGTTCTTCAGCAGTTCCTGCATGAGGGAAAGGGTGATCGTATCGCCGTTTTCCAGTGCCAGGTTAATGCTGCCCACATAAGCAGGAGTATTTTTGAAATGGCTTTTCTCGGTAAGAAACCTGCTGATCTCATAATCGGGATTCTTGCTGGTATAGATACGCCTGAAGAATTTCATCACGTATTTGTCATTATAAATAATAGAGGTGTTGCTTTGTTCGCCACCCATAAATCTCGAAGACTTATACTTGCTGGGAGTGATGGTTTCTGAACGGTGATAGATCACCTTGCTGCCATCTTCCGGCTCCATCGAATAACCCATGATCTTATCGAATACCAGGTGGCGAAAATCTTCAATATGAATCGCATCTACCAGGTGTCCCTCCACCCCGTTAAAGGTGACGGTTGAAATGACCGTGCGGGTTTCCAACTCTCCCTGGCTAAACGGAATAAAACTAAGCGGGATAAAGTAGTTCTGGAAAAAAGCCTCGCTGAAATTGATCTCGATCAGCGCTCCGTGAAAAATGTTCTTTTCAGAATTCAGCATCCCGTGGTCCACCACGTCTATATATTTTAAGGTGCTTGACTTCCCGGCATACCAGCGTTTTTTCAGAATATAGTCAACCAGTATCTCGGTGGTAAAGGTTTTTATAAATTCTGAATCATTGAAAGCATCTTTCCAGTCGCATTTGAACCGGAATTCTGAGATCTGAACGTCGGTATTTTTCCGTTTAGACATGTTTTAGGATTTATGAATTTTGAAAAGGTGAAATGGCATATCCGGATGCAATTCTATATAATTCCACTCGTCGTGCCAGGTGTACGAATTGCCGGTGATAAGATCTTCCACGTTAAGCGCCTGTCCCTCATAAAGACCAATTTCGTGTCTAGGAACTCTTACCGAATTCTTCTTAACATTATCCGGATCCAGGCTAACCACCATAAGCGTCTGGTTAGATTTATCCTGGTCATATTTGTAATAGGCCATCAGTCCGTCGTCGTGGATATCACAAAACTGAATATTATTGGTTTGCTGAAGCGAGGCATTGTCTTTTCGCGCCTGGTTGATCTTTGCGATCACCCGCATCAGTTTATTTTCGGCTTTCCAGTCCCAGTGCCTGATCTGGTATTTTTCTGAATCGTGGTATTCTTCTTTTCCGGGAATAGCGTCGGAAACCATGAATTCGTATACTGGCCCGTATATTCCTGTATTCGAACTAAGCGTCGCCGCAAGGAAGTACCTTATCATGAACATGGCTTCATTAGCACCCTGAAGGTGATACGGATTGATATCTGGCGTATTTGGCCAGAAATTTGGCCTGAAATATTCTTTAAGTTTGGTTTTAGTCAGCTCATTTACATACTGCTGAAGCTCATGCTTGTTGGTGCGCCAGGTGAAATAGGTGTAAGACTGGGTGAATCCCTGTTTCGCCAGCTGCTCCATGATCTTCGGCCTGGTAAAGGCTTCAGAAAGGAAAAGGATATCCGGATGTTTCTTTTTTACTTCAGCGATCAGCCAGCCCCAGAAATAAAAGGGTTTGGTGTGCGGATTATCAACCCTGAAAACCTTTATTCCGGCTTCCTCGATCCAGTACAACACGATATCGCGGAACTCTTCCCACATTTTTTTCCATTCTTCCGATTCAAAATAAATGGGTAGTATATCCTGGTATTTTTTAGGAGGGTTTTCGGCATACTGAATACTGCCGTCTGGTCTCCACCTGAACCATTTGGGATGTTCCTTTACATAGGGATGATCTGGTGCTGCCTGAAGAGCAAAGTCCATCGCAACTTCGATATTCATCTCTTTCGCCTTTTTTACGAGTGATTTAAAATCCTTCAGGCTTCCAAGTTCTGGGTGTATATCTTTGTGCCCACCTTTTTTGGAGCCTATACCCCAGGGAGAACCCACATCGCCTTCGCCGGCGGTGGTAGAATTGTTTTTTCCTTTTCGATTAACTTCGCCGATCGGGTGAATGGGCGGGAAATAAAGTGTGTCGAAACCCATTTCGGCAACGCGCGGCAGGATGGCTTCACAATCTTTAAAAGTCCCGTGTTTGCCTTCTTCGGCAGAAGCCGATCTTGGGAAGAATTCATACCAGGTGCTGAAGCGCGCTTTCAGCCTGTCTACATAAACTGGGAATTTTTCGGTTTCGTAAGGCACCGCCTTATGGGGGTATTTCAATAATATCTCTTTCAGCCTTTCATCGAGGCAGATATTCACCGCTTCTTCATAGTCTTCTTTACTCGAAAAACTGTGAATGGCCTTTTTGACTATTTCGGCTTCCGGTTTATTGCATTTTTTAAGAATGGGTTTCAGGATCTCTGCGCCTTCCAGCAATTCTGAACTTACCTGCTGCCCGTCCTCAATCTTTTTAATGATGCCGTGCCGCCAGTTAAGGCCATGGTCTTCCCATCCCTGGATGTAAAATAAATAATCACCTTGCTTATCTACCGTGAAATTGCCTTCCCAGCCATCGTTATAGGTTGGCTGCATCCGGTTCTCCTTCCAGCTTTTTTCTTTTGAATGTTTGTAAAAAACGGAGGCCTGGATAATGTCGTGGCCATCCCCGAAAATATCGGTGTTTACCTG
Organism: Christiangramia bathymodioli; assembly: GCA_009735695.1. GTDB lineage: Bacteria > Bacteroidota > Bacteroidia > Flavobacteriales > Flavobacteriaceae > Christiangramia > Christiangramia bathymodioli. The sequence goes on from SRSL01000007.1 coordinate 73,402, forward strand.
CACTATTTCATTAATAACTCTTTTAACCGCATAATTGCCACAATTGATGACAGGTTGAATATTTTCAATAACAATTCTGCTTTTTTCCAGCATAAGATCATCTTTTTTAATTGGTTAGAAACCCCGGAATCTTAAATTTAATAAACAGAAATCTAAATTCGTATTGATTTAGAAACTTGTTCCGGATTTTGACAATTAATTAAGTTTTTGGTGGGGGTGAATGTTAGAGGAATGCTGATTTTTTGGAGTTTAGTTTAAATTTTTACTAATTTGATACTGCCCTTCTCGTAAAAATATTTTCTGAAAAACCTTAAAACCAACCAATATGAAGATCCAGAGTTCAATTTTTTTAAATGGAAAATGCCTGTTGCTGATGGGTATTTCAATATTTAGTTTTTCCTGCCAGTTTGGCGAAAAGAAATCTGATGAAGATTCATCAGACAATGAAATTCAATACGAGGTAGTGGCCGAGAAAGAAGGAAAAGATGGCGTTACTGATATTTTGACCACTTCCATGGAATTCAAAACAAAAGATACCCTGAAATCGGGATGGAATACCTTTAAATACCACAACAAATCTAATGAGACTCACCTGATCTTATTCGACAAATATCCTGAAGGAAAAACCATCGCAGATACTGAACGGGATATCGTACCACCATTCCAGGAAGGAATGGACCTCATAAACGAGGGAAAAATGGAAGAGGCTGGTAAAGCCTTTGGAAAATTACCGGAGTGGTTCCAGGATGTTGAATTTGTTGGAGGTGTAGGCCTGATCTCTCCACAAAGTGTCGCCACTTCAACCATGAAACTGGAGCCCGGCACGTATATTATCGAATGCTATGTAAAAATGCCGAACGGTGTTTTTCATACCACTCAGGGTATGGCTAAGCAAATCGAGGTAGTTTCTGAAGAGACTTCTCTTGTTGAACCCACTGCAGATTATTCCATTTCTATTTCAGCTGAAGAGGGAATTACTTTCGACGAGAAGGTAAGCGCTGGTGAAAAAAGCTTTGCTGTCAACTTCGGAAAACAAAAAGTACATGAGCATTACCTGATGCATGATGTGAACCTGGTAAGAGCCGAACCGGACGCGGATCTTGCCGCCCTGGAAAAATGGGTGAACTGGTCAGATCCCGAGGGTTTACAAACTCCGGCTCCAAAAGGATTTAAATTCCTGGGAGGAATGCAGGAAATGAACGAGGGAAAAACCGGTTATTTTTCCGCAGATCTTAAGCCCGGAAGATATATCCTGATCGCTGAGGTTCCAGGTGCTAGCAAGAAGGGAATGCTAAAAGAGTTCAGGGTGGATTGATAAGGAACATCTGATTCCATAAACCCGGTCCCTCAACTGGGTTTTTTAGTGCCTTTACTCTTTGAAGCCACTTCATATTTATTATGGATTTGGAGCAACGGCCGATCAGAAAGTTCAAATTTTATCAAAATAGAGTGTAAATTAGGAACAGGTACTAATAATATTGACCTTGTGAAGCAAGAAATGTTTTCCCGGAAGCGATTGATCCGTGAAGCCGAAAATCAGAAAAGATGGGATTTGGTTATCATTGGAGGTGGCGCTACGGGTTTAGGAATCGCTCTTGATGCCGTTACCCGCGGATATAAAACCTTGTTGCTGGAGCAGGTTGATTTTGCAAAAGGAACTTCCAGCCGAAGCACTAAACTGGTGCATGGCGGAATCAGGTATCTGGCCCAGGGAAATATCGAGCTCGTGAGAGAAGCTCTTTATGAAAGAGGATTACTTTCAAAAAATGCTCCGCACCTTGTAAAGAAGCAAAAGTTCATTATTCCTAACTATGTGTGGTGGGAAGGACTCTATTATAATTTCGGATTGAAGACCTATGATTTTCTAGCCGGGAAGCTGAGCATGGGGAAGTCGGAGAGGATCAGTACCACGGAGGTAATCGAAAGACTGCCCACGGTGGTTACCAAAGATCTGCGCGGGGGAGTGATCTATCTGGATGGACAGTTTGACGATGCGAGGCTGGCGGTGAATATTGCCCAGACTTTTATTGAAGAAGGAGGAATTGCCTTAAATCATTTCAGGGTAGAGGGTTTGGAAGCTGATAATGGAAATCTTCTGGACCGCGTCCTGGCTCGAGACACTGAAACCGGGATTTCCTATTCTTTCAGATCAAAACTGATCATTAATGCTACAGGAGTCTTCGTTGATTCGATCAGGAAGATGGCCGATCTCAGTTCAAAACCAATGATCAGAACCAGCCAGGGGGTGCACCTTGTTTTCGATAAAAAATTCTTTCCCGGCGAGTATGCCATGATGATCCCACGTACCGATGATGGAAGGGTTCTTTTTGCGGTGCCCTGGAACAGAAAGGTCCTGGTGGGAACTACCGATACTCTTATAGAAAAACCTGAACTCGAACCCAAAGCCATGGAAGAGGAGATCGATTTCATCATCGATACTTTCAATAAATACATAAAAAAGAAAGTGAGCCGGAATGATATAAAAAGTGTTTTTACCGGTTTACGTCCGTTGGTATCAGGGAACGGCGACTCAAGAAACACTAAAGAAATTCCCCGTGGGCATAAGATCGAATTCTCAGGCTCCGGCTTGCTTAGTATTACCGGGGGGAAATGGACCACTTATCGGAAAATGGCCGAGGATGTTCTGGATTATGCGATAGAGAAGCGCATACTGCCTCCAGAGAAATGCATTACCGAAGATTTAATGATTCATGGGGCCAAAGATTTTAAAACCCAGAAAGACCATCTTTCGATCTATGGTAAAGACAGGAAACTGATCAGGGATCTGATCGCCAGAAGACCTGCTCTCGGCAATAAGATACATCTAAAACACCCTTTTTTAAAGGCAGAAGTGGTTTGGGCCGTGAACTATGAACTGGCTCGTAATCTGGAGGATGTACTGGCGCGGAGGGTGAGGATCCTGTTCCTGGACGCAAAAGCAGCTTACGAGGTTGCCCCCGAAGTTGCCCGTTTATTGGCCAGGGAATTGAAACAGGATAAGGAATGGGTAGAGCAAGAAGTTAGAAGTTTCAGGAAGCTTGTACGTACTAATTATCTTGTTTCCCAGGATACTAAGACTGTGAAGAATATGGACCAGAACGAATAAAAATACCCTGTACCCGAACCTGTGTCAGGTTCGAGTACAGAAGTGTTGGTTTTGTTAGCAATAATTCTCAGGTGGTTGTTAAACTATCCAGCTTTGTGGGTGGAATCGGTGCTGGAACTGCGTTTTGTACAGGTTTGGTGCTCTTCAGATACTTGAACATAGATTCCAGGTCTTCATCGCTGAGTTTAGCAAAATTTTGCCATGGCATAGGTGGCAACATCATTCGGCCACCTTTGTCGCCTTTAAGCCTGCCTTCCCGCATGGCTGTTTTCCAGCGCTGCATGGTCCAGTTGCCAATGCCTGTATCGTCTGAAGTTAGATTCGCGGCGAAGGAAACTCCCCATGGGCCAACGGCTGTGGTGAGGTCTCCGGTCATGAGCATCCAGCCATTTTTAAGGTTTTCGCCGTTTATCGGGGGCAGACTGTCTCCTGCCGGATGGCCTGATAAAGCCAGCTCTTCGATTTCCATAGGTCCCTGCTCGGTCATTCTTTTTGGTGAATGGCAATCATGGCATCCAATGGTTTTTACAAGATATTCCCCGCGTTTGATGCTGTCTTGCAGGGTCATGGCCTTTTCATCTCGCTTTTCTTCATATTTGCCATCATTGCACGCGGAAAATAGAATCATGCTGAGCATGAAAAGGAGTAACAGGAGCGATTTTTCCTGTATCGAATACATCGATTTTTTGAAAATACTATCCATAATTTAAGATTTATTGGTCAACCGAATGTAATATAAGTTTTTGATATACAGAGTGATAATCGGTGATCTTCCAGAAATTCCGATGATCGAACAGGCCTGAAAATTCGGTTTTATGCAAATCCTTATTTTTGCTAAATGAAAGTTGATAATCTGCAACAGGGATTTTTCGGGATCGGGATTCAAAATGGTAAAACACCAGAAAACCTGGGTGTTTTATGGCGTTCTGCACAAAATATGGGTGCCAGTTTCATATTTACCATCGGAAACCGATATTCCAGACAGGCCTGCGATACTCACAAGGCGGTAGGAGCCATGCCGTACTTTCATTATGAGAATTTCGAGGATTTTTATGCGCACCTTCCCAAAGGCGCCATGCTGGTTGGCGTAGAGCTTACTGAAGATGCTCAGCCTTTAGAAAGCTTCAGGCATCCTCGAAGATGTGTGTATTTGTTGGGAGCCGAAGATCATGGTCTTTCCAATGAAGCCATCGAAAAAGCGCATCACCTGGTGAAGTTTAAATCTACCCTGAGTTTGAATGTTTCGGTAGCCGGAAGTATAGTGATGTATGACCGAAGCATGAAAACCAAGTTCTCAACTTAGCTTAGGATTTATCAGAAGTGGCAGATTCCCTTTTCTGAAACATGTTTTTCTCCTTGATCATTTTGGCGGTAAGATCGGGTACCATTTCTTCCCAGCGCTCATCGCCATCCAGGATCATTTCGTGTACTTTTCTTGGATTGATCTTCAGAGCTTCCTCATCATAATCTTCAATATCGATCACCCGGTCATTATCGATAAAGAATTTATACAGTTCTTTCAGGCGAGGATGAACTTTCAAGTTTTTACTATTGATCACTTCTCCGGTTTCTTCATCCAGGATCGGGTATAGATAAACCTTCAGTTTCTTGAAGAACAATTTTCCGAAGGCTTCAAGAATTCCACCGCTAAGATTACGGTAATATTTTTCATTAAAGATATCCTGAAGGTTGTCCACGCCTAAAACCAAACCTAACTGGGCCTTTGTGTGCTGGGCAAAATATTCCACTACCTTATAATATTCCTGGAAACTGGAGATCATCACCGTTTGTCCCGAAGCGCATAAAAGGTCGGCTCGGTCGAGAAAATCCTTTTCATCTATTTCCCCTTCGGCCTTTAGGTTATTAAGTGTCATTTCGAAAATTATAACCGTATTTTCCTTGCTTACATTTTTTTCGTTCAGGAACAACCTGCGAGCCGTTCTGAACATATCAAGGTTGAGGTTGGTTACCGGCCTGTAGCTTCCGCGAAGGGTAAGAATGTTCTTTTTATATAAGGCGTTCGCGGGGAGAATATTATTTCCGTCTTCTGAAAACATTACCGCATCGGTAATACCTTCCTTCACTAGGTGCAGACTCATTAACCGGTTATCTACATTTTCGAATACCGGCCCACTGAAGTTGATCGAATCTATCTCGATCTTGTCACTGTCCAGGTGGTCATATAAATGCCGCATGAGATTAGTGGGATCATCGCTTTGGTAGAAGGCCGCGTAAATTAGATTGACCCCCATGATACCCAGGCTTATCTGCTGGTGTGCGGCACTGTTTTCGTGCAGCTGAACGTGGAGAATGATCTCGCTGTATTCCTGTTTTGGTTTTCTCTGGAATCGAATTCCCATCCAGCCATGGCCTTTATATTTCTTGGCCCAGTCTATGGTCGCTACGGTATTCGCAAAACTGAAGAACAATTTGTCTGGATGTTTTACCCTCGAAATACGTTGCTCTATCAGGCCGGTTTCGTATTTGAGCATGCTTTTTAACCGGAATTCGGTTACGTACCGGTTATGGGGATCCAGGCCGTAAATGGCATCACTGAAATCCTTATCGTAGGCGCTAAGAGTTTTGGCAATAGTTCCCTTTGGGTTTCGCGCCCTGAAGAAATGACGCACGGTTTCCTGTCCGGCGCCTATCTCAGCAAAAGTCCCGTAAATGTTCTCATTAAGGTTGAGCCGGGTGCATTTGTTCTGAATAGATAATATATTCTCAAACTCATCTTCAGTTACCTCGGTCATGGTTCAACACATTTAATTGGTTCCTGAAAGTTAGGGATATTAAATAATCCTGCTATGGATTTTAAGTAATGTTTAAAATTTAATTGCCTTAAATTCCGTTTTCGATTTTTTGTAACAAGGCCTAATTAATTTCGTCTTTTTAGAAACCATCTTTATGAAAATTGCCATTTACTTGCTTGTCTTTTTTAGCCTCTTTAGCCATCAGTTCCACCCCCAGGAAATTTCTGCCACCTTGCTGGAAGAAGGAACTGAAAAACCAGTGGCCTTCGCGACCATACAGTTTCAGGAAAATCGAGGCGTAGTGAGCAATGAAGAGGGCTTTTTTAAGATTCCTGCCTCAGCAGATATTTCAGAAATAAACATTTCCTCCATAGGCTACGAAAGTAAAAGCTTGAGCCTGGAACAGATCAAACCGGTTATTTATCTAAAATCGGCGACCATAGCACTTTCAGGAGTATTCATTTCAGATAAAAATCTCGAAGCTGAAGAGGTTGTGGAAAGGGCAATTGCCGCTGTGCCCCAGAACTATGATTTCGAATTTCGAAAGAAAAGATTCTTTTTGCGGCGGTCTTATGTAGATCGGGTAAACGAATTCAAACTGGATGTGGAAGAAAGTACGGTTGAAGGCTTAGACCAGGCATTCATGGATAAAATAGCAAGCCAGATTCCAAAATATGTGGATAGTTACAGAGAATATCTGGGTGATCTTTACGGAAACTACGAAAACCAGAAGGTACAACTTCTTAAGGCCGCAAACCTTGAAAATCCCCTGAATGAAGAATCTGTTGAGGATATGGTGGACAGATTTGAAAAAATCCTGAATGAAAATGTGACTGATGGCACTTTCTTAAAAATTAAATCGGGAATCTTTGGGGCGAAAGTGGATTCAGAAGAATTAAAGGAAGGCTTTGAGGAGAGCAAGATTTCCAGAAATCCTGAAACACCTGAAGAAATTAAAGAACAAGAAAAGAAAAGGCTTGAAAATGCACGGAATTCAGCGAATAGGAGCATTGAAAGGCTGATGGAAAATATGTTCTGGCAGGAAGATATAACCCTGGATGTTTTCGAGAAGACCAGAAAATATGAATTTACCACCGAAGGATTTATTAATATCAATAATTCGATCGCTTATGTGGTGGCCTTTGAGCCTAAAAGAGGTGCTGATTTCAAAGGGAAGATTTATATAGATACCGAAGATTTCGGTATTCATCGACTGGATTACGAAAATATAAAGAATTTAAAGTCCTTCAGCCTTTTGGGAATTAGTACCCAGGACCATTTGTATAGCGGGAAAATGATCTTCAGTAAAGGTGAAAACAGCAAATATGCTCCCAGGTTCATTGAACATAATTCGGGAAGCAAGGCAGAAGTAGACCGGCCTTTGACACTTCTGGTTAAAGAGCAAAAGGGTTTTATCTTCAAAAGGAAGCTGGAAGAAGTAGATATGGAATTTAAGATCAATACTACTAACCTTGTTAAGACTGAACTGGTAGTCTATGAGGATATGAAATTTACCGAGAATGAATTTGAAAAAATTTCAACCGGAAGCGATTTTGATTATAAGACCTTTAAGGAATACGATCCTGAGTTCTGGAGCGGTTACAATATCATAGAGCCCAATGCAGCTATTAAGGAATTTACAGCCTTAGAAACCGATTAGAAAAATAGTTCTATCTTAGGCATATATCTAAAATATGAAAGCCAGTATTTTTCTATTAATAGCTACCTTAACTATCCAAATGACCACAGCACAAAATTCTTTCAATCTTCAAAAAGACCATGACGCTATCCTGGTATCCGATCTTTCTGCTTCTGCAAGGTTTTATGGAAAAGTACTTGGGCTGAAAGAAATACCTAACGGCGGACTGGGGGACCATATTCGCTGGTTTCAGTTGGGAGATAATGTGCAGATCCACCTTATTGAAAGCGATAAAACCACCGAAAAAGACAAAGGGGTTCATTTTGCCATTAATACCAGTGACCTCTCGACATTTATGCAGCATCTAAAAGATAAAAAGGTGCATTTTGAGAACTGGCCTGGCGATGAAGGTGTAACCAATACCCGCCCTGATGGGATCAAACAGGTCTATCTGCAGGATCCCGATGGATACTGGATCGAGGTTAATGATAACAGGCTTTAGAATTAAATCTTATCGGTAGCTACTTTGTAAGTAGGATCCTCAATGATATTCACCTCGATGATCTTATCTGCATTGTCCAATAATCTCCTGCAGTCCGGGCTCAAATGCCTCAGGTGAAGCGTTTTTCCCTGTTTCAAGTAACGTTCGGTTAATTTGTTCAGGGCTTCGATCCCCGACATGTCTACAACCCGACTTTCAGAAAAATCGATGATGACTTCCTCTGGATCATTCAAAACATCGAATTTACTGTTAAATGCTGAAACCGATCCGAAGAAAAGGGGACCGTAGATCTCATAATGTTTTATACCATTTTCATCGATGCTTTTCCTGGCACGGATCCGTTTCGCGTTATCCCAGGCAAATACCAGGGCCGAAATGATCACTCCAACCAGTACCGCCAGCGCCAGGTTATGAAGAACCACTGTCACACCGGTTACCAAAACCATCACGATCACGTCAGATTTCGGCATTTTATTGAGGGTTTTCAAGCTAGCCCACTCAAAGGTTCCAATTGCAACCATCACCATTACTCCGGTTAGAGCGGCCATGGGAAGTTTTTCAATAAGATCTGCTCCGAACATGATAAATACCAGGAGCATCACCGCTGCGGTAATTCCAGATAATCTGGCTCTCGCACCAGATGAAACATTAATCAAACTCTGACCAAGCATCGCACAACCACCCATCCCTGAAAAGAATCCTGAGAAGATATTGGCCGTTCCCTGTGCCACGCATTCCTTGTTACCACGTCCCCGGGTTTCGGTAATCTCGTCCAGGATATTTAAGGTTAAAAGACTTTCAATGAGTCCCACACCCGCCATGATAAGCGCATAAGGGAAAATTAATTGCAGAGTCTCGAAATTAAAAGGCACCATTGGGATATGAAAAGGAGGGAAGCCGCCGCTAATCGAGGCCATGTCCCCAACACTTTTGGTATCGATTCCAAAAGCTACTACGATCCCGAAAATAGCAAGAATAGCTGCCAGGGAAGATGGGAATACTTTTGTTAACTTCGGAAGCCCCCAGATGATGATCATGGTGATCAACACCAGCCCAAGGAACATATAGAATGGCTGTCCGGTCATCCAAACCAGTTCACCTTCGGCGTTTACGGTTTTGAATTGTGCCAGTTGAGACATAAAAATGATAATCGCGAGTCCGTTTACGAATCCAAAGATCACTGAATGCGGTACCAGCCTGATAAGCTTTCCAAGCCTGAATACTCCTGAAAGAACCTGAAGGATACCAGCCAGCACAACGGTGGCGAATATGTATTCGGGCCCGTGAGAAACAGAAAGTCCAACGATCACAACGGCTACCGCACCGGTTGCTCCAGATATCATTCCCGGTCTTCCGCCGAGAATGGCGGTAATAAGTCCCATTACGAAGGCTGCGTATAATCCTGTTAACGGAGACAGTTTGGCGATCATGGCAAAGGCAACTGCCTCTGGAATCAAAGCTAGGGCAACGGTTAATCCAGCCAGGATCTCTGTCTTGTAATTTACTTTTTGGGTGAAATCAAAAAGGTTCAGGACTTTCTTCATAACAGGTGTATTTCGTTATTTTTTAAGAAGCGGCAAAATTACTTATTAAAAATGGAAGGGCCATTCAATTCTTGCTGAGATTTCTGTTTTTATGGAAATTTGATTTTCAGGTGTTTATGTTTGGTCTTTCCTAATACTAGCTTCCAGAAAAGAAAAATCCTTCTACTGAAAGTATGAATTGTTAGAAATTAGATAAACATTAGGTAACAGCTTTTAAATGAAATACCTTTGCAAAAAATATCAGTATGGCACATAAAGCCGGATTCGTAAATATTATAGGAAATCCCAACGTTGGGAAATCAACTCTTATGAATGCTTTTGTGGGGGAGCGTTTATCCATCATAACCTCAAAAGCTCAAACCACTCGCCACCGGATTCTTGGGATTGTGAATGGTGAGGATTTCCAGGTGATCCTGAGCGATACTCCCGGGATCATCAAGCCGGCCTACCAGCTTCAGGAATCGATGATGGAATTTGTAAAATCGGCTTTCGAGGATGCTGATATTTTGGTGTATATGGTTGAGATAGGAGAAAAGGCCCTGAAAGACGAAGCTTTTTCCAATAAGATCGCCAATTCCAAAGTACCGGTGTTATTACTTCTCAATAAAATTGACCGGTCTAACCAGGAACAACTCGAAGAACAGGTTGCCTACTGGCAGGAACAGTTGCCAACCGCCGAGATCCATCCAATTTCTGCTTTGGAAGGATTTAATATTGCGCCGGTATTTAATCGAATCGTGGAATTGCTGCCCGACTCGCCACCATTCTATCCAAAAGATACCTTAACAGATAAACCAGAGCGTTTTTTCGTTAACGAGATTATACGTGAAAAGATCCTGATGCATTATAAGAAGGAGATCCCGTATAGTGTAGAGATCGAAACCAATGAATTTTTCGAGGAGGAAGACATTATCAGGATGCGAAGTGTGATCATGGTAGAGCGGGAAACTCAAAAAGGAATCATCATCGGCCACAAGGGATCTGCGCTTAAACGCGTTGGAGTAGAAGCAAGGCAGGACCTTGAGAAATTCTTCGGAAAACAGGTTCATCTTGAATTATATGTGAAGGTGAACAAGAACTGGCGAAGCGATTCCAACCAGTTGCGCAGATTCGGTTATACCGACAAAAAATAAATAAACTTTTCAGCTTAAGACAGGTAGCGAATTAATTTGGTTGAAAAGCCTTAATTTTGCTCCCTGAAATCAAATTAGAATTATGGGCAATATCGTTGCTATTGTAGGAAGGCCTAATGTAGGAAAATCAACTTTTTTCAACCGTTTGATCCAGCGCCGGGAAGCGATCGTGGATTCGGTGAGCGGGGTGACCAGGGATCGGCATTATGGAAAAACCGACTGGAATGGTCATAAATTTTCGTTGATCGATACAGGTGGTTATGTAAAGGGTAGTGATGATATCTTTGAAGCTGAAATCGACCGGCAGGTTGAGCTGGCTATCCAAGAGGCCGATGCCATTATCTTTATGGTTGATGTGGAATCTGGCGTGACTCCAATGGATGAGGATGTAGCCAGGCTTTTAAGAAAAGTTGAAAAGCCGGTTTTATTAGCGGTTAATAAAGTAGATAATAACAAGAGGCTGGAAAACGCCGTTGAATTTTACGCTTTAGGACTTGGTGAATATTTTCCGATTGCCAGTACCAACGGTAGTGGAACCGGTGATTTGCTTGATAAAGTTGTTGAAGTCTTACCTGAAGTTGAAGAGGAAGAAGAAAGTGAACTTCCGAGGTTTGCCGTTGTTGGAAGGCCTAATGCTGGAAAATCTTCATTTATCAACGCCCTTATCGGTGAGGACCGCTACATAGTTACCGATATTGCCGGAACCACCCGGGATTCTATGGATACGCGGTACAATCGATTCGGATTTGAATTTAACCTGGTTGATACCGCCGGAATTAGAAGAAAATCCAGGGTCAAGGAAAATCTTGAATTCTATTCGGTGATGCGTTCAGTTAGAGCGATCGAAAACTGCGATGTTTGTTTGCTTGTTTTAGACGCTACCCGTGGTTTTGACGGTCAGGTTCAGAACATTTTCTGGCTTGCACAAAGAAACCACAAGGGAATCGTGATCCTTGTGAATAAATGGGACCTGGTAGACAAGGAAACCAATACCCTTAAAGAATATGAAGCCATGGTAAGAAGGGAGATCGAACCCTTTACCGATGTGCCCATCGTATTTATTTCGGTGCTTACCAAGCAGCGTGTCTTCAAGGCGATTGAGACCGCTGTAAAAGTTTTTGAAAACCGAAGCAAAAAGATCAAAACCCGTGAGCTCAATGATATCATGCTTCCCATTATTGAAAAAAATCCGCCACCGGCATATAAGGGTAAGTATGTGAAGATCAAATTCTGCACTCAGTTGCCTACTCCACATCCGCAATTTGCCTTTTTCTGCAATTTGCCTCAGTATGTCAGGGATCCGTATAAACGATTCATAGAGAACAAGTTGAGGCAGGAATTCGATTTCCAGGGCGTTCCAATTACCATTTATTTCAGAAAAAAATAGAAAATCGATTAAACGATTCATCATTTCCCGGGTCATAAGGCCTGCAACCCTAACATTTAGCATGTCTAAACGTTAAAAAACCTAATCAATCTTAATGCGCTTATCAATCACCTTGCTTATGTTGTTCATTAGCAGCATAGGTTTTTCCCAGAATTTCCAGATCACCGGAACCATTACCGACAATGAATCCAAACCCTTAGAATCGGCAACTGTTTATACCGAAAAGATCGCAGACAGCAGTCTTGTGGAATATACCATTGCCGAAAAAGACGGGAGTTTCGTTATAGAAGGAACCACCGACCTGAAAAAACTTCGGTTGATAGTTAGCTATGCCGGTTTTATGCCGCATGTGCGCGAAGTCGAAGTGCAGGAGAAACTGGAAGTAGGGAACATCAAGCTGGATGTAATGGACAATGCCCTTGAGGAGGTTACTCTTACCGCCAGTCGGGCACCAATAACCATTAAAAAAGATACTTTGGAATTCAATGCCAATTCTTTTAACACCAGGCAGGATGCCAACCTGGAGGAGTTAATGAAGAAGTTGCCGGGCGTGGAGGTAGATTCCCAGGGAAATATTACCGTAAACGGAAAACCAGTGTCCAGGATTCTTGTCAATGGCAAGGAATTCTTCGGAAATGATCCGCAGATAGCGACCAAGAACCTTCCGAAGGAGATTATCGATAAGATACAGGTGACCGATACCAAGACCAAAAGCGAGGAGTTTACCGGGAAGGCCGGAAATCCAGATGATAAAACCATCAATATCGAGCTGAAGGAAGATAAGAACAAGGGTTATTTTTCGAGGCTTACCGCCGGTGGAGGAACCAATGATCGCTACGAGTTAAGCGGTATAGGAAACTATTTTAAGGACGAATTACGGGTGAGCGTACTTGCCAGTTCTAACAACATCAATAGCTCAGGTTTTAGTTTTGATGAAGTTTTTGATATGATGGGCGGGAACGCAAGGAGTGTTATGTTTAGCCAGAATGGTTCCTTTAACATTAACGGAATGGGATTTGGAAGTTCTGGCGGGATCACCAAAGCCGAAACCGCCGGGTTTAATTTCGTGAACGAATGGAATGATAACCTGGAATTAAGCACCGATTATTTCTTCGGAAAGAATGATACCGAGACGAGAACTCGCGTAGAACGTGAAAATATTCTTCCAGATTCGCGGTATTTTACTAATTCGATAAGCGAAAGCAACCTGGTAAACGACAGTCACCGGGCAAATGTGAGGTTCGAAGTAGAATTCGATACGCTTACCAGGTTATCGGTAAGCCCAAGGCTGAACGCCAATTTCGGAATTTCCAATAGAAGTCGTGACGAAGAAACCCTGGACGAAAATATGGACCTGCAGAACGCCTCTATGATCCGGGAAAACGAAGACCTGGAAAACGTGGACTTTTCGAACAGGGTGGATTTTATCAAGCGCTTCGGAAGCAGGGGATCCTATCTTCAGCTGGACCTTAATCATTCTCATAACAGGCGGCAGAACGATAATTTCTATTACTCGGAAAGTGTCTTTATTTCTGAAGCCGGGGAAGATATTCAAATTCAGGACCAGTTCATAGACCAGGACGAAAATGCGAATTCCCTGGAACTGGGAGCTTCAAAAAGAAGTGTACTGGCAGATAAATTGTTCCTGGATGTGAATTATGAATTCAGAACTTCCAAATCGAGAAATACCCGAAATGTTTTTGACGCTCAAAATGGGGAATATTCCAACCTGAACGAGTTACTGAGCAACGACTTCGAGGTGCTTAGTTATATTCACACTCCTAATGCCGGTGTTAACTATGAAGGTGAAAAATGGAGGTTCAGCAGTGAATTCGGACTTTTGAGTACCAGTTTGGAAACGAACAATTTCATTGATAATGTGAGATTTGACAATACCTACAACAATCTTTTTGTAGATGCAGATATTCGATATTCCCCGGAACGTTCTAAAAGCATTTATTTTGGATATAGCACCAGTGCCGATGTGCCTTCTGTTCGGCAGTTACAACCAGTAGAAGACCGAACCAATCCTTTAAACATAGTGGTTGGTAATCCTGAGCTGGAGCCAACTTACGAGCAGCGTTTTCGAGGAGGATTCCGAAATTATGATTTTTCCACCCGAAGCGGATTCTTCAGTTACCTGAATGTGAACCTCAGAAACAACCAGGTAGTGGCGGTAAGCAGGCTGAATGAGGATTTCGTGCGTGAGACCACCTATACCAATGTTGATGGAGTGATCAATTCCTACGCAGGGGGTAGTTACTCCAAGTCTTATAAAAAGAAGGAGCGGGAATTCAGGTATCGTATTGGGGTTAACGGAAACTATAATAAAAATGTTGGTTTCATAAACGGGGTAAAGTATAATTCAGATCAGTTTGCTATAACTCCAGCCTTGAACCTAACCTATGCTATAGATGAACTTTTTGAGATCAATCCAAGCTATAATTTCAGTTACAATGAAATCGCGTACGATATTAACAGCGGGAGAGACCAGGCTTATGTAAATCACAGCATTGGTTTTGAAGCGACCACCTACTGGCCCAAAAATGTAGTCTTCGGAAATGATATCTCGTATAACACCTTCGGAAATGTATCTCCGGGATTTGATAACACCTCGCTTCTGTGGAATGCCAGCCTTGGATACCAGTTCATGAAGGATAAGGCTACCCTGAAAGTGAAGGTTTACGACATGCTGAACGAAAATGTAGATACCAGGAGACTTGTGGGAGATGATTACATCCAGGATGTGAACAATTTGATCCTTCGCCGTTACGGAATGTTGAGCTTCACCTATAAATTCAGCAGTTTTGGTGGTGGAAAAGGGCCTCAGCGAGGTCGAGGCCGGGTGATTCATATGTAATATTTAAATCTCATTTGGAAATCCAGTCTTAAAAACACTGGATTTCTGGTTTTAGTCCCTGGTGTTTTTCAGAAAAAGGTAACCAGCTATTCCGGCCAGTAATGAGGCAGTGAAGATTCCTATTTTTGCCTGATCCAGATAGATTTCAGATTCAAAGGCAAGATCGGTAATGAAAAGAGACATGGTGAAGCCTATGGCGCCCAGAAGGCCTATTCCGTAGATATCATTTAGCCGCACTTCTTTAGGGAGACTGGAAATACCGAAAAATAACATGAGCCTTGTGAATAAAACGATGCCAATAAATTTTCCGAGGATAAGTCCCGCCAGAATTCCAAGGCTTACCGGTTGCACTAGGTATGAAAGGCTGTGTTCGTGAAAACTCACCCCTGCATTGGCAAATGCGAACAGCGGCAGAACGATAAAGCTAACAAACGGGTTGAGGGCATGCTCCAGTCTTTGCAGAGGCGGTGTGGCATCCTGGGTGAGCAGGCTGAACTTTTCAATGGTATCGGTGATCTCTTCCTGTTTTTTCAGGCCTTTTTCCGGTTTTCGAAGCTGATCTCTAATGGTATAGGAGAGTAGCTTGACCTTCCGCAGAAATAATGGGGTATGAACCTTCTTATTATTCGGAATGGCAAAGGCGGCGAGCACGGCGGCTATGGTCGCATGTATTCCCGAAAGCATGATGGCCAGCCATAATCCTCCAATTCCCATAACCGCATAGAAAAGCATATTTCTAATTCCGATATAATTCGCGGCTAAAAGAATTAGCAAAAAGAACACACCGATTCCCAGGCTTTGAAGGGAGATCTGTTCCGTGTAAAAGAAGGCGATCACGAGCACTGCTCCCATATCATCGGCGATCGCAATAGCAGTAAGAAAAACTTTGAGGGAAACAGGAATTGTATCATTCAGCAGATAAAGGATCCCAAGTGCAAAGGCGATATCCGTTGCCATGGGAATTCCCCAACCCGAAATGGAATCAGATCCATAATTGAAAAGGAAATAGATTAGGGCTGGGAACAACATGCCACCAATGGCGGCAGCAACTGGCAGAATAGCGATTTTGATATTGGAGAGTTCGCCAAACATGATCTCTTTTTTCAGTTCGAGTCCAACCAAAAAAAAGAACATAGACATTAAACCGTCATTGATCCAGTGAAGGAGATTTTTGCTGATCACCAAATCATTGATGCCGATAAAGATTTCCTGTTTCCAGAATGCGTGGTAAGCATTTGCCAGGGGAGAATTGGCAATGATGAGCGCAAGAACGGTGGCGATAATGAGGCTTAAGCCCACCGAGGTTTGCTTTTCTATAAAGTTCTTGATAGGTAAAAGGAAATAAATATCCAGTCCTGACTTTCTCATTCCTGATCTTTTGAACAATCAAAATACAGCTGGAAATTACGCCATGTTTTTGAGAGTTAATATGATAAGAATCATATTGCTGCATAAGGGATTTGGGATCTTGTTTGAAACCCTAATCTATTTTTCAAGCACATAAAAGGAAGAATCGTTTAGTAAAATTTTAACAGAAGACGTCTTTTTATGTAGGATTTTATGAGTTTTTAAAGCCTTAAAAACTACGATTTTCCTTATGGCTAATATATTGTTTGTTCAACGATTAATTTTTGATACAAGTCTATAACTGCTTAAATTTAAGGAGGTTGAATATGAATTAAAAAATGATCGCTTATGGAAATTTTTACTGATTTTGTAGACAATTACAACAATTCCCTGCGAGGCCTTAACATTTTCGCTAAGGTTGCGGTCACTTTAGCTTTAGTACTGATTTTTTTAGCAGTAATTGGAGCCATCGTTAATGTGATCGTATATAACGTATAATCGAAGTAATTGTCCCGTAACATTTAAATTATTGTTGAATCCCGATGGAAGTTTTCCTCGGGATTTTTTGTTATTTCTGAATAAATAACCTGTCCGCTGCTCTGAAATTGGCGAGATAGATATCCAGTTTTCCGTCTGCGTTAAGATCAGCAGCTTCGATGTCTATACCCATTACCTCAGAATCACCAAAAGTTTCTGAAGTGATGTCTTTAAAATAGCCTTTTCCATCATTCAGCATGAGCCTTGGGCCGGTTAGCGTTGCAAATAGTAAATCCAGGTCATTATCATTGTCGATATCGGCCATATCTATATCCATGATGCTGTACAGATCTGTGAACCCCAGCCTTTCCATTGTTTGGTCATCAAAGCCAGACTCAGTTTGGATAAGAAGGCGTTGAACCGGTTCCATTCCCTGGAATAACTCCACATAGGCAAAGAAAAGATCCGTTTTTCCGTCGCCATTTAGATCACCAAAATCTGCTTCCCGTGTTTCTCCCAATGCCAGGTATGCAGATTTTATAAATTCTGAAGTGACATCGGTAAATTGCCCGTTTCCATCATTGAGTAAAAGCTTGTTCTCTTTTTCATTACCAATAATTAGATCCAGATCACCGTCCTGGTCAAAATCATTCGCTTCTACATCCTGGGTGATATCATTGCTTTTTGGAAGACGAGCTGCGGTTTCGTCTATAAAGCGGCCGTGATCATTTTTGATATAAAAATTCTGACCGTTATTCCCTACGATCAAATCCTGAAAGCTATCTGAGTCAAAATCGGCGGTAATGATGGCATTGGAAATACCTTTGAAGGGAAGTTGGTTTGACCGATTTTCAAATGATTGCCCATTATTGATATAATACTCATTGGTTTTATCATCTTCGGTCACGAAAATGATGTCCAGGTCGCCATCCTGGTCAAAATTGGCTATGGCGATATCTTCGCTGTCGTGACAGGGATAATAGGAATATGGTTTCGGATCTTCATTTACGGGAAGATCAGGAAGAAGGCTGGAGGCATCAGAGAATTTACCGGAGCCATCATTCAGTAGGATGACATTTTTGAAAAATTCCACGGCAATTACCAGGTCGGGATCTCCGTCGCCATTGATATCGGCTACTGCAACGTCCATTGAATTATTACTGGTTTTTACGATTTCAGGCAATTCTGAACTTGCTTCAATGAACTCCTGGCTCTTTACGGCAAAACAGCTAAAGAACAGGAAACTAAAGATGGATAGGCGTGCTAACATGACTGGCTGTTTATTTGCTTTATAAATTTCTGAAATTTTTTAAAAAAAGAATGACTTGGTGAACCCGGAGACAGATATCAGGAAGGAAAAATTGAAAAAACCCGCCACATTTTTATAGATTACTTGGGTTGTACCTCCAGCCCCGAAACGTCGGGGGGAACCAGGGACTATCTTTGAAAAAACTTTTAGGTTTTGATTAGTTGTAGAAATAAAAAAAACCCGCAACGTTGTTACGGGTTTCTTGGGTGGTACCTCCAGGAATCGAACCAGGGACACACGGATTTTCAGTCCGTTGCTCTACCAACTGAGCTAAGGTACCATTGCTTTCAAAAGCGGTGGCAAATATAATTTCAATTTTAGGAACTCACAAAGGAAATTTTAAAAAAATGCTTTTGTATTTTTAGCCTTCAAAGAATATTTGAATGAATTTGATCATAGACGCGGGTAACACGCGTGTGAAGACGGCTGTTTTTCAGGATGATATCATCCGGGAAAAGTATAATTTCAAAAAGGAAGATTTTTCTGAAAATTTTAAAAAAATCCGAGAAAATTTTCCAGAGATCACCAAATCGGTTATTTCCAGCGTCACTTCCAATGATTCTGTGATCATTTCTGAGGTGAGGAAATGTTATCCGCTTCTGGAAATAGACCACAGCATTAAACTCCCTTTCATTAATGAATATTCAACACCACAAAGTCTTGGAAAAGATCGGGTCGCATTAATGGCTGCTGCGGTAAAAGCTTATTCAGGAAAGAACGTACTCGTAATCGATGCAGGTACCTGTATAACTTATGATCTAAAAACTAGAGAAGAGGTTTACCTTGGTGGTGCTATTTCGCCGGGAATGGAAATGAGATTTAAATCCCTGCACAAGTTTACCGCAAAATTGCCGTTAGTTAAACCAAAGCCGGAAGTAGCTCTTATTGGTGATTCTACCGAAAACAGTATACTGTCTGGAATTATTAACGGAATTATAATGGAATTAAAAGGCGTGATCGAAGCTTATCAGGCTGAATTCGAAGATTTAACAGTAATTTTTACAGGTGGTGATAGTCAATTTTTGTCTATACCGTCAAAAAATAGCATATTTGCCAACTCAAATTTTTTGTTAGAAGGATTAAATTTCATTCTAGAATTTAACAGGACTCAATGATAAAACGATTTATAGTAATCGTAGCTGTATTACTGGCATTCTCTGCAGACGCACAGGAAAACGTATCTTCACCTTACTCATATTACGGGATTGGTTTAACAAATTTCAAAGGCACGGTAGACAATCGGGCCATGGGTGGTCTCGGGGTTTATATGGATAGTATTCATGCCAACCTTCAGAACCCGGCTTCATATGGTAGGTTAAAACTTACCAATTTTACAGTGGGTGCAAGCCACGATCGCATAAGTATGGAATCTTCAGAAGGAAGTGATAATGCCAAGATCACTTCATTCGATTATTTGGCCTTAGCCTTGCCGCTTGGGCGTAATTTTGGAATTGGTTTTGGATTAGTGCCTTATACTTCTGTAGGTTACCGAATTCTTGATATTGAAGAGGATATTGCCAGCAGGCTGAACGGTAGAGGAGGTATGAACCGGGTTTTTCTTTCTGCCGGTTACGGAATTACTGAAGAGCTTAGTATAGGTGTGGAAGCAAACTACAATTTTGGTAACTTTCAGAATACCAGAACGGTAATCAGGGATAATATTCAACTGGGTACTGAAGATGTGAATAGGTCAGACATCAAAGGATTCAATTTCAACTTTGGTGCAAATTATCAGAAAATGCTTTCAGAAAATCTGAAATTACAGCTTTCTGCCAATTATTCTCCTGCAAAAAACCTTGAATCTGAAAACTTTAGGGAGATTTCTACCGTAACTTTCTTAAATTCAACAGAAGTTACAGTGGATACCCGGGAAGTTGACGTAGAAAATGTTAGTTTTACATTTCCATCTGAATATACCATAGGTGGTGGTATTGGAAAACCGCATAAATGGTTCATCGGTGCAGAATTTGTTCACCTTGGAACCTCGGTTTATGAAGGCGACTTTAGATGGAGAGATGATGGTGGGGAATTTGAAGATGCTTCTCAATTTAAGATTGGGGGGTTTTTGATCCCTGATTATGACTCTTTTACGAGCTATTTTGATCGTGTTGTTTACCGGGCAGGTTTCCGTTATGATGGTACCGGGTTGGTCATCAACAATGAGTCCATAAATGAGTTTGGCATGTCTTTTGGTCTAGGATTGCCAGTTGGAGCCGCGAACAGGGATTTATTCTCGAATGCGAACCTCGGAATTGAGCTTGGACAAAGAGGTACCACAGATTCAGGTTTAATTCAGGAACGGTTTATAAAGTTCTCGATAGGTTTGTCCCTGAACGACAAATGGTTCACAAGAAGAAAATTTGATTAACCACACAATAAACAAGAAAATGAAAAAGAGATTTCTAGCACTATTTGCAGTTGCCCTAATGGGTACAGGGGCTATAAATGCACAGTCTGGAGACTGTCCTACTATGGCTGCACTGGCCTATGACGACGCTAAAGCCAAAAATTATGACGCTGCCTATCCTGCTTTATTAAAAGTAAGGGAAGAGTGTCCAAAATATAGTCTGGCGACTTACCAATATTTGGAAAGAGCTATAAACCATAAACTGGAGTCTGCTACAGGTCAGGAAAAAGAGGATCTTGTAGAAGAAATGATCGCTGTTTGGGAAGATAGATTAGAGCTTTACCCTGAGAAAACCGAAAAGGGGAAAGTATATTCTGATATCGCTTTACTACAATTCGATAATAAAATAGGAACCAAAGCTGAGCAATACGAAGCATTTGATAAAGCCTATACCGAAGATAAAGAGAACTTCACCAGTCCTAAAGGTCTTTATGCTTATTTCGACCTGATGGTGGAGATGCAGGATGAAGGTCAAAGATCTCTTCAGGATGTTTTTGAGAACTACGACAGAGTTTTCGCTAAGATCGAAGAAGAAGAAAACGATGCTGCCGAGAATCTTGCTCCGCTTTTGAAAAAGCAGGAGGAAGGTGCAGAGTTAACTGCGAAAGAGGAAAAGCAAATCAAATATGCTGAGATCAACCTTTCTAACTATGCAAAGGTGAAAGAAGCGATCAACGCTAAATTAGGTGCGAGAGCAGATTGTGATAACCTGATCCCTCTTTATAAGAAAGATTTTGATTCTAAGAAGAGCGATGTTAGCTGGTTGAAAAATGCTAACGCGAGACTATCAGCTAAAGACTGTACTGAGGATCCATTGTTCATCCAGGTTTCTGAAGCACTTCACCAGTTGGAGCCATCAGCAAAGTCTGCTTACTCTTTAGGTCAGCTTGCTGAGTCTGAAGGTGACTATACCAAGGCGCTTAAGTATTACAACCAGGCTGCCGAGTTGGAAACAAACAAATCAGACCAAGCTAAGATCTACTATAGAATTGCGAACAACTATAAGGATAAAGGAAACTTTAGCCAGGCGAGAAGCTTCTATAACAAAGCTCTTGGTGCTAAGCCTTCTTTAGGTAGTGCTTATCTTCAAATCGCTAGTATGTATGCTCAGAGTGCCAACAACTGTGGTGATGATACCTTCACTAAAAGAGCGGTATACTGGTTGGCTGCAGATTATGCATCCAGAGCGGCAAGGGTAGATCCTTCTATTGCTAGCAACGCAAACCAGGCTGCTTCTGCCTACAGAGGTAGAGCTCCGCAAAAGTCTGATGTATTCCAGTCATCTTACTCAGTTGGAGATAATATCTCGTTCAACTGCTGGATTGGAGAGAGCGTTCGTGTACCGAACCTATAAAATGAAACTCACATATAGCAATATAATTTCAGGCATTGTCACGCTTCTCGGCGTGACAATGCTTTTTTCATGCGAAGGTAATTTGCAGGAGGTACGAGCCTTCAGTCTTGAAGAAGATGCGCCGCAGGCAATTGCCGAGGGTATCAACTTAAAATATACCGATTCCGGAAGGCTGGTTGCTACACTCACCAGTCCTAAAATGCTCGATTATACCAATAAGTCTTTTCCGTATCGGGAATTTCCAGATGGGGTTAAGGTTGAGTTCTTCGATGATCAGGACCGGAAAAACACTGTGGAAGCCGATTATGGTGTGGTTTACGAAAAGACCAATCTCATTGATCTGCAAGGCAATGTTTTAATACTCACTGCTGATAGTACCAGGCTGGAAGCTAGTCAGCTATTCTGGGATCAGGAAAGAAACTGGGTGTTTACCGATAAACGCAACCTGATTCGCTTTCCCAACGGGACTTTAAATGAAGGCCTTGGTTTTGATTCTAATCAGGATTTCAGTAATTTCCGTTCAAGAACCAACACGGGTGTACAAATAATTGAAGAAGAAACCGATGAATAAATTTTTCAGGTATTTTGAATATGCCTATCTCTTTTTTGCCGCATTTTTCATTTTCGAGGCGATCAGGATCTGGAATACCGAGCGAAACAGGGCCTACCTGTTCCTTTTCTTTGTTTGTATAGCCATTTTTATGTTCTTTTTTAAAAGGCGATTCAGAAGAAAATACGAGGATCGCAATAAATAGACCCAATGGAGGTTGATATACTTATAATTATTTGTGCTCTCCTGCTTTCCGCATTTTTTTCGGGTATGGAGATCGCTTATGTTTCTTCCAACAAGATCTATATCGAGATCGAGAAACGGCAGAATGACTTCCTGGCCAAGGTTTTAAAAAGGCTTACTAAAAAACCGTCCAAATTCATTGCCACCATGCTCGTGGGTAATAATATTGCCCTGGTGATTTATGGATTTTTCATGGGTGACCTGCTAATGGACTGGCTTAGCGGAATAGAATCGAACAGTTCTTTTGTGAATTACATTATCACTGATCTTAGTCTTCTAACTCAAACGGTCATTTCTACGCTTATCATCCTGCTTACTGCTGAATTTCTTCCGAAGGTATTCTTCCAGATTTATGCGAATACAATGCTGAAATTTTTTGCAGTACCGGCTTATATCTTTTACCTGCTTTTCAGTTTCGTGTCAAGTTTTATTATCTGGATATCCGATATTATTCTGAAGCGGTTCTTCAAAACCGAAGGTGATGAAGTCCAGCTGGCATTCAGCAAGGTGGAACTGGGAAATTTCATCAGTGAACAGATGGAAACTGTAGAAGAGCATGAAGAAGTGGATAGCGAAATTCAGATCTTTCAGAATGCCCTGGAATTTTCAGAAATCAAGGCTAGGGAGGTAATGATCCCCCGCACCGAGATCATCGCGGTAGACCAGAATCAACCCCCAAAAGACCTTATCGAAACTTTTACCGAAACGGGGCTTTCCAAGCTGCTTGTTTATAACGAAAGCATAGACGATGTGATTGGTTATGTACATTCTTTCGAACTGTTTAAAAAACCCAAATCCATTAATTCCATATTGCTACCGGTGATCTTTGTTCCGGAAACCATGTGGATCAAGGATGTTTTGAATATTCTTATCAAAAAACGTAAAAGCATTGCCGTTGTTATCGACGAATACGGTGGAACAAGTGGAATGATGACCGTGGAGGATATCGTTGAGGAACTATTTGGGGAGATCGAAGATGAACACGACTCGGCGGTAATGATCGAAGAAAAGCTGGATGAGGGTCACTATAAATTTTCAGCCCGGCTAGAGGTAGACTACCTGAACGAGATGTATAAACTGGAGATTCCGGAAGGAGAAAATTATGAGACTCTCAGCGGTTTTATCGTGAATCATACTGAAGAAATTCCGCAGCAGGGAGATATTATACAGATCGAGGATTTCGAGATAAAAATCCTCGAAACTTCCAATACGAAAATAGAGCTGGTGGAGCTTAAAACCGGCGCTGGTGATTAGGCTTTTAAAAGTTAAGAATTTGCTAATTTTAAATTTTATTATTAGGCTAAAAACCTTATTTTCGCCCCCTATATTTTTCGATAAACTTAAATTCTAATGGCAGTATTAAATAAAATCAGACAAAGGTCTGTTTTCTTGATTATTATCATTGCATTGGCCCTGTTTTCTTTCGTTCTGGCCGATGTGATCAGAAATGGAGGAATGGGATCTCAGGATTCTCAGAACGTGATCGCTACGGTTAATGGAGAAGAGATCGCCAGGGAAGAATTTGCCCGTAATGTAGAGGCCTTTGAAAGAAATATGGGTGGCAACATGAGCACTACCCAGGCTGTGAATCGTGTTTGGGATCAGAAATTAAGAGAAGTGATCATCGAGCAGGAGCTGGAGAAGCTTGGAATTAGAGCCGGAGAGGGACAGGTGACCAACCTTGTTAGGACTCAAATGGCTGGAAATCCTAATTTCATGAACGAGGCCGGAATGTTCGATGAGAACAGGCTACGTGAGTATGTGGCGAACCTAAGAGAAACATCTCCGCAGGCATATGAGCAGTGGCAGAACTTCACTTCCAGTCTTGCAAATACCGCCAAAATCAATACCTATTACAATATGGTTAGCGCCGGAGTTGGTGCAACCTTGCTGGAAGGTGAGCAGGCTTACCGAATGATGAACGACAATATCAATATGAAATTCGTTCAGTTGCCATATTCTTCTATTCCAGATAGCGAAGTAGAGGTGACTAAGTCTGACATTAAAAAATATCTTGAAGAGCATCCAGCTCGATTCGAGACCGAGGCTTCAAGAAACATTCAGTATGTGATCTTCGAAGAAAACGCTTCAGAAGAAGATAAGAACGAAGCTCGTGAATCGCTTGCCGCGCTTCGCAACCAGAGAGTAGAGTACAATGCTGCGGTTGGAGCGAATGATACGCTGCCTGGATTCGACAATGCAGATGATTACAATGACTTTGTTGCTAATAATTCTGATCTTCCATTTGATGGACGTTTCAAATTCAGAAATGATCTTACAGGAGCCAATGCTGAAACCATTTTCAACCTTGAAGAAGGTGAAACATTTGGGCCTTACGAGGAGAACGGATACTGGAAGTTGAGCAAGGTGATCGAAACTAAAAATATTCCTGATTCGGTTAAGGCAAGTCATATTCTTATTAGCTATGAAGGAACTCAGCTTGGAGCTGGTTCTGGTAGAACAAAGGCAGAAGCCGAAGCGCTGGCCGATAGTCTTGCCGGAGTAGTTAGAAATAACAAGGATAAATTTGCTGAACTTGCTTCAGAATATTCAGCCGATACTTCTAATAAGGAAGAAGGCGGAGACCTTGGATATTTCGTTCCTGGAATGATGATCCCGGAATTTGAAGATTTCGCCTTTAATAATTCAACCGGAGAAGTTGGAGTGGTAGAAACCCAGTTTGGTTATCATGTGATCTCTATCGAAGATCAAACCGAAGCTGCCAGAGCTGTGAAGGTTGCAACTCTTGCCAGAGAGATCGAAGCTTCTGAAAAGACCATGAACGACCTGTTCAACGAAGTGACCAAATTCGAGATCGCTTCTTCTGAAGGTGATTTCGCCGAAGTTGCCAAAAAGGATAACTATGATGTAAAAACTGTTCGTGACCTTAAAGCTCTTGACGAGAATATCCCAGGTGCTGGAGCTCAAAGAAGAGTAGTACAGTGGGCTTTTGAAGATGAAGCTGAAGTAGGAGACGTTAGAAGATTTGATACTAATAATGGTTATATCGTTGCACAGCTTACTTCAAAAAGCAAAAAAGGAGTAATGAGCGTTGAAGAAGCCTCTTCAATCGTAACTCCAATTGTGAGAAAAGAGAAGAAAGCTGAATTGATCAAGGAAAGAATTAAAGGAAACACGCTTCAGGAGATTGCAAACAACCATGGTGAGAGCGTTCAAACGGCAGATGCGGTGAACCTGGAAAGCCCAACTCTTGCCGGAGCAGGAGAGGAGCCAGAAGTAGTAGGAGCTGTATTCGCTATGGAGCCAGGAAAAGTTAGTCAGCCAATCGCTGGTGAGAATGGAGTTTACGTGGTAGAGCTTGTTAGCAGGTTCGAAGCACCGGCTATGGATTCTTACAAAGGCTACGCTCAACAGGAAAGTATGGCACGTCGTGCACAGGCTTCCATGAGGGTGTTCGAAGCTCTTAAGAAGAAAGCTGATATCGAAGATAACAGAGCTAAATTCTACTAGGATTTAGAAAATGATAAAAATGAAAAACCCGCCTGATGGCGGGTTTTTTTATAAGATCAAATCTGAATAATCGAAGATGGTCTCGTAGCCTTTTTTTCTGAAGTATTGTTGCTCTTCTTCCTGACCGGTGGCCAGGATAAAATCGCCACCCCAGCCGCCCAGGCTTTTGATGCAACCCGGATAATCCGGGAAAAGCTGTTGCTTGATTTTCGGTAGAGCTATGGCTTTTGAGATCAGGGTTTCATGAGCCTGAACCAGCAATTCAAATTCCTGAAGGCTCTCGCTGCTAATGATGCTTTCGGTAAGCCCTGAGATCTTTTCTACCAGTTTGTGTAGGTGCTCTAGGTTTTGATTTCGATAATGGGCAATGGCCTCCCGGCTGTTTTGTTTCCGGTTCAGGTAAACGAAGAACAAGCTATCCTTAAAATCCGGGTTGAAGTCAGCCGCAAGGCTCACAGGACCGTTTTTGGTGATCTGGAAAGTTATAGGATGATCGTTCCGGGCCGCTGCAATGTCGTAGCCACTACCTCCAAAACTTTCTTTTAAAAGGCTGAATGGGTCGATATCTAACCACTGGCTGATATTGTTGATTAAGGTGGAAGAAGAACCTAAGCCCCATTTTCTGTTGAATTCAAGCCTGGTTTCTATGGAGAAAGAACTGTCAAATTTAGCCGGATTTTGCCTGTAAGCACTTTGCAATATTTTCTGAAGCTGTTTGGCGATCTCCTTTTTCTCAGGGCTGTCTGCCGGCGTCGTTACCATTTGGAAACTCCCGTTATTGATCTGGAATCTTGAACTGAACCAGGTTTCACCATCGAAACCAGTACTTTTCCAGAACAGGATGTTTTTTTCGTCCAGTTCTGAAACCTCTAATTCTTGGCCTAAGCGAGTAGGAAGTGCCAGTGCTTTGGCTCCGTCCAAAACCGCATATTCTCCGGTAAGTAAAATCTTTCCGTTGCTTCTGAAATTTGGCATTAAGATCTTATTTTTTCAAGTTGTTCGATCACGCTGCTATGGGTGATCGTGTGGTGAGTGAAGAAGTCCACCATTTTTTCCTTTTCCTCTTCAGTAGCCTGGTGCTGGTTAAGAATATTCATCAGGTGCATTTTCATATGTCCCTGCTGGATTCCTGTCGTGATGAGGGATCTCAAAGCTGCGAAATTCTGAGCCAGTCCGGCTGCTGCGGTAATTTCCATCAATTCTCCGGCTGAAGGTCTTTGCAGGATATCCAAAGCCAGTTTTACCATCGGGTGAAGGCTGGTGAGTCCGCCTACCGTTCCAAGAGCAAGTGGGATTTCCATCCAGAATTTGAAAATTCCGTTTTCGATACTGGCATGAGTTAAGCTGGTATATTTACCATTTTTAGAAGCATAGGCATGAACCCCGGCTTCTACGGCTCGGAAATCATTCCCGGTAGCCAGAACCACGGCATCAATCCCGTTCATCACTCCTTTATTATGGGTCACGGCCCTGTAAGGCTCGATTTCGGCTATTTTCACCGCTCGAACAAACTTCTCGGCAAATTCCTGCCCGGACATAGTGGCGTTTTCCGATAATTGATCAACCGGGCAGCTTACTTCGGCCCTTACCACACATTCAGGAACATAATTAGAGAGTATGCTCATCACCACCTGTAGGTCGCGATCTGAAGTTAGAATTTCAGAAGATTGGGCTTCGGTTTGAAGAACCTCTGCAAATTTTTCCAGGCAGGAATTGATGAAATTGGCGCCCATCGAGTCACGGGTGTCAAAGTGTGCGAATAACTGGTAATAGTTCTTCAGTTCAGCGGTTTTGTCAACCAGGTTGATGTCCAGGATGCCGCCGCCTCTTTTTTCCATATTCGCCGTGATATGCTTTACGGTTTCATAGAACTTAGGTTTGGTTGCATTTATAAATTGCTGAAGCTCTTCTTTATCGCCTTGGAACATGAAATGTACCTGCCCGATCTTTTTGTTGTTGATCACCCTGGTCCTGAAACCTCCGCGCTCGCTCCAGAATTTGGCTGCCTTGCTTGCTGCAGCGACCACCGAGCTTTCTTCGATCACCATTGGTAAGGTATACAGGCGATCGTTGATAAGGAAATTTGGAGCAAGTCCCAGCGGCAGGTAAAAATTGCTCACCGTATTCTCTATAAATTCGTCATGTAGCTGTTGGAGTTTTTCATCTTTGTTCCAGTATTTTTTCAAAGTGGAAATGGCCTCTGCCTGGTTGTTCAGGTAATTTTTCGCCAGCCATTCAATCTTCTGGATTTTGGTAAGTTTTGAGAATCCGCTAACTGCTTTTGTCATTCGATAAAAATTTCAATGCCCAAAGATACAATTCCTAATTTTTAAGATAGACTAAAAACACGTCTTAAGAACCCGGGTGGACATCATTCCTTTAACAAATCCTTAGTATTTAACAAACTGGAATATCATTTTTTGGTTAAATTTTAGTAAACTTGGCCTTCGTTAAAAATTCTTATAATTTATATGAAGTTCCCTACACTTTTTGTTGCTTTTTTCTTAGTAGCAACTTCTGTGCTTCAGGCACAAAAAAAACAGGTTAGTCTTGAGGAAATTTGGGGTGGTGCGTTCAGAGAAGAAAGACTTCAATCACTGCAGTCCCTGAAAAATGGAGAAGAGTATGTGGTGCTTAACCGGGACCGAAACAATGGCGCTGTAAGTATCGATGTTTATTCCTATAAAACAGGTGAAAAGACCAGAACCCTGGTTAATTCGAATGATATTCCTGAAATAGATTCCTTCCAGGCTTTTAAATTCAGCGAAAATGAAGATAAGGTGCTTCTTTCTACTGAAGTGGAACCGATCTACAGAAGGTCTTCCAGGGAGCTATTTTATGTTTATGATATAAACACTAAACAGCTTACCAAAGTAAGCGAGGAAAAGATCCAGGAAGCTTCCTTTTCTCCTAAGGCCGATAAAGTGGCCTATGTAAAGGAGAATAACATTTTTATTTTCAACCTGGAGACTGGGGAAACAACCCAGGTTACGAAGGATGGGAAGATCAATTCCGTTATCAACGGGATTACAGACTGGGTTTATGAGGAGGAATTTTCTTTTGTAAAGGCGTTTGCCTGGAACCCAACCGGTGAAAAGATCGCTTTTCTGAGATTTGATGAAACCGAAGTTCCTGAATTTTCAATGGATCTCTTCGGAAAGGACCTGTATCCGAATCAGCATGTTTTTAAATATCCAAAGGCTGGAGAATCCAACTCCAAGGTAAGTCTTCATATGTATGATGTGGAGTCGTCAACTTCAGAAGAGATCGATCTGGAGAATGCAAAAGACCTGGTCTCAAAAGCTGAAAAATCAAATGATACTTTTAGCGCTTATTATATCCCGCGTATCAAATGGAGTGAAGATCCCATGCTGTTAAGCGTTCAGGTGTTGAATCGTCACCAGAACGATCTGAACCTATTGTTCGTAAATGCTAAGGATAATTCAGCGCAAGTGGTGCTACAGGAAACCGATAAGGCATATGTTGATATCACCGATAACCTTACTTTCCTTGAGGACAATAGCTTTATCTGGACCAGTGAAAAAGACGGCTGGAATCATATTTATCATTATGATGAAAGCGGAAAGTTATTAGACCAGGTAACCGATGGTGACTGGGAAGTGACCAATTACTACGGATACGATCCGAAGTCTAAAAGGATTTTCTTCCAGAGTACCGAAAACGGGAGTGTGAACCGCGATGTGTATTCCATTAAACCTAACGGGAAATCAAAGAAGAGATTGACCGAAAAAGAGGGAATGAATTCGGCCGACTTCAGTGCAGATTTCACCTATTTCATCAATTCATTCACCAATGTAAATACTCCTCATGTATATACACTTCATTCAGCTAAAGATGGAAAGCTTGTTCGTGAGATCAAGAATAATAAAGAACTCCTTCAGAAGGTAGAGGCGTATAATTTCTCTCCCAAGGAAATTTCTAGCATCAATGTGAACGGTAATGATCTGAACATGTGGATGATCAAACCGGTAGATTTTGATGAAAACAAACAATATCCTTTGTTGATGTTCCAGTATTCCGGACCTGGATCACAATCGGTTTCCAATTCTTATTTCAATACCAACGATTACTGGTACCAGTTGCTGGCTAATAAAGGCTACATCATTGCCTGTGTGGATGGCCGCGGAACTGGTTTTAAAGGAGCCGATTTCAAAAAGGTTACCTACCAGGAGCTTGGTAAATACGAGGTGGAAGACCAGATCGCCGCTGCTAAAAAGCTGGGTGAAAGAAATTATATCGATCCAGAAAGAATAGGGATCTGGGGCTGGAGTTATGGAGGATTCATGTCTTCAAATGCCATCCTTAAAGGAAACGAAACATTCTCTCTTGCAATTGCTGTTGCTCCGGTTACCAGCTGGAGATTCTACGATACGGTCTATACCGAAAGATATATGAGAACTCCTCAGGAGAACCCTTCAGGTTATGATGAGAATTCACCATTGAACCATGTAGAGAAACTGCAGGGTGACTATCTATTGATCCACGGAGGAGGAGATGATAATGTACATCTTCAAAATACAATGCGAATGGTGGAGGAACTCGTGCAGGCTAACAAGCAATTTGACTGGGCTATTTACCCGGATAGAAACCACGGGATCTATGGTGGAAATACGAGGTTACACCTGTACAATATGATGACCGACTTTATACTCGAAAAACTATAATTTAAAACAGATAAAAATGGAATTTAAATTCGGAGGTTCTGAATACAATCAACGAACGGTGCTAGGGCATCCTTCTGGGCTTTTTGTTCTTTTCTTTACCGAAATGTGGGAGCGTTTCTCCTACTACGGGATGAGAGCCTTATTGGTGCTCTTCCTAACCGCTTCGTTAATGGATGAAGGCGGCTGGGGATGGCCAAGGGAAGATGCCTTATTGCTTTATGGATGGTACACTGGGTTGGTGTATATCACGCCTATCTTTGGTGGATTGATTGCAGATAAAATCTTGGGATACCGTAATGCGGTAGTTTGGGGTGCCTTATTGATGACTCTCGGGCATGCCTCTATGGCGCTTGAGGTCTTTACCAATGTTTTCTTTTATCTGGGGTTGTTGCTTTTGATCCTGGGTAATGGATTGTTCAAGCCGAATATTTCTTCAATCGTTGGTCAGTTATACAAAACAAATGGCAAGGAAAAGGATGCTGGCTATACCATTTTCTATATGGGAATTAATGCAGGTGCCTTCCTTGGAATTTTACTTTGTGGCTATATTGGCGAGAAAGTAGGATGGCATTATGGATTTGGTCTTGCCGGGATCTTTATGTTCCTTGGAATGTTGCAATTCTATTTTGCACAAAAACTTTTCGGTAGGATAGGGCTTACCCCGAAAGAAGCTACTGCCTATAAACATGGTCTGGCAACCGGAGATGAAGGTGAAGATGAAGTAGAGGAAGAAGTTCCAGCAAAAGTTCAGAAAGACAGGTTGATCGTTATTGGATTTTTTGCATTTTTTACCATTTTCTTCTGGTGGGCTTTTGAACAGGCCGGTGGTTCCATGACCATCTTTGCAGCTGATTATACCGACAGGGTTCTTGTTGGCGACCAGGCGATGACTTTTAAGATTATCAATTCCATTATTACCCTGGTGCCAATGCTTGTGATCACCTGGGTTTTATTCATGCTTTTCAAGAATATCTTTAGTGCTTACGCTAAATCGAATATTTTCCTTGGTCTTAGTTTTGTGATCATCTGGGGAATCGTGATTTGGATGCTTTATCGTGAATTTCTGGCTGATGCTACAGAGGTTCCGGCTTCCTGGTTCTCGGTATTGAACTCCTTATTTATAATTCTCTTCGCACCGGTATTCTCAAAGATCTGGGAAAGCAGATTCAATCCATCTGGTCCGGTTAAGTTCGCAATAGGTCTGGCTCTTCTGGGTATTGGTTTTGGTGCGCTCGCGTATGGAGCATATGGAATTCCGCAGGGGGCGCAAACAGCTTCTGTGAGCATGATATGGCTGGTTTTTGCTTATCTGTTCCACACGCTGGGAGAACTTTGCGTGAGTCCTGTGGGGCTGTCTTATATTAGTAAGCTTTCACCTAAAAGGCTGGTAGGTCTTATGTTCGGGGTTTGGTTTATGGCGAATTTCATCGCGAATCTACTTGCGGGTGTAACGGGTAGTTATATAGATTATATCACTGAAAATTATAATATGACCACTTTCTTCCTGATATTCACTCTAGTGCCCATAGGTGCTGCTGTGATCATGCTGCTTTTAAGCAGGATGCTGGTCAAGAAAATGCATGGTATCAATTAAGTTTCAGGTACCTCAAAAAAAGAAATGCTCCAATTTTTGGAGCATTTTTTGTTACTTTGAAAAGCTAAATGATGATTTTATGAGAAGGACTATTCTGTTGTTTATCTTTTTGATGGTTGGTGGAGCCCAAATTGGCCTTGCCCAGGAAATCAAATGGATGAGTATGAATGAGGCGCTGGAGATGCAGAAGAAAAAGCCTAAGAAGATATTTGTTGATGCCTATACCAACTGGTGTGGACCGTGCAAAATGCTGGATAAATACACCTTCACTAATAAGGATGTTGTGGAATTTATAAACAAGAACTATTATGCGGTTAAATTCAATGCAGAAGGTGATGAAGTGATCAAATACCGGGATAAGACCTTTAAAAATCCTGAATTTGATCCTGAAAAGGCGAAAGGAAGAAATAGTGTGCATCAATTCGCATTAGCAATGGGAGTGAATGCGTATCCTACCATGGTTTTCTTCGATGAAAAAGGAGATTTTATTTCCCCTATAAAAGGCTATTTAAAACCGCAGCAGCTGGAGATCTTTCTAAAGGTTTTTGCTGGTGATGAGTATAAAAAAATGACCACTCAGGAAGCCTGGGATGAATACCGTGAAAACTTTTCCGGTACTTTTTCGAGCTAAGTCAATATTACTCTAAGATCAAAGCTCCCTTTTCACCCGTGTAGTGGAAAGGGATTTTTTTATTCCTGGCGCTTTGCCTCCATTTCTTAATGAGGTAAAATGAATTGCTGCCATCTGCAACGATCTTTTGTGGCTTCAGTGAACTGATTATTCTTTCTAAATTGACCCTGGGATTGTCTTTCAAAAGTAAAATATCGGGTTTGATTGTAAGCTTTTCATAAGCTGCGAGGGTATCGATGACCAGAACTAAGTTGCCGTTGATTTGGAAAACCGGTTGAATAGGTTCCCATTCTGTTTTTTGAATCTTTTCCGCCCTTTGATAATCTGAAAGGAAATTAAAGAAGCCAGTGCTGTCGCTCATGATTTTCAGTTTATCATAAGATTTAAAACTGATCAGGCTTTGTTTGTTACGATGAAATATAATTGCCTCATCGCCTCGATGCTTTTTTTCAATTATAACTGATATCTGTAAGATAAGAATGCCTGAAAATACCAGGACGAGCTTCCTGAAATCAGGTTTCAGAAGTAATAAAGTTGAAAAAATCAGAATTACATAAACGATAAGGCACTGAACTGTAGAGATTTCAATATCTGTGATTACAAAACTTCTTTTATCAGCAATCCAAATTACGAATCGGTTCATTTGCAACAGGATGAATTCCAGCGATCGGTTAAGTAGATCAGGGATCCAACCCCACCAGGCCAGAATGATAGTAAGGAAACCCAGTCCCATAATGAAGCCAAGGAGCGGAAGAATGATGATATTGGAAACCAGGAATAGACCAGGAAACTGGTGAAAATAATAAAGGCTTAATGGAAGTATAGCCAGTTGGGCGGCAACGCTCGCGGTGATAAGTTTCCAGAAATAGTCAGGGATTTTCTTTTTAATTTCTACTATCCCGTACAGAATGGGCTGAAGGATGATGATGCCCAATACAGCTAGATAGCTCAATTGAAAGCCTAACTGAAAGATCAGGAACGGATCGTACAGAAGCAGGAAGAAAAGGGAGAGAAATAAACTATTCAGAACGCTGGTTTTTCTTTTCAGCTGAAGTCCTATCGCGAGGAAAGAAAACATACAAACGGCTCTTACCACAGATGGACTCAGGCCGCTAAGAATAGCGAAGCCCCACAGAAAAGAAAGTATCAACACGATCTTTACAATTTTACCGTATTTAGATCTTTCAAGAGGTTTAAAAATGAAATTGAGGAATAAAAGAAGAATACCTATATGCAGGCCTGAAATTGCCAGGATATGAATGGCTCCGGCCGCCGCATAGCTTTTGTAAAGAGAATCCTGAATATCTCTTCGCTGCCCGAGGATCAGGGCCTGTAGAACTGCCGTGGCTTCCTGGTTCAAACCTTCCTCCTTGAGGTTTTTAATGAGCTTTTCCCTGAAATTCCAGGCAAGTGACCTTAGATCCTTCGAATTGCCGGATATAACGGTAAAGTCTGAAATTCCTAAATTCAGTTGCCTTTCAACCTTAAGATTACGCATATATCTGGCATAATCAAATTGATAAGGATTCAGCGGTTTTTTTATCGAATCCGGATTCCATTTGACCAGGATCCTGCTGCCTGGCCTTAATGAACGTCTAGCAAGACTGTCCAATTGGACATTGAGAAGTATCTTTCCGTGATATTCTTCAGAATGGCTGTTTTTGAAGATTTTCGTGACCTCTCCAATATATCGCTTGGTAAATGAGGGTTTCAGCTCTTCGGTGATCCTGATTTCTGCTACTTCTCCTGCTTTTTCTGGACTGATACGTATGTAGTGTCCCGGCTGGTTCTCAGGTATGGAATACCATGCGGAGGAATAACCCAGGCTGAAGATGAGCAAAAAGCTCGTGATTCCGGGCCAGGATTGAGGAAACAGCTTTTTCTGTGCCTGGCGAAAAACGAAGAAGTAGATCACCAGGAACACTATCGGAATTGCCAAAATCCAACCGGCCTCCATCCTTAAAGGGAAGTAGAACGCACAGAGGATTCCGGCAATGAGGTACACACATAGCCGCAGAAAGATGAACTGGAACCGCTTCAAAAAAGAAAATTAAAGACAGAAGATAGGAAAAAATCAGATCACTCGCCTGGCCATCACAAAATTAGATCGCCAGTAGGATTCTGACAGGGAAGAAATGATTACTCCACGGGATGAGGAGGAATGAATGAAATAGATATCGTCATCTTTTATTTCGGTCACAAGTCCAACGTGGTTGATCACTTTTCGGTTCTTATTGGTCTCGAAGAAAAGCAGGTCACCAGGTTCGACTTCTTCCAGGTAGAGTCTTTTTCCTTCGAGCGACATGGCTCTTGATGTTCTGGGCAGTGCGATGCCCTCTTTCAGAAAAGATACATAAACCAGCCCGGAACAATCCATGCCCTTGTGATCGGTGCCACCATATTTGTATTTGGTGCCTTGAAAATCTACCGCTGTATTCACTATTTTAAAGACTCTGGAATCTTCAGTTTTCACAATCGATTCAATGGGTTCTGATTTTACAGTCTTTTCAGGTCTTTCGCTTTCAGTAGTGACCACCCGTCTTTTTGAGCCACAGGATGTAAGGAATAATCCACCAATGATAAGTATGCAAATGCGTAAAAAGATCAGCCTTAACATATTATGAGGTAATGGAATTATAAATAAGTTCAGCAGTATTTTTACTGGCGCCAGCTCCTCCGAGTTTTTGTTCCAGATCATGATAATCTTTAAATATCTGCTTCCTGTTCGTTTCGTCCAGGATCTTATTTAGCTCGCGCTTCAGGCTTTTTTTATTAAAATCGTTCTGAATGAGTTCTTTTACCACCTCCCGGCCCATAATAAGATTGATCAAGGAAATAAAATCCAGATTGATCACCTGTTTCGCGATCTGGTAAGAAAGATAATTTCCTTTATAACAAACCACCTCCGGTACTTTAAAAAGAGCCGTTTCCAGGGTTGCGGTACCCGAGGTAACCAAGGCAGCATAGGAAATGCTCAGGATATCGTAGGTTCGGTTCATGATCAGCTTGATGTTGGAACCTTTCATGAAACTGGCATAGAATTCGGCATCCTGGCTTGGTGCTCCGGCGATCACGAACTGGTAATCCCTAAAATCTGCAGTAATGCTTAACATCACGTTCAGCATTTTTTCGATCTCCTGTTTCCTGCTTCCTGGTAATAAGGCAATGACCGGCCTGGAATCCAGGCCGTGCTCTTTTTTAAAGTTTTCTACAGCTACCGGCTCCCTGTTTTCGATCGCATCCAGGAGAGGGTGCCCTACAAAATGAACCTTGAAATCATGTTTTTTGGTGTAAAAATCTTCTTCAAAAGGCAGGATCACGTACATCTCATCTACATCACGCTTGATCTTTTTGATGCGATTTTCTTTCCACGCCCAGATCTGGGGAGAGATGTAATAATGGGTTTTATAATTTTCCTTTTTGGCCCATTCCGCGATTCGCATATTGAATCCCGGGTAATCGATAAAAATGATCGCATCGGGATCGAATGCCTGGATATCTTCCTTGCAGAATTTAATGTTTTTCAGGATCGTCCTGATGTTCAGTAAGACTTCAGCAAACCCCATAAAAGCCAGTTCCCGGTAATGCTTAACCAGAGTTCCACCCTGTTGTTTCATAAGGTCTCCACCCCAGAACCTGAATTCGGCATCCTTGTCGATATTTTTCAGGGCTTTCATCAGGTTGGAAGCATGAAGGTCGCCAGAAGCTTCGCCTGCTATGAGGTAATATTTCATGTCAAACGAATTTATAGATTGCCACGGCTACAGCAACGCAAATGGTAGCCAGTAAAACCCCGCGGGCATGGTAATTCTGTTTTTTCTTCAGAAAAACAAAAAAGGGAAGAAAGTTAAAGGCCGCGCCAAGGGCGATGATCTTGCCCAGGTAATCATTCTCCACAGCATCGTTCAGGGTCGCGTCGATATCGGCTTTTGAAAGCAGGGTGATATAGAGGATCACCCCAATGATATTTGCGGCGATTCCCGTTATAAACCCGATAAATAAATTTTGTTTAATCATTCAGATTCCAGCTGCTTAGATCTTTTATGAAATGATGTGCCGTAAGGTCGAATTGTACCGGTACTACCGAAACATAACCCTCGGAAAGCGCTTTTTCGTCGGTATCCTCGCCTTCATCCATATTTACGAACTTCCCGGTAAGCCAGTAATATTCGCGTCCCTGGGGATTGGTTCTTTTGTCGAATTCCTCTTCCCAGTGTGCATTGGCCTGCCTGCAAACCTTGATTCCCTTGATTTCGTTCTCTCCCAGTTTTGGGAAATTTACGTTTAGAACAACCCCTTTTGGCAATCCGTTTT
This sequence comes from Christiangramia bathymodioli, assembly GCA_009735695.1. Taxonomy (GTDB): domain Bacteria; phylum Bacteroidota; class Bacteroidia; order Flavobacteriales; family Flavobacteriaceae; genus Christiangramia; species Christiangramia bathymodioli. The sequence continues at coordinate 110,708 of SRSL01000007.1, forward strand.
TAAGTACATTTCGGGTAATGGTTTTAACGTATTTCCGGGTTGGTTCAAAATCGGCATTCAAAGAATAATCCAGCAGGGAAAATCCAATTGCGGGAATGCCTTCGATCCCGGCCTCTACGGCTGCGCTCATGGTTCCGGAATAGATCACATTTATGGAGGAATTAGACCCGTGATTGATTCCGCTCACGCATAGATCGGGTTTGCGGTGAAGTATCTCCTGGGTTGCGATCTTAACGCAGTCGGCCGGGGTACCCGAACAACTGTATTCCTTGTGTTTATAAGTTTCCTTGATGGTCACCTGCTCGCAGAACAAGGTGTCACTTATGGTGATCGCGTGTCCCATCCCGCTCTGCGGACTGTCTGGGGCAACCACCACCACATCTCCAAGCTCTTTCATTACTTCTACCAGGGTTCTTATTCCGGGGGCAGTGATCCCGTCATCATTGGTAACCAGAATAAGCGGTTTTTTCTTTTCCATTAAGAAATTTTTGGTTCAGCTAAAATAAGAATTTAAATAAGGAAACCTTATATTAGTAGTTTAACAAATTGATGATGTTTTGAACTTTGTTGGCACAGTTTTTACTATACTTATGCTAACCACGAAGATGAAATTAAAACGAATTATGAAAAGGAATTTTAAATTTTTGGCAGTTATACTCTTAATGGCTGCCGCTGCCTGTAGCTTTACGACTAAAAAGTTTGACGACCCTAACAAGGATAAGTTGTTGATAGACCTTATTACCTATGTTCTAAACCAGGGTCACTATGATGCAAAGGATATCAATGACGAATTTTCAGCCAATGTTTATGAAGATTACCTGGAAGGCCTGGATCCGTCCAAGCGTTTCCTGTATGCTGAAGATATCAAGGAATTCGACGCCTACAGAACCAAGATCGATGACGAGATCAAAACCAAGAATATTGAGTTTTTTAATCTAACTCATGATAGATTGCTGAAAAGAATGGAAGAGGCAAGAATTCTTTATAAAGACATTCTTTCCAAACCATTTGACTTTACAGAAAATGATGTGATCAATACCAATTTTGATGAACTGGAATATGTAAATTCAAAAGAGGAAATGAGAAAAAGGTGGAAAGAGCAGCTTAAGTTCAACACCCTGATCACGTATTATGATAGAAAGCAGGATGAAGAGCGTAAAAAGGAAGAAGATCCTTCGTACGAAATGAAGTCTGATACTCAGCTGGAAGCTGAAGCCAGAGAGACCACCATGTCTAACCTGGACAGGTATTATGACTTCACCGATGACCTGGAAAGAGACGATTACTTCTCTATCTATGTTAATGCGATAGTTGAAGAATTCGATCCGCATACCTTCTATTTTGCACCTCAGGACAAAGATCGTTTCGATATCCAGATGTCTGGTAAACTAGAAGGAATCGGGGCAAGACTGATGAAGGAAAATGATGATATCACCATTACCGAAGTGATATCTGGAGGTCCTGCGTGGAGAAGCGATCAGCTTGGAGAAGGGGATGTGATTCTCAAAGTAAAGCAGGCCGATGAAGAAGAAGCCGTGAGCATTGTTGGGATGAGACTTGATGATGCGGTAGATCTGATCAAGGGCCCTAAAAATACCGAAGTGACCCTTACTGTTCGTAAGAAAGTAATGGGGAATATTGAAGAGATCACCCTAACCAGAGATGTGATCGAGATCGAAGAAACCTACGCAAAAGCTTCTGTTGTTAAAAAAGACGGAAGAAAATATGGAGTGATCAACCTTCCAAAATTCTATTTCGATATGACCGATTATGAAGAGCGTAATGCAGCTTCAGATATCAAAAAGGATATCATCAGGTTGAAAGAAGAAGGAATGGAAGGATTGGTTCTTGACCTTAGAAATAATGGTGGAGGTTCACTTAAAACGGTGGTTGATATCGCCGGAATGTTCATTGAAGAAGGTCCTATCGTGCAGGTTAAATCTAACGGCCAGCGCAAGGAAGTGTTGAAAGACCAGGATCCGCAGGTTCTTTGGGATGGTCCACTGGTAATATTAGTGAACGAATTGTCAGCCTCGGCTTCAGAGATCCTAGCTGCTGCAATGCAGGATTATAAAAGAGCCATTATCATTGGTAGTAAACAAACCTACGGAAAAGGTACTGTTCAAAATGTGATAGACCTGAACCGTTGGGTTAAAGGAAATGAGATGGGCGACATGGGAGCGCTGAAGATCACTACTCAGAAGTTCTATCGTGTTGATGGAGGTTCAACCCAGCTTGAAGGGGTGAAAAGTGATGTGGTGGTGCCAGATAGATATAGCTTTGTAGATATAGGTGAAAAAGACCAGGAAAACCCACTTCCATGGGATAAGATCGATGCTGCTAATTATGATATCTGGGAAGGTTATGTAGGCTTTGAGGAGGCTATTGAAGCCAGTAAAAAGCGTATGAGCCAGAACGAGCAGTTAAAACTTATTGAAGAAAACGCGAAATGGGTTAAGTCCCAAAGTGATAATTCCAGCTACCCGTTGAACTATGCTGAATATGCGAAGGAGGCTCAAATGGAAAAGGAAAGACTAAAAGAGTTTGATGCTATCAAAGATTACCAAACCGATCTTACCTATAGCTCACTGCCTTATGAAGAGGAAATGTTTACCAACGATACTATTCTGAAGGAGAAGAGAGAAAGATGGCACAAAAGCCTGAGTAAGGATGTTTATATGGAGGAAGCGATCAATGTGCTTTCAGATATGAAAATGAATAACATTAAACTGGCTGGAGTAGACAAGAAAAAGGTAAAGAACTAAATCCAGGTAAAAACCTGAAACCCGGGGATCATTGAATTTCCGGGTTTTTTTATGCTTTAAAATATGAAGAGAAAATATATTTACCCGGTTCTGATATTGTTAGTGGCCGCCGTTTTACTGTTGGTGGATAAATGCGCCTGATCAGTAAGAAAGCCTGTCAGAATCCAGTTTAATAAAGATAAAAAGCAGGATGGTGAAGCCCCAAAGTCCGGAACCACCATAGCTAAAGAAAGGCAGTGGAATACCAACAGTTGGGAAGATTCCTATAACCATTCCTATATTTACAAGGAAATGGATAAATAGGATCCCTATAACCGAATATCCATACACCCTGTGAAACTGGCTGCGTTGCCTTTCTGCGAGGTAGAGGAGTCTTACCATAAGGAGTACAAAAAGGATCACAACCATCGCGCTTCCCAAAAACCCCCATTCTTCTCCTACTGTACTGAAAATATAATCGGTATGCTGTTCTGGAACAAAATGACCTTTGGTTTGTGTACCTTCAGTCCATCCTTTACCAAGCCAGCCACCGCTTCCAATAGCGATCTCGCTTTGGTTCGTGTTGTAGCCTATTCCGCGTGAATCAACTTCCTTCCCAAGTACAATATTGAAGCGATCGCGGTGTCTTTGCTCAAATACATTTTCGAAGATATAATTTACCGAAAAGCTTAGTACGATAGATACGATTGTAAAAATAGTGATCAGGATCCTTCCCGGACGCTTTTTTCGTTTTCTGAAAAAGATCAGCAGGGCGATCGCTAGAACTCCCCCGCTAACCCAGATAGGCCCTACCAGTAAGGTCATAATAAAAACTGCCACAGCAGAAAGTCCCGTGATCAGATAAAAGCCAGAGAGACCTTCCCTGTATAATGGGAAAAAGAAGGCTGCATACACAAGCGCACTTCCCGGATCAGGTTGCGGAACGATCAAAATAGCCGGAATAGCAATGATTATAAATGCCTTGACCTGGTGACTCAATTTCCTGATATTGGTTTGAATATCACTCAGATATTTTGCCAGGGCCAGGGCGGTAGCGAATTTGGCGAATTCTGAAGGTTGTAAACTAAAACTTCCGAAAGCATACCAGGAAGTTGCTCCCGAGATTGTTTTTCCGAACACATAAAGCCCGGCCAGCGATAGAAGCGAAACAATATATATGACACTGGAAAAGCGCTGATAGAACTTCGCTTCAATTGAAAGTATCACTATTATAAGCAGGATGCTTAATCCAATGAAAAGAGCTTGCTTTCCGTAGGGTTGATCCAGGTCAAAATAAGATCCTGTATTGGTTCCGAGACTGGCTGAGTATATATTGGCCCAGCCAAAAAGGATCAGGACCAAATAAATGCAAATACTTATCCAGTCGAAGCCGGCACTGTTTCTGCTCATTTAGTAATTAATTTTGAAGGGTTCCCCGCTTAGAGGTTTGGCATATTCTTCCTCCAGGCTATGGCTAAGGATCCATTCTTCCATGTCTGTCCTGGTTATGGTGCCTTTCAGGTATTTTTCGATCATAAGGCTGGCAATTCTACCGCCATACCGGCTTCCCCAATAACCGTTCTCTACGAAAACAGCGATAGCGATCTTTGGATCGTCTACGGGGGCAAAAGCTACAAATATCGAATGGTCGGTGAGCTGAACCCGTTTCCCGTCGATCTTGGTGAAGTTTTCGGCGGTTCCTGTTTTTCCGGCGATTTCAATTCCCGGAATTCTTAGTGTTGTAGCGGTTCCACTTTTGTAAACTTCATGCATTCCCTCGATAACCGGTTCAAAATGCCGTTCTTCGATACTGGTATAATTCTTTTTGGTGAACTTTTCGTCTTTGATTGGTTCTCCCTCAATTTCCTTTAGAATATGAGGAGTATAATACCATCCTTTGTTTCCAATGGTTGCGGCCATATTTGCCAGCTGGATAGGAGTCATTAAAACCTCTCCCTGACCAATGGCATTGGAAATTGTGGCGGTTGAGTACCATTTGTAGGTTGGATAATTGTAGATCTGGTTATAATAGTCGGCATCCGGGATCTTTCCAGGTCGGCCTGTTTCCAGGTCGTTCCCCATAAATTGTCCTAACCCGAAACTCTTCAAATGCGCATTCCAGGCATTCATTCCTTCCTGTGGAGTAGGATATTTCTCAATGATCCTTCGATAAACATTCGCGAAATAGGCGTTGCAGGATTGAGCGATCCCCGGGATCATATCCAGTGGACTGCGGTGCGCATGGCAACCCAGTCTGCGGCCTCTTCCGTAGGTGTACCCATGATTACAGGAGAATTTATCATCCACGTCCACCACTCCTTCCTGTAGGCCTATGAGAGCATTCAGGGTTTTAAAGGGTGAACCTGGAGGATATTCTGCCAGCAAGCCGCGGTCGTATAAAGGACGGGCTATGGTGTCGTAATATAATTCGGTAAAATTAGGAGATCGTTTTCTTCCAACCAGGTCTGCGGGATCGTAAGTTGGTGCGGTTATCAATGCCAGTATTTCGCCGGTTCCGGGTTCCAGTGCAATAATTCCTCCGCGTTTGTTCTCCATCAATTTGGTTCCATAGGCCTGAAGATCGGAGTCTATGGTAATGGTGATGTCCTTGCCTTTTTCCGGAAGAGTATCGTAAATCCCATCTTTATACGGCCCGATATCCCTGTTGAAGCGATCCTTCTGAATATATTTTACGCCCTTTACTCCACGCAGCAATTCTTCATAATAGCTTTCTACCCCGGCACGGCCGATGAGGTCACCCGAAATATAGTAAGGATTCTCGTTAATCTTTTTTTGGTTTACCTCGGCGATATAACCAAGCACGTTTGCGCTGTGATCTACCTCGTAATCTCTCAGTGATCGCTTCTGAATATAAAAGCCCTGATATTTCCTCATTTTCTCCTGGAGGATGGCATACTCGCTTTTGGTAAGCTGCGGAATGACCACCGAAGGAAGCATGGGAGAGTAGATACGAGCCTTGTCCAGCTTCTTTTCCAGGTCTTCCTGGGTAATGTTAAGAATATTGCAGAATTCGGTTGTGTCGAATGGCTTCAGGTTTCGCGGAATAACCATCACATCGTAAGACGGCTGGTTGGAAACCATCAGTTTTCCATTTCGGTCATAGATGTAACCTCTTTGAGGATAATCATAAACCACTTTAATGGCATTATCCCTGGAGCGGATGGCCAGTGAAGTGTCGATTACCTGCAAATAGAACAACCTGCCAATAAATAGCAATCCTGTAGTGAGAACCGTAATGTATAGCAAGATCTTTCTCATCTATATTTTCTGCTGAATAAAGTAAGGCTTAGAAGTACCAATATCACTGTGAAGATACTGGAAAATAATGTTTTTTTCAGTACCAGAAGTATATGGTTTAAGCTGAACATTTCCAAGGAAAATAATACAAAATGATGTACCAGGACCATCAAAAAAACATAACTGATCTTCGAACCTATGGGAGCGTTTGCCAGCCGGATATTTTGGTGGTCGTAACTGATACCGAAGGAGAATCGAAGTAAATTAGGTCTTATAAAGGCCGCGACGAGACAGGCCGTTGCGTTAATGCCGCCGCTGTCCTCGAAAATATCGATGCTCACACCCAGTAAAAAAGATACGAACAGGAACAGGCTCTGATTTCCGGTAAAGGGATATAACAGGATAAACAACACATATAGATACGGATTGATATATCCGGCAAAGTTGATATTATTCAGGATCAAAACCTGAATGAATACCAGTATTACAAACCTGGAAATATTTGAAATAAGTTTACTGTTCATCGATTTCCTGTAACTCCTGTATTGCTTCTTTATTTACATTTTCAATAACATAGACATAGCCAATATTGGTCATATCGTTAAACAATTCTATGTTAATGGTATAATAGCTCTGCGTCTGGTCCAGTTTAAAATCTATGATCTTCCCGATAGGTAATCCTTTTGGGAAAATAAGCGATCTACCACCGGTTATGATGGTATCTCCTTTCTGGACCGGTGCCTGCCTCGGCACATCGATCAATTGCACGATGTTTGGATCGTTGCCATTCCAGATAAGGCTGCCGAAGTGATTGGTTTTTTTAAGCTGAGCGTTGATTCTTGACCTGCTATTGAGGATGGAGATCACTCTCGCATAATTGTTATTCACACGGTCTATAATTCCCACGATTCCCTGGCTGGTGATCACTCCAAATTCAGGTTCTATGCCTGAATTGCTGCCGCGATTCAGCGTAAGGTAATTATCGGTTTTCGCAAAGTTGTTATTGATGACCCGTGCGGTTCTGAACATATAATCTCCTTCAAAAGAAGTACTGTCCAGCTGCTTTTCAATACTGATGCTGTCGTTGATATTAGAAATTAAGTTGCGTAGTTTGTTGTTCTCTTCCAGCAGGCGTTCGTTGTACTCGTCAAGATGCAAATAAGTGTTCACACTATTTGCCCAGCCATAAACACCACCAGTAACCACATTTGCTGAACTGATAAAACGGCTCTTATGAAACGCATGGTTCTGAATGGTTAGAAAAACAGATACAGCAAACAGGAGCAAGAATAGGATCGAATTCTTATTCCGTATAAGAAAATTGAATATTTGCTGCATAGACTAAACTTCTCCTACTTGATCAAAATTCCTTTGTACCGGTTTAAGGTTTTTAAGGTTATTCCGGTACCACGTACTACGGCACGTAATGGATCTTCGGCGATGTACACCGGAAGATCGGTCTTCTGAGACAAACGCTTGTCGAGTCCTCTAAGCATGGATCCACCTCCGGCAAGATAGATACCGGTATTGTAAATATCGGCAGCCAGTTCTGGCGGAGTTTGAGAAAGGGTTTCCATCACGGCATCTTCGATACGCAAAATGGATTTATCCAAAGCTTTAGCAATTTCACGGTAAGAGATATTAACCTGTTTAGGTTTTCCGGTTAGAAGGTCTCTACCCTGAACGCTCATTTCCTCTGGCGGAACCTCTAGATCTTCGGTAGCTGCTCCAATCTGTATTTTTATCTTTTCAGCAGTCCGTTCTCCAACATAGAGGTTATGCTGGGTTCGCATATAATAAACGATGTCATTCGTGAATACGTCACCAGCGATTTTAATGGACTTATCACAAACGATACCTCCAAGTGCGATCACAGCGATTTCGGTAGTACCACCACCTATATCCACGATCATATTACCTTTCGGCTGCATGATGTCTACCCCAATACCAATTGCAGCAGCCATAGGTTCATGAATTAGATACACTTCCTTTCCGTTCACTCTCTCAGCACTTTCCTTTACCGCACGCATTTCTACTTCAGTAATTCCCGAAGGGATACAGATTACCATTCTTAGTGCCGGTGTAAAAAGTTTTTTCTTTAAGGCTGGGATCTCTTTGATGAACATGGTGAGCATCTTCTCACTCGCGTCAAAGTCGGCGATCACACCATCCTTCAATGGCCGGATGGTTTTGATGTTCTCATGGGTCTTACCCTGCATCATCGCAGCCTCCTTACCCACAGCAGTGATCTTGCCTGAAGTCCTGTCTCGTGCCACGATCGAGGGGCTGTCTACTACTACTTTGTCGTTGTGGATTATAAGGGTGTTGGCTGTTCCTAAGTCTATCGCAATTTCTTCAATGAGAAAATCAAAAAATCCCATAGTGTATTTTAAGTATTGAGGTTTGGTAAATGTACTAAAATTAATGTTTAAAATGCCGCGTTCCCGTCATCACCATTGCGATATTATTTTCGTTGCAATAATCAATGCTTAACTGGTCTTTTATCGAACCTCCTGGCTGAATCACTGCAGTGATTCCTGCATTACCCGCGATCTCCACGCAATCTGGGAACGGGAAAAACGCATCACTGGCCATCACTGCTCCCTTTAAGTCGAAATTAAAAGAATGGGCTTTTTCGATACTCTGTCTCAAGGCATCAACCCTGGAAGTTTGGCCGGTTCCGCTTGCGCAAAGCTGTTTGTTTTTAGCCAGAACGATGGTGTTCGATTTTGTGTGTTTGCAAATCTTGGATGCAAATATCATGTCAGATAACTCATCTTCTGAAGCTTTATTGTCGGTAGCCTGTTTTAAATCCTCAAGTGTATCGGTCTTCAGGTCTTTATCCTGCACCAGCACACCATTCAGGCAGGTTCTTACCTGGCTTTTTGGAAGTTCAATCTCTTTCTGAACTAAAAGGATTCGGTTTTTCTTTCCTTTCAGGATCTCTTCGGCTTCTGAAGAAAATGATGGAGCGATCACCACTTCACAGAATAATTTGTGGATTTCTTCAGCAGTTTTAGCGTCGATCTCCACATTGCTGATCAAAATTCCGCCAAATGCTGAAACAGGGTCCCCGGCAAGGGCGTCTACATAAGCCTGGTGAATCGTATCTCGCTGGGCCAGGCCACAGGCATTATTATGTTTAAGGATGGCGAATGTTGGTGCTTCACCCTTGAATTCGTTCATCAGGTTCACTGCGGCGTCCACATCCAGCAGGTTGTTGTAAGAAAGTTCCTTTCCATGCAACTTATCGAACATCGCATCAAAATCACCAAAGAAAGTTCCTTTCTGGTGCGGGTTTTCACCATACCTGAGTTCCTTTCCGTTGATCTCACTTTGTTTAAAAGCGGTTACTTCTTCTTCCTGGTTGAAATAATTGAAGATAGCCGAATCATAATGCGATGAAATATTGAATGCCTTGGTCGCGAATCTTTTTCTATCGGCAAGGCTTGTTTTTCCTTCTTTCTCATTCAACAAATCAAGAAATTCCTGGTAGTCGTCTACCGAAGATACACAGGTCACATCCTTGAAGTTCTTGGCTGCTGCCCGAATAAGGGAAATACCTCCAATATCGATCTTTTCGATAATATCCTGTTCTGAAGCACCCGAAGCCACGGTCTTTTCGAATGGATATAGGTCTACAATCACAATGTCTATCTGCGGAATTTCATACTGTTCCAGTTCTTTCACATCACCTTCATGATCCTGACGGTTAAGAATACCTCCAAAAACTTTAGGATGAAGAGTCTTTACACGTCCCCCCAGAATAGATGGATAAGAAGTTACATCTTCTACCGGGATTACATCGATGCCAAGGTCTTTGATGAATTTCTCGGTACCCCCTGTAGAATAGATGCTTACCCCCAACTCGTTTAACTTTCTTACGATAGGTTCAAGCCCGTCTTTACTGAAAACTGAAATTAAAGCAGATTTCGCTTGTTTTAATTCGCTCATTGTGTTGTGTTTGTTAAAGGGGCAAAAGTAACTATTTAAGCTAAAATGATGAAGTTGATTTAGCGGAATTATCATTCAAAATTTGAATGTTTTTCCAATAGTTTTTGTCTGAATGCATGCTTGGTCCCACGGGAAATACCGAACGGATTCCACCTGGCAGCATTAATTATTAATTTGACTAATTTAATACCATCATTAATCAACCAGATGAAAAAGCTTTTTTTGCTCCTTTCAATCCTTTCGGTTTCCTGTGGGAAGCCAGAAACAGCTTCAGAAGTCATAGAGAGATCAATAGCCTTTCATGACCCGGAAAATAACTGGAATAAATTCCAGGATAGTTTAACCATCCGGATGTCCATGCCTGATTCCAAGGAGCGAATCAGCAAAATATACCTTGACAGGACTGGTAAGCAGTTCGTCCTGAATATGATTGAAGAGAATATTTCAAAAACTTATTTTCTACACGGTGATACCTGCTGGTTAAAATTGAATGGGAGTAGTGATTTTTCTGAAGCGGAGGCTGACGACCTGGGACTCACCTGTGAACGAGCAGAGCTGTTCAAAAACTATTACGAATATCTTTACGGTCTTCCAATGAAATTGCAGGATGAAGCTGCAATAATCGGGGAGCTGGAAAAAACTGAATTTATGGGTAAAAAATACCTGAAGGTCAGGGTTACCTATGACGAAAAAGTGGGGAATGATATCTGGTTCTTTTATTTCGATTTTGAAACCTATGCGCTGGAGGCCTACCAGTTTTATAAAAAAGATGAGAGTGGGAAAATGGATACGAATAGTGGCGAGTATATTCTTTTGGATGGAATTAAAGAAGTTTCCGGTGTGAAAATACCGAAAGAACGCACCTGGTATTATAATTCGAACGAAGAATTATTGGGAACCGATTTCCTGGAATAGGATATTTGAGAGCTTCAATTTTAATAAAATTTGTAACACATCGGTCTTGTTTGCGTCCTACCTTTAGTTATTTACAATCAGCTGATTTTACCATATGTTAATCTATTTACGTGTATTTAAAGAAAGCTTTGTTTTTGCTCTTAACGCATTGAGGAATAATAAACTGCGAACATTTCTTTCTCTTCTGGGGGTTACCATTGGTATTTTTTCTATTATCGCTGTCCTTGCGGCGGTCGATTCGCTGAAAAAGGACATTAAGGGAAGTTTGAGTGCTTTAGATAACAGCACTGTGGTGGTGATGCGTTTTAATTTTGGTCCTTCAGATATTCCTCGATGGAAACGGGAACAATTTCCAGATGTGACTTATGAAGAATATCAGCAGCTAAAAAAATCCCTTCCGAATCTTGAAAATATTGCTTTTGTCCTGGGAATACCGGGAAATTCCTCTGTCAAATATCAGGATGTGACCAGTACGGGTGTAGACGTTGGTGCAGTAACTCATGAATTTTATGAAATTGAGGCTTTTGAACTGGCCGAAGGTAGATTTTTCAATGAGCCTGAAGCGGTAAGTGGTTCCGGAGTCACCGTCCTAGGTCACGAAGTAGCCAAGAATCTCTTTGGGGAACCAACAAGTGGAATTGGCAAAGAGATCAGGATGTTTGGAAGAAGGGTAACGGTTATTGGCGTTCTGGAGAAGCAGGGACAGTCTTTGTTCGGGAACTCTCGGGATGGCCAGGCTTTTGTTCCGGCGAATTTTGCCCGCCGTGTCTTCGGAACCCAGAAAGGCGCTGTTTTTCCCCAGCTGATCATGAAACCGGAAGATGGTGTTGATAATGAGGAATTTATCGCCATGCTCGAGCAGCAGCTCAGGAGTATGCGGGGAATAAAACCCGGGGAGATCAATAATTTCTTTGTAAACCAGCTTCAGGGATTTGCCGATTTTATCGACAATATAACAGGTCAGTTAAACATCATCGGGATCGTGATCAGTGGATTTTCCCTGCTGGTAGGAGGTTTCGGGATCGCCAATATCATGTTTGTAAGCGTGAAGGAGCGTACCAATCTTATTGGTATCCAGAAATCGCTTGGGGCTAAGAACAAATTCATCCTTTCCCAGTTCCTTTTCGAAGCCATTATCCTCTCGGTAATTGGTGGGTTGGTTGGTTTATTCCTGGTATGGATAGTTTCCATTATTGCCTCGCAATTCACCGGTGATTTTGAATTCGTATTATCGCCTTTTAATATCCTGATCGGAACCATCGTTTCTGCAGTGATCGGGCTTATTTCCGGGCTGATCCCGGCTATTTCGGCCTCCAGGTTGGATCCGGTAGAGGCCATCCGTACAGGGATGTAACCTAAATTTAAGTTTTATGAATAAGATCACTTTTTTTATTTGTATGACCTTTGTTAGTTCTCATATCACCGCTCAGGATTTTAATAAAAAGAAAATGGATAGTCTGTTCGATAAACTGGAGCAGCGGGATAAATCCATGGGAAGTCTTTCAATTTTTCAGGATGGAGAAGAAGTCTATTCCAGAACGATTGGATATGCCGATTTTGAAAAAAAGCAGGCTGCCAATTCTGAAACCAAATACCGAATAGGCTCCATCACCAAGACCTTTACCGCGGTGATGATCTTTAAAATGGTCGAAAACGGAAAACTGGAACTGTCTACGAAGTTGTCTCAATTCTTTCCCGATCTACCCAATGCTGAAAAGATCGATATGGAGAACCTGCTGAACCATACTAGCGGACTTTTTAATTTCACCAGTTCAGATGATTACACTTCGTATATGACCGAAGAAAAATCGCGGGAGGAAATGCTGGACTTGATCAAAAGGAATGGAGCGATCTTCGAACCGGGTGAAAAAAATGAATATTCAAATACTAATTATATTCTGCTCACTTATATCCTGGAGGATCTTTCCGGTAAATCCTATTCGAGCCTGCTTCAAGAAATGATCGTAGCGCCGTTAAACCTTAGGGATACGGAGTTTGGAGGGAAAATAACCCCTTCTCAGAACGAAGCCCGGTCTTACAGGAAAGAAGAGGGCTGGATTTTAGAGGAAGAGACCCATATGAGTATTCCTTTGGGCGCCGGTGGGATGATCTCGACCCCATACGATCTTAATGTTTTTTTTACGGCTTTGTTTAACCATAAATTGCTTTCGCAGGAAAGCCTGGATAAAATGACCACGATCACAGACAGGTATGGATTGGGGCTTTTCGAATTTCCCTTTCACGAGCTAAGGGCCTTTGGGCATGATGGTGGCATTGATGGTTTTAGCAGTACTGCCGCTTATTTTCCGTCTGAAGATATGACGATTTCCTTTATTTCGAATGCTTCAGAAGTGGGGGTGAACGATATACTTATTGGTGTGCTTAGCATTTACTTCGGGAAGGAATATGAGATCCCTGAATTCCCGGAATCTATACAGTTACCAACATCAGTCCTTGAGAAATATGTGGGCGTTTACAGTGCAGAAAATTTCCCGGTAAAGCTGGAGATTAAGCTAGAAGATGATCAGCTCAAAATGGGAGAACCGGGAAAGCAGCTTTTGCTTTAACGCCAATTGCGGAAAACAAATTTCAGTTCACCCGTGCCGGGATCGACATTGAATTTCGTCCCGAGGCGAACGAAATGATCTTTAATCAGGGAGGAGCCTCTTACCAATTCAAAAGATAATTACTCCAATTTTTTAACATTCAATTTCTGAAAATAAGGCCCTGATTTTATAATTTTGGAAAATATCCTATAAAATGGAAATAATCCAAAATGAAGAATCAAAATAAGGCAATATTGCACCTGGATCTGGATACTTTTTTTGTTTCGGTAGAGCGACTGAAGGATTCCCGTTTGAAAGACCGACCCCTTATTGTGGGTGGTCTTAGCGACAGGGGAGTGGTGGCGGCCTGTAGTTATGAGACGCGGAAATTTGGAGTGCATTCCGGGATGGCGATGAAGGTGGCGAAAAGGCTATGCCCGCATGCCACTTATATACGCGGAGACGCTTCGGTCTATATGCGACACTCCGAGATCGTTACTGAAATTATCAAAAGCGAAGTGCCGACTTTCGAAAAAGCCAGTGTAGATGAGTTCTATGCCGATCTTACGGGGATGGATCGCTTCTTCGGCGTAAAGAAATTCGCCCATGAACTAAGGGAAACCATCATGCGGGAAAGCGGGCTTCCTATCTCTTTCGGCCTTTCAAAAAACAAGATCGTTTCCAAGATCGCGACCGGGGAGGCCAAACCCAATGCTGAAAAATATATCGAAGCAGGATCGGAACGGGGGTTCCTTGCGCCGCTGGAAGTGAACAAGATCCCGATGATCGGGAACAAGACCTTCCAGTCTTTGCTGAATCTGGGGGTAAGGAAGATAAAGACCATCCAGGAAATGCCGGTAGAAATGCTGGAGAGTGTGCTGGGAAAGAACGGGAGGGTGATCTGGAAACGCGCTCATGGGATCGACGACCCGCCTATCATTCCTTTTCATGAGCGAAAATCCATTTCTACTGAACGTACTTTTAACCGGGATACCATAGATATGGTTCGCCTGCATGCCACTTTGGTTGCAATGGCAGAGAGTCTTGCTTATCAACTTCGGAAAGGGGAAAAACTGGCTTCGGTCATCAGCGTCAAGATCCGGTATTCCGATTTTCAAACCCAGAGCAAGCAGGCAACGATCCCGTATACCAGTGCCGATCATATCCTCATCCCGGTAGTGGAAGAACTTTTTAAAAAACTCTATACCCGCCGGCTGTTGATACGACTGATAGGCGTTCGCTTTAGCGGACTCGTTTCCGGGCATTACCAGATCAACCTTTTTGAGGATTCTGAAGAAATATTGAGCCTGTATGATTCGTTGGACCGCATCCGGCAGCGATTTGGAGAAGGAGTTGTTAAACGTGCGGTAGGCATGGATGCCAGGACCATCGGCAGGTCCGGAAACCCATTTGACGGTCAGCCGCCCATCGTACTGGCACATCGAAATCAATAATTAAAACAATAGTAAACAAATGATTAGGAGAAAGATTAAAATCTGTAAATTTGAGTAATGAGCATTCAGGATAAGAAAATAGAGTTGATTCAGTGGCTCTCTACTTTAGAGGATCAGTCTGTTATTGATAAAATAATGGAGTTGAGGGAGAGCGAAAAGACTGATTGGTGGAGCGAACTTTCTAAAGAAGAGAAAAGTTCTATCCAGAAAGGGATCAGTGATGCCGATTCTGGTAATCTGAAGTTACACTCTAAAGCCAAAGGCCTGTATGAAAAGTGGCTATAAGGTTTACTGGACGACTCATGCACTTTCCGAATTAGAAGAGACGCTACAATATATCGAAGACAACTGGACTGAGAAAGAATTATGAAATCTTTCCAGAGAGCTGGATCATTGTATCGAATTGCTTTCCAGGAATCCCAGGATCTTTCCGGTCGCTTCAGATAAAAGTGAGGTTCGAAGAGTAGTTATCCTAAAACTCAATACCCTGTATTACCGAATCAAAGATGATTCGGTAGAAATACTGTCTTTTTTCTCAAACAGGCAGGATCCGGGCAAGCTCAAAACCTGATTCCTTCTTTCCATAATCATAGTTGAAAATTCATTTTTTAAATGATCTACCTGAATTGCCATACCTGGTATTCGTTGCGTTACGGGACCTTTTCCCCGGAAAGGCTTTGCGACCTGGCCGAAACTAATAAGGCTGAGGTGGTAGCGGTAACCGATATCAACAATACTTCGGCCTGTTTGAGCTTTCTGAAAATGGCAAAGGACCGCCACTTCCAGGCCCTGGTGGGTATCGATTTCAAGAATGGAGTGGACCAGCAGTATGTGGGTTTAGCCAGGAACAATGAAGGTTTTCGGCAATTGAACGAGCATCTTTCCAGGCATATTCATACCGATAAAAAGTTTGAGCCTGATACACCCAATTTAACGGATTGCTTTATCATCTATCCTTTTCAGAAAATAGAGTCTGCGCAAAAAAAGGAATTCCGGGAAAATGAATTCATCGGCGTTTCCCTTGAGGATCTTCGGAAATTAAGGTTTTCAGAATACCGAAAATTTGAGGAGAAACTGGTGCTGCTCCAAAGCGTGAGTTTTGAGACCAAAAGGGATTATAATGCTCACCGACTTCTACGAGCTATCGATAATAATGAATTGTTGAGCAGATTGCCTAAAACGGAACAGGCTTT
This sequence comes from Christiangramia bathymodioli, assembly GCA_009735695.1. GTDB lineage: Bacteria > Bacteroidota > Bacteroidia > Flavobacteriales > Flavobacteriaceae > Christiangramia > Christiangramia bathymodioli. The sequence goes on from SRSL01000007.1 coordinate 126,772, forward strand.
ATTCTCTGAACGCTTTATTTCAACCGAAAAGCTGCTGGAGGAATTGGAAGACTTTCCTCATATCATCAAAAATACACGCAGGCTGGTTGCCTGCTGCCAGGTTGAATTCGGTTTTGGAAGGGATCAGAACCGAAATTTAAAAGTATACGGTACAAGCGAGGAAGACGATATTAAAAGACTACGCGAATTATGCGCTCAGAATCTTTCCCACAGATACCCTGAAGCAGACGAAAAGGTAAAGGCCAGGCTGGAGAAGGAGCTTACTTCCATCATCAAATTGAAGTTCGTCTCCTATTTTCTCATCAATCACGATATCGTGAGCTATGCCCGTTCTAAAAACTATCCACTCGTAGGTCGGGGAAGCGGGGCGAATTCGATCGTGGCCTATATCATTGGGATCACCAATGTAGATCCCATCGAGCTGGACCTGTATTTCGAGCGCTTCATCAACGAAAGCCGCGCCTCTCCTCCCGATTTCGACATCGATTTTTCCTGGAAAGACCGGGAGGATATTACCCGCTATATTTTTGAGCGTTATGAGCACACTGCTTTGATGGGAACCTATGTAACCTTTAAACGCCGGGCCGTTGCCAGGGAGCTGGGAAAGGTGTTCGGGCTTCCCAAGGAGAATATCGACAAACTTTCAGCTGGTTTTTTCAATTTTCGGGAGCTGGATAAGTTGGAAAAGCTGGTGCTGAGGTATAGTAGGCTTATTGAAGGTTTTCCTAATTATTTGAGCGTGCACTCCGGCGGAATATTGATCCTGAACGATTCGATCTATAATTATTGCGGAACCTTTCTTCCGCCTAAAGGCTTTGCGACGGTTCAAATAGATATGAACATCGCCGAGGATGTGGGGGTGCATAAATTCGATATTCTGGCCCAGCGAGGATTATCCAAGATCACAGATAGTATTGAACTCATCAGGCGAAACCAGCCCGATGCTGAGCTTCATGATATAGGAGATATCAATTTTTTCAAAAAAGATCCGGGCATCAATGAGTTGCTGAAGGTAGGTGACTGTATGGGCGTTTTTTATGTAGAATCTCCTGCCATGCGGGGCCTGCTCACCAAACTGCAAACCGATAATTATATGAACCTGGTGGCAGCAAGCTCGGTGATAAGGCCTGGGGTTTCCAGTGCCGGGATGAAGGAGGAGTTCATCAGGCGTCATCGCGATCCCGAAAGACGTAAGCAGGCACACCCCGTAATGTATGAGATCATGGAAGAAACCTACGGGGTGATGGTTTACCAGGAAGATGTGATGAAGGTTGCCCACCTGTTCGCCGGTCTTAATTTCGAGGATGCGGATGTATTGAGAAGGGGAATGAGTGGGAAGAAAGTGGCGGGCTCAGACCTGGAGAGAGTGGAGCGCACGTTTCGGGATAATTGTAAGGAAAAAGGCTATTCGGCCCAGCTTACTGAAGAGATCTGGGAACAGATCTCCTCTTTCGCCGGTTATGCTTTTCCTAAGGGACATTCGGCTTCCTACGCTGTGGAAAGTTACCAGTCTTTATACCTCAAGCGATATTTCCCATTGGAATTCATGGTGGCGGCTCTCAACAATGGTGGAGGGTTTTACGACACCCGAACTTATATCCAGGAAATTCGACGATGGGGCGGGAAAATACACGCACCCTGTGTGAATAAAAGCGATCATCCCACAGCGATCTATGGAAAGGATGTTTACCTGGGCCTTGGTTATATCAAGGAGCTGGAGATAAAAGTGGTGCAGCAGATATTGGAAAACCGGCAGTTCTTTGGGGAGTTCAGCAGTTTTGAAGATTTCCTGGACCGGGTTTCGATTTCCATTGAACAGCTCAGCCTTCTGCTAAAGATAAATGCGTTCAGGTTTACGGGATTGGATAAATACCACCTGCTTTGGAAGGCCTGCTTCCGGCTAAATAAGACAAAACGGAATACTAAGCAACCCCTGTTGTTCAAGCCGGAACACCGGGAATTTGATCTTCCGCAGTTTCAGATATCCAGGCTTATTGAGGCTTATGACCAGATCGAATTGCTGGGTTTTCCACTTTGCAGTGAATTTGATCTTCTAAAACAACCTGTAGATACCGGAGTGAAAGCAAAGGATTTGAAAAATTATGTGGATCGAGAGGTTGAGATCTATGGAAATTTGATCACTTCCCGAACAGCGGGAACGGTGAATAAGAAACTAATGCGTTTCGGGACTTTCTTTGATGTTAACGGCGATATTTTCGACACGGTTCAGTTTCCCGATACCTCCGAGAAATTTCCAATTCGGGGAAAGGGTGTTTACCGATGTCTGGGAACAGTGGCTGATAGTTTTGGCTATCTGTCGGTTAGGATCAAAAGCATCCAAAGGCAGGAAACGGCACCAGATCCCAGGCTGGTGAATAGTTCATTTAAGGTGAAAATAGCCTGATCAGATTTCAGGGTGTTGGGCAGAAATTTTCGCCAAAATTAAAATTCGCGTTAAAATAAAAATGTACTCCTACTTAAATATTCTTAAAAATATGGGAAAAGATTTAAAGTTAGTTAAATGCCTAAATGTCAGTAGTAAGCTTGATTATATTTACCCAAAAGAAAGAAAAATGGGAAGCGAAATTGAAAAGGAATATGCGAATTCTATCTTACAATTAATTGGGTTTTTTGCCCTTTTAATAGTTGTTCTTGTAGTGATATTGTAGTTCTCAGAAATTGAACATAAAAAAGCCCTCGATCTTTCGAGGGTTTTTTATTAATAATAAGGCAGCGATTAAAGGATTTCTGCCACTTTTTTATTCACCCATTCCAAAAAGATCTCATCTTCATGAGAGAACGGATCTTCAGTATGCGAGTCGATATCTATCTGACCAATATTTTCTCCATTTACGAATAATGGAATCACAATTTCAGCCTTCACATGAATACTGCAGGCGATATAATTATTCTGGGCCTTAACATCTGGCACCACGAAATTCTTATTCGAAACGGCAACCTGCCCGCAAATTCCTTTTCCGAAAGGAATGATCTCATGATCGGTGGGTTCGCCGGCAAATGACTTCAGCTTTAATTCCTCTTTATCTCCATTCCTGAAGTAAAAACCTACCCAGTCGTAGTAAGGGATGCTGGTTTGAAGCAATTCACAAACTTCGGTAAGGCGTTTGTCAACACTGGCATTATCGTTCTTCAGGATCTTCTCGATCTGTGGTTTTAATTTCTGAAAGGTCATATTAACAATATTTAGTGCAAAAGTATTCATTTTATCCTGCAAAGTGAGGGCAGTATTTCTATAAATTTGTTAAAAACCCGGCTGCCTTTGCTCAGTTTATTCAGAAAATACCGACTGGTCCTGCGATTCATTTTTATTTTCCTGGGCAGCTATTTTCTTTTCTCGAGTTTATATAATGGTTTTTTGATCCTATATGATACCGATCCGCCGGTGCCAGATCCTATCACAAGGCTTGTGGCTTATCAGAGCGGCGAGATCATGGCCAGCCTTGGATATGATGTTAATGTGGTCATGCACCCTACTGGTCTCTCTATGAAGCTGATGGTGGAAGATCTTTTCCTGGCCGGAATTGTGGAAGGCTGTAATTCGGCAAGTATGATCATCCTGTTCGCATCCTTTGTATTGGCCTTCTTCGGAAAACCCTTGAGTACATTGCTCTATATTTTTGCAGGGGCCGTGATCATTTATGCGATGAACCTCATTCGTATCGTCCTGCTTGCGGTGAGTATTTACGAATACCCGCAATATTCAGGGTTTATGCACTCCATATTTTTCCCGCTGGCGATTTACGGAACTGTGTTGCTGCTTTGGATAATCTGGGTTAGAATCTATTCGCGATGGAAAAAAGGGTGAAAAGAAGGTATCGTGGATTGCAGATCGCACTGCTGGTTATTCTTCTTGCCGCGGTACGGCTTTTTGAAGAAAGCCTGTTCTATGACCCGCTTATCTATTTTTTCAAATCAGATTACCTAACGGGTGAAATTCCAGAAATGAACCTTGGTCTACTTACCCTGAACTTGATATTTCGGTTCGTTATCAACACCCTAATTTCGTTAGCCATAATTTATGTGGCCTTTCGCGATAAACAAATCATGAAATTTTCAGGCATCCTGTATGCCCTGCTTTTTGTTTTGGGATTTTCGATATTCATCTACCTTATTTTGAATTTGGAAAATGAGCATTATCTGGCTCTTTTCTATGTAAGGCGATTTTTGATCCATCCGGTATTCCTTTTGATACTTCTCCCTGCATTCTATTATTACAGGTTGAGAAATTATAAAGATGATTAAACTAAAGCTGCATTCTCGACTTGTTATTTTGAAGCCATTCTCTAAAGTTTTTTAGTTCAGGGTTTAGTTTCCTGCTATTTTCCACATTCCGGGCGGCACAATAATCCTCATTAAAATCGGCTTTAAACTGGAACATATTTCCCAGGTCATCCGCTCCTGGAAAGTCAAAACTTCTATACACATCGGGGGGAACGGCATTGTATTTCACGTCTTTTCCATATACTTCAGAGAAAACCTCGGCCATTTGCTCTCCAGTTAAATGTTCTCCGGCAATCCCAACCTTCTTATTTTTATAAAGCTCTGGATTTTTAAAAATTTGAAAGGCTGCTTTTCCTATGTCTTCTGAAGCTATCCCAGGTAATTTCTTATCTCCCATAGGGAAGGTTATTGCCAATTCTCCATTTTCTCCTTTTTGCGGAGCCATTCCAAAATTGATAAAATTGTCCCAGTAAAAGGAGGTTAGTAATAATGTGTATGGTACCCCGCTGTTTATAAAGAATTTGTCTGACGCTCCTTTTGCATCCAGGTGAGGCGTCTTGTAGTTTTCCATTAAGGTGGGCATGCGGTCGTCATCCAGAGGAACCCATTTTCTGGTGTCTTCAAGAGTAGACCAGATTACATGTTGTAACTTCGCTTCTTTGGCTGCTTCCGCCATATCTTTTGCGTGTTCCATTTCTTTTTCCGGGGAAAAATGTTCCCAGAAAAATGTTACGCAAAAAGCACCATAAGCGCCATCAAAGGCTTCTACCAGGCTCTCTTTGTCATCGACATCGGCTTCAAAAATATCTGCACCGAGTTTTCTTAACTCCTGTGCTTTATCTGATGTATAATCCCGGGTGATCGCTCGTGCCCTGAACCTTTTGTCCGGATCGTCAAGGATAGCTTTCACCAGCCCCTGACCTTGGGAACCCGTGGCACCTATTATCGAAATGGTTTTTTGATTTTTCATTTTATGATAAAATGTAAGGTATTGATATACATAAATTTAAGTAAATTGGTTTTATATTTAAATATTCTTTGAACCAGAATTTTAGCTTTCAAAAAAATTGAAAGTTTATTCTATATTTTTAAAATAGAATACCGTCCAGATCGGTTAATTTTGGGCAGGTTTTTTTTCGAAAATGTCTGGTTAAATCGCTGATATTGAAAAAAAATGTATTTTTGTTCACGTAATGAAAGAGGCTTTCAGACAATTATCATCCTTAATGCTGGCCTTGCTGGTCATGTTTTCCACGATGTCCTTCACCGTGGAAAAGCATTTTTGTGGGGAGCATCTTGTAGATAAAGCCGTATTTTCTGAAGTGAAGACCTGTGGCATGCAAATGAATGCCATGACCGATGGGCACTGTTGCAGTAACGAACAAACTTCAGTGGAAGGCCAGGATGAGCTAAAGATTTCCTTTGATTCTTTCGATTTCCATCAGCAGGTTTTCTTAAGCACTTTCGCGTATTCCTATTTCAACCTGTTCGAGCCTTCGCCACAACAGGTCATTCCTTTTAAAGATTATTCCCCTCCTTTACTGGTCTACGACATACAGTTGCAGGACCAGGTATTCCTTATTTGATAGATTTGATTGAGGTGCTGTTAGGCTTATCGCCTTCAGGACCGTTCTGTATTGCATTTAGGCCATGCCTGGGCTATTCTGAATTTTCAAATCATCAATAATATGTTCAATAAAATCATAAAATATTTTCTCTATAACCGTTTAGTGACGGTTTTACTACTGCTGTTCCTGGTAGGCTGGGGCCTCGTTACGGCACCTTTTAACTGGGACACCGGTTTTTTGCCCAATGATCCGGTACCGGTAGATGCCATTCCCGATATTGGTGAAAACCAGCAGATCGTGTTTACCGATTGGCCGGGCCGTTCTCCCCAGGATGTGGAAGACCAGATCACCTATCCACTCACCAGTTCCCTTTTAGGAATTCCCGGAGTGAAGTCCATTAGGAGTACCTCCATGTTCGGGTTTTCCAGCATCTATATCATTTTTGAGGAAGATGTGGAATTTTACTGGTCCCGTTCTCGGGTCCTCGAAAAACTGAATTCGCTTCCTGCAGGTCTTCTTCCTGCTGAAGTTCAGCCGTCTTTAGGGCCCGATGCTACTGCTTTAGGTCAGGTGTACTGGTATACCCTTGAAGGCCGTGATCCTGAAGGGAACGTGACCGGAGGCTGGGATCTTCATGAACTCAGAAAGATCCAGGATTACTATGTAAAACCGGGACTTAGTGCGACCCAGGGAGTTTCAGAAGTTGCTTCGGTGGGTGGTTATGTCCAGGAATACCAGATCGATGTGAATCCTGATGCGCTTAAAGCCTTCAATATCGGGATCGACCAGGTGATGATGGCGGTAAAGAATTCCAACCGCGACGCTGGAGCGAAAACCCTTGAGGTAAATAAAGTGGAATACCTAGTGCGCGGACTCGGATATATTGAATCCATCGAGGATATCGAAAATACCGTGGTGGTGGCCAGGGAAACCAAACCTGTGCTCATCAGGGATATCGCTCGCGTGCATCTTGGTCCATCTGAAAGAAGAGGAATACTGGATAAAGGAGGTGCCGATGTTGCCGGTGGAGTAGTGGTAGCCAGGTACGGGTCCAATCCGTTACAGGTTATCCAGAATGTTAAGGACAAGATAGACGAAATTTCTCCCGGTCTTCCTTCAAAAACGCTGGAAGACGGGACAGTGTCCAAGCTTACTATTGTTCCGTTTTACGACAGAACCCAGCTGATCAATGAGACCATAGGAACCCTTGAAAGCGCGCTTTCCCACGAGATTCTCATTAGTATTATCGTGATCATCGTGCTGGTATTGAATTTAAGAGCTTCGGTACTTATTTCCAGTTTACTTCCCATCGCCGTGCTCATGACCTTTATCACGATGCGGTATTTTGGAGTGGACGCTAACGTGGTGGCCCTTTCAGGGATCGCCATTGCCATTGGAGTGATGGTAGACGTGGGAATCGTCTTTGTGGAAAATACTATTCGATGGCTTGAAATGCCTGAAAATGAAAATGCACGGGGAAAGAAATTGCTGGATATTATTTACAAAGCTACCGTAGAAGTGGCTCCAGCCGTGACCACAGCGCTACTTACCACCATTGTAAGTTTTCTTCCGGTTTTCTTTATGGAAAACGCCGAAGGGAAATTATTCCGCCCGCTGGCCTTTACCAAGACATTCGCCATTGCGGCGGCTTTTGTGATTGGAGTACTGGTTCTACCAATGTTCTCCTATTATTTCTTCAATATTAAAGCCGATAAAAAGAAGACCAAAATGATCTGGAACATGGCTCTGGTTTTTGGCGGAATATTGCTGGCGATCATTTTCAGTTTCTGGCTTCCACTAGCGCTTACAGTAGTTGGTTTACTGAAATTTTTAGAGGAGCGAAATCCTGAATTTCTCGGAAAATACTCTTCCCAGATCATCATCGGGATCACGCTGCTGGTCACTATTCTTTTTCTTGCTGAAGAATGGATGCCTTTAGGCTTCGAAAAAAGTCTTATTTCGAATTATATATTCGTAATTATCCTTATCGCGATCACTTTAGCCATGTTGCTGGCGGTGGTTCGTTTTTATGAACCTATCCTTAACTGGTGTCTTACTAATAAAGGTACTTTCTTCATTCTTCCCCTCATCACCATTTTCCTGGGGGCGATGATCTGGTTTGGATTTCCAAAATTATTCGGTTTTGTAGATGATGCTACTGAAGAGGTTGGTTTAGACCTGAGTAAAACACGAATCTGGTCTGGCCTTTCGCATACTTTCCCCGGTGTAGGTAAGGAATTCATGCCTTCGCTCAACGAGGGAAGCTTCCTGCTGATGCCAACCACCATGCCGCATGCGGGAATCGAATATTCCAAGGAAACGGTACAAAAACTGGATTTGGCGGTGACCAATATTCCGGAAGTGGACATTTCAGTTGGGAAACTGGGACGAATCGAAAGCGCCCTGGACCCGGCACCGGTTTCTATGTTCGAAAACGTGATCAATTATAAACCCGAATATGCCCTTAATGAAAATGGAAAACCCACCACATTTAAAGTGGATGATGAGGGCCGATTCATTCTGAAGTCGGGAGACAGCCTTTCGAATGCCGATGCGATTGCTAGCGGAATTAAAAGAGAGCAATTGATACCCGATGAGGACGGAAACTATTTCAGGAATTGGAGAGAAGAAATCCAAAGTCCTGATGATATCTGGGAGGAAATCGTTCAAAGAACCAAACTTCCCGGGGTGACTTCGGCTCCTAAATTACAGCCTATTGAAACCCGGCTGGTGATGTTGCAAACCGGGATGAGAGCTCCTATGGGAATCAAAGTGTATGGCCCTAACTTGAAAACCATCCAGGATTTCGGGATCCAGCTGGAGAACCTGTTAAAACAGGTGCCATCTGTAAAATCGGAAGCGGTTTTCGCAGACAGGGTAGTAGGTAAACCCTACCTGGAAATCGATATCGACCGAAATGCTATTGCAAGGTTCGGCCTGAGTATTGAAGACGTACAGCAAACCATCGAAACGGCCATAGGTGGAATGGAGATCACCTCGACAGTGGAGGGAAGGGAACGCTTTCCCGTTCGCGTAAGATATCCTCGTGAACTTCGTGATAATCCCGAAGCCGTTAAGCGAATTTTGGTGCCAACTTCTACCGGGGCCCAAATCCCATTAGGTGAGCTTGCCGACCTGGAATATGTTCGTGGACCACAAATGATCAAGAGTGAGGAAACCTTCCTGGTTGGCTATGTGCTTTTTGATAAACGGGATGGATATGCCGAGGTGAATGTGGTGAACGATGCCCAGAACTTCATCCAGGAAAAGATCGATAATGGAGAACTTTTGGTTCCCGAAGGTGTGAATTTTAAATTTTCAGGGAATTATGAGAACCAGGTGAGAGCTGTAAAACGGCTTTCCATTTTGATCCCGCTGTGTTTGATCATTATTTTCCTGCTGCTGTATTTCCAGTTCAAGACGGTGATCGCTTCAACCATTCATTTTTCCGGAGTTTTCGTGGCCTTCGCCGGTGGATTTATCATGATCTGGCTTTACGGGCAGGGATGGTTCATGGATTTCGAAGTATTCGGAACCAATATGCGTGACCTGTTCCAGATCCAGGAAGTGAACCTGAGTGTGGCCGTATGGGTAGGATTTATCGCGCTCTTCGGTATCGCGACCGATGACGGGGTACTTATGGGAACTTATATTCATCAGGTATTTGAAAGGCGCCAACCAGATACTGTTCCGGCAGTGAGGGATGCGGTAATGGAAGCCGGTAAAAAGCGGGTGCGTCCTGCCATGATGACTACTGCGGTAACTATAATAGCCTTGTTCCCTGTGCTTACTTCAACCGGAAAAGGATCGGATATCATGGTGCCCATGGCGATCCCAATTGTAGGGGGTATGATCATCCAGATCATGACCATTTTCGTGGTTCCCGTTTTACAGGCCTACTGGAGGGAAACTGTGGTGAAAAAGAATTCAAAATCTCAAAAACAGTTAACAAATGAAAACTAATCGAATACTGTTGGTCTGCTTCCTGTTTTTGGGTCTAAGCCAGATTCAGGCTCAGCAAATACAGGAATATTTACAAATTGCTTCTGAAAATAACCCGGAAGTTCAGGCTTCCTATTCAAGATTCGAGGCTGCGCTTCAAAAGGCCCCGCAGGTTTCTTCACTGCCCGATCCAACGCTTACCATGAGCGCTTTCGGAAGAATGGTAGAAACCAGGCTGGGTGCACAGGAAGCAAGGTTTTCCCTCATGCAGATGTTCCCCTGGTTCGGTACAAACAACCTTAGAAAAGGTTCTGCGGAACTGATGGCCGAAGCCAGATTCCAGGATTTCCTGACAGCCCGGGAATCGCTTTTCGTCAAAGTAAAAGAGGCTTACGCCGAAATTTATAAGATCGAAAAAAGCATCGAGGTAATGGAAGAAGATCTCGAAATTCTTGATTCTTATAGGAAACTGGCCCTTAACCGATTTGAAGCCGGGAGCGCTCCCATGGTGAACGTGGTAAAGGTGGATATAGACCGGGAGGAGCTGGTGACCCGAATTGCCTTGATGAAGGATGAATTAGAAACCAGGAAGATCCAGTTCAATTATTTGTTGAACAGGGAGCAATCGGCTATGGTCGAGGTGCAGGATAACCTTCAGCTGGAAAACGATCTGGTAATTGATTCCAGTTTCGAGGATCATCCTAGAATTCAATCACTGGATTATGAGAAACAGGCTTTTGAAAAAGAAATAGAGATCAGTAAAAAGGAAGGGCTTCCCATGCTGGGACTCGGACTGGATTACTCGATTATTTCAAAAAGAACCGATGCCAATCCTGAGAATAACGGTCAGGACGCGATCATGCCTATGTTTTCGGTTACGCTGCCAATTTTCAGAAAAAAATATAAGGCAGCCCGGGAAGAGGCAAAGCTGATGGCTCAGGCCACCGAGCAGGAAAAAACGGCCATGATCAACGAATTGAACAGTGAGGCCGTAATGCTGAATTATGAAATAAAGAAATCGCGGCAGCTAATGGACCTGTACGACCGGCAGATCACCAGTTCCAACCAGGCAAATAAGTTGCTTGTTGTTGGTTTTAGCAATGCGAATTCCGATTTTGAGGAAGTCCTTCAGATGAACCAGGACCTGCTGATGTTGAAAATTCAGAAAATAGAGGCCCTTGCTAATGCTTACAAGGCAACCGCCAAACTAGATTATCTACATTTTAAAAACGATACAAATGCAAACGAATAGAAAAAATATAATCCTGGCCATCGGGATCCTCGTTGCAGGGATCTTTCTTGGCTGGCTGTTCTTTGGCGGTAGTGAAGCCGCGCAGGATGAACATGATCATACAGCTGGTGCAGAAGCTGAGGTATGGACCTGTTCCATGCACCCGCAGATACGCCAACCGGAACCTGGACAATGTCCTATTTGCGGCATGGACCTGATCCCACTTTCAGAAGATGAAGGCGGACTGGATTCAGATATGTTCCAGATGAGCGAGGACGCGATGAAACTGGCCAATGTGAGAACCATGACCGTGGGTGGAGGAGAAACTGCTAAAGAATTAAGACTAAATGGGAAAGTAGTGGTGGATGAACGAAACGACTATACTCAAACCGTTCATATCCCGGGGCGTATCGAGAAACTGATGGTGAATTTTACCGGAGAAAAGGTGGAAAGGGGGCAAACCCTGGCGATGATCTACTCACCGCAACTGGTTACAGCCCAGGCTGAACTTCTACAGGCCCAGGAGATCAAAGAGAGTCAGCCGGAATTATTCAGGGCGGCCAAACAAAAGCTTCGAAACTGGAAAATTAGCGACCCCCAGATCGAAAAAATGCTTGCGGAAGGAGAACCTATTGAAAGATTCCCTATTCGCTCGGATGTGAGCGGGGTAGTGACCGAACTTATGGCCGAACCCGGCGACCATCTGGAACAGGGAATGCCTATCTACCAGATCGCGAATCTGGATAAGCTCTGGATACAGTTCGACCTGTATGAAAGTGATCTGAACTGGGTTGAAGAAGGGAGCAAAGTCGAGTACACGGTGAAATCACTTCCGGGAAAAAGTTTCGAGGGAGAGATCAGTTTCGTGGATCCTTTGCTAAATGATAATACCCGCGTAGCCACGGCCCGGATCGAGGTGCCTAATAAAGATAGAAAACTAAAACCAGGAATGTTCGTAAGCGGTGTCGTAGAAAATCAATTGGACAGCCCTTCAGAAGAGCGCATCGTGATCCCGGAGTCGGCTGTTTTGTGGACCGGGGAACGTTCCGTTGTTTATGTAAAGACCGATATGGAAAAAGGAGCAGGATTCGAATTACGTGAAGTGAACCTGGGGCCTGCGCTGGCCGATTCTTATGTGGTGGAAAGCGGCTTAAAGCCCGGGGAGCAGATCGTGGTGAATGGAACTTTTACAGTGGATGCGGCCGTGCAATTAGCCGGCAAGCCTAGCATGATGAACCCGAATATGGGCCAGGAAGAAGTTGATATTTCAGAAGAGGATCGATCGGCATTACAACCACTTTTCAGCAATTATATGGAATTGAAAGATGCTCTTGTGAACGATGACCTGGATAAGGCAAAGGCCGAAGGGAAAGAACTTCAGCAGGCAATTGACGGGCTACAGGTTTCAGCTTTAAGCGAGGAGGTGGAAGCGCTTCTTAAGATCAATGCTCCAAAATTGCAGTCGGTAACTCAAAGGCTGGTAAATGCGGGAAGTATAGCTGCGGTGCGCAATGAATTTATAGCACTTTCCAATACGATGATCAACCTTGCGGTTTCAACCCGGCCTATGGAAGGGATGTATATTCAGCATTGCCCAATGGCCAATAATAACCAGGGAGCAGATTGGCTTAGCATGTCTTCTGAAGTAAGAAATCCTTACTACGGTGAGGCTATGCTTACCTGTGGAGAAGTAACAAAAAGCCTTAATTAAATAATGAGTATGAGAAAAGCGAGATTAGTTTTTTTATTCGCAGCTGTTTGGTTGTCTTTAACTTCCTGCGCAGACGATAAGAACAAGGGAATAAAGGAAGTTTCTAATGAAGTAGCTTCTATAGAAAGTCCAGATCTAAAGGTCGAGGAGGAAAATGTAAAAGCAGTTATCAGGACATACAAATCTGCCCTGGAAAACCTTACTACAGAGGGGACCTTTGAACTCTTTGCAGATTCTTCAAAAGTATATGAATCTGGAGGAGTTGAGGGCACTTACAGGGATTATATAGAACACCATCTGGGTCCTGAACTGGGACATTTTGAAAGTTTCAGGTTTTCAGATTACAACCTGGACGTGGAGGTAGATCTTCCCTATGCTTTTACAACCGAAACCTATGTCTATACCATCGTTTTGAACCAGGAAAATTCAGAAAGTCGAACGATCCGGAAAAAAGGGGTGGCAACTTCGGTATTGAAAAAAACCGAAGGAGACTGGAAGATCATCAAAACCCATTCCTCCAGTAGGGATTATAAACCAAAGAAATAATTTTTAAAAAATAAGAAATGAAGAGAATAGTATTGATAGCAGGTCTTGCAGTTTTAGGTTTTTCGGCTACAGCACAGGAGCATGATCATAGCGCGCATTCGCAGGCGAACAAAACAGCTAAAACCGGGAAATCCCTGAGTCCTCATACCAGTGCCATGGCTATGGTGGGAGATGCCCATGTACATATAGATTACTCGTCGCCCAGTGTACGGGATCGTATGATCTTTGGAGGCCTGGTAGGATATGACCGGGTATGGCAGGCTGGAGCCCATATGGCTACCTGGATCGAGACCAATAAAGACCTTGTTTTTGAAGGCAAGACCTTGCCTGCAGGAAAATATGCATTTTTTACGGTCCCTGGACGGGATACCTGGAAGGTGATGTTCAACTCTCAATGGGAACAGCACGGCAAGGATGAATATGATGAGAAAAACGATGTGCTCGTTCTTGAAGTAAAACCGGAAGAACTTTCGTCACTTCAGGAGGAACTAAAATATGAGGTACAGAAATTAGATGATAATAAAGGCGAGATCAGCCTTGCCTGGGAAAAGACCAGGATCAGTTTGCCTTTCAGGGTAAAACAGTAAATAGAACAATTTCGGCTTATGACTGTAGAGGTTTTTATTAAAAATATGGTTTGCGATCGTTGTGTCAAGGTTCTGAGGAATGAGCTGACAGAGCAGGGCTTAAACCTGGAAACCGTAGAGCTGGGCCGAGTTGTCTACCAAACAAGCAACCCGGTGGAGGACCATGGAAAATTGGAAGAGGTCCTGGAGGCCAATGGCTTTTCCGTGGTCCTGAAACCGGACAGAATACTCGTGGAACAGGTAAAACTAAGCCTGATCGACTTGCTGAACAGCCTGCCCATTAAAAAGACGGGACCCTTATCTGTCTATCTGGCTGAGGTGACGGGTCATGACTACTCTCGATTGAGCAGGACCTTTTCCCAGAGCGAAAATATCACCATCGAAAAATACTTCATCAAACTCAAGATCGAGAAGGTCAAGGAACTCATCCAGGCTAATCAGCATAACTTCACAGAAATAAGCCAACTTCTGGATTACAGTAATAGCAACCATCTCTCCAGGCAATTTAAGAGCGAGACCGGAATGAGCCTTTCCGAATACAGGAATCTGGGTGAGAATTTTAGGAATTCTTTAGACCAAATAGTGTAGACCTTTTACCTAACTGTGATAATTCAATAATAAGGACTGTGCTAATTTAGATCAACAAATCTAAATGTTCACAAGTTTTGAAATCGAAAAAATTTTTCAAATCTACCTTTTATTCTTTATTAACTGATTCCCTTGTTAGGGCCTTTGTTTCAACTGAAACAGGCTTGAAAAAGGTGCAATTTCACAAACCTGAAAATTTAAATTTTGCAAGGTTTACCCTGACCGACGGGTTCCTAATAACCGGAAATTTCATTGCCGGGCATTCCCTTTGGAATTAAACTTACGTTAAACAATTCATAAAGAAACAGTGATTCTATAAATTTAAATCTGAACCAAAATTGAATAGCATGAAAAATAAAGCTTTTAACTTGAGTTTGATCTTTTGCAGCCTGATGGTCCTATTTTCCTGTAAGGAGGCCAAGGAAAACCAGTCAGTAGAGATTAACACTCCGCAGGAGGTGAAAAAGGCAGAAAAAAGAACACCTGATGTAGCAGACCAGGGATTTATTGACGGGATGACCGGCAAGGTATGGCACAATTACCTGGAAATAAAAATGGCCCTTACCCGTGGAGATAGTAAAAAGGCCGGGGATGTGGCCGCCGGGATGGCCGATTCATTCTCACAGGAGAGAGCAGAAATGAAGAAGCTCGCCCAGCAAATGTCTGAAACCGATGATATTGAAAAGCAACGCGAGTTATTTGCCGCTTTTACTGAAAAAGCCGGGCCTATGTTCGAAGAAACTCTTAACAAGGGGACTATCTACAAGAAATTCTGCCCGATGGCCTTCAATAACAAGGGAGCCTACTGGTATGCAGATGTAGCGGAAATCACCAACCCTTACTTTGGAGATAAGATGCTCGATTGCGGGAAAGTAGAAAAGACCATTAAAAAATAAACAACCTAATACCAACTAAAACTTTAAAAATGGATTCTAAAGAACACAAGCAAAACAACGGGGGACATTATGGTAAATTCTTCGGGATGCTGGGCTTATCTTTTATTGCCATGTATATTACCATGTACCTCAACACCTATGAATTTGACCATGTTTACTTCAGCCTTACGCGATTTTACATGACCTGCCTGGGGATTGCAGCCATGGCAGTGATTATGCTGTCGTTTATGCTGGGTATGTATAAGAACCGTAAAAAGAATATCGCCATTTACGTGGGTAGCCTTGTTCTGTTTTTAACTGCCCTTGGACTGGTAAGAGCGCAGGGCCCTATCATTGGAGATGTATTATATATGAAAGCCATGATCCCTCACCATTCCATTGCCATTCTTACTAGTAAGAGAGCCGATATCAAAGATCCGGAAACCAAAAAACTGGCCGAGGAGATCATAGAAGCTCAGAAAAGAGAGATCGCCCAGATGAAGAAAATAATCTACAGGCTGGAAAACGAACAAAACTAAATACCAAGACCGAAGCTATATCAGATTCGGTCTTTTTTTTGACCCTATATTAATTGAAACCCAATACAATGAAAGAAATAATGAAAGGTATGATATTTTGGGTGCTGTGCATGGGTGCGGTTGCCATTGGAAACAGCCAGGAGCGGGAAGCGTCGGTCGAAGGCAATGTGAATAACTGGCCGGTGCACGAATATCATATCACCATAGATGAAGAAATGGTCAACAAGACCGGCGACGGGGTGATGGGCATGACCATTAACGGGCAGATCCCCGGGCCTGTTCTGGAATTTACCGAAGGCGAATATGCCAGGATACATGTGACCAATAATATGGATGTGGAAACTTCAGTTCACTGGCATGGTCTTCTGCTTCCAAATTTTTACGATGGGGTTCCCTATTTATCTACTCCGCCCATTCTTCCGGGAAAAACCCTAACTTATGAATTCTCCCTGAAACAGTCAGGTACTTACTGGTATCATTCCCACACAGGCTTACAGGAGCAAAGAGGAGTGTATGGGGCTATACAGATCAATCCGCGTGAAAATGAGAAGGACTTCGAATATGATCACGACCTGGTGCTTACCCTTTCAGACTGGATGGATGAGAAACCACATAAACAGCTAAAGAACCTGAAACGAGGGAACGAATGGTATCTTATCAAAAAAGGACAGATCCAGAGTTTGAACAAGATACTTCGAAAGAATGCCCTGGGCGCTAAATTGAAGATGAGTTGGCAGCGGATGCCAGACATGGCGATCTCAGACAACTATCACGACCTGTTCCTGGTAAACGGGAAACCTAAACAGGAATATCCGCAATTCAAACCCGGCGAAAAAGTTAGGCTGAGGTTCGTGAATGCCTCTGCCGCCACTTACTTCTGGCTCACCTTTGGCGGGGAAGATCCTACGTTAATTTCCGCAGATGGGCTCAACGTGGTGCCGATTAAAAAGAACAAAACCCTTATTGCGGTAGCAGAGACCTATGATTTCCTGGTCACCATTCCCGAAAGTGGAAAACTGGAAATTCGTGCTACCGCGCAGGATGGATCGGGAGAATCTGTGACCTACCTTGGTGAAGGACCGGTGATCCCGGCTCCGGAAGTGCCCGAACCCGACCTAATCGAGATGATGAAGCAAATGATGTCCATGGACATGAAAATGGGTGCACCTGCTACCAAATTCAATCCCGGCAAGGCCGATTCCATCGAAGTAATGAAAAAATATGCCATGAAAATGGAGGGAATGGACCATGGAGAAATGAAACATGGGGATATGAATATGGACATGCAGGAGGAGGACATGAATATGCAAAAAGATAAAGATTCCGAAAAGCATGACGAAATGCAGGGGCATGAGGGACATATGGATGTGGACATGAAGAAGAAACCCATTCCGGCAGAGGTAGTGGTTGGTGATAATATGAAGACCGCCAGCAACCCTGGATTCAATTATGATTACCTAAAGTCACCTGAAAAAACCACTATTTCAGACGAACAGCCCTTGAAGGAATTATTGTTCAACCTCACCGGGAATATGAACCGTTATGTTTGGAGCATTAACGGGGTTCCCCTGGCCGAGACCGATAAGATCAAGATCAAACAGGGACAAAAGGTGAGGATCACTTTGAATAACCTTACCATGATGCATCACCCTATGCACCTGCACGGGCATTTCTTCAGGGTTATCAACGAGCACGGTGAATATTCTCCCCTGAAGCACACCGTAAATGTGGCCCCGATGCAGAAAACGGTGATCGAATTCGATGCCAATGAATACGGCGACTGGTTCTTTCACTGTCACGTGTTGTACCATATCAATAGCGGGATGGCCCGGGTGATAAGTTATGACACCCCGCGTGATGAACGCCTGAAGGAATATCCTTTGCAGAATCTTACCACAGAGTCTAATGAGATCTTTACCTGGGGAGAAGTGATGGCCGGTAGTCATATGACCGAACTTTATGCTACCGCAACCAACCTTAGGAATCAGTTGACAGTAAGAGGTGAATACGGCTGGAATGAAAATCTCGAGGCCAGTCTTACTTATGAACGTTATCTAAATGATTTTTTCAGGTTGTTTGGAGGAGTGAATGTCGAGAACGAAGCAGAAGACAGCCTGGAGGAACTGGAGACCACCGCGGTTGGAGGTATCAGGTATCTGCTGCCATTACTTATCAACTCAGAACTTCAGATCGATAATAAATTAAGACCGCAAATAGGTCTAAGTGCCGGATTGATGGTGTTTCCGCGTATCGGTATTTACGGGGAGTTCGAATACCAGATGGATTTTGGATGGGTAAACGATCTTCCCTCCGGGTCTAGTTTTGAAAATGAAACAACCTGGCAGGTGGGAAGCGAATTTGTGATTTCCAAGACCGTACAGCTTTTCGCCAGTTATGATAACCGTTTCGGTGCGGGTGGAGGCTTGTCGGTATGGTTCTAAATTTTAAAAAACTAAAACTGAAATCAGGAATATAAAAACTAATTGATAATGAGACCTAAAATCAGAATTATGAGAAGATTAATTTTATGTAGTTTAATTGGTGTGACCGGATTGCTATTAACGAGCTGTGGCAGCTCGCAGCCGGTTTCAGAAAGGATGCAGGAAAATGAATACCGCAGCGAGGTATATCAGGTAATTGCAAATAATGAGAATTATTTCAAGCAATTCCTGGAAGTTGCTAATTCAAACCAACAGGCTCAAAAATGGTTGCTGCAGGATCATTTTAACAGCATGCAATCTGGTGAAATAAAAGAGATCGTAAAAAACGATCCGGAGTTGAAGGAACGAATGAAAAAGATGATGCAGGATAAAATGGAGAATGATCCAGAGATGCAGGCCAAAATGATGGAAAGGATGAAAGAGAAAATGATGAAAGATCCAGAAATGCATGAACAGATGATGATGCAGATGCACCAGAAAATGAAAAGTAATCCGCAGATGGCTGATAAAATGATGGATAAGATGATTCTGTTTCTACATGAAAACCCTGAGCTGATGGAGCAGATGAAAGCAAAAATGAAAGCTCATCAGGAAAAGATGTAAATAAAAATCAAAATTCAATATTATGAGACTTTTAAAAAAATTACCGACCTTGGTTTTATTAAGCCTGTTTAGTCTTTCGATTTATTCCTGTAGGGAAACTACAAAAGAGGAAGAACATGATGACATGGAAATGGAACATATGAACGATGACGAGATGGAGCATGATGAAATGGAACATGAGGATGTGGACCATGAAGATCACGAATAAATCCATTATAATGGGTTAAAGTTTTAATTCATAGTTCAGGTTTTTCTGAAAGCAGCAGGTATATGTCTTATTAATTAGTTGTAAAGCCAGCAGTCTTTCAGGGAGACCTGGATCTATTAAAATTCACTTTATGAAAAGTAAGCTATTAACAATAATTCTTTTTTGCTTCATTGGTATAGTTTCGGCGCAGCATAACCATAACCACGAAGGCCAGAATGCAAATGAAACTGATTCTGTTCATGCAACTTCGGCAGGCACTGAAGAAACCAAAGGCCACGAGGAATCCAATGTAGGCCATGAAGCAGTTGAAGCTGGTGAGCCGGTGAAAGCGAGCCTCGATTCTTTTCCCAATCTTCATCCCTTAGTTGTACATTTTCCAATAGTGCTATTGCTTCTTGCCGGGCTCCTGCAATTGATACAGTTATTCGTATTGAACCGAAACCTGGACTGGGTGATCCTGTTGTGCGTGGGTGTTGGTTTTATTGGAGCTTATATTGCCGGAGTCTATGCCCACCCTCATACTCATAATTTAACTGAAGCAGCTAAACAAGTGCTGGAACAGCACGATAAATTTGCTGAATGGACCATCTATGCCAGTGCATTGGGTGCTGTTTTAAAATTAGGAAGCCTCTTCCTTATTAGGAAAAAACGCCTTTTTGAGATAGCGGTTTTCCTGATTCTGGGCTTCGCGGCTTTTTCGGTTTCTGAAGCAGGACATTATGGCGCTCAGTTGGTGTACCTCGAAGGAGTTGGGCCACAAGGGGAATATCTTGAGACTGAAGCAGATTCACATACACATTGAGCCCGAAAAACCTAAAATAAAACTTAATAGATTTGGGGATTATTATATTTTTGCCGGCAACCAAATCACAGTTTTTAACCCTGCAAATAGCTTTTAATGATCGTAAAACGAAAAACGGCAATGAATATCCGGAAAGCCCACCGGTACCTGGGTATTTTTATAGGAATACAGTTCATCATGTGGACAGTAAGCGGACTCTATTTTAGCTGGACCGACATCGATGAGATCCATGGAGATCATTTTAAAAAGGAGCAACCCCAAAAAGCTGCTTTTCCAGAGCTGGCCAGTCCATCCAGCCTCCATCCTGGTCTTGAAATTAGCTCTATCGAACTTCAGGAGATAGCCGGGGAAGCCTATTATTATATCAATGATCACCTGCTTATCAATGCAAGGTCTGGAAAGATGCTCGACCAAATTAGCGAGGAACAGGCCCTTGAGATCGCTGGTAGATATATGAAGAATGAGCTAGAAGTGGCAGATGTGCAACTAATAAAAGAGACAGGGAAGCATCACGAATACCGTGAGAAATTACTACCCGCTTATGTTATTTCGTATAAGGGCGACGAGAATTTAAAGGCATATATTGGAGCTGGGAATGGCAGTTTTGAAACGGTAAGACATCGTAACTGGCGATGGTTCGATTTCTTATGGATGACGCATACCATGGATTATGAAGGCAGGGATGATTTCAATAATTCATTGCTTCGGGCCTTCTCCCTGTTGGGATTGATCACCGTATTGAGCGGTTTCTTATTATGGTATATCTCATCTCCAACTGTTAGAAAGATCGTGCAGCCTAAGAAAAAGAAGAAAAAAACTAAAAAGAATAACTTTCAGGCAAATTAATCAGAAATTTTTAAATTCAGGAAAATGAAAAGAAACGTAAATAGTTTATTCGTATTAGCGATGGCAGGAATGCTAAGCTTTACCTCGTGTAAAGACAACAAAGAGGCGGAAAATGAACCTGCCGAGCCTATGCAACATGAAATGCACCAGGCCGATACCGAAATGGATCATGAAGGAGATATGGATCATTCTGGTGGAGAAATGGCAATGGCTGAATTCAGCGATGAAAATAGCGGAATGATGTATCAGCATTACCTTGAAATCAAGGATGCCCTGGTTGCAACCGATGCTGAAGCGGCTAAAAAGGCTGCAGCAAGTCTAGCTGAGATGGTGAAAGAAAAAGGTGAGATAACTGGAATAGCTGAGAAAATTGCCAATACCGGGGATGTGAACAAACAGCGAGAATTATTCTCTGAGCTTACCGCGGCCATGGAACCTGCTTTGAAAGAATCGATCACCTCTGGAAAGATCTACAAGCAGTTTTGCCCTATGGCCTTTGAAGGTAAGGGAGATTACTGGTACTCGAACTCAGATCAGATCAGAAATCCATATTTTGGAGACAAGATGCTGAAATGTGGAAGGGTTGAAGAGACTATTGAATAAATAAGATCCCCCGGGAGCTTCGGTTCCCGGGATATTAATTTGGCCAGGATTGGAGGGATATAAACTACATATCAAAAACGTGGTTTGCCAGCGCTGTATCATGAGCGTTCGTAATATCCTGGAGCGTTTGGAAATTCCCTATTCTAGTATCGGGCTGGGGGAAGCGGTATTAAACAAACCGCTAAGTTCTTCAGAAACGAAACAACTCCAGGCCGAATTCGAAAAGGTAGGTTTTGAAATCCTGAAGAGCCGAAATGAGAAACTGATCAACGATATCAAATCTATGATCATAGAAGAGGTTTATTCAGATGAACCCACCAATCAAAAATTATCATCACTTCTTTCTTCCAGGCTTAATTTCGATTACAGCCATATCACCCATATTTTCACCGAGAGCGAGGGGCAAAGCATTCAAAAGTTTTACAACGCCATAAGAATCGAGCGAGCCAAGGAATTGTTGGGTTATAATGAATTAGATATCGCCGAGATAGCCGACAGGCTTGGGTACTCTACCCCAGCCTATCTTTCTACTTCCTTTAAAAAGGCTACGGGAATTAGTCCTTCTGAATATAAAAACCTTTACCAGAAAGACAGGCAAAACCTGGATTCTGTTTAGAAAGCTTTTGGAAAGTTTAGCATTTTGGTAGGATAAATAATTAAAAAGAATGGTTAGGTTCTGATTTAAATCAGAACGAACTATGGAATTATTTATCATTCTGGGAGTCTTACTGTATTTGGGGATCGCCCTGGATATTTTGCAAACTACACTTTCCATGCAGGGCGGCGGATGGCTTACCAGCAGGACTTCTCATTTTTTCTGGAAATGTATCTATTGGTTGTCAGGAAAGAACGGTGAATCAAAAATTATGGGGCAGGCAGGATACCTGCTTTTGGCTTCCATTGTCGTACTTTGGGTTATCACCCTTTGGTTAAGTTTTACCTGTATTCTTTATGGAATGCCTGGAGCCATTGTGGACAGTAGTACAAAAATTCCTGCAGACTTTATTGACCTGGTATATTATTCAGGTTTTAGTATTTCTACCCTGGGGATGGGAGATTATGTTCCGGCTACCAACATTGCAAAGGTATTGACGAGTTTCTTTTCATTTACGGGACTTATACTCCTTACCATGTCTGTCACTTATTTTATTCCTGTCCTTTCAGCTGTTATTGAACAGAGAAAACTGGGAATTTGGTTAAGCACCCTTGGGAATAGTCCGCAGGAAATCGTCTTAAATGCCTGGAATGGTAAGAATTTCAACCCCCTCCTTGACAAGGCTGATGATATTTCCAGTTCCATCATTAAATATAGTCAGCAACATCGCGCCTATCCCGTCATTCATTATTTTCATAATACAGATAAAGAGACCACCGTGATCCTTCAGCTGGCTAGGTTACATGAAGCTTTGCAGATACTTAGCTATAAAATTCCAGATGAATATCGCCCCCAGGATAGACTGCTCAAACCATTACACACGGGATTTCAAAATTACTTTAAAGTACTGCTGGAAGTAACCCATATTAAATTGAAGGATACGGAACCAGAAAGCAGTAAGCTGGACGCATTAACCGGAACTGAATTCTTCGGGGAACAAAAACCTCAGTTAGAGGTGCCTCAAAAAATCGCCAGGCACCGCAAATTCTTTCATTCACTTATTTACCTCGATGGATGGACCTGGGATCAGGTAGATCCTAAAAAATCTTAATTCCAGGTAGTTTAGGTTAAAAAGCTTTAAAACTGAAAGGACTTAGCATAATTTTAATAGGCCGGATCTCATCTACTTTTTATATTGAGGTTATAATCAATAAAACCATATAGTTATGAGAAATGAGAGACTGATCAATGCCCTGGGAAATTGTATTAACCATTGCAATTATTGCGCAGATAAATGCCTCGATGAGGATGATGTGAAGAAAATGGTTAAATGTATTCGTTTAGATCGGGTATGTGCTGAAGCCTGTGCGGCTTTGAACCAGATCCTTGCCATAGATTATAAGGATGTGAATGATCTTGTGGCCTACTGTAAAAAAGTATGCCAGGCCTGTGCCGATGAATGTGGAAAACATGAAACCCAACACTGTAAAGATTGTGCAGAAGCCTGTAAAGAATGCGTAAAAGCTTGCGAATCTTACCTGGCATAAAAATTAAGAAGCCTGGAGTTTAGATCTTCAGGCTTTTTTTGATATTCAGACTCGATAATCCAGAATTACGAACTAAAACCAGTATTATGAGCTATTATTTTTCTAAAACCATAGAGGGAGATTTTGAGAAGGCGATAGACAGGGTGAAATCTGAGCTAAAGGAAGAAGGATTTGGCGTATTGACAGAAATCGATATTAAAGACACCATGAAGAAAAAGTTGGATGTTGATTTTAAAAAATATCGAATCCTTGGAGCCTGTAATGCACCTTATGCTCATAAAGCCTTGCAAGCCGAAGATAAAGTTGGCACCATGTTACCCTGCAACGTGATCGTTCAGGAAACCGATGACCAAAAGGTGGAAATAGCTGCGGTTAATCCATTAGCCTCCATGCAGGCCATTGAAAATTCAAATTTGGAAAGTATTGCCAAGGAGATCGCTCAAAAGCTGCAACGAGTAATAGATTCGGTTTAAAAACTCGCGAAAGCCAGCAATTGAAAGTTACTTCCCAAATATTGAAATGGGATTCAACTCGTCCCGTATACCTTTGTACTTCACTCACTGAATTCTATTCATTTTATAATTATGAAACACACATATAGAATAACCGGGATGAGCTGCAATGGATGCAGAGCTCATGTTGAAAAGGCCCTTTCTTCAATAGAAGGGGTAAAAAAGGTTGAGGTAGATCTTTCAGAAGCAAAGGCTGAAATAGAAATGACTCAACATATAGATCTTCAAAAACTGGAATCGGCCTTGATTTCCAGCGGTGGAAATTATCATATTATGTTACCTGAAGATGCCGAAAATCATTCCGGTAAACCAATGACCCATACCTATAAAATAACCGGTATGACCTGCAATGGTTGCAGAACTCATGTCGAAAAAACGCTGAACGAAGTTCAAGGCGTTCTGGAAGCTAAGGTGGATCTTGAAAAAGCCGAAGCCGAGATCAGCATGAAAGAGCATATCAAAATTGAAAAATTTGAAGAAGCTCTTCAAAAAGAAGGTGGGAATTATCATATTATGAGGCCCGGAGAACAGGCTCCTCCAAATCCTGGAGCCACAAAGAAAGCTAAAATCGAAGGAAAAGGAACCGGTACCTGGTACTGTCCTATGCATTGCGAAGGCGATAAGACGTATGATCAACCCGGAGACTGTCCGGTATGTGGGATGGACCTCGTTGAGGAAGTGAAGGCTGCTCCAAAAGTGCAATTCACCTGTCCCATGCACCCCGAAGTGATCAAGGATGAACCTGGTGATTGTCCAATTTGCGGGATGGAGCTGGTACCCTTGAAACCGGAACCTTCGGCCGAAGAGGTGGGATACAAAAAACTACTCAAAAAATTCTGGATTTCGGTTGCATTCACAGTGCCTATTTTCCTGATCGCCATGGGCGAAATGTGGCACGACAATCCTCTCTATGATTGGGCAAGTATGCAATTCTGGAATTGGGTGCAGTTTGGTCTATCCCTACCTGTGGTTTTCTATTCCACCTGGATGTTCTTTGAGAGAGCCTGGCGATCTATCAGAACCTGGAACTTGAATATGTTCACATTAATAGGAATTGGAGCAGGAGTAGCCTGGCTATTTAGTGTTTTCGGACTTATTTTTCCAGACTTTTTTCCTCCGCAGTTCAAGACCGAAATGGGCACCGTACACGTTTATTTTGAAGCGGCTACTGTGATCCTTACCCTGGTTTTAATGGGGCAGGTGCTGGAAGCACGGGCTCATAGCAGAACTAATTCAGCGATCAAGGAATTATTAAAACTTGCGCCTAATACGGCGGTTAAGATTGTGAATGGCGAGGAACAGACAGTCTCCATCGATTCAATAGAAAAAGGGGATGTTCTTCGTGTAAAGCCCGGGGAAAAGATCCCCGTAGATGGAATCATTAAAAGCGGCGCATCGAGTATAGACGAATCCATGATCACGGGTGAACCCATACCAGTAGACAAAAAAGAGGGCGATAAGGTTAGTTCGGGAACTATTAACGGGAATAAGAGTTTCACCATGACCGCCGAAAAAGTGGGAGACGAAACCCTGCTTTCGCAGATCATTAAAATGGTGAATGAAGCCAGTCGGTCCCAGGCGCCTATCCAGAAACTAGCCGATCGTATCTCGGCCTATTTTGTACCTATTGTGGTAGTTATTTCTGTTCTAACCTTTATAGCCTGGGCTATTTGGGGGCCTGAACCTTCCTATGTGTATGCGCTGGTTAATGCAATCGCCGTCCTCATTATCGCATGTCCATGTGCGCTCGGCTTGGCCACGCCTATGTCGGTAATGGTTGGAGTAGGGAAGGGTGCCAAAAATGGGGTATTGATCAAAAATGCCCGGGCGCTGCAGGAAATGAATAAGATCGATACCCTGATCATAGATAAAACCGGAACCATTACTGAAGGAAAACCTTCAGTAGATAATGTTATTTCGGTTTCTTCAGATTTTGACGAAACCGAGATCATTCGACTGATCGCTTCGGTCAACGCCCAGAGCGAGCATCCGCTAGCGACCTCGACCGTTAATTATGCAAAAGCTGAAAATGTGGAATATGGAGAAGCTTCAGCATTCAATTCGGTAACCGGAAAAGGGGTGGAAGCGACCTTCGAAGGAAAGCGACTGGCCCTTGGAAACGATAAAATGATGAAGGACGAAAATGCGGAAATTTCAGAAGCGCTTCAAAAGCAGGTTTCAGAAGAACAGGAAAAAGGAAAAACGGTTTCCATGCTGGCCGTGGATCGTAAAGTTGTTGGATTTATAAGCATTACAGATAAGATCAAAATGACCAGTAAAGAGGCCTTAGATGAACTGAAGCAACACGGGATCAGGGTTATTATGCTTACTGGGGATAATGAAAAAACTGCTTCTGCCGTCGCAAAGGAATTAAACCTGGCCGACTTTAAAGCCGGAATGATCCCACAGAATAAAATGGAAGAGGTGAAGCGCCTGCAAGCTGAAGGCAGAAAAGTTGCGATGGCTGGTGATGGTATTAACGATGCGCCTGCTTTAGCCCAGGCCGATATTGGTATCGCCATGGGTACAGGAACTGATGTGGCTATAGAAAGTGCCGAGATCACGCTGGTAAAAGGTGATCTAAAAGGTGTTTTAAAGGCCGTCAAGCTTAGTGAGAAAGTGATGCGGAATATAAAGGAGAACCTGTTTTTTGCTCTCATATATAATACGCTAGGGGTGCCGGTGGCAGCGGGCGTGCTTTATCCATTTTTTGGAATATTGCTTTCCCCTATGATAGCCGCACTGGCGATGAGCTTTAGTTCGGTTTCGGTGATTGGTAACGCGCTGAGATTGAAAAGTATCAAATTATAAGTCAGTCTTAGGTCATTTCGACCGAAGGGAGAAATCTGCCAATAAACAATGAACAATAAGCAATAAACAATAACCAATAAACAATGGACAATTGGTCTTAAGTTATAAAGAATATTAGACTGAATTATTTCAGGATATCAATAACTTCCGAATCATCGGGAAAGCTTGACTTAAAAATAATAAGAACAAGAGAATTTAATTTATGCAGGATTTTTTAAGCAAATGGGGAGAAGCAGCCTATACAACAAGTGGATTTTTTTGGATGGCCCTCTGGGCCTTTGCACTGGGTTACGTAATTAGCAGTTGTATTCAGGTTTTCGTGACCGAAAAGAAGATGCAGGAAACCATGGGCAAAGGAGAGGGCAAAGGCGTATTGCTGGGTACTTTTTTCGGATTTATTAGCAGTTCCTGTAGTTTTGCTGCGCTAGCCTCTACCAAAAGTTTATTTAAAAAAGGAGCGAGTTTCATTTCTTCAATTGCCTTCCTGCTCGCCTCGACCAATCTTGTGATCGAACTTGGTATTATCATCTCTATTTTCCTGGGATGGCAATTCGTTGTTGGTGAATACGTGGGCGGTCTGATCCTTATTCTAATAAGCTGGCTGCTGGTAAGGATCATCAATCCTAAAAAACTGATCAAAAAAGCACGGGAAAGGCTAAACAGTGAGGACGATGAAGAAGATAGCTCCAAATCCTGGAAAAAGAAAATGAAATCTGAAACGGGATGGGCTAAAGTAGCCCAGCAATATGGGATGGAGTGGAAGATGGTATGGAAAGATGTGAGCGTCGGATTTACAGTAGCCGGAATTGTGGCGGCATTCGTTCCCGATTCGTTTTTTGAAACCCTGTTCATCAATAGCGGTGAGGGAACTACCGATTTCGGTTTTTTTACCATTCTTGAACACATTGTGGTAGGACCTGTCGCGGCCTTCCTGACTTTCATAGGTTCCATGGGAAATATTCCGCTTGCGGCTCTTCTTTTTGGAAAGGGAGTGAGTTTTGCCGGGGTAATGGCCTTTATCTTTAGTGATCTTGTAGTATTCCCGATCCTAAGGATTAACGCGAAATATTATGGCTGGAAAATGAGCTTCTTTATCCTTTTCTTGCTATTTGCATCATTAGTGGGCGCTTCTCTAGCCCTGCACTACGGGTTTGACCTTTTGGGGATGCTACCCGATCCATCTTCAGTAAAAATACAGGATAGCGAATATTTCAAAATAGATTATACCTTCTGGCTGAATATGGCTTTTCTGGCGATTTCGGGATACCTGGTCTACCTTGGGTTCTTTAAAAGAGATGATGTTATGTTTATGAAGGAAATGGCGCCTAAAAGCAAGATCCTGGAAAAAACCCTGAAATACCTGGCATTTGCCTGTTATATCTGGCTGGCCGGAGGTCTAATAGTGAAGTTCTTTGTAGCTTAGATTATGACAAAAAAAAGAGCCACCAGGATATGGCGGCTCTTTAAATAATTATTTCAGATTAATTTAACCCATTGGATTCAGGATTAGGTCAATCCTTTCCAGTACGTCCTGAAGATGGTAACGCGTTAGCGTATCTCCCGATGAATAAAGCGAATTCTTGATCTGTCTTTCCAGATTCTTCAATTCACCTCTTACAACTGGTCTTATATCGCTTTGTGAAACATCGAGGTTACTTCTGGAAATCCTGCTTCTCCATCTGGAAGGAATTTCATCCTGCTCCTCAGTCATCAGGTATTCCATTCTTTCGATGTAGGCTCTCTGAAGGTTTCTTCTGTAACGATCAATGCTTTGACCAGAATACACCTCGCTCCAGATTCCTTTTCTAAGATCGGTCATCATGTCAAGAAGAGAGTATGCCTCGTCTCCATTTATCTCTTCGTTTTCCATCAACCTGGCCATTCTTCCGAAATCAAGAATATTGTTCAAAGTGCGTTGCTGCATACCACGAACTCGTTCAATATTTCCGTCGAATTCGATCTTATTAAAGATCTCCTGGTTGATCAACCATTCAGGAGTTTCAAACAACTGCTCCTGAAGGAAATCCATCGCTCTTTCCTGCTTGTCTGCAGTTACATGGAAATACACAGGACCTTCCTGGTCGTAAGTCTTATAGTATTCGTATACTCCACCTATATTGGCAGCAACGTGCCCCATATAACGGTTGTATTGCGAAAGTACCTGCCCGTATAGATCATCAAGATCATCATAATCCTTTCCGTCTGCAGCGGTCCATTCGATCAAGTTAGGAACGATTCTCTTCAGGTTTTTGATCCCATATTCACTGGCAAGCATGGCATCATCTCCAAGATCTTCGGTTTGTGAGCTCGGGTCGATCACTCCACCGCTTTGTTGTCTTCCGAATCTATAGATCGGGTCCCCGGCATGTTCCAGGATCCACTCATCAAGAATTGGCTTCTCTTCTTTTCCTGTCTTTTCAGGAATAGGGCGGTATCCCCATTCGATCGCATACTTGTCATAAGGACCTATGTTCGGCATCAGGGCTACATCTCCATCTTCAGGCTGTGCGATGTAATTGAAACGCGCGTAATCCATGATAGAAGGTGCAGTACCATATTTTTTGGTGAATTCTGGATCTCTTAGGTCCTCTACAGCATAGGCCACACTCGATCCCATGTTATGAGGAAGTCCTAGGGTGTGCCCAACTTCGTGAGAAGAAACGAACCTGATCAATCTACCCATTACCTCGTCTTTAAACTCTACATCCTGCGCATCCTCGTTGATCGCAGCCGTTTGCACAAAGAACCAGTTTCTTAGCAGCGTCATCACGTTATGGTACCAGTTGATGTCTGATTCCAGGATCTCTCCAGAACGCGGATCACTTACGTGAGGCCCGTTAGCGTTCGGAATTGGAGAAGCCAGATATCTCACAACAGAGTATCTCACATCTTCAGGACTCCAGTCTGGATCTTCCTCTACAGTAGGAGCATCTTTTGCGATGATCGCGTTTTTGAAACCAGCGGCTTCAAATGCCTCCTGCCAGTCTTCGATCCCCTGCTTGATAAAAGGCCTCCATTTTTCTGGAGTGGCACGGTCGATATAATATACAATAGGCTCTTTTGGTTCTACCAGTTCGCCATTTTTGAATTTTTCCATATCCTCATCACGTACTTCCAGTCTCCAACGGTCAAGGTATTCAACCGTTTCGCTCTTCTGGGCTTCCAGTCCGTAATCGGTTTGCTCGGTTGTGAACCAGCCTACTCGCTCGTCATAATATCTTCTTTCCATAGGAACCTTGGGAAGCAGGATCATGGAATTGCTGAATTCCATAGAAATAGATCCGGTGCTTTCATTGGAAGGTGGTTCCCCGGCATTATAGGTTTTGATATGTCTTATTTCGATATTTTCAGGGTAGCTCCGGATGGTATCTATGAAAGAACGACTTTCATCCAGTCTTGATACCTTGTATTCCTTACGATTCCTATCCTGAAGTCCAAGAGCCTGAACATCTTTAGTGTAAAGGTCGGTTACATTGATCACGGTAGTTTTGTTGATGGAATCCTTTCCAACAGTCTTAATATCAAAACTTTGAATAATAGGTTCGAAATTTGAATTTACCACGGCCTCGTGCACCGGAAGTGTATCAGCAGCGTAAATGTCATAAGAAACTACCCTTAGCAATACCTTATCGCCCTTTTTCTGCCAGCGGTGAACCTGGGTATTCTGTTTTCCGCCACCAAAACCAATTCCACTCGCGGTTTTCGCGATCCTGGTTACGGTAAGCATTTCGCGGTTAAAAAGACTGTCTGGAATTTCGTAGAAATAATCGTTATCCACTTTATGCACAGTGAACAATCCCTGGTCACTCTTTGCGTCTTTGGTGATTACTTTGTTGTAGGGTTTTAATCCATTCTTTTTTTCTTCCTTATCGGCCTTGGCGGCAACGTCCTGTTTCTTGTTGTCTGGCTGAAAAACGGCACAGCTGGAAACAGACAAAGAAAGAGCTACAAGCAGGAGCTTGAGACTTTGATTCTTGATCATAAATTTGTACTTATTCGGTTAATAATTTGAATTGTTGGGGGTCTTTAAAAACAAAAAGACTGCATGTTGCAGACTTTTGACTATCCAGATCAAGAAAAGTTTAAAATCAATTTGCAATTCCCTGTTTTAATTGCATTTGCTGAAGGTATATTTCATTGTATTTGAACCTGGAGCTATAGGGTTTTTCAAGAAAGGTTCTGGACCAGAAAGACCTTTTAAAAAAGAATAATGGGTCCTGAAGCATGAAATAGGGAATAAAATGATACCATTTGATTCCCATTTTCCGGTAAGAGTTGATGATCTCGTGTTTCATTCCTAACTCACTAGCGGCAACTATGGCTGCCCTACGCTGACATTTGGAACCAGAGTACCTTGCAGCTAAACGTATATCAAATCCATATTCATAAAATTGATCTTTTACCCGTTTGTAGTTCTGAAAACGGGACCATCCATCCATGATAACCAGGAATATGTGTACGAAAGAAAAACCAAAACAAATCAGCCAGAACATGGAGGTTAGATTCCAAATTCCGGAATACGTATCTGAAAATAAGGAAAGGAAAAACCAGCTTTCAAAAAGGAAAATGCTCAATCCAAAATAAAGCCATTTACCTACGGAAAGATAGGAATTGAAAATGGGAGGTTGCTTTGGAAGAATTGACTCACGCATTCTCGAATTTAATAAAAAAAGCCCTACAAAAACTGCAGGGCTTTCATTGAATTTTAAAATTCTGAAGATTACATCACCTTAATGCTCAGGGTTTCTCCTTCCTTGAACACATCTATCATTTTATGTTTTCTAAGGCTTTTCACTGCCTTATCCCATTTTTTATTACTTAGACCCGATTGATCTTTTATCGCATCCAGCTCATGAACCTGGTCGTTCTTAAGCAATTTGTAAACTGCTTTTTCTTCTTCGTTCAGCTCTACCTGTTTCTTTTCCGGCTTCATTTGCGGGAAGAACAATACTTCCTGGATAGACTGGTTATTGGTGAGGAACATGATCAAACGATCCATTCCAATTCCAAGACCAGAAGTTGGAGGCATTCCGTATTCCAGAGATCTTAAAAAATCATTATCTATAAACATGGCTTCGTCATCTCCTTTTTCTGAAAGCTTCAGTTGCTCCTCGAAACGTTCACGTTGATCTATAGGATCATTAAGCTCAGAATAGGCGTTCGCAATCTCCTTTCCGCAGACCATTAGCTCAAAACGCTCGGTCAGTTCAGGATTATCGCGATGCTCCTTACAAAGCGGGCTCATCTCCTTCGGATAATCGGTAATGAAAGTAGGCTGAATGAAGTTGCCCTCACATTTTTCACCGAAAATCTCGTCGATGAGCTTTCCTTTACCCATGGTTTCGTCTACTTCTATACCCATTTCAGTAGCCGCATCGAAAAGTTCTTTTTCAGATTTCCCGGTAATATCGAAACCGGTATATTCTTTAATGGCATCGGTCATCGTAAGACGCTTGTATGGTGCCTTGAAATCGATCTTATGTTTGCCGAAAGTAGCTTCGGTGGTACCGTTAACGGCGATTGCACAGTGTTCAAGCAGTTTTTCGGTGAATTCCATCATCCAGTTGTAATCCTTATAGGCTACATAGATCTCCATCGCGGTAAATTCAGGGTTATGGGTCCTGTCCATACCTTCGTTTCTGAAGTTCTTGGAGAATTCGTACACCCCGTCAAAACCACCAACGATCAGTCTTTTCAGATAAAGCTCATTGGCGATCCTTAAATAAAGCGGAATATCCAGCGCATTGTGGTGAGTAACGAAAGGCCTGGCAGCCGCACCTCCAGGAATAGACTGAAGGATTGGAGTTTCAACCTCAAAATATCCTTTTTCATTAAAGAAATTACGCATCGCGTTGAAAAGCCTGGTGCGCTTAACAAAGATCTCTTTAACTTTCGGGTTAACGGCAAGATCGGCATAACGCTGGCGGTATCTTTGCTCCGGGTCGTTAAAACCATCATGAACATTTCCTTCCTTATCGGTCTTCGGAAGCGGTAAAGGTCTTATGGATTTGCTTAGAAGATGAAAATCCTTCACCATCACGGTTTTTTCACCAACCTGTGTTTTGAACAATTCTCCTTCAATCCCGATAAAGTCGCCTATATCCAGCAATTTCTTGTACAGGTCGTTGTATTTGAACTTGTCTTCACCAGGACAAATCTCATCGCGGTTAAAATAAACCTGGATACGACCTGAAGAATCCTGAAGTTCAGCAAAAGAAGCCTTTCCCTGGATCCTTCTGGACATCAATCTTCCTGCGATAACCACCTTTTTGCCATCTTCAAATTTTTCCTTGATATCTGTGGTAGTGTGGTCTACCGGAAACAGATCGGCAGGATATGGGTTGATACCGGCCTTTTTTATGGCTGCCAGTTTTTCTCTTCTAATTTGTTCCTGTTCTGATAATTGCTGCATATAATCGGTTTTATGCATTCAACAAAATGCGGGTGCAAATATAGTGACTATCAGGCTTCCGCACAATCGAATTAAATGCCGAAATAATAATTCTATCTTTGCAGGAAAATCAAAGCATTATGAGCATCTGGAGAGTGATCCTTTCAGTTCTTTTTCCGCCGCTGGCAGTTTATGACAAGGGTTGTGGGTCTTTATTGATCGTTTTGATACTCACCCTTTTGGGCTGGGTGCCAGGGGTAATCGCTGCTTTGATCATTTTGAATAATCCGAAGTATGAATAAGGAAGTTGAGGTACAATACCTGGGAGTTAAAGATTACAAGGAAACCTGGGATTATCAGGAGGAGCTTTTTAAAAAAACGCTGGACCTGAAAATAAAGAATCGGCGTGAGAATCAGGATATTCCTACCAGAAACTATCTGTTGTTTGTGGAGCATCCGCATGTCTACACACTTGGCAAAAGCGGCGATGTGAGTAACTTGCTGATTTCAGACGAGGAACTCAAAGCCAGGAACGCTACTTACTACAAGATAAACCGGGGAGGAGATATCACCTATCATGGCCCCGGGCAGATCGTGGGATACCCGATCCTCGACCTGGATAATTTTTTTACTGATATCCATAAATATTTACGATTGCTTGAAGAAATGGTCATTCTCACCCTGGCCGAATATGGTCTGAAAGCTGAACGCAGCCCGGGAGAAACTGGCGTATGGCTGGATGTTGGAACTCCCTTTGCCCGAAAGATCTGCGCTATGGGCGTTAGGGCCAGCAGATGGGTGACCATGCATGGTTTTGCCCTGAACGTAAATGCCGACCTTGGCTATTTTGACAATATCGTTCCTTGCGGAATCAAAGATAAAGCGGTGACCTCTCTGAACGTAGAACTCGGTAAAAAGGAGATAAATCTCGTTGAGGTGCAGGAAAAATTGCTCAAACATTTTTCTACGCTTTTTGAAGCCAGCATTTCCCGATAAATTTCTACTTATTTAAGAAAATAATTATCTGTACTTAAAGATTTGGTTCTTAAGATGTAAGCCTGTTTTTTATTAAAAAATGCTCACGTCTGGGGCTAAAGATTTCCCATGAACACTGGTGGTATTCATTAAATTTTAAGATTTTTGCCGAAATTTTAAAAACTGTAGTATGAAGAAAAAATTACAATTCATTTTTGTATTGGTTTTTTCATTTACGGGTTTTCTTGGTTTTGCCCAGGAAAAGTCAGTAAATGGAACTGTCAATGATACCGACGGGCTTCCTCTGCCTGGGGTAAATGTAATAGTAGAGAATACCAATCGGGGAACCCAAACCGATTTTGATGGAAATTACAGCATCGAGGTTGCACCAGGTGAGGTGCTTACCTTTAGCTATGTTGGGTATTCTACTGAAAAACTTACTGTTGGAGATGCCGATACTTATAATGTGATCCTTCAGGAAGATGCCGCTCAGCTTGACGAGGTCGTGGTTGTAGGATATGGTACCCAAAGCAAAAGAAGTCTTACCGACAATGTTGCAAAATTAACTTCCGAAGATATTGAGGAAGTACCCGTGCCTAATATTCAAAGCACCATCGCCGGTAAGGCAGCAGGTGTGCAGATCGCTCCAACCAACGGTAAGGTTGAAGGGGGAGTAAATATCAGGATTCGTGGTATTGCCAGTATTGGTGCAGGGTCTGAGCCACTTTACGTATTAGACGGAGTGCCGTTGATCAACAGTGATGAATCAAGTACCACAGCGGCTACTAACCCATTACTAACGCTTAGTGCCAATGAGATCGAATCTATAGATATCCTAAAGGATGCTTCAGCAGCGGCGGTTTATGGTTCCAGAGGTGCGAATGGGGTTGTTATCATTACTACTAAAAAAGGTAAAGACGGAGAAGCGAGCTTCTCATTAAACTATTCTTATGGAATTAGTGAGCCTACTAATAAAAGAGAATGGCTAAATGCTGATGAATATATCGAATTATTTACTGAAGCAGCCGTTAACAGTTTTGGAGAAGAAGACGGTACTGAATATATCGAGGGAATCTTCGACTTCCTTGCTGGAGATACCGATTGGAGAAGTCGCGAAGTTGATACCGACTGGCAGGATCTTGCCTTAAGATCTGGACACGTTCAGGATGCGAGTGTTTCTATGTCTGGAGGTAATGCCAAGACAAATTATTTCTTTTCAGGAGCCTATAACGATACAAAAGGTATTGTAACCGGAAACGACCTGGAAAGAGTAAACAGTCGTATTAATGTAACTCATAACTTCAATGAAAAATTCCGTGCAGGAATGAATATGAGTTTTTCAAGAACCGAGATAGACAGGATTGCGAACGATAATGCTTTCGTAACGCCTATGCAGGCTATCGCACAACCTGCAATTTCTCCTGCTTATCTTGAAAATGGTGATCCTAACCCGAACACCCTTTATGCAAACTTTTTGCTACAGGACAAGCATGCTTTCTATAAGACAGTAATCAGAAGATTGACTGGTAGAGCTTTTGCTGAATACTCTTTTACCGATTATTTGAGATTTAACTCCGATTTCGGTTATGATCTTTATTATCAAACCGAAGATAGTTATACCGGAAGGCTTGCGCCGTTCCAGTCTACAAATGGTGAGGGATTTGCTGCAAGCGTTGGAACTGAATCTTATGTTTCGTCTAATTACTTCACGTTCTCTAAGAATTTCAACGACAACCATGACCTGGAAGTAGTTGCTGGTATGGAATATAACCAGTCTAACAGGAGATACCAGAGTGTGACAGGGATTCAGTTCCCTACAGACGATTTCCAGACTATTGCCAGTGCTGCTGAGATCACAGATGGTTTTGGAAGTGAAACTGCCAATAGCTTCCTTTCTTACTTTGGAAGGGTGACCTATTCATTTATGGATAGATACCTGTTCAAAGCCAGTGTAAGGCGTGATGGTTCTTCCCGATTTGGAGAGGATGTAAAATACGGAACCTTCCCGGCCATTTCAGCTGGATGGATTATTAGTGAAGAAAATTTCCTGGCTGATTCAAATGCTTTAAGCTTTTTAAAACTTCGTGCGAGTTACGGGGAGACAGGAAATGCAAACATTGGTGATTTCGCTTCTTTGGGGCTTTTTGGCGGTGTTTCTTACAACCAAAGACCAGGTATTGCGCCTATCCAGGCTTCAAACCCATTGTTAACCTGGGAGAGTGTAAATCAGTTAGACCTGGGGCTTGAATATGGATTCATAGATAACCGTATCTCTGGAGAAATAGATTATTACAAGAAGGAATCTGATGGACTTATCTTCAACGAACCATTGCCTGGTACTTCTGGACAGTCTTCGATTACAAGAAACATAGGTCTGTTGGAAAACAGCGGTGTTGAATTCGTTTTAAATACGCGTAATATCCAGACCGATGCCGTTACCTGGAAAACGAACTTCAATATCTCCAAGAATATCAACGAGGTGAAAGTTCTTCCTGATGGGCAGGATGTTATTTCAGGGCAAACCATCTTAAGAGAGGGAGAGCCGCTTTCATCATTCTACCTTATAGAATATGCAGGTGTTGATCCAGATAATGGTGATGCTTTATATTATATTAACGAAGAAGGTGGAGGTAGAGAAACTACTAACGACCCTAACGAAGCAAACCGAATCATTGCCGGTCAACCTTATGCCGATGTGATCGCTGGTTTAACCAATACGGTTAATTATGCGGGACTGGATCTTACTTTTACATTCGTAGGAGAATGGGGAGGTAGTATTTATAATGGTGGTGGGATCTATCAATCTGCCAATGCCGATTATTTCGATAACCAAAGTCGTGACCAGTTGAGAAGATGGCAGCAGCCAGGAGATATTACCGATGTGCCTCAGGCAAGATTGTTCGGTGGTAATGGTACCGCTAACTCTACAAGATATCTTCAAGATTCCGATTTCGTAAGGCTAAGAAACTTAACTCTTGGTTACTCGTTACCAGAAAGTCTAACCGATCCTGTTGGATTAGATAGATTCAGAATTTACTTTACTGCCATTAACCTGCTAACTTTTACCGATTATGACGGATACGATCCTGAATCGGTAAGTGATGGAGGGCAGGGTGCCGGAGTTGCTTTCTATTCAGCTCCTTCAGCCAGAACTATGTCGGTAGGTTTAAATATAAACTTCTAAAAAAGGATTTATGAAAAGAATACTATATAAATTATTATATGTTGGAGCATTAAGCCTTAGTCTGGTAGGATGTGACGACAGATTAGATATAGAACCAAGGCAATCTATTTCTACAAATGTAGCCTTGTCTAGTGGTGAGAATATCAAAAACATCCTGATCGGAACCTATGAAGAAACTTCACAGTCTGATTCATATGGTGGTTTCCTGCAAATGATGGCCGATCTTTATGGTTTTGAAGACCAGGCTACATGGGGAGGTACTTTCCAGGAGCCAAGACAGATTTTTAACAAGCAGATCTTTATAGATAACACTTTTGTAAGGGACTTGTGGCTGAACGCTTATGAAGCGATTAATCAGGCGAATCTTGTTATTGATTATTCAGATTTGATCGAAGATGAGACCGAAAGAAATACTGCTGTAGGTGAAGCCTATTTTCTTAGAGCTCTTAATTATTTCGATTTGAACAGGTTCTACTCTTCGCCAGATGGTTCTCTTGGGGTACCATTAAGCCTTGAAGGAATAACAGATTATTCCCAGAACCTAGAAATACCACGCGCTTCTTCAGCAGCTGTTTACCAGCAGGTAGTTGAAGATCTTGAAGCAGCTGTAGAATTATTGCCGGAATCTAACAGTTTCTACGCCGATAAATATGCTGCGCAGGCATTACTGGCAAGGGTTCAACTGCAAATTGGAAACTATCCGGCTGCAGCCCAGGCTGCTGATGCTGTGATCGAGAATAGCGGTCATAGTTTAACAGATTCTTATGCAGATGCATTCAACAATGACGTTAATTCCAGTGAAGATATTTTCGCTTTTCAGGTTACCTCTCAGGGTGGAGATAACGAATTAGTTGTTCATTACGCCGACCAGAGTTTTGGTGGTCGTGGTGGAGATATTACTGTTAATCCGGAATATCTTGCGCTATTTGGCGAAACTGATGAAAGGGGAGACCTTTTCTACATCAGTGCCCAGAATGGCGGTACCTTAACTGGAAAATATACCAACCAGTTTGCAAATGTTTCTGTTCTTCGTTTAGCTGAAATGTACCTTATCAGGGCTGAGGCTAACCTTAGAGCTGGAACTTCAGTAGGAGCTACTCCGCTTGAAGATGTCAATACGCTAAGAGCTAGATCTAATGCTGAACTTCTAACTGATGTAACGGTTGATGATATTCTTCTGGAAAGAGAATTGGAGTTGATGTTCGAAGGGCATCTGATCTTTGATTATAAACGTACCGGAAGAGCAGTGGATAGTCTTCCTGCCGATTCAGACAGGTTATCTTTTCCAATTCCATTAAGAGAAATGGATGTGAATTCTGAATTAGTTCAAAACCCAGGTTACGGATCTTAATCCTGACCATTTTAAAGGTAAAAAGGCCGGAATGTGAATTCCGGCCTTTTTTATAAATTTTCCTTAGTTCATCAAGATGATGTTTCTCGGTCTAAAATCATCCTCCGCCATCATCCTCGGTCTCCGTTACCAGATTCTCTCCTAACAAGATCTCTTTGCTTGTTTTTAAACAATAGGTAAGTGCTTTTTTCGCCCTGTTCAATTGCAGTAGCGCTTTGCCTTGTTTAAAAACGCTTTTGCCATCAATATCTTCTGCTGCTTCCAGGGCATATTCAGATAATATTTCTGAATCCTGGGTGATCTGTTCCAATAGGTCCATCTCATCCTCGTTGAGCTCTTCTCCAGTTGCCAGTCGTTGATTATAATCATAAACTGCATCATACATATCAAAAGATTTGTCTACGAGGGAATCTACACTGCTAATACCAACATCTTTTGTTGGTCTCTTCAATTTCTGTTGGCCATAAATCGGGAGGCTTGAAATAAGAATAAGGCCGATTATTAATTTTGACAACATAACTGATTGAAATTAAAACGGGTAGAAATGTCAAAATTAACGGATAGGGCTAAAAATATCTGTAAGGGTAAACCCTAAAGTTTGTAAAGGATTAGTTCGTTTTCTTCTCCCCGTACGATGAGTTCCAGTCTTCTGTCCAGGTCGGCATTGGCAATATCAACCTGGGAAGTACCATATACGGGAAAACCCTCCAGGAGTTCGGCTTTGCTGTTAAAAACAAAAACTTTCTGCGCTTGCAGATCGGTTATTGCGATATATTCCTTCCCCTTGATTTCGAATAATTGTGGATCTGTGTAAAGACCAAAATCCAGTTCTACTTTACTGCCATTGATGTTTAGTTCATTTTCGTTTAAATAGACCAGCAGATCATCCTTCGCTACGATACGGTTGTTTTCCGCCAGGCCGAGATTTTCCTTAGATAATTTTCCCTGCTGGCTTATTTTAATAAGATCGTTTAAGGTGGAAGAAGAAACGAAAGAGTCTTTGTAACCATACCAATTGTTGTCTGAAAACTCGATATTTTCACTCACAGGTACTCTAATATCTCCCTGCCGGCTAAGAATGTTCAGTCTGCCAGATTGTTCAGCTACCAGGATATAATCTTTGGTTCCCAATCGAATGTGTTTAGGTGGAAGAACGATTTCGCTGCCGGCCTTTTCAAATTTAAAGCCTCGTATTCCCTTCCCTTTTGGCCCAACCATATAAAGCCTGTTATTCTGGGTTAACACGAATCGGTAGTTACGATTATTATCATAATCAAATACTGAAAGTGGTTGGGTTAAGGGCTGATTGAAAGTAATTGGGAATGGTTTTACCCTGTTTCCTACCCGGTCAATGACCTCCAGGTTATAACCCGTGGAAAATGCGAGTTGAAGGTTTCCGTTCCTGAACAGGTCTACCTGGTAGATCTCGCTGGTGATCTTGCTGTTCAGGTCTTTTTTCCAGAAAATATTTCCCTTGTTCGAAAGCAGGTATAAGCTGTTATTTTCGTCCTGCACCGCGATATCCAACTGGTCTGTTCTATGATTTTTAAAGAACGCAGGTTTTGTAGCGAGTGAAGCTTCCAGTTTAAAAGAAGAAACCTGTTCCGCTCCATTCGAATTTTGAGAATTTGCTTCCGTATTTGAAAAGGCCCCATGTACGTGCGCATAATCCCGTTCCATGATAAACTGAAGTGCGCTAAGGCTGTTTCGGTTTAATTTGAAGCTATTGGAATTTTTCCCCGACGACAATTGTTCGCTGAATTCAGAATTCCGAGTTACAAAAAGCATAGATGATTCCGAAGAAAGGGAATTCATCAAATCTGAAAAATAAAGCTGGCTCGAAATAGTATTAGAATTTAGAAAGCTACTAATGTGTTTTTGAAGAATGCTTATCTCGGGAGCAAAAATGATAAAATGATCCAGGATGGTGTAAAAACTCAAACCTGGAATATCGATTGATTCGGTGAGCACTGCTTCAAAAGTCGGGGTTTCCAGTACTTTGAAAACCGGCTTCCCTCTGAAATCTTCAATTTGTTCGCCCGTGCCCGCAAGTTGTTCCTTGGCCGCTTCGATCTCAATGGCATTCAGCACCAGGCTATTTCCTTCTGTTAGGTTAACTCTTGCGATCTCCTGAATATGATCAAGTAGGGGATTGCCAATTTCTATTGAATCCCTGGGTGATTCTTGGTTTTCTTTGGAAGAATCAAGACTGAAGGCAAAGAGACTAATAAAATCTTTTGGGCAAACTTTCCCAATCTCAAGCACCCTTGGCCTGCTGTTTTGTAACATGCCGGGTGAAGTGGTAGTTTTTGCGGTCAGGCTAACGCCATTGATCCTAATTTCAGAAGGATTTATGTCCAGGTCAAGAACGCTCCAACCTGCAAATGCCTGGATATTCGGAAAACCAATCTCTTTAAAGACTGAATGGAAAATTCCAGCTTTATGGTTTAAAAATACTGAAGTTTTTTTTGGATCTGAAGCCTGATATGCTTCCTTAAAGCCATTTGTGACCGAAGATTTTGATGCATCTTCTTTGTCGCCCAAGCTTTTTTCAGAATTAGAAATGATCACCGTATTTCCCAATTCTCGTAAGTAAAAAACAGAATTTTCGAGGCTGATCTTCTTATACTCAAGATTTCCATCGCGAATGCTTTCAATACTCTTGTTCTTAATCGAATCGAATGGGATGAGCATGGAATCCTTTTGCGTGATCAGGCTGTAATTGAAGGTGTTCTTGAGGTCTGAAAAAGCGATCCCGGTTTGGTTGCGGAGGTTTAAATAGGGAAGAAAAGCAAGTTCTTTCTTGATTCGATCTTTAAAAGGAAAACCGCTCTTGGCAAAAAAAGTATTCTCCTTTACGTCTGAGAGCAATTGCTTAAGATTGGGAGAAAGTACAACCAGCTCTGAATTTTCTGGAATGTGGTCAATTAAACTGAAGTCCTCTTGCTTAGTGTTCGAACAGGCGGTAAGGATGAATATCCAGGCTAGGATCATCAGTTTTTTCATGGTCTGGCTGTAGTTTAGTTGCTGGCAAAAATAGAAACTTAGAAATCAATGGTCAATTGTTCCGGAAGTAGTTTAAAACTTTTTCGATGGAACCTGGTTGGTCCAAATTCTCTTATGGCTTCACGGTGTTCCCTGGTTGGGTAGCCTTTATTCTTTTTCCAGTTATACATTGGGAATTCCTCATGTATCTTTTCCATATATTCATCGCGATAGGTTTTTGCCAGAACCGAAGCAGCGGCTATGCTTAAAAACTTACCATCCCCTTTGATGATGCACTCGTAGGGAATATCGCAAAAAGGTTTAAAGCGGTTACCGTCCACGATTATATGCTGCGGGGCCTGCGCTAACTTTTCTATGGCCCTGTGCATGGCAAGAATAGAGGCGTTCAGGATGTTGATGGTATCGATTTCTTCCATAAATACATGGGCTACGCCATAGCATATGGCCTCACCTTCTATGCAGCCACGTAGTTCATTCCGAATTTTAAGGTTCAGAATTTTTGAATCGTTTAACATTTTATTTCGAAAATTAGCAGGTAAAATTACCGCGGCCGCCGTGACAGGACCGGCCAGGCAACCTCGACCGGCTTCATCGGTTCCTGCAACAAAAATTTTTGAATTATAAGATGTTAGCATATCGGCAAAAATATTAAGTTTTTTCGATAAAATACAAAGCCGAACCGCCTCTTTCTTTTAATATCTCAACGCTAACTATCTTATTAACAAATTGTTAAATACTAATGAATGGAGCCAAGAAAATAATTTTGTTTTATTAAGAATTTATTATGATTTTTGGCAAGGCTAATTCAAATTTAACGAATAATGAAAAAAAGTTTACAAGGATTGCTGACGCTTTTACTGGCGTTAGTTGTGCAAATAGGTTTTGCACAGGAAAAGACCGTCAGCGGTACGGTTTTGGATGAAGACGGTTTACCACTGCCGGGCGTTAACGTAATCGAGCAAGGTACGTCTAACGGTACTCAAACAGATTTCGATGGAAATTATTCTATTTCTGTTGCTCCTGGTGATGTGCTTGTTTTTAGTTATGTAGGATTTCAACAACAGGAAATCACTGTAACTGACTCTGATGTTTACAACGTTTCTCTACTAGTAGATGCTGCATCTCTTGATGAAGTTGTTGTAACTGGATATGTTACACAAAAGAAATCAGACATTACAGGTTCGCTTGTAGAAGTAGGTGAGGAGCAACTTCAAGAGTATGCTGCTGCTTCTGTAGATCAGGCGCTTCAGGGTAATGTTGCTGGTTTAGCTGTGTCTAGTTCTTCTGGTACTCCGGGTTCTGTTGCAAATATCAGGATTCGTGGTATCTCTTCTATTACTGCGGGTAATGAGCCTTTATATGTAATTGACGGTGTGCCGATTAGTAACGGTAACGTAAATGCCAGTGATGCTACTTCCAGTATCAGTGCGCTTGCTGCGATAGATCAATCTACTATCGAGTCTATTACTGTATTAAAGGATGCCTCTGCTACTGCCCAGTATGGTGCACGTGGTGCGAACGGGGTTATCTTGATTACCACTAAAGGTGGTAAGTATGGAACTACCAGATTTAACTTTTCTTCTCAGGTAGGTTTCCAAAATGATGCGATCGATCAGCCAACTCCTCTTACTAATGCTCAAAGATTGGAGCTAGCTGGTGAGGCTTACTGGAATGATAATCGTGATTTCTTCGCTTCTGAAGCTGAAGCTGTAGATTACGTATTAAATAATGTTGGTCTTTTCCCTCAGTGGGATGCTGATGGACGTCCAGAATCTAACTGGCAGCAAGTTCTTTCTAATCCAGATGCTTTGTTCCAGCAGTATAGTTTATCTGCTTCTGGTGGAGGTGAGGATAACCGTTTCTTTGCGTCTATTGGATACCTTGAGCAGGAAGCAACTGTTATTGGGTCTGCTTTTGAAAGGATTTCAGGATCTTTAAACTTTTCTAAGGATTTCAATCCAAGTTTAAAGTTCTCTTCTAATAACACGGCTTCTTACTCATTCCAGGATGCGTTTTTGGAAAGAAGTGCTTACTTTGACAGTCCAAGAACAGCGACTTACTTTATGAACCCTCTTAGAATGCCTTACAATGATGATGGTACACCTGCTGAAATTGGAGGTTCTTTGCCTAACCCATTGATTTCTACGAGAGATAACTTTAACGAAAACCGTTTCACCCGTATCATTTCTGGTAACTCACTTGACTGGGAAATCGGTGGTGGTTTTAGCGCTGGAGCAAAATTCAACGTGGATTTCCAGTTGTATAACTACAGAACTTATACAAACAGAAATTATGGATATGGTGTGCCTACTTCAGGTGACGCTTCTCAGTATGACAGAACCAATGCGTTCTATGTATTCCAGAACTACTTGAATTATGATTTCGAGATCAATCCAGATCATATTTTCGATATTAAATTGGTTCAGGAATACCAGTCTAGCCGTAGCTACTTCCTAGGAGGTGCTGGTGAGAATTTTGCCGATGATGGATTATTCTATCTTTCAAGTGCAGGTACGCCAACCCAGGCAACCTCTAGCTTTAATGACTGGTACATGGGAGCTTATCTAGGTTTACTTCAGTATTCTGCTTTCGATAGTAGATATGTTTTGAACCTTTCTTACAGAAAAGAAGGAAATTCAAGATTTGCTGCAGACAACAGATGGGGTGATTTCTATTCTGTAGGTGCTGCGTGGAACATTCATAAAGAAAACTTCATGGCTAATGCTGGTGCTGTAGATTACCTTAAACTTAGAGGTTCTTATGGTGTTACCGGTAACGCTGATATTGGATTGAATAACTACCAGT
The DNA here is from genome assembly GCA_009735695.1 of Christiangramia bathymodioli. Classification (GTDB taxonomy): domain Bacteria; phylum Bacteroidota; class Bacteroidia; order Flavobacteriales; family Flavobacteriaceae; genus Christiangramia; species Christiangramia bathymodioli. The sequence continues at coordinate 171,281 of SRSL01000007.1, forward strand.
CCCTTTTTACTTACGGTGTAGATTACAACGGAGAAGGTGCTCAGGCAGTTAGTACATTTGGTAATAATGACCTTTCTTGGGAGATCAACAAGACTTTTGATATTGGTCTTGAGTTTGGACTTTTCCAGAATGCTTTAACAGGTAACTTTGCTTACTTCAATAGAAAGTCTGAAGATCTTCTTTTAGATGTGCCACTTTCTCAAACAACTGGTTTCGCAACTCAAACTCAGAACATTGGTGAGTTGACTAACTCAGGTTTTGAATTCCAGTTAACTGCTAATATTATTAATACTGAAGATGTTGGATTAAGTATCGGTGGTAACCTTGCTACTGTAGAAAATGAAGTGACAAAACTTCCATTAGATCCTAACGGAAATGAAAGAACTGTTACTACTACTATTACTAGAATTGAAACTGGTCACCCAGTGCGTGAATACTATATGCCAACCTGGGCGGGTGTAAACCCTGAGACTGGTCTCAACGAATGGTATATTGATGGTGAAGGTGGTGAAACAACCACTAACTTTAATGAAGCTGAAGCTGTTTTCCAGGGAGGTAACTCTGTGCCAACTATTACAGCTGGTATGAATCTGAACTTTAACTTCAAAGGATTCTTTATCAACGCGCAGGGTTACTATGCGGGTGGTCACAAGATCTATGAAGGATGGCACCTTTACCTGCACCAGACTAATGGTTATCCAATTCTTGCATACAATGGTTACCAGTCATTGCTAGACAGATGGCAGGAGCCAGGAGATAATGCTAGACATAGTAGGTTTACAACTGCAGGAGAACCATGGCAAAGACATTCTAAATATCTTTATGACGCTGATTTCTTGAGACTTAGAACAGTTACTGTGGGATATGATCTACCAAGTTCAGCAATGGAGCAAATTGGTATGACTTCTGCTAGAATCTACGTAAGAGGTAACAACCTTGCTACCTGGGTAAAAGATGATAACTTACTTTATGATCCAGAGCAGGATCTAGGTGGTGAAACAGGATTGGAAACTCCTCCTACCAAAGCCGTATTAGTAGGTGTTAATCTAACTTTTTAAAAAAAATATTGATGAAAAAATTTATTTATAAAGGATTGATGGTAGCCTTAGCATTTGGCGCCGTATCATCCTGTACAACAGAAGATTTGGAACCTACGCTCGCTCAAAGTAAAAGTGTTGAGCAGAGTGTGAACAACGTAGGTAACCTTTTCAGTATCTTGAAAGGGGTGCACAGCTTGATGTCTGAGAGTGGATATTACGGGCAGGATGTGATTATTACTAACGAAGTAAGAAGTGATAATACCTTCTCGATTGGTAACTCAGGTAGATATACTACCGAAAGCCAGTACCTGTATAACAATAACACAGACCTTATCTGGAACAATGCTTATGAGGTGATCGCGAACGCGAATATTATCATCAACGCAGATCTCGAGTCTCTTGAAGGTGACACCGATTATGGTGCGCATATCCAGGGACAGGCAATGGCCATCAGAGCGCTAGCTCATTTTGATTTGCTACGTGAATACGGTCAGCAGCATACTGGAAGCGGAAACCTTGGTGTGCCAATCGTTACCGAGTATAAAGGTGATAACCTTTTCCCTGCTAGGAATACTATAGAAGAAGTTAAAGCGGCTATTTATAGCGATCTTGAAATGGCTTTTTCAATGATGGATTCTCAGTTTGATGATACTAAAGTGTATATTCCTAAGTATGGTGCCAAGGCAATAGAGTCTAGAGTAGCTGTTTACTTCGGAGACTGGAGTAGAGCGCTTTCGGCTGCTGAAGAAGTAATTAACTCAGGAATGTATTCTGTAATTTCTGCCGATTCTTATGTAGATAGCTGGCAGGGAGACGGAGGAGTTAATGTGATCTTCGAATTGGCAGCTAGCCAGGTAGATAACGCAGGAATTAATGGTCTTGCTTATATGTACCAGATCAATGCTGATGGAAGTGGATATGGGGACGTTGTTGCTAGGCCGGAAGTACTTGATATCTATGAAGACGGTGATGTTCGTCTTGGTATCCTTGATACTTCAGGAGACTGGATTAGAAATACCGGTAAATATCCTGATAACGTAAACTTCACTAACAACATTCCTTTAATTCGTTATGAGGAAGTGGTGTTGAATTACGCTGAAGCTTTGTTGGAAACTGGTGGAGATGCGCTAACTCAATTAAACAAGCTTCCTGCTAACAGGGGTGCGTCATTATACACTGAAGCTACAAAAGACAATATTCTTTTGGAAAGAAGAAGAGAATTGATCTTTGAAGGTTTCAGATTCGATGATCAGCTTCGTACAGGGATGACTATGGAAGCCGTTGGAACAACAGGTAATGTGGTTGAGACAATTGACTATCCAAGCTACCTTTTTGCATGGCCAATTCCTATTTCAGAAATGAATGCGAATTCAAATATGGTTCAGAACGACGGATACTAGTCTATAACTGAATTCATAATAAATTAAAACCACCCGCCTCTGGCGGGTGGTTTTTTTTGTTCCCACTTATACTGAACCTTGTCTAAGTTTAAATGAATAGACTTGTGTGTCTTTTTGTTTCCATAAACTTCCGTTATCTTTTGCTAATTATTATATTTTTGCTGTTCATAAATTCCTGAATGAGAAATCTCATACTATTTGCATTTATTGTTTTTACGGTTTCTTCTTATGCCCAGCGAGGTGTTGGTAGAGGGGGCGATTCTCAATTCGATGAAATGGAACAGTCAGATTCGGCTGAAGACAGTATTCCATCTGTAGATTTCTATAAGATCATATCAGTCCAGAACGATACCACCTACCTGGATACTGTGCTCAATATTGTAAAGGATTATAAATTCAATTACCTCCGGAAGGATAATTTTGAATTATTGCCATTTTCAAATACCGGTCAGCCATATAACAGCCTAAGCCTGAGAAAGGATTATAAATCTGCTTTTCCCGAATTTGGTGCCCAGGCCAGGCATTTCAATTTTTTTGAGGTAGAGGATATCAATTATTACTACGTGCCAACTCCCTGGACCGAGTTCTATTTTAAGACCGTACCCGAGCAGGGCCAGCAGCTGGATGCCTTCTTCACTGTTAATACCTCCAAAAATCTTAACCTTTTTATTGCCTACAAAGGGATGCGGGCTTTAGGAAAATATCAGCATATTCTTACCAGTACCGGTAACCTTAGAATGGGTTTTAGTTACCAGTCAACAAATAACAGGTATACCGCTAAAGCACATTTTGTTTCCCAGGATCTGCTGAATGAGGAAAATGGTGGCCTTACCGATCTCGCCATTCAGCAATATATAGATAAGGAAGAAGAATTTGACGACAGATCGGTTCTCGATGTGAATTTCGAAAATGCCGAAAGTGTGCTCTATGGAAAGCGTTTCTTTTTAGACCATAATTATAAGCTCACCAATGTTAGAGACTCCGTAAATGAGCTCAAGTTGTTGCATACCTTCGATTATAGCTATAAGAAATTCATTTTCCGTCAGGAAAGTGCCGAGGAGGACGTATTTGGAGAGGCTTTTGAGACTACTGGACTGGAAGATGTTTCCAGGCTGGAGGAACTGTTTAATGAAGTTGGGGTGGAATACTCCAATGAACTCCTAGGTAAAGTTGCTTTTAAGGCTGGACATACCAATTATAAATATGGCTACAATGCTGTTTATATAAGGCCGGGAGATACAATTAGTAATCGCCTTGATGGAAATCTGCTTCATGTTGGTGGGGAATATAAAAAACAAATCGGAGGTTTCGGATTGGAAGCTGAAGCCAGGCTGAATCTGGCTGATGAATTTTCCGGTAATTACCTGGCCGCATCTGCCGGATATGATTTTAATGAAAACAACCGGATTCGTTTTGGGCTGAATCAAAACAGCTCGGCTCCAAATTTCAATTTCCTGCTCTACCAGAGTGATTATATCAACTATAATTGGCAGAATGGCGATTTTGAAAATGTGGTTTCTCAACGAATTTATGCCGATTTTCAATCAGCGCTTTTTGGTTCTCTATATGGTAGTCTGTCGCAAATCGAAAATTATACCTATTTCGGTTTGGATGAAGAAGGGGCAGTAAAACCATTTCAGGCTGGTGACCAGGTTCGTTATCTAAAACTCAAAGCTGAAAAAGGCTTCGATTTTGGTCTTTTCGGTATTTATAATACGCTCATGTATCAGAATGTCGTTGAAGGTCAGGGTGTTTTGAATGTGCCTGAATTTGTAACCAGGAATTCCATTTATTACAAAGATTACTGGTTCCAGCGCGCGCTTTACCTTCAAACTGGCTTTACCTTTAAATACTTTACTAAGTACAAGATGAACGGCTATGACCCCGTTTTGGCGGAATTTTATGTTCAGAACGATCAGGAGCTCGGCGGTTTTCCTGTAGTAGACTTCTTTTTCAACGCCAAAGTTGACAAGGCAAGGATCTTTTTCAAGCTTGAGCATGTGAATGATCTTATAGACGGAAATAATAATTTTTCGGCTCCCAGTTATCCATATACCGACTTTCTGGTGCGTTTTGGCCTGGTTTGGGATCTTTTTCTTTAGGATTTTATCTTTTCTCTTTGCTGAATTCTTTCTGAATTCTTTTAGTCTTTGAATTATTCTATAGTAATACCGGAATTTGCTGTTTTAATTCCTCAATTTTTGGCTGAAATGATTCGATTGAAATAAAACTTCCTAAAATTTTGAAAGCCTATTGTGCAATTAAAAAACAGGCGTATATTTGCACCCGCTTTGGAAACGAAGTGATGTTCACTGAAAGTACTGGAGGAGGCTAAGGGCAAGGGCTCAGCGAAAATAAGGACCGAAAAAAGTTTAGATTTTATTTGGTTGGAAAGCAAAAGTCACCTTACATTTGCAGCCGCTTCGAAAGGGAGCGGAGTTCATTTGAAGGTTGGGTTAGCGAGCTAAAAAAAAATCAAAAATTTTATTAAAAAAGTTTTGGTGGATAAAGAAAAAGGGTTGTATATTTGCACCCGCTTTGAGAAAGAGTAGCCGTTCAAAAATCCAGATTGAAAATTAAAGAGAAACAGCCGGTTGGGGCAAAAAGTAGAGGTTCGATTCCTCGTGTTTTTACAAGAGAATCCCTTTTGGATTTGGTTAATTTCCCCTTTTGGGGAGATGTCCGAAGGACAGAGGGGCCGTTCATTGATATATTGAATTGACAGGGATTATATTTTTTTAGAAAGATATGATCCAGTGTATAAGAATTAAGACTAAAAGACGTCAAGACCTGAGCAATTTCTTTAGTAGTTGTTATAT
>SRSL01000044.1 GCA_009735695.1 Christiangramia bathymodioli
AAATTTTCTTTTTGAGCCGAAGGCGAAAAACACCTTCCTTTTTGAGCCGAAGGCGAAAAACACCTTCCCTTCTTTTCGTACACAACGAAGCATGAAAATTTCCTTTTTCTCCGAAGTTTTTTCCTCATAGCCGAAGCATCTGCCTTTTCTGTATGGTATGCTGATGATGATCCTATGTATGTCTAAGTGAATGTTTATGAATGCAAATGTTATGATGTAATGTRWYGTGCAAATGAATATTCCCTTCATCCCCTCAAGAATGATACAAATCTTTTTGCCGTTTACTTTTCGGCTTCACATCTTTTTGCCGTTTATTTTTCGGCTTCACCATTTACTTTTCGGTGTATCAGCGTTKACTTTTCGCTGTAAGCCTCCCTTAGGAGCTTCTTCGCCTTTTACTTTAGCCGGAATCAGCGTTTATTTTTCGCTGTAAGCTCTGCATTCCCTTAGGAACGACTWTKGAGCTTCTCCCTGTTTTCTTTTCTTTTTCCTTTGCATTTACATTTACATTTTTAGGGGGATATYRCTCTTATARAATTGAAATAAGRAAAAGAAAAATTACATGTTGTGGCCCCATTAAAAACCTTTCTCCCCTTTGGAAAGGAAAAGGGTGCCACAAAAAAAAGAATAGAAAAAATTACATCAARYTAAACATAATATCGCCGAAGCTCGTCCGCATTCCATGAYCTACGRATGTCGTTGCCTTCCATATCCTTCAATCTGTAGGAACCGGGTCTTGACGAAGATACTACCARAAAAGGTCCTTCCCACTTYAGCTGTAATTTGCCTACTGT
>SRSL01000045.1 GCA_009735695.1 Christiangramia bathymodioli
CGATCCTGCAGATACTGTAGTTTGGTATAGTGATTCTGATCGTACCATGGTAGTGACTCAAACGGGAGATCTTGCGGTTGGAGATCATACCTTCTATGCTACCGTAACCAATTCTGATACCTGTGATAGTGATGCAGAATTGACAATTTATATCAATGATACTAGTTCTTTAATTAACGCATCAGACACCTTCTGTGAGGATGATCAGTCACAAACAACTTTAAGTGATTATAATAGTGAAATCGGAGCAGGAGGAGGAGATACTGTAGTTTGGTATAGTGATTCTGATCGTACCATGGTAGTGACTCAAACAGGAGACCTGGCGGTAGGAGAGCATACCTTTTATGCTACCGTAACCAATTCTGATACCTGTGATAGCGACGCAGAATTGACCATTACAATTGATGCTGCACCTGATCTTCAGAATGCGAGCGATACCTTCTGTGAGGATGACCAGTCACAAACAACTTTAAGTGATTATAACGATGATATTGGAGCCGATCCTGCAGATACTGTAGTTTGGTATAGTGATTCTGATCGTACCATGGTAGTGACTCAAACGGGAGATCTTGCGGTTGGAGATCATACCTTCTATGCTACCGTGACCAATTCTGATACCTGTGATAGTGATGCAGAATTGACCATTACAATTGATGCTGCGCCTGATCTTCAGAATGCGAGCGATACCTTCTGTGAGGATGACCAGTCACAAACAACTTTAAGTGATTATAACGATGATATCGGAGCCGATCCTGCAGATACTGTGGTATGGTATAGTG
>SRSL01000047.1 GCA_009735695.1 Christiangramia bathymodioli
ATGGTTTCATGACAAGTAGATAGTTCAAAAGAAAGCATTTCATTTCTCTTAACTTCTAAAGCATAGGATTTTTGTGCCTCAACAAATTTATCATGCTCTTCATACAACAAATCCTCTTGCTTTTCTAAAAGTATATTCTTTTCATTCAAGGCATCAATTAATTCATTAATTTTGTCTATCTTAGATCTATCTAAGCCCTTRAACAAACATGAATAATCTAYTTCATCCTCATCACTAGATTCGTCCTCACTTGAAGAAGCATARGTAGWGTTKCGAGTACATACCTTCTTCTCCYTWGCCATRAGGCATGTGTGACGCTCGTTGGGGAAGAGGGWYGAYTTGTTGAAGGCGGTGGCRGCGAGTCCYTCATTGTCGGAGTCGGAMGAGGAGCARTCCGARTCCCACTCCTTGCCWAGATGYGCCTCGCCYTTTGCCTTCTTRTAGTKCTTCTTCTTCTCCCTCTTGTTCYCTTKWTCCTGRTCACTATCATTGTYGGGACAGTTAGCAATAAAATGACCAAGCTTACCACATTTGAAGCATGAGCGCTTCCCCTTTGTCTTKGTCTTGCTTGGCTGCCCCTTGCGACCYTTTAGCGCCGTCTTGAATCTCTTGATGATRAGRGCCATYTCTTCATCATTAAGTCCGGCCGCCTCARTTTGTGCYACCTTKCTAGGTAGCGYCTCCTTGCTTCTTGTTGCCTTGAGAGCAAGGGGTTGAGGCTCGTTGATTGGACCATTCAATGCGTCGTCCACGTACCTTG
>SRSL01000008.1 GCA_009735695.1 Christiangramia bathymodioli
CATTAGCCAAAGAGATCGAGAAAAAGAAACAAGACCGTTTAAAAAGAAATGGTTGATCCAATGTTTTGGGATCTCGAAACAGGCCTTTTACAAGCGCCTGAGATCTCTTCGTGCTCAAAATAGAAAAGAACACATCGTTCGCCAGATGGTCCTGGAGAAACGCCAGGAGATCGGCCATAGAACCGGTGGGCTTAAACTCTATGATCTGTTGAAAGAATCCATGCGCCAGCAAGGCATTAAGATGGGAAGGGATAAGTTCTATCGCTTCCTGAGAAGGCATAATTTGCTCGTGGCCCGAACTAAAAAACATCATATCACCACTTATTCTAAACACCGATTCTTTAAGTACAAGAACCTGATCAAAGACAAGGCTCCTACCCGGCCCGAACAGCTCTGAGTAAGCGACATTACCTACATTAAAACCGAAAAAGGTCATGCGTACCTGGCCTTGGTTACCGATGCCTATTCCAGGCAGATCATGGGCTATAAACTGGCAAGTCATATGAAAACATCACTTTGCATCGATGCACTCAAAATGGCGCTTAGAAACAGGAAATATAAAGATCAGAAACTAATCCATCACTCCGATCGTGGGATCCAGTACTGCAATCCGGAATACACCGGTTTTGCAGAGGAAAACGGACTGATCATGGGCATGACCCAGCAGTCAGATCCGTATGAAAATGCAGTCGCTGAACGAATCAATCAAACCCTCAAATATGAATACGGCTTAAAAAGAACCATTAAAAACCTTAAATTAGCCAGGAAGATGCTCAGAAGTGCCGTTGAAGTTTACAATCAAAAAGGGCCACATTTTAGCCTGAATTTAAAAACACCAAAGCAGGTTCATATGTTAGGCAACCTACCCTACCGTTCCTACAAAATGAACCAGCGAAAATTAGAACTATTAACCATTTAAAATGGTCTGAAAATCATTCAAAAATGGTAAACCTATTTCAGTATAAGACAATTTATGAATCGTGTAATAATTTTTCTTTTTATCCTTTTAAGCTTTAGCTCTTGTTCTCAAAAATGGACATTTGAAGAAAAACAGAGCAATAAGGAATTCCCATTTCATTACACCCTAAGTTTTAAAAATACAGAAGATAAAAGTAAAATTAAACTTCAAAAAATTGAAGATACAAAGGATTCCAAATTATTATTACAAATAGTGGATAATAATATAGTTGGTATTCCGGGTGTAAGAATAAAAATTATATCACAAATAAATCAATCTACAATAGATTTGAATACTAATAATGATGGAAAAATCAGCGTAAAATTAGAACCAGGAGAATATTTAATTAAGGTTAGCTCTTCTTCATTTGATGATTTCAGATCTGGAATAAAGATTTTGAAAAATTCAACATTAACTTTAAAAATAGAACTATTTAACAGCAAAAAATTTATTAGATATGTGGTTCATTCTAAAGAGAAATTATCTGAAAAATTACAAAATCAAATTTTTGAATGTGTGAAAAATGGACACTATACAATGAATTTCAGTCCAACAGAATGTTCAGAAAGTAGTTTTTACAAGGTGTTTCTAGAAATTTAAAACGTGCAAGATCAACGATTCATCGAAAATAACGTGTATTGTCGAAAAAGTGTATTTTAGAAAACCAATAAATAAAAACGGTAGTCCGACAACTCCGCGTCCTCATTCCCGTGATTTGCGATAATCGAACCCGTTGTGCAACATTTTTAAAAAAATCCAGAGTGAAATTAAAATTATTGATTTTTGGCATCATAGTGAGTAATGCAATTTATGCGCAATCTGCTAAAGATGCACTTTTGCAAAAAGATATAAACGTTTTAGTAGAAGAAATGGAATTTATGTATGGTTACGACCAAACTATGCGTGAGTACACGGTTTTTAAGACTTTTGACAAATCAGAAACAGATAGAATCGAAAATCTTCCTGATAGTTTAAGAGTTGAGGAAATGAAAAAGAGGAGATTTATATCGGACAGTATTAGCAAGTTAATTTATAAAAAATACATTAATCCAATGGATGCTGAACATACCGAGAGAATGATAGAAATAACAAAAAAATACGGTTTTCCTAGCACTGAACGAATTAGAAAATACTACAAAAAAGAATTTGCCGATCCAGAATTTAACCCACTAATAATTTTTATCCATTCGCCGAATAGGTATTGGGATGAATTAAAGGAATTAATGTTAAAAGAGTATCAGAATGGTATAATCAATCAATGCCAATATGGATATGCACTTTGGCAATTTACTGGACGAAAAAGCTTTCAACCAATGCTTGATAACGGATTTGAAATGGTTGAAGAAAATGGAAAAAAAACACTAAAATCAACATGTGAGTAAAATACGTTGCACAAGAGCGGCTCATCGCCAATAACGGGTATTTTTCAAAAATGTTATTTTAGAAACCAGGATATAAACAAAATAAGCCGACAGCTCCGCGTTACCCACTCCGTCAACTTGTATTATACGAACCCGTTGTGCTAAATTTTATTCAAACTATGAACACCCTAAGAAATTTCGGATTAGTAATAATTGTTGCTTTCATAATGACAAATTGCAACAATAAAAGCGAGACTTACTATTTAACAGGCCAAGTTCATAGTAAAAATATAAACTCCATTCTATTAAAGGGAGTGGATCAAGATCTTCGTTTCGATTCGATTATAGAAATACCAGTTGAAAATGGAAAATTTAAATATGAATATAATTTAGATTATCCTCTTGGATATGATCTAATGTTAGGAAGTGCGAAAGAAAATGGAGGTGGTAGATTTATGCCTGTTTTCCTGGATAATTCCAATATTACCTTAGAAATTTATGAGGAAGAAAAGTTTGATCAGAATGTAATTAAAGGTGGCCAATTAAATGAGGAGTTAAATTCATTCAAAAAATATAGAGATTCAATTTCTTCTCAAAACCCTGACTTTAATTTTCTAGATGAAATGGCATTAAGAAATACATATGTATCTGAAAATCCATCAGTTGTTTCCTATTTCTTCTTTCTTAATAAACTGATCTATTTTGAAGATCTTGTAAATGTTGAAGAAGCAGTTAAACAATACGAGATACTTTCAACAAAAAATAAAAATCATCCCTATAACAATTTGGCTCAAAACCTACTAGTTGCCATGAAAATGGTTAAAGTCGGTAGTGAATTTATTGATTTTAGTGCTCCAGATTTGAATGGAAAATCGGTCAATTTATCGAATGAAATACAAGGAAAAGTAGCCTTATTAGATTTGTGGGCAACATGGTGTGGACCGTGTATTAAAAAAACCAGAGAAGTGATGCCTATTTATGAAGAATATAAGGATCAGGGATTTACAATTGTAGGTGTTGCTGGCGAATTTAATAATACAGAAAGATTAGAAAGATTTCTTGAAAAGGAAAGATGGCCATGGAAAAACTTAGTTGAACTAGATCGTGAGAATAACATTTGGCTAAAATATGGAGTTGATGGAGGTGGTGGTGGAATGTTTTTAATAGATGAAAATGGTAAACTAATAGCAATCAACCCCGATGCAGAGAAAATTAGAACAGAGTTAGAAAAGAGATTAGTGCAATAAAACTTAGCACAATACCGCATAACTCAAATAGCGGGTAGTTTGGTGAAAATGGTTATTTTAGAAACCAATTTAAAATCAACAAACCGACAAATCCGAGTCCAAATTCCGCAACTGGCGATAGCCGAAACCGTTAGGCAAAATTTCATTTAACCCAAAATCAATTTCTACATGAAATTTTTAATAAATGCCCTTATTCTATTATTTGGTATTTCTGTTATCGGACAAAACCAGAATCAAACATCTGGCGCTGTTCAATTGAAAGAGATGATAGAAGTTTATAATAAGAAGCAAATTGAAGAATATGTTGACTATCTATTACCGAGATATTATAATAATGATCTAGCAAACAAAGAAAAGTTTGTTGAGATTTGGATGAAGATTCTAAAAAATGATTCTGATAAATTTACTTATGAAAAGTTTTTAAAATCAACCAAATCTGGAGATCAAATTCAATCCTTATTTCAAATTGATTTCAGAGGCAAAAGCTATATAGTTGGAATTTCAAACGACGATGGTAAAACATGGAAATTTAGCCAACCAATAAATGAAAATGCTCAGTTCGGACAAATATTGAAAACTATACCTACTCTAGATCATTCTTTTGCAATAATTATTGATCCAAAATTTGGTCATCGATTAAAATATGAAATTGGAGAAAAAATTTCACCTTTCAAATATTCAGATATTTACGGTAATGAAATATCATCAGAATCCTTAAAAGGCAACGTGGTTGTATTAAACTTTTGGGGAACCTGGTGTGCACCATGTATTAAAGAAATTCCAGAATTGAATGAATTGGTGAAAAAGTTCAAAAGTGAAAATGTAAGTTTCATTGCACCAGCGATTAATACATCGAGCGAAAATCTAGTAAATAACTTTTTACCTAAAAATCCATTTTCCTATGATATTGTATTAATTGACCAGGATAAATATAATATCACTGCATTTCCAACTCATATAGTGATTAACAACCAAAATGTAGTTGTTGATATAATAGAAGGCTACAGCAAAGCAAATGTGGAAAAATTAAAAAATACTATTCAAAAGGCATTATAAAACTTTGCCTAACAGCGCAATAACTCCAGATAGCGGGTAATTTGGCGAAAATGGTTATTTTAGAAAACAATTAAAATCAACAAGCCGACTACTCCGCATGCTAAATTCCGCACACTGGTATTAATCGCAGCCATGCGCAAGCGTTTAGGATGGTTGGAACATGCAGAAAAACTAATTTAAAAAGTACTATGAGAAATTTAATTTTTACACTGATATTTTTCGCTCCATTATTTATAGTTGCTCAAAGTTCTGATTATAAAGTATCTTCCTATAAAACCGAAGGAACTAAAGCTCCGAATACTCATTACATAGGAGAAGCCTGGTTAAATCCTATAATTCACGATGATCCGGAATTAGGATATAATATTACGAAAGTAACCTTCAAGGCTAACTCGACTTTAGATTGGCACAAACACGGTTCTGTACAGGTATTAGTTATTGTAGATGGTAAAGCCTATTATCAGGAAAGAGGTAAAAAACCTATAATTTTAACAGAGGGAGATGTAATTAGATGTGAGAAAGATACTGAGCATTGGCACTCCTCAACAAAAGATAGCGATGTTACTTATTTAGCATTCTATGGGGGAGAACAACCAACTGAATGGACAGAAGTCCTAACCCAGGAATATTATGATAATGTGCCACAAATGGTAAAAAAAGAGTAGCTTTTCTAAAACCTGTTATTTCCTGAAATAGGTAATAGAAAAAATAAAATTATTGAAATACCGTAGAGGGAGTATAAGGGGAAATATCAAAAGTTAACTCCACTCCTTGACCCTTATCATAATTTTCAGTTCCGGCATTCCAGGCTACAACGCCTAATTTGACAATATCGATATCTGAACGAAAGGTGTTAGTCATATCCAGAACCACGGTGTGAATATTATGAGGAACATTCTCTATAATAACTTTTCCATTCACTACATCAAATTTTCGATCAAAGCTGAAAGATTCTCCAGTTTCGTCCTTAATTAAAATTCCTCCCGGCTGTGCAGTATAGCCATCATTCACGTTAATATTCTCAAAATAATAAACCGTAAAATTTTGATCGACACGAATTTGTTCACTCTGATGCCAAACAGAAGCCTTTACAAAAAAAGACCTGATTCGAGAATCATCTTCCCTTGAACAGGACAGTAAACTCAATGCCATTAAAATTAAAATAAACCTTTTTGCCATGAAAAATTTTTTAGACGGAGAAGTTATAAAAAAAATTGAGACAAATTGAAAAACATGTGATCAAAGACTACGACTTAATAAGAGTTAACCTGTAACCAGGAAAATAAATTGTAAAAACATTTTTTAGCCAATGCATACTACAAAGCATAAGGCAAAAAAGGTAAAAAGACAAAAATGCTTATTTTAGAGATCTATTAAAAGAAACCGGCCTTCAATTAGGAATCCAAATTTCCGCGACTTGTGTTATGCGCGGTCTCTGTAACAAATATGTTGAAGAATTTTTTTGCTTTCATAGCCATTCTATTATTACTTAATAGTTGCAATGATAAATTCGATCATTTAAAATTCGAAAAGGAAGTGGCATATGAAATTTTCCCACAATTAATGGATTCTCTTCATTTGGATACTAGGGTTCCCATTCCGCCTCCACCCATGATCCATGATTCTAATGGAAAAGTAATTGGGTTCGATACAATTGAATCAAAACGACGATGGCAGGAATTTGAAACATTAAAAAAAGAATATTATAAAGATTCGGTCAAATTGGTAACAGCTATTAGGGATTCAACATTCTTGCTTGACGGGAAAGACAAAAGCGAATTCCTAAAATATTTTAATCTTGGGAATACAGCTATTGATACAATAAATATTCATAAAAAATATAAGGTTGAAATTGATAGATTATTGGCGGATAAAAAGATAAATTTAATATATCTGTCAGATTTGCCCGAGGGAGGAAAAATATGGAGTACTGAAGACGGTTTCTCTCTAAATTCCATTGTAACAATAAGCAGAATACAATTTGATAAAAACAAGCACTTTGGTGTAATGACCATAGGACTTACCATTGGAATATCACATGGCAGTGGATTCAGAGTTTTTATTAAAAAAGCAAAGGATAAATGGATAATTGATAAAATCATCCTTTCGGAAATTTCATAACAACTTACTTACTTGCACTAACAGCTAAATACTCAAATAGCGGGCAGTTTTCTGACAATCCTTATTTTAAAAATAAAATTAATAAGCCACAATCCCGAGTCCTGTTTCCCGTTACCAGTAATTAACGCAGTCGTTGGAACTACTTTCATATATCAGAATTTTTCCAATCATAAACTTTAAAATTTACGCAATAGCTTAAATTAAAAAGAGTTAACTTCAGCAATAGAATTCTGCTAAGCTTAAAGTTTGTTGAATAAAATTTTTAACAGATCCAAATGGTTAATTTTCGGTGCCCTGAGTGTTTCAGTGGGACTGTATCCAATTCTGTATTTTATTTTAGATCGACGTTTTGGATTATTATCCTCTAAAAGCCCGGATTTGCTTCAGAATGTCACCTGGAATTTTGGCTTTTATGGCCATATCATTTTTGGCGGAATTGCCTTGTTGATCGGCTGGACGCAATTCAATTCCAGATTACGAAGAAATAAGATGGCACTGCATCGAACTATCGGCAAAATATATGTTTTAACTGCTATAGTTAGTGGATTGTGCGGACTTTATATAGCTCAATTCGCAACTGGCGGAATTACGAACAGAATTGGATTTTCGCTAAGTGCAATTGTGTGGCTAACAACCACAATTTTAGCCTATAAATCCATTAAATCCCGCAAAATCAGGTTACATAAAGAATATATGATCTACAGCTATGCAGTCTGCTTTTCTGCTGTTACCTTAAGAATATGGCTTCCTATACTTACTGTAATAACCGGAAAATTTATTTCTGCTTACCTTATTACAGGCTGGTTAAGTTGGGTTCCTAATTTAATTGTGGCCTATTTTTTAATCAGCAGAGAAAGAAAAAAATTACCTGTACAAAGTTTTTAATAGCTAAACATGATCTTCACATCACCTAACTATTTTATTTATTAAAAAGGTATCCAAATACAACTAGATTTATCCGTAAATTGAATAGTTGATAGCATTAAAAAATCACCAATGGAAAAATTGAAATTTACAAAGAAGATAAGCGCACCAGCTCATAAAGTATATGAAACGATGCTTGGCCTGAAAAATAAGAAAACTTATGAGTATTGGACAGCTGCTTTTAATCCTACTTCAACTTTTGAAGGCAGTTGGAATGAGGGTAGCAAAATCCTTTTTGTGGGAGAAGACGAAAATGGTAAAAAAGGTGGAATGGTTTCGGAAATTGCAGCTCACAAACCAGCAGACTTTATTTCAATTCGTCACTACGGAATACTAGATGGGGACACAGAAGTAACTACAGGTGAACAGGTAGAAAAATGGGCAGGCGGATTCGAAAACTATTATTTTAAGGAAAATGATGGTATCACAACCGTAACCGTGGAGATGGATGCGATAGATGAATATTTAGATTACTTCAATAAAACTTATCCAGAAGCTCTGGATAGACTAAAGGAAATTTCAGAAAAATAGAACCCATCCCATATTAGGCTTATGCCTATTTAGGTCATTTTAGGTCAAGGAGTCGCACCACTTCAATTGAAATTCTAAAACCAAGATATTAATTAAATGGCCTTATTTACTCCAAAAAGAATTCATCCTTTGCTTCATAGCAAGCCTTACCGTTATCAATTAAAAGTTTATCTTGACAAAATTATAGGTCTGGTAAAATATCCCATTTTCAGACGCACCTACTTAATTGAAAGCATTTTAACCTTAAAGTATGAAAAACATCCTATTCCTGCTCCTTTTTCTGAGTCTTGCAAGTTGCAATTCTGAAATTAAAAAAAAGGCAGAGCCTATGCATGTACTGCTCATCGGCAATAGTTTAACCTATTATAATGATATGCCACAAATGCTTCAGGAAATGCTGGAAGAAACCGACAGGAATATCATAGTTGAACAGGCCACTCACCCTGGATTTTCACTGGAAGCTCATTTGGATAATATCATTTTGGAGAGTTCGAAAGACCAAATAAGCACTAGGAAAAAATCTGGTGAAGAAAAGACTGAAACCGAAAAAAAGATCCTGGAAAAAGATTGGGATATCATTGTTTTACAAACTGGCGGTGTGAGGATTATGGTTCCGGAAGTTCGTAACCAAAAAGTTGACCTGGCCATTAAACAGGTTAAAGAATTAAGCCATCCAGATACCAAATTTTACCTTTTTCAAACCTGGGTAACCCAGGTGGAGTATCCCAGGGAGTTTTGTTATCCGGCATTCTTTATTAATCCTGAATCTGATATTGATGATAAAATTTGTTCTGCTAAATTAAATAATGAAAAAGATTACTTTAATGGGCTTCAGAAGGGCTATAAGGAATTGTCAAAAAATAATAATCTGGCGCTTACTCAACATGGTGAAATTTACCGAAAGCTTTCCCTCGAGCATCCTGAAATTGATCTATTAGAAGATAGTATGCATCCATCCAGGAAAGGTGCTTTTTTAAGTGCATGTATTTTATATAGACAGTTAACAGATAAAGATCCTGTTAATTTAGAGTATACTGCAGGCATTGACCCCGTTATCGGCAAAAGCCTGAAAAAAGCTGCTTCCTGATGTAATTTACGCCTTCAGCAAAATCTCCTGAAAATGGAATGTAATAAACCCTATCGCTTTTATGCTTATTTTTATTTCTGAAACAACCTGGAAGCATTTCCACTGCAAAGGCGTAGGTCGTTAAAGATTAATCCTATGAAACAATATCTTATAGTACTCCTCTTTTTTCCTTGGTTAGGGGTCGGTCAGGAGTCGGAAGATTTCAAACAAATGGATCTGGCAGAACTCAATGAGTATTTGTTCGTTGAAATGGCCTTAAATAAAAATACCGAAGCCCTTAAAAATATTGCTACGGATGATTATATTTTCATAGGCGCTCCTGGTATTATTGAAGATAAACAACAGGTGATAAATGGCGTTAATAACCTGAATATTTCTTCTGTTAAGCTTAGCGTAGATAAAATTATTGAGAAGGATAAGCTCGGTATAGTTGTGGGAGTTCTGGAAATGAAAGGCAGCATTATGAGCAGACCGGTTCCTGAGAAAATAAGATTTACCAGTGTATTTATCAAACAGTATAACATGTGGAAACTTCAGGCGAGAACCATGACTCTGATAAAAATGTAACATTTCATAGCCGTCCATATATTTTGACAGGCAACATGGTCGTTGTTTCATTACATTTAGAAACAAAAAAATTGAATCTCCCTTAACTCACGTATTGGAAAAATAGCTAATTTCAGTTACTTTTTTAATTGACCATACGTGAGAAAGTTCAGGAAGCTTTTCAAAAGGAAGTTTATTAACTACATAGCGATCGCTATTAGCGCTCTTACTCTAATTGCATTCATTTACCAGACCTCGGTAATCAGCGAGCAGCAACATATGTCTGTCTATCCGCATTTGATGCTCAACAATGAAAAAGGCGGAAGTTTAAATTACGCGTATAGTTTAACCAACAAGGGAGTTGGACCTGCAATCATCGAAAAAGTGAGAATTAGCGATGGCTCTGGCAGGTTTTACGATGATTTAGGTTTGTACCTCATGGATACGATCCCGGAAAAATATCATAGTGATCTTTTAATTTCAAATATTACCAATGGCCAGCTGATTTCACCAGGAGAAAAGCTGGAATTGATTTCCCTGAATAATGATCCAGAGGAGATAGAAATGTCAAAAGCCGATACTCTCGTTAAAGTAGCTCCTATTATACTTTCCAATAAAATATACAGCCTACTAAATTCTGAGAACTTTTTAATGGAAATCGAATATAAATCGGTATATGATACTAAATGGAGAATCACCAACACAACAAAATCTCCGGAAGAACTCTAGTTTTGATCATTTCAGAATTGATTTATTACCTTCTTTAAAATTTTGAAAAGTTCCCTTAATAACTCTTTGGCAGCCTGGCAAACATTTTTCAGGCAAAACAGTTAGAATACTTTTTATTTTGAAAACTAATCCTTGCAAAAGCAATTAACTATTGGTTTACATTTGATTAAAAAATCTTTTTATGATTATACCTGGTATTCTGGTCGTCGCAGGATTCGCTGCGCTCATTTTCGGGGCAAACTGGCTGGTAGATGGAGCTTCAGCCCTGGCAAAAAGATATAATGTTCCAGACCTGGTCATAGGCTTGACGATCGTGGCATTCGGAACTTCTGCTCCAGAACTGGTGGTAAATAGCATTGCTTCTTCAAAAGGACTTTCAGATATCGTGCTGGGGAATATTATTGGAAGTAATAATTTTAATCTTTTTATCATCCTTGGCTTAGCCGGGTTAATTTATCCAGTTAAGGTGCAGTCGTCCACTGCATGGAAGGAAATCCCTATCTCGCTGCTGGTTAGTGTGCTTTTATTATTTCTGCTAAACGATTTTGTTTTCAGCGGGGAAACCTCTTCCAGCCGAATTGACGGCCTGGTCATGTTAGTATTCTTTATCGTGTTTCTGTATTATGTTTTTAAGCAAATAAAGAATGATCCTCAAAGCATTTCCAGTGAAGATCATATATCAGTTAAAAAGATATGGGGCCTCATAATCGTGGGGTTAGGCGGATTGATTTTGGGGGGACAACTGGTGGTGACAAATAGCGTGGAAATCGCAAATGCATTACAGGTAAGTGAAAAAATAATCGGTTTAACGATAGTCGCTGCGGGAACTTCCTTACCTGAACTGGTAACTTCTATTGTCGCTGCAACCAAAAAGAATAGCGATATAGCGATTGGGAATGTGATTGGATCTAACGTTTTCAACATTTTGCTCATCCTGGCAATTAGCAGCATAATTAACCCGGTTCAGTTTAACCCTAAATTTAATCTTGACCTGTATATCCTGATTGGAGGTACTATTTTTCTGTTAACATCCATGCTTACCGGACAGCGGAAAAAACTAGACCGTTGGGAAGCAGGCGTCCTCTTCGCCTTTTACATTATTTATACAACTTACCTGGTATGGAAAGAATTATAAAAGGAATCTTTTGGTGAAAGAGGCCGTGTGGCACAAAGGAATGAACAGTTTTTGATCATAAAAAAACAACCGTGAGAAATTCATTATCTTGGAGCATAAACCAAATTATCAAGAAGTCTCTTTTTATCTAATAAGAGAGGAAATTTAAATTCTGAAGAAAATTTGGTAACCTGATTTAATAGAAATATACGGCCGTGGTTCATGGCTAGGTCTAATTTGAAAACCGAGAATGAATAGATTCCTAAAAACCGCTTTAAAGATATTCGGCTTATCCTGCATTTTGTTTTTGATCACTTTTTCATTGTTTTTTATAGAGGCACAATTAGATCAACCGGCGAGAAGCGGAGAGGGCTCTGTTTTAAACCTCCTGCCCTATCTTTTCACCAGCCTGATCTGGATTTTCCTACTCTTAACCTCTCTGTATCACTTTCTATTCGATTCAAAAACGGCCGTTATTAGAATGATCTGGGCCATAAGTTTAACCAGCCTTACCGGTATGGTGGTTTATAATTTCGGATTCTGGTTAGATGATGGTTTTAGTTCAATAAATATGAGCCTGCCCTACTTAATAGTATTAGTTATAGGTGGTTTTAGCCTTTTTTTGCTGCATAATTTGATCTTCAGAAAACAGGGCTTTTGATTTTTATTAATTTTCTGAAAGCAACTTCTGTAATTAATAGAGTAAAGATTTGTAATCTTTTGGTCACATTCACTATACACAGTAGATTTCCGTATAAAATCAATATCTTCAACTCCATTTCAAATTTAACTGCACACGCGAATTTTGATGAGTAAAACATTTTTACATGCAATAATCTTTGTGATCTTCAGTATCAATTGTCTGTCACAAAAGAAAAATCCTTCAGAATTTATTCCTGACGGATATATACTTTCTGAACACCACACGGGCGACCTGAATTATGATAAAAAGAAAGATCATGTTCTTATTATCAAGGACACCAGGGAAGAGGCGATTATAAAGAACAGAGCTGGAGAAATCATGGAGCGCAACAGGAGAGGCATTATAATCCTTCTCGATAAAGGTGATGATTTGGAAAAAGTAGTTGAAAACAAAGATTGTTTTATTTCAGAAAATGAAGATGGCGGAGTTTACTTCCCGCCAGAATTAAGCTTCCAAACGCTTGACAACTTTTTGCATATTCATTTCAGCCGAGGAAGATATGGCTATAAAAAATATATTTTCAGATATGAAGACTCAAGTTTCAGGCTGATTAGTTTCGAAATAAGTCATAATTATGGGCCAAAGGTGCTGAAGAGGAAAGAAATCGATTTTATTAAAATGGAAAGAACGCTTGTTGAAAATATCAATAAATATGGTAACGCTGAAGAGGAGAGCTTTCAGGTCGTATCAAATATGATCGAAATCGAGGATCGCATTAAATTATCTGAAATCGAAAAGTTTGAAGATCTAGAGTTTGAAGCATTTTAAAGTTTTTAAATTTCAGCAGAAATACATTTGAGTAACATTCCATCATCGCAACTCTTTAGATGCTCTTCGGGTTGAGCAACCTCCTGTTCTTCAAAATTCACCTCCTCAGGATGTCGCGACGAAAATTCGAAAATTTTTCTTCTTGATCTCGAATAGTTACCGATACAAAAAATAAAAACAGATAAGACAAACGGCTTGTACAAGTATCCAAAAATTGGATAACTTGGCAAAGCATACCACTTCAAGTAAAAGTTCTACAATACCTTTTATATGAATACCGATGAAATAAAACTGGGACTTAAAGAAAACTGGAAACAGTTTACCTTATTGGTTGTGATCAATGCGTTTGTTGGCGGAATGATCGGGATGGAACGTTCTATCTTTCCCCAGTTTGCAGAATCTGAATTTGGGATTGCTTCCAAAACAGCCATTCTTTCCTTTATTACCGCTTTTGGAATTACCAAGGCCATCGCCAACTTTTATACCGGGAGGCTTGCTAACCAATACGGTCGTAAAAATTTGCTTTTAATCGGCTGGCTTCTTGCCATCCCGGTTCCATTTATTCTCATCTATGCGCCAGCCTGGAGTTTTGTGGTTTTTGCCAATATTCTGCTAGGTGCGAGTCAGGGCCTGGCATGGAGCAGTACCGTGGTAATGAAGATAGACCTGGTTGGTGAAAAAGACCGGGGCCTGGCAATGGGATTAAACGAATTCTCTGGCTATTTTGCAGTGGGTGTCGTCGCCTTTCTTACCGGTTGGATCGCTAATACTTATGGCGTTACTCCCTACCCATTCTACCTCGGAATTTTTATTGCCTTTGTAGGTTTACTCCTTTCAATATTTTGGGTGAGAGATACCCGGGACTTTGTCAATAAGGAAAGTTCAACCAATAAAACGGGACAGCTCGAAAACATTTTCCTGGAAACCACCTTTAAAAATAAGACCCTGAGCTCGGTAACTCAGGCAGGCCTGGTGAACAATCTAAATGATGGAATGATCTGGGGGCTACTTCCCATCATTCTTCTTTCACTCAACTATAACAACGAAAATATTGGGATCATCACCGCGATCTATCCTACCGTTTGGGGATTCGGACAACTATTTACGGGTAAAATGTCTGACCACTATTCAAAAAAAGCAATGCTATTCTGGGGGATGTTGTTGCAGGGTATCGCTATTTTCCTCATTCCGTTCAGTAATGATTTTTACATCCTGGCATTCATATCAGGTATTATAGGTTTAGGAACCGCTTTGGTCTACCCCACTTTTCTGTCTACGATTGCCCAGGCTACCAGTCCTATTCAACGGGCAGAAAGCATCGGGACCTTCAGGCTTTGGCGGGATTTAGGTTACGCATTTGGTGCGATCATTTCGGGAATAACTGCCGACCTTTTTGGGGTGGAATATGCTATTTACCTGATTGGTGGATTAACCATTATTTCTTCTCTTATCATAAAATTCAGAATGCCTAAACATATTAAATCTACTTCAGCAACCTAAATACAACAGCTAATTAACTGAAATATATTATTTTAGATACAGGTAAACTCAAGCGCTGATTGAGAAATGATACCAAAAATTAGCTGTAAAAATGAACTCATTTAAACCATCAATATGAAATATGTATTAGCAATTGTTTTTGTTTGGATTAGCGTGGCGAATGGATTTGGACAGACAGCTGATTTGAAGACAACAGATCAAACTGAGGTTAACAAGGAAATTGCACGCAATTTCTACAAGGACCTATGGTTTACTAATAATACTGATAAATACGGAAAATATGTTGCCGAAGAATATGTGGTTCACGATATCTTCGACAGGAAAGCCGTAACAGAGCCAGCGGTAGAACAAAAGAATATTGCAGACAGGTTCTGGGATACGGGCGAATTAAGCGGAAAGATTGATTACCAGATAGCTGAAGGGGATTTAGTGGCCACAAGATGGCATGCAAGCCTTGAACCCAAAACATTCACCGGGCAGCTTTTTGGAATGGAAAAACTCGCCATAATTAATGTTTTCAGGATTAAGGATGGAAAAATTGTAGAAATCTGGAATCACCGGCATGACATAGAGACCAATCAAACTCTTAAATATACTTTTCAAGGTTTGTTAATCGGACTTTTAATAGCACTCATTCCTACAGTGATCGCCTGGCGCTTAAGAAGAAAATTAAAAGCTCGGTAAACTGGCATATATTTAAAAATATGAAAGCCACTATCACCTCTATTGAGTTAAAGGGCCCTGTAAAGTTTTTCGCATTATCCTACAGCGCCATGAAAATCATTAAACAGCTAAGGGCTACTAATTGTAGAGACTTCAAAAAAAGGGGATTCTGGACCTGGCATTATACGATGACGCTGTGGAATAATGAACAGGAACTAAAGGATTTTGCCGGTAGCGGGGCTCATTTAGAAGCGATGAAAAAAAGTAAAAAGATCGCGAGGGAAATAAGGACCATTACCATAGAAACTGATCATCTACCCGACTGGACCGAGGCGAAAAGACTCTTAAAAGCCGATACGAGATTAAAATTTTAATCCTTATTTCTGGGCTGTTATACATGCAAACTTCCGCTGGGCTTAAAATTCCGGGTAAATTTAGAACAATGTTAGAACCACTGAATATTCATATTAGACAGGAAACAGAAAAGGATCATAAAACAGTCTTTGAAGTCATAAAGGAGTCGTTCCAGGACGAGAAAATGAGCAACCATAAAGAGCAGTTTTTGGTTGAAAAATTGAGAAAATCCAATGCATTTATTCCTGAACTGTCTCTCGTTGCCGAATTTGAAAACAAAATTGTTGGTTATATTCTATTAACCCGGGTTAAAATAAAGAATAACCATAACACTTTCGATTCTCTTGCCCTCGCTCCTATTTCGGTTTTGCCAGAATTTCAAGGGAGAGGAATCGGTAGCGCTTTGATAAATTTTGCCCAACAAAAAGCACGGGCCCTTGATTTTAGTTCAGTTGTTTTGCTTGGACATGAAAATTATTACCCCAGGTTTGGATATAAAAGGGCCGAATTATTTAATATTGAATTTCCCTTTAAAGCTCCAAAAGAGAATTGTATGCTTGTAGAACTGAAAAAGGATGCTTTGAAGGAAATCAAAGGCCTGGTAGAATATCCAAAAGAGTTTTATGAGTAATTAAGCTGGCGGCGTATGCCTCAAAGGATAAAACCTTTTATATTAAACCAATTTTAAAAAAGTTGACACAACCTCACTAAAAAATTGCTTAAGATGAGTTCCAGGAAGACATTGAATACTAAAGATTCTTTTTCGATTTTAGAAAGCCTTGAAGATCGTTTTAAGAATTCCAGGGAAAGGTTTCCCAAGCTTGGCTGGATAGATCTGAAATCAAAGCTCGAGAATCATCCGGAAAAATTGTGGTCGCTTTACGAAATGGAAAAGTCAGGTGGCGAACCGGCTTTGCTCGAATACAACAAATCCTCTGATGAATATATTTTTTGTGACTTTTCCAGGGAGAGTCCTACAGGCAGGCGCAGCCTTTGTTATGATAAAGAAGCCTGGGAATCCAGAAAAAAATTCAAGCCAAAAGATAATGCCATGGATTTTGCTCATAATATGGGTATAGAATTAATGACTGAAGACCAGTACAAAAAATTACAGTCTCTCGGAGAATTCGATACCAAAACCTCCAGTTGGTTACGTACACCTGAAGAGGTAAGGAAACTTGGTGGAGCCATATTTGGGGATTTCCGATATGGTCGTGTCTTTATCTATCATAATGGTGCTGAATCTTACTACGCCGCCCGAGGATTTAGGGGAATATTGAAGGTTTAATCGTATTGCTCCTATATCAATCAGTAGTAATAAGACAATCCTTTTCCTCTTATCTGAAGATTCTTCCAAAATGCTTATCTAAGCCTGAACTATTCTTTATCTTCACCGTCGAGACCGTTAGCCAAATCTTTAGAATAAAATCAGCAAATCAAATTGGAAACTGAGACCATAAAACCTATCGCAAAAGATAAAAGAATTCACCTACTGGATGTATACCGGGGATTTGCTATACTTGGGATCTTTGTTGTTAATATTGTGATTATGAATTCAACCTTTCTCAACCAGGATGAATTCGCACAGCAATGGACCTCAGATATCGATCAGCTAGCGGAAAGGATCTTACAATTATTCTTTTACACCAAGTTCTTTCCCATATTCTCCCTTCTATTCGGTTTGGGAATTTCTATTCAAGCCTTAAGATTGAAAAAGAAAGGAATTAAATTTTTCTCCTTCATTGCCCGAAGGATGTTAATCCTGTTCATTATAGGTATTTGTCATATAATTTTTCTTTGGTCGGGCGATGTACTGAACCTTTATGCATTATTAGGCCTTCTGGTTGTATTTCTGATAGGGAGGTCAAACAAACTTCTCATTTTTCTTTCAGCCTTTTTTCTTTTATTCCCATTTTACGACCATGTTTTTGGTTTCTTATTTGAAAGCGTGGGTTTCGATCCGGGAAGTTATCTTGGAGCCTACGACGATGCTGAAGTTAACCGGATAATTAGCCGTGGCTCTTATCTTGAAGGAATTAAATTAAAGATACTCGAATATATGAGCAACATCCCAATGCTTTTTGGCTTTCTGGCACCAATGGCCCTCTCGATGTTCATTCTAGGCATTTACCTTGGTAAAAATCAAATTTATAAATCGCTAAATACCTTTATTCAGAAAATAGGGGTGCCGCTAATTTTCACAACGGTCCTAACCAATCTGTACCGGATCGTATTTCTCTTTTATTTACCCGAATTCGAAATTTACAGTAACCCAGCCTTTCGTCCTTATTTCATTAAATTAATGATCGTATCTGATGTGATGATGGGACTGTTTTATTTGTGGATTATTGGCTGGCTCTGGTATCAAACAAAATGGAGATTAATTTTTAAACCACTCCAGTATGTGGGTGGAATGGCTCTGACCAATTACCTGATGCAAAGCCTTATTGGATTATTCCTGTTTTCATCAATTGGATTTTCTCTTTACGAAACTTTAAGTCCCTCGCAAACTTTCTTCACTGCGCTTGCTGTTTTCTGTCTTCAGGTGATATACAGTAGGATATGGTTACAATATTTTAAATTTGGTACCGTAGAATGGCTCTGGAGATGTCTCACCTACAGGAAAGTTTTACCAATTCTGAAAGAAAGAGAAGCGCCAGCTCCTAAAGTGGGCTATGGTAATTAGCAAATTTTCAGAAAAAATTATTCAGTAAACTTCATCATTTCACCAGTGACATAAGCAAGGGCCTGATCCCATGCCGCAAGAAGTTTGGGTGTCGCGTGCCCCCCCAGTTGTTCCTCAATAGTTTCCATCATAGAACTCACTACAACCGGATAGTGCTCTTTTCGAACACCATACCTGTAATGACTTTTTCCAAGGAATTCCAGGCCTGTCTTTAAATTTTCAGGCCGGCTAAGGGAATAAACAATACTTCCCAGCATATGAGTTAACAACCTTCCCTGCTCTCTCATGTTCCTCTTGAAAAGATCCCTGGTTTCCGGTGCTTTTTCGAAAACCCTGTCATAAAACTTCCTAGCGAATTCATCCTTATCGGTAAACAGAAAATCCATAGAGCTCTGCAGTTCCAACTGAATATCCAGTTCTTTAAAACCAATGAGTTCGTATAAGCTACTTTCGTGCTCATGACCTGCAAACTTGGTATTGAATTCCTTTCCCAGTTCAAAAGTATCTTCAGGAACACTTTTTAAGACCGATTTGGAAATCAGTATTCGGGTTCCCACATCTTTATTAAAAGACTGGATTCTACTAGCCGTATTAATGGGATCTCCAACAACCGCAAGTTGTTTATGTTTAGGATGCCCAAGGTGACCAATAAAGGCCTTCCCAAAATTGATCCCTATTCCGGTTTTTATATTCAGATCGAAATCTATCAGCTCCATTTGATTCAAATGTTCAATTGCATAATTCATTCCCAGAGCGGCTCTCGCTGCATCTCTGCAGTTCTTTTCTCTGGTTCCTCCGCCAACGCCAAATAAACCGATTATTTCATCGCCTATATACTGGTAAATTACGCCATTATTAAAAAGGATAGGATCTCCAATGGTGGTGTAGAACCTATTGAGAATATGTGCCATATCGAAAGTTGAATTCTCAAAAGCCATTTTGGTGAAATTTCGGATATCACAAAAGAGGATGGCAATGGCACGTTCTTCGGCAACTCCCTCTGGCACCGTTTCCAATTGCAGTTTATTCACTTCAGCACTGGTCCATACGAGGCGTTGAATGGCGATATCACCCTTTACGTAACATTGACAGGCCAGCCGAACCGAAGGATCCCACCTTCTAATTTCAGCCATTTCACGTTCTCTCATGGTTGGAGGTGAAATGTTCTTGCTGCCATGAATCACACGAATCCTGCAGGTGGAGCAACGACCGTTCCCACCACATTCATGTAAATGAGGAATTTGGTTACTAATGGAGCATTCAAGAATAGTTGAATCTGGATCATCATAAATCACCTCCTGATTGATCCCTGTGTAAAGTATAACGGGCTGCTTTATCTCTGGCATTTTATTGATTCTTTCAGTTAAAATAATATCCTATTTGCATTCGCTCCTGAGCGGTAAATAGCTTAACAGGAAAGTCTGAAAGAAAAGGGGAAGTAAATAATATAATCTAATTGTAAATCTAAAATTCCGGGATGTCCTGGCAATTATGCCATTTCTATATTCACCTTTACCGGATTTCTTAACATATCCAGCACTGGAGAAGTTTTTTGAACATAATCACATAGATCAATAAGATTTTCGCGAGGGGCGTCCGCCTTAATTTTATAAATAACCTCGATATTTTCATAGCCAGGTCGTTTTTCGTTCGAAAGACCGAGAAAAGCATGTAGATCAATTCGTCCCTTCATATCAAAAGATAGGCTTTCAACATTTATTTCCCTTGCCGCTGCGTTATAAATAAAACCTATAGCAAGGCAGGATGCCAGCGCATGAAGAAGCGCCTCTACAGCATTAGCTCCTCGATTTTCCCCCAGAAGAACAGGAGGTTCGTCTCCCTCAATCATAATAGGGGTCGCCCGGGAAGTATTTTCCTCTTTCGCCCCATAGAAATTCTGGATAGTGGTACGTACATGTCCACCTCCTAACCAGTCGGTTTTAGCCCTGAACTCAAAATTGGCGATTTCAGGATCCTTTTTTACAGCATCAATGGTCCCCATTAATTGGTTTACATCAATACCATTTCTTTGGTTTATTACATTCTGCATTGGTAATGGTTGTAACAAATTTTAGGTTATCAGCATTATGACATCCCGGTTCAATGCATTGATAATCAACACTCTAATTTAACCATAAAATCAATATATTTAAGCCGTTTTCGGTTAAAATATAGTGACCATACCACAGCAATGGCCACAAGTTCAAATAATTAATGAATTGACTTTTTCTAGAACCACAAAATTAAATTTCAGGGGACACCGTAATATTCTTTATTTCCCACTGATGCTTACATTTTTGAATATCTAATATTTTTTTAAGTATATTTAACTAACAACCAATAACTTACATTTATGAAAATGCATCAGAATGGGACTCTCCTATTGTTGCTGTTTTTTTTATTCGGATATTTTATAAGCACTGCACAGCTCCAGGAAGGAATTCAAATAATTCAGTTTAATGGTAAAAATGTCCAGGTTAATTCCAAAGGATTAAACAATCGCTCAGAGGGAGAACCGATTGTAATACTGGAAAGCGGCCTGGGTTCGCCCATTCAAAGTTGGAATGCATTAATTCAGCAATTACCAGACACGCTTCCGGTATTTACCTATGAACGTGCCGGAATAGGTCAATCTGACCAGACCGAAGAAGCTCCTAATCCTGAATTTACAGCAGAAAGGCTTCATGATATCCTTGGGCAACTTGAAATTATGCCACCTTATATTATGGTAGGCCATTCCTGGGGAGGACCACTTATCAATTCCTTTGCCGTGCAATTTCCAGATGAGGTAGCGGGTATGGTTTTTATAGATGAATCAGACATTGTAAATATGGGAGCTAATTTCCTGGAGGCCATAAAACGTGCCAGTGATGGAAAGGTGACCACCAATGTGATTTCAGAAAAAATGAATACTTATTTTCAAATGGCTCCACCAGGCATTGCCCGGGAATGGTCGGAAATTTATAACCTTGTGAATAGTGAAGATCTGGAAATAAAACGGTTCACTCCAACCAAAACTGTCCCTACAGCTATCCTCCTATCGGGAAAATATGAGCCTGCACCTGTTGACCTGGGAATTACAGGTTTTGATTTTAAAGATTTCCAGGAAATGCTCAAATTAAGAGCTGAAAAATTTACCAAAAAGATCAGTGATAATCCTAATGCTA
Source organism: Christiangramia bathymodioli (assembly GCA_009735695.1). Taxonomy (GTDB): domain Bacteria; phylum Bacteroidota; class Bacteroidia; order Flavobacteriales; family Flavobacteriaceae; genus Christiangramia; species Christiangramia bathymodioli. The sequence continues at coordinate 21,516 of SRSL01000008.1, forward strand.
TATTCCTCCAGTACAATAATCTGGGCCATTATATGCATGTGGAAAACCCTGAAATGGTTGCTGGAGTTATTGCTGAAATCTATCCGATGGCGAAATAATTAGAATGTTTTTCTAAATCATACAGAACTTTAAAAGTCAAGCACTACTCCAATAACTGGGATTGGAGAGCTGCTATCGGTTTCGATTCTTACCAGCTCCCTGGGTTGAATGATGCTTCCATCTTCATTCCTGTTCAAACCATATTCTGGTGGCTGGGGAATATCCTGGAACAATACGTTCTGCACCTCGAAAAATACGTTTAAGGCGATATTCCTGAAATTCCATTTTTTGTCGATACGAACGTCCAATTGTGAAAATACATCCAGCTTCTTCTCTCCCAGCCTTTCATAATCCAAAATTAGGTCCGGATAATTTTCAGTAGAGGCTTCTACGTCAAGAGGGACATAAGGCGTTTTACCGGCAAAACGCCAGCGGGAACTGAGCTCCCAGTTGTTCTTCAGCTTATAACCACCTGTGAAAGAGATCAGGTGGCGGCTGTCCCAGACCGATGGAAGATATTCATCAGGATCGAGGCCAGAAAACTCGCTGAAGAAATAGGTATATGAGAAGATCCCATAAAAGTTGTTGGTTAGCTTTTGCTGGAATAACAATTCCGCGCCATAAGAACGTCCCTTGCCAATGGTTGCTACCGGTTCATTACCCAGGACTTCAAACCCTCCTCTCTTGTTGGCCAGGGAAACCTCGTCCCGCAATGAAACCGGGTAATTGTCATAATCCTTATAAAAACCTTCTGCTGAAATACTGGCAGATTTGCTCAGCTCTTTGGAAACTCCCAGAACGTAATGATCAGAACGGGTATACTCACTATCCTGGTTAACCAGAACACCATCACGGTCTCTGAAGCCCAATATGGTGTAAGGTGGAAGTTTATAATATCTGCCTATGGTCGCATTCAGTTTCCAGGTATCGATGAACTCATAGGATGCAGCAAATCTTGGAGAGAAGGTTTCCGTAAGGGAAGCATCGGTAAAAGTATCGGCATCCATTCTAAAACCTCCTGAAAGGTCCAGCTTTCCATTAAAAAAGGACCTGGTGATGTTCGCGAACAACCCATATTTAAAGAAATCCAGTTCCGAGTTATACGTAAGACCATTTATGCGATCGAAGGTGTTGTTCTCATAATTCGATACCTGCGAATTGAAACCGGTCTTCAAATTCCAGCCATTGAAAAGTTTATTATACTCGAACCTTAGCTTGGTCTCCATTTCAACAGCATCATTGATAAAGAACGCATCTTCCTGGTTCTCATTATCGGTATAGCGGGTAAAGGTATTCTGCAGCCTGTTATTGCTCAGAGCGGTCCTGTAATAGCCTGAACCATCTTTGAACCGATGTTTCCAGGAAAGTCCGGTGGTATTGGTTCGCTGCTCGATAAATGGCGTTTGCTCAAGCGTGGCCTGCTGGTCTTCATCAAACTCATCGGGCGCTTCAAGCGTAAAATCATCGATACTTCCCAAACCTATCAGGTTGATTTCATCAAATTCCCCGATCCTGTGTGTAACTTTATACTGGTAATCCCAGTAATTTGGCCTGATAGGCAAGCCTATCACCTCAAAAAGAAATTGGAGGTAACTTCTCCTGGCAGAAATGATATAACTGGTATTACTTTCTTCCTTATCGCCTTTGAACAACGGGCCCTCAAGTGTCAAGGCCGTCTCGCTGGCGCTGATTCGTAAGTTGCCCGTGAACGCATTTCGGTTACCAAGGCGCTGGTCGAACTGCAGCACGCCGGAAAGTGGATTGTCATACTGTGCACCAAAAGAACTTGTAGAAAGGCTAACGTCTTCAATGAACGAAACATTCAGCAATCCAACCGGGCCTCCGGCACTACCCTGGGTGCTAAAATGGTTGATATTCGGAATCTCAACTCCATCGAGATAGTAAACAGTTTCATTGGGAGCGCCTCCCCTTATGATCAGGTCGTTTCGAAAACCTCCAACCGATGGCGACACTCCAGGCAAAGATTGCGCTACTCGAACCACATCATTATTTCCTCCCGGATAGGTCGCGATCTCTACCGCCGAAAGCTTCTGGTAGGAAAGCGGGGTTTCCTTAGGGCGGCTTACCTGGCTGTTGGTAAGAATCACAGTATCAAGACTATTAGGGGTTTCCTTCAGCCGAAATGTTAGCGGCTGATTCCCAACAGATTTAATTATGACGTTGAATTCGGTTTTTGATTCGTAGCCAAGAAAACTTGCCGTCACATTATAAGAGCCCGGTTCAATATTTTTTATGATAAACAAACCATCCTCGTTGACGCTAGCACCTTTTTGGGTATCGTCAAGAATAACCGTTGCACCAAAAAGGGGAAATCCAGAATCGTCATAAACGTAACCTCTAAGCTCACCAGTAGGATCCTGAGCCAGGATCATACCGGTATTCAGGATAACGAAAACCATGAATAGGTACTTCTTCATAGACCTGTGATTCAAAAAGAATTAAAACTAATTTGCAATATACCTTCAGCGGGATTTAAATCGTCAGCACATTCCATTAGACCGCAAATTTATCAGAATGCCGAATTCCAATTAAATGTATGAGTTTAATTTAACTTCTGTTGAATCTTAAGGAGTTCTAAAAGTTTAAGGACATCCGAATTAAAAACGCTAACTTCAGAATAAAGGTTAACCAATAGAAATCTAACTGAAAAGAATAGCCTATGAAAGCACTACAAATAACGGGTTACGGAGAATTTGCAAAGAATTTAGAGTTCAAAGAGGTGGATAAACCGGAAATTTCGGACAATGAGATTCTCATCAAAGTTAAAGCGGTTTCATTGAACCCAATAGATTATAAGATCGTAAAGGGGAATTTAAAAGAACTACTAAACCTGGATCTCCCAACTGGTATAGGTTATGATGTTAGCGGTGAAGTGGTTGAAGCTGGTTCAGATGTAAAGGATTTCAAACAGGGTGATGCCATCTTTGGAAGGGTTCCGCAGGAGTATATGGGCACCCTGGCCGAATTTGTAAAGGTAGACCATAAGGTGATGGCTAAAAAACCTGATAATGTAAAGTTTGAAAAAGCTGCTTCTCTTCCATTAGTAGGCATTACGGCGATTCAGGCTCTGAGTAAAGTAGGATTAAAAGAAGGCGATCGTATCCTCATTCATGCCGGTTCTGGAGGTGTTGGAAGTTTTGCCGTTCAATACGCAAAGGAAAAAGGTGCGATCGTTTACACTACTACTAGCAGCAGTAACCTGGACTGGGTGAAGGCTCTTGGAGCAGACCGTGTGATCGACTATAAGAACGAGGATTACAAGAATGTGGCTTCCGACCTGGATATCGTTTTCGACACCCTGGGTGAAGATTATACTTTTGAAGCTTTCCAGATCATTAAAGACGGAGGTCGCGTAGCAAGTATCGCGGGACCACCAGATGTGGAAACTGCAAAGCAAATGGGAATGGATGATTATGAACTTCCCGAAAAACTGAAGGAACTTATCGATAAAAAGTCGGCGGCCTATAAATTCACCTGGATGCAGCCGAATGCAGCCCAGTTGAATGAGATCAGGAAAATGGTTGAGGACCGAAGTATCAGGCCGGTGGTGGATCTGATCTATCCATTTGAAGATGCGGTCAAGGCATTTGAGTACCTGGCTAAGGGACATGCCCAGGGTAAGGTGATCGTAAGTTTATAATTTAGAATTAATCGCAGAAATCTTTTCATAAATACCCGATTAAAAAGTTTTGTCCTAGATAATCAGTTATGAATTGATGTGCATAGGGGTTTATTTTGCTGAAGATCAATTGATCTTTTTTAATTTTAAATTCAAAAATTAATTGACCTTTTAAAGCCATAGCAACAATCAAATGTAAGCATCGTCTTTAAGATTATAACTTCAACCTATGCGGACAATCCTTGTTTTATTAATTTCAGTTCTCACATCCTTGCATATACATGGTCAGGGAAGAAACCAGTTTTCAAAAGCAGAAGTAAGAGAGGATCTCGATTACTTGTATAATGCTCTTAAAAATGCTCATTATAATGTATTTGCCTATACCACCGAGGCGGACTTCAATTCTACCTATGAAAATTTGAAGAAAGCTATTAAGAAGGATTCTCTAAGTTTATTGGAGGCCACTAATCATTTGCAAAAACTTACCGCTAAGGTCAAAAACGGGCATACAGCAATCGAGTTTCCAGGCCAGGCCTATGCCAAATTCGTGTACGGAGGCGGAAAAGTCTTTCCCCTTGAACTGGCTTTTGAAGATGGTCAGGCGCTGGTAAGGAAGAACTGGTCCCAAAACGAAAATATTAAAACAGGAGACCAGGTTATTAGCATCAACGGAACTTCCATGGAAGTTTTGCTGGATTCGATAGGGAAACAGGTGTCGGCAGAGCGACCTTATTTTAGAAATGTGAAGATCGAAATGTATTCATTTCCAAGGTTTTACTGGCAGGTATTTGGTGAAGAGGAGAATTTTTCGGTCACGATCGCTGGTGAAAACGGAACGGAATCCTACAGGTTAGCCCCCATACGTGCCTTGGATGATTATGAAATGAAACGCAACGAGGTCATGAATGCTCAAATGAACTTAAAGTTTTTGCAAAATGCGGCTTATCTGAATCCCGGAAATTTTGGAGGTAATGAAAAGGCCTATCAAAAATTCATCGATTCAGCTTTCACGGAAATAAAAAAACACGATGTTCAGAATCTTATCATAGATCTTCGAAATAATATGGGCGGAAATGATTCCTTCAGTGATTACCTCGTGTCGTATTTTGCCGAAGAAGCTTTTAAATGGAATTCCAGTTTTACTTTAAAGACCAGCCAATTCCTAAAGGAAAATATCCGAAAAACAAAAGATACTACCAATCCATTTTGGAAAGAGGCACTGGAGCATGCAAATGGTGAAATTTATGATTACGAATTCGATGTCTATCAGCCTCAGCCAAAGCCCAGAAGGTTCGAAGGAAAGGTTTATGTGCTGGTAAATAGGCAGTCACATTCCCAGTCGGCAGTGACAGCAGCCCAGATCCAGGACTATGACTTCGGAACCATAGTTGGGGAAGAAACCGGTGACTATCCATCATTATACGCCTCGATATTCAGCTTTAACCTGCCCAATACCGGCATCCCTGTTAGTGTTTCTAAAGGTTATATGGTTCGGGTAAATGGAAGTAAAGCGGAAGAAGGTGTTATTCCAGACATTATGATACGAGATCACCTGCTGGATGAAAAAGACGAAATTTTAAGTGCTTTACTGGAAAAACTTGATTAAACTTTCCATTGAATATTAAATATTTCAAACGAATAGGCCTTATAATACACCTAAATTTATCACTCCCTTTATTTGAAACCGAAAAAGTTTTCTGCTTTTACCTTGAAAGGAAAACCAGGCTGGATGGATTTAAAATTATTCACCTCAAAAACTGTGAGTTACTGCCGGCGAAGAAAGGCCGTAAAAAGCTGGGCTATTTTGAAGATTTTGAAACCCTTCTGGAATCCTCGAAAGAGCGATTTGGAAAAGTGAAATTATGCAGCCAGTGTTGTCGCCCCTCTGCAGACCAATAAAAAAAGACGCAAAAAGACTTTACTTCATGCGCCTTTAATTATTAAACTTTTTATTTTTTATGCTTCCTACCTCAAGAAAGCAATTGCAAATCAGTTAGTTTTTATACTACAGCCAACAGCTTTGGTTGTCGCTGGTTCTGGCTGCTTTCCGTCTTCAATGGCTTTAATTGCCTTTTCAAGAAATTTTTCCTCAACATTACCAGGATCTCTCGGACTGTCATCAATGGCACCATGATACCGGAGGGTCCTATTGGAATCTACAAGAAAAATTTCAGGGGTGCGTGTTGCACCATATTTGGGAAATATCTCCTGTCCATCATCGAAAAGGTACAGAAATGGAAATCCTTTCTCTTCTGCATTCTCCTTCATTGCCTGAAAACTATCGCCGGGTTGAACCGCCGGATCGTTGGGTTGTATCGCAACCACCGGATATCCTTTAGGAGCATAGGTATTGTGAAGTTTAATGAGACGTTCTTCATTCGCGATAGCATACGGGCAGGTATTGCAGGTAAAAACCACGATATAAGCTTTGGGTTTGTTCCCGTTGGCATCCATGATATTGTCAAAACTATACATCTTGCCGTCTATATTCTTAAGGTTGAATTCCGGTGCCTTGTCCCCTACTTTGATCCCTCCGTTATTAATTTTCATTGTCTCAGGAACCACTTCAGAATTACCAAAAGAAAACATGCAAATGGCCAGAATAAAAAATAATGTTCTCATGATTTATAATTTTAGTTTTATAGAAAAATTTTTAATTCATTTTCGATCTCCGAAACATCTTCAAAGGCAGTTCCAATTAGTTTATTCTTTTCGTTCCGGTAAATATAGGTGGCCGGGATAGCTCCAGTCCAATCCGGGGAAACCTTATCGATCCAGTCGTTATATTTACCGTCCAGCAGCACCACCACCTTTGAATTCAATTCGTTCTTCTTAACAAACGGTACCAGTTGCTTTTCGATCTGGTCTGGAAAATCAAGACTTACCAGGACTACCTTTACTTTGTTATCCTGGTAGATTGAATCGATTTTTTCAAAATATGGCAATTCCTTGATGCAGGGTTTGCACCATGTCGCCCAGAAATTAATTACATAAGTAGTATCATTATCGAAACGGAAAATAGGTTCAAGGTCTTCAAATTTTTCATACATGGCGATTCCTTCAATTTTCGACTGAGGTTCCGGCCAGTCCACGGCTTTATGAGATACCTCCTCTTTCTGTGCATCAGTACTTTTTTCAGCAACAGCCTTCTTGTCATCCTTACATCCGTACGACAAAAAAATGATAATAAAACCGAAAAGGATTCGGTTTAAAGGAATATATCGATTCATCTTTTAAAGCCTTTTACTCAATTTATTTTAAGAGGAATGAATTTACGTAATATTTAGTTATCTCATTATAAGGCATTCAGAAAAAAATAAGATCGCTTACAGCTAATCTTTTAGACCAGGGATTTCAAAACCTTGACTTCAAATTCTATTTTAATTCTTCCTCCGGCTGGCAGGGAATTCCCAGAAATGTGATATTTGTTACTTTCCGGACGAAAGTCAAAACATACTTTTGTACCCGTAATGTTGAATTTATCAGGATTCAGGAAAATTTAGAATTATGAAAATAGAACAGATTTATACCGGTTGCCTTGCCCAGGGCGCTTATTATATTGAAAGTAACGGAGAAGTTGCGATCATAGATCCGCTTCGAGAAGTGCAACCTTATATTGAAAAAGCCGAAGAGGCCGGGGCGAAGATCAAGTATATCTTCGAAACTCACTTCCATGCAGATTTCGTTTCTGGCCATGTAAGCCTTTCAGAAAAGACCGGCGCCCCTATCATCTATGGTCCGAATGCTAACCCGCAATTTGACGCGATCATTGCTGAAGACGGGCAGGAATTCAAACTTGGTGAACTCACCTTTGTGGTACTCCACACCCCTGGACATACCATGGAGAGCACTACCTATCTTCTAAAGGATAAGAATGGAAAGGACCATGCACTGTTTACTGGTGATACCTTATTCCTTGGTGATGTGGGCAGACCAGACCTGGCTCAAAAGGCCGCTAGCATGACACAGGAAGAACTGGCTGGGATTTTATTTGACAGCCTGAGGACCAAGATCATGCCCCTGGCAGATGATATTACAGTATATCCTGCTCACGGAGCCGGTTCGGCCTGCGGAAAGAATATGATGAAGGAAACCGTTGACACACTGGGTAACCAGAAGAAAATGAACTACGCTTTAAGAGCCGATATGACTCGTGAGGAATTCATCAAAGAGGTCACAGACGGGCTTCTTCCTCCGCCCGCCTATTTCCCGATGAATGTTCAGATGAATAAGGAAGGTTACACCGATATTGACGAAGTTCTGAAAAAAGGGCAAAGCGCGCTTAGTCCCGAAGCTTTTGAAGCTGCTGCTAACGAAACAGGTGCCGTGATGCTGGATATCAGGCATCAGTCTGATTTTGCAAAAGCACATATCCCGGGCTCCATTTTCATTGGACTTGACGGAAGTTTTGCACCCTGGGTTGGAGACCTGATCAGAGACGTTCAGCAACCAATTTTGCTGATTGGAGATGAAAACCGAATCGAAGAAGCAATTACCCGTCTTTCTAGAGTTGGTTTTGACAATACACTCGGCTACCTGGAAGGCGGATTCGAAGCCTGGGTAAATTCAGGAAAAGAAACCGATTCTGTACGATCGATCCTGGCAACTGAATTTAAAGACGAGGCTAAAGACGCTCCGGTATTTGATGTTCGTAAACCAGGTGAATTTCAAGCCGAACATGTGGCGAATGCAAAACATACCTCACTTTCTGAAATCAATGAACACCTTTCAGAATATCCCGAAAACGAGACCTTCTACCTTCATTGTGCCGGAGGATATCGCAGTATGATCGCAGCATCTATACTTAAAAGCCGCGGTATTCACAATCTGGTGGATGTTCAGGGCGGATTCAAAGCCATTAAAGAAGCAGGGGTTGAAACAACCGACTATGTTTGTCCTTCTACCCTGAAATAAGATGAATGAATAATTGATCAAACAGGCGGCAGAAATGTCGCCTGTTTTTATTTTTTGAAGACCAGACTCGTCATAGCCCGTCTATCCTCGACATTCGTCGTTTTTACGGGCTCCAGAAATTCGAGTCTGAAGCTATCTTTCAGATCGTAAATCTGCTCCCTGGAAATAAAAAATCCGGCTTTTTGATTGCTGACTGAATCCTTCAGATTGATTTCTTTACCTTCAAAGCCAATGGTCGAAGCTGTTCTAACGAGAAGACTTCCGCCAGGTTTTAAAACGCGAACAAGTTCAGAAAACATCTTTTTAAAATGCTCCTCATCTTCCGCAAAGTGAAGGACCGCACAGCAGATAATATGATCGAATTCAGCATTTCCGAAGGACAGATTCGACAAATCTGCCTTGATAAAATTGGCAGAAGATTTTGGGTAAGCAATTCTGGCTAGCTGAAGTCGCTCCTCATCATTATCCACTCCGGTAATATCAAAACCGCAATTATAAAACCACCTAAGATTTCTCGCATTTCCACAGCCTGCATCCAGGATCTTTTGGCCAGGAAGATAGCGTTTCTTCAGGATCTGGTCGATCACGTAAATATCGGTATTCCCGAAAATTTTGAGGCTTTGCTGCAGGTTCATTGGCTTTGAATTTGACCCTAAGGTAACCTATTTTCGTTTTTTTCTTTGGTAACCCAGGTTACTTACCAGGATTACTTTAAAACCTACTTTTACGATATGAAAAAATTATTGATCGCTATGTCCTTATTTACAACACTTTTTGGAAAAGCTCAGGAGGATGAAAATATCAAGATCCTAACACCCCCCGAATATGAAGCCGCAATTTGCGCAGATGAAGTACAACTTTTAGACGTGCGCACTCCTGAAGAATTCAAGCAGGGCGCAATCGAAAATGCCATAAACCTGGATTTTTTTAGCAGGAGCACCTTCCTGAAAGGCCTTGAAAAACTGGATAAGAGCAAACCGGTTTATGTCTACTGCCATTCCGGGGGAAGAAGCCAGAAGGCTGCCAGGATCATGAAAGAAATGGGCTTTACCAGAATCTTTGATCTTAAAGGAGGTTACAGCAATTATAACTTATAACAGAATGAATTTAATTGGTCTCATCGGCGGAACTTCCTATCATTCCACGATCGTCTATTACAGGCTGATCAATGAAATGGTGCAGGAGAAAATTGGTTTGCAGGCTAATCCTACCATGCTAATCTATAGCCAGAATATAGAATTGATGCGCGCCCAGGAGGTCGATAAAATAAACGAGACCTATCTTAAAACTTCCAGAATGTTACAGGCAAATGGGGCTAAAGCTGTTATGATCTGTGCTAACACCCCACATATGGTATTTGATTATGTACAGCCAAAGATAGACATTCCAATTCTTCATATTGCCTATGCAATTGGGAAGGAAGCGACAAAAATGGGATTAAAAACCCTGGGACTTCTTGGGAACAAACCAACGATGACCAGGGATTTTATTCCTAAAGTTTTAAAGGAAAGCTATGGTATCGAAACCATCATACCTGAAAAACCGTATTTAGATCTGGCCCATAATTATGTGTCTACAGAACTCACACAGGGTATATTTTCTGAAAAGGCCAGGTCTTTCTTTTTAAACCAGATGAATCTTTTAAAAGCTCGTGGAGCTGAAGGTATCATCCTGGGTTGCACCGAACTCCCTATCTTGTTCGAAAATACCGAATACGAACTTCCCCTATTATCTACTACAGACCTTCATGCGAGAATGGCAGCTGATTTTATCCTAGGAAAGAAATAAAAATCACATAAACCAAAAAAAAAGCATCCCATTGGGATGCTATTTCATTTTTATCAAACTCTTAATAGCCTATTCAGCGATCTGCTCTTCTTCTACCAGTTCTTCTTCAGCAGTAACTGTTTCTGGTTCTTCAACCTTTATATCGTTTACTTCTTCATCACCATCAAAATAAGGGAATACATCTAAAATTGGTGATTCGGTAATAGCCGGAATACTAAATTCACCCATGGTATTCTGCATGGCCTGGTTAGTATTGTCAAAAGCCTCCTTCACATCGTTGGCCTGGATAAGCATATATAAATTAGACTTTTTCTCCTTTCCACTTTCATCATCATAGGCTATCAAAGTCACTTTACATTTAAACCAGCGATCTGAATTCTCAAAAGGATGAACTTCAGAGAGATTTGCCACCTTGATATTGGTGATCATGAATTCCTCACTGGTTAGGGTTTTCATCTCTTCGCTGATTCGGGCCTCTGCTTCGGTATAGGAAACAGCATCCAGAAGATAGGTTTCGGTAGTTGGTTTTTGTTCCCCGCTGTCCAGGGTTTTTCTATATTTCACTTTACATTCGTACCAGGTTGCACTCATAGTTCTTATTTTTTAGGGTGGACAAATATAACGGAGTAGACACGACCTTCTTATTAAATTCCAGATTAGATATCCACAATTATTTCCGAATAAATAAAAAAGGGAATCCGTTTTAGATTCCCTTTTCAATAAGCAATTTTCAACTTATTTCTTATCAGCCAGTTCCCTAGTTAACCAGCCTCTTTTGCTGGCCGTGGCAATGGCGTATGGTGTGATCCAGAACAACCCGAATGTATACAGAATACTGTAGGAATACGCCCAGAAAGATTCAGACAGTTTATACTTCTTCGCATAGAATAATACTGGAAAACTGGACCAGATCAATATACTTAACAGGGTAGAACTGATGAATAATAATGGATGCGTAAAGATGAAGAACAGCATGAACAGTACGAACGGATAACTCATGATCAATTTCAGGATCTGGTTGATGAACAACAGCCTTGGCCCGAATTTAGAACCTTCCCTGAAATCTGTAAAAACATACTGCGACATCGCAAGATTTTCACGCACATTACTTCTTCCCCAACGGATGAACATTTTATACAGTCCGCTGTACTTTTCTGGTACATTGGTATACGCATAAGCATTTCTCTGGAACAACACATGATACCCATTTTTAAGGATCATGTTGGTCATCGCGCGGTCTTCCCCAATATCTGAAGGTTGCCCCATAAAGGTCTGGTTGATCCATTCAGGAAGCACTTTAAATACGGCTTCGCTTCTGTAAGCTGCCAATGCTCCCGGGGTACAAAGTACCGATTCCAGGCTGCTTTCCGCAGATCTTACAAATTCAAAACTCAACACAAAACTCACGTCCAGCATTTTCGGAAGCAGGGCTTTTTTGGTATTATTCAGTACTCGAATATTACCTGCTACCGCTCCACATTTTTCATTAACCACAAACGGACTCACCAGGTTCCGCAATGTATCCTTACTTACAATAGAATCACTGTCTACAGTAACAAAAATCTCTCCGGTACCTAGCTGGAACCCACGATACAGGGCATGTCTTTTACCTTTATTTACCGGTTGTTGATAAATAGATAGACGGTCGCCCAGAACCTCTTTTGCTTTCTTCATCCATTCCCAGGTATCATCCTTACTTCCATCATCAATGGCCAGAAGCTGTAATTTTTCAACAGGATAATCTGAATCCGCAAGGCTCAACAGGGTAGCCCAGACCTGTTTTCCTTCATTGTAGGCCGGAACGATCACTGTGGTAGTTGGCAATTGGGAATCATCCACACTCTTAATTGATTTATACCTGAAGTACAGGTACAGATTGTACGCAAAAAACCCGATCTTGAATACGAACAGAACGGTTAAGAGGGAGAAGAAAAGGTACCCCCAGATCGATTCCACCCTGCCCAATTTGTATGCGGTAAAATCATTCTGAAGCAGATAAGCCATATAGGCCGCTGCAATCAGCAAGATAAAACTACTGGCCCTTACCAGAACTCCTTTTAAGTTTTTTGAAGTTGTAGGCTGATCCTCTTCAAAATAGATCGGTTTTTTTGACTGATTTGTATTTGTTGAATTACTTGAATTCATATTATTAATTTTCATAATTGTTTCCTACTGTATATTAAGACAGTCGGCTTGCTTCCCGCCCGTCTGCAATGGGCCTAGCAATTCACATGCCACATTATAAAGCACTTATATACAACCTGTTATAGTAGCCTCATGGAGGGAAGGTGTGGTGTCATACCACAAATCAGGATCATAATTACCCACAATTTGTAAGCTGATGGTAAAAAAGCTGGAAACAACTATTGTGAGAACCATAGAGTTAATACTGCCAAAAATTCGCCTGTTATTTTAAGCTAAATCATTAATTTTAAGACAAATAGAGGTCTTATTTAATTTAAAACTGAATTAATATGAAATATCTTGTAACCCTTTTGCTCCTGGTTGGATTTTCCGGGATTGCACAATCTGACAACTGGAAGAAACTGGCAGAAAAGAACGTGGCATTTAAGATCGAAACCGATAAGATCAACCTTGTGGGGAACGAACGCAACGTAGATAAGATCAAGATAAAATGCGTGCAGGGCACCGTGCAGCTAAGAAAGGTTAAGATCGTGATGGAAGGTGGAGATGAAAAGGAATACGATGCCCGTGGGATAGGAATTCTAACCAAGGGAATGTCTTCCACGGCTTTTGCTGTACCCGGTAAGGATGAAAAGGTTAAGCGTGTGGAACTGGATTACGATTCAAAAGGCAATGTGGTGCTGACCAAACGAGCTAAAGTGGAGATCCTGGGCAAAAAAGGAAAAGACGATGATGACGATGATTAAAGCATCATCAGTACATTTATTTTCATGAAAATGCAGGGAATGTTTCAATTGGCCTGATTCCTGCTTATCTTCAGTCTATCTAATAATAAGCTTTTGAAATGAAAAAATTATTGCTACTTAGTCTCATCGTTGCGGGATCATTTTCCATTTCCTGTAAGGATCAGCCAGAAAACAATTCAGAAAACAAAGAACCTATGGCAGAGGAACAGTCTCAAAGGGCCAATTTAATCGATGGCAGCTGGGAACTAAACTATATGGCAGCAACCGCCAAACCTATGGATTCTTTGTTTCCCAGACTCAAGCCCACTATGATTATCGATACCCGCAAATCACAAATCTCGGGTACCACGGGCTGTAATAACTTCAGCGGAAGTCTTAGTATCGATGGAAATCAATTCAATTTAGGGGAGGCCATTGCACTTACCAAGAAGATGTGTCCAGATATGACCGGCGAAGAGGCATTTATAAAAAATCTTGAACGAGTAGATACCTATTCAGTTACCGAAAGAGGTCAAACCCTGAACCTGATAAGCGGTGACATCGCGATCATGAGGCTACAAAGGAAAAAGGAGTAATTTCAGATCTTTACCTGGAAAGCATTCAAAAGTATAAGTCGCAGTCCAACGTAAAAAACGAGTATGGCTGTAAGGAAACCAAGGAATTTCAGGTTGATCTTCCTGCTGGATAAATAAGAACCCAGGCTGCCGCCAAGAATAACAGCGAGCGCCAGTTTCAGGATCAAACTTTGGTCTATAACAAAGGTTCCCGCCATGCCGAGCCCTATGAGACCTGCTATGGAATTCACCAGGATAAAGACTGAAGCCAGGGAAGCAATAATGCGAGGATTTTGCCAGCCCAGGAGGTTTAGAACTGGCGATAGGAAAATACCCCCTCCAATGCCGGAAATACCTGAAAGCAGACCTATTCCACCACCAAGCATTATTTTTTTAGACGAAGAAAATTCATAAGATTCTAATTTTGGTTTTAAAAATTTTAAAATCATGAAAAGGCCTGCTAATACAAGGGCACAGCCGAGTATCAAAAAGAAAATTTCCTGTGCTAATTTGATGCTCGCGCCAAGAAATGCCATGGGAATGCTCAACACAAAGAACGGCCAGAAACTGCGGAAGTTTATGATATTGTTTTTCAGATAGATCAAGGTTCCGATACTCACCACGCAAACGTTCAAAAGCAAGGCTGTGGAACGTATCTCAAAAAAATCTGTTAGTACAAGACTGAGAATGGCCAGGTAACTGGAACCTCCCCCAAAACCCACAGAACTGTAGAATACTGCGATCGCAAAAAAAAGAATGGGCAGGTATTCGATGGGCATTTCAGGAAATTAAATAACAGGTTACTGGTTCCCCTTTTTTTATAGTACTTTCAGCATCTATATAAGCCAGGGCATTACCCATAGCCATGGAGCGTATCATGGATGAACCCTGACCGTTCAGGATCTCCACTTTACCATTTTTTACGGAAGCCTTTAAGAAAGACGGCCGGTCTGCCCTGTTCTGAATATCATGTGCAGCAGGTAACAAAAACCTATTCAGAATGTCATCTTCTGCACCTGCAAGCCTATTTAAAAACGGGAGCACGTAAATAAAAAAACAACTCAGGGAAGATGCAGGATTACCCGGCAGGGCAAAGATATAGATATCGTCTTTTTTCCCGAAGTAAAGAGGTTTTCCCGGTTTTTGAAATACCTTGTAAAACTGCTCCTCCACTCCATTCTCCTCAAGCGCCTGTTTTACGTAATCATAGTCTCCTACCGAAATCCCACCCGAAAGGATCAAAACATCACATTTTTCCAGGGAATTGCCAATCCCGACTCTGATCTTTTCCAGGTCATCCTCGATCTGAAGTCTCCTGGAACAATTAAACCCATATTGCTCACAGGCCGCAGATAAAGCATGACTATTCGATTCGTAGATCTGTCCTTCTTTTCGAGGGGTGCCTGGTTCGATTAGCTCGTTTCCAGTAACGATCAAATGAATTTCGGGTTTTTTAAAGACCTGCAGCCTATCTATGCCAAGTGAACCCAACAGACCTATCCCTGCAGGATTAATTTTAAAGCTTCTATCGAAAACCAGCTGGCCTTCTCTAAATTCTTCCCCCTGCTTTCGAATGCATTGGCCTTCCCTGATTTCTCCATCGATCCTGATCCGGTTATCCTCCCTTATTACTTTTTCCTGCATGACCACAGCGGTAGCATTCAAAGGAACCCGTGCCCCGGTAAAAATGCGAACAGCTTCTCCTTCTTTTAGGTCAAAATCATCAATTTTTCCAGCAGGGACCTCACCTACCACGCTATATTCTGAAAAGATTCCGCAAAGTGCATATCCATCCATGGCCGAATTATCAAAGGAAGGCATATCAAACGATGCCTTTATAGGTTCAGCAAGACAATAACCAAGGCAATTTTCCAGTTTTCTAACCTCAGTTTTAAGTGCAGGATCCTGTTTTGTAATGATCGAAAGTGCTTCTTCTATACTTACCATTAGCCGCCTATTGAGATCATGGAACGATTCTTTTCATAATGCGCTGCATCCATTTTTACATCCATCCCATCCCGGGAATATTTTTTGGACTTGATAGCGTTCAGGATAACAGGTTTTATTTCCTCCCCAGCCCTAAGCGGACCAAGAAGATCGGTTTCAGAATTTGAAAACAGGCAGTTCTTCATCTTACCATCTGCGGTAAGCCTTATACGGTTGCACTCATCACAAAACGGATTGGTAATCGTGCTCACGATGGCAAATTTACCTTTGTGTCCTTTCACCTTAAAATTCCTGGAGGTACTGTGTTTGGGATTCTTCAACTCAATGATCTCAGCATATTTTTCGCCGATAATGTCCAGTATTTCCTGTTCTCCAACACCTTTGCTCCAATCCCATTTATTGCCCTTAAATGGCATGAATTCAATGAATTTGGCCGTCAGGTTTTTATGTTTGGTCAAGGCGATAAAATCGTTAATTTCCTTATCGTTCACCCCTTTGATCAGGACGATATTTAATTTGATCTCCATTTCCAGCTCCAGGGCCCGCTCGAGGTTCTTCATGATGCGGTCAAAATAATCCCTTTTCGAAATGAATACAGACCGGGCCTTGTCCAGCGTATCAAGGCTAAGGTTGATCTTCTTTAGCCCGATCTCGCGGAAAAGGTCCAGGTATTTATCAAGCAAGATCCCGTTAGTGGTGATCTTGAGAGTCACGCCAAGTTTGGCAAGTTCTCTCACCAGGTATCCAAAATTCTTCCTCACCAGGGGTTCTCCCCCCGTAAGCCGGATCGTATCCACTCCAAGCCTCCTGAATTTCCTGGCTATTTCAATGATCTCTTCCAGGCTCATGATATGCTCTTTTTCCATGAGTTCAATGCCTTCTTCAGGCATACAATAAAAACATCGCAGGTTGCATCGGTCTGTCAGTGAGATCCTGAGGTAGTTATGAATTCGTCCGAAATTGTCGATTATTTGTGTTTCCTTAGTCATGTCGCTTTCCTTCAATTACTTTAAATACGTGCAGAACATGTGGAAAAACGGCGTCCATACATTCCACGGCGCCTTTGGTGGATCCTGGAAAAGCCAGCACCAGTTTCCCATTCTTAATCCCGGCAACCGACCGGGAAAGCATCGCATAAGGCATACGCTGTTGCCCGTAATTTCTCATTTGTTCCTCTACGCCCTTCAAGTGAAAATCCAGCAAAGGTTCTATGGCTTCCGGAGTCCGGTCACGAGGCCCGACGCCCGTTCCTCCCGTAAAGATCACAATGTTGGTTTCTGCATTTTTGAGCGAGGAATTTATTTCTGAAACCACGTCAGGGATAATCTTGACTTCGGAAGCAATTCCAAATTCTTCCAGTTTTGCTGAAATGGCCTTTCCGGCCCTGTCTTCGCCTTCACCCCTGGAGATGGTATCTGAACACACTACGATAAGCGCATTCAAACCTTTAGAAGCAGGCTTGAAGTCAGACTTCCCGCCTTTTTTAGATACCAGCCTGATGCTTCCAATCTCCACATTTTTATCAATAGGTTTCAGCATATCATACATGGTAAGCGCCACGATACTGGCGCCATGCATGGCCTCAACCTCCACACCGGTTTTATAGATCGTTTTTACCTCTACCAAAATCCTGATCTCCAATCCCTCGATCTCATAATCAATGCCGGTATATTCAATAGGTAAAGGATGACAATCGGGCAGCAGGTCGGGAGTCTTTTTTATTCCTAGCAGGCCGGCAGCTTTGGCCATTTCAAAAACGTTGCCTTTAGGAACATGGTTTTCCTGGATCGCATTTATGGTATCCTGTTTCGAAACCCGTACTATCGCCTGGGCCTTTGCTTCTCTTAAAGTCGTTATCTTATGTGTGATATCTACCATTTACCTGTTTACTTTCCATTGATGTGTTTCATCTTCGAAAATCTCTTTTCCGAAAACCGGAACTTTAGCCTTGATCTCTTCGACCAAAAAATTACAGGCCTCGATCGCTGTTTTCCTATGCGCCGAACTGGTAAAAACCAAAAGACAGATCTCCCCCGTTTTTACTTCACCCAGGCTATGATAAATATGGGCGCAGGTCATATCGAATCTCGAAAAGGCCGCTTCCCTGATCTCATGGAAAACCTTTTCGGCCATTTCTTCATAGGCTGAATAATTGATCGCCTTGACTGTTTTTCCTTCGATCTCATCAGCACGAATCTGCCCCAGGAAAATGCTATGAGCACCGATTTCGGTTTTGCTCTGGTGATTAGCGATCGAATTGGCGATCTTTTCTGGCGGAATAGCTCCGCTAACAAACACTTTCTTTGGTTTTTTCTTCTCCATTTATTACCTGATTCTTTCTGGTTTTGAAGCATCGTCGGCTTCAGTTTCATTTGAAATTATTGTTTGAATGCCACCTTCCACATTTTGAAGGTTTTCAAATCCGTATTCCGAATTCAGCAGATCCACTACTTTGCGACTTCTTTTTCCCGATTGGCAAAAAACCAGGATCTCCTCATCCCTGGGGATTTCCCAGATACGCTCATCGAGCCTGCTCAAGGGAATATGAATGACCTTATCTGAATTTAGCTTTGGTTGCTCAAATTCTTCCCTAATATCCAGGTAGGTCCTGGTTTCATCGGCCAGTTTGCATTCAAGTTGGACCGGTTCAATCCCAGACTTTAGGATACGCTCGATCTCTTCCGGTCTTTTTCTGATATTTAAAAATTGTTGCTGCCCGGTAAGGATGTTCAGCAACTTTAATTTTCCATTTAAAACTTCCCCTATATCCAGGATAATTTTCAATACCTCGGTAGCCTGTAAAACTCCCAGCAAACCTGCGGTTACGCCCAGCACACCGGTTGCCTCGCAACTGATATTCTGTCTCGTGGTTTTGGGAAAAAGGCAACGATAACTGGGGCCACTCTGATAATTAAAAACCGAAAGCTGAGCTTCATTCTTGAAGATCGAAGCATATACCCAGGGTTTCCGGGTTAACAGGCAGGCATCGTTAATGAGGTATTTAGTTTCAAAATTATCGGTTCCATCCAGGATCAGGTCATAAGATTGAAAATATGCTTCTGAATTTTCTACTGAAAGCGCCTCTTCTATAGCCTCAAGCTGGATCTCCGGATTGAGCCGGGCAAGTTTTTCCGAGGCAACGACAGCTTTAGAACGCCCAATATCATCTTCATTGAACAAAACCTGCCGGTGAAGGTTGGACAGCGAAACCCGGTCGTGATCCATAAGGCCAATCCGCCCAACTCCTGCTCCAGCCAGGTACTGAGCAGCGGGACAACCCAGGCCTCCAACGCCAACGATCAAAACGCTGGCATTCCTGAGCTTTTCCTGCCCGGACTTTCCTATCTCTTCTAATTGTATCTGACGTTCGTATCTATTCATCCTCCTGCAAATGGTGGTAAAAATGCTATTTCATCTCCTTCTTCAAGGTCTTTTTCTTCCATCAGGTCCTGATTAACCGCGATCTGAACCGAATGGGGATCTGGAATTCGGTAAGCCCGCACCTGCCTGGTTTTAAAATCCTGCAGATTAGTTCCCTTTTCCAAGTCAAGTACTTCTTCGGTCTTTCCAACCGCTTCTGCAACCTGACCAAAATATTTTACATGTATCTTCATACTTATTCCAATTCTTTTAATTGCCTTACATCTTCCGGGGTATCCACATCAAAATTGCCTTTTTTGAATGGATGTGTTCCGAAATTCAGGTCTGATCTTTTAAACAAACCTTTGGCTCCCTGATCGCCTTCAAGTTTTTCCAGCTCCGGAAACAGTACAGCCGAAAATACCGCCGGAACTCCTGCTCCTCCATCATATTCTGAAAAAGTAGCATCCTGACCAGTCTCTATATGAAAATTCAGCAGTGCTTCCATTTCTTCAGCACTTATAAAAGGCTGATCAGAAACCAGGATCATCACATGCTCGATATCCGTATCTAATTTTATTAAGGTATCCAGGCCAATTCTGATACTGGACGCCATTCCTTCTTTCCACACAGAATTGAACACGGTTTCAAAGCCCTGATCATCAATTGCTTCATTTATCATTTCCGAATGAGCTCCAAGCACCAAAACATTGCTTTTTAGATCCAGCGTTTTAACCGTATCTATGGTATGCTGAAGCAAGGCCTTGCCTCTATATTGAACCAGCTGCTTGGGGGATCCCAGCCTGCTGGATGAACCTGCGGCAAGAATGATAACTCCTATCTTATTATAATCATTCAAACCTCAACTTTTTTAAAATTATTTCCGCTTTTATCATGAATGGGGCTCTTTTTCTCCCGAAGGGGCCTGGCATTTTTTCCAGTAAGTACGGTCTGAATTTCTGCCATGATCGACAGTCCGATCTCTGCCGGTGTTTCTGCTCCGATCTCCAATCCAACCGGAGCATAGATTTTATTCAGAAATTCCTCAGCAAGGTCAACACCCTGAGCATTCAGATCATCCAGCATCCGCTGAAATTTCTTTCTCGGGCCAAGAATTCCGATATAAGGAACTTGAGATTCTTTTCTTAGAAGTTTCAGGACTGCCAGGTCATAATTATAATTATGACTCATCAAAACCACAAAAGTGCGATTGTCGATAGAAATATTGTGAAGGCTCTCCTCCGGTTTTGAAACGATCACCTGGCAGGAACTGCCAAATCGCTGACTATTGGCATGAGAAGGTCTTCCATCGGTAACAATGACCTTCCATCCAAGCAAATCCGCCTTTTGTGCGAGGATCTGAGCATCATTCCCTGCTCCCACCAGCAGCAATTTGATAGGTGGCCTGTAATTCTGAATATAGAAATGCTGAGTAATTCCATCAATCAAAATTTCACCAAAAAAAGGATCATCAGTTTCCAGACTACATTGAGCTTTCCCGAGAATAACCGATTTCAAATTTGAAGAAATATTGCCGGTTGCAAAAGACTGCGTTTTGGTTAAAACCATACCCGTCCCTTGTTGGGTACCGCTTTTGTCCAGGTTGAAAAGCACAACTATAGCTGCGGGTTCGTTTTCCTTAACTGCTTTTTTCAATAATTCACAGGCATTATGCTTATCCTGGTAATCCTGAGGCTCAAATAGCACCTGTATGATCCCGTTACAACCCAGCTGGGCTCCAATCACCGCATCGGCTTCATCACTGGTATCATAGGTGATCAGCTTATTTGGTCCCTGGTTCCAGGCCAGCAGGGCTTTTCTTAGAGCATCTCCTTCCAGGCAACCGCCGCTAATTGCTCCAGTAATATTTCCATATTCATCAATAAGCATCCTTGCACCGGCCCGTCGGTATGAAGAACCTTCAACATGAACCACGGTAGCCAGCACGCAGCCGGTGGCTTCGCTTTTTAGTTCATCATATCTTTCCAGGATAGCTTCCAGTTCTCTCATACCATTTGTTTTTTTAGCTTATCAATGGCCGATTGGATCTGCTCAAATGCAAAATCTGTCTCTTCCTGAGTGGTAGGCCTGCCCAGGCTAATCCTGATAGATGATAAAGCTTCCTCATCGCTAAGGCCCATCGCCTTCAGCACATGGCTGGGTTGCATGGTATTGGAAGTACAGGCAGAACCTCTTGAAACCGCCAGTTTGTTCAATCGTTTTATCATTTCATCACCATCCACATTTCTAATCCTTATATTGATCGTATTGGGTAAGCGTGGTGCATTACCTGAATTGATTTCAACTCCCTCCAGCTCTATAAGCCGCTGCTCTAGTTCATTTCTTAATTTTTGTAGTTTTTGAATCTCTTCAATCATTTCTGATTGAAGTATAGACGCCGCCTTTCCGAATCCTACGATTCCAGGAACATTCAGCGTGCCAGGACGTTTGCCATTTTCCTGTCCACCGCCAAATAAATATGGTTTTACTTCAGACCTGGTTTCAGGATTCAGGTAAAGAGCCCCAATACCTTTTGGCCCGTAGATCTTATGAGAAGAAAAAATGGCCATATCAACTCCCAGCTTTTCCAGGTCTATCGTGATTTTCCCCACAGCCTGGGTAAGGTCACTCATCAGTCTAACACCTTTTGAATGTACAATTTTGGAAATTTGACCGATGGGATGAATGAGTCCCGTCTCATTATTGGCCAGCATCAGGCTGACCAATATGGTATTCGGCGTAATTGAATTTTCCAGTTCCTGCAGATCAATATTTCCTTCCCTATCCACTCCAAGATATGTCACCTCAAAACCACGTTCTTCAAGGGCCTTCATACAATCCAGGATGGCCTTATGTTCGGTTTTGCAGGTGATAATATGGTTGCCGAAATCTCGCTTATATTCACAATAGCCGAAAATGGCCAGGTTGGCTGCTTCAGTAGCTCCTGAGGTAAAACTTATTCCGGTGGCCTTTACATTGATAATTTTGGCGAGCTGTGCACGCGCCTGTTCAACCGCTTCCTTAGCTTCCCACCCGAATAAATGGTCACTGCTCGCATTTCCGAAGAAATCAGAGAAATAAGGCAACATGCTCCTCATCACCCGGTGATCTACCGGAGTGGTCGCATTATAATCTAAATATGCCGTCTTTCTATTTTTCATAACTCGTTATATATTCAAATACATATCGGTTCGTAAAATTTTGGCTTTAGCTTTCATTCTCCCTTATTTTAATTTTTGAAGGAAATCCTGTTGACTTTCCAGAACCTTCTTTAATTCGTCCTGTATACTTTGAAATTCAGCCATCACCCTGATTCCATGAGCTGTTACCTGAGCGCCCCCACCATGGGAACCGCCTTTTTTCAAAATCACCAGGGGATCTTCTGAATGCTCATTCAGCCGCTTTACCATATCCCAGGCCTTTTTATAAGACATTTTCATCTTATCGGCCGCTTTGGATAATGAACCTTCCTTTTCGATTAACCTAAGCAATTCAACAGGTCCAGGACCAAAGATCTTTTCCCCATCTTCTTCTACCCAGCATTTGAACCTGAATTCTTTCATTCACTCAGACCTAGGTTTTCAGTTCGGTTTGTTTTCCATTCAGTTGGTTGATGAACGGCTGATCGTAAAACCGCTGTCCGGTTGCTTTATATAAGGCATTTGCCACAGCACCCATAATTGGCGGAAATGGCGGCTCTCCAAGACCGGTTGGATCAATTCCGTTTTCCACAAAATAGACATCTATCTTTTTAGGAGCCTCCTGGTGCCTGATCAACCTATAAGTATCAAAATTATTTTGCTGAGGCTTTCCGTCCTCAAAAGTAACCTGGCTATACAACGCATGACCTATGCCGTCAATAGTACCTCCTTCGACCATATTCTTTGCGGCATCAGGGTTTACCACGATCCCGCAATCTACTGCACAGGTCACCTTGTCGATAACTGGCTGATTTCCCTTAATTGACATATCCAGGATCTGTGCAACATAGGAGTTATGACAATAATAGGCGGAAACTCCGCGATTAAGACCACTGCTTCCATTGTTCCAGCCTGATTTATCTCGAACCAATTCTAGTACTCCGGCGTAACGAGCAGCATCATAATCATTACTTTCACCTACAGGGTCATTTTGTGCACGCTTTAATAGATCCAGCCTGAATTGTATAGGATCCTGGCCCATTTCCTCTGCTAGTTCATCCAGAAAGGACTGTTCAGCACCCGCAATGAAATTGGATCGAGGTGCCCTAAAGGCACCTACTGAAATATTAGACTCCAGCGTCCAGCTTTCAGCCAGGTAATTATCTATGGCTCCAGCGGGGAACCTGTTCGCAAAAAGTGGACTTTCAGGAATCCCACCCGCATTCACATGGAGTGCGGTAAGCTTATTATTTCCGTCGAGGGCAGCACGGTAAGTAACATGATATGCCGGGCGGTACACTCCGTTAGACATATCGTCTTCCCTTGTATAGACCAGCTTTACAGGCTTTCCGATCTTATCTGAAATCACCGCAGCCTCTACCAGGAAGTTTCCGTATAAACGTCTTCCGAAACCTCCACCCATTCGGGTCATCTGTATATCGATATCTTCTAATGCAAGTCCCAGACGTTTATTAATGGACTTTTCAGCGTATTCTGGTGTTTGAATGGGACCGAGTAATTCGGCTTTCCCGTCAGAAACATTCGCATAAAAATTCATTGGTTCCATGCAATTATGTGCAAGGAACGGGCAGGTATAGGAACGTTCAATCACCCTGGCCGCATTTTTAAAGGCTTTTTCTGGATCGCCGTCTTTACGTACGACTTCTGCCTTTTTAGAGCCTATTTCCTTCATCAGGGAAGCATGCATTTTACTGCTTTCCAGGCCTGAAGTATTTTCCATTCCCGGGGATTTTTCCAGGATCTGAATCTGTTCCACTAGATCGGGTTTCAATTCCCATTCTACTTTTAGAGCCTTTTTCGCTTTCATGACCTGCCAGGTAGATTCCCCTACAATGACTGCAAGTTTGGAAAAAGCCGTCACATCGCTCCATTCTTTTTCCATATCCTCCGGGTAGGTATCGATTGTAAATACATCGATAATGCCGGGCATTTCTTTTACCTTTTCAGCATCCATCGTTTTTAATTGCATTCCAAATGCCGGGGGTTGGACCATCATCGCGATCACCATTCCGTCTTTATAGACATCCAGGCCATATAAAGGCTGACCGGTCACGATCTTTTTAGCATCTACATTTTTACGGGAAGTTCCAATAATTTTAAACGAGTCGTTATCCTTAAGCTCAACTTCTTCGGGAACTTCAACCTGGGCCGCAGCTTTGGCGATTTCTCCGTAGCTTATACTTTTATCGCTATTGGCATGGCTAATGATCCCTTTTTCCACGGAAAGTTCAGAAACGGGTACCTCCCATTGGTTTGCCGCTGCGGTCAGCAACATTTGCCTGGCAGTTGCACCTGCTGTTCGAAGCGATTCCCAGCCCTGGCGTATGGACTGACTACCACCAGCCAGCTGCCTGGTAAAAATATCGGTATTCAAAGGAGCCTGTTCCACAATCACTTTGTCCCAGTCTACGTCCAGTTCTTCAGCAACGATCATTGGCATGGAAGTCTTCACATTCTGACCGATTTCTGGATTTGGCGAGTAGATGGTAACAACACCATTATCACCAATTTTCAGATATCCATTCAGTTCAAACCATTCATCTGGCATTTGCATGGCCATTTCCTTTCCTCCTTCTTCAGTAGCTTTTTTACAAGCCATCCAGTTAAAGCCAATTATTAAACCACCTCCCGCTATAGAAACACTTTTAATAAAAGACCTTCTTCCTATTCCTGTTTTTACTTTAGTCATTTTTCAGAATTTAAATTGAACTGAGTGCTAGGCGATTTGAGAATCAGAGGCCGATTTGATGGCCGCTTTGATTCGGGTATAGGTGCCGCAACGGCAAATATTTCCGTTCATCGCGTTCTCGATTTCTGAATCGCTCGGGTTTGGATTGCGATTCAGCAATGCACTGGCGCTCATGATCTGTCCCGCCTGGCAATACCCGCATTGTGGAACATCATGCTCCAGCCATGCTTTTTGAACCGGATGATCTCCGTTTTCCGAAAGTCCTTCTATAGTAGTGATCTCATTACCGGCTGCCGAAGAAATTGGCAACTGACAGGATCTTACTGCAGAACCATTAAAATGTACTGTACAGGCTCCGCATTGTGCGATTCCACAACCATATTTGGTTCCTACGAGCTTAAGGTGATCCCGAAGCACCCATAGCAACGGGGTGTCTGGATCCAGGTCAAGAACCTGCTTCTTTCCATTGATTGTTAGACTGAATTCTGCCATGTTCTAAATTTTTCAAAAAATTAATAATTTATTTCCGAAAAGCCTAAGATATATTCTCATTAATTAAAACATATTTACTTACTGATTTACACATATAAACAACTATAAACCAGATTATTGACATTCTGATAAAAATCTGTGAAACCGAAATTTAGTTTGGAAGTACTGGAAATTCTTTTGTATTTTAATACTCGAAATCAACTTTCCAATAAACCAACCCCGGATTACCCCTTTTATTGAATATTGTTTTAACCTAACGTACGGGCATATGAGGTTGCTTAGTCTAACAAAAAGAGGAGATAGTTATATGGTAAAGGCAAAGACGTTCAAAAGGTTTTTGGGTCTAACCCTTAGCACCACCGTAGAGGAATATACCTGTCCAGAAAATGAAGATAGCTGGTACAATATTGAAGGAAAAAAAGTTGTTAACTTTAAGAAAAAGCAATTAGATCGATGGCTTAAAGACCACAAAAGGTTCATCGAACATTAATTCATTTCCTTCAAAATCAGAATTGGAACCTTGGTATTGAAATCTACTTCTTCGATCACTGCCTTGCTGAACAATTTTGAAAAGAAGCCCTGTTTGCGCTTATAAAGTGCCAACAGGTCACTTTCCCGACTTTCAATAAATAAATGAACCCCTGTGGTTACACTGGTTTTAGTGAGGTTATGGAAACTGAAATCAATGTCGCTTAGAAGTGTTGCCAGGTTGTCCTTAAGGGCCTCCTGTTCTTCGGTCATCTTCTTATTATCCACATTTATATACAACACCCTAACAGAAGCATTGAGATAAGAGGAGAGGCCTATTAAAGCGCTTAATTCCCTGAGCTTGAACGGATTTCTGAAATTCGTAGGAAAAACGATCTCGCGTTCCATTTCTTCATCCAATTGTATACTTTCAGGAATTACCAGAATAGGACAATTCTCAAGCTTTTCTATGATCCTGGAAATAACATTATCGTAAGCCACATTCACCGCAGCACTATCCCCTGCGGCACCCAGCAGGATTAAATCTATCCCATGGGTATCTACGGCTTCCTGGATACCTTCGGTTATATTTCCATTATGAGAGATCGTCTCAAAATTATGTTTAGGATTCTCCTTTCTAAAACTCAGGCCTTTCATGAGCTTGTCCAGTCCATGATCTGAGATCTTTTTAGGATCATGATCCTCATCCTTCAATAGAGAAAGGTTCTCCCCTAAAAAATTGGAAGAACCATAAGCGTTGAAAATATAAAAGGTACAGGCTTCTTTTTTGTAAATGGCCAGGCCATAAATCAAAGCATTCCAGGCGTGTTTCGAAAAGTTGGTTGGGACCAGGATCTTTTTTTCCATATGGATTCTAGGTATTTAAAAGAATCTACGGTAAATATACTAAAGCAAGTTTAGCCATACCAGCTAAAAAATCACTGCTTTTCAGATTGAAGCTTAATAAGATCACCCTATCGCCTGTGCCTTTTTTATCGATCACACATCTATTTACACCTCTTTTGCCGCTCGCACACCAGATCTTAAAGCACCTTCCATGGTACTTCTTAATATGCTGGTGTGTTCTCCTGCAAAATGTATATTGCCGTGAGCTTGCTGAAGGCTTTTCAAATGTTTGGTAACATCACCCGGTGCAGGCCAACTGGGACCACCCAAAGCATATGGATCCTGGCTCCAGCCCTTAACATGCCCCTTCATGAAATGTTCATCTATTTCTGGATATAATTTTTTCATTTCGGCCTTCATCTTCTGAACATTCTCCTGCCTATCCCTCTTTTCAATTTCCGCTGCGGAAGGTCCAGCTACCATGCTTTCAAGGATTGCAGGATTAGTTGCAGGCGTACTGGAATTGATATACGGAGTGATATTTCCCACCGCAAGATCGGTAAAAGCCATCCCGGAAACTTCATTTTCAAGCCAGAAAGGCCGATCTGTCTGTAGAAAGGTCCTGGTAATATGGATTACAGGCACATCCTTAATGGCCTTTTTCTTTGCTGAAGGCAGATCTGGCTCAAATTGAATGGTTTCCAGCACTTTAAGCGGAACCGTAACAATAACCTTGTCTGCCTTATAGGTTTTAATGCCTCCACCTTCATTTACTGAAACACTAACACCATCTTCCATATCTCGCACTCCCCTAACAATGGTATCGTAATTAATGATATTTTCAAGCCTCCTGGCCATTTCCCGGGGCAGACTATCATTCCCATTTTTTAATATAAAAGGTGTAGAGCCCATAAAAAGTCCAGCATCAGAAACCGCCATAGATAGCCCTGATGATTTACCAGGCACTGCAGCAAACCATTGAGTATCCTTTATCAATTCGATGGCTGCCTGGCTGGCTCCCTGCTTCCTGAGATACTTCTCCAATGAGAGTTTATCAAGGTGCACTAAAGGCTCCTTATCCCACATATCTGGTTGACCTATCACCTTTGGAAGTGTATTCACTATATATTTCTGAACCAGGCCGCTTGGTCCCAGCTCCTGTTCTTCCTGGCTAAGATCGTAAGGCCAATTGACCTTCTCCCCTGGTCGGGCCTCTATTTTCTTACCATTCAAATGATAGGTAATCGCTGAATCGGGCATTGCCAGTGGTATTTTTTCCAGACCAAATTCATCTATGAATTTCAAAGCATGGGTATAGGAATTTGAATAAGCTGCAGCGCCTTCTTCGGCATAAAGGCCTTCGGCAAAAGGCTCGCGAATGGTTGAAACTCTTCCACCTGGCCGGTTCCTTGCTTCCAAAACCATTACATCATGACCCGCATTCTTCAATTCCCAGGCCGCGGAGAGTCCCGCTAAACCTGCCCCTATCACTATGATTCGTTTAGACTTAGTTGATTCGGACTCAAGAAAATCCTGGGCAAATAACATATTCGGAAAAAAGACACCCGTTCCCAGAGCTCCCATTCCCAGGCTGATTTGCTTTACAAAAGACTTTCTTGAAATTTGATCCTTTTCATTATTATCCATGTATAAAAAATTGATTGGTTACAAAATCTATAGGGAGGTCAAGGTAAAGCTGTATTTAACCGTAAGTTAAACTTTGGGAATAATCTGAAGTTACTAAAAATTTATGAACCAGTTAATTATACTGATATCCAAGGCTGAAATTGTAGAAACTATAAAACTGAAAATTATTCTAACTTCGGAATTAACCACAGGAAGAACGCTGAAGCCAGGAAGATCAGAAAAAACCAAATTCGATTAATCTCCTGTAAACTTTCTACTGTCGCTTTATTTTTCGATTTGTTCGAAAAGCGCTTGATATTTGCTTCCCGAATTTTGAAATTATTTAAAGCACTCCAACTGGTATCCTCAAAAACATAGTAATTGGTATCGCTCAACGTGTCCTTTGCAAAAGCAAATTGATTCCAACCACTTTTAGATGGATAGACTCTCCCGCTCCACAATTCGGGAATCTCCGGGTTCATAGCCATAGGAACCGGAATGTTTTCAGAAGTTTGAATTCTGGGTTGTGGATAGTTCGTTCGAAGTGATATTTCAGCGGGTTCATTTCTGTAAACCGGGAAATTTCCTATGGTCCATTCTGCAGGAATACTTTCTTTACCAGCCAGGGAATTAATCATCCGGCTCCAAACATATTCATAAGTTTCCAGGTCCCCCTTTAAAACCAGCTGGTACAGATTAGCAAAAACCCAGCTTCCAATTTTGCCAGATCCGGATATTTTATAAGCCGAATAAATTTTATCGCTATTTTCAATAACAGCAACCAATTTGTCCTGTTCAGAAAAAAGGAAGTCATGTTTTTCCAAACTTTCAGAAGCCTTAAAATTTAGATTGACGGGACTTTGATCGGAGTAAAACTTAAACCCCGTTAATTCCTGATTTTTCCTGAAAAAATCTTCCGAAGGCATAACAAAAACCCCTAAGCCAGCTTCTGCAACCGAAGTCCTCACAGCCTCTTTCTCACCTGGACTTAACAAATCAAGATAATCTGAATCGATAAGCAGCAGGTCATGGTCTTCCAGTAATTCTGAAGTCAGGTTTCGAAGAGAACGATTCGCGGTATTTATAAATTCGTATTTATATCGGCCTCTGGAAATTCTTGTTTTCAGGCTGATTTCATGGCCCTCCCGGCCAAGAAACTCTTTCAGGTATTTAGTTTCAAAAAGCGGATAGCTATTAAGAACCAGCAGCTTTAAAGCTTCCCGATCTTTTATTTTAATGGGTAATGCCTCAGAATTCAGAATCTTTCCCACAGAATCTTTCAAAACCAGATTATACAGATAATTTCCAGCCACCATAGCCCTGGCTTCCAATCTGAAAATTTCTTCCTTCGTATTGGAAAATTCTGTAGAGTCGAGGGAATTACCGGAAAAATCGGTTAATACCAACCGGCTTCCTGTAGCCGGGTTTTTAAACCTTCCTTCAATTTTAATACTATCTCCCAGGTTTACTTTTTTGCTGAAATTAAGTTGTACCATTCCACTGGGAACTTCCGACGGAATAAAAACAGGTTTACTTGAAGCTGCTATCTGTGAAAAATCGTAAGGTTTTATTCCATTCCCAAGGATAAAAATTTCATTGACATCCTCGGCACTATCCAGGTTTCCATTCTCATGATAATCAATTCTTGCAGCTTTAGGATAAAGTTTTGAAAGGCTATCAAGTTTGATTTCCGGGTAATTACTGGTAAGAATTATTGCAGTTTTTCCGGAAATTGATTGCGGCATTCCCGGTTTTAAAGCCAGCATTGCTAATGATCCAATACTTAATATGGCCAGACTTACTAACAATAAGAGCCTGTTACCGGAAGTAGTTGTCCATCCCTTCCAGGCATACACCAATAACAGAACCAGGGCAGCGGGGACCACATATGGCACCCATTCACTATGTAAAAACTCCATCTTACTCCACATCCTGCAACTCTTTTAAAAACAGTTCCTGTAGTTTGTCGGTGTAGACTTTTTGGGTTCCTGGATACGTTTCATTTTTCGGAATGGCCAGCAGCAGGCCTTTCTGAACCTGCTTTAATTTTTCAGCACTCAAATTCTTTCCTTCCGCGATGAGTTTTAGATCACTGAGGGTTTCAATATATTTCAATGGATCTTCAATTGCCAGGGAAGAAAGTTCTTCTGCCGCCTTCTGAAATAAAACTTTGTCTGATTCGGTTAGTTCTGATTTATTCTGAATGATCTTTTCCAATCTTGAAACCGATTCCCTGATCGCCTTTAACTGATCTGATCTAGCACTTTCCGTAGTTTCTGAAAAGCTCTGTACCTCATCCAGATCACCAGTTAGTCTGGTACTTTCTTGAATAGGCGGCGGATCAAACCCGATCCGGTGAACATAGATTCGCGCGCTGTTCTTGATCTCCTGGAGCAATTTTAAAGACCGGTATTGATATGGCAGGGAATTCTGTGGTTCATAAAGCCTGAGCTGCAGTTCAGAATCCCACATTTGGTTCATGGCTTCCCGTAACATGGATTTCAGCGATTGCGTGAAAAGGGTTGATTCTTCGGGATCATCATGATTGTGCAGGTAATCATGAAGCGGGTCTTCCTCTTCCTCCTCTTCGGCGGGAACCAGGTTATGCTCGTTTTCCGAATCATGATCATGTGTATAATAAGCGAGAGGATCATCCTCATTTTCCTGCGTCTCATCTGCCGGTTCTTCGGAATGACTTTGGGCAGCAATTCCAGATTCCGACTCGTCTCCCATAAACTCACCATATTTTAACCGCAGTGCCTTTTGATCGAATCCAAGCTCATTACTGCGGCTGTTGAACTCTTTTTCGGTGATCTGATCTTTTTCAGCAATGAGCTTTTCAGTATCAATGATCAGCTGTCGCTGACTCCTGAAGTAATCCGGCATCAGGTCTACACCCATAGACCCCGAAATCGCAGTCGCAGCTTCTGTAGTGTCCCGGATTTCGGCAAAATAGGTCTCACTCCTGGCGACATTGGCCACCAGTTGAAGATGATCTTTTGCCTCTACATAAAAATAAAGTTGTTCGCCGGGTTGCATTCTTAGTTCTTCAAGATCAATCGATTTGTCAAGGACTACCGACTTTTGGCTACCTGAAATCTGCCTCTCAAAATCAATTCTCAATTCTCGAAATTTTACCGCCTCTCCACTTCCCTTACTTACCGTCGCAACGATATAAGCTTCACTGATCCCATAATCATCAGTGATCTGAGTCTCAAAATTCAGGATCTTTGCTTCCTCGGCCTCAAAACTGGAAAATAACGGCAGGTCTTTTATAACCACTTCCGGCTTCTCATCTTCTGCAACCTCGAGGTAATAGACTTTTGATACATAAGTATTACCGCTGCCATCCTTAAACCTGAAATTATAGAATCCAGATTCGCGAACGCTTTTGCTATATCTGTATTCATTATTCTTTAATTTAAAACGATGTTGTTCATCTTTAGTCTCAAAAAGAACCTCTTCCACTGGATGACTGAATTCCAGGATCCAGGTAAGACTTGAGTTTTTGAGCGCCTGAATATTCATTTCTTGAAAGGAGGAATTAGCCAGATTCGTGTAAGAAGGATAATTAACAAAAACCTGCTGTTTTGAAATTTCCGGAATTTCATAGGACTGGTCTATTGAATCAACCGGAGTGAAATTTATCCTGTTTTTTTCTTCCAAAGAATCAGACTTAACCACAGCAGAAGCGCCGGAATTAAATGCAATCACTGCCAGGATTGAGAAGACCAGCAGAAAGACAAAAGCCCTTTCGAAATTAACGTCGGGTTTAAAGCTTTTTATCGTATCCGCAAGCTGTCGTTCGGTTTTCTGTTTTTGAAGTCTTGCCAGTGAAGTAAGCCTTTTATCGGGAATTAAGAGTAAACCTGAGCTATAATTAGCTTCGGAATATCGGGAATCAACAAAACTGGAAACTTTTGAAAGACCGATCTTCCAGGGTTTTTGAACAGCAAAGTAAACAGATGCACTTATCAGGAAAAATGCGGTTATCCAGAAGAAATTAAAGCCAATAGCAAAAGCCAGAAGTGCAGGACCAACCCCCACAATCAAAGCTTCAAGCAACAGCCATGACCACCATTTTTTACGGAAATATTTTAAGATCCCTTCCCCGCTCATTGTCTCCTAATTTTCGCCAGGATTCGTTCCCCTATTAAAAATACAAATAGCAGCGGCCATAAATACCTGGAAAGGTCCAGATAATTAATTCGCAGTTTCTGACGAG
This sequence comes from Christiangramia bathymodioli, assembly GCA_009735695.1. Lineage (GTDB taxonomy): Bacteria > Bacteroidota > Bacteroidia > Flavobacteriales > Flavobacteriaceae > Christiangramia > Christiangramia bathymodioli. Next base: position 54,156 of record SRSL01000008.1, read on the forward strand.
TTTTTTCTACCTGCCCGGTTTCAATAAAATCTTCGGAAACTTTTCTTTTATCTATTTCTCTGCTGAGATTCACAATTTCTTCAGAAGGAATAATCAGTTCCAGCAACTCTTCAGTGAATCGGTAATCCAGGATTAATTCTGAAGAAATTTTCCTGGTTAGCAAAAACCTGTTTTCATACTTCCCCTGAGTGATCAGGCTTTCGGCAAATTCGTTTTCCTGGAACTGTAAAACCCTGTTCTTAAAATCCGGAACTTCTGAACTGGAAAGCCAGATAAGCAGATCTGCTTCGAGCTCTGCTTCATTCTTAGAAATGGAGTCAAACTCGATCTGCCTTCCGGTATAATTCTGAATGGCATTTACCGCGGCTCGGAAAAATTTCACCTGCTCCTGCAAACTGTCCTCAGAAAATATTTCAATTCGGTACGGTTCTGTCCAGAATTCAGGAATCGAATCGAATTCATTCCTGTTATTTTCGCTTAAAGCGACCTGTTCCTTCTCGTAGTACAAACTTTGCGAATTGCTGATCCCATATATAATCTGCAGGGAATCTCCAATGTTTCTTCTGGCAAGTGCCTTTCTTTTGGATTCGTCCTGGTCGAGGATGATCCAGTTTATGTTTTTAGAAATTCCAGGTCTTTTTCCATTAATTCCTTTCAGGTATCCGGCTGAAAAAACCACCGCGCTATCATAAGCTTCATTTTCCAGGTTTTTAACGAGTTTCCAGTAATCGGGGATGGCAGTTTTTTCTGCCATCACGTCTTCATTTTCAAATTCAGGGAATCCCTCTTTGAATAAGTAAACAGGATTTCCTTCAGACAAACTATCAGCCATTCCAAGGATCCTCGGGCTATCCAGCAAATTTTCTTCAAAATAATAGACGATCTCTTCAGATGGCTGATCTTTTTCCCATCGAAGTTCAGCCATTATTAAAACCAACATGCTAATCGCCAGCATCCTTAACAATAACAACCATAGTTCATTCAGCCTGAAATTCCTGCTGTTTCGGGACACGCCTTCCTCGAACATTTTGATGCTTCCAACCTTGATGACCCGGGATTCCTTATTGCTCCACAAATGAATGATCAAAGGAACAAGCAATCCCAAAAGGCCCCATAAATATGTTGGATTGGCGAAATACATTATAAAAAGGAAGTTCGGTTTTTAAGGAAAAATTGAAGCGTCTCATTTAGATCATCTTCCATACTGAAAAGATGATAATGAATATTAGAAGCTAAAAAGTCATCTTTGAGTTTTTTAAGATGCTCGTTAAACTGTAGTAAATACTTTTTCCTTGCTTCCGCGGCGTTAACCTTTATTCGCTGTTTTGTTTCCAGGTCTTCCAGGATCACTGTGCCTGAATAATCGAATTCAATCTCCTTCCTGCCCATTAAATGAATCACAATAATTTCATTTCTCGGACTTTTCAGACTGTTGATCAAGTTGGAGATCTCAGTATCGTATTCATAAAGATCGGTGATCAAAAAGATCATTTCCCGGTGACTATGATCATGAAATTTTTCGAGTACAGCAGGATTCTTCGGCCATTTCCCCTGGTTCTGAATCTGGGATAACTTCTGAAGAAAACTCAGGTAATGTTGTTTTCGAACCTCGGGCTGGAGATGAAAAATACTCTTATCATTTAGCGAAAAAAGGCCTAAAGCGTCTCCCTGCTTATGAGATAGATAACCCAGGGAGGCAGCGATCACCTTGGAAAATTCCAGTTTAGTGAGTCCATTTTCTTCATAAGCCATGGATTCACTGGAATCTATAATGAATTTAACGGTAACGTTGGTTTCAATTTCAGCCTGCTTTACGTAGTATCTGCCAGATCTTGCCAGCATTTTCCAGTCTAATAACCTAAGGTCGTCACCAGGTTCATAAGCGCGATACTGGCTAAATTCCATACCGGCTCCAACGCGCCTGCTGTGATTTAAGCCTGACAGAAAATTGTCCACCACGAGCCTGGCGATCAGTTCCAGCCCCGAAATGGAATTAATTACCTCAGGTTTTAAAAGATCTCTGTAATCACTGTGCATTTAAATTCAGATTCCAATTTTCTTAATAAGCTGTTCGGTGATCTCGTCTGAAGTGATCCCTTCGGCCTGAGCCCTGAAATTTGGAATAATCCTATGCCTAAGCACGGGTTTCGCAATTTCTTTTAGATCTTCTGGAATTACCGAAAGCCGGCCTTTTAAAAGAGCTCTCGCCTTGGCGGTCAAGATCATTGCCTGCCCGGCACGAGGCCCGGCACCCCAGCTCACCCATTCTTTCACATAGTCCAGGTCACTGTCCATTGGGCGGGTTGCCCGAATAATTTTACTCACTTTATCGATTAATTCATCACTAATGGGAACTTCTCTCACCAGTTCCTGTAGTCTGATGATTTCTGCTCCATTGATCACCGAATTCACTTTACCTGATTTTTTGCCGGTTGTGCTTTTCAGGATATTGAATTCATCACCAGCCTCAGGATAGCCAATTTTAATATATAATAGAAATCGGTCCAGCTGCGCTTCCGGAAGTGGAAAAGTTCCTGATTGCTCTATAGGGTTTTGAGTTGCGAGAATAAAGAAAGGCCTGTCCAGGTCGTAGGTTTTTCCCGAATAGGTTACTTCAAATTCCTGCATGGCTTCCAGCAAAGCGGCCTGGGTCTTCGGTGGCGTACGGTTGATCTCATCGGCCAGGATAATATTAGCGAAAATGGGGCCTTTATTGAACTGAAAGAACTTCTTCCCGGTTGAATGATCTTCTTCCAGGACTTCCGTACCTATAATATCTGAAGGCATCAAATCTGGCGTAAACTGAATTCTACGGAATTGAAGATCAACTCCGTCTGAAAGTGTTCGAATCATCAGAGTTTTTGCCAAACCGGGGACACCTTCCAGCAAAGCATGTCCACCAGCAAGAAAAGTGATCAGCAGCTGATCGATGGTTTTCTCCTGACCAATGATAACCTTGGCGATTTCGGCTTTTAAAGCTCCTAATTTTGAAGTAAGTACACTTACCTCATCTTCCAGTTCTTTTAATTTGTTTTCCATATCTATAATTAAACCGTCATGGCATACATCACAATATTCACTGCGAACCTGGTATTGTCTATTTTATTCCATCTTTTGTTTCTGAAGTCATAGTCCCATTCACAGCCATAATCCTTATTACTATATAAAACCCCGATCTTATTATCTATCTCGATAGCCTTTAGATAATCATGCACCAGGTCATCACCCCAACCATTCAGTTCCTGGGAGGTCGTGGGCGGTCCATCTTCAAACTGAAAGAAGGAGGAATAGATCTCATGATCATTCGGAATTTTTTTAAGGCTCTGTACCCCGAAAATCTCATCCATCTGCCTTTCAAAAGATTTGGCAAAAAGTCCATCTATATCGTGATTACAATCATCTGCAAACACAAAACCACCATTCCTCACATATTTTTCAAAGTTCTCCCGCTCTTTTTTGGTGAACTGTACCAGTTTATGCCCCGAAATATAACAAAACGGACATTCGAAGATCTCATCGCTGGAAAGTGGAACTATATTTTCCCTGGTATCGATCTTCAAAGTAGTATACTCTACCAGTGAATTCAACACGTTGGAAGGCATACGCTGGTCTACATCCCAGTCTCCTGATTCATATTGTAATCTGGTAAAGAAAAATTCGTTTCTCACTAAGCTCTCCTAAAACATGTTCAAACAAAAAACTGGTTGCTAAGATACTTCTCAAAACAACCAGTTTTATGAATATGATTTGATTTAAACTGCGTCTGATAAACTGGTAAAAGTGAAATCCCTGATCTTCATATAAGGGATCAAACTCCCATCAATCCGCTCCTGCTCGCCCAATTCTTCAAGATTGTTAAGCATGATGATAGGGCTTTCATTAAACCTGAAGTTTTTAACCGGATACTTGATTTCACCGTCTTCAATATAAAAAGTTCCATCTCTGGTAAGTCCGGTATAGAGTAAGGTTTGCGGATCTACGCTTCGAATGTACCACAGCCTGGTAACCAGAATTCCTCTTTTCGTACTCTTTATGAGTTCTTCCCTGGTAGCACTTCCGCCTTCCATGATAAAATTCGAAGGAAAAGGAACAAGCTGGGCTCCCTGTTTATCGGCCCAGAAACGGCTGTAAGCTAAATTTTTAACCACCCCGTCTTCTATCCAGGTCGTCTTTTTAAGAGGCGTGCCTTCACCGTTCCAGGTAGAAGAAGGTACTCTGGGATCCAAAGGATCACTATAAATAGTCACACGCTCATCCACGATCTTTTCACCTAATTTGGTACCATCGCCCTTAGACATGAAACTTCTTCCTTCATCGGCAGTACGCGCGTTTACAGCTCCTCTCAAACCGCTCAGGAGCCCGTCGGCCGCTGCAGGTTCAAGGATAACTGTATATTTGCCGGGTTCTATTGCACGAGCCTGGCGGGACATTACAGCCTTATCTATAGCAACCTTTGACGCTTCAGCAGGATCGAATTTATTCACATCATTAAAGTCTCTTGTTACCCAACCAGAACCTGTACCGTCGTTAGATCTCATGGTCACCGTAAAATTCACATTGGTATCCTGGGAGTAAGCAAAAAGTCCTTTGGAATTCATAATTGCGTTAAAACCAGCCGAATCGTTTAAAAAGCCTGCTGCGGTAACATCCTTGGCTGCCGCTGCATCGATGCTGGTTCCGGCGACCCGGGCCCGGTATTCGGGACTAATTTCAGCAGTTGCTTTTACATAACTTTTAGACTCGTCATAGGTTTGTGGCCCCAAAGGCGGCATGTATTCAGGGTTTTCCGGAGAAAGCTGCGCCAGTTCCTCCGACCTTCTTACCACTTTTTCAAGGGAAGCATCATCGAATTCATCTATGGTCGCTGTACCCGTTTTCTTTCCAAAACTGGATTCTACTACCAGTGATTGGTTAGATCGATGTCCGGAAGTAGAAACCGTATTTCGGGCATACCTGATATTACCGCTTTCGCTTCCGCTAAGGCTGATCAAACAGTCGTCTGCTTTGGAAAAAGACATGGCTTTTTCCATTAATTGTCGTGCTTCTTCTTTTGTATATATTGCCATGATTTTCTTCTTAAATTAATTTTTAAACCGTTCTACCCGTGTTAATAACATTTACATCATCAAACCTGGCCGTAGAACAACCATGCGAAACGGCACTAACCTGTGGAGGTTGTCCCTTTCCGTCGAAGAAGGATCCGAACATTCTGTAATCGTCCTTATCGCAAATCTTTGTGCAGGAATTCCAGAATTCCTGGGTATTGGATTGATAGGCCACATCATCTAACATGCCTGCTATTTCACCATCCTTAATTTCGTAGAATAATGTACCTCCAAACTGGAAGTTATAACGTTGTTGATCTATCGAATAAGAACCTCTACCGGCGATATAAATTCCATTTTCAATATCCTTGATCATATCATGGATGGAATATTTCTCTTTTCCTGGTTCAAGCGAAACATTAGGCATTCTCTGGAATTGGACATCATTCCAGCTTTCAGAATAACAGCAACCGTGAGATTCATTTTGATCGATGATATGAACCTGGTCACGTATAGCCTGGTAATTGGTTAGAATACCATTTCTTACAAGGTCCCATTTTTTCGTTTTAACGCCCTCATCATCATAACCAACAGCACCAAGACTATGAGGCTGAGTTTTATCGGCTACAAGATTTACGATATCGCTTCCATATTTAAAGTCTCCAGATTTCCATTTATCTAAAGTTGCAAAACTGGTTCCCGCGTAGTTGGCCTCGTAACCGAGAACACGGTCAAGTTCAAGTGGGTGACCAACAGATTCATGAATGGTAAGTCCTAAATGATTGGGCTCCAATGCCAGGTCATATTTTCCGGGATCTACCGATTTTGCCGATAATTTTTCTTTAGCCTGGAGTGCTGCATTCTTCGCATCTTCTATCATATCATAGCTGTTCCTGTAAAGGATCAGCCCGTTTGGACCTTCAACTTTTTCTGAAGCCAGGCCATCCAGATATTCGTAACCCATTCCCATAGGCGCGCTCAAGGCATCCCTGGATTTGAATTTTCCGGCCTCCCTGTCAACGGCAGTAACTCCGAAAGTTGGCCAAATCCTATGAATATCCTGGTCTATATACGAGCCTTCGGTGGAAGCGAAATATTTTTGCTCATTAACCATGAATAGCGCAGAGTTCACAAAACTAGCCCCGTTATCCATCGCAGCGGCATTTGCACCTAAAAGAAGATCTACTTTCTCTGAAACAGGTACTTCTTTAAAATCCTTTTTTATAGGAGTTTTCCATGACACTTCTCCATGAGAAGCCACTGGTGCAAGAATTACCGGTTCCTTCTGTATTTTGGAATTTGCCTTTGCAATTGCCACAGCCTGTTGGGTCGCTTTTTTGATTCCCTCTTCGTTCACCTCGTTGGTAGAGGCAAATCCCCAGGTACCATCGGCAATCACCCTAATTCCGATTCCGAAAGATTCGGTATTAACGGTATTCTGAACTTTATCTTCCCTGGTAAACACATATTGATTTAGGTATCTCCCAATACGGGCATCGGCATAACTGGCACCCATGGATTTTGCAGTATTAAGAGCAACATCGGCGAGCTTCTTTTTCATAGCCACGTCCATCCCTGGATCCAGAAGCGCCTCAACCGGGATCTCATTCCCCATCATACTCATGGGTAACATTAATGCCCCGGCACCTAATCCTGCAAGCTGAACAAATTTTCTTCTTTGCATAAAATTTTAAGTTTGCGAATCGCTTTAAAAAAAATGAATTGTAGAGTGAAATTCATTATTATTAAAATTGAATTCGTTGATTAATTAAGCTGTAAAAGTGGTTCCCTAAAATAAGGAAAAAATCTACAATTTTTCCGAAACATATTAGGCCAGACAAATTTGAATGAAAGCTTATTATTAAATCTGTTATTTTAAGAAGAATTCATTAAATGTAGAGGCTGAAAATAAGGCTGCAAACTACCAGGAATGAATTGGCAGAAGTCGAATAGTTTAACCGAATGCAACTCCATGCACCATAAAAAATACAATCACCACATAACCAGTGCATTAAACCGAATTAACCAGATTTTAAAAAAAAACCTCAGAAGGAGGTAAATCTTTCTCTAAGATCCGGATTTTTCGAGCATTCCTTTTAGTACGTTCCAGACATTCTCAGCAACGATTTCCTGACCTTCAGCGGTAGGATGAATGCCATCACCCTGATTGAGATCTGGTCTTCCGGCAACACCTTCGAGCAGGAATGGAATAAGTTCCACATCATTCTCTTCTGCCAGTTCCGGGAAGATTTCTTTAAATTCTGAAGTATAATCAGGCCCCATATTTGGTGGAATTTGCATTCCCGCAAGAACGATCTTCGTGTCGGGGTTCTCATTTTTTACAAAATCGATGATCTCCTGGAGGTTGCTTCGAGTCTCTTCAAGCGGAATCCCCCTGAGCCCATCATTTGCTCCCAGTTCGAGAACAAAAATATCCACGTTCTGCTTCAGAACCCAGTCGATCCTGTTTTTCCCACTGGCAGTGGTCTCGCCACTCAAACCAGCATTCACCACCTTGTAATCATATCCTAATGAATCTATTTTCCGTTGAATAACGGCCGGGAAGGATTCGGCTGATTCAAGCCCCATGCCAGCTGTAAGGCTGTTGCCAAAAAAAAGGATGAGCTTTTCAGATTCCTGGGATTCTGATTCTACCACCTCCGTATTTTCAGAGGCTTCTTTCGTTTCTTTCTTTTCAGAATTTCCGCAGGAAAGCAAAACGAAACAAAAAAGTAAAAAGCTTAGTCCGGCAGATCGTGATATCGTTAATTTCATTTGATGTAGGTTCAATTTTATGAGGTAAAAGGTAAGCAACAAGCGGTATAAATTGAAAATTCAGGCACTAATAATTCTATGGGTTTTGAAATCCTTTCTTCTTAAGCAAGGTATTTTGGATGAAATGCATCATTTTTGCACCTCCAAAAATTGCTGCATCCTGTCCCGATACGTTAAGAAAATACCCGGCCTGATCTTTATGAGCCTGCACTTTTGCTTCCTGCTGGCTGCAATGTTTCAAAATGGCTTAAATCTGTTTCTTATAGTATCAATTGGGTTACTCGGTGTTAGCTTGAACATTTGTTACTGGAATAATCTGAAAGATGAAAAAGGCATTTTAAAACTGTCAGATCTCGCGCTGGTACTTTTTTCTGTTTTAGGAGCCTTGACCACCTTTTGGTTAAATATCGAACACGACCTTGGAGCTGTCCTTTCAGCAGGGCTTACAGGGCTTTTCGGCTCATTTATCCCATTCATCAACCGAAAATCTGATATTTTAAGGGAAATACCGGTAGCCTTACATTGCGGGGCTTTTGCAGGAATGACCTCTCCTCTGGTTGCGAATGACTATTCCTTCATTCTGCTTGCTGGTTTGTTCAGCGGATTGATTTTAGTCATGACCAAAACCAGTTTTCAGGGCTTCGGCGGAAAATTGGGAACTATCGCTTTTGGCGGGGTATGCGCGACTTCATTAATTCTTTATTTTTTAGGGTAAATGGAAACTGCTGTCATTCTTATTTCCGGAATTATTTTCGCACTCTTCACCTTTTATCTCAACAACCGGTTACAACTGGGCGGAATAATGGCTTCTGCAGGAATTTCGGTATTTGTCGCTCTAATTTTCCGGTTTAATCCCAACCTGCTGCATCCCTATCTTACCAACACCATTCCTGTAATATGTATAGGCGCATCCTTTGTTGGAATGGCCAGCTCACGGGTAGTTCGAAAATCCTCGACAATAGGCGTCGCAGGCTTGATCTTCTCTATTATTTTCCTGATTGGAAGTCCGTTTTTTGAAGGATTTGGGGGAAGCCTGGGTACCTCTGCAGCGATCGCGTTGGGTAGCGTGTTGGGTTTAAAGCATTTGAAGACCTATCTTTTGAAATTCAGTTCATTTTTCAGTAAAAACTCAAACAAGCCTTAAAACACACACAGACTTCTCTTAATCTGTGTTCATAAATTAAAATCATTTCTTATTTTACGAATTCTGAAAATAAGATGATACATGGCTCATATTTTAAAGGTTCAAAACCTGAAGAAAACCTATTCAAGCGGTTCGAAGGAGTTAACCGTTCTGGAAGATATCAATTTCGAGATTCAGGAAAAGGAAACCTTTTCTATTGTAGGACCTTCCGGAAGCGGAAAAACTACCTTGCTTGGTTTGTGTGCCGGACTCGACCAGCCAGATTCCGGAAGCATTGAACTTTGCGGCACCAACCTGCAACAGCTTGATGAAGATGAACGAGCCTTTTTGCGAAATAAAAAAGTTGGGTTCGTTTTCCAGGATTTTCAATTAATCCCAACGCTTACAGCCCTTGAAAATGTTGCCGTCCCGCTGGAATTACAGGGTGACCCCAGGGCGGAAGAAGTGAGCCGAGATCTTTTAAGCAAAGTTGGACTAAAAGACCGATTTGATCATTATCCGTCTCAACTTTCAGGCGGAGAAAAACAACGGGTCGCGGTCGCAAGGGCCTTCAGCAACCGGCCTTCAATTCTGTTTGCAGATGAACCCACCGGAAACCTGGATGAAGAAACCGGCCAGAAGGTAGTTGAATTGCTGATGGAACTCAATACAGCAGCAGGCACGACCCTCGTAATCGTAACTCACGACCTGGAGCTGGCCCAGAAGACCCAGCGCATTTTGCGGTTAAAAGGTGGCCGAATCCTGAAAACCGAAGCGGTATAATGAGCACTAAGAATCAAAAGACCAATTTTAGCTGGTTGCTAAAAATGGCTCTGAGAGATGGAAAGTCCAGTGCCAGAAAATTAGCACTCTTCATGGCCTCGATCGTGTTGGGAATTGCCGCGGTAGTTTCCATACAGTCTTTCAGCCACAATTTAAAAAAGAATATCGCCCTTCAGTCGAAAGCACTAATGGGTGCCGATTACATTATTGATAGTGATAAGCCGCTTACCGCAAGGGTCGAAGGCATCATCGACTCCCTTGGTGGTGCAGATGGCAGGGAGATCAGTTTTGCCTCTATGGCTGCTTTCCCAGGAAATCAGGGAACCAAGCTGGTCCAGGTGCGTGGAATTGAAGGTGGATTTCCATTTTATGGAGAGCTGGAAACCCAGCCTTCAACAGCTGCCAGCCAGTTTCTAAGTGAAAATGGCGCGCTTGTGGATGCAACAGTCATGCTTCAATTAGGCCTGGAAGTGGGCGATCCAGTCAAGATCGGGGATATTTCCATTCCTATTGTAGGCGCTTTAAAATCGGTTCCCGGAAGTTCCTCGGTTTTCAGTTCAGTGGCACCCCCGGTTTTGATCCCATATAGTCTTATTGAACAAACCGGGCTTATTCAAACCGGCAGCCGCATTGACTATAAATATTATTTTGTGGCCGAACCCACTGCCGACATGGACCGGCTGGACAGGGACCTCGATCCCATACTCGATGCCAACGAAGCCGATCTTGACACCCATACCTCGACCAGTGAACGACTTGGACGACGCTATGAGAACTTCGGAAAATTCCTGAACCTTGTTGCCTTTATTGCCCTATTGTTAGGCTGCGTAGGGATTGCCAGTGCGATTCATATCTATATCAAGGAAAAACTGAAAACCATCGCTATCCTGAAATGCCTGGGAATAAGCAAAAAACAAAGCTTCATGATCTTTTTGATACAGATAGCCGGAATTGGATTGCTCGGTGGAATAATCGGGACCACAATTGGGGTTCTGCTCCAGCAATTATTTCCATTGATACTCCAGGATTTTATCCCCATCGAGATCGAGATCTCTCTGGAACCTAGAGTGATCTTTATTGGAATTTTACTGGGTGTTTTAATGTCTGTACTCTTTGCTCTTTATCCTTTGATCGGGACCTTGTATGTTTCTCCATTACAAACTCTTAGGGTGGAAGAATCGAATCCGGTTAGATCCAGAAAAGCAGGACTACTTGTCTTATCAGGCATCTTCCTATTTATCTTCCTGTTCTCCTTCTGGTTGCTCGAAGACTGGCTGTATGCGCTTTCCTTTGTTGGTGGAGTAATCGTAACCTTCGCTTTACTGGCCGGAGTTGCTAATTTGTTTATGAAAGCGATCAGGAAATATTTTCCGAAATCCTGGGGATTTGTCCCAAGGCAAAGTCTGCTTAACCTTTTCAGACCGCAAAATCAAACTCTTATCCTCGTCATTACAATTGGTGTAGGAACCTTTCTAATAAGCACCCTGTATTTTACGAAGGACGTACTGCTTGCCCAGGCTTCGCTGGAAGAACAGGCGAATAGCCCGAATATGATCCTGCTGGATGTACAAAACGATCAGCAGCAAAAAGTGGTCAATACCATACAATCTCAGGAAATCCCGCTTCTTGAAAATATCCCGATTGTGACCATGCGGGTGGAAAGCATCAAGGGAAGGCCAGCCGATGAAATACGTGAAGACACGACTTCAAGAGTCAACGGTTGGGTGTTGAGGCATGAGTTCAGAACGACTTACAGGGATTCGCTAATTGCTTCCGAAGTTCTACAGGAAGGAGAATGGATCGGGAAAGCCAGCATGAATGATACGGTACCTATTTCCATCAGTGATAATTTTGCTGAAGATGCCAAGGTTGGACCGGGCGATGCTGTAAGTTTCAATGTTCAGGGAGTTATCCTGAATACGGTTGTAAAGAGTGTACGGACAGTTGACTGGAGCCGGATGCAGCTTAATTTTTCGATCGTATTTCCAACCGGTGTGCTGGAAGATGCTCCGCAATTCAGGGTTTTGACCACCAAGGTTCCTAATGAGGAGGCTTCAGCAAACCTTCAGCAAAAACTGGTAGACCAGTTTCCGAATGTTACGATAATAGACCTTCGACAGGTATTAAGTATTATCGAAGACCTGTTGACTAAAATTTCCTGGTTGATCAATTTCATGGCTTTCTTTAGTATTCTTACAGGAATAATTGTTTTAATAGGAGCTGTTCGAACCAGTAAGTATCAAAGAATAAGAGAGAGTGTTTTACTCCGTACCATTGGTGCAAGAAGCGAGCAAATCCTGAAGATCCTGGCGCTGGAATATCTTTACCTCGGAATCCTGGCAGCACTTTCGGGAATCATACTGTCATTAATAAGTGCTCAATTACTGGCGTGGCTGGTATTTGAAACCACCTTTATTCCTTCATGGAAACCCTTCTTAATTCTTTTCCCTGGAATAATCCTTCTGGTTCTAATAGTTGGACTTGGGAATAGTTTAGGAGTGATCAAGAGTCCGCCACTGGTGGTTTTGAGAAAAGAGCTTGGGTAAAGTCTGAATGGAACAGTTCCAAAACTTAAATGCCATTTTTCGAAGGTACTGCTTCATAATACCCATTAAAGATTTTCAAATTCAACAGTTAAATTTAATACGGGGTTTCAAATTAAACCCAGATAACCATCTATAATAGCGCTTATACTGTTTTTCATGAAGGCTTCATCCCTTAATTGAAAGAAAAGAATAACCTGCTCTATAAAATATAAACTATATTCAACGATCTTGTTGGCCGAGAAAACGACCAGAAACATTGCTCCAAGAGCACTGAGCGTTAAATAAATTGGCTTAAGAAAACCTACTACTAGTAAGGTAATGATCAAACCTAATAGGAGTCCGTTAAACAATGATATTTCAAGACCGAAAACTGAAATAGCTGTTACGCCAGAAGTGGTTAGGATTGATAAGCTTTCCTTTACAAAACTTCTGGTTCTTTTAACCGTTCTTGAGAATGATGAGTTCCTGGGATTAAGGTCCTGTGAAGCGGGATATTGCTTCCTGGCACTTCCCTGCAAATCCTTAATAATTGAGTCTCTGGTGATTTTTGTTGATGAAACCATGATGAATGTCTTTAATTAGTTAATAAAGACATGATAGAAAATCGGGCTTATCTTAATTGATAACTAAGCACTAAGGTAACTTATTAAGATATGCAGCGAAAGGGGAAAATCCCCTTAAATGCTGTTTTTCAACACTTTAGATACAGGAGTTTTTCCTTTTAGTATAAGTTTAACTTGGTTAATAGGATTAAAATCAACAACACCCCTTAAATTTAAAAGGATAAAATTTTCAAAATCACCAATTAGCTACAAATGGAAACCTATCATTTGGAATTAAATGATGTAGACGATTTCATACCTGAATTAGCAAAGAACTTCGATTTAGACTTCAGAGAAAACCTGGGAGAATACCACCTTGACATCCCTCCATCTCTAGGCGAAGGTTATATTAAGGGTATCAATTTCCCAAATGGGATTGGCCTGTACACCTATAAATGTAACTTTCACGAAAACCTGAAACTAAAAGTTTCACTTCCTACCGTTAACCCAATTCGTTTCCTGTATTGTATAGAAGGTGAAATAGACAGTTACTTTTTAAATACTGAGGATATGGTGCACCTCCATGACCATCAATATCTCATTGCTGCACCTAAAGAAGCAGAAACTCACAACCTGGTATTTAAAAAAGATACCTGTTTCACTTTATGCTACTTGGAGATCGACCGGCTGAAGTTTCAGCAATATTTTTCATTTAATCTTAATCAACTAGAACCTATTTATTATAAGATTTTCAGCGATATCAAAGCAAAGAACAGAATTTGTGATACCGGAAGTTTTAGTCCGAAGACTGCAGATATCATTAGAGAGATCAAAGATTGTGACCTGGAAGGCTTTCCAAGGATCAGTTTTATAGGAGCAAAATCTCTGGAAATTCTCAGTTTTATGTTGACCCGCTTTAAAAAAGAGGGAGAAAATCTTTACAAGAAACATTTAAAAGACCGGGAATTGAAATCGGTAGATAAGGTGGTTGAATATATTAATGAAAATCTTTCCAATACCGGAACGGTGGAGTCACTGGCTAAAATTGCCGGGATGAACTCCAATAAGCTACAGGAGGCATTCCAGATCGTTTATGGGAAAACGGTGAATGCTTATGTTCGAGACATTAGACTTACCAAAGCTTTACAAATGCTCTCTAACGGAAATAAGAATGTAAGTGAAGTGGTATATGAGCTCGGTCTTTCCAGCCGAAGCTATTTTTCCAAGATCTTTAAAGAAAAATACGGCATATCTCCACGCAATATTCTGGTGAGACATGCCGATAAATAATTTATTTAAATCACAGGCTTAGGAATTTCCTTTCTTGACCCATCCGGCTACCTGCAAGGTTCTCTTAACCTGGTGTTGGATAGCTTTCTGAACTTTTTCGTTCAGTTGCCCTTTTGAAACGCTCACGCCGTATGGATTTCCTCCCGCATCAAAGATTGACTGGTCTGTATAGGAAGGTGGAACTACAATAGCTCCCCAGTGAAACATGGTCTTATATAAAGATAATAAAGTAGTTTCCTGTCCTCCATGTGGATTTTGGGCACTCGTCATACCGCTCACCACTTTATTAACCAGTTTCCCGTTGAACCACAGGCCTCCCGTAGAATCGACTAAAGCCTTGAATTGATTGGGCATATTCCCATACCGTGTGGGTATGCTGAATATAAAGGCATCTGCCCAGTCAAGATCGTCTACCGATGCAGTGGGAACATCTTTTGTACTTTCGTAATGCTTTTTCCATTCCTCGTTCTGAGCAATAGCTTCGGAAGGTGCTGTTTCTTCTACCCTTAACATCTTTACTTCATAATCTCCGCTTTCCCTGGCCGCTTCGGTTGCCCATTTAGCCATTTGATAATTGGTTCCTGTTGCACTGTAATAAATTACCGCTAGTTTAATTTTTTCCATGATTCAGTTTTTGCCATTAAAATAGCTATAAATAATGCCTTAGGATTTTAAGACTTTTATAAATTTTTGTTATAAATATTTTATTTAGGGGAATAATCCCCTTTTACGGCATGTTAAATACCAGTACTTTAGTATCATAAATTAGAAGTAGCGTTCTAATCCCCCCGAAAAAATTACGATGTCCCAAAAAAGTTCTTTTATTTCAGGAACTCCCCCCCCAAAAAAAAAGAGAATTCATCAATCATTTAAATTTTTTCATCATGACAATCTTTTCAAACATCAGCAAACATTTCGGTTCATCAAATGACGGAGATCTCACTCACCATAAACCATTCTTGAACCAAAGAACCTCCAATGGCAGAAGCTGTTGGTATAACCGACGAAAATTCGGAGTTTAAATTTCATCACAAAAATTATCATCAAAATTCATCAATCATGAAAGCAATCTTAAAAGCCCACATCAGGCAAAAGCCAAGAGGAATGCACAACGGCATTGGCCTTAATAGATTAGCAGAGACCGTTGTGATCAGGAACCATTAGATGTGAGTCCGGGTTTAAACAGAGAAACAATCATTCATACGGGGAAATCATTCATCAATCACGATCTTCTTTTGAAGAAATGAAAAGCGAAAAATCTTTTCATTCCCGAGCAATAAAAACGAATCTGTATTAGTCAAAACCCGGACATACATCTCACTAAATAAATTAAATTCAAACATCACATCTGTATTTATTGAATATATCCCGGATCTCATCAATCCGGGATATTTATATTTATAAGCTCTTTCGTATTCCATCCTTTCTCGAAATTTGAAATGTTCGTATCTTCCCGCCTAGCTTCAAATTTTATTCAATGAAATCTTTATTTACCAGATCTCTCGCCATTAGCTGCCTTGTGGCGGTTATTGCATGTGATAATTCTGAAAACCAACAAACCGAATCTATGGACAATCCTCTTTTAGCCGAATGGACCGGGCCTTACGGGGGCGTACCAGCCTTTGACCAAATGAAAGTTGAATATGTAAAACCCGCCATGCGAAAAGCGATGCAGCTTCATCTAGAAGAGATTGAACGTATCGCAAACAGCGAGGAAACTCCTACTTTCGAAAATACCATTATCCCGATGGAGAAAGCTGGAAAGGAACTGGAAAGAGCCTTTACTTATTATGGCATCTATAGCAGCAATATTTCAAGTCCGGAATTCAGAGAGGTTCAAAAAGAACTAGCACCTGAGATCTCAGAATATTCCTCGAAGATCAGTCAGAACGAAAAGCTGTTCCAAAGGATAAAAGCAATCTATGAAGAGTCAAAGAACGATCCGCTTCCGGAAGCTGAGCAACGGGTGATCGATCTTATTTATGAAGATTTTGCCATGCAGGGGGCAAACCTATCTGCTGAGGATAAAAAACGATATGCCGAGATCAATAAACAGCTATCAGAACTTTATACGAAGTTTTCCAATAATGTCCTTTCAGATGAAGAAAATTATGTGCTTTACCTGGAGGAAGATCAGCTTGGAGGATTACCGGAATCTTATGTGAAATCTGCAGCGAATGCTGCTGCCTCGCGTGGCCAGGAAGGAAAATATGCGGTTACCAATACCCGTTCTTCCATGGACCCGTTCCTTACTTATTCTACGGAAAGAGACCTAAGAGAAAAGGTATGGGAAACCTATTATTCACGTGGTGACAATAAGGATGAATTCGATAATAATGAAATCATTTCCCAGATCCTGAAGTTAAGGGATGAGCGAGTAGAATTACTGGGTTACGATAATTACGCTGAATGGCGTCTACAAAACCGAATGGCCAAAAATCCTGAAAACGCGATGGACCTAATGATGAAGGTCTGGCCGGCTGCTTTAGCGAGAGTTGAAGAGGAAGTGGCCGACATGCAAAAAATAGCCGACCAGGAAAACGCGGGCATCACTATTAAACCATGGGATTATAGATTTTATGCTGAAAAGGTAAGACAGGAAAAATATGACCTCGATAGCGAAGAGGTAAAACAATACCTGGAACTGGGGAATTTAACCCAGGCTTTATTCTTTACTGCTGGCGAAATTTTCAATTTTGATTTCGAACCTGTTGAAGAAGGAAGTGTGCCGGTTTTCCATGAAGACGTGAAGGTATGGGAAGTTACCGATAAGGATTCGGGAGAACTGGTAGGTTTATGGTACCTGGATCCCTACGCTCGACAGGGAAAAAGATCGGGTGCCTGGGCCACCACCTATAGAAGTTATAATGAACTGGAAGGCGGTGCTCCGGTACTTGCCTCCAACAATTCAAATTTTATTGAACCAGCTCCGGGCGAACCTGTTCTGGTCTCCTGGGATGATGCCACCACCTTTTTCCATGAATTTGGCCACGCCCTGCATTTCCTTTCTGCAGATATCAAATATCCTACGCTTAATAGCGGGGTTCGTGATTATACCGAATTCCAGTCTCAATTGCTCGAAAGATGGCTTTCTACAGATAAGGTGATCAATCAATTCCTTCGACATCATGAAACTAACGAAGTGATCCCCGACGAACTGGTAAAAAAGATCAAAAAAGCTTCCACCTTTAATCAGGGTTTTGCGACCACCGAGTTCCTGGCTTCAGCAATTATGGACATGAAATACCACACGACCGATCCGGAAAATATCGATCCGGTGGAATTCGAAAAGAAAACCCTGGAAGAATTAAATATGCCCGAAGAGATCGTGATGAGACATAGAACTCCACATTTTGGCCATGTCTTTTCGAGTGAAGGAAATGCTGCTGGCTATTATGGGTATTTATGGGCAGATGTTCTCACATCTGATGCTGCGGAGGCTTTTGCAGAAGCCCCTGGCGGTTTTTATGATAAAGAGGTAGCCAGGAAACTGGTGGAATACCTATTTGCACCAAGAAATGCGATGGATCCGGCAGAGGCCTATAAAAAATTCAGGGGAAGAGATGCTGAAATTGACGCCTTGATGCGGGATCGTGGATTTCCTGTTCCTGAAGAAAACTAAACCCTTACCTAAAATCTTTAAATTCGTTTGATGAAAAAATTCTTCATACTTAGTTTCCTAATCCTCACACTCACCAATCCGGCACTGGCGCAGGAACATATGGAAGGTCCTTTTGATCAGCTCATCATTCGTGGTGTAACTCTGATCAACGGAAATGGAGCTCCACCTATGGGCCCGGTAGACATCACGGTTGAAAATAACCGCATCACCGGTGTGCATAATGTGGGTTATCCAGGAGTGGAAATAAACGAAGCCAGGAGACCAAAACTGAAACCGGGAGGCAAAGAAATGGATGCAAGCGGGATGTACCTTTTACCTGGTTTTATAGACATGCATACCCATATAGGCGGTGAAGCCCAGGGAGCCTCGCCTGAGTATGTTTTTAAATTATGGATGGCGCACGGGGTGACCACCGTAAGGGAAGTTGGCGGGCCAGGCATCCAATGGACACAGGACCTT
Source organism: Christiangramia bathymodioli (assembly GCA_009735695.1). Lineage (GTDB taxonomy): Bacteria > Bacteroidota > Bacteroidia > Flavobacteriales > Flavobacteriaceae > Christiangramia > Christiangramia bathymodioli. The sequence goes on from SRSL01000008.1 coordinate 72,341, forward strand.
CAGGAAAAGATCGAAAATAAAGAGATGGCCGGGCCAAGAATTATTTCTTATACCGTCTTTGGAAATGGAAGCACAGAACCAATCACCACTGCAGAAGAAGCGAGGGAATGGGTTCGTAAAAACGCCAGTGCCGGAGCCGACGGCATCAAATTCTTCGGAGCGGCACCTGAGATCATGAAAGCTGCCCTCGAAGAAAACGCCAAGCTAGGAAAAGGTTCGGCGATGCACCATGCGCAATTAAGTGTGGGCCGCTGGAACGTGCTGAATTCGGCAAAAGCGGGTCTTACCAGTATGGAACACTGGTATGGCCTTCCGGAAGCTTTATTCGACGACAAGACCGTTCAGCATTATCCGCTGGACTATAATTATCAGAATGAGCAACATCGCTTTGCTGAAGCCGGAAAACTCTGGGCTCAGGCAACCGAACCGGGATCGGAACACTGGAATGAGACCATGGATACCTTGCTGGCACTGGACTTCACCCTGGATCCTACCTTCAATATTTATGAAGCCAGCCGGGACCTGATGCGGGCAAGAAGGGCTGAATGGCATGAAACCTACACCCTGCCCTCACTTTGGAAATTTTACCAGCCAAGCAAAATATCGCATGGATCTTACTGGCATTACTGGGGCACTGAAGAAGAAGTGGCCTGGAGAGAGAATTTCAGGATATGGATGCAATTCGTGAACGAATACAAGAATCGCGGCGGAAGAGTTACCACGGGATCTGATTCTGGATTCATCTTTCAGCTTTATGGCTTTGCTTATATAAGGGAATTGGAATTGCTGCGTGAAGCAGGATTTCACCCATTGGAAGTCGTGAGAGCCGCTACTTTGAACGGAGCCGAAGCCCTGGGCATGGAAGACAGGCTGGGAACAGTGGAACCTGGCAAACTTGCAGATTTTGTGATCGTAGAGGAAAATCCGCTTCAAAATTTTAAAGTGCTTTACGGTACCGGGGCCATCAAACTTACCGATGAGAATGAGGTGGTACGTGTAGGAGGAGTGAAATACACCATTAAAGACGGCATTATTTACGATTCCAAGGCGCTTCTTAAAGAAGTGGAGCAAATGGTAAAAAAAGCCAAGGAAGAGGAAAATTTTGAGATCACTCAACCTGGAATGAATTAATTCATATTATAACACCACTTAAATTCCTCCTTTTACCAGGGAGGAATTTTTGTTTAATTTCGGCCCATGCACCGGCATTTTAAAATATACAAACCCTACGGATTTTTAAGTCAGTTTATCACCAATCAGAAAAAGGCCGGAAAGCACCGGCTTTTGGGAGAGCTATTTGATTTTCCCGAAGACACCATGGCCATTGGCCGACTGGATAAGGATTCGGAAGGATTGCTACTCTTAACGACCAACGGCAAGCTGAGCACCAAGATCACCGCCGGAAATTCTGAAAAGGAATACTTTGTGCAGGTGGACGGAAGCATTACGCAGGAGGCTATTGACGAGCTTCAGCAGGGCGTGGAAATCAGTATTAACGGAAAGAAATATCAAACTCTTCCCTGTAAAGCTGAAAAACTGGAGCAGCTTCCGCAATTTCCGGAACGAGCAAAAAAGATCAGGGATGAGCGACATGGTGCAACGAGCTGGATAAGCATCACCCTAACCGAAGGCAAATTCCGCCAGGTAAAGAAAATGACAGCTGCGGTTGGTTTCCCTACGCTTAGGCTGGTTCGTGTTCGAATTGGCAATGAAAATCTGGACGGAATGCAGGCCGGTGAAGTTCGTGAACTGGAAAGAATAAATCTTTAATATCCCGACGCTTTCCCATCATAACTCCTGGAATCGGCAGCGCCGAAGATAATGTTACTTTCCGCATCCAGCATAATTCCCATCGCACTACCCTGCCTCCATCGCCTGATCACTTCGTGCCCCATTTCCTGGTAGATCCGTTCGGTATCTGGAGAAAAACCCCAGTCTTCAAAATAACTGGTATCTGGCAACCATTGGTGGTGCATACGGGGAGATTCTATAGCCAGCGCGATATCCATCCCGTGGTCGATAGAATTCACGATGACCTGCAATACCGTATTGATAATAGTTCTTCCACCGGGAGTACCAATTATGATATAAGGTTTCCCGTCCTTAGCAACTATGGTTGGCGTCATGCTGGACAACATTCTCTTTTCTGGCTCGATTTGATTGGGTTCAGTACCTATACGTCCTTTAGAATCGGTATACCCCGGGATCGCATTAAAATCCCCCATCTCGTTATTCAGCAAAAATCCGGCTCCTTCTACCACAATCTTAGATCCGTAGGATTGCTCTAAGGTATAGGTTAAGGATACTGCGTTCCCTTGAGAGTCAATTACTGAAAGGTGGGTAGTTTCAGGGCTTTCATAGGCCATATGTGCTTTATTGAAATTTGCGGAATCACTCACCGAAGCCCGGTCTTCCTGAATATTTTCCCTTAATAAATCAGCATAGTCTTTTGAAATTAGCCTATCGATTGGCATAGTTGGATTGAAATTGGGATCTCCTAAATATAAAGCCCTGTCGGCATAGGCACGGCGCATGGCTTCCGTTAAATAATGCAGGCTTTTAGCCGAATTATGCCCGGCTGCTTTCAGGTCGAAACCTTCCAGTATATTCAGCATTTCGATCAGGGCTACACCACCAGAACTTGGCGGAGGCATGCTTATGATATCATAACCTCGATAATTCCCTTTTACAGGAGTCAATTCTTCTGCTTCGTATTTTAGTAAATCCTGCTTTGTAATAAGGCCTCCTTCCTTTTTCATGAAATCGGCGATCAAAGCTGCAGTCTTTCCTTTATAAAATCCATCCGGACCTTTGTCCCTGATCCTTTTCAGAGTTTCAGCCAGGTCTTTTTGAACCAGAATGTCACCTGCCTCATAAGGACTTCCATCCTTTTTTAGGAATACTTCTGCCGTAGATGGATATTCCGTTTCGTATCGCTTCAGCATATTTGAAAAACCTGCAATTGGCATACTTACTTCGAACCCATTTTCAGCCAGATCAATGGCCGGTTGCACAAGATCTTTCCAGGCCAGTTTCCCATATTTCTGGTGAGCTTTATAAAGTCCGGCAACGGTGCCAGGCACACCCACCGATAATATTCCCTCATGGTTAGAATTGTCTTTTACCTTTCCGTTCTCATCGAGGTACATTTCCCTGGTCGCCGCCAGCGGAGCCTTTTCACGGAAATTAAAACTCGTGGTCTCTCCATCTTCGCCATGGTAGATCAAAAATCCGCCGCCACCAATATTTCCGGCTGCAGGAAGAGTAACCGCAAGTGCGAATGCAGTGGCTACCGAAGCATCGACCGCTGTTCCTCCTTTTTTGAGAATATCCCGCCCAACATCAGAAGCAAGGTGATGGCTGCTCACCACCATTCCGTTTTCTGCCGGAACGGGGATGCGGCCACCCTGTGCATAAATCAAGGAATTGGATAATGTGAAAAGAAAAATACAAATGAAGATCCTGAGACTGTAATTCATTTCCGAAAATTTTGGTTAAAATAAACCTAGTTATAATTTTCGGTATCCGCAATAAGAAATCAGGAGTTGCTTGGCTGCGTTTCAAATGCCTTTTCAAAAAGCAGGAAGGTTTCCCTGGCCTTTTCACAGGCTTTATCGACCTGTTTTTGAGAGAATTCTTCTGATCGTAGATATTTCAGGAATTTATTCCATCCGTCCATGCTGCTTCGTTCACCCGAGAAAAAGTGCTGTCTTTCCAAATGGGAAGCAATCTCACAATTTTTAAGTTCGCGGCCTATCATTAATCCTCCCATTGCCGAGCCTTCCAGGACGTAGGCGGCTCCAATGGCTTCAGCATGATCATTACATTCAAAATCCAGCCCGGTTTCCATTTCAGAAAATTGCATACCCAGACTTTTCATATCTTTTGTTAGCTGACTGGTTTTGTGCATTTCAGGAAGGGGCAGGAAACCAGCAATGGCCTTTTCTACACTTCTATAAGCGAGAAAATTCTGGTAGATCAACAATTTATATTCCTCAAGGTTTATGGAGTGGTCTATAATCTTCCCAGCCAGGTTTTCACCTTCCAGTCTCTGGTGCAACTCGGCTGTAGCCTCCCTTAAACTATTCAAAATCTTCGTCATCGTCATCTACCTTAAACTTGTTGATCGCTGCTTTTATCTTTTGAATGTTCTCTACGTGTTCTTTATTGTCGGTATTGATCTGGTCCAGATAATCGTAGATCTGATTAACTGTGATCTTATTATTCCGGATACGTTCCCGTAATTCTTCACGGGCCACCATATTCACCACTACCTTTTTAAATAATGGCTCCAGTTTCTCGCTGAGCACATTCATATGTTTCTTCAAAATATATCCAGAGGCTCCGCTTAAGATCGTATTGGCGGCCAGTTCTTCATCCTGGATCGTCCCTGTTATAAAAATGAAATCGATGTTACTGTCGAATTCCTTGACCAGCTCCATGATATCGAGACCCGTACAGGTAGGAAGATTATAATCTGAAAGCACCACATCTGGCGCAAAGTTCACGAGGTGCTGCCTGCATTCTTCGGTATCTTCACAAACTTCGATTAGAGGAGATTCCACGATCTTGGCGATCTGCCTTTTGATAAGCTGAACATCGGTTTGGTTATCTTCAACCAGTAATATTCTCAGGGATTTTATCATTTATAATCAGTTCCGGATAGGACTGCGAAAGTATCACAAATGCCCAAATCTGGCAATTAAGAATTGTTAAACATGGAAGTAGAAAGTCGTCCCCTTTCCAGGTTCGCTTTCTGCCCAGATCTTCCCGTTATGCTTTTCGATGATCTTTTTAACAATGGCAAGGCCTATACCGGTTCCCTTAAAGTTATCGCCTGAATATCGCGAAAAGAGATTAAATATGTCTTCCTTAAATTTAGGATCGAAACCTATCCCATTATCTTTAACAAAATAGGTGGTTTTTCCGTTCATTCCCTTTGCTCCTATTTCGATCTCTGGCTCATTCTCCCTTTCGGAATATTTAAGGGCATTCGCGACCAGATTAGACCATACCTGGAGCATCATCCTTTTGTCTGCCATCATTCTAGGCAGATCTTTCTCCATTTTTATTGTCGTTTTTGGATAGGTGGACTTTACATTAAACGATTCCAGAATATCCTCAACCATATAATTGACCGAAAAGATATTCTTTTCTATGTCCTGACCGGATACTCCGGCAAACGAAAGAATATTATCGATATGTTCCTGCATTTCCTGGGTAGAGCTCAGGATGGTATCTACCGCCTTTTGGCCAAATCGGTCAAGGTTTTGGTAATGATCTTCCTTAAGAACATGAGCATAACCGTCAATTCCTCTCAATGGAGCTTTCAGATCATGAGATAGCCCCTGGCTGAACAATTCCAGTTCAGCATGGGCAACCCGCAACTGCTCATTAAGTTTCGCGATCTTGAGCTTTTGTTTTTCTTGAATCAGGTTGCTTATACTTTCACGAATGGCTCGCGCGGCACCCAGCTGGTAATCCATCCAGGGATCGGAAACCCCGGTTAATTTTTGCGTCCATTTATCGAAGGATTTTCGTGGAGTAATTCGCTGTTTTTCTTCATCGTAAGATGCTTTTTTATCAGGATTTCCTCCCCAGCTCACATTCTGGATAACCTCAGGCCGGAACCACATTAAAAAATCCCTGTCGCTTCTGCCCAGTTTCACACTTAAGATGCCGGAAGCTGTTTGGGTAAACCGAAGTGCCTCCGGATACATTTTAGAGAGATTTTTGGTGAAAAAGAGCGATCCATTTTGTTTGGACAAAAAATCGTCCGCCAGTTTACGCAAATCCTTCTTCTCTGGCGTCTTTCCTATCAGGATCACTTTTCCATCCAGCAGCAAAGCTCCTCCCTCGCATTCCATCAGGTCGGTAAAAAGAACTTTCATTTGGGAAAGCCCTTTTTTGATCTTTCCTTTCTCCTCCACTTGTTTTACCAAGTCACCCCTAACGACCTCCCATTCCTCGAGCTTGTAAATATATTTATTGGTTTCCTTCAGACTTAATTCATTGGAGAAAATCTGGGTGAGAAATTCACAGGTTTGTCGCTGATAATAATTGATATGCCTCGATGAATAATGATGACAGGCCAGCAATCCCCACAACTTCCCGTTACTGATCAATGCAGCGGTAAGAGATGCGCCCACCTTCATATTCTTCAGGTATTCGATATGAATTGGAGAAACACCCCTCAATTCGGACCTTGACAGATCCAAGGGTTCATTATTGATAGGTGAAAGTTCCGGTTCAATAGGTACGGGATCATAATTCACATCGGTGATAATGCGCACCCGGTGTTTCATGAACAGTTCCCGGGATTGTTTCGGAATATCACTGGCAGGATAATGTAACCCAAGCCAGCTTTCCAGCTCATCATTTTTCTTTTCTGCGATGACCTCTCCATTCCATTCTTCATCAAACTTATAGACCATCACCCGGTCATAGCCAAAGATATCCCTGGTGATCTGGGCTGCATCATTACAGAGATCTTCAGGTGTCTTGGAAGCGTGTAAAACATTCAGAATATTTGACAATTGCCGCTGATACTCATAAGAATTATGTTGTGAACCGATCGGCTCAAAATCAATAATGATACTCTCCCCGGAAAAGTGAGGGATCATGATAAATTCAGTATCATTGATCTCGATTTCTCTTTCTTCCATCCTCGTATCCTCAGTGCCACGACCCTGGAATGACCGAATTCGATCCATTCCGATCAAGTCTTTCAGAGGCATACCAAGCAGGTCTGTATAAGGTATTCCGAAGAAATCCTGGCTATTCTGGCCTGCCTGGGTGATTACCAGATTTTTCCGGTCACAGGCGATGATCACCCCATGAGACTGGGACTTACCAATTATATGAATAGGTTCTTTATCACAATTTGTGATATCTACTTTATCGGGGTAACTAAGCTGGGCCATTTAGTCGGCTTTAAGTTTGAAATAGAACGTACTTCCTACGCCTTTCTGGGAATCTACCCATATGCTACCTTCATGAAGCAGTACGATCTTTTCAACATGTGCCAGGCCAACCCCGGTACCTTCCATGTCCTCATTCCCAGGCACACGGTTAAAAATGGTAAAGATGTTCTTTTGATCTTCCCTGGAAATTCCAACCCCATTATCCATAATACTGAAAACCCAGTATTTTCCTTCCTTATAGGCAGAAATTCTAATTTCGGGTTTCCGGTCTTTTGGAACATACTTGATCGCGTTACTAATAAGATTCTGGAAAAGCAGGCGAAGTTCTATTTCATAAGCTTTAAGCTTTGGTAGATCTCCTATATGAATGGTTGCTTTGGAGTCTTTAATACTTTTTCCCAGGTCGTATTTTACAACCTCAACCACTTCACGGGTGTCTACCAGGGTTTTCTTACCGTTCTTACCAATTCTTGAATGCTCCAGCAGGGCTTTGATCTGTGATGAAAGCCTGTCTGACGCATTCTTGATATACTTGATATAATTTTCTCCTTTTTCATCAAGTTGGGCCGCGTACATTTTGCCCAGCACATCGCTACCAAATTTGATCGTGGCCAGTGGTTCCTGAAGGTCATGAGAACAGATAGAAACGAACTGCTCAAGATCTCTGTTGGCTCGTTCAAGATCGCTTTTCTGGTCTTTCAACTGATTTTGAGCTTCCTTAAGTGCCGAAATATCTACGCAGGTATACCGAATGGTCTTGATATTATTGGTTTCATCCTTTTCTGCCGTAGCATTCAGGATCACCGGTAAGACTCTTTTCTTTTTAGTGAGCATATTAAGTTCTACGTTCACCACTTCACCAAATTTATTAACCCCTTTCTTCAGGTTAAGGCTTGGCAGTTTGGAATCATCATCAAAAAGATCAAATATCTCCTTCCCTACTATGCTTTCCTTTGATTCGTAACCTAGCTTCTGAACCGTTTTTTTGTTACACTGGACGATCCTTGATGATTTTGGATCCACACTTATGTGAAGAACGGGATCATCTTCGTAGAATGATTTGAATCTTTTCTCGCTGGCTATAAGCTTCTCTTTGGACTTCTGAATATTCTCAATATCGATAAAGGTGATTACCACTCCATTGATATTGTTTTCAGAATCCATATAAGGCGAAATTCGCTGAAGGTAATTCTTCCCTTCACGGGAAACGATGTGTTTTTCCAGGACTTTCCCGGTTTTCAGAACTTTTTGACAACGATCTATAAAGCTCTGTTTCCTGCTAAGCCCAAAACTGTTGGTGAAATTATCTATTGGGCGACCAATGTCTCCATTCAGCAGGCTAAAGTGCTTTTTGATTGCCGGAGTGAATTTCCTGATCTTAAATTCAGAATCCAGGAATATCACGCCAATATCGGTACTTTTCAGAAGATTGTTCATATCGGCATTCAAGGCCGCCAGGTCATCCATCTTCTGGATATTTTCAGCGTTTACCGTATTGATCTCTTCATTAACACTCTGTAGTTCCTCATTGGTACTCTGCAGTTCCTCGTTCGATGCCAGTAATTCCTCATTGGCTGCCTGCAACTCCTCGTTACTGGTTTCGATCTCCTCCAGAGAAGTTTGAAGGTCCTCTTTGGTTCTTCGCAATTCCTCCTCGAGGCTGGCCACATATTCCTTGGTCTGGGTAGAAGGACTAACTTTCGCCGTCTCTGCCAGGTCCTTGGTATCGATTTCCTTTTCAACAAAGGTGATCACATAACTGGTCTCACCTTCAAGGCTATGTTCCAGGAATGGTTTGATGATAATATCGGCAGCCAGTTTATCATTTTCCTGTTTTACCATCGCGTTGCGGTAAATCACCTTTTTCTGCTCCCGGTGCGCCTTGGCAAAAGTAGACTGAACAATGTACTTAAGATCATTTTCCAGCATGTCCAGCAGGTTAATGGAAAAACCGCTCACCGGAAGGTTTGCGTATTTTCTGAACTCACCTACCGCCTGAAGGATGTTATAATCTGAATCTACAAAGATGGAAGCTCCACCAAACTGGTCAAGGATAGCTTCATTCAATTCTCCCTGTAATTTTTGCCTTATGGGATTAGACTGACCTCGGAAGCTTTTTCGATTCCTGGTAGTCCTGTTCTCCATTAACTTACTACCCTTACTCATAAAGCTAGCCGAAGGACTTATACCGTTCTTTAAACGTTTACTCGGCTTAATGTTTTTATAGATCTTCCACCTGCGATCGATCTCCGAAAAGTTATCCTTATGTGATTGCACACTTTCACTGGTTCCCAGGACGAGCACACCATCTTCCTTTAATGCATAATGCAGCATATTCAAGGCCTTTCTTTGGATACTATTCTGGAAATAGATCAATAAATTTCTACATACCACCATATCCATATTACTAAATGGTGGGTTCTTGATGATATTATGCTGGGAGAATATTACCATTCTCCTTATTTTCTCTATGATCTGGTAACTGTTGGCCTTGCTTAGGAAATATTTAAGCAGGAATTCCTTGGAAACATCTGCCACGATACTTTCGGGATAGACTCCCTTGCTTCCAATGTCCAGGTGAGGTTGGGAAATATCGGTCGCAAAGATCTTAATTTCAAGATCCTTTCCCTGTTTTTCCATTTCCTCGTGAAGACACATAGCGAAAGAATATGCCTCTTCCCCAGTACTACATCCAACATCCCAAACTTTAAGGATCTCGCCATCCTCCTTCTCCTCGATGATTTTCGGAAAAACTTTCTGAACCAGTATTTCCCAAACCTTTTCGTCCCTGAAGAACTTGGTGACTCCTATAAGAAACTCCCTGTAAAGAATATCTACCTCCTCCTCATTTTCTTTGAGAAAATCGAAATATTCCTTTAAATCTTTACACTTGCAAATGTTAACACGCCTTGCAACCCTGCGGGCCAGCGTGGCATATTTATATTCCCTGAAATCAAGTCCTGCCTTTTCGTCTATATAGGTAAGAATCTTGTTTAATTCCTTTTCGTCATATTGTACGTCACCATCCTTAAAATGAAAAATAGGTGGAGTAGAAATGAAATCCTTCAATTCCGGACCCATTTCCGAAACGGGTAAGATATAATCTATCAGTCCTGTATTGATAGCACTTTTAGGCATTCCATCGAACTTGGCTTCGCTAGGTTCCTGCACCATCACCATCCCATCGTTCTCCTTTATGGCTCGTGCTCCCCTGGTCCCATCGCTCCCGGTTCCGCTTAGTACAATTCCAATCGCAGTTTCCTTGCGTTCCTTGGCCATCGATTCAAAAAACAAATCGATAGGAAGGTTTAAGATCTGACTTTTAGGTTTCTCCCTAAGTATAAGGAGATCATTTTCAAGAATCAGGTTATTTGCCGGCGGGATCAAATAAATATGTCCCGGTTTCACCTCCATTTCGTTCGTTATCTGAACTATTGGCAGATTGCTGTTCTTTTTCAGCAATTCGCCCATCATGCTTTTATAGTCCGGGGACAGATGTTGGATCACCACATAGGCATTATTATCACCAGCGGGAATATTCTTAAAAAACAATTTAAGTGCTTCCAAACCGCCAGCGCTCGCTCCAATAGCAATAATCCTTGTTTGTTCTGTCAACTGTTGATTGACAGGCTCTGCGGCAGGAATATCATTCGTATTCTTCATTGATTAGGGTAGTAGGTTTTTATTGAATCCCAGGGATTTTTAAAAGCACTATTATATGGAAATTTGCGCTAAACTTTTATTTCATATCACATATTTATTGATCATATGCCTTGTATTTTCTATGCTTTCGCATGAAAATCCATCCCAATTCTAAAAAATTATGTCAGCCTTAAAATAGCTATTAAATTTCAAAAGTCATTATAACTGACAAAATTTCCGAATGTTGCCAAAAATGCAAATATGAAGGAATTGGAAGCAATTCAAATTAATTATAACATTTTTTTAATAATTCAATTCTTTAACTGAATTTCAACAAATTCGGTATTCCCAATTAAACTTATAGGTATCATTCATATTCTTAATTATACTATCCCACATTTACATATTCCGCAAACTTAGCTTCTTCCTTTTTAGGATATTTTAATAGATTTTATGCTTTTATTAGGGCCACTTTCGTCAAAATCAACCTAAATTATTCTCTTAAAATTTTAAGCCCCGAATTAATTCATAAACATCGCACGGTCTTTGCGCCAATAGGGGCAAGTTGAAAGTTGGCAGAAAGTCAATTAATTAATAGAACCAAAAAACAAACGATGAAAACATTAGTAATTGGAGCAGGAAACATGGGATTAACCTACGCCGAGGGAATGGCGAGGTCTGCCATGCTTAACAGAAGAAATTTAATGGTCTTCGATAAATCGGCCGATGTGATTGCGCGTCTTCGCGACCTCGATCATTTCGACGTGTATGAAAAATTGGAAGATTGCCTGCCCCAAGCAGATATGGTATTCATAGCAGTTAAACCTTACCATTGTGACGACCTTTTTGAGGAAATGAAACCAATGGTAAACAAAGAACAAATATTCGTCTCCTTAATGGCGGGTGTAACCATCGCGAAGATCCAAAATGGATTAGATGTTAGGAAAGTTGTTAGATCCATGCCTAACCTACCCGCACAGGTTGGAAAAGGCGTTACCTCCTATACAGAATCTGAAGAAGTTTCACGAGTAGAATTATTAATGGTTAGGAATTTATTGGATACTACCGGTGAATCCATCCACGTGAAAAATGAGAATTATATCGATGCCTCAACCGGAATATCTGGAAGTGGGCCAGCATACGTATTTTATTTTATGCAGTCCATGCTCGAGGCAGCTTTGAAAATGGGATTCTCCAACAACGATTCGAGAGTACTTGTAAGCCAAACCTTTGAAGGAGCGGTAGAATTATTCAACCGTAACGACCTTTCCCCAGACACCTGGATGGAACGAGTTGCTTCTAAAGGGGGAACCACCCGGGCCGCCCTTGACTCGATGGACGATAATAATGTGAAGGAGCTAATCAAAGAAGCTGCGTATGCCGCTTTTGACAGGGCAGTTGAACTGGGAGAAGAAAAATAATTAACCAAAAGACCAAAACGAAATACTCTATAAAATGGATAAAAAGAGAAGAATTGTTGTAAAGGTTGGTACTAATGTGATGACCAACAAAGACAATAGAATTTTGGGGCCGGTATTAAAAAGCCTGGTTCGGCAGATCGCTACTTTGTATGAAGAGGACATTATGGTGGTGCTGGTTTCTTCAGGTTCTGCTATTGCTGGAAAGGAGATACTCGGTGAGATTAGCATTAAGGACGATAGCAAGAGAAGGCAGGTTTACTCTTCAGTAGGACAACCCAGGATGATGCGCCATTACTATAGTATCTTCCATGATTACGGAATGAGATGTGCCCAGGTGCTAGCTACCAAAAGAGATTTCAGTCCAGGTATTCACCGTGAAAACATGATCAACTGTTATGAATCCCTGCTTTCGGAAGGTATTATCCCGATTGCGAACGAGGATGATGCCGTTTCAGTAACCATGTCTATGTTCTCTGATAATGATGAACTGGCGAGTCTTGTGGCTGAACTCATCGGCGCAGAAAAACTGATCATTCTTAGTGATACTGAAGGACTTTACACCGGTCATCCTGAAGATGACGATTCGGAAAAACTGAATAAGGTGCAGATCGACGAAAATGTGGAAAAATATGTTCAGGAGAGCGATAAAGGAGAAGGTGAAGGTCGAGGAGGAATGGAATCCAAAATCAAGATCGCCAAAGGCACCGCCGCCAAGAACATCCCAACCTACATCGCTAACGGTAAAAGAGAAGATGTGATTCTGGACATTATGCGAGGTATGGATGTAGGAACCAAATTTACCTCTTAAAATTTTTTGATTAACGAAAAGGAATAGAAAATGAAATTGATAAAAACAGAAGTAAAAAATAAGGTCTTGAAATCCATGATGAACATTCTGGATAAAAGACGAAAAGAAATTATCGAAGCAAACAAAAAAGATCAGGATGCCTTTAGCAGAGATGACCAGGCGTTATACGACCGGCTTGTTGTTGACGATAAGAAGGTAGATGACATGATTCGCTCGGTACGTGAAGTGATGGAGCAGGAAGACCCGGTAGGACAGGTTATCGAGCATCGTAAACTGAATACCGGTCTTGATATTACTAACAAAACGGCACCTTTCGGAAATATCCTTATCATATATGAATCCAGACCCGATGTGACCATCGAGGCAGCTGTCCTGGCATTCAAAGCGAATAATAAGATCTATCTTAAAGGGGGAAAAGAAGCTATTAACAGTAATAAGATCCTGGAAGAATGCTGGCACGAGGCACTTGAAGAAAACGGACTGAGCAAAGACTGGATCGAGCTGTTACATATGGACAGAACCGAAACCCAGGAATTCCTGAAAAATCCGCCAGAGCAATTAGACCTTATCGTACCTCGTGGAGGAGAGAGACTTATTGGTTTTGTGAAAGAACATGCTACCGGTGCAGTACTGGTAAGCGGTAGAGGTAACAATTTCCTATATGTATCTAAAAATGCCGACTTTGAAGTTGCCAAAAAAGTGATTCTTAATGCGAAAACCGATAAGATTTCCGGTTGTAATGCATTGGACAAGGTTCTTGTGGATAAGAATATAGAAGATTTCGAAGGAAAAGTTAAGGAACTTCAGCAGGTATTTAAAGAGTTTAAAGTAAACATTCTTGTAGATGAAGAAGTTTCGAAAATTCTTACCGACGAGGAAAAAATCCCTTCTGAAGACACCTGGTACGAGGAATTTCTAGCTATGAAGATCGTGATTGGAGCGATCGATGGGCTGGATGCGGCCATAGAGAAGATTAACAAATATTCTGGAGGCCATTCTGCCTCTATTATCACTACCGATAAAGATGAAGCCCTTACTTTTATGGAACAGGTAGATAGTGCAGCCGTATATCACAACGCCTCTACCCGATTTACAGACGGTGGACAAATGGGCGTGGGTGCCGAGCTTGCCATTTCAACCGATAAGCTTCACCATCGTGGTCCTCTAGGACTTAAGCAGCTGGTCACTAACAAATATTATGTACTTGGTGAAGGACATGTGAGAGTCTAATTGAATAAACTTAATTTGGAAAAGGCGCTGGAGACAGCGTCTTTTTTTATTTAAAGCAACTTCTAGATACTTCACATCATTCGTCAGGCGTTCTACATCAGAAAGGATGAAATCCACAAGCTAACATGTAACTTTCGCGGCCGGATTGAGTCTTATATCAAAACAAAACTTCATGAAGAAATTACTTACGGGATTTGCTGCATTGGCCCTTCTTTTAGGCTGTAAATCTACCCAGACCTCAACGGTTGAACAACCGGTGATCGCACAGATCGACCTGGTAGATGTACAGGACGACAAGGTTTGGGTGACAGTAGATCCAGACCGATTCACTACCGAAACTACCACTTTTTTTATTCCTAAAACAGTTCCCGGAACCTATTCAACCGATAACTACGGAAAATTTTCTGAGAACTTTAAAGCCTATGACTATAAGGGTAAGGAAATGCCTGTCACAAGAGTAGATGATAACACCTGGACCATTAAAAATGCGGAAGATCTCGACAAGGTGAAATACCAGGTCAATGATTCTTTTGACTGGGAAAATGAAGGTGGCGTTTATTCCATGGCGGGAACCAATATCAGAAAAGATGAGAATTTTCTTCTGAATCTTCATGGATTCGTTGGTTACTTCCAGGACCAGAAAGAAGAGAAATACCGATTGGAGATCAAAAGGCCATCCAGCCTGATTCCTGGCACTTCACTAACTGTAAACCAGACCATAGATGCTGAAACTGGAAATATCAAAACCGACATTTTCAATTTGAACAGGTATTTCCAGGTGATCGATCACCCGATCATGTATGCTGAACCGGATACGGCGAGCATCATGGTGGAAGGCATGGAAGTACTGCTGGATGTATACTCTCCAACTGGAAAGTTTTCTGCCAAGGATATCATGCCATCCATGGAAAAGATGATTCGCGCCCAAAAACGCTTCCTGGGAGATATCGATAATACCAGTAAATACGCAATCCTACTGTATTTATCTGGAGATGAAGGCCCTGATGCCGGTAATTTCGGAGCGCTGGAGCATCATACTTCAACGGTAGTTGTTCTTGACGAGAGCACTTCGCTTAAAGGCCTAGAAGAATCAATGACCGATATTGTATCTCATGAATTTTTCCACATCCTTACTCCTTTAAATGTTCATTCAAACGAGATTCATTATTTCGATTATAACGATCCAAAAATGTCTCAGCACCTATGGATGTACGAAGGCGTAACCGAATATTTTGCCAATCTGTTCCAGGTGAACCAGGGACTTATCTCTGAACAGGAATTCTATAACAGAATGGTCGATAAAATAGAGGTTTCTAAAAGGTTTGATGATACGGTTCCATTTACCGTAATGAGCAAAAACATCCTCACAGATGAATACAAAGACAGTTATTATAACGTATATCTGAAAGGCGCACTTATAGGAATGGCTCTGGACATCAGGCTAAGAGAGTTAAGCGGAGGCAAAATGGGATTGCTGGACCTTATGAAAAAACTAAGTGAAAAATACGGAAAAGACCGGCCTTTTGAGGATGATCAACTTATTTCAGAGATCGTAGCCCTGAGTTATCCGGAAATTCAGCAGTTCTTTGACACTTATGTCACAGGAACTACTCCAATTCCTTATTACGAATTCTTCGCCAAGGCAAGATTAGAAGAAAGAGAGATCATGAAAGAGGTAGGATACTTTTTAAATGGGCAAACACCCTATATCGCTCCAAACCAGTCTACCATGCAGATCATGTTCAGAAATGACATAGAGCTAAACAGCTTTTTAAAAGATCTTGGTGTTGAAGGAGGAGATACTCTGGAAAGCATTAACGGGACCGAGTATACCCTGCAAAATGTGTACGATCTTATTTCGGTCTCACAGGGATGGGAAACCGGGAAAGACATCACTATGGTCGTGCTTAGAGACGGGGAAGAAGTTGAGCTGAAAGGAAAAATTTCAACTCCAAAAGACATGGCGACAGGTCTTGTACCAATCCAGAATGCCGATGGAGATCAAATAGAGTTAAGAAATGCATGGTTAAAAGGTTAATAGATTTTAGGCCAGGCATAGGAGCGGCAGGGAAACCTGCCGCTTTTTTTTGCTCATAATCCATCTCAATTCTTTTTACTTAGTATCTTTAAAATCTTTAAAAACCAATCAATCTATGGAAATCCCTATTCTTCAGGACATCGTTGTAATTCTGGGTTTGTCTATCGTGATCATCCTGATTTTCCAAAGATTAAAGCTACCTGCCATACTTGGTTTCTTACTGGCAGGGATCATTGCCGGTCCATATGCTTTCAACCTGATTAGTTCCCAGCATGAAGTGGAATTGCTTTCAGAAATTGGTATTATCTTCCTGCTTTTTGTGATTGGTATCGAGCTTTCCCTGAAAGGCCTGGCATCTATAAAACGAATCATATTTCTTGGAGGAGGATTACAGGTGGGCGGTACCATCCTTATCACCGCGGGAATAGCCACCTTAACCGGTCTTGCATTGAATACCTCAATTTTCCTGGGATTCCTTTTCAGTTTAAGTAGTACTGCGATCGTTCTAAAATTGCTGCAGGAAAAAGGTGAAATCGCCTCTCCGCATGGGCGTATCAGCCTGGGTATCCTGATCTTTCAGGATATCGTGGTGGTGCCCATGATGCTTTTCACTCCCTTGCTGGCGGGTGAAACGCCAAATATTCTCTCTACGGTAGCCGTTATGGCGCTAAAGATTCTGGCGGTACTAATAATAGTCTATATTCTCGCCCGATATGTGGTTCCGAAGGTATTTGGATGGGTAGTAAAAACCAAGAACCAGGAATTGTTCATTTTAACCGTTGTAGTGTTCTGCTTTGGAGTTGCCTGGCTAACCTCCACGGTAGGCCTTTCGCTTGCTTTAGGCGCTTTTTTTGCCGGATTGATCATTTCTGAATCAGATTACAGTCACCAGGCTACCGCTAATGTGCTGCCATTCCGGGAGATCTTTATCAGTTTCTTTTTTATCTCGGTGGGAACCCTGCTGAACCTGGAATTCTTTTTCAGCAACCTGATCACTATTCTCTTATTGGTAGTAGGCGTAATATTATTAAAAATGGCTGTTGTTGGTCTAACAGGTTTAATACTGAAATACCCCGCCAGGACGATCTTCCTGACCGTTTTCAGCCTGTTCCAGGTTGGGGAATTCTCCTTACTCTTATCGGGTGTAGGAAAGGACAACGGAATTATTCCGGAAAATATCTACCAGTATTTCCTGGCTATTTCGATCATTACCATGGGAATCACGCCTTTTTTGATCTCCTATGCACCTAGGATTACCTATTCCATTCTAAAAGCCCCGATCCCTTCCGCAGTTAGAAAAAGACTGGAAAGTATTAAAAAAACGACCCAGGCCGAAACGGAGTTTTCAGAAGAAAACCTGCATGATCACCTCGTAATTATTGGTTTCGGGATAAATGGAGAAAATATTTCCAAAGCTGCAAGGCAAGCCGAGATCCCTTACGTGATCATTGATACGAATCCAGACACCTTTCAAAAAGCAAAGCTTAATCAGGAACCGGTCATTTTTGGTGATGCTACCCAGTCTTTAATTCTGAAACACGCCCATGTCCAGGAAGCGCGCGTGATCGTTATTGCGATTTCAGACCCAAGCGCCACCAGGAAGATCCTTACCACTATCAGGCAATTTACGCAAACCGCTACGGTGATCGTTAGAACCCGCTATGTGCGCGAGATCGAGGAAGTTATTAGGTTAGGTGCCGACGAAGTAATTCCTGAAGAATTTGAAACTTCTATCGAAATCTTTACCAGGGTATTGAAAAAATACCTCGTACCTTTCGACGAAATTCAGGGTTTTATCAACCAGATTCGTTCTTCAGACTACGAGATGTTAACCTCCATGAAAAAGAGGCCGCACTCCCCTGCACTACAGCATTTGAATATTCCTAACAAAGAAATTGTTACCGTCAAAGTGCAAAGGGATAACAGGAAAATTGTAGGAAAAAGTATAGAGGAATCTGGTATTGGAAAGAATTACCGACTGACCCTTTTAGCCATTCAAAGAAATAACAGGTATCTTACCGAGATCTCCCCGCAGACCGTTGTGGAACAGGGAGACCTGCTTTACCTGTTCGGACATCCCAACAATATTAACCATTTTAACAAGATGCTTTCCTTCTGATTTTTATAAATTACAAAACCTAACCATTTCTAACCACCCATGAGCAGTACACCCGATAAGATCAAGCGGTATTATAAGTTCATACGCTTTATGTTGAAATACTGGAACAGCGACCTGTTTCGTCAAACCAGTTCAGTTGCACTGAATGACAGTATCGATGAAGAAGACCATGAACACGAGTTCGACCAAAGCCCTGAAGAACTGGTTGAGGATCTCAAGGCCATGGGGCCAACTTATATCAAGTTAGGTCAATTGCTTTCCACTCGTCCAGACCTGTTACCCGATGCCTATCTGAATGCTCTGGCTAATCTTCAGGATAATGTATCCCCGGTTCCTTTTGAAGAGGTGAAGAAAATTATTGAAGAAGAACTTGGAACCAAGATATCGAAGGCCTTTCAATCTTTCGATGAAAAGCCAATGGCCAGTGCCTCGATCGGGCAGGTTCACCGTGCCGAATTGCGCTCCGGAAAACCGGTTGCCGTAAAGGTCCAGAGACCCGGGATCAGGAAACAATTCCTGGATGATCTTGATACGCTAGATGAAATGACTCAAATGGCCGTCAGGCACCTGGAAACGGCCAAAACCTATGCAGTAGATGAAGTATTTGCTGAATTAAGGCGTATCCTGGTAAATGAGCTTGATTATAAAAAAGAGGCGCAGAACCTTAAAACCCTGAAAAGAAACCTTCAGCATTTCGAACACCTTATCGTTCCCGAACCGGTGGATGACTATAGTGCCTCCCGTATTTTAACCATGGATTTTGTGAGCGGAAAGAAGATCACCTCCCTTTCCCCCTTAAGACAAATAGAAAGTGACTTTTCAGAACTGGTTGAGGAACTGGTGGAAGCATACCTTCAGCAGATCATAAATGACGGTTTTGCCCATGCAGATCCGCATCCAGGGAATATCAAATTCACCCAGGACAACAAGATCGCTCTTATAGACCTGGGCATGATCGCCAGATTCACTCCGCATTTACAGGAGCAATTGATCGAACTCTTACTGGCCATTAGCCAGAGCAATGGGGAAAAAACGGCGAATACCCTGCTAAAAATGAGCGAGCAGACCGAGGACTCCAATCCACGGGAATTTGCCAAAACTGTAAGCAATGTAATCATGGAAAGCGAGAACAGCCGTGCAAAGGATCTTCAAACTGGCCGAATTTTAATACAATTGAATCGTCTTGCTTTAAAAACACATATTAAATTACCTGTTGAGATCAATATTCTAGGAAAGATCCTGCTGAACCTGGACCAGATCGTGGCCATGCTGGACCCGGAATTCGATCTTCGGAAAGCCATCCAGGAAAATGTGCATGAGATCATGCGTAAGAAAATGCTTACCGAGCTCAAACCTGAAAATTTCTTTAGTACGCTCATCGAGTCAAAGCATTTCCTGGAGAGAATGCCAGAACGTTTGAATGCCATTTCTGAAAACATGGCTAATAATGAATTCAAAATCAAAATAGACGCGATCGATGAAAAAAGGGTAACCGATGGTTTCCAGAAAGTCGCTAACCGGATCACCCTGGGTCTTATCATCGCGGCCATGATCGTTGGCGCTTCCATGCTTATGCAGGTACCTTCAGATTTTACTATTTTTGGCTATCCTGGCCTGGCGATGCTTTTCTTTTTACTGGCCGCGGCAGGTGCCATCGTACTTAGTTATGTGATCATTTTCAGAGACGAAAACCTTAACAATAAAAATTAAATCTAAATTTCAGAACCCCTTAATTTAACATGAGAAAATTTGCTTTTTTATTCAGCTTTTGTCTTTTAAGCCTAATGGGTAATGCCCAAAAAGTTGAAATCCCAATCGACACTTCTGTAACCACTCAGCATAGTGTTAGCATAAATGGTAAATCCTTTGATTATTCCGCTGAAACAGGCATGCTCCCACTATGGAACGAATCTGGTGAACCGGAAGCCAGTCTTTTCTATACCTATTACACCAGGAATGGGATCAAGAACAGGGAAAACAGGCCACTGGTGATTTCCTTTAACGGCGGCCCCGGTTCGGCTTCGGTGTGGATGCATATCGCCTATACCGGCCCGAGAGTGCTGAAAATAGATGATGAAGGTTTCCCGGTTCAACCATACGGAATTAAGGAAAATCCGCATTCTATCCTGGATGTTGCCGATATCGTATATGTAAACCCGGTTAACACAGGCTATTCAAGGCCAATTCCTGATAAAGATGGAAAAATAGACCGGGAACGCTTCTTTGGCGTCGAGGCCGATATCGAATATTTAGCAGAATGGCTTAACACATTTGTCACCCGCAAGGGGCGCTGGCTTTCTCCAAAATACCTGATTGGTGAAAGCTACGGAACCACAAGGGTTTCAGGACTTGCACTTGAGCTTCAGAACAGTCAGTGGATGTATTTGAACGGAGTGATTTTAGTTTCTCCTACTGAAATTGGTCTGGATCGCGAAGGCCCCGTGGAAATTGCTAATAGATTGCCCTATTTTGCCGCAGCTGCCTGGTATCACGATGCCCTGCCTTCAGAATTACAAAATAAGGAACTGGAAGAGCTTTTACCCGAAGTTGAAGATTACGCGATCAACGAAGTGCTGCCTGTCCTGGTAAAAGGCGGATTCATGGAAGATGCCGAAAAAGAAGCGGTGGCTGAACGTATGGCCTATTATTCCGGGATTTCAAAAAAAGTGATTCTACAAAACAATCTTGAAGTGCCTTTTGGTTATTTCTGGAAAGAGCTTTTAAGGGATAAAGAAGGTTATACGGTTGGAAGACTGGATTCAAGATATAAAGGCCTTGACGCCAAAGAATCTGGCGAAAGACCTGATTATAATTCTGAACTTACTTCCTGGTTGCATTCGTTCACCCCGGCGATCAACCATTATTTAAGGGAAGATCTGAATTTTAAAACCGATCTAAAGTATTTCATGTTCGGCCCGGTTCATCCCTGGGACAGAAGCGGGAACAATACCGGTGAAAATTTAAGACAGGCCATGGCACAAAATCCGAATCTGGATGTTTTGATACAGTCGGGGTATTTTGATGGAGCCACCACTTATTTCAACGCCAAATATTCTATGTGGCAACTCGACCCTAGCGGAAAGATGAAAGACCGCCTTAGTTTTAAAGGATACCAAAGCGGCCATATGATGTATTTAAGAAGCGAAGACCTTGAAAAGGCCAATGACGACCTAAGGGAATTCATTCAGAACACCTTACCTGAGGAAGGAGCTCCGGCTAAATACTAAGATTTAATCATTCAGAAGAAATCCTTTCAGGTCATCGTAGGTTTTGATCTGAAGGGATTTTTTTTGTTTAGACATCAGCTCTTTTATCTCTTCAGGAAGGGGCACCTTTTCGCCAATTACCTCCTCGACTGTTTCAAGGAACTTAACCGGGTGAGCCGTTTCAAGAAAAATTCCGTGCTGATCAGGACGTTTTTTAAGGTATTCCTTCAGGCCTAAATAGCCCACCGCTCCATGGGGGTCCATCAGGTATCCGTATTCAGAATATACCTCTTTGATCGCATTTTTCGTGGTATCATCATCATAACTGTAAGCCGAAAACCTGTTCTTTAATGCGGTAAACTCCTTCTGAAAGATCTCCAGGATACGAACAAAATTGCTGGGATCTCCCACGTCCATCGCATTGGAGATGGTTTGAACGCTTTTTCGGGACCTGTAATTTCCCGTTTGCATATAATCTACTACCGTATCATTCCTATTATTGGCGGCCACAAAATGTGCCACTGGCAGTCCCATGGCATTCGCCATCATGCCGGCACAAATATTTCCGAAGTTACCGCTGGGAACTGAAAATACCGGCTCTGCGGATCCTTTGAGTTGCTTAACGGCGAGAAAGTAATAGAACATCTGCGGTAACCAGCGTGCCAGGTTGATCGAATTAGCCGAAGTAAGCTGTCTTTTCCCGGTGATCTCTTCATCTAAAAATGCCTTTTTCACCATGGCCTGGCAATTGTCAAAAGTGCCATCTACTTCCAGGGCCGTGATATTTTTTCCCAGGCTGGTCAACTGTTTTTCCTGGACTTCACTCACCTTGCCTTTAGGATAAAGAATAACCACATCTATCCCCTCCACGCCTAAAAAGCCATGAGCCACCGCTCCCCCGGTATCACCTGAGGTAGCTACCAAAACAGTGACATTTCCCAGGTTACCTTTTTTGACGAAATAACCCAGACATCCGGCCATGAATCCGGCCCCAACATCCTTGAAGGCCATGGTAGGTCCGTGAAAGAGTTCAAGAACACTTATTCGATCATTTATTGGGACTACAGGAAATTCAAAATCCAGGCTTCGGTTAATGATATCCTCCAGGTCTGCGACCGGGATCTCATCGCCGGTATATGGCTTGATTACTGTTAAAGCCATTTCTACCTTATCAATGTTTGCAAGATCCTCAAAAAACGAATCTGGAAGTTTTTTAATCTGTTCCGGAAAATACAAACCCTTATCGGGAGCCAGTCCCCTTATTACCGCATTCTCAAAATTGCTGGTATGTTTCCTGTTATTTAAGCTATAAAACTTCATAAGACCTTTACTCCTTCCTTATTTATTTTTGATACGTGAAGTTCAAAATCGATCCCTTTTTGATGATAAAATGTATTGATCTCTTCTTTCAGATTTATCGCGACCTCATCTCCTTTACAAATAGCGAAAACCGCTGGTCCCGATCCAGAAATTCCAAAACCAAGTGCACCGCACTCCAGGCTCAGCGTCTTTAATTCCCTGAAATACGGAATCAAGATCGAGCGAACAGGCTCCACGATCTCATCAACCAGGCTTCTTCCAAGCAGATCATAGTCACTGGTATAAAGCGCACTGATGAAGGAAGCAAGGTTTCCCCATTGGTTTATCGCCGACTTCAGACTCACCGTTTGCCTGATAATAGATCTCGAATCCCTTGTTTTTATTTCGATAAGCGGGTGAAGAATTACCATTCGCAATTCTTCCGGAACAGGTAAGGCCAAAACTTCTAGCGGGCAATAGCTTCTCACCAGGCTGAAACCTCCCATCAATGCAGGAGCCACATTATCGGCATGTGCATTCCCGCTGGCAAGCAATTCTCCTTGCATTGCAAAAGAAATGAGTTGCGTCTTATCAAATGGTTCTCCAAGAAGTTTATTAACCGCATAAACCGCTCCGGCGGAACTCGCTGCGCTGCTGCCTATCCCACTTCCGGGTTTTATCTTTTTATGAATTTCGATATCAAATCCTTCATCAGAACCAAATTCGTCCAAAAGTGCCTGTACGGCCACCCCGGCCACATTCTGGCCGACTTCCAGCGGCAGATCCTGCCCGGTTATTTTGGTTATCTGAAGTTTTCCCAGGTCATTTTTTCGAACGGTCATTTCGTCGCCCACACTCTCCAGGCAACAGCCCAGGACATCGAATCCGCAGGAGAGGTTGGCCACAGTGGCCGGAGCAAAAATTCGTAGTTCTTCCATACTTATTTTTTTGCAGTTCGTATGATATCAGCAAAAATTCCGGAGGCAGTCACATCGGCACCGGCTCCCGCACCTTTCACGATGAGAGGTTGCTCAGGATACCGGTCTGTAAAGAACAGCACGATATTATCGCTTCCGCTTAAACCGTAAAACGGATGCTGTGCCTGCACTTCCTGCAACCCTACTTTTGCTTTTCCATCTTCAAGCTGGGCTACATATTTCAATTCGGCATTTTTTTCTGCCGCCTTTTGATACATTTTCTGAAACTGAGGTTCATCAGACTTCAGTAATTTAAAAAATTCATCATTCGTATTAGAATTCAGGCTTTCTTCAGATAAGAAATCTTCTCGTTCAATATCTTCCAGCTCAAGCTGATAACCACTTTCCCGGGCAAGGATGAGAATTTTCCTGGCAACGTCAACACCACTCAGGTCAATTTTAGGATCGGGTTCGGTATAGCCTTCTTTCATTGCAGTTTCCACTACTTCATAAAAAGGCTGATCGGCCTTATAATTATTAAACACAAAGTTCAAACTTCCGGAAAGAACGGCCTGAATTTTCTGAATACGGTCTCCTGAAGCAATCAGGTTCTGAAGGGTATCTATAATAGGCAAACCGGCACCCACATTGGTCTCATACAAAAACGAGGCACCATATTCCCTGGCGAGGTCCTGGAGATGCTGGTAATTTTCAAAAGAATCGGCACAGGCGATCTTATTGCAGGTTACGACCGAAATGGAATTGGCCAGATATTGCTTGTACCAGCCGGCGATCTCTGGGCTGGCCGTATTATCTACAAATACACTATTCCGCAGGTTAAAGTCCCTAACCGCATCGAAAAACCTGGATTTATCGGCCGCCTCACCCTTTTCTAACAGCTGTTTCCAGTTTTCGAGATCAATCCCATTTTCATCAAAGTACATTTTACGGGAATTGGAAAGCCCCAGTACACGGACTTTCAATCTCAATTTATTTAAAAGATACTGTTCCTGCTTCCTTAACTGGTCCAGCAATTTGCTACCAACATTTCCAACACCTGTGATAAAAAGGTTTACTTCCTTAGAGGGAACTTCAAAGAATTGCTCATGAAGGGTATTCAGAGACTTCATTACATCCTTTTTGGCGATAACTGCTGAAATATTCCGTTCCGAAGAACCCTGGGCGATCGCCCTGATATTGATATTGTTATTCCCCAGGGCACTGAACATCTTCCCGCTCAGTCCGTGGTGGCTTTTCATTCGGTCGCCCACAAGTGCAATAATGGCGACATCGCCCTCGATCTCCACAGGTTTGATCTTTTTGTTTTGGATCTCAACTTCAAAGGCCGCGTCCAAGGCCTCTTTCGCCTGATCTGCCTCATCATCCTTAACCGCCACGCAAATACTATGTTCTGAAGATGCCTGGGTGATCAAAACCACATTGATATGCTCGAGGAACAGGACTTCAAAAAAGCGCTTGGAAAAGCCTGGAATACCTACCATTCCGCTCCCTTCCATGTTCAATAACCTGATAGAATCTATATGAGTGATCCCGGTCACCCAGCGAAAATTCTTCTTGCTAGATTTGGAAATAAGGGTGCCGGGCTGGTCGGGCTCAAAAGTATTTTTGATATGAATTTCAATATTCTTATCAACCAGCGGCTGAAGTGTAGGCGGATACAATACCTTGGCACCAAAATGAGACAATTCCATGGCCTCTTCATAAGAAATCTCCTTTAATGAGTACGCCTGCGGAACCATATTAGGATTGGCCGTAAACATGCCATTCACATCAGTATAAATAAATACTTTTTCCAGGTTAAGAGCACCTCCAATGATTGCCGCTGTAAAATCTGAACCGCCCCGGCCTAAAGTTGAAGGAACTCCCTGGTCGTTTTTAGCAATAAAGCCTGGGAAAATATAGAGTTCTGCCTCATGCTGCTTAAAGTAACCCGTAAGATTCGCATTCGTTTTCTCATAATTCACCTGCACTTTTTCATTCTGATTCCTGCAAATGATCAATTCACGTGAATCTGCCAGCAGGCAATCGGTTCCTGTACTTTTAAAATACGCCGAAATGATCATGGAACTCAGGGTCTCTCCAAAACTGGAAATCACGTGGCGGGTTTTATCTGATAATTCATTCAGAAGATAAACGCCCTCATAAAGGGTTTCCAGGCGATTGAATTCGGTTTTAACCTGGCTCAAAACACCGCTTTGTTCATTGATGGGAATTAAGGTTCGAACGGCGTCGAGGTGCCTGGCCTCATTTTTTTCCAGGACCTCTTTATAGCTAAGATCGGCGGCTGCGGCCAGATCGGCCATTAGCAATAGGTCGTTGGTTACGCCTCCGAATGCTGAAAAAACGGTAATTACTGCGTCTTCCTTGAGATATGATTGTACAGTTTTTGCGACCAGCTTTATTCGATCGGGAGTAGAAAGGGATGAACCTCCAAATTTCAGGATATACATGATTAATGCAATTAAAAAATTAGTAAGAAGTAAATTGAAAAATATACAGGTGTGAAGACGGAAATTATATAACTAGAACCCCAAAAGGGGTAATACCTGTAATCATGGTAATACCAAAAATAAAGATCCCTGTAATAGATCTTTGGAAGTTGGATTTGATATTAGTTTGAGGTACTGTCACTTTCTTGTTTCGTGTTGAGTAAAGTTATTCAAATAAAATTACCAGAAAAACATTTTAATCAATTGTAGATCAGATTTTTCATATTCCTAATTTAAAGCAATAAAAAACCCGATAATTAAAATTATCGGGCGATTTTTTAAGAATTTTAAATTGAAATCAAAGTCCGCTGATGTAGCTTCCGTACAAATCCTTGAATTGCATCCCTTTGGAAAAACGGTGTTTGCTCAATTTTTTGTGCTCTACTAAAGCCCAAAGCAAGAACTCTTTCATAAAATATCCATCTTCCTTAGGAATATCAGGCTGATATTTATCGATCAATTTGGTAAGCGGGTCTATGGAATCCAATTTCTCCCGATACTCTTTATCGGGAAGGTCATCGGGCAATTCAAAACCGGAACCATCGAAGAACCATTCCACCAGTTCATCATATGGAGTGGTCTCGTCTGGTCTTTTCAGCTTTTCAATTTTCGGGAAATAATTGGGAAACAGGCTTTTCACCGCATCTCCAATGAGTTGAAGTGCCACGGCGGCTGCTCCCTCCTGCTCTCCTTCATATACCAGTTCCACCTTACCGGTAATACTCGGAATGACTCCCAGGAAATCTCCGAATCTTATAGTAGTTGATTCTTCACCATTCTTAATACTACGCCTTTCCGCCGTACTTAACAGGTTCTCGAACGCTGTGATGCTCATCCGGGCACTTACGCCACTTTTATGATCTATAAATTCACTGTCCCTGGCTTCAAAGCTGATCTGTTCCAGGAGATCCCTGGCCGGCTCGGGTACATAAATCATTTCCTTCTGGCGTTGGTCAAGCTGGGCTTCCTGCTTTGTAATTATCTTGGCAGTTTCGATACTCTCAGGATAATGGGTCAGAATTTGAGAACCAATCCTGTCTTTTAATGGAGTAACGATGCTTCCTCTATTGGTATAATCTTCGGGATTGGCCGTAAAAACGAATTGCATATCCAGCGGTAGCCTGAGTTTAAAACCTCTAATTTGAATATCTCCTTCCTGAAGTATATTGAATAGCGCTACCTGTATTCTCGCCTGAAGGTCGGGCAGTTCGTTGATCACGAAAATGCTTCGATTCGCTCTCGGGATCATCCCGAAATGCAAGACTCTTTCATCAGCATAGCTCAGTTTGAGATTAGCCGCCTTGATAGGATCGACATCTCCAATAAGATCGGCTACGGTCACATCTGGGGTCGCGAGTTTTTCAAAAAATCGCTCTTCCCTGTGCACCCAGGATATCGGAGTATCATCACCTTTTGTATTCACAAGATCTCTGGCATATCGACTAATGGGATTAAACGGATCATCATTGATCTCTGAACCTTCGACGATGGGCATCCACTCATCGAGCAGGCCAACCATAAGCCTGGCAAGCCTGGTTTTCGCCTGTCCGCGAAGCCCCAGGAAATTGATATTATGCCTGGAAAGGATGGCGCGTTCCAGTTCAGGAATTACGCTGTATTCATAGCCATGGATGCCGGTGAAGGCCTCTTCATTATTCCTGATCTTAAGTTTAAGGTTCTCCCTGAGCTCATCCTTGATACTTCTGCTCTGGTATCCTGATTTCTTTAATTCTCCAAAAGTTTTGATCGTTTCTTTATTCATATTCTTCTTCTTAGCCTCTAATTCTTTTTTTTCGGTTGATCTCGTAATCTTCAAATATCATTTCGCCTAGTCCTTTTAGACCTGTATAAAATGCCTTACCCTGGTTAGCCATTGTGAATTCCTGCACAAACCTGGTGAGATATGGATCCTGAGCGATCATAAAAGTTGTGATGGGAATTCTTAATTTTCTGGCCTGCCTGGCCATATTATAACATTTATCCAGGATATAGGGATCTAAGCCCATACTATTCTTGTAATATTCTCCATTACGCTGCCGGATGCAGCTGGGCTTCCCATCGGTGATCATGAAAATTTGCTTGTTCGTGTTACGCTTTCGCCGTAACAGATCCATAGCCAGTTCAAGACCGGCAACCGTATTGGTGTGGTAAGGCCCCACTTTAAGATAAGGTAACTCAGCTATTGAAATCGGCCACGCATCATCACCAAAAACAAGGATATCCAGGGTGTCTTTCGGGTATCGTGTAGTAATGAGTTCGGAAAGCGCCATGGCAACCTTTTTGGCAGGAGTAATTCGATCTTCCCCATAAAGGATCATACTATGGCTAATATCGATCATGAGAACCGTGCTCATTTGAGATTTATAGTGAGTCTCCTCCACTACCAGGTCGTCTTCAGACATTTGAAAGTTCCCAATGCCATGGTTTATCTGGGCATTCCGAAGGCTTTCGGTCATCGAGATTCGGCTTAATGAATCACCAAATTGATATTCCCGAAAATCGCCTGTATGTTCATCTCCGGTTCCTATTTGATTGGTTCGATGATTTCCGGCATTACCCTTTTTCAGTTTTCCGAAGATCTGCTCCAGGGCGTGTTTACGGATGGCTCTTTCAGTTTTTGCAGTTATTGACATGCCGCCCGCGCCATCTGAATCGATCTCTTCCTTTATAAAACCTTTTTTCTTAAGGTCTTCTACAAAATCATCGAGCGTATAATCTTCGGTAGTAAGTTTATATTCCTCGTCCAGTTGCTTCATCCAGTCGAGGGCTTCATCCAGATCACCTGAAGTATGGGTAATGATCTCCTTGAAAATTTCAAATAATTTATCGAATGGAGATTGCTCTGGCTCATCAAACTGATTAAAAACAAAACCTCTTATTTCTCTTTCGGCATTCTTCTTCATATCACTAAAATTAATTCTTTTTATACAGAATGCGAAAGCAGTCTATCTAAACACAGACTAAACTTATGTTAATTTCAATTCTGGAAAAGAATCTGGCATATTGTTATTCTTTTCTTAATTGGTCGTGATTTTTTTCAGGATAATAAGAGATTTGAAAAAAAATAAATGAAGAAAATCCTACTTATTCTACTCGTTTGCCTAATTGGAGGAGGTATACAAGCTCAGGAAAATCAATCTCCCTACGCTACCAATTTTTGGGGTGACGGTGCATGGATTGCTGGAGGAGTTGGCCTTAACGTACTGGGAGTTATAAGCATTCAGAACAAACCAGCATTGACAGAAGCTGAACTGGCTGCCCTGGATAGAAATGATATTCTGAAAATAAATCGCGGAGCCGCCGGCAATTTTTCAAAAAGTGCTGATGAACTGAGTTATATTCCTTTTTATGGAAGTTTTGCCACTCCGTTGTTATTCCTTCTGGGTGAAGATGAACGGAAGAATTTCGGACAAATTTCTGTATTGTTCATTGAAACCATGGCGACCACCGGTGCAGCTTTTACTCTTACTGCCGGAAATGTGGAGAAAAGCAGGCCTCTGGTGTATAATGAAAATCTTCCTACTGAAGAAAGGATAGCTCCAGACGCCCAGCGCTCGTTCTTTGCCGGGCATACGGCAGCAACTGCTGCAGCAACTTTTTTTACCGCCAAGGTGTTTCATGATTATAACCCGGATTCTCCTGCGAGACCATTCGTTTGGGCTGGAGCCGTTGCAGTTCCTGCCTACGTAGGTTATCTTCGAACAAAAGCAGGGAAACATTTTTTAACCGATAATATCATTGGTTTTGGAATTGGCGCTGCCTGCGGAATTTTAATTCCTGAAATTCATAAAAAAGGCAATGAAAATTTAGATATTTACCCTACAGTTAGTAATAATATTTTAGGAACCGGAATCGACTCAAAAGGGATTGGATTATCCTACGAGTTTTAAAATGAATTAAAATGAATACAGGAGAAATAATAGTTCTCTTTTTTTCAGTTTTAATGTGTATCCCTACCCTGGCCTCTATCACGAGGTTCGATCAATGGTGGATAAGAGGGTTCGATTTTCCCAGGATACAAATAAGCTTTTTGGTTATCCTGGTAATCGTGGCATCATTTATAGTTTATGACCTCGAAAAAACCTGGCATTGGATCGCCATCGGATTTCTGGTTTTAAGTCTGGTGTACCAGCTCATTAAAATCTATCCATATACCTGGTTTTCGAAAAAGCAGGTTTTAAAATTTAAGGGTACAGATCCTAATGCCACGATCTCCATACTGGTAAGTAATGTGCTTACTCCTAATAAAAGATACGATAGGCTTATCAACCTGGTCAACGATAGAAAACCCGATTTACTTCTTACTCTTGAATCTGATAAAACCTGGGAAAAGAATTTAGAGGTTCTGGAAAAGGATTATGAATATACCGTAAAGATACCTCTGGATAACCTGTACGGCATGCATTTGTATTCCAAACTAAAACTGGAAGATATCAATGTTAGTTACCTGGTTCAGGAAGATATACCTTCCATACATGCATATGTAATCCTGAGAAACGGAAAGAAAGTAAAGTTACACTGCCTTCATCCAATGCCACCCAGTCCAACCGAAAGCGACACTTCAACGAACAGAGATGCTGAACTTTTAATGTTAGGCAGGGATATAGATGTACAGGAACAAACCACGCTTGTAATTGGTGATCTTAACGATGTGGCATGGTCCAGAACCACAAAATTATTCCTGAAATTAAGCGGAATGATGGACCCGCGAATTGGACGCGGCTTTTTCAATACCTTCCATGCCAACTACTCTTTGTTAAGATGGCCTCTGGACCATGTATTCCATAGTAAAGACTTTACGTTGTTAGACATTGCCAGAGAACGAAATATAGGCTCAGATCATTTCCCCATGTATATCAAACTCAACCATGAACCCACTGCTGAGATGGTGAACGAAGATACCGAAAGTCCTGATCATGAAGAGGAAGAATGGGCGGAGGAAAAGATCCAGAATGCCGATCCGCTTCAGCAAAAAGTCCCGCTCAGCTCTCCTGGAAGTAATCGGCCAAAACGGAGATTCCTTTCAATTTGGCGCAATGCCTGGCTGAAACAGGTTTTTCAATAAAATCTACCACCAATTCATTGTTTGCGGCCTTTCTCTTATCAAGTCTATCTATTGAAGAAGTAACCATGACGACATGACATTGATATTTGGCCTCTAGAAGTTCCAGCTCATCCAGGAATTCCCATCCACTCATCGAAGGCATATTAATATCCAGCATAATTAGGTAACGTAGGTGATTTTCCAGGCCTTCTTCCAAAAACTGTAGCGCCTCTTTAGGGTTTTTAAATATTTTTGGATCTGGATCCAGCCCAGATTTGCTTACGATTTTGTGTTGTAAAAAAGTTACAATAGGGTCATCATCTATAATTATTGTTCGTAACATGTAGGGTAGTTTAGGAGGATTTTCTATAATTCTTTTTCGGTTTCTATAGAGATCTTTCTGATAATTGAATCAAGTTCCCGGGAAGATGATAAAATATTCTCTAAAATTTCATCTGAATCTTCCAGATTATTCCTGTAATTGAGTAACAAATCTACCAATCCCATAACTTTGGCAAGAGGTGCACGTACCACGTGGGATTGAGTCCAGGCAATCTCCTTCAACCTTTCGTTATGGTCTTTTATAGCCAGGAGATGCTGTTTTCGGTCAGTAATATCCTGCATGGAACCTATAATTCTTTTAGGTTGATTATGATCATCGGTTAAAAGGTAACTTCGATCCAGGATATGCTTGTAAGAGCCATCAGAACAACGAATCCTGTATTCAGTGCTTAATTGTCTTAGGCCGTCTTTCCGCATCTTGTTGGCTAAGCTTTTTACTTCCTGAAAATCTTCCGGATGTATTTTATCATCCCACCACGCACCATTTATTCCAACCTCTTCCGGGGAATAGCCTAACATTTTAGAAGCCGCTTCATTAACAACCACAACATCTTTTTCCAGGTCATGATCGGTGATAATATCACTGGTAGCCTTAGAAACTATATCGTAACGTTCAAGACTCTGAATCACTCTCCTTTCCTGTTCCACGAACTCTGTAATATCCCTGGAATTTAAAACGACGCCGCCTACTGAAGGATCTTCAGATAGATCTGTAACGATGGTCTCTATCCATCGCCATTCTCCAGCCTGGTTCCTGATTCTGTAGGATGGCAGTTGTAACCTGCTGCTCAGGCTTAACTTCTGAAGGGCTGCTTTCACGTTCTTTAAGTCATCCTGGTGAATGAATTTCAAAAAGCAGGAACCATTAAGCTCTTTTGAATTCATTCCGAAGACCGCATCAGTAGCCGGACTATTGTATAAATACTTAAAATTTTTATCTACAATTGAGATGAGATCGGAGCCTTCCTGTACCAATGCCTTAAATCGTTGCTCGCTGTGGAGCAGCTTCTCTTCAGCCTTTACCATTGCGGTAATATCATTTACATGTGAAACCCGTGCTTTTTGACCATTAAAAATCAAAGGGCTACTCTTAACCGAAACAAAAAGTTCCTGGCCTTCTTTTGTTAAATGCTTCGTCTTCACTGTAAATAAAACTTCCCTGTTCTCATTTACCAGTTTGCTAAGCCTTCTTTCCTGGCCAGGGGCCCACAAATCGCGAACCGTCATCGCCTTGAACTCATCTTCAGAATATCCATACAGATTCACAGCAGCCTTATTTACGCTCAGGAATTTCAGTTCTTTTCTATCTAATACCCACATTGGCAACGGGCTGTTTTCAAAAAGCTTTCGATAATTTTCTTCGGAAATTTCCAGGTTTCGCTGAATCTTTTTACGTTGAAGTATCTGGGAAGACAACTCAGCATTCATCTGCTTTATAGGAGTAATATCCGTTCCAAACGCATACACTGCGTTCTCATCTTCAAAAAACCGTGAAAAGCGCCAGGATATCCATAAATACCGGCCATCTTTTCGCCTACATCGTATCTCGAATTCAGAATCGCCTACAGAAAAGTTTTGGATGGCATCCTGAACTTTTGCAAGATCATCGTGGTGAATGAATTCGGTAAAAGGAACACTGAGCAGTTCACCTTCTGAAAATCCGAATTTATCCTCGAAAGATGGATTGGTAAGTTTTATAAAACCGTCCATTCCAAAAACAGCTATCAGATTAAGAGAGTATTTAAAAAAATCGTTGAATTGGTCCTGACTGCGCTTACTTTGAATGGCTGCTCCTATCTGAAGAGATACAGCTTCTATAAAATCGGCCTGGACCTCTTTATCTTCCTTTCTTGATCCAAGACAGATAAAAGCTATTGGACTTTCTTTATAAAGAATAGGAAATCCCACCGCAGTTTTCAATTCGGTTTTGGCGTTTTGGTTCAGGTTCTTTAATTCCTTATCAGTTTTCTGATAAATTTTAATTGAATTATCGGGTTTAAACTTTGAATAAGCAATATTTTCCTTTTTACAATCATTCACGCCAATGAATGTGACGGAATCCCCTTGGCAGGTTGCCACTTTGATAAATAGATCCTGACTGAGATTGGATTTATATGCTTCGGCATAGTCGTAGCTTAACTCTTTACAGAACAGGCTAATCACTACCCCAAGAGCTTCAGCCAGGTTTTCACTTTCACCGAAAGCTTTTATTATCTGCAAGACAAGTTCCTGTTTTCTCTGCTGATTATAATTAGCGGTGATATCCCTGGCAATTCCAACAAGCCCGGTAATATTGTTTTTTGCGTCTAGAAGTGGAACTTTAGTAAGCAGTACTCTTTCTTCCCTGCCCCGCTTGGTGAAGACCACATCTGGACGATTAATAACTGAAACACCACTATTCATTACCCGTTCATTATCTGCCACTATCTCTTCGGCTTTCTGATGCTCAAGGTAATCGTATGGTGTGTTTCCCGTCTCTTCTAAATCCTTACCCAGGATATTTTGATAAAATTTCCGATTGGTAAGAATTGATTTGTGTTCGCGGTCCTTGACAAAGATGTAATCGGGAATATTATCGATGATCGCCCGAAGCATTTTTTGCTCCTTAAAAACGGTCTTGTCTAAAACCGAAGTCTGTTCAATCCCTATAATTAAGCGGGAATACTTCAAGGAATCGTCTGGTACCGGAGTAATTAAAAATCGAAAAATTTTTTCCCTATGGAAATAATCGAACGTTTGTATGCGTCCCTGAAGGGCGCAAAGCAATTTATGATGAAGACATGCCTTTTCTGATTCGGGAAAAAGCGAAATAAAACAGGCCGAGCAAGAAATCTCAGCAAAAAGTTTATAGAAGTAATTTTCGGCCTCTCTATTAAAAGTGATCACTTTCAAGTCACGATCCAGGCTAATTACCGGATGAGGTGTAACTTTTGAAGCGACGGTCTCTTCGTTCAAAATAATAGGTTATAGTCTGATTTGGTTAGGGCTCAAATTACAAAAAATTCATAATTACCAATACTAAAAAATGGTTTTGGTAAAATTTAGTCCAACTCCAAAATTAGAATTCTCGTTTAGATTAAGGTCGGCGCCGAATTGTGCCTTTAACTGGTAATCTGAATCGATTATATTTAGTTCCAGAAGGGTAGAGAAAATTTCATCTTTTTCATCGAAGAATGAATCTTTTACACCATAATTCTGCCTGTAGCTCAACAGAAATTTATATGGAAATCTTTCCAGAATCGTTCCACTCATCCCAAGATGATGAACAGCAATGATATTCGTTCCAATTCTGAAACGGTTATCATTTAAAAGTATAAAGGGAACCCCGATAACCTGGTTCTCATAGGTCCACCCCGAACGGTACAGGTTGTTGTTAAAATAATTATCGGCACCATCTCTCGATGAGCTCACTCGATCACGACTCTGGTTTTTGGTATAATAAAATTCATACATCAAGGCCTTAAGCCAGGGTACACCCCAAAACGAATCCCGGTTATCCTCAAAATAAATTGCATATCGTCCGTCAGGAAAATTCCCCATTTTTAATCCCGAGGCGTCTTCGAAAATGGTATTGTATAAAATGGTGAAGTCTATATTCTGAATTTTGGATTTCAGTTTTATCTCATAGCTTCCAAGCTGGTTTCCTAAAGCATTAACCTCCTGGCCGGCACCAACGTCGTCTTCGCTGGGTTTAGAAAAAAAGATCCTTAAATAATCTTCGAAGGAGTTGGGAAGCTTTCCATATTCTTCAGAAATCCCGGCCCATTGAACAAAATGATAAGCACCTACGGATATTTCGAAATTGCGCTGACTCCTGTAGACCAGTTTTCCAAATTTATGATGCAATCGGGTATTTTCAATATACCTATCGTCGTTTAAAAGATATTCTTCAAGACCGGCCAGAAATCCTATACCATGATCTTCAGAAAACAGGAAAACCGGTTCTCTGGTAAAAATCTGTATGCCGGGAATAGCAGGACTATTGAGAGACCATAAAATATTTTCGTTGCTTGCACTTAGACCTTTATATAAAATTTCTTTATGCTTTTTACCCAGTGTGACCTCAACTTTTCCTGGATTTACCGATACATACACCTCATCGAAGCGGAATCCATCTTCATAGCCATTTTTCGCTAATAGGCTTAAACCGAAATCGGCTTCAACCCCACTTGCGTCCTCCAGAAAATAATTAGATTTAAAAAGGCCATATAAATGTGATTTCTCATCAAGTCTTCCTAACGTATTATGGTGCATCCAAAATGGCGATTCTTCACCAGTATAAAGTTGACCCTGTCCTTCAATAATCGACTGAAAATAGGATTGACCTTTTGAGTTGAAAGTACTGAAAAGTAGGAGTAATAATATAAAAGAAGTTAACCTCATGGATTTTTACTGGAGCATTGCAAATATTACTAATTAGAAATTAAATTATGTAATTTTGAATCCTAAATTAACCCGGATGCTATCTATTTTCAGCAAAAAAACCTATCTGGCAGATCTACTGGAAGGATTTATTGATTTTCACAATCATATTCTACCCGGAATAGATGATGGAGCTCAAAATATTGATGATTCTCAAGAGCTAATTAGGGAATTTAAAAATCTTGGTATTTCTCGACTTGTAGCAACTCCACATGTTATGGGAGATTTTTATCCCAACACTCCTAAAAGCATTTTAAAGGCTCTCGACCTGGTAAATTCCAAATTGAAAGATAACTTCCAGATCCAAGCTTCAGCAGAATATATGATGGATCAGAACTTCCTCGATATATTGAAGAAAAAGGAAATTATTCCTATTGTGAAGGAGACTATCCTTGTTGAAATGTCTTTTTTCCAGCAACCCATCAATCTTCATGCGATCCTTTTCAGTATCCAAAATAATTCGCTAACACCAATCCTGGCTCACCCTGAAAGGTATGCCTATTTACATGGAAGGGACCTGAATGCTTACTCCGACCTAAAAACCAGGGGATGCAAATTTCAATTGAATATGCTTTCCTTATCCGGACATTATGGGGAAGCAATTCAAAGAATGGCCGTTAAGCTTTTGGAGAATCAGATGATCGATTTTCTTTGTACCGATGCCCATAAACTAGAACACATGCACAAAGTAAAACAGATCAAGTTAAACAAGAAACACTCGGAATTGATCAAGCCAATTCTAGAGAACAACAAACGACTCTTTGCTTAATTTAGCTGAATAATCTTCTTTTAAGCCTTTTCCAGCGCGTTTCTTTTTCAACGCCGTATCCATAGCCATACCCATAAGAATATCCATATTGGGCTCCATATGAGAATTTGGAATAATCCACATCATTAAGGATAGCCGCTACATTCTTTAGTTTTCCTTGCTTCTTCAGATCTTTCGGAAATTCAAGGAGGTTCTTCTCTGTAAAGTCCGCCCTAACCACATATAAAGTATAATCTGCAAGCTGACTTATAAGCAAGGTATCGGTAACTATCATTGTTGGGGCCGTATCCACAATTATAAATTCATAATTTGTCTTGGACTCATTAATCAGTTTCTCCATCCTGTCGTTCATCAGCAATTCTGCGGGATTTGGAGGAATAGGCCCGGAGAGCACAACATCAACCGGAATTCCATCATCTAAAGTTTTCGAAATGACATCGGCCGATGTTACCTGGTAATCATACAGAAAATCTGAAAGCCCTTTTTCCTGGGCGCCTTCCGTGGTACTTGTATATCTATGTAATTTTGGATTTCTAATATCAGCTCCTATTAATAGAACCGATTTTCCAGTACTTGCAAGTGTTCTGGCGAGGTTATATGATACAAAAGTCTTTCCTTCACCTTTAACGGTGGAGGTTACATAAATTACATTGGCTCTTTTATCCTCTTTATTCTGAATTAGATAGGCAAGGTTAGTTCTTAAAATCCTAAAAGACTCTGCTAAAGGTGAGCGGTCGTTTTGATGAATAATATCAGTCTGATCAGTTCCAATCCTTGGTACTTCGCCGACAAAAGGAATTACTTTAAGAAGAGGTGCAAGATCACCTTTATGATGTACTTTGGTATCCACTAAATTTTTTAATAGGATTATTAATATAGGAATAGCTAAACCAGCAGCAAAACCAACTATTAAAATTAACCAAGGAGCAGGATCTACAGGATTCTCCATGGTAAAAGCAGAATCAATTACACGAGCGACCGAGGCCGTAGCAGCATATGAAATAGCAGCCTCCTCTCTTCTTTGAAGTAAGAAAAGATATAATTGTTCCTTAATTTGCTGCTGCCGTTCAATGCTTCGCATTCCTTTTTCGAGGCCAGGGAATGTACTAAATTTACCTTGAGCCAGGTTCTCTCTGATATCGAATTCATTTAATCTTACATTTAAAGATTTTCGTGTACTCTCGATATTCTTATAAAGATTAGCTCTTAAACTGTTTAATTGATCTGATAAAGCCTCTACAACTGGATTATTAACTGTTGAACTTTTCAAATACATATTTCGCTCCATAACCAAAGAATTGAACGAATTTATCAAGCCAGACACAGTTCCATTTTCTATACCCATTTCTGGCAAAAACTCATAATCGCCTTGATCACGTAGTAAATTTTCCAAGGAATTTAACAATTCCAATTGAGTTTCTATATTAAAAATTTCTCGTTCTGCCTGAGTGTATTGGGTTTGAAACTCCGAGGCACCGGATTCAACGCTCATTATTTTATTATCCCTTTTAAACTCAGCTATACCTCCCTCCACAGAATCTAATTCGTTGGTTATCATTTCCAACCTCTCTTGAATAAAGGCTGTGGTATTCTCTGCAACTTCTTGCTTGTTTTTTATTCCTTCTTCATTAAATCTTTCCATTAATTTGTTCAAAAAATCTTCTGACTTTTGACTCGATTCACCTACAAAAGACAGTTCGAGGATATCACTGGAATTTCCTTTAGGAGTTATATATAGATTTTGAATGTATTTGTTAGCTGCATGTCTTAATGGTTCAACAATTACATTAACAGTATTAGATCGTTTAAAAGCACCTTCAATATTCTTAGATTTAGGAAGAACTGTAAATTCAATTCCTTTAAAACTAATGATTTCTCCAATTTTATATTCATTGCTGAAATCTGAATCATTAGACCTAAAAGTAAACTCCGTATCTGAAATTGGTGTGATGAAAATGTTTAAACTTACCGTATTCACCAACGAATCTGGTGAAATGAATTCTATTATTAGTGGGCTTGATTTATAGGCCTCCACAGTGATCACATTTCCTTCTAAATAGTAAGATTTATTTAAATCTAATTCATCTATCACACTAGATACAAGCTGTTTAGATTTAAGCTTTTCAATCTGACTTTGTAACCCCTCATTATCTAGGGATAATAATCCTCCAGCTGCGGGCAAAGCTTTCATAGCATTTTTTTCCTGATCGTCAACCATTATCATAGTCGCCCAAGTGCGATATTTTGGAATGGTGTACCTATTATATAAAAATGCCAGAAGGCCCCCAATTATAAAACCTAATAAAATCCATTTCCAATAGGCTAAATATTTGTAAATCTCAGCTTTTAAGTCAAAATTTGACTCATTCCTTTCTTCTGAAAATTCGTTTAATTCTTCCAAATTTAAAGACTGTTAATTAACAAATAGAGACTGATAATAGTAGTGCCTAACGATATAATACCTTGATAACTAGTGAAAAAGCCTGCCGATTTAACTGCCCTGTATGTAGGTTCTACATAAACAATATCATTTTGTTTTAAATAGTAAAATTCACTAGAAAATAAATCGGTCTCAGTCATATCAATCTTTCCTATTTTTTTTACACCATTTTCATCTCTTATCACAGTAATATTTTCCCTCTTCCCATTATAAGTTATATCTCCAACTGAAGCAATTAATTCAGGCATAGATAACCGACCATCTGTAACAGAGACCCGTCCAGGGCTTCCTACCTCTCCCAAAACAGTTACAGTAAAATTAACTATCCTTACATCAATAATAGGATCTTTTACATATTCTTCAATTTTAGATTCTAATTTCCTTTGAATTTCTGTCATGGTTAAACCTTCAACTTCTATTTCCCCAAGTACCGGAAAGTTTATTTTTCCCTCTGGATTTACCAGATAACCCATTAAGGAAAGGTTTTGCCCGCCACCGGTACCACCACCTCCTTGCTGTCTTCCTGTATTCATCTGGAAAGGAGCTACAATTTCTTCATTAATTGATGAGGAGGAAACGTTTATTCTTAGGACATCATTCTTCTCTATTTTAGGCTCATATTCCAATAAATTCCGTTGACCTTCTAGCTCTTCCTTGCCTTCGTAGAAATAAACGATTTCTTCTTTGGTAGCACAACTGGTATAGAAAGAAATGGTTAAAAGCAGAAAAAAAAATTTCTTCATAAATGGTAAGTTAATCTCTATTGAGTTCTGGAGCATTATCTAAACGTTCGTAAAGTGAATTATTACTTTTAAATTCGGGGATAAGATCTTTCATTTTTGCTACAATTTTGTCATTTTTAAGCTTATCAGCCGATTTGATTATCTTTTCAATCTTATCATTTACAACCTCATAATTCCTCACAACATCCTGACCTATCATTATTTTTTTATGATGAGTAGGAAGTGTTTTGCATTCGTCATTTAGGAGTTCTTCATATAGTTTCTCACCTGGTCTTAATCCAGTAATCCGAACCTTGATATGTTTATTCGGCTGATATCCGGCAAGTTTAATCATTTTTATAGCCAAATCCATAATTTTTACCGGTTCTCCCATATCAAATACGAAAATCTCTCCGCCTTTTCCCATCGCGCCAGCTTCAAGCACTAATTGACAGGCTTCTGGAATGGTCATGAAATAACGAATAATATCGGGATGCGTAATGGTTACTGGTCCTCCTTTTTCAATCTGTTCTTTAAATAAAGGAACCACCGATCCATTTGAACCTAAAACATTACCAAATCGGGTAGTGATAAACTTGGTATTTCCCCAACCCTGTTTTATTTGCTCATGATATAATGATTGGACGTACATTTCAGCAGATCTTTTGGAGGCTCCCATTACGTTGGTTGGGTTCACCGCCTTATCTGTAGAAACCATTACGAAATGTCCTACACCATATTTAACGGCTAAATCCGCCAGATTTTTCGTTCCTTTAATATTGACAAAAATTGCTTCATGAGGATTGCTTTCCATTAGCGGAACATGCTTATAGGCGGCCGCATGGTAAACCACATCAATCTTCCTGCGCTTGAACATTCTTTCCAAACGCTTTTGATTACCCACATCACATATTATGGCTTCAAAATTAAGATCCGGAAAATCTGCCTGGATCTCCAGTTGTAATATATGAAGGGGGGTTTCAGCCTGATCTAATAACAAAAGATGCCTGGGATTATATTCCGCAACCTGCCTTGCAATTTCACTTCCAATGGAACCAGCAGCACCTGTTACCAGTATAGTTTTGCCAGTAAGCTGTTCAATTTTATTCTGAACTTCTAATTGAATAGGTTCTCGCTCCAGGAGATCTTCAATTTGTAAGGTCTTGATCTCATTGCCTAACGGCTGATCTTCCTTCCAGGAAGATACCAAAGGAGCATTGTACACGGCTATATCATGTTCAAGACAGTCCTCAACCAGATTAAATTTTTCCTCGGGCGTAAAAGTATTCTCTGAAAATATAATGGCATCCGCTCCTAGTGATTTTACCTCTTTATGAACACTCTGTTTATGTTGAAGAACCGGTTTATCCAGAATACGAAGGCTTTTATGAGAGTTCTGGGTCAGAAAACCCACTATTCGAAACCTCTTTGGATGCTCAATGTCCAAAGCTCCAGCGATAGAAATTGCATTTTCATCAACACCCAGAATTACGGCCTTGATCAATGAATCCTGCTTTTGAAGAATTTTAAAATACTCGTAGACCTGCTTTACTCCAAGCCTGAATAAAAATAATAGTGAGAAGGAAATCCACAGGTTTATAAGTAAACCTCCTACAAGGAATATCTTTTCACCTATAAAAATTTGAGCAACGTAATTAAGAACCAACAGTGAAACAAAGGAACTTATGGTCGCTAATAACAGTTTTAATGCATCAATATTACTGCTGTATCGAATGATTCCAGCGTATGTCTTGAATACATAGAAAAAAATAATGTTTACCGATATTATTAAGACCGTCTTTTCAAAAAAGCTCAACATTCGGTATTGGAATGGAGACAGATCTAACAGGATAAATATGGTTAAAACCGTAGAAACTGACACCAGGCCTATATCGATTAACAATACCACCCATCGGGGTAAGTATTTGATATTTCGAATATCTAAGGAATTATCTGGACCGGTAAGTATGTTTTTCAGGGCTATGTGAAATTTACCCATAATTTAGTATTATTTTTTCAAACCATTCATAATTGCCTTTTCTATCCTGGACCTATCTGAATCTGTAAGATTGGATCCACTCGGCAAACATAAACCTGTGTTGAACTTGTTTTCTGCAACCTGCGTGCCATAAAAGGGATAATTTCTGAACACGGGCTGCATATGCATTGGTTTCCACAAAGGTCGACTTTCAATTTCCTCCGTTAATAAATGTTTTCTAAGTTTTTCTCTATTTAGTCCAACCTTCTTTTCATCAATTTCAATAACACTTAACCAATGGTTGCTATAATATTCCTCACCAGGCTCCTCATGAACCTTTATTCCATCGATATCTTTGAATAAATTTACATAAAATTGGAACATATCCCTCCTTGCAAGGACTCTTTTATCCAAAACCTCCATTTGACCCCTCCCTATACCCGCACAAATATTGCTTAATCTATAGTTATAACCAATTTCACTATGCTGATAATGCGGGGCATCATCTCTGGCCTGGGTAGCTAGGTAAATTGCCTTATTTTTATCTTCAGAATTCCTTGTTACTAATGCACCACCTCCAGAGGTAGTGATTATTTTGTTACCATTAAATGAAAGCACTGAAAAACGGCCAAAGGTACCACATTTTACACCTTTGTATGAACTTCCCAAGGCTTCAGCACTATCCTCAATTACCGGTATGTCATATTCTTCAGCAACCTTTTGAACAGCGTCGACATTGTACGGCATCCCATATAGATGTACGGCTATTATGGCTTTAGGCTTCTTTCCTTTAGATATCCTGTCTTTAATAGCAATTTCAAGTTGTTCAGGACAGATATTCAGTGTTTTGGATTCGCTATCTATAAATACGGGTTTAGCCCCCTGGTAAATAATTGGGTTTGCTGAGGCAGCAAAGGTCATACTTTGGCATAAGACTTCGTCATCGCGAGTCACACCAAGAAGGATCAAAGCCAAGTGTAAGGCTGCTGTTCCGGAGCTAAGTGCAGCCACCTCCTGTTCTCCTAACTTCTGTGAATAAAGATAGGTTTTTATGCTTTTCTCGAATTCGGTAACGTTGGGACCTAAAGGTGCAATCCAATTCTCAGCAAAGGCATCATTGATATATTTTTGTTCATTTCCTCCCATATGAGGAGAAGAAAGCCATATTTTTTCTTTACTCATTCTTGATCTTATTATATTTTATCACTCTACCTGGATTTCCAACTACTACAGCATAATCGGGAACATCTTCAATGATTACGCTTCCGGCACCAATTGTCACCCACCGGCCGATCTTAACCCCAGGAATAACAGAGGCACCGGCACCTACTTGAGTTCCTTCTCCAATTTCCACACCTCCCGTTATGACTGCACCTGGAGAAATATGTGCAAAATCGGATATTTGGACATCATGTTCGATAATTGAACCGGTATTCAAAATACAATGTTTCCCAATATGAGAAGATGAATTAACCACCACATTCGCCATAACGACCGTTCCTCCCTGAATTTCGGAATATTGTGAAACGACAGCTGTTGCATGGACCAAGGCTTTAGTAGCCGACAACGGATATTTCTTTGCTAAAAATCTTCTTGTTTGGTTATTACCAACGGCAAAAACGATGGATTCATTAT
>SRSL01000009.1 GCA_009735695.1 Christiangramia bathymodioli
ACCAGCGGATATTTTGATCACGGCTGATGCTTCGGATGCTGACGGTAGCATTACTCAGGTCGAATTCTTTGAGGGAGCTAATTCACTTGGAGTGGACACCGATGGCAGCGATGGCTGGAGTTTGAACTGGACCGGGGTGGGATCTGGCAGTTATGGTTTAACCGCTGTGGCTACCGATAATGATGGAGCTAGCTCCACTTCCTCGGTAGTTAATATAGGAGTAGACAATGCGTTACCAACAGTAGCGATCACTTCTCCACTTGAAACCGATAACTTTACAGCACCTGCGGATATTGTGATCACGGCTGATGCGAATGATGCCGATGGTGGCATTAGCCAGGTCGAATTCTTTGAGGGAGCTAATTCACTTGGAGTGGACACCGATGGTAGCGATGGCTGGAGCTTTAGCTGGACTGGTGTCGGATTTGGCAGCTACGCTTTGACAGCATTAGCAACCGATAATGAAGGCGGCAGTACTACTTCTTCGGTAGTTAATATATTAGTCGACAATGCGTTACCAACTGTAACGATCACTTCTCCACTGGAAACGGATAACTTTACAGCACCAGCGGATATTCTGATCACGGCTGATGCGAGTGATGCCGATGGTGGCATTAGCCAGGTCGAGTTCTTTGAGGGAGCTAATTCACTTGGAGTGGACACCGATAGTAGCGATGGCTGGAGCTTTAGCTGGACCGGAGTGGGATCTGGCAGCTACGCTTTGACAGCAATAGCAACCGATAATGATGGTGGCAGTACGACTTCTTCAGTAGTTAATATAGGAGTAGACAATGCGTTACCAACAGTAGCGATCACTTCTCCACTTGAAACGGATAACTTTACAGCACCAGCGGATATTCTGATCACGACTGATGCTTCGGATGCTGATGGTAGCATTGCTCAGGTCGAATTCTTTGAGGGAGCTAATTCACTTGGAGTGGACACCAATGGCAGCGATGGCTGGAGTTTTAGCTGGACCGGAGTGGGATCTGGCAGTTATGGTTTAACCGCTGTGGCTACCGATAATGATGGAGCTAGCTCCACTTCCTCGGTAGTTAATATAGGAGTAGACAATGCATTACCAACAGTAACTATCACTTCTCCCCTTGAAACGGATAACTTTACAGCACCTGCGGATATTCTAATTACTGCAAATGCTTCCGATGCTGATGGTAGCATCACCCAGGTCGAGTTCTTTGAGGGAACTAATTCACTTGGAGTGGACACTGATGGCAGTGATGGCTGGAGTTTTAACTGGAACGGAGTTAGCTCGGGTAGTTACAGTTTAACCGCTGTTGCTACTGATGATGATCTGGAAAGCA
The DNA here is from genome assembly GCA_009735695.1 of Christiangramia bathymodioli. Lineage (GTDB taxonomy): Bacteria > Bacteroidota > Bacteroidia > Flavobacteriales > Flavobacteriaceae > Christiangramia > Christiangramia bathymodioli. The sequence continues at coordinate 1,323 of SRSL01000009.1, forward strand.
CCACTTCGGCACTCGTAACAATTACCGTGGAAGAACCCAATGTACTTCCGACCGTGACCATTACGACACCCCTTAATAATGATATTTTCACTGCACCGGCTGATATTCTAATTACTGCAAATGCTTCCGATGCTGATGGTAGCATCACCCAGGTCGAGTTCTTTGCCGGAACTACTTCGCTAGGTATCGATACCGATGGCAATGATGGCTGGAGTATAAACTGGACTGGGGTGGATTCTGGAAGCTACAATTTAACCGCTGTTGCTACAGATCATGATCTGGAAAGCAGTACTTCAGAAATTATATCAATTACTGTGGAAACGCCAAATGCTTTACCTTCAGTAACCATCACTTCTCCAACCAATAATGCTACGTTTACCTCTCCGGCTACTATTAATATAACAGCCAACGCGACAGATTCTGATGGAACAGTTATAGCAGTTGAATTTTATGAAGGTGCCAACTTCCTGGGACAAGATATTGAAGGGTCTAATGGCTGGAGTTTTAACTGGACGGGGGTCGTATCAAATTCGTATTCATTAACGGCAGTAGCCATTGATGACGAAGGAGCAAGTACGACTTCTGCGGCTATCAGTATTACAGTGTCTGAACCACTTCCTGCAATCACTAATTTTATTCCATCTGTGGGACCAGTGGGAAGTGTCGTGGTCATTAACGGAACCAACCTGGCTGGTGTAAACCAGGTATCGTTTGGGCCTTCCGTTGCAGAGATTATTTCGGTTACCGCCACTCAAATTGAAGTAAGGGTTCCACCTGTTAACGGTAAACTACCTAAGGATGTCAAGATAAGCTTATCGTCTACGGGCGGTAGCTTTACCTCGGCGAATAAATTTACAATTACAGCTGGAACTCCTCAACAGAATATCAATCCGGTGGTAAGTATAATTTCACCGGCCAATAGCTCGGTCTATACGGCACCGGCAAGTATAAGCATTTTGGCGAATGCCTCTGATTCGGATGGAACTGTTACCAAGGTTGAGTTCTTTGTGGGTTCTAATAAACTAGGCGAAGATCTTACCGCTCCATATGAGTTTATTTGGACCAATGTTGCAGCAGGAAACTATACGTTAACGGCCAAAGCGACGGATGATCGAGGAGCTGTAACAACTTCACCTGCGATAAACGTGCAGGTAGGTGAACCTGGTGGTAACGCTGCACCAGTAGTAAGCATCACTTCCCCTTTAAATAATAGCAGTTATACTTCTCCGGCCAGTTTCGCTATTACAGCAACTGCTTCAGATACTGATGGTAGTGTGACTCAGGTAGAATTCTTTAATGGTTCAGTAAGTTTGGGTGTCGACGTTGTTAGTCCCTATGAGGTAAACTGGAATAATGTGACAGAAGGTACTTATTTATTAACAGCCATCGCTACGGATAATCTGGGAGCAGTAACAACATCAGATATAGTGACCGTTACGGTTAATCCATCGGTTACAATCAATGCGCCTAGCAACCTTAATGCTCAGTGGATATCCAACTCGCAGGTTAGTCTCACCTGGCAGGATAATTCTTTTGATGAGGATGGTTTTGTTTTAGAGAGATCCTCGAAACAGAATTTTACCGGAAGGGTAGACCAAATAAGTTTACCGGCAAATTCGACATCATATATTGATTCAGGTCTTAATAGCAATAAGGCAGGGGGCACTTTGTTTTACAGGATACGAGCGGTTAGGGGGAATCTATTCTCTACTTATTCGAATTCGGTTCTGGCTAGCACCCTCCTTAGCACTTCCACCGAAATAGTTAGCAGCACCTTTAATTCAGGTTTAGCTGTTTCACCAAACCCTACTTCGGGAAATGCTACAGTTAAGTTCACCTTGACCAGTAACAGTCCGTATAGTTTAAGTGTGTATGATGGCCGCGGAGCTTATCTTTTTATGATTAGTGAGGGTTCAGCTAAGGCCGGAGTAGAGCATAGTTTTGAACTGGATCTCAATAATTATCCAGAGGCTACTTACATTATTGTTCTGGAAACGAATCACAATAGGGAAAGCCTTAAGCTATTGGTACGCAGGTAAGACTAAATTTCAACTGATTTTTTAAATAACTGATAAGAGATACCTATGAAAAGAATTTTGATAACAGGAGGAGCAGGATTTTTGGGTTCTCACCTATGTGAACGGCTTTTAAAAGAAGGAAATGAAGTTATTTGTCTGGATAATTACTTTACAGGGGCGAAAAAAAATATTGTTCACCTTCTGGATGAGCCCTATTTTGAGTTGGTTCGGCACGATGTTACCATGCCATATTTCATTGAAGTAGATGAGATTTATAATTTGGCTTGCCCTGCTTCCCCTGCACATTACCAGTTTAATTCCATCAAAACGATCAAAACTTCTGTGATGGGTACCATCAATATGCTGGGACTGGCGAAAAGAGTTAAAGCCAGGATACTACAAGCCAGTACCAGTGAAATTTACGGAGATCCGGAGGTTCATCCGCAGCCGGAGGGCTACTGGGGACATGTGAATCCCATTGGGCCACGATCATGTTATGATGAAGGCAAACGTTGTGCGGAAACTCTGTTTATGGATTATCATATGCAAAATGCGGTGGACATTAAAATTGTGCGAATTTTTAATACTTATGGTCCACGGATGCATCCAAATGATGGCCGGGTGGTATCCAATTTTATCGTCCAGGCATTGAAGGGTGAAGACTTAACTATTTACGGTGATGGAACACAAACCAGGTCCTTTCAGTATGTGACCGATCTGATAGAGGGTATGATCAGGATGATGAACACCCGAAGAGGTTTTATAGGGCCTGTGAATATTGGGAATCAGAATGAATTTACCATAGCCGAATTAGCCTCAAATATTATCGATCTTACCGGGTCTTCCTCCAGGATTGTTTACAGGAGGCTGCCCAAAGATGATCCTAAAATGCGACAACCAGATACTTCCCTGGCCCAGAAGGAACTTGGCGGTTGGGGATGTAAGGTCCAGTTAAAAGAAGGTTTGCAGCAAACCATTGCTTATTTTGATTCGGTTCTTTCCCGAAATGAAATTTTTATAAACGGAATTAAAGCATGAATTAAAAAATCTGTAGAACTCTTATCTCCGGATAACCTGCCGGTTTCAATCAGGTTACATATTATTCTTTAAGCCTCCCGCTCCAGGAATACCAGGATCTTCATCTATGTCCATGACTATAAAATTTAAGTATAACCACGGAAAAAAGATTGAAGATGAAAATATCGATAATTACAGTTGTTTATAATAATGTAGATACTATTTCAGATTGTATCCAATCAGTTTTAAATCAAACCTATCAAAATATCGAATTGATCATTATTGATGGTGCCAGTACCGATGGTACCCAGAAAGAGATCGAAAAATACTGTCATAAATTAGGTTACTATATCTCCGAAAAGGATAAGGGTATCTTTGATGCCTACAATAAGGGGATCCAAAGGGCTACTGGGGATGTGATCGGAATACTGAATTCTGATGACCTGCTTTTCGAAAATAATACGATAGCCAGAATAGCTCATGCTTTTCACAAATCTAAGGCCGACCTAGTGTATGGTCATGGCATGTATATAGGTAAGAGGAATTCCAAACTGATCAAAAGGATCTATTCCTGTAACAAATTCAGAAAAGGATTCCTTAAATATGGATGGATCCCGCTACATCCCACCATTTACGTAAAGAAAGAAGTTTACCAAAAACACGGCTTATATAGTTTGGATTATTCCATTGCAAGTGACTATGACATGTCACTGAGGTGGTTCCAAGATGACGAGTTAAAGAAAGAGTTCCTCAACCAGTGGATCGTGAAAATGAGGATGGGAGGTAAGAGCACCACTCTTAATCTTCAAAAAAGAAAGTCAACCGAAGATCTTGATATCATTAAAAAACACAAACTGGCGGGTGTTTTTACTCTCGTCTGTAAAATAGGTAGGAAAATCCCACAATATATTCAGCCTAGAATTTTGACTCCTGAAGCTATGTTAAGATCAACGATCATAGGCAGTACGGAAAGAATCAGACCTTAACTATTTTATATAGACAAATAATTAAAAAGAATTTGGCCTTTAAGATCGAAGTTAAATCGAAGCGTGTTTGAGATGAGTGCTATAAGAAGTGTTAAAGTGGCAGATTTTATCATCCCGATATCAATTGGGATTCATTTGTTCATTTTGAATCTCTCCTTGTACGTGATGACTCCAGAAACCTATTTAGACCGCTTTGCTATAACATTTTATAACCTGGGTTGGGTGGTCATATCGGTAATTCTAAATTTTTATACCCTGGAGCGTAAGGAGCGGTTCATCACGCGATTTCACAAATTTGTGATGCAATACTTCATCTTTACTCTGGCCTATTTTGCGGTTTTTGCCTTTAGAGAAGTCGAATTGGATGTAAAGCGGCAAATGACTGTGCTTACGGTGATCTTTTTTATTCTTGCTTTGGTGAGGTGGCTGTTTTTTATGACCAGAAAATGGTATCGTAGAAATGGGGGCAATTTCGTTAATGTGGTAGTTATTGGTTACGGTCGCAATTTCAATAAGATTCAGAAAATATTTCAACGCCCGGATTATGGCTATAGATACCTAGGCTATTTCCACGGCGTGGAAGCAGAAGCGAAAAATTATAAGGGCAATTTTGATAGATGTTTCGACTTTATAATTGAGAATAAGGTTGATGAGATCTATTGTTTGATATCTGAATTATCAGACTGTGAGGTTAGGAAACTCATTGATTTTGCAGATAATAATTACAAAAAGCTCAAAATTGTACCAGATAATAAAGGAATAATTACCCGAAGTATGAATGCTGAACTTTTCGAAACCATTCCGGTTTTGAATGTAAGGAGTTCAGCTTTGGAGTTAAATTACGCCAGATACGGGAAAAGAGCATTCGATATTATTTTCTCTCTTCTGGTAATCGTGTTTATTTTATCCTGGTTAATACCTTTAGTGTATATCGTAATGAGGCTTGAATCCAAAGGTCCTTTGATCTTTAAACAGTTGCGGCACGGTTATAATCAACAGTCCTTTTACTGCTATAAGTTTCGTTCCATGCGGGTTAACGGAGAGGCCAATCTTAAAATGTGCACAAAAAATGATTGCAGGGTGACGAAGGTTGGTAAGTTCTTACGGAAAAGCAGCCTTGATGAATTCCCGCAGTTTTTTAATGTATTAAAAGGAGATATGAGCGTTGTTGGCCCTCGACCACATATGGAAGCTCATACCCTGGAATATTCCAAATCTGTAAACAAATATCTGGTTAGGCATTATGCCAAACCGGGAATTACCGGCCTAGCCCAAATCAAAGGTTATAGAGGAGAAATCAAAAAAAAGTCTGATATTATTAATCGTACCAGGTTGGATATCTTCTACTTAGAGAAATGGTGCCCCATTCTTGACTTCAAAATTATATATCAAACCGTGTATAACTGTTTTCGCGGTGAAGAGAATGCATATTAAGATTACTTAAACACCAAAATTCTAAATTTATGAAGCCCTCCCTAAACAATTGTTTTGTAAGACTAGGCATTTTAATGCTTATTCTTTTAAGTTCCTGTGTATCCCGTCAAGAAATCGTTTATTTTCAGAATGACCAGGATAATGTAAACTTCGATTTAAATAAGAATCTGAAGATCCAGCCTAATGACCAGCTAACGATCAGGGTTTCTACCCCGGAGCCGGAAGCTGCCCTGCCTTTTAATTTAACCAAATCAGTTACCTCCCCGGAAAATATGGGTGGGAATGTAGAACTGGAAACTTATATGGTGGCCGCCGATGGGACCATTGAATTTCCAGTACTGGGAACGGTAGAGGTCGCAGGATTGAATACTTTTGAACTATCCCGGAAAATTAAGGATGCTATTTCTATCTATGTAAAAGATGCTATTGTAAATGTTCGGGTCCAGAACTTTAGGATTAGTGTTTTGGGTGAGGTTCAAAATCCCGGAACCTTCGTTATCCAGGATGATTTTATAAGCTTAACTCAGGCACTTGGCCTTGCCGGTGACATGACCATTTTTGGTAGAAGGGATAATGTAATGGTTATACGAGAGGTAGATGGACAAAAGACTAAAACCTACCTTGATCTTACCGATTTTGAGTCGGTGAATTCACCCTTTTTCAACCTCCGCCAGAATGATGTAGTTTATGTTGAACCTATTGCCACTAAACGACAGTCGGCCGGGGTGATCAATAACGCTTCAGGATATTTAGCGATCCTATCTTTCCTTATTTCAACCGTCATCCTCGTAACAAATTAAAGTATGTCTTATTCTACTACTAATTCGGCAAGGCCAACAGTTAGAAAATTTAACCTGAGGAAGGAACTGCAAAAGTACCTGAAATACTGGTATTGGTTTGTTTTAGGAGTGTTAATCGCGGTAACTGGAGGTTACATGTATGTAAAGTACACTACACCCGTTTATAGCGCATCGGCAAGTATCATAATTAATGAAGAATCGGGTAATAAATCAAATGCCGAACTCCTGGATATTGGCCTGGCGGCAGGACTTAAAACCAATAACCTTGAAAAGGAAATCGCAATCCTAAAATCAAGGAGGTTGATGAAAAGGGTGGTGAAAGCACTTGATCTAAATATATCTTATGTAGTTGAAGGCCAGGTTAGAGATGTTGAATTGTATAAGGATCTTCCATTTACCCTCAAGGTTTTGAAGTTTAGTGAAAATGAAGAACAAGGCATGGATGGTGGAAGTTTTGAAATTTCTTATTCTCGGGGTCGTCTTTCCGTAATCAATTTAAATAACCTTAGAGAAATTAAAGCGAGTCCTGGTGCACCTATCGACCTGGGATTTACGAATGTGGTTATTCAATTGAATGAAGGGGTAGACAGTTTTTCACCTATTATCGTAAATTTTTCCGATCTGGATAGAGCAGCAGACGATTACCGGTCGCGATTACAGGTTTTTAAAGCCGATGATAATTCCAATGTGATCAACTTGGTTCTGGAAGACCCGGTTGTTGAAAAGGCGAAAGACGTGCTCGATCAGGTGATCTTTGAATTTAATCGGGATGCGATAGAAGATAAAAATTTACTGGTTGGGAATTCGTCAAACTTCATTAACGACCGGTTGGATATCATCAACAATGAGTTGGAGTATATCGAATCAGGCAAAGAAGAATTTAAGGAAAGCAACCGGCTTACTGATATTCAATCTGAATCTCAAATGTTTGTACAAACTGCCAGTGAATATAATCAAAAGCGTCAGGAAATAAGTACTCAGCTGGAACTGGTGAATGCGATGCTGGAGTATCTTTCTTCCAGTTCAAATTCAGAATTGCTTCCGACCAATCTAGGAATTCAGGAAAGTGCTGTCAATTCTCAAATTACTGAATATAATGACCTGGTCCTGAGGCGCAACCGAATTATGAGAAGTTCCACTGAACTTAACCCTGCAGTAATTAGTCTCAACGATAACATCACCCAGATCAAATTAAATATTCAACAGAGTCTTCAAAGACTGCGCAACAATTTACAGATTTCGCAGAGTGATGTAAGTCGGCAGGTTCAAAGCATTGGTTCAAAAATTCTGGCCGTGCCCTCCCAGGAACGGGAGTATAGAGGTATAGAAAGACAACAAAATATTAAGGAAGCACTCTATCTCTTTTTATTACAGAAGAGAGAAGAAAATTCGCTGGAACTGGCAGTTACTGCCCCGAAGGCGAAAATAGTTGACAATGCCTATAGTTCTGGATCGATTGTAGCCCCTAATTCCAGGAGCATCTTGCTTGGGTCTGTCCTTCTTGGACTTTTTCTCCCTTTTTCTGTGATATATATAAGGGATATGATCAATGGTAAGGTACGGAATCGGGCTGATATCGAGGAAATAACAAGGGATATTTCCATCATTGGGGAACTGCCAAAAGTTCGGAAAAAAGAAAATCTTTTAATAGAACGGAATGACCACTCTATGCTTGCAGAAGCTTTCCGTTTTTTAATTACTAATTTGCACTTTCTTCTTGTCAATTCAGATGAAAAGCGAAAAGCCAAGACCATTCTGGTAACTTCTTCTATAAAAGGAGAGGGTAAAACTTTTACCGCAATTAACCTATCCCTTGCCCTTAGCTACAATAATAAAAATGTACTTCTCATTGGTGCAGACCTGCGGAATCCAAAATTGAATGGATTTCAGAAGAATGAGATCGATAGAGGTTTGAGCGATTACCTCGCCGATTCCGACCAGGATATTTCCAATTATATTAAAGTGTCCAAGTTTAATCCTAATCTTAAGATCCTTGGGTCTGGAAGTATTCCCCCGAACCCTTCCGAACTTCTAAGACAAAAGAAAATGGAATCGGTAATGGAGACTTTGAAAAAGGAATATGATTATGTAATTATAGATTCGGCTCCTACCATGCTGGTTACCGATACGTTGCTCGTGAACAAATATGCAGATACAACTTTATATATTATTAAAGCGAATTACACAGGAAAGGACTTACTGGACTATGTAATGGAATTGCAAAAAACGGGAAGGATGCCTCATTTATCTTTTATTTTAAATAATGTATCGATGGGAGAATTAGGTTTTGGCAACAAATACGGGTATGGTTACACCAACGTAAAAAAATCGGTTTTTGAATGGAGAACCCTTTTGCCTTTCTGAAGTTATCAGAAAGGATGCTGAATAGAAGAAAAACCCACTAAAATTAGTGGGTTTTTTATTTTAAGTTTTTGCCTATTAGTTAATCCAGCTCTGGAAGTTTATAGTGACTTAACGGACTTTCCTGTTTCATCAGTTCTTCGATCTCTTCCGATTTGCGAGGAGCTTCAGCAGAAAGGTTTATGGGGCCATTCTCGGTAATCAAAATATCATCTTCGATTCGTACGGCAATTCCCCACCATTTTTCATCACAGGGGCTTCCTTCCGGGATATAGATTCCTGGCTCTACAGTTAGCACCATATTCGCTTCGAACTTCCCATACACACCAGGATCGTGTACATCCAGGCCAATATGATGAGAAGTTCCATGAGGGAAATACATATGTTTTGCATTGACGCTGTCTATGATTCCGAGTTCTACCAGTCCTTCGTTGATGATCTTTTTAGTGGCTACATTGGTAGCGCTTATCTCGTTTCCAACCTGGCAGGCTTCAATCCCGGCTTCCTGGGCCTTGTAAACGAGATCGTAAATCTGCTTCTGCTCGGGGCTGAATTTACCATTTGCAGGAATCGTTCTGGTGACATCTGCCGTATAGCCATGGTATTCTGCCCCAAGGTCCATTAACACAAGATCATTCTCTACCTTGGTTTTTGAATTATCTATATAATGTAAAACACATCCATTTTCACCGGCGCCAACAATGGAAGGATAACCTTCATATTCACTGCCGTATTTTTTGTAAACATATTCATGTATTCCCTGAATTTCGGTTTCAGACATACCCGGATGCATGGCTTTCATGATCTCTCTTTGTCCCTGCGCCGAAATTCGAACAGCTTTTGTAAGTAATTTCAATTCTTCTGCTGTCTTTACCTGTCTCAATTCTGCCATATATCGACTGAGGATCCTGGTGTCGATATTAGCGGTTTCAGGTTTAACCTCTCTGCCCTGGTTTATTTCAATATTTACATTTTTTTCTTCTGAAGTTTCCCTGGCAATGGCCATTTCATAACCCGTTTGATTTTTAAAATGACTAATAAGATCAAACAGGTCTGCTTCATCCCGGGTGTTTCGGTAGTCATTCTGAAATGGCTTCAGCATTACTTTATCGAAATCCTTGAAATCGATCTTGTTTTTCAGGAATTCCGAATTATTGAAAGCCTGCTCAAATCCTAATTTCGCTTTAGTTCCTTCCTCGCCAAGGCGTCTGCCCGTCCACATCTCGGCAAACTCATTCTTCGGCTGTACATAGATCATTTCATTATACGTTGAGCCATTTTCACCCTCATGCTCTTCAGAAAATATTAGCAATACGGCATGAGGCTCTCTGTAGCCGGTTAAATAATAGAAATTCGGATCCTGATGGTAAACATAATCCACATCGTTTGCCCGGTTTCTTACAGGGTTGGCGAAAAATACAGCAACCGAATTTGGCGGCATTTTTTCTCGAAGAGCCTGCCTTCTTTCTTTATGAAATTCTGAAGATAAAAAATCGGTTGGCTGATTTTCCTGAGCAAAGATGATGCTCGAAACCAGGAATAAGCAGATGCTGAAAAGCGCTTTCATTTGACTAAAATTTGATTTTCTAAAAATAGCATTTTTCCCCTAAAATTGGTCAGAGCAGAAATTGTATAATCGTATGCTGAAAAATTCCAGGTAAAAATTGAAAAAATTCTGCGTCTTTTTAAAAGGTTTTCAGTCATGATAGAAACAAAAGAATAACCTTTAATTTCTATAATTATGAAAACATTTCATGTCCACATCCGGGTAAAAGATTTACAGGAAAGTACGAATTTTTATACTGCTCTATTCGGCAGGCAACCAAGCGTAAAAAAACCTGATTATGCTAAATGGATGCTGGAGGATCCCAAAATAAATTTTGCCATTTCGAATGGTCACGCCGAAAATGGAATCGAACACCTGGGTATTCAAACTGAAAGCAGGGAAGAACTTCAGGAGGTATATAAAAATTTTGAAAATGCAATAGGAGAGATCTTTGAAGAAGGCGATTGTTCCTGCTGTTATTCGAAAAGCGAGAAGTCATGGATCACCGATCCTCAGGGAGTAGACTGGGAAGCTTTTTTTACCTACGGCGAAACCACGGTATATGGAGAAGGCAGGAATACAAAAAAATCTCCTGAAAGTATGGAAAACTGGAAAAAGGATGAAACCATTTCAGAATGTGATGGTAGCTGTCACGTTTAAAATTGAATAAAGCCAAACAAAAAAGCACCTGGAAAGGTGCTTTTTTTATTCTATTTATAGAAGATCCAGCTTTCATTTGCTTTAGGTATCAGGAACCTGGCTATTTTTTTTGCTCTGCTTTTAAAACCTGGATTGGTCTCCTTGCAACATTTTTGCTCATTGTTTTTGGAATTGTTCATAACAGTATGATTTAATTAATAATCTAATACTGTCAAGACTTACAAAGTTTCAAAAAGACGCAGGATTATTCACATTTTTTTTTACATGATCCTGTAAAGGCTGGCAGGTACCTTTAATATTGAATGAAGTTAGATTTCCCTGGCCATCAACTTCTATATGCATACATTCCATGATTTTCTCCTTTAATAATTGCCTGCCCCTTTGTATTCTGCTTTTTGTAGCAGTTAGGCTAAGATCCAGTTTTTCTGCTACTTCCTGTTGTTTCAGACCTTCAATATCTGCCAGCTTCAATGGCGCGGAATATTTTGAAGGAATTAGACCTAATAAAGGTTCAACGAATTCGGCTGCTTCCTGATAAACTGGTTCTTCTTCAGGCTCCCTGATTTCTGTTTGAAAATCAACATTTTTCCCCTCTTTTTTAAAAAAGTCCATACAGGTGTTATAGGCAATCTGGAATAGCCAGGACCTAAGATTTCGGATTTCCCTTCCGGAACAACAGGAAGCATAAACCTTCATCAAAACCTCATGAGACAGGCTGTTGGCCGTATCGGGTTCTTTAACGATCTTCAGAATATAATTATATAAGGCGTCTTTGTAGGCAAGCCACTGTTCGGAAATATCCTGATATCTGTTGAGTTCCATATTAAAACTGATCTAAAAAATCGAACTGAAATAAATTTAAAATTCTGAAAAATAGAAACAGGTTTTAAATTCTACCTGGAATATTTTTTCAAAATATACGCCATCCCATAAGTGCTTATTAGGGAAAAACTACCATAGAGAATTGCGATCAAGCTAAGTTCGGGTTCTTCCAGCAATTGGTTGGCGATGTATAAGGCGAGAACACTGTTTTGAAGACCTATTTCAATAGCGATTGTATAAGCAGCATCATTCTGCAGCTTCATCTTCCTGGAAATAAAATAACCAATGAGCATACTGCTGAGATTGAATAAAACTAAAGGAATAAATAAAGGAATATAATCCAGGTAATGGATTTCTTTGGTCGTGTCATCAAAGAATATTACAAATACTACCGCTACCAGGAGCATTGCGGGTAGGAAGTATTTCAGAAATCTATGAAGTTTTTCTCGTTGAAGCTCACTGAATAAATTTCCAATAATGATCCCAGTAAGTACCGGTGCAACTACGGTTGTTACAATTTGCTGCATGGTTTCCCAGAAGCTCAGGTTGACACTTCGACTATCGGTTCCGAAGATAAAATAGCTCAGTTCTATTATAAGCGGAATAGTGAACAGGATCAAAAAACTATTAAAAGCAGTCATGGAAACCGAAAGCGCCACTCTTCCTTTAAGCATTTTGGTTACCAGGTTGGAGGCTGTTCCACCAGGACAAGCAGCTAGCAACATGATCCCGATTTTATAAATGGGATCCATTGGCCAGAAGTAGATCAATGCCAGCGCGATCATGGGTAAAAGTAGCAGCTGAGAGGAAAGCCCCACCAGGATAGCCTTGGGGTATAAAAACACTCTTTTAAAATCTGAAAATTTCAGTTCCAGGCCTATTCCAAACATGATGATAGCAATGGAAACAGGCATGATAATGTCTACAGGATTCGGCAATCGGCTGGTTTAAAATAATGGTTTGGTTGTGAACGTTAAATTAAAAATTAAAGACTGAATCACTTCTAATAGAAAGTTAATAAACCATAAATCCTAAAAAATGATGCCGGGTTTCCTTTCTGGTATAGAATAGGTACTTTTGTGTCCATCAAAAATTAGGGCTAATTTCCTTAATTTTGAGCTATCTCAAATAGAAACTTTTTCAGTCACTGAATACTATGATCATAAACCTGCTTAAGAAAAGTCTTCCGTTTTTCACTTTTTTCTTCTTTTTCGTTGCTCAGGCTCAAATTTATGATCCGGTTCAATGGGAAACCCAGGTTAAGGAAATTTCCGAAAATGAATACGAGCTCATAACCAGGGCCATCATTGAACCAGGCTGGCACTTGTATTCCCAGGATGTTCCTGAGAACGGCCCGGTTCCCACTACCTTTACCTATAATTTGGGAAATAAAGAGGTTGAACTGGTAGGAGCAACCATCGAAGATGAAGGAACCGAAATCGATGATCCTATCTTCGAAATGCGGATAACCTATTTTGATGATGAAGCAGAATTCGTTCAGAAAATATTGGTAAAGGAACCTGTAGGTTCCATTACTGCCAGCGTGGAGTACATGGTGTGTGACGACGAACGCTGTTTGCCTCCAACAGAAAAGGATCTCACGTTTATTATCAATGAGAGTTTAGCTGCTGAAGAGGCGACTACAGATTCAAATTCAGCCGAAGAACCTAAAGAAGAACCGGTGGAGCCGGTTGCAAATACCGATCAGCCGAATGAAAAACGCTCATTCTGGGGTATATTTTTCGTAGCCTTTTTATCGGGTTTCGCAGCGCTTTTAACCCCCTGTGTGTTTCCAATGATCCCAATGACGGTAAGTTTCTTTACCAAGCAAAGTAAATCCAGGGCGTCGGGAATAAGAAACGCCATCTTCTACGGAATTTCGATCGTGGTGATCTACGTTCTTTTAGGGTCGCTGGTTACCCTTATCTTTGGAGCCGATTCGCTGAATGCCTTATCAACGAACGTATGGTTCAACCTGGCATTTTTCATTTTGCTGGTGGTATTCGCCACTTCGTTCATGGGGGCATTCGAGATCGTCCTTCCAAGCAGCTGGGGAACAGCCATCGATTCTAAGGCCGATAAAGGTGGCCTGGTAGGAATATTTTTTATGGCCCTGGCCCTCGCTATTGTATCGTTTTCCTGTACAGGCCCTATCGTTGGAACTTTACTTGTGGAAGCTGCTTCAAAAGGAGGGATCGCCCCGATCATAGGTATGCTTGGGTTCTCACTGGCTATAGCACTGCCATTTGCCCTTTTCGCTGCTTTCCCGGGTTGGCTTAACAGTCTTCCCAGATCTGGAGGCTGGCTTAATACCGTAAAAGTATTTCTTGGATTCCTTGAGCTGGCACTTGCGTTTAAATTTCTTTCGAATGCCGATCTTGTTCTGCAACTGCATTTGCTGGAAAGAGAAATTTTCCTTGCGATCTGGATCGCGATTTTCGGGGTGCTGGCTTTTTATTTATTCGGAAAGATACGTCTGCCGCATGATTCCCCGCTTGAACATATTTCTGTTGGCAGGTTGCTGATGGGACTTGTGGTGCTTTCATTCACCATTTATCTGATTCCGGGACTTTGGGGAGCTCCCTTGAAGATAATTAGCGGATTTCCACCACCATTACAATACAGCGAATCTCCGTATGGAGTAGGGAACTCCAAAGGTGGCACTTCAGTAAACGGAAATGGCCTGCCCGAAGGAGCCGATTACGGGCCTCACGACCTTGTTTCATTTCACGACTTTGAGAAAGGTATGGCCTATGCGAAAAAGGTAAACCTTCCTGTACTAATAGATTTTACGGGCCATGCCTGTGTTAACTGTCGTAAGATGGAAGAGCGGGTGTGGAGCGAACCGAGTGTTCTTGAAACACTTCGGAACGAGGTGGTCCTGGTTTCGCTATATGTAGATGATCAGCGACCTCTTCCGGAAGCAGAACAGTATACTTCTGAAACTACAGGAAAGGATATTGAAACCATTGGTAATAAGTGGAGTGATTTTCAAATCGAACGCTATCAGGCGAACGCTCAGCCTTATTACGTGATGTTGAACCACGAAGGAGAAAAGCTGATTCCGCCTACCGCTTATGAACCGGATGCAGATGAATTCCTGGAATGGTTGCAAAGAGGTATCGAGGAATTTCATGGAAATGAAACACCAGAAAACATCTTTTCAAATAAAGAGGAAACCATTTTTCAATAGATTCAATTAAGTTTTCGGTAAATGCCGTTAAAGGCTTCGGTGAGAAGCTTATCATTTTCATCAAGGATTTCCCAAAGCTGACTCACACTGCCGTCCCGGTTTTTGGTCCAGGTGATCTGGTTGTAATAGGTTCCTTTTTCATCGGTAACCAGTTGACTTCTCATAATCATTTTTCCTTCTGAAGCTTTACCTTTTAAATTCAGAATAGTCCCCGTGTTGCTGATCCATAACTGATTCCACGTTTCATCTTCCGGATCGAAATAATTAAAACTTTTTCCCGATCCACCCCGATCACCCTGCCAGTGCTCGCTGATAAGGCAATTGTCTTCAAGCTTTACAATTCGGTTCACCCCCAGTTTTTCTCCTTCTTCATTGAAAACTTCCCATTCTCCCAGCCAGAAATCGAATTGATCATGTGCAGGCGTACAGCAGGCACAATCATTTTGGCCACAAACTGAAAAAGGCAGAGCAAGTAATAGAAGGAATAAAATAGACCGCATAAGTTTTTGATTTAAAGAATTTTAAAGTTAACGAATAGATTTTATACCAATTAGTGCACATTTCCGGTTAACCTAAATAGGTATACCTTTGTTTTTATGAAAAAGCTTCATCATCTTTTCAAACCTGTTCATTTAATGTTCGGGGTCATCCTTCTTATTCTCATGCTGCTGATCTTAGTACCCGTATTTGATGATTCACTTGCGAGCGATATCAGTTCTTTACCGAATACCAAAAATCCTGAAGAGAGTAAACCATTTCAGATTGAATGGATGAAAGAATGGGTGTTGTGGTTAATGGCCATCTTCGTGATTCCTGTTCTTATTCTTGCAGGATATTTATATAATGTTTCCCGGAAACGGAACGAGCGGAAATTTCTTGAATTCAAAAATGCTCTTTCCAGGCTTGTTAAGGAAAGACAACCCAGAGAAGAAGGTGATTTTAAACTGAAATTATTAAAAAAGCATCCGCACTTATCTTCTTACGATCTTGATCTGAGTGCTTTATTATTAGACCATTCTTCCAAGGAAATCGCCCAAAAACTGAACATCAGTCCTTCCAGTGTAAATACGGCGAGATACCGCTTGCGCAAAAAGCTGAACCTTGAATCTGGAGATGATCTGGTTTCCTACCTGTTGAAATTCAATGCTTAATAAGCATGTCTATTGTAAGTCTATACCAGAAATTTTTAATTAAGGAAATTTCGACTTTGTTTTGACAGACAAAAATTTCAGAGGATGAGAATGTTATTTTTAATGCTGCTGTTCGGTTTGTCTTTTCAGGCGCTGCAGTCCCAGAATTGGCAAAAGGAGCTCGATTCGGTGCTTCGGATTTTGGAAGATAAGGAAATATTCCATGGTCAGATTTTATTGGCCGAGAAGGCTGAGGTCCTGTTCAATGAAACCTACGGGAAACATGCAGATCTTCCTGGCAACCCTGTTATTGCGGATACTTCTACTTTCAAGGTTTTTTCAGTAGGAAAATCAATGACCGCGTTGGGTATTTACCTTTTGCAGGAACAGGGAAAACTCCAGATTGACGATAGGGTCACTGAATATCTTCCAAATTTGCCTTATACAGAAGTGACCATTAGGGATCTATTGACCATGACCAGCGGTTTGCCCAGGTTTATGGTGACCGCCCTTTCTAATGCCGATACCACCAGAATTTTGGATAATCAGCAAATTCTGGATTTGATCGGATTGCAGAAACCAGCGGCAGGAAAGCCGAATGAGGAGTTTTATTATAATAATTCGAATTATTTGTTACTGGGAAGTATTATTGAATCGGTCTCTGGAAGGAAGTATGCCGATTTTATGAAAAATGAACTATTCCAGCCATTGGGTATGGATCATACCTATGACGGCTGGCAAAAAGAGATCGATGATTTAAAGGATCGGGATATTAATGCTGATAATTTTTATCAGACCTATGGTGCCGGTAGTATTTACAGCAATGCTAAAGATCTTTACATCTATGCCAGGGCACTGATTTCGTCTAACCTGATCCCTGAATCCTACCGGGAGCAAGCATTTGAACCTGTGATATTAAATAATGAAGAAACTTCTAATTATGGTTTTGGATGGAAGATAGCCGAACAGGAAGGGAAAAAGGAAATTTATCATGTAGGTGATGGGACAGGCATGCGGGCTAGTTTGCAGATTTGGCCGGAAGAAGATCGAATACTCATTTACATTCATCCCTATAGCAACGAATATCACGAAGCGGTTTACTGGGTGGTAAGAAATATCTGGGAAGGAAAAAAGTATAAGCTTCCTAAAAAAAGGATCGTCTACGATATTGATCTGGAGGTTTATGAAAAATATACTGGTGTATATGAATCTACCAATTTCGGAAAAGTCCATATCAGTAGCGAGGATGGCAAACTCTTCCTTAGGCCAGACCCTATTCCCGGTAAGGAAGAATTAATTCCATCTTCAGATACTACTTTTTATTTTGCTGATCAGAATGTAGAATGGCAGTTCTATTTGAATGAAAACGGATCTGTCAAGGGATTCGGATTGTTGGGAAATCCGGACATGATGGGAATTAAAGTAAAGGATTAGACTTTCTAATCCTCCACGCTTACCAGATTTTCGCCAATGCTGGTACCATCAGAATCTGAAAGTTCCTCATGATCTTTTTCCCTCTCTTTTTTCTCCTGTAGGAGCTGGTACGCAAGGTATCCGCCGGCAATAAGTGCACCTGCAGCAATTCCGACATTTCCTCCTTTTACTGCCGCTTTTTTTCCGGCTTTGAAAATAAAACCTCTAACGGCAAATTTTCCTGCTAGTTTTAATATATGTGCTAAAGTCATAACTTTTCTTTTAAAATTTTTTTCGAATCATTCAGTGTTACCCACCCTGTTTCAGATCAATACCTTTTCAGATTGATAGTTCACGATCCTTATATTCAGTTTATCCATCCCTTAATATGTTGAATAACAGAAGAAATTGCGTTAAAATTCATGCAAATAACACATTTTTAACTCCTTTGAACTAAGCTGAATATTTGTTCGTTATATTTTATATTCGCAAACAAAATATATGCTTTTGAGAACCTTCAGGTATTTCCTTGTTTTTTTGATGTTCTGTTTGATTTCCTGTTCCAAGGATGATCTTAGTTCGGGTGTGGAAACTTCTCCTACCGCGCATCTTTATGCCAGCAGTAGTTCTGGAGAGGTGAAGAGGTACGATATCAATACGGGTGAAATTACCACCTATAACACAGAGGCTTCAAATGCTACCGGCATTAAATTTTCATCTGAAGATGATGGTTTTAGTCTTGTTTCCGCAGAAAATGCTCGTTTGGAAACATTTACCGGAATTAGCCTGATTCAGTCTGGAGTGACTGTGGATATATCTTCTGAATTCGGATCGCCCGAAAATCTTGAGAATCCAAAAGACATTGCGATAAACAACAATTTTTACGTGGTTTCAGATAACACAGACCTTGACGACGATGAAACCACTGCCGAGGGCAGGTTATTCGTTTATTTCAGGAATGGTGAGAATTATATTTTGAGGAATGTTGTGACCACTCGTTTTAAAGTCTGGGGCATCGAATTCGTGGGTAATGACCTGTACGCGGCTGTTGATGAGACCAACAGGCTGGCTGTTTATAGAAACTTTCTTTCCACCCACACTCTCAACAGGATCATAACTGCCGATAAGATCGTGGGATTTCAGGGTTTATTGCAGATGCATGGGCTGGATTTTGAAGATGGCACCATGGTGCTCTCAGATATCGGTGAAATTGAATCTAATTCAGATGGTGCCGTTCATATAGTAGAAGATTTTGTTGCAAAATATGAAGCTGCCGCTCCTGGTGGTTTTATTCAGATCGATGAGCAAAAACGAATAGCAGGAGGCAATACACTATTAGGCAATCCTGGAGATGTGGTGTATGATGCTGCTTACAACGTGGTTTTTGTAGCTGAAACGGCCAACGGAGGTGGTAGAATCCTGGCATTTAATGATGCCCGGGATAAGGAAGGCAACCTCGCGCCCGACCTAAGGTATGGTTTTGCCGGTGTTACTTCGCTCTATTTTCATACTGAATAAGCTGAAAACATAGTCTTTCCAGATTTTTTTAATTCTGTAAACCACTGTATTACTGAGGCTTTTGAAGCCTGTGTCAGGTCATTTTAAAAAGCCTTTAACGAGCGGAATAAAAATTTGCCATACTTTTGCAATTATAAACCAACAGATTTATGGCGAAGAATTTAGTGATAGTAGAGTCTCCTGCAAAGGCCAAAACCATAGAAAAATTTCTGGGGAAGGATTATAAGGTTGCTTCCAGTTTTGGTCACATAGCCGATTTGCCTACCAAGGAGATCGGGGTGGATACCGAAGGAGATTTTACACCTAAATATATAGTATCGAAAGATAAAAAGGATGTGGTTCGCAAGCTGAAGGGATTGGCAAAAGATGCTGAAACGGTTTGGCTGGCAAGTGATGAGGACCGGGAAGGGGAAGCCATCGCGTGGCATCTTGCAGAAGAGCTGAAATTGAAAAACGATAAGACCAAACGCATTGTTTTTCACGAGATCACCAAATCTGCTATTCTTAATGCGATCGAAAACCCGCGAAGTATTGATTACAATCTTGTCAATGCCCAGCAGGCACGACGCGTTCTGGACAGGCTTGTGGGATACGAACTTTCTCCGGTACTCTGGAGAAAGGTTAAAGGAGGTCTTTCAGCAGGACGGGTTCAGTCAGTTGCTGTGAGGCTCATCGTGGAGCGCGAGCGCGAAATTCAGGATTTTGAACCCGAAGCTTCTTACAGGATCGATGCCGAATTCATTACCGAAGATGGTAAGAGTTTCAAGGCAAAAATTCCGAAGAATTTTGATACGAGGGAAGAAGCAGAGGATTTTCTCAAAAGTAATATAGGAGCCAAATTCAAGGTTGCCGATCTTACCACAAAACCTGCAAAAAAGAATCCTGCACCACCATTTACTACTTCCACGCTTCAGCAGGAAGCGGCGAGAAAATTGTATTTCTCGGTAAGCAAGACCATGACGATGGCCCAGCGATTATATGAAGCAGGGCATATCACTTATATGAGAACCGATAGCGTTAACCTTTCGGAAGACGCCAGAAAAGCAGCTAAAGCCGAGATCTTAAAAGCTTACGGTGAAAAATATTCAAAGTCCCGTCAGTTCAAAGGTAAAACGAAAGGAGCCCAGGAGGCTCACGAGGCGATCAGGCCTACAAATTTTGCCAAGCACAGTATTTCTGCCGATCGTGATCAACAACGTTTATATGAACTGATCTGGAAAAGGGCGATCGCATCTCAAATGAGCGATGCCCAGTTGGAAAGGACCAATGTCAAGATCGAAGCCGATAAGCACGATAACTTGTTTACTGCTAATGGAGAAGTGTTGAAATTTGATGGCTTCCTGAAGGTATATCTTGAAGGAAGTGATGAGGAAGACGAGGAGCAAAGCGGAATGCTGCCTGCCTTAAAACAGGGACAGCCGCTTGAGAACGATTTTATAACTGCAACCGAAAGGTTCACTCGCCCGCCTTACAGATATACTGAAGCATCTCTGGTGAAAAAGCTGGAAGAGCTTGGAATCGGGCGGCCGTCTACTTATGCGCCAACCATTTCAACCATACAGTCCAGGAATTATATCGAAAAAGGTTCAATAGACGGTACAGAGCGCGAATATGTACAGTTCAGGCTTAAAAATGATAAGCTTGAAGAGAAAAAATTAAGCGAAACCGTTGGAAGTGATAAAGGTAAGCTGGTGCCTACCGCCACCGGGATGGTGGTGAATGACTTTCTGGTGAATCATTTCTCGAATATCCTTGATTATAATTTCACGGCGAAGGTCGAGCAAAGTTTCGATAATATCGCTGAAGGAAACGAAGAATGGACCGCGATGATGAAGAAATTCTATAAGGATTTCCATCCGCATGTCCAGGATGTGGCTAAGAATGCCGATAGGGAAGTGGGTGAGAGAATTCTGGGTGAAGATCCGGAAACCGGGAAACCGGTTAGCGTTCGATTAGGAAAATTCGGGCCTATGGTACAGATCGGAAGTGTGGAAGATGATGAAAAACCAAAATTCGCGAGTTTAAGTCCAGACCAGAACATGGAAACCCTTACATACGAGGAGGCCATGGATCTTTTCAAATTACCCAAAAAACTGGGCGAATATAAAGGTGAAGCCGTTGAGGTGAATAATGGACGATACGGACCCTATGTTCGCTTCGGAAAGAAATTCGTTTCCCTTGAAAAGGGTGAGGATCCTATGAATGTTGATTTCGACAGGGCTATGGAACTCATTAAGGAAAAGGAGAAGGCCGATGCTCCAATTTATGTTTATAAGGAATTACCGGTTCAAAAGGGCGTAGGTAGGTTTGGTCCTTACCTTAAATGGAATAATATGTTCATTAATGTGAACAAGAAGTATGATTTTGATAATCTTTCAGAGGCAGATATCGAAGAATTGATCGAGGATAAGCTGAAAAAGGAGCGTGAAAAGATCATACACAACTGGGAAGATGAAGGTATTAGAGTAGAAAAAGCCAGGTGGGGAAGGTTCAACGTGATTAAAGGTAAAACCAAGGTTGAATTACCAAAGACCACAAAAGCCGATGAACTCACTCTTGACGAAGTGAAGGATATCCTGGAAAAAAGCGGGAAGACCAAGAAGAAAACCACCCGTAAAAAAACGACCAAAAAGAAATCTACGAAAAAGAAATAGCCTATGGATTACGATTTTCTTTGTCCGGTAAACCATGAACTGCTGGACGAGATTCGCAATTTAAATTCCCAGACTATAGGGGCTCAGCTAAAAATTCATTCAGAAAAATCGGGTATTCCGGATATTACGGATGTGCAAATTGCCATCTTTGGAGTAAAGGAAAATAGGCGGGCAAATTCTGCCTCCGCAACACCAGATTTTACCGAAATTAGAAGGTCTTTTTATCAATTATTCCCCGGAAACTGGGGCCTGCGGCTCGCTGATCTTGGAGATATAGAAGCTGGTGCAACGACAGATGACACCTATTTTGCAGTGCAAATGCTCGTTGAAAGTCTCGTAAAACAGGATGTAATTCCGGTTATTTTAGGAGGGAGCCAGGACCTGGTTTATGCGCAATACAGGGCCTATGATAAACTGGATCAGATGGTTAACCTTGTAAATATCGATAAAAAGTTCGATCTTGGCGATGCGGATAAATCGATAAGCAACGAATCTTTTGTAGGAAAAATCGTCGTAGATAAGCCTTACAATTTATTTAATTATACCACGGTAGGATATCAAACCTATTTCAATTCTCAGGAAGAAATAGAATTGATGGAGCGATTGTTCTTTGAAGCATACAGGCTGGGTGAAGTAACATCAGATTTGTCTCTGATGGAGCCGATCTTCAGGAATGCGAACCTGGTGGGAATGGACCTTGGAGCTATAGATTCGGGTAGTCTTCAGTCTGGGGTTTATAATTCTCCAAACGGCTTCAATGGAAGGGAGATCTGCGCGCTGGCCAGGTATGCAGGAATCAGTGACAAGGTATCCTCCTTTGGAGTTTACGAATATCAGAATATTCTGGGAAGCCTCGCCAATATGCTGGTGGCCCAGATCATCTGGTATTTCATCGAAGGCGTAAATTACAGGTCTAATGAAAATACTATTTCTGCCAAAAAGGAGTTTATAAGGTATCAGGTTCCTATCGATGATGAGATCCTGGTATTCTTTAAAAGCCCTCGAAGTGGGCGCTGGTGGATAGAAATACCATTTTTATCGAATGTAAATACTAAATTGAAAAGGCATACGTTATTACCTTGCAGTGAAGAAGATTACCTGGAAGCCTGCAACCAGGTAATTCCGGAAAGATGGTATAAAGCAAAAAGAAAAAACGAAGTCTAAAAATTGTACTCAGGCATTAATCTGATTTACGCTATTTTTATCTGAAATATTGTTTTTTAGAAAATATTTAGATAGGTTTACTGCCGTAAATCAAAATGTCTTAACCTAAGATAATTATGAAGAAGTTTATTTCGCTCATCGCTGTTATGGCTTTGCTTTCGAGTTGTGGAGGTGGAGATCGAGGGCAGTTAGTAGGTGCGGATGGGAAGAAGTGGAATCCGGAGAAACCTTATGGTATGACATTGATCCCAGGTGGTTCATTCATCATGGGGAAATCTGATGATGATATTGCAGGGCAGAAGAATGCGCCGCCAAAAACCGTTACGGTTCGTTCATTCTATATGGATGAAACCGAAATTACGAATTCAGAATACCGGCAGTTCGTTAATTATGTGCGGGATTCTATCATTAGAGTAAATCTTGCGATTATGGCAGAAATGCAGGGTGCTACTCCTGGAGATGATGCTATTGGTGAATATGCCTTTGCTGATGCCGAAGAAGGCGAGATGACTCCTTACGAAGAGTATATGCTGAACACATATGGTCAGGGTGGTCCTACCGATGATTATGCCAACAGAAGACTGAATAAGGATATCGATATTATCTGGGATACTGAGGATTACCCGGATGTATATTACGCCGAGGTTATGGACTCTATGTATATTCCTCTGGACGAGGTTTATAACGGCCAGCGTACTATCGATGTGAAAAAACTAAAATTCCAGTATTCCTGGATGGATATTCAGGCTGCGGCTAGAGCTCAGGGAAACCGTAGTAACTTCATCAAAAAGGAAGAAGTGATGGTTTACCCAGACACTACGGTTTGGATTAAAGATTTCAATTACTCCTACAACGAACCTATGCATAATGATTATTTCTGGCATAGCGCGTTCGATGATTATCCTGTGGTAGGTGTTTCCTGGAAACAGGCAAGGGCATTCACCCAGTGGAGAACAAAATACCATAATGATTTCCGTCGTCAAAAAGGAGACGCTAATGTGCCTTCTTACAGGTTGCCAACCGAAGGTGAGTGGGAATATGCCGCTCGTGGTGGTCTGGAAGGAGCTTCCTATCCTTGGGGAGGTCCTTATACTTTGAACGACAGAGGTTGCTTTATGGCAAACTTTAAACCTTTACGTGGTGATTACGCGGCAGACCAGGCCCTGTACACCGTAGAGGCTAAATCTTACGACCCTAACGATTACGGCCTGTACAATATGGCAGGTAACGTTGCAGAGTGGGTCGATTCTTCTTACGATCCGGGATCATATGAATATATGTCTACGATGAACCCTACCGTCAATAACCCGGAGGATCGCAGAAAAGTTGTAAGGGGAGGATCCTGGAAGGATGTGGCTTACTTCCTTCAGGTGAGTTCCAGGGACTATGAGTATATGGATTCTGCAAGAAGTTATATCGGTTTCAGAACGGTTCAGGATTATCTGGGAACAGATGTTACCCTGAATCAGGACAACCGATAACAACAACTGAACACTTAAACCTATTTATATCAAATTAATTAAGAAAATCTAAACTTTAGAGTTATGGCAAATTCAAGATCGACAAAAAAGCTTACCAATATGGTGTATGGGCTTGGAGCATCTGTGGTTATCCTTGGTGCACTTTTCAAAATCATGCACTGGCCTGGTGGAAATGAAATGTTAATTATTGGTCTAATCGTAGAGGCATTGGTATTTGCCTATTCTGCATTCGAACCAGTAGATGACGAATTAGACTGGAGCCTTGTTTATCCAGAGTTAGCTGGTGGAGAAACCAGAAGAAAAGAGGCTGTGGTAGTTGAAGAAAAAGAAGCTGAAGGAATGTTGTCTAAAAAACTGGATGCAATGCTTAAAGAAGCTAAACTGGATGCCAGCCTTATGGCTTCACTTGGTGAAAGCATTAAAAACTTTGAAGGTGCCGCGAAAGGTATTGCCCCTACCGTAGATTCTATGGCGTCTCAAAAGAAATATAGCGAGGAGCTAGGAGTAGCTGCCGCCCAAATGGAAACATTGAATAACCTTTATAAAGCTCAGGTGGAATCGGCTTCACGTCAGGCTGAGATCAACAACGAAGTGGTTGAGAACGCCAGCAGACTGAAAGCTCAAATGGATTCTCTTGCAGAGAACATGGCTCACCTAAATAATGTTTATGGAGGCATGCTTACCGCAATGAACGGTAGAGCAACAACAAGAGTCTAATTAATCCGACTTTAAATTAAATTAATTATCAATTTAAAAAGAACTAATTAGACATGGCTTCTGGAAAACAATCGCCACGGCAGAAGATGATTAACCTGATGTATCTGGTTTTCATCGCGATGATGGCACTTAATATGTCCAAGGAGGTACTTACCGCCTTTGGATTGATGAACGAAAAGCTTGATGAAACTTCAGCAAACTATGCTGAAAGAAACCAGGCTCTAATGGCAGGACTCGATATGAAAGTTGAAGAGCAACCTGCGAAGTATACTTCAATTAAAGAAGATGCCGACAAAATTCACCAGCTTTCAACCGATCTTAGTCAATATATCGAAGGGATCAAGGATGAGCTTAAAGCTTCTGTAGATGATCCAACCGATTACGAAACCATGGATAAGTCTAACACAATGGACGAAATGTTCTTCCAGAGTGGTAGAGTGTCACCAAGAGGTCAGGAATTTGTTGATCAAATAGATCAGTATAGAGAGGGTGTGGCACAGATATTGAGCGAGGATTATCCTGCAATAGCTTCAAAAGTAAATCTTCAGCAGGAATTTTCGACTCAGGAAGTAACCAATAGAGACAATGTAACTCAGCCATGGCTGTATTATCACTATCAGGGATTCCCTTTAATCGCTTCCCTTACCAAATTGACGCAAATGCAGGCTGATATTAAAGCTACTGAAAGTGAGATTCTTTCAAGCATGTTTTCTGGTCAGTTACAGAGTGACGTTTCGCTTACCAATTATCAGGCGATCGTGGTGCCAGATAAGACAGCTTTCTTTAGTGGAGAGAACTTTACTGGTAAGGTAGTGCTTGGTCGTGTAGACCAGACCCTGCAATTCGAAAATGTGATCATTAACGGAAAAAAAGTTGAAAGTACCGAAGCTGGTCAAGTTGTTCTTGATTTCCCTGCAGGGAATGTAGGAGAGAAAGAGATCACTGGAGAACTTCAGTTCCAGGAAGGCGATTCTCTTGTTAGAATTGCTGTAAAAAGTTCTTACGCTGTAATTCCTAAACCAAATTCTGCAGTTATTTCAGCAGATAAGATGAACGTGGTGTATCGCGGGGTTCAAAACCCGATGACCATTTCTATTCCAGGTGTAGGAAATGTTTCAGCAAACGCTCCGGGACTTAGAGCTGCTGGCGGTGCTGGGAGCTATGTAATGGATGTGACTACACTTCAGGCCAGAGAAGTAACCATTAACGTAAGTGGTAAACTTCCTGGTGGTGAAACTGTATCTGATAGCAAAACGTTCAGAGTAAAGGATATTCCAAGACCGGTAGGAACCATTCGTGGGGAAGACGGTTCGGTATCTATGCAAAGAAATAGTCTTGAAATCGCAACTGTTGGGGCAAACCTTCCAGACTTCGATTTCGATCTTAACCTGAACGTTACAGGATTCAAATTTAAGGTTCCAGGTCAGCCTACTATTCAGGTGAATGGAAGCCGACTTGATGACAGGGCTAAAGCAGCTCTGAGACGTGCCGGTAGAGGTGAATCTGTTCAGATCTACGATATCAACGCTTCCCTTGCTGGTAATTCCAGCTATAAGCTGAAAAAAGTAGCTCCTGTAATTATTGAGCTTACAAACTAAAAGAATATTAAAATGAGCTTGAAGAAATTATTTGTATTTGGTTTTGTGATGTTGGCTGGTGCCTCTTCTTTCGGTCAGGCAAATATCCTGAACGCCGATAAGCCTGAAAATATTGGCAAAAAATCGGAAGCTCAGGCCCTTGTCGATGCAGAGGATAAACCTCTGGAATATGGATATGTGGGCGACCGGGACATTCTTTGGTCTAAAGGTACCTGGGAGATCATCGATCTTGATGAGCGCGTGAACTTCCCGCTTTATTATCCTATTGACACCAATAATATTGGGACTAACCGTAGATCTTTATATGATGTGCTGGTAAACGCGATCAAAAGCGGAAAGATCGAGAATGTTTATGCCGATTCTTATTTCACGGAAAAACGAACCTTGAAAGATATCAGTGCGACCTTGTCTAAGATCGATACGACCGACCTTGGTATCGAGCAGTATAATGCTGGTGAAGAGGTGGATCCTCAGTTTATTGATAGACGAGATCTTGGAGCTGCCGATATCGCTGAATATCACATTCGTGGTCTTTGGTATTTCGATAAGCGTTTAGCTGAATTGAAATATCGTATCCTGGGAATCGCTCCGGTTGCTCCCGATGTGAACTTCATCGATTCAGGTCAAACCGACCTCGTTGAATTATTCTGGGTTTGGTATCCCGATGCTCGGGAAGTGCTACATGATGCAAAGGTCTTTACGGGCGGTAATACTTCCCAGACCATTTCCTTCGATCACCTATTGAACTCCAGAAGGTTTGACGGGATCATTTACAAAGAGGATAACGTTCAGGGAGATCGGGAGATCGATGAATATATCGTTGATAATGCCTTTATGCAATTGCTGGAATCTCAGCGAATCAAAGAGCAGATCAGGAACTTCGAACAGGATATGTGGAGTTATTAAACTTCAAAAATAATATTCAAAAGCGCCTTTTTCTGGGCGCTTTTTTTTATGCCTAATTTTGAAATTCAAACCAAGGCTTAATATCTTTAACCCATGCTCGATTATATAGTTGTTGGACTTGGTCTTAGTGGACTCGCAATTTCTGAAGAACTGGAAAAACGGAACAAAAGTTTCGTGGTCTTTGATGATCATTCCCAGAATTCTTCTTATGTGGCAGGAGGGATCTTTAATCCTGTAGTTCTTAAGCGTTTTACCTTGGCATGGAATGCCGATAGCCAATTGAAGATAGCCATGCCCTTCTACAGAGAACTTGAGGAAAAGCTTCAGCAAAAATTTATCAATACCTGGAATATTTACAGGCGATTCCATTCGGTGGAGGAACAGAACGAATGGTTTGTCGCAACCGATAAACCAGGGCTTTCCGGGTTTCTGGATCCTGAGCTTAAAAAGAATACCAACAAGAACCTTAATGTATCCTATTCCTTCGGAATGGTGAAGCAAACCGGGAATATAGATACCGAAGATTTACTTCATAATTATACAGCCTACCTCGAAAAGAAGGATAGGTTCAGAAGCGAGCGTTTTGATTATTCTGAACTTGTGAACCGGGATGGGTTTGTCGAATATCAGGATCTTAAGGCCAGTTATATTATTTTTTGTGAGGGTTTCGGGTTGAGGAATAATCCCTATTTCAATTTCTTACCATTACGAGGTAACAAGGGTGAATATATTACTATTTATTCTGAAGAACTGGAACTTGACTTTGCTATTAAATCGTCTGTATTTATAATGCCTTTGGGAAACCATCTATATAAAGTTGGAGCCACTTACGACCACCAGGATAAAACCCCAGAGATAACTGCCCAGGCCAGGGAGAAACTGGTAAGGCAACTAAAAGATGTTATTAATTGCGAATTCGAGGTAGTAGACCAGGTAGCAGGGATCAGGCCTGCTGTGGCCGATCGCCGACCCCTGGTTGGGCCTCATCCTGAAATTACCAATATGTTCTGCTGTAACGGTTTTGGAAGTCGTGGTGTGCTTATCGCACCAAGCATGGCTCCTCAATTGCTTGATTTTATCGAAAAGGATAAGGAACTGGACAAAGAGATCGATCTTCGAAGATTCACTAAAAAGCATTACAAACCAGCCTAGGCTTTTCCAGCATTCTTATCGTATTTCATAAAAAGGTTGATCCATATATTCCTGGAAAGTCGCATGATCACAGGCATAAAGAATACAAGGGTGAAAACAATTGAAAAAAATGAGGTGAGTAAACTGGCACCGAAGAAATAGTAAGCAATAATAAAGGCGGCTACCGAAAATGCGACTCCCACTCCGTAGCTCACATACATAGCTCCATAAAAGAAGGAAGGTTCAATTTTATATTTGGTGCCACAATTAGAACATCTTTCATGCATTTTTAAGGTACTATTCAGTTTATATGGGTTGCTCTTTACGTACATGCTTTCCTCCTGGCATACAGGGCAGGTGCCTGTAAAAATGCTATAGATACTGGTGCCTTTAAGTAAACTCATCTTATTTTTTTTACAACCCAAATTTAGGCATCTTTGCAGCGATTTTAAAGTTACAATTGTTACATAATGTTGAATATTCATAATCTATCGGTTTCATTTGCTGGGGAGTATCTTTTTAAAGAGATCAGTTTTAGGCTTGGAGCAGGAGACCGCGTAGGCTTAATTGGGAAGAACGGAGCTGGGAAGTCAACCTTGTTGAAGATCATTGCTGGGGAGCAGGAATATGATACTGGCCAGATCGCCAAAGACAAGGAATTGAAAATTGGCTTTTTAAAACAGGATCTCGATTTTGAAAAAGGTCGTACTGTGATCGAGGAAGCCCATCAGGCCTTTACCGAAATAAAGGCGCTTGAATCAAGGATGGCCCATATCAACGATCAGTTAGCCACACGTACCGATTATGAAAGTGATTCTTACAATGAATTGATACAGGAGCTGAGCGAGATCACGCATCAGTACGAGATCATCGGCGGGTATAATTACGAGGGGGAGACCGAAAAGGTACTTCAGGGTCTGGGATTTGAAAGAAAGGATTTCGACCGGCCAACCGATACTTTTTCGGGTGGATGGAGAATGAGGATCGAGCTTGCCAAGTTACTGCTTCAGAATAATGATATTCTTCTACTGGATGAGCCTACTAACCACCTGGATATTGAAAGTATCATCTGGTTGGAAAGCTTTCTGAACAATTACCCGGGTTCGGTCATGCTGGTTTCTCACGATAAGATGTTCCTGAATAATGTTACCAACCGGAGTATCGAAATTTCACTTGGGAATATTTATGACTATCGGAAGCCTTATTCCGAATTCATGGAATTCAGGACCGAGCTACGCGAACAGCAGCTGGCGGCCCAGAAAAACCAGCAGAAAGAGATCGAAAACACCGAAAAACTTATCGATAAGTTTCGTGCCAAAGCCAGTAAGGCTTCCATGGCTCAGTCGCTTATTAAAAAGCTTGAAAAGATCGATCGCATTGAGGTTGATGAAGATGATAATGCGGTAATGGCGGTTAATTTCCCGGTTTCAGTAAATCCTGGAAAGGTGGTTATCGAGGCAGAGCACCTGGAAAAATCATATGGCGATAAAAAGGTGCTGGACGATATCAATCTGTTGATCGAACGCCAGAGCAAGATCGCTTTCGTTGGCCAGAACGGCCAGGGTAAAACCACTTTGGCCAAGATCATCGTTGGTGAGATTCCGCATAAGGGAAAACTGAAATTAGGACACAATGTGCAATTGGGTTATTTCGCACAGAACCAGGCCGAGTACCTGGACGGTGAAAAGACCGTGTTGCAAACCATGATCGATTCTGCCAACGAAAAGAACAGGACCAAGGTGAGAGATATGCTGGGCTCCTTCCTTTTCCGGGGTGATGAGGTGGAGAAGAAGGTGAAGGTGCTTTCCGGAGGGGAGCGAAACAGGCTTGCGCTTTGTAAGATGTTGCTCGAGCCTTTCAACGTGCTCGTAATGGATGAGCCCACCAACCACCTCGATATTAAATCGAAGAATGTTCTTAAGGAGGCATTGACCCGTTTTGAAGGCACCCTGATCATGGTGTCACACGACCGTGATTTTCTTCAGGGTTTAACCGGAAAGGTTTATGAATTCAGAAACCACCAGATCAAGGAATACCTGGGAGATATAGATTATTACCTGGAGCAGCGAAAACTTCAGGATATGCGGGCTGTGGAAAAAAGAGATCAGGAAAAGAAGCCGAAAACTTCGAATTCCAGTTCCGAGAAAAGATCATTTAACGATCAGAAGGAAATTAAAAAACTCAAGAATCGTTTAAGTAAAACAGAGGCGAAGATCACCAAGCTTGAAAAGGAATTAAAGGCTAAAGACAAGCAGCTGGCAGAAAATTACCAGGAAACAGCTACCAAGCCCGATTTTCTCAATAATTACAATACTTCTAAAAAGAAACTGGAGAAGTTAATGGAAGAATGGGAAGAACTTCAGATGGATCTGGAGCAATTGAAATAAAAATTTTCCAAAAATTTCAGGTTGATTAAACCAAAAGGATTCGAAATAGTCCTAAAAACATCATGGATAAACGTAAGATCATTCTCTCGGCCCTTGGCTTATTGCTCATTGTAGGCGCAATATTCGGTGCCAAGTACATCATTGATAGCAATGTAAAGGAAAAACCACCGGTCACCAAAACGGTAAAAAGCGTATTTATAGATACGGTTAAAAACAGAACGGTACCAATCGTGGTGCCGGCTAACGGAAATATCACCGCACTGCACAGGTTAGAGCTTTTTTCTGAAGTCTAGGGAGTTTTCAGGTACAGTAGCAAGGATTTCAGACCCGGCCAGGAATATAGAAAAGGCCAGGTTCTGTTGAGTATCGATGCTGAAGAATACCGGGCAGGAGTGCAGTCGGCAAAAAGTGAGCTTTATAATATCATCACTTCCATCATGCCCGATCTGCGCCTGGATTATCCCAAAGTTTTTGAAAAATGGCAAAACTATCTGAATGGTTTCGACATGTCAAAACCTGTACCGCCACTTCCTGAAACCGAAACGGAGCAGGAGCGTTACTTCATTACCGGAAGGGGAATCGTTTCAGCCTATTATAATGTTAAGAATCTTGAAGAACGCCTAGCGAAATATAGCATTGTAGCGCCTTATGACGGGATACTTACCGAAGCCCTTGTAAACAGAGGGACGCTAATTAGACCAGGACAAAAACTCGGCGAATTTATAGATCCCAGCGTATATGAACTGGAGGTTTCCATAGCCAAGAAGTATAGCGATATTTTGGAGATTGGTAAGAATGTGGAGCTATCTACCCTGGAAGGGGATAAAACCTATGAAGGTACGGTAAGCAGGATCAATGGAAAAGTAAACCAGGAAACCCAGAGCATCAGGGTTTACATAACCGTAAAAAATTCAGAGCTAAGCGAGGGAATGTATCTCGAAGCTTACCTGGATGCCAAAGACGAAAAAGATGCTATCGAAATTCCTCGAGAATTACTGGTAGAGCGATCAAAGGTTTTTGTGGTTCAGGATAGCACCTTGAATCTTGTTGATGTAAATCCTGTTTATTTCACAAACAATACCGTGGTGATTAAAGGCCTGGAGGATGGAACCAGGATACTTTCGGCTAATGTACCGGGAGCTTATTCCGGAATGCTTGTGAAGGTTGAAGGCCAACGAGACCTGATTAAAAAAGGACAGTCTTGAGAAAGTTAATAAATTATTTTATCAGGTTCGAGGTCGCGGTAAATGTCGTGATCATGGCTTTTGTCATATTCGGGATCATCGGGGTGCTGAATATGAAATCTTCTTTCTTCCCGCTTCAGGAATCCAGGATCATCAATATCAGTATCGCCTATCCGGGTTCAGCTCCGGAAGAGATCGAGGAAGGGATTATCCTGAAAATCGAAGATAACCTGAAAGGTCTTGAGGGAATCGATCGGGTGACTTCAACAGCCAGGGAAAGTGGTGGATCCATCACCGTGGAGATCGAAAGAGGGGAAGACATAGACGCTATGCTTACCGAAGTGAAGAACGCGGTAGACCAGGTACCTAACTTCCCAGGTGGAATGGAACCCCTGGTGGTCTCCAAACAGGAATTCGTAAGGGAAACCATCAATTTCGCGGTAAGTGGCGAGAATGTGCCTTTATCGACTCTTAAAAGAATTAGTCAGCAAATCGAAAATGATCTGCGATTGCTGGACGGGGTGTCCCAGATAAGTATTTCCGGATTTCCAGAAGAAGAGATCGAGATCGCGGTAAGCGAGAACGATCTGCTGGCCTATAATCTCACTTTTGAACAGGTTGCCCAGGCGGTGAGAAATTCCAATATTCTGTCTACCGGGGGGACTATCAAAACCGAAGCGGAAGATTATCTTATCAGGGCTAATAACAGGGCTTATTATGCCGATGCGCTGAACGACATCGTTCTAAAATCGAACGCAACCGGTGAAATCGTGAGACTGGGTGATATTGCGACCGTACGCGACCAGTTCTCTGAAACGCCCAACGCCCTTTATTTCAATGGAAATGTTGCGGTTAATGTTTCCATTAGCAACACTAACAGCGAAGACCTTCTATCACAGCAGATAAGGTCAATGAATATATCGAAGAATTTAACCAGAAGAATAGCAATGTCCAGCTGGACGTTGTGAGCGATGCATCTATTACCCTCGGGCAACGTACGCAACTACTGGTAGAGAATGGTGCCATGGGAATTTTACTGGTGTTGTTCTTTCTATCATTGTTCCTGAATTTAAGGCTGGCTTTCTGGGTGGCTTTCGGGTTACCGGTTGCCTTCCTGGGAATGTTCATTTTTGCTGGCTCCCTTGGCGTAACCATCAACGTACTTTCGCTATTCGGGATGATCATCGTGATCGGGATCCTGGTAGATGACGGGATCGTTATTTCAGAAAATATTTACCAGCATTCCGAAATGGGTAAAAGCCCTGTACGGGCCGCCCTGGACGGAACCATGGAGGTGGTGCCGCCAATTCTTTCGGCTATTATAACCACCGTACTTGCCTTTGCTACCTTCCTCTTTTTGGACAGTCGTATTGGAGAGTTCTTTGGGGAGGTTTCAACGGTGGTGATCCTTACGCTGGTTATTTCTCTTATAGAGGCGCTTATTATTCTACCAGCACATATCGCGCATTCAAAAGCCCTAAGGCGAACCAATTATAACGGGCAGCCTAAAAAAGGGCCTAAAGCGATCTTTCATTATATGCGGAAGATCAATGCTTACGGCGACCGCTTTATGGGTTATATGCGTGACCAAATTTACAGCCCTGTATTGCGTTTTGTACTAACCCAGCAGGTGCTTGCATTTGGGGTTCTTGCAGCAGTACTTATCCTAACAATTGGAGCGATTGGTGGAAACTGGATTCGCGTAACCCTGTTCCCGAGTATTGCCAGCGACCGGGTGAGTATCGATCTTTTGATGCCCGAAGGGGTGAACCCGGCCAGGACCGATTCCATTATATCTATGGTTGAGGCCGCGGCCTGGAGAGTGAATGAAGATTATACTGAAAGGCAGACCGATAATAAACAGGTCGTGGAAAATATCATTAAGCGGGTAGGACCGGGTAATAATAAGGCTTCCCTTCAGGTGAACCTGCTTCCGGGAGAGGAGCGGGATTTCAGTTCGCCGGATATTACGAATGCGATAAGAGATGAAGTAGGCCCGGTTTACGGGGTGGAGAGCCTCACCTTTGGTTCTGGAGGTAACTTTGGAGGTTCTCCGGTCTCGGTTTCCCTATTAGGAAACAACCTGGAAGAGCTGGAAGCTGCCAAAGAAGAACTGAAAAACAATCTGGAGAATAATTCTCTATTAAAAGATGTGACTGATAGCGATCCTCAGGGAATCAAGGAAATCAATGTTAAACTGAAGGACAATGCCTATGCGCTTGGTCTCGACTTTGGCGAGGTGATGAGGCAAATCCGGAATGGTTTTTTTGGGGCGCAGGCACAGCGATTTCAGAGGGGGCAGGATGAGATCAGGGTTTGGGTGCGTTACGATCTTGAAAACAGGTCTTCTATCAATGACCTGGATGAAATGCGATTATTAACCCCTTCAGGAGAACGGGTGCCTTTCGATGAAATCGCCAATTACGACATCGTAAGAGGAACTGAATCCATCAGTCACCTGGACGGAATGAGAGAGATCAGGGTTTCCGCAGATATGGAGGATCCCAACGGAAGTTCCACCGAGATCCTGGAAGATATTCGCAATAATGTGATCCCGCCGATTCTTGAGAAATATCCAAGCCTTACTGTTTCTTACGAGGGACAAAACAGGGAGGCCAATAAATTATCGAGTTCAGCGGCAAAAGTGATTCCGATCATCTTGTTCCTGATCTACGCCACTATTGCGTTTACCTTCAGAAGTTATAGTCAGCCGTTGCTTTTAATGATCATGATCCCGTTCAGTATCATTGGGGTGGCATGGGGGCACTGGCTGCATGATTTCCCAATCAACGTGCTTTCAGCATTAGGGATCATTGCCCTGGTAGGAATTATGGTGAATGACGGGCTGGTATTAATTGGAAAATATAATAGTTTCCTTCGGGAAGGTATGGAATTCAAAAAGGCGCTTTTTGAAGCCGGAAGATCGAGGTTCCGTGCCATTTTCCTAACCTCCCTTACCACGATAGCCGGACTTGCCCCCCTGTTGCTCGAGAAAAGCAGGCAGGCACAGTTCCTGAAACCTATGGCCATTTCAATTTCCTACGGAATCGCAGTAGCGACCATTTTAACCCTGTTGTTACTGCCGTTATTACTATCAATAAGCAATACGGTAAAAGTGAGTGGAAGATGGCTTAAAACCGGCCAGAAGCCTTCAAGAGAGGAAATGGAACGAGCTATTAAAGAAAAAAACGAAGAAGCTAAGCATGAGAGTATCGTATAGTCTGGGTCTTTTATTTATTGTTTTCTTATCCCCTTTTCCCGCTTTAAGCCAGGAGGGTGTCCTGACCAAGGATGAAGTGATCGCCAGGGCACTTGAGGAAAATTTCGGGATCAAACTCGCCAGGAACGATGTAGAAATTGCTGAGAATAATCAAACCGTCTGGAATTCAGGATACCTGCCTTCATTAACAGGGCTGGCCGGCGCCAATTATGATATCAATGACAGGCTTACCGAACCGGAAGGCCGGGATCCGCTCGAACAGAATAATATTGAAAATACACGCTATAATGCTTCCCTTAACCTGAATTACACACTTTTTGATGGTTTAGGCAGGCTTTACAATTACAAAAGTCTAAAGGAGCAATACGATCTTTCTCAGTTCCAGGCCAGGGAAACTATTGAGAATACTATACTCCAGATCATGAGTGTGTATTATGAGATCGCGCGCTTAACGGAGAATGTGGGAGTGCTGGAACAAAGTCTTGAAATTTCGCAAGAGCGGGTGACCAGGGCTAAATACCAGTTCGAGTATGGGCAGGCTAATAACCTTTTAGTTCTTAATGCTAAAGTTGATGTGAACAGCGATAGTATTGCCCTTATCGAAGCCGAACAGCAACTGGCGAATACGAAGCGCGACCTTAATGTGCTTCTGGACAGGGAGATCAGCGATAATGAATTCAGTGTTGACACTACGGTGACCTTTATTCCCGAATTGCAGCTGGAAAGTTTTATAAGCGAAGCCAGGATCAATAATGTCTCCCTGTTGCAGATCGAAAAGAATCTGGAGATCAGTGATTATGATATTAAGATAAGTAAGTCCGGTTATTTGCCTGTTATCGATTTGAATGGTTCGTATGGCTGGAACAGGAACCGAAGTGCAGCTACAGCATTCTTTCCCGGTTCTACAAGTACCAGTGATGGTTTTGCGGCTGGAGTAAGCTTGAGATGGGATATCTTTGACGGAGGTGCCAGGCGTATTCGAATTAGAAATTCTGAAATCCGGTACGAAAACCAGGAGATTATCAAAGAACAGTTGATGAGCGAGGTTGAAAGGGATATTTTAAATGCCCTGGGTAATTATGAGAATAA
Organism: Christiangramia bathymodioli; assembly: GCA_009735695.1. Lineage (GTDB taxonomy): Bacteria > Bacteroidota > Bacteroidia > Flavobacteriales > Flavobacteriaceae > Christiangramia > Christiangramia bathymodioli. The sequence goes on from SRSL01000009.1 coordinate 37,752, forward strand.
ACTGTATATCCTGGATGTGCAGGAAGAAAATGTCGCTACGAACCTGGATAACTTTAACCGCTCGGCAGAGCAGTATAAACTGGGTAGGATCACTTCAATCGAATTCCGCCAGGCACAGATCAATTTGCTGAATGCGAAGACCAATTTCAATCTTGCAAAATACGATGCTAAACTGGCAGAATTGCAGGTGCTTCAGCTAACCGGGCAATTATTGAACGTTGAACTATAGCTTATGTTCGAACATTTTTTTCAGTGTCCATATTGTTGGGAGGAAATTTCTGTGCTTCTTGATCCTTCGGTTTCCAGGCAAACTTATGTGGAAGATTGTGAGGTTTGCTGCCGGCCCATCGAATTCCAGGTTGCTTTCGAAAGCGGGGAGCTTATAGAATTTCAGGCTTCAGATATAGGTCAGTAAAAAAAATGCCGGAGTCAATAGATTTATTTTTTAAATTTATTCTTCACCCTACTGAAAAATATGTTAGCTAGCTTTGACCTTGCCGGTCATGTGATAGGACTTATCATAGACCGTGACCTTACCGACGAGATGGTGAACCGCATCATAACTGAGATCGAAGAGAAACTGAAGATATACGACCGCATAAATGTCTATATCGAGCTGGAAAAAGGCAGGCATATCACTTTAAAAGGCTTGTTGAAGGGAATTAAATATAAATATTCCAATTCTGAATATTTCGATAAGATAGCGATCGTAACCGATAGTAAAAGTTTTCAAATAGCTGTAGATCTGAGCGATACCTTTCTGGATGTGGAAACTCGCACCTATGAGCTTAAAGACCGGCTGGAAGCCCTTCAATGGATCTCCCTATAATTTTTCAAAAAAAGTTTGGTGTAATTCTAAAAATGATAGTATATTTGCCGTCCAATATCGCGGGATAGAGCAGTAGGTAGCTCGTCGGGCTCATAACCCGAAGGTCACTGGTTCGAGTCCAGTTCCCGCTACTAGCAATGACAAGGCTTTACAGAAATGTAAGGCCTTTTTTTATGGACTGGGTACAACATAGGTACAACATTTTTGGAAAGCCAAATTTGAATAGAAAATAATGTTAATTAACATTATTTGGGGATATTTCCTATCTCATTCGAAGTGTAACTTAGTAATTTGAAGGATTTGTATAATTCTCTATTTCATTAAATAGCTTATTAAAAAACAATGTTCTAATTCTTCAGTATAAGATCTTGGTAATTTTTTAATTGAAATTATTATCAAATTATGTGATAAACCTTTTTAAATCTGTTCCTATTCTTTTTGCACAATCTGTGCATTGATTTTTTTTTATCTTTGTAGTGTGAAAATTATCGCTGTCATATTATCTCTATATATATTCGGGCTTAACTTATTAGCCTGTAATGATAGTGACACTTCACAAGTGATTTCTGATTCAGAAGTAACAGTGGTTGCTACGCAGAATTTAGATATCGACTATTCACATGATAAAGTAGCAGATTTATGCCCTCCTTTTTGTAGTTGCCATTGCTGCCATGTGCATACAGTAGATTTCGGTTCTTCAAATTTCAAGGCTTTGATTATTGAAATTCCATCAAAAGCCTTTGTCCATTTTGACAGCTCAGTGGAAGAACCTATTCTTTCCTTTTTAGATCCTCCAAAAGTTTAATTCAGTTTTTTTAAAGGATAATTATATCCTTTTTTGACCAAATCCTGGTTCTCATACTAGATCCTTGGTCCTATTGATAGATTTTGTTAGGCACAAAATTATTATCAAGAATTTTAACTGAATTAAATTTTTATTTATATGATTAATAAGATAATCGCATTTTCCATTAATAATAAATTTATTATTGGACTACTTACCTTAGCGCTGATAGGGACGGGTATTTGGTCCATGATGACCGTCAACCTGGGATCGGTGCCAGATATTACTAACAATCAGGTTCAGGTGATCACCCAGTCGCCAAATCTTGCCACAGAAGATATTGAACAATTTGTAACCTATCCCGTAGAACTTTCGATGGGTAATTTACCTGGAGTTACAGAGATTCGCTCTATTTCACGGTTTGGACTTTCGGTAGTTACTATTGTTTTTAAAGATGATATGGGAACTTATCTCCCTCGTCAACTAGTACAGGAAAAACTTAATGAATTGGGAGAAACCATTCCCGATAAATTTGGAAGTCCTGCTATGGGACCTATTTCAACCGGATTGGGTCAAATTTATGAGTATACCATAAAGCCAAAGGAGGGATACGAAACTGAATATTCTCCCATGGAACTACGAACTATTCAGGACTGGATAATCAAGCGACAACTTACCTTGCTGGAAGGTGTGGTGGAAGTAAATTCTTTTGGAGGCTCCATAAAACAATATGAGGTAGCAATCAATCCTGAGAAATTAAACAGTATGGGTATAAGTATCTCTGAGGTTTATGAGGCGCTGGCCCGAAACAATGTGAATACCGGTGGAGCTTATATTGAGAAAAATAAAATGTCAAATTTTATTAGAGGTGAAGGTTTAATCCGTTCACTGGAGGATATAAGGAAAATTGCTATTACTACCGAAAATTCTATTCCGATAACTATTGGAGATGTTGCGGAAGATGTTCAGTTTGGAAATCAGGTACGCTACGGAGCTTTCACTCAAGACGGAGAGGAAGCCGTAGGCGGGATAATAATGATGTTAAAAGGCGCCAATCCCAATGCCGTAATTCAGGATGTTAAAGATAGGATGGCAGAAGTTGAAAAGTCACTTCCTGAAGGTTTGACCATAGAGCCAATTATTGATCGGAGTGAATTAATAGCACGAACAACCGATACTGTTAAAACAAATTTACTGGAAGGTGCATTGATAGTGATTTTTGCCCTGGTATTGTTATTAGGTAGTCTAAGAGGTGGACTTATTACTGCTACCACTATTCCCTTATCACTGCTTTTTGCTTTTATTTTAATGAAACAATTCAATGTCTGGGCCAATCTAATGAGTTTGGGCGCTATTGACTTTGGAATCATTATAGACGGTGCAGTGATTATCATCGAGGGAACCGTGTATGAAATACAAAAACGGATAAGATCTGGCAAGGTGAAATTCAATCAGGCTAAAATGGATGAAGTAGCCTATGATGCTGGGAGCACGATGATGAGTTCCGCATTTTTTGGACAGATTATAATTCTTATTGTATTCACGCCTATACTTTTTCTTACGGGGGTAGAAGGTAAAATGTTTAAGCCGATGGCGTACACTTTCGGTTTTGCCATGATAGGTGCTATTTTCTTATGCCTTACCTATGTCCCTATGATGTCTGCCCTATTTATGAAACCCATTCAGAATAAAAAGAACTGGTTTGGAAGGTTTGAACGCTGGCTGGAAAGGATAAGTGATAAGATAATTGGTGGAATACAAAGGGTATATATGCCTTTACTGAAAGGGGCATTAAAACTGAAGCTCATTGTTGTAGGTGCTGCTGCTGTTCTACTTGTATTAGCCGGTTTCCTTTTTTCCAGAATGGGAGGAGAATTTGTGCCTCAACTGGATGAAGGGGATATTGCAATGCAGGCTTTAATCAGACCAGGAAGTTCATTAACAGAGTCTATTGAAGTTTCCAAAAAAATAGAAAATATCCTTCTAGAAAATTTTCCTGAAATTAAAACAGCAACAGCAAGAATTGGAGTAGCGGACATCCCAACAGATCCAATGCCGATGGATATCGCAGATATGTACCTGATTCTTGAAAAAGATAAGGATAATTGGACAACCGCTGAAACTAAAGAAGGACTTATAGCGCAAATCAAGGAAAAACTCAATAAAGAACTTACTGGGGTAAACCTTGTGTTTACGCAACCTGTAGAATTAAGGTTCAACGAATTATTAGAGGGGGTTAGAGAAGATATTGCGGTTAAACTATATGGAGAGGACCTGGGGGTGTTGTCGGAAAAGGTACAGGAAATGGCTAATATTATCCAGACCGTACCTGGAGCAGGAGATGTTAATCCTGAACGAACATCTGGGCTGCCACAAATGACCGTGAAATTTAACCGTGATAAAATTGCTCAATATGGCCTGGATATCCAAAAAGCAAATGATTATATAAGTACTGCTTTTGCGGGAGGAACCGCAGGAGTCATTTTTGAAGGAGAAAAGCGATTCGATTTAGTAGTAAGATTTGATGAAGAACATAGAAAGAATATTGATGACTTGCGTGGAATGTATATCGATCTTCCCGACGGAACTCAGGTACCGATAAAAGAAATAGCAGATATCGAATATGTTCCGGGCCCTATGCAAATTTCGAGAGATGATACCTACAGAAGAACCTATGTGGGTGTAAATGCCCGGGGAAGGGATGTAGAGTCAGTCGTTAATGATATTCAGCAAAGATTAGATGAAGAATTAGAATTACCTCCCGGGTATTATATAACTTATGGGGGGGAATTCGAAAATCTTCAGAGTGCTAAGGACCGCTTGATAATTGTTGTACCCATTGCCCTTTTCTTGATATTTGTTCTTCTATATTTTGCCCTAAAATCGTTTTCCCAATCTGTCATGATCTATATAGCCATACCCCTCGCTGCCATTGGAGGTGTTTTTGCCCTTTGGTTGCGGGGAATGCCATTCAGTATTTCTGCTGGGGTAGGTTTTATTGTATTATTCGGGGTTGCAGTTTTAAACGGGCTGGTACTAATAAATAGATTCAATTCTTTAAAAGAAGAAGGAGTAACCAGTATAAAAGATAGAATTTTTACAGGAACCAAAGAACGAATACGACCTATTATGTTAACAGCAACAACAGATATTTTCGGTTTTTTACCAATGGCATTTTCCACATCAGCCGGTGCAGAAGTTCAACAACCACTTGCTACGGTGGTTATAGGTGGGATGCTTACAGCTACACTGCTTACGCTGGTTGTATTACCAGTACTATATACCCTTGTAGAAAGAAAACGAGAGAAAAAAGAACAGAATAAACTAGGTTCTTCCAATTCGCGATCTTTAGCTACGATTTTGATAATTGGCTTAGTTTTAGGCGGAACCTTTTCTGTAAATGCACAATCTGATGCAATGTCATCTGAATATTCACAACAGGATTCTTTACAAACAATTAGTTTGGAGGATGCAAAAGAAATGGCAATCAAAAATTTTCCACAGCTCCAAGCTGCCCAGCTCGAAATTGAAAGTGAGGAAGTATTGCGCAAAACCGCCTTTGATTTTGGAAACACCCAAATCTTTACAGGAAAAGAAGAAGTAGGAAATGGCTCTGATGGGATCTATACCCAAATTGGCGTCCAACAACAAGGCATCGATATTTTCGGAATAGTGCCCCGGTTAAAACTACAGAAAGAAAGGGTGGCACTTGCTGAAAATGCCTTAGAGCTATCTACTATTGAAATTGAACGTGAAGTAAGCAGGGCCTGGACATCTGTTTATACAAGTAAAAAGAGGTATCAGGTATATAAGAAAATGGATTCTATTTTCGAAGATATTGAAAGGGCGGCTAGAATCAGGTATGAGACAGAAGCTACCTCTAAACTGGAATATCTTGCCACCTCAAATCAGGGGAATGAGGTGAAAATACAGTTAGAACAAGCTTATCGAGATTACCTGAAATCAATACAGCGCTTAAACCTATGGTTTGTTAGTGACACAATTTACGATGTACCAGATTTGCCTGCTGAAGCATTGGATGAACCTTTAAACTTTCTGGTAGAGTCTCTTGAAAATCATCCCTTACTACAGGTTTCAGAACAAAGAATTGACGTGGCAAAAGCGGTTACCAGAGAACGAAAATCTGAATTTTTGCCCAAATTTCAGGGTCAATACGGTAGGCAGGAAATAGCCGGGCAATCGGGTTTCTTTCAATATCAAATAGGAATTCAAATTCCACTGTTTTTTGGGCCGGAATTAGGCCGTACCCAGGAAGCACAAGTGAATCGAAAGATTGCAGAGCAAAACTTTTACCAGGATAAACTCGAACTGGAAATCGCCTATAAAAATATGCGGGAAGACTACATCAAATGGAGAAACTCATGGAATTATTATAGGGATGAAGCGCTTCCTTTAGCACAGGAACAACAGGATGGGTCGGTATTAGCATTTAAGGAAGGTGCTATAGATTACGTAACCTTCCTTCAAAATATAAGAGATGCCATTAGAATCGAAGTAAATGCCTGGAGTGCTTTTAACGATTATCTCGACAGCCGTTACCAACTGGAATATTACCTTAAGAATTCAAATTAAAAATTAAAATAAGAAAATCGATATGAATACAAGATCAATAAATATTTTAATGCTTGCCTTAACGCTCAGCATATTCTTTGGATGTAAAGAAAATCCTGAGGAAGGGGATGACGCTTCCAGTGAAACTGCAACTACTAATACCGAAGAAGGTGAAAATCACGGTGAGGAAGGAGATGAAGAACACGGTGAAGAAGAAGGCGGGATGCGTTCAGTACATCTTTCAGAGATGAAATTCAATAGTTTGGGCATCAAAGTAGATACCTTACCTAAAAAAGCTTTGTCCGGTATTGTGGAAGCCAATGGCCAGTTAGAAGTGCCGCCACAATATGAAGCTACCGTTACGGCAATTTTAGGCGGTAATATAACTTCTATAAAGGTTATTGAGGGGGATAAGGTAAATAAAGGTCAGGTGTTGGCTTATCTTTCTCACCCAAATTTAACCAGAATGCAGTCTGATTATATTAATGCATATAGTAGGATGCAATTTTTGGAAAAGGAATTTGAAAGACAGAAACGTTTATATGAAGCAGAGGTAGGATCTGGAAAAACTTTTCAACAGACCCAATCCGATTACCAGTCTGTACAAGGTGAAGTACGGGGGTACGAATCACAATTACGCCAGTTAAACCTAAATGCTTCCCAGGTTAGAGACGGTGAATTATATGAATATATTCCGGTAGTAAGCCCAATTGGAGGTTATATAGAAAAAGTACTGGTGCAGATAGGACAGTATGTGGAGCCGCAAACCAGCATGTTTATGGTAGTTGATAATGAACATGTTCATGCCGATCTAATGGTTTTTGAAAAAGATATTTATAAGGTGAAAGAAGGCCAAAAGATTGCGTTTACACTGGAATCGGTTCCAGGCAGTAATTTAACCGGGGAAATTTATTCAGTGGGGAAACAATTTGAACAAAACCCCAAAGCGGTACATGTGCATGCAGAAATCGATAATAAAGAAGATTTTCTAATTCCGGGGATGTATATAAACGGAAAAATCAGGACGGGTGAAGAAGCTGTTCCTGCCTTACCGGAAGAAGCAATAATTGAAGAAGAAGGAAATCCCTACATCTTTACGGCCCAAAAACACCAGGAAGATGGTGAAACCGAGTGGGAATTGAAACCGGTGCAGGTAAGAACGGGAATAACTGAAGATGGTTGGGTTGAAATTAAACTGCTGGAGCCTCTGCCTGAAGGTACTTTGGTTGCTTATAATAATGCCTATTATCTGGTCTCTGAAATGCAGAAAAGCCAGACTTCCCATGGTCATTAAATTAAAAAAAATAGATGGATGGACTCTCTGTTAAATGTTTGTCTTGATTAAAATTCCAGAGGGTTCATCCTTAATACTAAATTAAAACCACAGTAATGAAAGAAATAAAAGCATTTATAAAGCCAAAACGGGTTCAAATAGTGATAGAATCCCTTAGCGAAAGCGGATTCAAAAGTATGACGCTGTCTCAGGGGGAAGGTACCGGAGCATTTAAAGCAAAAGGCGCATCACCTTCTTTAGATTTCCGTGTAACCGACAGCCCGGTGGTAAAGTTAGAACTGGTATGTCAAAATGAAGAAGCACAATCGGCTATCAATATCATCCTGGAAAACGGGAAAACACCGGATCCAGGTGATGGCATCATTTATTTGTCTGACATTGAAGATGCTTTCAAGATAAAAACCGGGGAATCCTTAAAGCGTTAAATTTTCTAAACCCTTTTACGCCCAATGGAAAAAATAGTAAAAAAGTTAGAAAGCAAAGGCATCCGCCCTACGGCAATGCGCCTGATGACCTATAAACGGTTGGCACAATTGAATGTGGCCATTAGTTTAGGCGACCTTGGGAAAGATTTCGAAAGCTCGGAAAGGAGTACGCTTTTCCGTACTATGAAGACATTTGAAGAAAAAGGAATTGTGCATCAAATTGAGGATGGCACCGGCATCATTAAATATGCCCTGTGTGAAGACAATTGTGAATGCGAGGTGGGTAACGACCTTCACTTACATTTTCATTGCAATAGTTGCGGGGAAACCGTGTGCCTTACAGAACATAAAATCCCTCAGATAAATCTGCCCGAAGGTTACGTGGCAGAGGATATTAATCTGGTGGCTAAGGGAGTCTGTGAGAAATGTAGCAATGACTTGGATTAAGTTTTTTGATTTAAAAAATTGGAACAATGATGAAAATTTATAAAAAAGAAAACAAGGTATATATGGTAGCTCAAAATAGATTGGATGCTACCGATTATGACAATTTGATATCTCAATTAAAAAACCATATACAGGCAAACCATAAAGTATACTGGTATATTGAAATGGAAAATTTTGAGGGGTGGACTGCAAGTGCGTATTGGAAGGGCATTGAACTGAAACTTCCGAATGAAGAACGCGTTAAAAAGGTTGCATTGGTGGGAATTACAAAATGGCAGGAACAGTTTACCGAAGTTTTGATACCCTTTACAAAGGCACATATTAAATTCTTTAGCCTTGAAGAAAAACATTTGGCCAAGGAATGGATGGAGAAAGGAAATCATTAAAAAAGTTAAATAAATTTAAACAGAAAGATTATGATGGACAACTGGAATTTTGGGGGAATGCACTGGATATGGTGGGGGCTTTGGATAATCCTCATCTTTTGGATATTCTTAATTCCTTATCCCACCCCGGGACAAAATAGACGGAAGGATAAGGCTATGGAAGCCCTGAGAGAACGATACGCCCGGGGCGAGATAAGCGATGAGGAATTTGAACAAAAGAAGAAAGTCCTTCAGGATAAGAAGAAGTAGTTATAAGGCACAGGCATCGAAAGCGATGGCACCTATGGCTTATAAAAGAAGGTAAAAATGAAAAAACGCAAAGTATTTGTTTTTATATTCATTGGATTAGCCCTTGGCTTATTTATAATACAGCCCCTGGTTATTTCACTCCACATGTATGACATGCAGGGAGGTAATGGCGAATGGTGGAAATCTCTGCTTGCTTCATATCAGCAGGAAGTTAGTTCATGGGATTTGGATCAAGCCATCATCAAATTGCTATTTGGACTGCTGGGCATTGCCTTGTCGCTTATGTTTATGGTCAGGCAAAGAATATTTCAATTGACCGGAAGAAGAGATAAGCTGGAGGAGATCAGGGAGCTGATTGCGGCAGGAGAAAACCAGCAAGTAGAATTTAAATCTACCTTGAGATGGGATTTGAGGCAGTTTAAACCGAATAAGGCTTTGGAGGACGTAATAGCAAAAACAATTGCCGGGTTTATGAACACCCAAGAAGGGCATTTAATTATCGGAATTGATGATGAAGGTAGTATTCTGGGGCTGGAACAGGATTGCGGTACTTTAAAAAAACCTGGCAAGGACGGGTTTGAGCAATATATAATGCAATTGGTGTCCCTCAAGTTCGGCACTCATTTTTGCCCTTTGGTTAAAGTGGCCTTTTACCAATTCGAAGAAAAGGATATCTGTTATGTAAGGGTTCACAAATCACAAAAACCTGTGTATTTGAATTTGGGCGATCGTTCGCATTTCTTTATCAGAACCGGGAACGGAACCCGCGAGTTGGATATGCCTGAGGCTCTGGAGTATTTGGAGATACACTTAAATTAATATAAACCCTATAAAATTGAAAAAATGATATAGGTATTGGACATAGAAAAAGAAAACTTGATTGCTGCTAAAATCAATGGTAGAATCACGAAGAAGGATATAAAAAACCCATCCGCTAATCCACAATATCATCGAAAAAAGTCATAAAATTTGTAGGCGAAAAAAATAGCAGGAATGGGTCGTTAAAGCTACTCATTTCTTTACCGGTTCAGAAGTCAAATATTTTGACCTTCAGGATAAGGAACAAGCAAAAAACTGGATACAAATAACTAAGGATATGAAAAAACTAAAAATCAAAATTCCCGTAATCCTTCCACAGGTACCTAATGAAAAAGACGCTTGTGTGGAAAGGCTAATTAAGGAACTGGAAGCCGAAAATGGCCTTGAAAAAGTCCACATAGCGGATGATCAGGAAGATACGGTGCCACAATTGTGCTTTCATTACGATCCGGATATAATTTCTATTGACCGCATTCAATCATTGGCAGAAAGAACCGGGGCTGAAATTACCGCGAAATATGGACATTTGCTTATAGAGGTTGAGGGGATTAGACATACCCGGCATGCAAGGACTATAGAAAAGAGTCTGTTGAATATCAATGGTGTTTTGGAAGCTTCCGCCAATGCCGGAGGAATGATCCGTTTAGAATATGATAAACGGGAAACAAGTTTTGATG
>SRSL01000054.1 GCA_009735695.1 Christiangramia bathymodioli
TTTAAAACCATCCGGGCTATCTTTTTCTTTTTCCTTCCACCATAATCTTTATCTTTGATTCSCTTYCGCAGATGAATTCACCCACCCYCGCCAGTGGAGGAGACTCTCGTTTCAGTTCTGACTTCCTTTCTCGCGATGRCTTTCCTTCCATCTTGTGGGAAGTGCTTAACTCCGCCGGTTACCCTACGCCCCCTTTGTAYAYRGTGCAGTTGTATGAGGAGCATCGGGTACCTCGTTGTCGRGTCTGGCTRACTTTGGAGGCTCATCCCCTTCAGCCGGGTTGGCRTTCTCTTGAYTCYGAGACGATTGGACTCAGGACGGACGACACCGTTGARGCAGCAGCMATGAAGACTCTGACGACTYTYTGTGGCTACCATCCCCTGGAGATGGTGATGCACCCCTTGGGACTCTTCCCTGCTGAGAAGAAGGATGAYCCCATGTGGTGTAACCGYGTGAGCCATGTGAARGATGTGTGGGCAATGTATCCTGACTTGGTTGGGAGGGTCACTGTTCAGTGCATGAGTGCGCTGTACCGCCTTCAGGCCYTKCAGAGCGACGCTATGGCACACCTTGCTAACATCGCTCAAACCGCCAAGCTCACTCTCGACAGTCGAGAAGATTTTGTGGTCGATTTATCCACCGAGTTGGTAGAGAAGGATCTGCAGGTGGAAAGG
>SRSL01000055.1 GCA_009735695.1 Christiangramia bathymodioli
GCCCAAGCTTTTGTGGCGGAACCGCCYGAATTATTCCARCTTAAGTGCCTAAGCCCCGCCTTAGRGGCTAGACCACACTTAAAYAGGAATAAMMCGTCAGTCCCTCGGATCTAGTCCGATAAAGCCACTTATCCAGGATCGAATACCACTAGCTCACWYGAAGGTGAGGCACAGAGAAATACAATAAARCATAATACCACAAATTTAATAAGTATCAWTAGTGATTACATTATCGGAGTTTCARAAATAATAAYCATAAATTTTAATGCAGCGGAAATAACTAACGGAGAAAACCGAGTAACATGGCGAAGCCTGGCCACGCTACTCCTCCTGGTCCTCTCCTGCGGAAGCARYAACCCWCTCGACCRTCTATCCCRGTGGCAGGGATGRAGGCCAAGTCAYACCATCAACCAAATCAAGGAGGTACCTGCAAAAATTRTGCCACAAGCAAGGCTGAGTATACTAATACTCAGCTAGACTTACCCGGTGTGAGGAGTCTACTCCTCTACCTCTAGACYATGMAGYTGTTTGGCTGAGGGGTTTGGTTTGCCAAAAGCACTAGCTGAGTCTAAAATCAAGTTTTAGCTTTTCAAGTTCTAGAATAATAATTTAGACTAGATGAGCCCCTATCTATYCATACATGGTATCAAGCAATTTAGTCA
>SRSL01000010.1 GCA_009735695.1 Christiangramia bathymodioli
GGTTGAGGGGATTAGACATACCCGGCATGCAAGGACTATAGAAAAGAGTCTGTTGAATATCAATGGTGTTTTGGAAGCTTCCGCCAATGCCGGAGGAATGATCCGTTTAGAATATGATAAACGGGAAACAAGTTTTGATGAGATAACTTCAAAGCTTGAAAAAGAAAACCTACAAGTTAAAAAAAGTTCATCTGGCCATGAAAACGGCTTTAAATCTTCGGAAAAAACCTTTGATAAATTAAATAAAGAAAATGAGATGAGCCAGGAACATCAGCATGAAGATGAGGATGAACTGAATCATAAAGAGGCTGATAGCCACGGCGCCGGCGAAGAACATTCCCACGCACATGGAGGTATTTTTGGGAAAAATACAGAGCTTATTTTTGCTATTATTTGTGGTGTTTTGTTAGGAATAGGTTTTGGACTATCCTTTGTAGATTCAGTTCCGCAATGGGTTAGTCTTTCACTTTATATAGGGGCCTATTTCTTTGGAGGATTTTATACTGCTAAAGAAGCTGTGGAAACCGTAGCCAAAGGTGGATTTGAAATTGATTTCCTCATGTTGGTTGCAGCTATTGGAGCGGCTATTTTAGGGGAATGGGCAGAAGGAGCCTTGTTATTATTTCTCTTTAGCCTGGGACATGCCCTGGAGCATTATGCAATGAACAAAGCACGAAAATCTATAGCCGCATTGGCAGAATTGGCACCAAAAACAGCTTTGGTTAAGAAAAATGGTAAAACGGAAGAAGTTGGTATCGAAAAACTCACTATTGGGGATATCATTGTCGTAAAACCAAATAGTAAAATATCCGCAGATGGCGTAGTGGTAGACGGGCAGAGTAGTGTAAACCAGGCTCCCATAACCGGGGAGAGTGTACCGGTAGATAAAGTTCCCGTAGAAGATGTTGAGAAGGATTACTCTGAGGTAGATGATATCAAAGATGAAAACCGCGTTTTTGCAGGAACGATCAATGGGAACAATACTTTAGAAATTAAAGTGATCAAAGCAGCCAAAGATTCAACGCTTTCCCGATTGGTGAAACTGGTCAATGAAGCTCAGACTCAAAAATCCCCTACCCAGTTGCTCACCGATAAATTCGAAAAATATTTTGTGCCGTCCGTTCTTATTTTGGTCGGGATTCTTTTGTTCGCTTTTTTAGTTATCGACGAGCCGTTTAGCGCCAGCTTTTACCGGGCAATGGCGGTACTGGTAGCTGCAAGTCCCTGTGCTTTGGCAATCTCGACCCCAAGTGCTGTATTGAGTGGAGTGGCCAGAGCTGCCCGTGGGGGGGTATTAATTAAAGGAGGCCGACCACTAGAGGATCTGGGAGAATTAACCGCCCTGGCCTTTGACAAGACAGGAACTCTAACAGAAGGAAAGCCAAAACTTACGCAAGTAGTACCACTTGGGGATATTTCAGAAAATGAACTTCTCAAAATAGCAGTAGCCGTGGAAAGTTTGAGTGATCATCCCCTGGCCAAAGCTGTAGTTCGTGATGGAAAGGAGCGCCTGGAAGGTGCGGAAATTCCGGATGCCTCCGATCTGGAAGCCGTGTTAGGAAAAGGTATTAAAGCAACATTGGGAAATGATAAGATCTATGTTGGTAATTTGGATCTATATGAAGAACTAAATGATACTAATCTTTCGGAAGAAATAATTACAAAAATACAAGATCTTGAAGGTGGTGGAAACACCACGATGCTTCTTCGTAAGAATGGAAAATATATAGGCATCCTTGCTTTAATGGATACCCCCCGGGAGGCAGCAAAAAAGACCCTTTCTGAATTGAAGAAAATAGGAATTAAACGAATGATCATGCTTACCGGTGATAATCAGAAGGTAGCAGACGCAGTAGCAGAAGAAATAGGATTGACCGATGCCTGGGGTAGTTTATTACCGGAAGAAAAAGTAGACGCTATAAAGAAATTAAAAGAAAAGGAATCTAAAGTAGCAATGGTAGGCGATGGTGTTAACGATGCGCCTGCCATGGCAAATAGCACCGTAGGAATCGCTATGGGTGCTGCGGGAAGTGATGTTGCCTTAGAAACCGCTGATATTGCTCTTATGGCCGATAAATTGGAAACCCTTCCCTTTGCTATTGGATTAAGTAGAAAAGCTAAGGCAATTATTAAGCAGAATCTATGGGTAAGTCTTGGAATTGTGGCTTTGCTTATCCCCGCAACAATTTTTGGTTTCGCAAATATTGGAGTAGCGGTAGTTATACACGAAGGTTCCACACTTTTGGTAGTATTTAATGCATTAAGACTTTTAGCTTATAAAAAATGAACAAAAGTACCTTCATAGTCAGTCAAATGGACTGCCCTTCCGAGGAGCAGATGATTAGGATGAAACTGGAATCTTATGAACAGATAAAATATTTGGACTTTGATATTCCCAATAGAAAACTTGAAGTGTATCATCGAGAAGGGATTGAGAACATTCATTCCTCGATTTCAGAATTAAAATTAGGCGATAAATTTATAGGATCAGAAGAGGCGGAAATTCCAGTAAGGGAAAACGAAAGCAAACAAAAAAGAACCCTTTGGTGGGTATTGATTATTAATTTTGGTTTTTTCCTTATTGAAATGACCACCGGTTGGATATCTTCTTCAATGGGACTTATCGCCGACTCGCTTGATATGTTGGCAGATTCGATAGTATATGCGCTCAGCTTGTTTGCAGTGGGAGGTGCTGTTTCTAGAAAAAAGAAGGTCGCGAAATTTAGTGGGTACTTTCAAATGTTACTGGCGACTCTTGGGTTTACAGAAGTCTTACGTAGGTTTTTTATGAGTAGTGAAACTCCCATATTTCAGTGGATGATTATTATTTCTTCTCTGGCCCTTGCAGGAAACTTAATCTCATTATGGCTAATCAACAAGGCTAAAAGTAACGAAGTCCACATGCAGGCCAGTGCCATTTTTACTTCAAATGATATTATCGTGAACGGCGGAGTAATTTTGGCGGGTGTTTTGGTTTATTTTTTAGGAAGTAAATGGCCAGATTTGATCATTGGCGGTATTGTCTTCACATTTGTAATGCGTGGGGCGATGAAAATATTAAAACTTTCACGATAAGAGCGATGTGGTATTAAAAAAAAATATTAATGAATTTCTGGTTATCGGAAGGGGTTATATAACTATTTTAAAAAATGAAAGAGGATTTTTTTAACGATTATCAGGAGAGGCTCAATATGCTAAATGAAAATATTAGAGCAGTAGAATTAAAATATGCAAGGGATTTCCATTTGAATAAAAATTGTTCAAAAGAAGAGGCTATTGAGCGTGGAATAACTAAGGCTGAAATAGCCAATAGAAAATTGAGTCTTTAAAATTAAAAGAAGTTATGGAATAAACCTTTGATCCTTTAGAGCTTGAATGTTTTTCAATTTCTAGTTTCTAAATAAGCTTTCGCAGATTCGGTTTGTTATCTTTGAGATTCTACAAAATTGGTTTTTTATCTTCTAGCTGCTATTTTGATTTATAATTTCATTCCTGGCTGTTCAACTTCAGATAAAATACCCTTTAAGGTTTCAGTAGTTTTTTTTGCAATTTGGGTTAGTTCTTTGGACGGGGACCAAGTAATACCGGTATCTTCAATGGAAACTTCAACTATATCTCGTTCAACTTCTTTTACAGTTACAGAACACGGCAGAAAGATACCGGTTTGGGCATCCTTTGAAATTGCATTGGAAGCTGTCTCTGGATTACAAACGGATAATATAACGTGCGAGGGCATATCTTTTAAGTGGTCTTTTAAATAATCTTTTAGGTTTAATTCCAAAAGAATATCTAATTCTCTTTTTTTTAATGCGCCCCTTACGTTATTTAAAATTTCAGAAAATGGTTGGGAACCATACCGCTGACTTATACAATAAGCGGTATGTTGACTTTCAGTATAATTCTGGTTTTTCATCTCCTTTTTTTGGCTGGATTTTTTCTTTAAATCTTTAATTAATTGAAAAATTATATTTTGGCTATTACTTGCTTTAATTTATCTCCAATTTCTGTCGCGATCTGTTCTAGGTCTTTATTTTTTACTGCCTGCATAGATGCCGTTGGATTTACTGCAGCTACTTCAATTTTTTCTTTTTCTATTTCCTGGACAATTACATTACAAGGTAACATCGTACCAATCTTATCTTCTGCTTTCAAGGCTTGGTGGGCATAAGGAGCGTTACAGGCACCTAGAATGCGATACTTTTTAAAATCTACATCAAGTTTTTTCTTAAGGGTTTCGGTGACATTTATTTCAGTTAGTACCCCAAAACCTTTCTTTTCCAGTTCATCCGTAACTTTTTTAATTACTTCTTCAAATTCTCCCGTAATAGTCTTGTTAAAATAATATTCCATAACTGATATTTTTTTATTCCCTATAAAGATAAGAAGATATAAAAACTCTTAACGTAACGATTGTTACATAAAATCGAGGAATTTTCCAGTGTAACAAAGGTTACATGTAGAAGCAACGAAATCTTATATATTTGAAAACCTCTATGCTAGCAAAGCAATATATAGCGATATTTCTAGTGATAGTTTTTTCAGGCAAACTAATCACGGTGGATTCTGATATATTTAGTTTTATACTGAATAATAATCAGGTAATTCTGCTAAATCCCTTCTGTGAAAAAAAAAGTAACAATATAACAGGATTGGATAGTCATTTTGGAACCTCCTCTTCGCTGCAAATTTTGAAATTAGCCAGGATCTGTTCAAATAATTATCAGTTTATAGAAGAAATTGAAATCACTGAAATTCGAGATCAGAATCTTAAGGAATTTGTTTATGTTAGGCCATTAGTTTTAAGCGTTCATCCCAGAAAATTATATCCGCCTCCCAAATATTCAATAATCTCATAGGATTTAAAATGGTTTGGAAAAATATGTTTTTCAGCCTTACTTATTCACAAATTTTATTGAATTATATGAAAGCAACTATTTCTGTATCCTACAGGTCGGTACAGCTATTTCGCATTTTACTTAGCGGAATATTCTTAGTGGCGAGTTTTAACCATATTTTGAATCTGGAAAAAACGCTACATCGGATTGACCAGGCGAGGTTTAAAGGTATTGCCTACTTCTTTGGTAATCCTGAATATTTGGTGATCATATCGGGAATTGTTATGATGATCGCTGGATTTTGCTTGCTTACCGGCTATAAAACTCGATGGGCAGCAATAGTTTTGGCGGCAGTGATCATACCCATTACTTTAACCGTCCAGGTAGGACAGATTCACACGTTAGGTCCCCTTTTTAAAAATATAGCCATATTAGGAGGACTTCTATTTTTTATATTAAACGATATTCAAACATTTAAAAAACAATAATTATGAAAAAGCTAATATTAGGACTATTCATTTTAACAGTAACATTTACGAACGCGTTAAACGCACAAACCTCTAAACAGGACCATCACTCACATAATTATGTGGTGCTTACGAAAAAAATCCCCCAACTTCAGCCCATTATTTTAACCGCTGAGGCGCTGGCGGAAGAAGATGGGGAGAGTTTCGGGGATTTCCAGGTGATTATCTGTGGAAAAACCGTACAGGAACTTTCAGATAAAGAAATGATGAAGGGCTTTATTGAAAAAGCTGAAAAAGCCCAAGTAAAAATTGTGGTATGTGGGTTCTCCTTAAAAAAGTTTAAAGTCAAAAAAGAAGATATCCCAGAGGAACTTGAAGTTGTGGACAATGGTATCCTGCATGATTTTCAACTGCAAAAGAAAGGTTATTTGAGTATAGAACTCTAAATAGTCAGTAAGTTAATTAGTTGAAGGATAAACCATAGGAGCTAAGGTTCTTATGGTTTATTCTATTTTACCTCGAATCTCTGCAATAATTTTCTATTTTTGTAACCTGTGCAAATAAAAAATCAAATAAAAGCTTTTTTCCTTCTAGGTATATTTATGCTGATGTCTTTTCATCAGGTAATACCTCATGCACATCATGAACATGAGCAGGAGAAAAACGAGGTTGCACACCAGCATTCCGGGGAAGATCATCACCACGAAAAGAAGCAGGATGATAATCGAGGCGGATTCCTGTCTTATCTGCTGGCCATTCATTCTCATACAAGTACTTCCAACGAAATTCCGGTTATTAAGGAATATTCTGAGGATGTCAGGGTTCAAAATACCCAAGCCAAAAAGAAAGCTTCAAATAAATACTATTTAGAGAATTGGGTTTTAGCTGATCTAGATTCAGAAAATTTTGAAATTTATCAGCCTCCCAACGAATATTTTAATCCCTATTTATCTTTACTCTCACTTCGGGGACCTCCCGAATTAGTTTGATCAACCAGTCAGGCCACTTTTTATATTAGCTGGCCGACCTTTTCATATAGATTAAACTAAAATCAAAATTTATGTACAGAAATATAGTTTCCGCTGTATGCGGAATACTAATCTCTATGGGCTCATTCGCCCAGGATGCCGGTATGGATGGTATTTTGCAGCAGATAAGCCAGAATAACAGGCAACTCAAGGCATATCAGTCTTATATAGCTAGTCAGAATCTTGGTAATAAAACTGAGAATAACTTGCAGGATCCACAGGTTTCAGCCTTTTATCTTCCATTCGGTGAGCATCAAACCGGTGATTATACTGAATATCAAGTTTCTCAGCAATTTGAGTTTCCTACAGTTTATGGAGCGCGGAGTAAGCGAATTGATAACCAAAAGGAATTGCTGGAACTGGAGTACGAGACGCTGCATCAGAAAATATTACTGGATGCCAAAAAGCAGCTTTTGGAATTGCAGACTTTGCAAAAACGAAAAGAGCTGGAGGAAAAAAGAGTGGAGCAGGCCAAACAGGTGTATGATCAAATTCAGCGTTTATTCGATGCAGAACAAATTGGTATCCTGGAACTGAATAAAGCTAAAGTAGCCTGGTTACAGGAGCAGTTTGAACTGGATCAGGTCAACATCAGGGTCAGGAATACGTTGCTGGAACTTCAGAAATTGAACGGTGGAAATGCAATTGAAACAGGACAGGTCCAACTTTTTGAAAATCCTGAGTTGGCCGAAATGCAGACGCTTTGGGAAGAAAAGCTTTCCGAAGATGCCGAAATTCAGCAGTTAACAGCTCGAGAGAATCTTGCCCAGCAGCAGGTAAAACTGGAAAAGAATAAGATTCTTCCAGACTTAAGCATTGGTTATAATTACCAGTGAGTGAATTCCAGTAATTATTCAGGATTTCTGGGCGGACTATCCATCCCTCTTTGGAACAGTAAGAACAAGGTAAAAGCTGCTGAGGCAAATTTGGAATATACCCAGGCGAACACTGGCGCAGAAACTGCGGAGCTATACACCAGATTTCGAGAGAATTATCAGCAATATCAATTATTAAAGAGAAAATACCAGGAATACCAGAAGACTTTTCAGGATCTGAATTCCGAAGAACTTTTATTTAAAGCCTACGAACTTGGGGAATTCTCATTTCTGGATTATTACCGGGAAGTGGAGTTCTACCGGCAGGCCTATAACAATATGCTGGAGATGGAGAAAGAACTCCTTCAGCTTAAAGCAACACTTTTAAAACATCAATTATAATTTAAATAATATGAATTTCAAGAATTTATTTTTCGCAGCAATACTAATATTTGGGTTTTCAGCTTGTAGAGATACAGCAAAAGAAGACCACGGCCATGAACATGAAGAAGGAGCGGAAGCTCACGCCCATGAGGAAGAAGAGCATGGTCGTCCACATGATGACGACGGCAATCATATGGAACAGGAAGAATTCAAAGTTGGTGAAGATTCACTCGATATGCATGAGGATTCTGATCACCATACGCATGATGACGGAATGGAACATGAGGATCATAAAAAATAATATTAGACATGAAATATATATATAGTATGTATCTCGCTTTTCCTTTTTTCCTGCGGAAATAACGAGGAGGAAGGCCATGCGCACGATGCAGAAGGGAATCACGTAGGCTCAGAAGTTCCTGCGATCAGCAAAACCATCTGGACAGACCAGACGGAGCTTTTCGTTGAATTTCCGGCTTTAGTGGAAGGGAAAACCAGCAAATTTGCAGCTCACTTTACTGTTCTGGATAAACATCAGCCGGTACGAAATGGCTCGGTTACGGTAAGCCTAATTCAGGGAGATAGTGGAATTCGACATAAGGTGGACTCACCCTCTTCACCTGGAATCTTTTCTCCAGCCTTACAGCCGAAAGAACCGGGAACTTATGACCTCGTTTTTGATCTGAAAACTCCTGAATATTCAGACAGGATCGTCATAGAAGATGTTCAGGTGTATGCCTCGGCTGAAGAAGCATCAGAAAATGTAACGGAAGCAGAAGATGCCGGCATTAGCTTTTTAAAGGAGCAGGCCTGGAAGATCGATTTTCAAACCGAGCCTGTTACAGATGGTGAAGTTTATGACATTGTTCATACATCCGGAGTTTGGCAAGCTGCGCCGGGAACCTATAAGACCCTTGCAGCAGGAGCTAATGGAATGGTGAATTTTGCTTTAGATAACTTAACAGAAGGTAGCGAAGTTAAAAAAGGCCAGCTTTTGATGACCTTGAGCAGTGAAGGCCTTTCGTCCAATAATATTCAGGCAGAGATAGCCCAGGCCAAAGCCAGATATGATCAGGCGAAAGCTGAATATGAGCGGAAAAAGGAACTTTATGAGGATAAGATCGTTCCAAGGGCTCAATTTGAAAGGGTGGAAAGCGATTTTCGTGTAGCCGAATCAAATTACCGTGCACTGGCCTCCAATTACGGAGCAGGCGGGAAGCAAATCAGGGCTCCATTTGACGGATTTATAAAATCCATTAGCACCTCAAACGGGGATTATGTAGACCAGGGTGCTAACCTTGTTAGCATTGGAACCGACAAGTCACGTTTGCTTAAAACGCAATTAAGTGCTTCTCATAATCCGAGTAAAGAAGCTATTGCGAGTGTTTGGTTCAGAAATGATAAAGGAACCTGGAGTGAGGTGGAAGAAGGATCTATTGTTTCCGTAGGCAAGGAAGTGGAGGATCGCAAACCAATGATCCCGGTGTATATCAAAGTGAACGATGTAGTTGAAATGCCTGAAGGTAGTTTTACTGAAGTCCAAATTGCGCTTGGAGAAGCTGAAACCGGAATTGTGGTGCCTGAAGCTGCACTGCTCGAAGATTACGGTAATTTTTCTGTGATCGTACAAACCGGTGGAGAAAGTTTCGAAAGAAGACCTGTAAAGATCGGGAAACGAAATGGAAAGAACGCACAAGTACTCAGTGGACTTGAGGCCGGAGACGTTGTTGTGACCACCGGAAATTACCAGGTTAAGATGGCTTCAATGTCCGGACAAACACCTGCACACGGTCATGATCATTAATAAAGAAATAGAAATTAGATGTTAAATAAAATATTATCAATTTCGCTTCAAAACCGGCTTCTGGTTCTTCTGGCGGCTGTGGTACTGAGCGTCACCGGGTTTTACCTCGCACGTAATATGAACGTGGATGTATTCCCAGACCTTACCGCACCTACCGTAACCATACTAACGGAAGCACACGGAATGGAAAGTGAAGAGGTAGAGAAACTAGTGACCTATCAGCTCGAAACAGCGATGAACGGCTCCCCCAATGTAAGAAGGATTCGTTCTTCCTCAGCCGCCGGGATCTCCATCGTTTGGGTTGAATTTGACTGGGGCACCGATATTTACAAGGCAAGACAGATTGTAAGTGAACGTATTCCAATGGTTCGTGAAAACTTACCAACAGGAATAGGAGCGCCTACCATGGCACCCATCTCCTCGATCATGGGGGAAGTAATGCTGTTGGGGGTAACCTCGGATAGTCTAAGCCCAATGGAATTAAGAACCCTTTCTGACTGGCAGATCCGTCCACGGATAAAGGCCATCGGTGGGATTGCAAACGTGGTGGTGATTGGAGGAGATTATAAACAATACCAGGTTTTCGCCGATCCCGGAAAAATGAAATATTACGATGTAAGTCTTGAAGAGTTAACCGAGAAGGTTAAAGAGGCGAATACGAATGCTCCCGGTGGTTTTCTGAACCAGTATGGAAATCAATACATCATCAAAGGAAGTGGTAGGGCTTATGCGATAGATGATCTGGAAGAAGCTGTGGTAAAACAGGTGAATGGCCAGAGTATAAAGATCAAGGATGTCGCTGAAGTACAGATAGGCGCTGCCGATAAGATTGGAGATGGCTCCCTGAATGCTGAACCGGCAGTTATTTTGACAATTTCCAAGCAGCCCGACGTGAATACCCTGGAACTCACCGAAAGACTGGACGAGGCCATTGCCGAACTGGAAACGAGTCTGCCGGAAAGCGTGGAGATCAAAAGTCAGATTTTCCGACAGGCAGACTTTATTGATGCTTCCATCAGTAACCTGAATATGACCCTGCTGGAAGGTGCCTTTTTCGTGGTCATCGTGTTATTCATATTCCTGATGAACTGGCGTACCACCCTAATTTCACTACTGGCGATCCCAATTTCGTTATTGGTATCGATTATCGTATTAAAAATGCTGGGCTATACCATCAATACTATGAGTTTGGGTGGAATGGCAATTGCAATTGGAGCACTGGTGGATGATGCTATTATTGATGTGGAGAATGTTTATAAACGATTGCGCGAAAATATTCGAAAACCAAAAGCTGAAAGGCAGTCGGTGATCACCGTGGTAAGGGATGCATCGGTGGAAATTAGAAGTTCCATTATCATAGCAACCCTTATCATTATCGTCTCTTTTGTACCGCTGTTTTTCCTTGGCGGAATGGAAGGTCGATTGCTCAAACCGCTGGGAATTGCTTTTATCACTTCTGTATTGACGTCGCTGATTGTAGCGGTAACCGTTACTCCGGTGCTGTGTAGCTATCTTATGAAAAAGGAGAAAATGCTGAAAAAGCA
The DNA here is from genome assembly GCA_009735695.1 of Christiangramia bathymodioli. Lineage (GTDB taxonomy): Bacteria > Bacteroidota > Bacteroidia > Flavobacteriales > Flavobacteriaceae > Christiangramia > Christiangramia bathymodioli. Next base: position 10,878 of record SRSL01000010.1, read on the forward strand.
GTCCGAAGGAACAAAAGTGGAAAGATGGTTACAGAAGGCTTACGCCGATATTCTAAATCGAGCCTTAATGATCCCTAAGACCGTGATCGCAGTAACCGTCATTGCATTTTTACTGAGCATCGCCTTGTTTACCCAATTAGGGAGAAGTTTTCTTCCTGAATTCAATGAAGGATCGATGGTGATAAGTGTGGTTGGACCTCCATCCATGTCTCTGGAAGAAAGTAATAAGACCGGAAATCAGGTAGAGCAATTATTACTTGAAATGCCTGAAGTAGATGTGGTTACCAGAAGGACCGGTAGAGCTGAACTGGACGAACATGCCCAGGGAGTGAACGCCGCCGAGATCGATGTGCCATTTACCCTGGAAGATAAATCCAAGGAGGAATTCTTTGAAGACGTACGGGGGAAATTAAGTATCGTTCCGGGAGTTAATATTACACTGGGACAACCAATAGCTCACCGTATCGATCATATGCTTTCAGGAACCAGGGCCAATATTGCAATTAAGATCTTTGGACCCGATCTTCAGCAGCTATATGAAATAGGTAAAAACGTGGAGGAGAATATTACTCCTATCGATGGGCTTGCCGATGTAGCTGTTGATCAGCAGATCGAAGTACCACAGATCAAGATAAGCCCAAAACGACAGATCCTCTCAGCTTATGTAATGAGCGTAGGCCAGTTAATGGAGCAGGTAGATATCGCCTTTGCCGGTCATGAAGTGGGTGAAATTTATGAAGGTCAGAAGTATTTTGACCTGGTGGTTCGTTATAAGGAGGATGTTAGAAACAGTATAGAGAAAATCAAAACTGCCTTGATAGGATTGCCAAATGGTTCACAGGTTCCATTGCAACAGCTCGCGAGAGTTTCTTCTGTAAGCAGTCCTAATACCATTAGCCGGGAAGATGTGCAAAGAAAGATCGTTGTTGCTGCCAATGTGCAGGGTCGGGATTTGAGAAGTGCGGTAGAAGAAATTCGCACAACCGTGAATTCTTCGGTAACTATTCCCGAAGGTTACCGGGTACAGTATGGCGGACAATTTGAAAGTGAATCCAGAGCTTCACAAATGCTGTTGATTACTGCCATTATAGCAATCTTCGTGATCTTCCTCTTGTTATATTTTGAATTTAACAATGTGAAACTGGCTTTTGTGGTTCTCATAAATCTGCCATTGGCATTAATAGGTGGAATTCTGATCGTTTATTTTACATCAGGAATTGTAAGTATAGCTTCCACGATAGGTTTTATCAGTTTATTTGGGATAGCTACGCGAAACGGAATTTTACTGGTATCGAGATATGAAGATCTTCGGAAAGAAGGCCTTCGTGGGTATGAGCTCATTAAATCTGGTGCGCTCGACAGGTTAAATCCAATTCTGATGACAGCATTTACCACAGGATTGGCACTTATTCCATTAGCTTTAAAAGGAGGCGAACCGGGAAGTGAGATTCAAAGCCCAATGGCGGTGGTGATCCTTGGTGGATTGCTTTCTGCAACGGTTCTGAACCTGGTGGTGATCCCTTGTGTGTATGAATTAGTTACGAGGAAAGATTAATCCATTTCTAAGTTTTTAAAAAAATTGGCGGGCTCGATGTAGAGTCCGCCATTAATTAATGTTCTTTAAAACTCCCTTTTTCCGGCTAATAAACCTGGATGATATTCAATTTCCACTTATTAGTTAAATTACCGTCTTCTTCATCCTGAACTATCCCTTTCACTTTTACAATTCCGGGTTTTAACCTGGAACGTAAGTTGGTAGAAGTTGCTTCAGCTATCGTAAAAGTTTCTTTCCCGGTTTGTATTGAATAAGTGCCATCCTGCTCAACGAAGTTGCCCTTTATAACTATTTCGGCATTCTTAGCTGAAAAACCATTCTTTTTTACTTCCTCCTGAATTTGCCTAAGTCTCAAGTTATTGTTATTTGCCAAATCAAGATAAGCTTTACCGTCATTCAGACTAACCTGCACTTTTTCTAGGTCATCCAATTTTTTAAGACCGCGCTCCAGTCCATAAGCACAGGGGGCACAGTCCATTCCAAACACTTCCTGATCTATTTTCTGAATCTGGGCATTGGAACTAAAACTTCCAAATACCACAACTACAATTAATAATACTATTTTTTTCATCTGTTTATTTTTTTTAATTTATTTATACTATAACCAATAACTTAAATTAATGGATACCCGATAGTTTTCTTTGATTGCCTTTGGGGTTAAATCCTGTACCACTGGAAACAGCGCTCCAAAAGAAATACCCCAAGCCCCGTAAAGTCCTAAGAAGGAAGGTCCCACTAATACTTTTTTGCTACTTTCGTCTGTAAAATTTTGTTGACCGGTATATTTATTGTCTCCCGGAAACTCGGCTAATGATTCAATAAAAACCCGCCAATCGGGTTTAGGATAATCCCCCATAAAAACATCGGGACGATAACCAATCACCATGCTTGCATAGGGTAAATCGCCTAATTGCTGGTTGTCCTTTTCAAAATAATATTGGTAACCGCCACCTAACCAGGCGTACCAGGTACGTGAGGCATATCCCGTAGAAATGGCCCCATGGATAGAGTTCCCTACATTCACCTGTCCGCGAACATCCTCAGTAGGGGCAGATACACCTAAAATTGCTGTGGATTCAAACCTCTTTCCTACCCCAAAAGCATTTGAAAAAAAACGATACCACAAAGCAGCCTCGATATCTCCATTGGAAGGCATCATACTATTTCCACGGGTTCGTGGAGCATTTTCCAGACGCTCAATCACAGTAGGAGTGGTAAGGGTAACCTGTAAATCTTCCGTAATGCCATAGAAAAATGTATACCGAAGCATATAAGAGGCATCGTCTTCGGTCGCTATACTCATTCCGGCAGCGTTCATGTTTATACCGCCTTTCGCCAGAGTGGGCGTCTGCAAACCATAAATAGGGCCATGTCCTTGGGCTTCTACTTGATACAACGTCAATAATCCTATACCCAGGATCAAAAAATATGTCTTCATTTTAATTATATTATAATTCTAAAAATTTTTGAATGGGAAAAAGTAAATAGGCTGCAAAAAGTCCAAAGAGATATAACACAAAGGAAAACCACAAGATCCCTTTGCTCCATTTAGCTGCTGTATCACAGGCCGTTTCATTTCCGTCTTCGTCTATTTCACAACTCTGCTGCCTTTTTCTTCCGTAGAAAAGCCAAAAGTTAAAGCCAATCATTACCCCGGCAATCAAAAAAGTCCAGCTTTTATAGCGGCTCAGGCTAAACAACCAGGGAATATCTGAAGCCAGGCCGGCCACCACAGCTCCCATTCCCAGAGCTACCAATAATGATGGTAACGCGCAACATAATAGTGTTGAAACCGAAGTAAACAACGAACCTATACTTACAAAGTCTTCTTTTATTTTAGTAAACATTATATTGTTGTTTTAAACAAGGGATCAAATGTACTCCGGAAGCCCGGGTGGTATCCAAACTTCTAGAGGTTTTTTTATAGGTGGTTGTGGATGAGAGATTGGATAGTATTTTTCCCTACTTTATAATCCCATTTATAAAAAAGGAGCAACTTTTTAGCCGCTCCTTTTAAGAAAAATTTCTACATTTTTTTCTTAAGCTGCCATTTTTTTACAACTATCTGCACAGGCATTGCATTTTTCTGCGCATTGCTGGCAAACTTCACTTTCAAACTTTGTGCATTCATCAGCACAGGCTTTACATAAGTCGGCACAAATTCCGCAAACACGTTTTGAGTAATCAGAGTGGCTGGCCAATAGCTGGACGCACGCACTGCATAAAGCAATACAATCCAGACAAAATTTGTGGCATTGTTTCATGTCGGGTTCCCCCAAATGTTGGTCAAGGCAAATTCTCGCCGCAGTAATACAGGCGTTGCAATCATCGATACATTTTTGCATTTCTGAACTTAATGGTTTCATAATTTAAATGGTTTTAGTTACTTCCTGATCTGTTCGGAAATCAGAAATAAAAGATTAAGAGCCGAACCTCTTTTCAAATATC
>SRSL01000058.1 GCA_009735695.1 Christiangramia bathymodioli
TTGGCCCTGCACAGAGAAGAGATTGCATGTGTTATACCAGATGCATTACAAACATCTAACTATTGGCCCTGCACAGAGAAGAGATTGCATGTGTTATACCAGATGCATTACAAACATCTAACTACAATTTTGRTACTCATAGGAGTGTGGAAGAGAGTAGGTTCAACTGARGGGAACAATGGAGGTGGCGGAGSGATGCCCTGTGCGGCGCCAAGGCTCTGCATGTACTGGAACATCTCCGCCATCCTCTGATCAGCCGCCGCCCGCTCCGCCATTATCCTCGCCTCCATCTCTTCTAGTTGGGTCTGTAATATTACAAGCCAAYGTTATAGTAACTCAAAGASWAGGTATATAACTMAAGGAAGGACGAGTTACAGAAGCACTAACCTCGAGTTGYTGTATGCGATGCTGTGAGCTGTCGTGCCGAGGTCGTATGGCTGGACTCGAGCCCGTGCTCCTTGCTCKCACCYGAGACAGAGTGGGAGTGGAGGACGAGTCRATTGCCCCRTCGGCAATCCAGTACYGCCCATGTCTCTTGCCTCCTCCGACCCTCATGAGCACATCTGGGTCCATCGGCTCGGTGCTCGGATCCTAKTCTGGGCCAAGGACCTCCTGCGCCATGGTGGCGTAGTCATGAAGGCGGCTGTAGACG
>SRSL01000059.1 GCA_009735695.1 Christiangramia bathymodioli
GCGGGGCGGCCGATCGGCGACGGGGAGGGGCGGCGCTAGGGCAGGGGGTAGGGGCGGCGGCGGCTTAGGGTGRGGGAGAGAAAATGAGAGAAAATGAGAGGGAGGGAGARAGRRTTKGGGGAAAAAGGGGAGGTGGGGGGGGCGGCATGGGCCAATTGGGCCCAAGAGGGGGCGCCAGGGGCGGCTGGGCCGGCCGGGGTCGGCCCACGGCGCGGGAGAGAGAGAAAAAGAGGAGAGAGAAAGAGAGAGAAAAAGAAAGAAAAGATCTTCTCCTCATTTTCGAAATCCGATCTTTCTACATGAATGCAWTTGCRCTTTCAAAGCAATCAAAAGAAATGCAAGGTTCGGCATGGTGCATCAAACAACATAAAGTAYTTAGGGTTTTCTTACACGGGARWTCCAARCCGAAYCCCGCTAKAACTTTGRAAAAGRTCAAGGTTTAGCGARGGGAAAAAGAAAAGAAAAGGTAACGCCYGAATTTTGGCGAGTAAAGAAAAGAAAAAATTCAACTGCAAAATTCRGGGCGTTACAAACCTATCCCCCTTAAAAGAATCTCGCCCTCGAGATTCAGGGYTGGCTAGCAAAGAGCTCMGGGTAYTTRGCCATCAGATCATCTTCACGCTCCCAGGTTGCTTCTTCCTCAGAGTG